>CAVXOH010000001.1:0-127484 GCA_963763295.1 uncultured Alphaproteobacteria bacterium
TCTTCGTGATGCAGACGCAGCATTTCAGGCAACTCCAGCACGTTCGTGTAGAAGGCCAGCGACCGGTCCACATCCTTGACCTTGATGGCGACGTGGCCCAGCCCCGTGATGTTTCTCATGCTCGTCTCCCTGGGTTCCTGAGAAGTCTCGAAGCCGCCGGCCGCGGCGGCCTCGCCGTGTACAGGATCCGCCGGCCCCGGGCGTTCAAAGGCGGCGTCCGGAGTGCGCGTCGAACACGTTGGCTTTGCCGTGCGGGAAGCCGACCGAGACCACTTCGCCCTGCGCAAGCCCCGCGGCGTGGTCGGGATCGACACGCAGGGACAGCAATCCTTCCTCGAAGTTCAGGTAGCCGGTCGCGTCCGACCCGGTGCGCTCGGTGTATTGCACCGGCAGCGTGAAGACCGCCGCGGCGCCATCGGCGCTGCCTTCGCGCGGCGAAATGCTCGGGGCGCATGCCTATGACCACGTCGGCCCCCTCCCCGGGCGGCGACGCGAAGGGGTAGCGGTCGAGGTCGAAGCGAAGCCCCGACGAGAACACGCCCTCGACCTTGCCGTTCGCCTTCGCGATCCGGGCGCGCTTGAGGTTCATCGCCGGCGCCCCGATGAAGCCGGCGACGAAGAGGTTGGCCGGACGCTCGTAGATCTCGTCGGGCGTACCGAACTGCTGGATCACGCCGGCGCTCATCACCGCGATCTTGGTCGCCATGGTCATCGCCTCGATCTGGTCGTGGGTGACGTAGACGATCGTCGGCTTCAGCTCGTGGTGCAGGCGCTTGATCTCCAGCCGCATCTCGGTGCGGAGCTTGGCGTCCAGGTTCGAGAGCGGCTCGTCGAACAGCAGGACGTCGGCGTGCTTGACGAGCGCGCGCCCGATCGCCACGCGCTGGCGCTGGCCGCCCGAGAGCTGCGACGGGCGGCGGTCGAGCAGCGGCTCGATCTGCAGCAGCCGCGCCGCCCAGGCGACGCGCCGCTCGACCTCGGCTGCGTCGAGCCGGGCGGCGGAGAGGCCGAAGCGCAGGTTGCCGCGCACGGACTTGGTGGGATAGAGCGCGTAGGACTGGAAGACCATGGCGAGGCCGCGGTCCTTGGGATCGAGGTCGGTGACGTCGCGGTCGCCGATCGCGATGCGGCCGTCGGTGACCTCGGCGAGGCCGGCGAGCAGATTCAAGAGCGTGGTCTTGCCGCAGCCGGAGGGTCCGAGCAGCACCAGGAAGTCTCCGTCGTCGATCGCGAGGTTCAGATCGTCGAGGACGGTGACGGCGCCGTAGCTCTTGACGATATGCGCGAGGCTGACGCGGGGCATTGCATTCTCTCGATAGAGGATCGTGCGCCGCCGATATCGGCCGTTTATTCGGCGGCGCACGCTTTGTTCAGAAGATGGCGGCGTGCTCGTCCTTGAGCATCTGGATGACCGCGTCGGTGGTCATGCTCGGATCGCCCTGGAAGGTGTACATCGTGTTCCACACCGAATTGATCCAGTCGGTGTCGCCGATGTAGAACGGGTTCGCGACGGTCAGGTCGGGCTTCGCCAGCGTGGCGAGCGCCAGCTCGTTGCAGGCGTCGAGCCGGTCGGTCGGCACGTCGAGGCGAACCGGGGTCGAGCCTTTCAGATGGGCGAACTCGGCGTTGATCTCGGGATCGACGACGATCGAGGCGAACTCCTCCTCTGCCGCCAGGGTCTCCTCGTCGACGCCGCCGAGAATGCCGAAGGCATCGACCGTCACCGAGATCGCCTTTGCTCCCGGGATGTTCACGCAGGCGAAGTCGGTGCCGAGTTCCTTGTTGTTGACGCGCCAGACACCCTTCATCCAGTCGCCGTGGATCTGCATCAGCGCGTCGCCGTTGATCACCATGTTGGTGGTGTCGTTCCAGGCGCGGTTGACCCAGCCCGGGTCCATCTGCTCGGCGATCTTGCGAAAGGTCTCGATGGCGTCGCGCAGCCCCGGCTCGTCGAAGACCGTCTCGTCCGGGTCGGTGGAATAGAAGCGCTGGTAGACGTCCGCCCCGGCGACGGCGGCAAGGATCGGATGGAAGGTGTAGCCGGCCTGGAAGGTATTGCCGCCGATGGCGACGAAGGTCTTGCCGGCCGCCTCGGCCTTCTCCTGGTCCGCCCACATGTCGTCGAGCGACTGCCACGTGGTCGGATCGACGCCGATCTCGTCGGCGACGCGCTTGTTGTAGTAGATGATGCCGTCGATATGCACCGCGACCGGGATCTTCAGCGTCTCGCCGTCGATCTCGATCGCCTGCTTCACGACCTCCGGGAAGGCCTCGGTGGCGCCGATGCGGTCGAAGAGCGGGCCGACGTCCTGCGACAGCCCCTGGCTCTTCAGGTCCTGGTAGAAGTCCGACTGCGCGGCGATGAACAGGTTCGGCGGGGTGCCGGCGACGAAGAGGCTGGTCAGCGGGCTTTCGCCGGCGGTCTCGTGCGGGGTCGAGGCGGCGACGACGGTGTGGCCGCGCGACTCGAACTCGTCGACGATGGCGTTTAGCGCGGCCATCTCGCTGTCGTTCGACCAGGAATGCCAGAGCGTGAGCTCGGCGGCGCGGGCGGCCGGGACCTGGGCCAAGGCGAGCGCCAGTGACGTCCCGAGTATATGCGTTGGCTTCATCTTTCTCTCCTCCTGGATGGCAGTCCGGATGCGCGGACCGGTCGTTCGGGTCTTTGCCGGTCTTCTCATCGCTCGAGTATCAACCCTTGATCGCGCCGGCGGTGATGCCCTGGACGAAGAAACGCCCGAGCGCGAAGTAGACGATGAGCGGCGGGATCGCTGTCAGCAGCGCGGCGGCCATGTTGACGTTGTGGATGACCTCGCCCCGCGAGGTGACGACCGAGTTGGCGAGGATCACCGTCATCGGCTTGGCGCCGATGCCGCCGAAGATCAGGCCGACGAGATAGTCGTTCCAGACCGTGGTGATCATCAGGATCAAGACGACGACCATGATGTTGCCGGACATCGGCAGCACGATCTCGACGAAGATCCGCCAGAAGTTGCCCGAGTCCATGATCGCGGCGTTGATGAGCTCGCGCGGGATGTCCTTGTAGAAATTGCGGAAGATGAGCGTCAGCAGCGGCATCGCCAGCACGGAGTGGATCAGCGCGATCGCCCAGACGGTGCCGTAGATGCCCATGCTCGCGACGACGACGATCAGCGGGATCATGATGATCTGCAGCGGCACGAAGGCGCAGATGAAGAGGATGAAGAGGAAGGTGCCGGCCCAGCGCACGTTCCAGAGCGCCAGCGCATAGCCGGTGACGGCGGAAAGGCCGATCGAGAGCGCGAGGCTCGGGAACAGGATCTTCACCGAGGTGAAGAAGCCCGCCTTGATGCCGTCGCAGGCGAGCCCGGTGCACATCGAGGTCCAGGCCCGGATGTAGGGCTCGACCGTCCAGGTCACCGGGAGCTCGAAGACGCGGCCGAGGGTGATCTCCTCGATCGGCTTGAACGAGGTGACGATCACCACGTAGAGCGGCAGCGCCATGAAGGCGGCGCACATGCAGAGAAAGACGATGATCGCGATCGACGAGCCCTTCACCCGCCGCCGGCGCCGCGGGTAGAAGGGCCTCGACGGGGCGGCCGCGACGGCGTCGGACGCGGTCATCGCACGGCCTCCTCGCGGCGGCGCGCCTGCCAGGCGGTGACGAGCACCAGCGGCAGGAAGATCACGAGGGTGATGACGAGCATGATCACGGCGGCCGCCGAGGCGAAGCCAATGTTGCTTCGCGTCGCGTAGGCGTTGATCGCGAAATAGGCGGGCGTCCAGGTCGAGGTGCCGGGGCCGCCGTTGGTCATCGCGACGACGATGTCGTAGGCCTTCACCACCCCGAGCGAGAGCAGGATCGCGCAGGTCAGGAAGGTGAACTTCATCATCGGGATGATCACCTCGAGGTAGAGCCGCCAGAAGCTGACGCCGTCGAGGCGGGCGGCGCTCCAGATCTCGGTGTTGATCGATTTCAGGCCGGCGAGCATCAGCGCCATGTAGAAGCCGAGCCCGTGCCAGATCGAGGCGAGGATGATGCCGTACATCGCGGTCTGCGGCTCGGCCAGCCAGTTGAAGGACGCGTTCTCCCAGCCGAGGTTCCGGAGCGCCGCCTCGATGCCGAGCGAGGGGTTGAACATCCAGCGCCAGACCAGCCCGGTGACGATCAGCGAGATCGCGAGCGGGTAGAGGAAGATGGTGCGGAAGACGCCCTCGGCGAACTTCTCGCGCTCGACCATCGCGGCGAGGATGAAGCCGAAGACGATCGCGAGCGCGCTGCCGAGCGCGAGCACGACCAGGTTCTGCAGCGCCGTGGTCCAGGCCGGATTGTTGAACAGGCGGACGTACTGGTCGAGCCAGTCGGGCGGGATGGTGTAGTCGGGGAAGCGCCGGCTCTTGGTGAACGACATGTAGATCGTCCAGCCGATCGCGCCGACGAAGGCGACGAGGGTGACCGTGACCGCCGGCGCCAGCGCCAGCTGCGGGGTGATCCTACTCCATCGGACCGCCATCTGGTTTCCTCCCGGATGTCGTTCTTGTTGGCCGGTCGTTCCGGCGGAGCATAGCGCAGGCCAGCCGGGGGACGAACGGCGGCGTCATGTCGGCGCGGTCTCCCTGCGGTTCTGCATGGTCTTCGAGGCGATGAGGTCCGCGAGGCGCTCGCGGCGCTCGCAGTTGCCGAATGCGAACGACTCGGCCAGCGCGATGACGGTCGGCGTCGTCGTCGATGCCGCGGAAGCAGGCCTCGAAGTCGCCGGTCATCGGCTCGGCCAAAAGGATCGAGCGGACGAGCTGCTGCACCCAGTTGGCGGCGCCGAATGGGAACGGGTCGAAGTCCGGGAACTCGCGGGCAAAGGTCTCCTCGATCGGCCCCATGACGTGGCGCACGCCGGCGTCGGTCGAGCCCCAGCTGTCGACGCCGAGCCGCGCCTTCTTCTCGGTCACCGGCGCGATGCGGCGGCGCCAGGGCAAGTCGGCGGCCGCCGCGACCACGCCCTCGTGGCCGACGTCCTTGTAGGCCCAGATCGACCAGCTGGCGCCGTGGGCGTTGTAGATGTCGAGCTGGTCTGCAAGCAGCCGGTACTTGTGCTCGTCGCGCTCGGGGTCGTTGGTGAAGACCGGCCCGAACTCGCCGATCCAGATCGGCGTGCCGGTCCGCCGCATGAACTCGGTGCGGGCGAGGAAGGTCTCCTCGACGTTCGCCCGGTCAACGTGGACGCCGCGGGTCACCCCCGGGTACGGCCCGCCGCCGACGAGGCCCGGGGTCTTGTAGTCGTGCGCGGCGTAGACGCTGTTCGGATAGAGCGCCTGCCCCTCGAAGGCGCTGAAGTCGGTCGAGTAGCGGTTGCCGTCGAGGAACAGGACGTGGTCGGGGTCGACCGCGCGCACCGCCGCGACGCAACGGTCGTAGAAGGGCTTCACCTTGGCGTTGGTCGCGTCGCCCGGCTCGTTCATCAGGTTGTAGCCGGCGACCGCCGGGTTGCCCCGGTAGCGGTCGGCGAGCCGCTCCCAGAGGTGCACGACCCGGTCCTGGAAGTGGCGGTGCTGCCAGAAAAAGGCGTAGTGCGTCGGGTTGTCGCTGTGCCAGTGCATGTTCTGGGCGCCCGGCAGCGCGTGCAGGTCGAGGATCAGCGTAGAGCCCGTTGCGATCGCAGATCTCGACGACGCGGTCGAGCAGCGCGAAGCCTCGCGTCCTTCATCTCGAACGGCCGGTCGTCGTCCTCGAAATGGCGGTAGTTCAGCGGCACGCGCACGTGGTTCATGCCGAGCGAGGTGAGGAAGGCGGCGTCCTCGTCGGCGAAGAAGGCGGCGGTGAAGCGGTCGAAGAACAGCGCATAGCGCTCGGGCCCGAGCGCGCGCAGGAGCGCCGACCGGTGCAGCAACTCGGTCGCCGGGTAGCCGGTCAGGAAGTTCTCCATGTTGAGAAAGCCGCCGATGTTGTAGCCGCGCAGCACCACGGTGGCGCCGGTGGCGTCGGCGAGGCGCGTGCCGTCGACGCGGAGGAAGCGGTCAGGATGCATCGGCGTCTCCGGGCGGGGCGGTGCTGGCGCGCACGACGAGGCCGGTCGCGAGCTCCATGCGGTGGCTGAGGTTTTGGGTCTCGGCGCCGAGCAGCAGCCGGACGCCGAGCGCCGCCATGTCGGCGAGCGGCTGGCGCATTGTGGTGAGCGGCGGCGCGACCCAGGCCGCCATCGGGATGTCGTCGAAGCCGACGACGCTGAGCTCGTCCGGGACGTGCAGCCCATGCAGCCGCGCCGCCTCGTAGACGCCTAGGGCGTAGGCGTCGCACGTGGCGAAGATTGCGGTCGGCGGGTCGGGCAGGTCCAGGAGCGCCGAGGCGGCCTGCAGCGCCGAGGGGTGGCGGTGCGCCTCGGTGACGATGAGCGCCGGGTCGACGGGGAGGCCGGCGTGCTCCAGGGCGGCGCGGTAGCCGTCGAGCCGGGCCTGGTTGCAGAGCATGGCGAGGCGGCCGCAGACGATGCCGATGCGGCGGTGGCCGAGGCCGATCAGGTGCTCGGTCGCGGTCATGCCGCCAGCCCAGTTCGAGATGCCGACCGATGGGGTACCCGGGTCGGGGCGGTCGGTCGGGTCGACGATGACGACGGGCAGGCCGAGCGCCTTGAGCCGGTCGCGGTGCTGAGACGAGAGGTCGGCGAAGACCAGCATCACGCCGTCGCCGCGGCCGGGGCCGAGGCAGTTGAGCCAGCGGGTCTCCTTGACCGGGTCGGTGAGGGCGGAGACGGTGATCCGGCAGCCGTAGGCGTTGCGCGGCCTCCTCGGCGCCGCGGATGATCTCGGTGGCGTAGGGGCCGAGCTCGGAGAAGACGAGGTCGATCAGCCAGGGCCTCTCGGGCTTGCGGCGGCGGGGGTCGTAGCCGGACGCGGCGAGCACGGCCTCGACGCGGCGGCGGGTGTCGGAGGCGACGTCGGCGCGGCCGTTCAGCACCTTGGAGACGGTGGCGACCGACACCTCGGCCGCGGCGGCCACCTCGGCCATCGTCACGCGGCGGGGATCGGCGAGGGCCGGGCGTTCGGTCGGCATGGCCTCGAAAGTTTCGGGATCGTTTCGACCGCGATCGAAGCACTTTTCGCACGATCTGGCAAGATCGGACGCGCTGCTTGACAAGTTTATTGCCACGCGTAGAGTCGGGCCGATTGCCGGAACGGCCGAAACTTTCGGAAAGGGGCGAACGGCAACGGAGCGGGCGGTTTGGCCGCCCAGCAGGGGAGGATGAGATGCGGCCGATGCGTGCGGTGGCGTTGCTTGCCCTGACGGTCTCGAGCTTCGCGCCCGGCGGCGCGGCGATGGCCGGCGAGATCGTCTGGTGGACGCCGAACTGGGGCGAGGCGCGGGCGAGGGAGCTGGCGGCGAAGTTCGAGGCGGAGAACCCGGGGATCACGCTCCGGCTCGAGGTCACCACCTCGGACGGGCTGCCGCAGCGGGTGCTGACGGCGCTGCAGTCGGGCGCCCCGCCCGACATCATGGAGGTGCAGCACGGCTGGGTGAACGGCTACGCCCAGAACGGGCTGGTCATCCCGCTCGACGACGTGATCGAGGACAAGGAGGACTACGCCGCAGGCGGCGATCGACTATGTCACCTGGGACGACCAGCTCTGGGCCATCCCCTACCGGATGGAGACCCGGGCGGTGCTCTTCAACCGCGGCCACTTCGAGGCGGCAGGGCTCGACCCGGACGATCCGCCCGAGACCTGGGACGGGATGGTCGAGATGGCGACGGCGCTGACCCGGGACGGCCGGTCGGGCTTCGCGATCACCGGCGGCGGCGAGGTCGGCAACACGCTGACCGCCTCGCTGCCCTTCATCTGGATGGCCGGCGGCGACATCGTCTCGGCCGACCTGACGACGGCGACGGTGAACCAGCCCGAGGCGGTCGAGGGCGTCACCTTCTTCACCGACTTCTACAAGAAGGGGCTGTCGCCGGCCTCGACGCTGGAGAACGACAACAACACCAACCGGCGGCTGTTCATCGCCGAGGCGGTGTCGAGTTACCTCGGCGGCCAGTTCGACCTCGCGGCGATCGCGAACGAGAACCCCGACATCGACATCGGCATCATGATGACGCCGCATCCCGAGGGCAAGGATACTTCGGGCGTGCTCGGCGGCTGGAGCTACGTGATCCCGGCCGAGGCGAACAACCCGGACGAGGCGAAGCGGTTCCTGGCGTTCATGAACACCGCCGAGAACCAGGGCTTCTTCACTGACACCTTCCCGGTGCGCAAGTCGTCGCTGGAGCTGCCGCGCTTCGACGACCCGCAGCTCGCGACCTTCAGCGCCATGCTGCCCTACGCCCGGCCGTTCCCGATCCATCCGAACTGGGTGCAGATCGGCCAGGCCTACTTCGACGGGATCCAGCGCATCCTGCTCGACGAGCAGACGGTGCAGGAGGCGATGGACGAGGCCAACGAGGAGATCCAGGCGATGCTCGACGGGTAGCGCCTGCCCGAAGCCTTCCGGAGTCAACGATGCCCCTCGTCCAGGTGGACATGCCGCGCGCGCTTTACGAGGCGCACGCCGACAAGATGAGCGCCGAGCTGCAGCAGGCCTTCGTCGAGGCGCTCGACGTGCCGGCGAACGACAAGTTCCAGATCTTCCGGCCGCGCGAGGACGGCGAGATCGTGTTCGATCCGGGCTACAATGGCGTGGACCGGCGGAACCTGATCCTGATCCAGATCCTGATGGTGCACCGCTACAGCGTCGAGATGAAGCGGCGGCTCTACCGGGTCATGGTGGAGAAGCTGGCCGCGCTCGGGCTGCGTCGCGAGGACATCCACATCGCGGTCACCGAGAACGGCTTCGAGGACTGGTACGCCGGGCGGCTGCACGGGGAGTGAGAGGATGGGCGCGCAGAAGGTTCTGTTCATCGGCGGCACCGGGCGGATCAGCTGGTGGTGCGTGGACGCAGCAGTCCGGAAGGGCTTCGAGGTCCATGTCCTGAACCGCGGCGAGACCGGCATCCGGCCGCTGCCGGCCGAGGTCCGGGTGCTGAAGGGCAACGTGCGCGACCGCGCCTCGGTCGCGGCGGCGGTCGAGGGGCTCTCCTTCGACAGCGTGGTCAACTTCGTCGCCTACGACGCCGACGACGTCCAGGCCGATCTCGGCCTCTTCCGCGGCCGCACCGGGCAGTACGTGTTCATCAGCTCGGCGTCGGCCTACCAGACACCGCCGGCGCGGCTCCCGGTGATCGAGTCGACGCCGCTCGAAAACCCGATCTGGGCCTACTCGCAGAAGAAGATCGCCGCCGAGGATGCGCTGGTGCGGGCCTACCGCGCCGAGGGCTATCCGGTGACGATCGTGCGGCCGTCGCACACCTACGACCAGGCCTCCGTTCCGATGATCGGCCAGTGGACCTCGGTCGAGCGCATGCGCCGCGGCCGGCCGGTGATCGTGCACGGCGACGGCTCGTCGCTCTGGACGCTGACCCACGGCCGCGACTTCGCCAAGGGCTTCGTCGGG
The DNA here is from genome assembly GCA_963763295.1 of uncultured Alphaproteobacteria bacterium. Lineage (GTDB taxonomy): Bacteria > Pseudomonadota > Alphaproteobacteria > Rhodobacterales > Rhodobacteraceae > Amaricoccus. The sequence goes on from CAVXOH010000001.1 coordinate 9,458, forward strand.
CTGATCTGCAACCCGCGCGCCTACGGCGAGAGCTTCCACATCACCTCGGACGAGGCGCCCTGCTGGAACACCATCGTGCTGACGCTGGCGCGCGCCGCCGGGGTGGAGCGCCCGGATATCGTGCACGTGCCGTCCGACGCGATCGCCGCCGTCGACAAGGACTGGGGCGACGCGCTGCTCGGCGACATGGCGCACAGCCTGGTCTTCGACAACAGCAAGCTGCGGCGGCTGGTGCCGGACTATGTCTGCACCACGAGCTTCGCCGAAGGAGCACGGGAGATCGTCGCCTGGTTCGATGCGAACGAGGCATGGAAGGTCAGCGACCGGGCGAAGGACGAGGCGATGGACTGGCTGGCTAAGGCTTATCGGCCGCGGAGTCGGACGGCGGAAGTCCACGCGGCGGTGGGTTAACCATCGGTGAGATGCGGTAAACGCCGCAATGAAGTTCGTACTGGATCAATCATTTAGCCGGAGTTGCACGCGTGCGACTCCGGCGAGCATCAGGCGAGAAGGTCGGGTCCTCGGGCAGCAAGATAGGGCGCCGCGCGCTCGGGCAGGATCTCGACGCCCATGCCCGGGCGGTCACCGAAGGCGACTATGCCGTCCACGACGATCGGATCGGGCAGCCCCTCGACGATGTCGGCCCACCAGTCCGAGTCGCCGACCGTGTACTCGAAGGCGATGAAGTTGTCGGGCAGGGTGGCGCAGGCCTGGATCATCGCCGCGAGGCCGAGCAGGCCGTTGGCGGTGCCGTGCGGCGCGATGGCGATGCCGTGCAGGTCGGCGTGCTCGGCGATCCACTTCAGCTCGGCGATGCCGCCGACATCGGCTGGGTCGGGACCGACCACGTGCACCGCGCTCGATTAGCTCCTTGAAATTCTGCCGCAGGTAGATCTGCTCTCCGGTGTGGATCGGCTTGGCGCTGGTGCGGGTCAGCTCGCGGTAGACGCCGGCGTTCACCCAAGGGGTATAGTCGCCCGAAAGCAGGTCTTCGACCCAGACAAGGTTGAACGGCTTGAGCAGGCGCACGAGGCGGATCGCGTCGGCCAGCATCCAGCCGGGGCCGGCGTCGAGCGCGAGGCCGACGTCGCCCGCCACCGCCTTCATCGCCGCGACGCAGTCCACGAGGTGGCGCAGGCCCTTCTCGGTCACCGGCCCGCGGTCGAACGCGCCGTGGAAGGCGCGCCCGGCGTGGGCTCGCCGTAGTAGAAGCCGGGCACCTCGCGCTTCATCGGCGAGTGGAAGCCGATGGGCTGCTTGATGATGGTGAAGCCCTCGGGCAGCGCCATCGGCCGGCGCAAGTCCTCGGCGTAGTCCTCCGGCGCGCGGCCTGCAGCGGGAAGCGCGCTGCGCCGTTGTAGACGCGGACGTGGTCGCGCACCTTGCCGCCGAGAAGGCGGTGCACGGCAGCCCGGCGGCCTTGCCGGCGAGGTCCCAGAGCGCCATCTCATGACGCTGACCGCGCTGCCCCAGGGCTTGAAGCCGCCGCGTTGACGGATGCGGCGCATCACGCGCTCGACCAGGCGCGGGTCCTCGCCGACCAGCGCCTCGCGAAAGGCCAGGATGTGCGGCTTCAGCCAGCGCTTCCAGGTCTCGGCCTGGCCGTAGCCCGACAGCCCCTCGTCGGTGACGATACGCACGATGGGGCTCTTGCTGGATGACCGCGCAGCGGAGGTCGGTGATGCGCACCGGTCAGCCCGGCATCGCGGCGGTGACTGCCTGGGCGGTGGTGATGGCGGCGAGGCGGATCTCCTCCACGCGGGCCGGCGGCGTCCCGGCGAGGAAGGGCACGCTGATCGCCGCGACCATGCGGCCGTCGCGGGTGAAGACCGGGGCGGCGAAGGCCTGGATGCTGGGAGCGCTCTCGCCGCGGTCCTGAGCCCAGCCCTGCCGCCTGATCCGGGCGAGCTCACCGCGCAGGCGTCGCGGCTCGGTGATCGTCTTCGGCGTGTAGGCGGCCAGCGGCTTCGCCATCCAGTACTCGAGCTCCTTGGGCGGGAGATGCGCCAGCAGGAGCTTGCTGGCGGCGCCAGCGTGGATGGGCAGGCGCTGGCCGGGCGCGACGGTCAGCGCATACTCACGCTTCCCCTGCGCGGCGGCGAGCACCAGGATGCCCTCGGGGTCGATGACCGAGAGCTTGACGCCCTCGCCGAGCTCGGCGGCGAGCCTGTCGAGGAGCGGCTGGCCGATGGCGGCAAGGTCGATGTCGCTGGCTCGCGCGGCGACGTGGGCGGCGAGCGACAGCAGCCGCCGGCCGAGGTGGTAGGCGCCGCGCTCGTCGCGACGGACCACCTGGTGGTGCTGCAGGGTGTTGAGAATGCGGTAGATCGTGGTGCGCGGCAGGCCGAGCGCCTCAGTCAGCTCGCGGATCGTCAGCCCGTCGCCGCTGCGCTCGATTTGGCCAAGAACCTCCATCGTCCGATCGAGCACCGGGATGGTGTGTCGGATGGCGGTCTCCTCGGCGGTCTCGGTCATGCGCGCCCGGTTGACAAACTCCGACCCTGCTGTACCTTGCAACTCTGAACTTTGGAAGTTCATATTTGGATCGCCTCCTCGTGCTCGGCGGCCGGAGCGGCGCCCGTGGTTGGAGTTCGCATCGCGTGCTGACCGTTTCCTTTCTGACAATGTCGCAGTCCGCGTGAGGGACATCGAGCGCAGCGTGGCGTTCTACGTGGGCAAGCTCGGCTTCGAGGAGATGCTGCGGCTCGACAGGGACGGGCGGCGGTGGCTGATCTACCTGCGCATCACCGACGAGCATTACCTGAAGGTCTTCCCCGACCGGGCGGCGGGGCGTCGGCGGTGGGGTACAATCCCATGTGTCTGGCGGTGCCGGACGTCGACCGGACCCTGCGGGAACTCGAGGCGATGGGGGTGCCGCACTACCGGCCGAAGGCGCGGGGGGCGATCGGCAACTGGCAGGCGTGGATCGAGGACCTGGACGGGCACCGGATCGAGCCCATGCAGATGATGCCCCACAGCCTGCAGGTGGCTGCCATCGCCCGGCGCGTGACGGCCTAAGGATGGCGCGCATCGCCTACCTGACCGCGATCGACTTCGGGCCGGGGGAGATCGCGGGGCTGTCCGAGGCGGTGGCGCAGATCGGGATGGCACGGCCGCTGCTGATCTCGGACGAGGGGATCGCCGCGGCCGGCTTGCTCGACCGAGCGTGGCCGATGATCGGCGGCCCGGTCTTTCTGGGCACGCCGCCGAACCCGACCGAGGATGCTCTGGCGGCGGCGCTGGGGGTCTGGCGGGCGGAGGGCTGCGACGGGATCGTGGCGGTCGGGGGCGGGTCGCCGATCGACCTGGCCAAGGGGGTAGCGCTGCTCGCGACGCACGAGGGGCCGCTCGAACGGTACGCGGCGATCTACGGCGGGGTGCAGCGGATCACCGGGGCGGTGGCGCCGGTGGTTGCAGTCCCGACAACGGCGGGAACCGGGGCGGAGGTGGGGCGGGCGGCGCTCCTGACGCTGGCGGACGGGCGCAAGCTCGGGTTCATCAGCCCGCACCTGATCCCCAGGCGGGCGATCTGCGATCCGGAGCTGACGCTGGGGCTGCCGGCGGAGCTGACGGCGGCGACCGGGCTCGATGCGCTGTCGCATTGCATCGAGACGTTCCTGTCGCCGCGGGAGAATCCGCCGGCGGAGGCGATCGCGCTCGACGGGGCGGGGCGGATCTGGCGGAACCTGGCCCGGGCTTTCGACGACGGCGGCGACCTCGCGGCTCGCACGGAGCTGATGATGGGCGCGCTGGAAGGCGGGTTGTCGTTCCAGAAGGGGCTGGGGGCGGTGCATTCGCTGAGCCACGCGCTCGGCGGGCTGAAGGACCTCCAGCTGCATCATGGGACGCTGAACGCGATCCTGCTGCCGCCGGTGCTGCGGTTCAACGCGGCCGCGGCGGAGGAGAAGCTCGGGCGGCTGAAGGCGGCGATGGGGCTGCCGGAAGGGGTGGACCTGGCGGAGGAGGTGGCGGGGCTGAACCGGCGGCTGGGACTGCCGGCGGGGCTCGGGGCGCTGGGGGTCACGGCGGAGACGTTCGACCGGGTGGTCGAGCGGGCGCTGGCGGACCACAGCCATGCCACGAATCCGCGGGAGGCCTCGGCGGCGGATTGCCGGGCACTACTGACGGAGGCGATGGGGTGAGGATCATCGGGCTCAAGGTGTTCGTGGCGAACGTGTCGCGGACGAACTTCGTCTTCGTGAAGCTCTACACAGACGAGGGGATCGAGGGCGTCGGAGAGGCGACGCTGGAGTGGAAGACTGGGACGGTGGTAGCGGCGCTTGAGGAGCTGGAGCGGGTGCTGGTGGGGCAGAATCCGTTCGCGGTGGACGCGATCGTCGAGCGGCTACACCGGGACAGCTACTGGCGGACCGGCGCGGTGTTCCGCACGGCGCTCGGGGCGGTGGAGGCGGCGCTGCTCGACATCAAGGGCAAGGCACTCGGCGTGCCGGTGTTCGAGCTGCTGGGCGGCAAGTTCCACGACCGGGTGGTCTGCTACGCCAATCACTGGTTCTGGGGGGCGCGGACGGCGGAGGACTATGCGGAGCGGGCGCGGGCGGCGGTGGTGATGGGGTACCGGGCGCTGAAGTGGGACCCGTTCGACGTGGCGGACCTGGAAATGGACCGGCGGCAGCGGCGGGCGACCATCGGGATCGTCGAGGCGGTGCGCGACGCGGTGGGGCCGGATGTCGACCTGATGCTGGACGTGCACGGTCGGCTGAACGTGCCGACGGCGATTGCGATGTGCCGGGAGCTGGCGCGGTACGACCTGACCTGGATCGAGGAGCCGACGCCGCCCGAGAGCATCGAGGCGCTGGCGGATGTGCGGGCCGTGAGCCCGGTGCCGATCGCGGCGGGCGAGCGGTGGTACGAGCCGGGGCGGTTCCGCGAGGCGCTGGAGCGGCGGGCGGTCGACGTTCTGCAGCCCGACGTGTCGCACGCCGGCGGGCTCGGCGAGACCAAGCGGGTGGCGCACCTCGCGCACACGCACCTGATCCCGGTGGCGCCGCACAATCCGGTCGGGCCGGTGATGAACGCAATGACGCTGCATCTCGCGGTGGCGATCCCGAACCTCATGGTCTTCGAGACGGTCTCGATCGACGTCCCCTGGCGGAAGGAGCTAGTGCGCGAGACGCTGGTGTTCGAGGACGGGGCGATCCTCGCGCCGACCGCGCCCGGGCTCGGGGTCGAGCTGATCGAGGAGGCCTGCGCCCGCTTTCCCTACGCGCCCTACGACGTGCCGCTGTTCGACGGCACGATGAACACCGCCGGTGTCGCGACCGGCGCGGCGACGCTGACCGGCGCGCGGGGGTCCGAAAGCAGGTGATGAAATTTCGGCGCATGGACGACGTATGGAACGCGAGCGTCGCGACGTTGACAGCGACGCTGCTTGCAGGCATAGTTAACAAAAGAACAAGGTTAGTTCATTAATGAACTGGCGAGGGAGGAAGGGCGGACCCGCGGACCGCGAGGGGCGCCGCGCGTTCTCCGACAACAGCTGCCCGGCTCCGGCGGACGCCGGAGCCCTGTCCGGGAAGCAACATGGCCCGACCCTCGACCGGACTGATGTTCGTGCTGCCGGCGCTGGTCGTGCTGGCGATGCTGACCGCCTATCCGATCGCCTACACCGGGCTGCTGAGCGTCACCGACAACCAGGGCGAGTTCGTCGGGACGCGCAACTTTGAGCGCGTGCTGGCGGCGCGGGCGACGCCGACGGCGTTCTGGAACACGCTCTGGTGGGTCGGCGGCTCGATCGTCTTCCAGGTGCTGCTCGGCACCGCCACGGCGATCCTGCTCAACCAGAGCTTCCGCGGCCGCGGGGCGATGCGGGCGATCACGCTGATCCCCTGGGTGGTGCCCGGGATCGTCGCCGCGACCACCTGGGCGTGGATGTTCCACACCGAGTTCGGGATCATCAACTACATGCTGACCGCGCCCGGGGTGATCGACGCGCCGGTCGGATGGCTGACCAACGCCGACACCGTGCTGCCGGTGATGATCGCGATCAACGTCTGGAAGCTCTTCCCCTTCGTCGCGATCATGGTGCTGGCGGGTCTCCAGTCGATCCCGAGCGACCTCTACGAGGCGGCCCGGGTCGACGGCGCCAGCTTCGGGCAGGAGGTGCGCCACGTCATGCTGCCGGGGGTACGGCCGGTTATCGTGGCGGTGACGCTGCTCCTCGTCATCTGGGCGCTCAACGCCATCACCATCATCTACGCGATCACCCGCGGCGGGCCGGCAAACCGAACGCTGATCACCCCAATCCAGATCTTCCGTTTGGCGTTCGAAGGCTTCCAGTTCGGCCAGGCGGCGGCGCTATCGGTGATGTTCTTCGGGGTCGCGATCGTGATCGTCTTTCTCTACATCCGCGCGCTGGCGTCGGAGCGGGCGGAATGAGCGCGACGCGGCTGAAGCGGCCGGGCCTGAGCTGGCCGGTGATCCTCGCCGGCTGCGTGCTGCTCGTCGCCGTCTGCCTGTTCCCCTTCTGGTGGATGCTCCTGTCGTCGGTGAAGACCCTCCGCGAGCTCTACACCGTGCCGCCGATCTGGTGGCCGGACGCGCCGACCTGGGACAACTATCGGACGGTGCTCTTCGAGTCGAACATCCCGCGCTACTTCCTCAACAGCGTCATCATCTCGGTCGGCTCGACGGCGCTGGCGCTCCTGCTCGCGATCTTCGCCTCCTACGGCTTCGCGCGCTTCAACTTCCGCGGCAAGCCGCTCCTGCAGGCGTTCGTGTTGATCGGACAGCTGCTGCCGACGGCGGCGATCATCGTGCCCTTGTTCATCACGCTCCGGGTGCTCGGGCTCGTCAACACCTACTGGGGGCTGATCCTCGTCTACATGATCATCACCTTGCCGCTCTCGGTCTGGATGCTGACGAGCTACTTCAAGGCGATCCCCCCCGAGCTCGACGAGGCGGCGATCATCGACGGCGCCTCGCGGCTCGGCGTGCTCTTCCGCATCACCCTGCCGCTGTCGGTGCCGGGGATCGTCGCGGTCTGCGTCTATGCCTTCGTCACCACCTGGAACGAGTTCATCTTCGCGCTCTGCTTCGCGACCGACTCCTCGGTCAAGACGCTGCCGATCGGGCTCGCCGAGTTCTCGACCGAGTTCAACACCGACTGGGGCGCGGTGATGGCGGCGTCGGTGGTGATGACGCTGCCGATCGCGCTCCTGTTCCTGTCGATGCAGCGCCTGTTCGTCGGCGGCCTGACGGCCGGCGCCACGAAGGGCTGACGGAGGTTTCGCATGTCCTGGTCGTCGCCCATCCCGCAGATCGGCCTCGGCACCTTCGGCCGCACCGGCGACGCCGGCATGGCGGCGATCCTGACCGCGCTCGAGCTCGGCTACCGCCACATCGACACCGCGCAGAGCTACGACACCGAGGCGCAGGTCGGCGAGGCGATGCGGCGCTCGGGGCTGCCGCGCGGCGAGGTCTTCGTGACCACCAAAGTCGCCGACACCAACCTCCACCGGACGCGCTTCGGCACGAGCGTCGAGCGGAGCCTCGCGGCGATCGGAGTCGATCAGGTCGACCTCCTGCTGATTCACTGGCCCTCAGAGAAGGACGCGGTGCCGTTCGAGGAATACATGCTGGCGCTCGCCGACGCGCAGGCGCACGGGCAGGCGCGGCTGATCGGCGTCTCGAACTTCCCGGTAGCGCACCTCGAGCGGGCGCGGGCGCTGCTCGGCGACTCGGCGCTCGCCACAAACCAGGTCGAGATCCACCCCTACCTGCAGGTGCCGATGCTGCGCGACTACGCGCGGGCGCGAGTGCTGGCGCTGACAGCCTACGAGCCCCTGGCGCGGGGACGGGTCGCCTCCGATCCGGTGCTGATGAGGATGGCCGATGCGCACGGCGTCGGCGCGCCGGCAGTGGCGCTGGCCTTCCTGATGGCCGAGGGGCACGCGGCGATCCCGGCCTCGTCGAACCCCGACCACCTGCGCGCCAACCTTGCGGCAATGGACGTGCGGCTCACCCCCGAGGAGATCGAGCGCATCCGCGGGCTCGACCGCGGCGAGCGCACCATCAATCCGGCGAAGTCGCCGCGCTGGGACGACTAGGGATGGGAACCGTCCGGATCAGCGACGTCCGCAAGGCCTACGGCGCGCTCGAGGTGCTGCACGGCGTCTCGATCGACATCGCCGACGGCGAGTTCGTGGTGCTGGTCGGCCCGTCGGGCTGCGGCAAGTCGACCCTGCTCCGGATGCTCGCCGGGCTCGAGGAGATCACCTCGGGCGAGATCGCGATCGACGGCCGGGTGGTCAACGCGCTGCCCCCGAAGGAGCGCGACATCGCCATGGTGTTCCAGAGCTACGCGCTCTATCCGCACATGACCGTGGCCGACAACATGGGCTTCTCGCTCCGGCTCGCCCGTGCGCCGAAGGCGACGATGCAGCAGCGCGTCGGCGCCGCCGCCGGGATGCTCGGGCTCGACAGCCTGCTCGCGCGCTTCCCGAAGCAGCTCTCGGGCGGCCAGCGCCAGCGCGTGGCGATGGGCCGCGCCATGGTGCGCCAGCCGCGGGTGTTCCTGTTCGACGAGCCGCTCTCGAACCTCGACGCCAAGCTGCGCGTCGCCATGCGCTCGGAGATCAAGCTCAACCACCAGCGATTGAGGACAACGACCGTGTACGTGACCCACGACCAGATCGAGGCGATGACGATGGCCGACCGCATCGTGGTGATGCACGACGGGGTGATCGAGCAGATCGGCACGCCGCTCGAGCTCTACGACCGGCCGGCGAACCTCTTCGTCGCCGGCTTCATCGGCTCGCCGGCTATGAACGTGCTCGGCGGCCGGATCGAGGGCGGCGCCTTCGTCGCCGCGGACGAGACCCGGATCGCGCTGCCGGCCCGCGGTGCGGGCGAGGGCACGGCGCAGCTCGGCATCCGGCCCGAGCACTTCCGCCTCGACCCCGACGGGGTCGCGGCGGAGATCATCACCGTCGAGCCGACCGGGTCGGAGACGCAGGTGCATCTGCGCTTCGCCGGCGAGCAGGTGGTCGGCGTCTTCCGCGAGCGCATCGGCGGGCGGCACGGCGAGACGCTGCGGATCAGCCCGGAATCCGGCGCACCTGCACCTCTTCGACGCGGCGACCGGCCGCAGGATGGCGGCCTGAGATGGGGGCGGTCTATCCCGACCTCAAGGACCGGACGGTCCTCGTCACCGGCGGCGCCGCCGGCATCGGCACGGCGATCGTCGAGGCCTTCGCCGCGCAGGGCTCCCGGGTGGGATTCCTCGACATCGACGCGGCCCGCGGGAGCGACCTGCTCGCGCGGCTCAAGGACAGCGGCGCGGCCGCGCACTTCGAGGCGGTCGACCTCCGCGACGCGACCGCGCTGCGGGCGGCGGTCGACCGGGTGCGCGCGGCGCTCGGGCCGATCGGCGTGCTGGTCAACAACGCCGCCCACGACGAGCGGCACGCCACCGAGGAGGTCACGCCCGAGTATTTCGACGAGCGTATCGCGTCAAACCTCAAGCACCAGTTCTTCGCGGCGCAGGCGGTGCTGCCGGACATGAAGGCGGCTGGCGGCGGCTCGATCATCTGCATGGGATCCTTCTCCTGGATCGCTGGGTTCGGCGGCATGCCGATCTACACGGCGTCGAAGTCGGCAGTGCTCGGGCTGGTGCGCTCGCTGGCGCGCGACTACGGGCCCTACAACGTCCGGGTGAACTCGATAGCGCCCGGCTGGATCATGACCGAGCGCCAGCTGACGCTCTGGCTGACGCCGGAGGCCGACGCGATGCGCGCCGAGCGGCAGTGCCTGAAGCGCCGGCTGACGCCCGAGGAGATCGCCCGCGTCGCGCTGTTCCTCGCTTCAGAGGAGGCGAGCGCCATCACCGCTCAGAGCTACATCGTCGACGGCGGCTGGGTGTGAGCCCAGCCGGAACGAGAGGTCCCGAAGTGCAGAACCCCGCCGAGATCAAAAACATCGCGCGGCCGGAGCCGGCGATCAACCAGGCGCTCGCCCAAATCGGCACCGCGACGGTCAGCAGCGAGCTGAGCCGCCTCGGGGTGCGCGACCCGCACATCCGCGGCCCGGTGCCGCTCAGGCCCGGGCGCAGCGCCGCCGGCCCGGCGCTGACGCTGCAATGCATGCCGAAGCGCGAGGATCTCTTCGCCGGCTCGGAGTACGACAACCCCGACCTGCAGCTGCACCGCCACGTGATGTTCCCGGCGCAGGCCGGCGACATGATCGTGGTGGACGCGCGCGGCGACATGGGCAGCGGCATCTTCGGCGAGATGATGCTGACGTATCTCGCCGGGCGCGGCGGGGCCGGGGTGGTCATCGACGGCTGCATCCGCGATTCGGGACCTGCCCGCGCGCTCGACCTCGGGATATGGGTGCGCGGCGCCACGCCCGAATTATCACGCGCAGACGGCGCTCATTCCCTTTGCGGTCAACGTGCCGGTCGCCTGCGGCGGCGTGCTGGTGATGCCGGGTGACATCGTCGTCGCCGACGATGACGGTGCCGTGGTGGTGCCGATCGCGCTCGCGTCCGAGGTCATCGCCGCCGGCAGCGACCATGCCGAGTGGGAGGAGTTCTCACGCCATCGCCTGTCGCAGGGCGGCGACCTGCGCGTCTACTATCCGCTGACCGAGGAGGCGCAGCAGGAGTATCTCGCGTGGCGCAGCGCGCGGGCGCCCACGGGATGAATGCTTGTTGGCGAGCGAATCGGTGGCGCATTTTGCCCGCCTTCTGGAGTGCGGGGCTTTTGACAGGGGTGCGGGCATTACGGTCCTCGAACTGGGTGGGGCTGAGATAGCCCAGTGATCATGGCGGGAACCGGGACTCTGCAAGACGAGCGTCTGGCGCTGGCAGGCGCGCTTCATGCACGAGGGCGTCGCCGGGCTTTTGCGCGACAAGACGCGTCCGCCGGGCAAGGCGCCGATTGCGGAGGATCGCGTCGCCGAGGTCGTCCGGCTGACGCTTGCCAGCCGCCGCACGAGGCAACCCACTGGACGGCGTCGCGCCATGGCCAAGGCCGTCGGGCTCGCCGTCTCGACCGTGCAGGATATCTGGAAGGCCCATGGTCTCGCGCCCCATCGTTGGCGGGCTTTCAAGCTCTCGAACGATCCAGCCTTCGCGGCGAAACTGAGCGACGTTGTCGGGGCTTTACGTCGATCCGCCCGAGCATGCGGTTGTCTTGTCCGTGGATGAGAAATCGCAGATCCAGGCGCTCGACCGAACGCAACCCGGCTTGCCGATGAAGAAGGGGCGCGGCGCCACGCTGACCCACGACTACAAGCGCCATGGCACGACGACGCTGTTCGCCGCGCTCAATGTCCTCGACGGCACCGTGATCGGCCAGAACATGCAGCGCCACCGCCATCAGGAATTCATCCGCTTCCTCAACGCTGTCGAGGCGCAAGTGCCCGCCGGCAAGACGGTTCACTCCATTCTCGACAACTATGCCGCCCACAAACACCCGAAGGTCCGCAAATGGCTTGCGCGTCACCCGCGCTGGACCTTCCACTTCACGCCAACGTCGTCGTCATGGCTCAATGCCGTCGAGGGCTTCTTCGCCAAGCTCACTCGCAGGAAGGCTCAAGCATGGCGTCTTCCGCTCGATCGTCGACCTCCAGGCCGCCATCAACCGCTTCATCGCCGAACACAACAAGACGCCCAAACCCTTCGCCTGGACGCGCAAACCCCGACGACATCATTGCCGCACGAAAACGAGGGTTCCAAGTGCTGGAGTCAATCCACTAGCACGAGGATCGCCTTGGCGCGATGCAGGCCAGTCGGCGAGGACGGCTGCAGTGAAACCGAAGCGCTTGCTCTCGACGTACAGATGGCAGCAGAGGCGCGCCCAGCAGCTGCGGGAGCATCCGCTCTGCGATCTGTGCAACAGGCAAGGAGTGACGCGCGCAGCCACCGTCGTGCACCACGTCGAGAAGCATGAGAACGACCCGAAGATCTTCTGGAGCAGCCCGCTGCAGTCGCTGTGCGACGCGCACCACAACACAGACGCGCAGTCCAAGGAGAAGGGCGGCAACCAGCGGCACGTTGCCCGGGGTCGTGATGGCTGCCCGATCGACTGGTGAGCAACAGCCGCGAATACCCCCGGGGGGGAGGGGCGAAAGCTTTGGCCGAAGCTAAATTTTAGACCGGTGCGCGCGGGGCCCGTCAGGCAGCCACCTCGCTCCGGCGCGACCTCGCCCGCTTCTTCAACGAAATCGGCGGAGAGCAGCCCAATCAGAGGTCTGAGTGGCGCTAGTTGCGGACCTTGCAGTTCAGCGACTGACCGCTCAATCTCGACCTTTCCGCCATCGTCTCGCCCAACGAGGCGCTCCACGACCTCGATCCGTCGGTTGGGCACCCGTGACTTCGCGGAGATTGCGCCTTGTCGGAATGGCACTATCGGAGCATCCTTATTCAGCATGTGGCGAAGTTGTCCAAGCATCGCGGCTTGACAAACGAAGGTCAGGGCAAGTGGCTTCACCGGATGATCATTTTGAGGAGGTCGCCTTGAAAACAGTCTCCAGCGCCGACGGCACGTTGATCGCTTACGACCTGGACGGAACAGGGCTGCCAATCGTGCTTGTTCATGGCATGACCGGGAGTCGATCGAGTAGCTTTGCGGGGCTCCGTCCGCGCTTGCAAGATGATCTGACAGTTGTCCCAATGGATCGCCGGGGTCGTGGGGACAGCGGCGACAGACCAGACTACGCGATCGAGCGCGAGTTCGAGGACGTTCTCGCTGTCGTCAACACGCTCGGCGCGCCGGTGCTCCTGTTCGGCCACTCCTTCGGCGCGGTCTGCGCGCTCGGCGCGGCAATGCAATCGGACAGGGTCGCCGGTCTCATCCTTTACGAACCTTGGATCGCCGTCGAGGACGAGAGCCTGTATACGCCAGCGCAGCTGGAGCAGTTTGACAAGCTTCTTGCCGCCGATGATCGAGAAGGCCTCACAAAGATGTTGTTGGTCGAGATCGTGGGAATTCCTCCTCGCGAAGTGGAGCAGGTCATGGCGGCGCCGTCGTGGAACGAGCGCCTGGCCGCAGCACACACAATCCCACGGGAAGCTCGCGCCGAAGAGACCTATCGCTTACCAGCCGACCAGGCACGCAAGTTGACGATCCCCGTCCTGCTCCTCCTCGGTGGCGACAGCCCGCCCCACGCGAAAAGGGTCAACACCATGCTGGAGAAGGCTCTGCCAAATGCGCGGACCGTCGTCATGCCCGGTCAGCACCACGCTGCCATGAGGACCGCTCCCGACCTGGTGGCCGACGCCGTGCTGGATTTCCGGAGGAATATTGCCTAGTTGCTTGCCGCGGAAGCGTTTCCTCAAGTCGCCGCGGAGCTATCTTCGCCGGATGGCGGCTTCCGGCCGATTCTTTTGAAAAAGTCCCCGCCGTGCCAGTTTCGAAGAAATTTCTCGCCACTCAGCCGGAGAGGCATCTTTTGGCCGAGGGGGATGCCGAAATCCAGCATCGCGGCTGTAGCGGCACCACAACGCGCCTGACGGGTTGTATCCGAAAGTTCGACGTCCTACTTCGATCCACCGAAAAACGGGAGCTCGCGAAATCGGACTGTTTCAACAGAGTCGCCGAAGGCGGCCCACGGGTACGACGCTTACGCAAGTTTGCGCCATAAGCGGTTCCGGCCACCCGCGTAACGTCCGCATTGCGCAGTTGTGTATGAACACGTGTTAGTAGCGGCGAAGGCCCACGTCAATCCTCTGAGGGACGAGGGGAGGATCGGGCAGATGATGGGGCCGAAGCAAGTGGCGCAGGCGTCGCTCTTCTACCGCTTCTCCGTCGAAGATCACGTCCCGAAGGACCATCTGCTGAGGCGGATCGACCGCTTCGTCGACCTCTCCGACATCCGGCGGTTTCTGGCGCCGTACTACAGCTCGACCGGCCGGCCGTCGATCGATCCGGAGCTGATGATCCGGATGCTGATCGTCGGCTACTGCTTCGGCATCCGCTCGGAGCGCCGGCTCTGCGACGAGGTCCATCTGAACCTGGCCTACCGCTGGTTCTGCCGGCTCGATCTGACGGACCCTGTGCCGGACCATTCGACCTTCTCGAAGAACCGCCACGGGCGCTTCCGCGACTGCGACCTGTTCCGGCATCTCTTCGAGCAGGTTCTGACGCGCTGCATCGCGGAGGGCCTGGTGGGCGGCGACAGCTTCGGTGTCGAACGCTTCCCTTATTTCGGCCGACGCCTGCCGCTCCGCAGATGGGCGACGCGCGGCACCCGGCCGCGCGGGCCGCACGACCAGCGCACCGCCAGGGTCAAGTCCGAGGACTGCTGGATAAACGGGACGGGTTCTGCGGTGCCGACGGGTGTGTCGGGGCATTGATCTGGGTCTGATACTCGCTGTCGAGGTCCTCTCTGACTGCGGCGATCTGGCGGCGCTCGAAGTCGGTGAACTTGATGGCTCGCCACCGGTCGGCGGCGCGGATCATCGCGCCGAACATGAGCTTGAGCACGGGCCGCTCGCCGAAGGCGTTGGGGATGATCTTCAGCCGGCGGCGCTCCTCGAGGAAGAGCCGCTCGAGGAGGTTCGTGGTGCTGATCGCGCGGCGGTGGGTGACCGGCATGCGCAGGTGGGCGATGCAGGCCTCGAAGTCGTCCTCGAAGCAGGCGACGGCCGATGGCAGGTCGCGGCCGTAGTCGGCGGCGACGCCGGCGGCGAGATCGCGGGCGATGGCCCGGCTCGGCGCCTGGTAGGCGGCCTGGACGCGGGCCTTGAACTCCGGCCATTGGTCCTCGGGGACCTTGGCGGCGAGGTTGCGCATGCGGTGCGCCAGGCAGCGCTGGCGGGCCGAGCGCGGGAAGCAGGTCTCGATCGCCTTGATGACGCCGGGCGCGCCGTCGGACACGACCAGGAGCGGGTCGCCCAACCCGCGGGCGCGCATGTCCTGGAAGAAGGCGCTCACCGTTTCGGCGTCCTCCTTGGAGCCTGCCATCAGGTGCAGCAGCACCCGGCTGCCCGTCATCGTGTAGCCCCAGGCCGCCATCACCGGCTCGCGGCGCTGACCGGGGCGGATGCGCTCGGCGATGCCGTCGACGAAGAGGTAGACGATCTCGTACTCGCTCAGGTCACGGGAGGCGAAGTCCTGGTAGTCGGCCCAGAGCTGCTCGCCGAGCTCGGAGACGGCGGTGCGCGACAACAGCAGCCGGCCGCTTTCGTCGCGGAAGGCGTCCTCGATGTCGCGCACCGAGAGGCCGCGGGCCAGCAGCTCGACCGCCAGCCCCTCCAGCGCCTCGGTCCGGCCCTTCAGGTGGCTGCGGATCTCGGAGCGGAACGGCGCCTCGCGCCCCGCAACCTGGGGTGCTGCGAAGTCGATCAGCCCCTCCGCCGTCTTCAGACGGCCTGTCCGCACGCCGTTGCGATAGCCCCGGCCTTCCTCGGCGCCGCGCTCGTAATAATCGCGGCCGAGCGCATCCCGGCACTCCGCCTCCAGCGCCTCCTCCACGATCAGCCGCGTCGCCAACCTGACCAGTTCCGCCCGCCCGTCCGGCGAGGCCAGCCGTCCCTCGATCAGCTCGGACAACGATTGGCGGGTGCGCATCGATGCCGGTACTCTCTTCTCCATGGGGTGCTCCCTGCTGCCGCCGGCGGCAACCGGCGGTCGTGGACAACAGCCGCTCCAGCAGGGCGGCACCCCATCCCAATTTCCAGCAGTTTTAGGACTTCACCGCTGCCGCCGGCGGCAACCGGCGGTCGTGGACAACAGCCCCTCCAGCAGGGCGGCACCCCATCCCAATTTCCAGCAGTTTTAGGACTTCACCCACCGCCTGGGCCTACGTCTTCGGCGCGATCTGCCCCGCCGAGGGCAAAGGCGCCGGCCTTGTCATGCCGTTCTGCGACACCGCCGCGATGCAGGAGCATCTGACCGAGATCAGCGCCACCGTGGCGCCGGACGCCTACGCCGTCCTCATCCTCGATCAGGCGGGATGGCATCTCGCGCGGGGCTCGTCCCACCGGGAACATCACGCTCCTGCCGCTGCCGCCCCGCTCTCCCGAGCTGAACCCGGTCGAAAATATCTGGCAGTTCATGCGCGACAACTGGTTCTCGAACCGTGTCTTCAACGGCTACGACGACATCGTCGCCCACTGCTGCGCGGCCTGGAACGACCTCATCGACCAGCCATGGCGCATCCGGTCCATCGGCAAGCGAAACTGGGCGGAAGGGTTCTGATCAATGCGGGTTGGTATAAGTGGTCGCGGGCGGTTCGTACAGACCCAAATCTGCGCCGCGGCCATCAATCACACTAGGAGCTGTGGACTTCTAGGGATTGAACGAAGCCGCTGCGCGGCATGGGGACTGCTTCGCGGGCGGTGCTCCTGACTGGAAGGTTTGGGTTGTTGAGACCCCTTTCCAGACAGGAGCTTTCCGATGGCCGAGACCAGCCCTCTTCGTCGCCGCATGATCGAGGACATGACGGTCCGCAACCTCTCGCCGGCGACGCAACGATCCTACGTGCATGCGGTGGCGAAGTTCAGCCGGTTTTTCGGCCGATCGCCGGACAAGCTGACATTGGAGGACGTGCGCACCTTTCAGGTCCACCTCGCCTCGAAGGGCGTGGCGTGGTCGAGCCTCAACCAGACGGTGGCGGCGCTGCGGTTTTTCTACGGTGTCACGCTCGGGATGGCGGAGGTTCCCGAGCGGATCGCCTATGCCCGCGAGCCGCGGCGTCTGCCGGTGGTGCTGAGCGCCGACGAGGTGGTGCGGTTCCTCGAGGCCGTGCCCAGCCTGAAGGCCCGCGCCGCGCTGACGACAGCCTATGCCGCCGGGCTGCGGGTCTCGGAGGTCACCGGCCTCAGGGTCCCCGATATCGACAGCGGCCGGATGATGATCCGCATCGAGCACGGCAAGGGCGGCAAGGAGCGCTACGTGATGCTGTCGGCGCAGCTCCTGGCGATCCTGCGCACCTACTGGCGGCTGGCGCGTCCAAAGCAGTGGCTGTTTCCGGGGCGCGACGCGACCCGCCCGATCGAGCCGACGACGCTGCATGCGGCCTGCCGGTCGGCGCGAGCCGCGGCGGGGATTGGCAAGAAGATCACCGTCCACGTCCTGCGACACAGCTTCGCGACCCATCTGCTGGAGAGCGGCGTCGACATCCGCGTGATCCAGGTGCTGCTGGGCCACGCCCACCTGTCGACGACGGCGCGCTACACCCATGTCTCGCAGGGGCTCATCGGCCGGACCGCGAGCCCGCTGGAGAAGCTGAAGCTCGAGGTGGTCCCGCCGGCCTGAGGCACCGCCGTCATGGCTGGCGGCCTCGAGGTGGCGGACGTCTTCCGCCGCCACGGCCCTGCGTTCCGCGCCGCACGCAGCGAGCACCTCAACCGCGACCAGCGCCGGGTGATGGGCGCGATCGAAGCCTGCCGCACGGCAGCACTCGGCGGGCATGTCCGCCGCTGCGCCGACTGCGGCCACACCGCGATCGCCTACAATTCCTGCCGCAATCGTCACTGCCCCAAATGCCAGGGTCGGGCTCGGGAAGCCTGGGTCGCCGCACGGCGGGAGGAACTGCTGCCCGTTCCCTATTTCCACGTGGTCTTCACCCTGCCGGCGCCGGTCGGCGCCATGGCGTTCCAGAACAAGGCGGCGGTCTACGCCATCCTGTTCCGCACCGCCGCCGAGACGCTGCGCGTCATCGCGGCCGACCCGCGCCATCTCGGCGCCGAGATCGGCGGCGTGGCGGTGCTGCACAGCTGGGGTCAGGCGATGCAGCACCATCCGCATGTCCACTGCATCGTGCCAGGCGGCGGCCTCTCGCCCGACCGGACGCGCTGGATCGCCTGCCCACCCGGGTTCTTCCTGTCGGTCAAGGTGCTCGGGCGGCTGTTCCGGCGGCTCTTTCTCGAACGTCTCGCCGCCGCCTTCGCCGACGGCGGACTGCGCTTCTTCGGCGATCTCACCCCGCTCGCCGCGCCCCGCGCCTTCGCCGCTCACTGCGCGGCGCTGCGCCGGATCGACTGGGTGGTCTACGCCAAGCCGCCCTTCGGCGGCCCCGAGCAGGTGCTGGCCTATCTCGGCCGCTACACCCATCGCGTCGCCATCGCCAACAGCCGCCTCGTCGCCATGACCGACGACGCCGTCAGCTTCCTCTGGAAGGACTACCGGCAGGAAAGCCGCCGCAAGGTGATGACCGTCGATGCGGGCGAGTTCATGCGCCGGTTCCTCCTGCACGTCCTGCCGTCCGGCTTTCATCGCATCCGCCACTTCGGCTTCCTCGCCAATGGCCATCGCGCAGCTCGACTCGCGCTTTGTCGACAGCTGCTGGCCCAACCCGTCGCGGATCGGCAGGGCGAGCGCGACTCCGAGCCCGACGACCACCGCTGCGCCCCGCCTTGTCAGCATAAGCCGGAGCCCGATGTCTGCCGTTGCTGCGGCAGCTTCTCGTTGATCATGTCGACGCTGCCCCGCGCGCCGCCCCATCCAGCGCCGGCCCGCTAATGATGATCGAGGCTTCCATCATCTCCGGCATGCTGACGGCGCCCGCGCTTGCGGCTCGCGCCCGGAAGGTCACGCGCCCTGTTCGGCTGCCACGATCATCAACCGTCAATCACCGCCCTCCCGATCACGTCGGGCGGTCGCCCCAGGCCGATCCCCGCCCCGACGCAACCGGATCCGCTGTCCTCGGGAGCGCCCAGGCATATCAGATCGCCGGCAGCGATCGCCGTGGCAGCCAACGCTCCGAGATACTCCGCCCATAGCGCGGGCCCACCGCGGCTTCGTTCAATCCGGCTTCCATGAGGCGCCACCAACCGCCGCGCTCGCCCCAACGTCACGCCGCGCCTCACAGAACCCTCCAGATTCCCGCGGCTGATGGAACGTGATTTAAGGTTGTCTCCATGGAAGGGAGGCAGCGTTGGGACTTCGTCTGGTCTTGAGCGACGATCAGTGGGAGCGGATTGCGCCGCATATCATCGGGACGAGCGGACGCGCGGGAGCAGCGGGCGCGACAACCGGCGGTTCGTGGAGGCAGTGCTGTGGCTGGTGCGCACCGGCGTGCCCTGGCGTGATCTTCCCGAGGAGTTCGGTCCTTGGAACAGCGTGTTCCGGCGCTTCAGCCGCTGGAGCCGGAAGGGGGTGTGGTGGCGGATCTTCGCGGCGATGTCGGATGACCCGGACTTCGAGTACCTGATCGTCGACTCCACCATCGTTCGCGCCCACCAGCACGCCTCCGGGGCGAAAAAGGGGGGTCTGAAGATCAGGCCATCGGCCGTTCCCGCGGCGGCCTGAGCACGAAGATCCACATGGTGGTGCGCGGCCTCGGCTGCCCGGTGCGCTTCGCGTCGACCGCCGGCCAGAAGGGCGATGCGCCGCAGGCGGAGGCGTTGCTCGCCCAGCTTCCCGCCGAGGTGGTGATGGCCGACGCCGCTTACGACAGCAACGCCATCCGCGACGTGATCGCCGCGAAAGGCGCCCTGGCCGTGATCCCCAACAATCCCTCGCGCACGCGCAAGCATCCCGTCGACGAGCACCTCTACGCGATGCGGTCCCTCATCGAGTGCTGCTTCTCCAAGCTCAAGCAGTTCCGGCGCGTCGCCACCCGATACGAGAAGACAGCCAGGAACTTCCTCGCCGTAGTCACGATAGCCGCCATCGTCCTATGGATACGATAAGTGTCCACAGCTCCTAGCGCATGATGCGTTGTAAACTCGCGGCGCGATCGTGCTTGGCAACCGGGCGCAAGCCGTGGGAGTTCGATCCCGCCGAGAAGTTCTTCATCCCCCGGATGAACTTCGGGCGACGAGGGTCATGAACAAGACGCGACCGAGCAGGGTCCCATTCGCCTCGCGCCGGTGATACTCCTCCACCAATGCAGTACCCAGCCCCGCGCCGATGAGCTTTTCCCTAACCATGATCGCGGAGCTTACCTCCACCCAGCGCAGAGCCAGGGCGCCTCCGTTGAACACCCTGACCGGCATCTCGAACGTCTCGACCCTGAGACCGGCGTCGGCGACCAGTTGCCGTATCAGGCCGCCGAGGTATTTGTTGGTCACGTTCCGCTGGACGAAGAAATCAGCACATCCTTGAAGCGGGTCGCCCAGAAAGTTGGCAATCGAGACTGTTTCAAAGCATCCATCGCAGACAACCAACCGTCCGCCGGGCCTCAGCACCCTGACAGCCTCCGTCAACAGGGCGTTCGGGTCCGCAACATGGGTAAGCACCGTATGCATGATCACGTTGTCCGCCGAAGAATCCTCCACGCGAAGACAGGCCCCGTCGGCCACTTCGAACGATAGGTTGTCAATGCTAGACGCCAGCCTTTTCCCGGCCGAGACGAGGTATTCAGATGGGTCAGTCGCAACCACACGACCATTGGGTGCCCGCGCCGCAACCCGCCGTGCTACCGGCCCTGTTCCCGCCCCGATCTCCACATGCAATCCGCCATCTGGGAAGTCGAGCCGATCAAGGTAGGACTCGGTGAGCTGGATCATCGTCGGATCAGCAGCCCGTCGCTCAAGGGCTTCGACGACGGTCTCGAGAAACTCCGTATCGCCTGTATCGACGTTCTGGTACAGGTCGGGCATTGCAATCTCTCAAGAATCTCTTGCGCAGACAAGGATACCAGAAAACTGGTGGGTGAAGTCCTAAGAACCTGTCCGATGTCCGGCGTCAACGCCCATGGAACGGTTTGAGCTGATTGAGCAACGCAGGGTTTCTGGCTCATCGTAACCGCCAAGGAGTGGAGATGAGCCAGAAACCCGTGACGCAGAGAGCCGCCGCCGAGAAGGTGGTGAAGGACATTCGGCGGGCGACCCGGAAGCAGCATTCGGCAGAGGAGAAGATCCGCATCGTGCTGTCCGGGTTGCGTGGCGAGGACAGCATCGCCGAGCACTGCCGGCGCGAGGGCATCGCGCAGAGCCTGTACTACAGCTGGTCGAAGGAGTTCCTGGAAGCCGGCAAGCGTCGCCTGGCGGGCGACACCGCTCGCCAGGCGACGAGCCCCGAGGTGAAGGAACTGCGCGCCGAGGCGGCCGCCTTGAAGGAGGCGGTAGCCTATCTCACCCTCGAGAACCGACTGCTCAAAAAAAGCATGACCGGGGCTGGGGGTGACCACGAATGAGATATCCTGCCGCCGAGAAGCTCGAGATCATCCGTTTGGTCGAAGGGTCGCATCTGCCGGTGCGCCGGACCCTGGCCCGGATCGGCGTGCCGGTCACGACCTTCTACCGCTGGTACGACCGGACCGGGAGCATGGCCCCGAGGGCCTGGAGGATCGTTCGCCCCGACCGAGCCGGGTCTGGAACCGCATCCCCGATCCGGTACGGGATCGCGTTCTGGCCCTCGCGCTGAAGCGCCTGAGCTGTCGCCGCGGGAGCTCGCCGTGCGCTTCACCGACCAGGAGAAGTATTTTGTCTCAGAGGCTTCGGTCTACCGCCTGCTTAAGGCGCACGACCTGATCACCAGCCCCGCCTTCATCGTCGTCAAGGCGGCCGAGGCGTTCACCGAGCAGACCACCGCGCCGAACCAGCTCTGGCAGACCGACTTCACCTACCTCAAGGTCATCGGCTGGGGCTGGTTCTATCTCTCGACGATCCTCGACGACTTCTCCCGCTACATCGTCGCCTGGAAGCTCTGCACCACCATGCGCGCCCGCGAGGTGACCGACACGCTGGAGCTCGCCCTGGCGGCCTCGGGCTGCGACACCGCCAAGGTCCTCCACCGCCCCCGGCTGCTCAGCGACAACGGCGCGTCCTACGTCGCGGGCGATCTCGCGCGGTGGCTCGGGGACAAGGGCATCGCCCACATACGCGGCGCCCCGAACCACCCGCAGACCCAGGGCAAGATCGAGCGCTGGCACCAGACCCTGAAGAACAGGGTCCTACTGGAAAACTACTTCCTTCCCGGCCAGCTCGAGGCCGCGGTCGGAGTCTTCGTCGACCACTACAACCACCGCCGCTACCACGAGAGCCTCGGCAACCTGACCCCCGCCGACGTCTACTTCGGCCGCGGTCAGGCCATCCTCAAGGCAAGGGACAAGATCAAGAAACTGACCATCCGAAACCGCCGCTTGAGCCATCACGGCCGAGCAGCATAACCTGAACCAGATGAGCCAGAGCCCTCCTATGCTCGATCAGCTCAGACGTCCCAAAAAGCCTGACGACGGACAATCGGTAAGCCCGCCGGACGCCTCGCCTGTAATCACCCCGATGTTCTGCGGATCGCTACCGAAGTACTGACGTGACCCCTTGTTTCTCCTCCACGGGCAGCTGGAATCCGGTCCACAGGAGAGGGACCGGAGATGAAGCGAAGCAGGTTCACCGAAGAGCAGATCATCGGGGTGCTGCGGGAGCAGGAGGCCGGCGCATCGGTCGCTGAGCTCTGTCGCAAGCACGGGATGTCGTCGGCGACGTTCTACGCCTGGAAGGCGAAGTACGGCGGGATGGACGTTTCCGAGGCGAGGCGGCTGAAGGCGCTCGAGGAAGAGAACGCGAAGCTGAAGCGGCTCTATGCCGACGCGATGCTCGACAATGCCGGGCTGAAGGAGCTGCTGGCAAAAAAATGGTGACGCCCGCCGCCAGGCGGGAAGCGGTCGCGAACCTGAGGACGAGCCTCGAGGTAAGCGAGCGGCGGGCGTGCAGCATCATCGCCGCGGACCGGAGTTCGGTCCGCTATCGCAGCCGGCGTCCCGACGACGCTGCGCTGCGCGCGCGGCTCCGTGAGCTGGCGGATCTGCGCCGGCGGTTCGGCTATCGCCGGCTGCATGTGCTGCTGCGCGGCGAGGGCTGGACCGTGAACCGCAAGAAGACCCAGCGGCTCTACGGCGAGGAAGGGCTGGCGGTCCGCCGGCGCCGGTCGCGGCGCCGCATCGCGGTGGCGCGCACGCCGATCCCGAGGCCGGATGGCCCCAACAGCCGCTGGTCGACGGACTTCGTTCACGACCAACTGGCCAACGGCCGCCGTTTCCGCGTGCTGACCATCATCGACGATGTCACCAGGGAATGCCTCGCCGCCGTCCCGGACACCTCGCTGAGCGGCAAGCGGGTCGTGCGGGAGATGAACGCGCTGATCGCCCGGCGCGGCCGACCCGGCGCGATCGTCAGCGACAATGGCACCGAGTTCACCTCCTCGGCGGTTCTGGCCTTCACCCAGGCGGCCAAGCTCGACTGGCGCTACATCGCGCCGGGCAAGCCCACCCAGAACGCCTTCGCCGAGAGCTTCCAAGGGCGGATGCGGGACGAATGCCTCAACGAGCATCTCTTCTTCTCGATCAACCACGCCCGCGCCATCGTCGCCGGCTGGGTCGAGGACTTCAATACTGCGCGGCCCCACTCGGCAATCGGCTACATGACGCCCGCCGCCTACGCCGCGACCCTGAAACCGCAACGGGCATCGGCGCTGCGCCACCTCGAAAGCTCCGCACCGATGCCCGTTGCTACCGTCACGCTCACGCGCAATTCTCAACTCCGGATTCCAGTGGCCCCTGGATGAACGTGGGGGGTCACGTCAGCCGCCGCCAAGGCGGTCGCTCTTCGACTGATCCTCTGAGACAGCGAATTCCGACTATTTTCCGACCGTCGCCGGAAATAGTAACGCAATGCAGCCTCAGGCGGCCATCAACAGCCTAATTTTATTTAGATTTTTACCAGCCGTCTCGCTCAGAGCGAGTAGTACATCTGGTATTCGACCGGATGGGGCGTGTGCTCCATCATGTAGACCTCGGGCCACTTCAGCGCGATGTAGCCCTCGATCTGGCCGGCGGTGAAGACGTCGCCGTGCAGCAGGAACTCGTGGTCGTTCTCGAGGCAGGTCAGCGCCTCGCGTAGGGAGCCACAGACGGTCGGGATCTCGGCGAGCTCCTCGGGGGGAAGGTCGTAGAGGTCCTTGTCGGAGGCGGGGCCCGGGTCGATCTTGTTGCGGATGCCGTCGATGCCGGCCATGAGCAGCGCCGAGAAGCCGAGATAAGGGTTGGCGCAGGGGTCGGGGAAGCGGCACTCGACGCGCTTGGCCTTCGGGCTCTCGGTCCAGGGGATGCGCACCGAGGCCGAGCGGTTGCGCGCCGAGTAGGCGAGCAGCACCGGCGCCTCGAAGCCGGGGATCAGCCGCTTGTAGCTGTTGGTGGTCGGGTTGGTGAAGGCGTTGATGGTCTTGGCGTGCTTCAGGAGCCCGCCGATGAACCAGAGCGCCTCGGGCGAGAGGTCGGCGTACTTGTCGCCGGCGAAGACCGGCTTCGACCCCTTCCAGATCGACATGTTGACGTGCATGCCCGAGCCGTTGTCGCCGTAGTAGGGCTTGGGCATGAAGGTGGCGGTCCTGCCGTAGGCGGCGGCGACCTGCTGGATCACGTACTTGTACTTCAGCAGGTTGTCGGCCTGTTGGGTGAGCGAGCCGAAGATCAGGCCGAGCTCGTGCTGCGGCGAGGCGACCTCGTGGTGGTGCTTGTCGACCTTCATGCCCATCCGCTTCATGGTGGAGAGCATCTCGCCGCGGATGTCCTGGGCGGCGTCGACCGGCGGCACCGGGAAGTAGCCGCCCTTGACGCCGGCGCGGTGGCCGGAATTGCCCATCTCGTAGTGGGTGTCGGTGTTCCAGGCGGCGTCGATCGCGTCGATCTGGAAGCTCACCTTGTTCGGCACGTTCGAGAAGCGCACGTCGTCGAAGATGAAGAACTCGGCCTCGGGGCCGAAGTAGGAGGTGTCGCCGATGCCGGTTTGCTTGAGGTAGGCCTCGGCCTTCAGCGCGGTGCCGCGCGGGTCGCGCTCGTAGGGCTCGTTGGTGTCGGGTTCCAAGACCGAGCAGTGCAGGCAGAGCGTCTTCTCGGCGTAGAACGGGTCGACGTAGGCCGAGGTCGAGTCCGGCATCAGCTTCATGTCCGACTTCTCGATCGACTTCCAGCCGGCGATCGAGGAGCCGTCGAACATGAAGCCCTCGTCAAGGAAGTCCTCGTCGACGAGATTGGCGACCACGGTCACATGCTGCAGCTTGCCACGCGGGTCGCAGAAGCGCAGGTCGACGTAGGCGATCTCATCGTCCTTGAGGGACTTCAGAACGGAATTCTTGTCGCTCATCTCGTTTCCTTGGTTTTCGAAAGTCCTGAGGACGCGGCCCGCGGCTCAGAGCGCGTCGTTGCCTTCTTCGCCGGTGCGGATGCGGATCGCCTGCTCAACGGGCATCACGAAGATCTTGCCGTCGCCGATCTTGCCGGTCTTGGCGGCGTTGATGATCGCCTCGACCGCGGCCTCGACCTGCTCGTCGGCGAGCACGACCTCGATCTTCACCTTGGGAAGGAAGTCAACGACGTACTCGGCGCCGCGGTAGAGCTCGGTGTGGCCCTTCTGCCGGCCGAACCCCTTGGCCTCGGTGACGGAGAGGCCTTGGATGCCGACCTCCTGCAGCGCCTCCTTCACCTCATCGAGCTTGAACGGCTTGATGATGGCTTCGATCTTCTTCATGTTCCCGGGCTCCCGACGGTGCGCACGGCGATCTTGTCGCCAGATCGGCGCCCGACAAACCAGCTTGGCCGGGGGGATTCAATGCGACGGGAGGGTGCGGCCGCCGGACCGCCGGAGATTCCGGTGGTGCTGCCTCGGAAATGGGCAACCTGCATAGAAAGTGGGCAGGATTCGAAGCTCGGCCGCCTCGAGGCGCCTGAGATTTTTCGCTCGCACGGCCCCGGTGGCTCTGCTAGGAAGCGGCCTCTATCCGGCCCGGGCGCCGGGGCCGCGGGCGTGGCGGAACTGGCAGACGCACCAGATTTAGGTTCTGGCGCCGAAAGGCGTGGGGGTTCAAGTCCCTCCGCCCGCACCAGAGGGGAAGAGACGGGGAAGACGCATGCAGGTCACCGAGACCCTGAACGAAGGCTTGAAGCGCGGCTACGCGATCACGGTGCCCGCCACCGAGCTCGAGGCGAAGGTCAGCGAGAAGCTCGAGGAGGCCCGCAAGGACTTCCAGATGAAGGGCTTCCGCAAGGGCAAGGCGCCGGCGGCGCTGATGAAGAAGATGTTCGGCAAGTCGGTGCTCGGCGAGGCGATGCAGGAGTCGATCGACGCGGCGATGCGCGAGCACTTCGAGGCGTCGGGCGACCGGCCGGCGCTGCAACCCGAGGTGAAGGTGACGAGCGAGGACTGGCAGGAGGGCCAAGACGTCGAGGTCTCGATGACCTACGAGGCGCTGCCGCAGGTGCCCGAGGTGGCGCTGGGCGAGGTGAAGCTCGAGAAGCTCGTCGCCGAGATCGACGACGCGGCAGTGGACGAGGCGCTGCAGAACCTCGCCGCCTCGGCCAAGGACTACGACGACCGCAAGAAGGGCTCGAAGGCGAACGACGGCGACCAGGTGGTCATTGACTTCAAGGGCTCGATCGACGGCGTCGAGTTCGACGGTGGCGCTGCGGAGGACTTTCCGCTGGTGCTCGGCTCGGGAGGCTTCATCCCCGGCTTCGAGAAGCAGCTCGTCGGCGTCAAGGCGGGAGACGAGCTCGAGGTGAAGGCCACCTTCCCCGAGGCCTACGGTGCCAAGCATCTCGCCGGCAAGGATGCGAGCTTCGCGGTGACCGTGAAGGCGGTGAAGGCGCCGAAGCCGGCCGAGATCGACGACGCGCTGGCCACGCGCTTCGGGGCCGAGACCCTCGATGCGCTGAAGGAGCAGATCCGCGGCCGGCTCGGCGACGAGTATGCGCAGGCGAGCCGGGCGATCCTGAAGCGCCGACTGATGGATGCGCTCGACGGGCTGGTCAGCTTCGAGCTGCCGCCGACGCTGGTCGACGTGGAGGCGAACCAGATCGCCCACCAGCTCTGGCATGAGGAGCACCCCGAGGAGCACGGCCACGGCCACGGCGAGATCGCCGCGACCGACGAGCACCGGCGGCTGGCGGAGCGGCGGGTGCGGCTCGGGCTGCTCTTGGCCGAGCTCGGCACCAAGCATGACATCACCGTGCCGGAGCAGGAGCTGCAGCGGGCGCTGTTCGCGCAGGCGCGCCAGTATCGGGGGCAGGAGCGGCAGTTCCTCGAGTTCGTGCAGAAGAACCCGCAGGCGCTGCAGCAGATCCGCGCGCCGCTGTTCGAGGAGAAGGTCGTCGACTTCATCCTCGAGCTCGCGCAGGTGAGCGAGAAGCCGGTGTCGAAGGCCGAGCTGCAGGCGGCGATCGAGGCGATGGAGCAGGAGAGCCTCCCCGAGACGCTGCCCTCGCCGGATGAAGCGCCCGCCGGGTAAGTCCGGCTAAGGGGCGCACGGCTGGTCCGGATCCGCGATGTGTCCGCGCGCGGACAATGGGTCATGGGCTTGAAATCATGAGATTTCCGCTTCGGCGTTGACCGGTTTGAAACCGTGCCCGGCCGACAACTCATGACCGGCCGAGCCGAACGGCGCAGCGCGCGTCCTGGTACACCTCGACCGCCTCGCGGCCGGCTGGCGCGCCGCCGTCGAGCAGCTCACGCAATGCCGCCGTTGCGGGCCGGCGCAGGGCGGCGGCGACGACGAGGGTGTCGGGGCCCTGGCGGCGCGCGAAGGCGCAGAGGCCGGGGCCGGTCGGCAGGGGCTTGTAGCTACCCCGGGCGAAGAGGTCCGGCTTCGCGCGGCGCAGGCGGAGCAGGCGGGCGATCAGCGCGAGCTTGGAGGGTGCGGCGGCCGGGTCGGCGAGCAGCGCGGCGCGGCGGGCGAAGTCGACCGGGCGGCGGTTGTCGGGGTCGACGAGGCTCTGGTCCCAGAGCTCGGCGCCCTGGTAGATGTCGGGGACGCCGGGGATGGTGAGCTTCAGCGCGGTCTGGATCAGGCCGTTCGCGGCGCCGTCGGGGGCGATGGTCGCCTCGAAGGCGCGGAACGAGGGCAGGAAGGCGCCGGCGGGGTCGAGGGCGCGGGCGACGAAGGCGGCAAGCGCAGCCACGTAGCCGGGATCGCCGAAGACCCAGCGGGTGTTGACGCCCGCCTCGCGCGCCGACTTCAGCATCGCGGCCTGGACGCGGGCGGTCAGGTCGGCGAGGTCGGGCGGGCCTTCGGCGGGCCAGGCGCCGAGGAGGAGCTGGTAGAAGAAGTACTCCTCGTTGCGGTCGATCGGACGGTCGGGGTCGGCGAGAAGGTCGTGCCATTCGAAGACCTTGTCACGCCAGGCCGCGGCGTGGCCGGTCAGGGCGGCGATGCGGGCGCGGGCATCCTCGCCGCGCTTGGTGTCGTGGGTGGAGGTAGCGAGCAGCGCGCGCGGGGTGCGGGCGAGGCGCGCGGCGTTGGCGCGGTGGAAGGCGTCGACGGCGACGGTGAAGGCGCCGGGCTCGCTGCCGACCTCGTTGAGCGCGATCAGGCGGTTGTAGCGGTAGAGGGCGGTGTCCTCGAGGCCCTTGGCCATGGCCGGGCCGGAGAGCTGCTGCACGCGCATCGCGGCTTCGAGGGCCTCGGAGTGCTCGAGCCTGAGCGCGCGCTCGAGGAAGTCGAAGACGCCGGGGTCGAGCGCCGGGTTGCGCCGGCGGGCGTCGGCGAGGGCGCGCTCGAGGCGGGCGCGGCCGGCGTCGGGCAGGCCGTCGGCGTCGGCGTAGGTGCGGTAACAGTCGAGCGCTGCGACGACCTCGGCGAGGCCGGCGCGCAGGACGCCGCGGCCGAGGTCGTGCCGGGCGGCGAGGGGGAGCAGGCGGGCGGCGATCGCCTCGAGCTCGGCGGCCATCGGGCTGGCGAGGATCGCGCGCTTGGCGGCGTGCACGACCTCGGCGGGCGGCTCGGCGCTGCCGGTGAAGTCCGCGTAGGTCTGGGTGAGGGCGTCGGTGCCGGCGGGGTCGGCGAGGAGGCCGACAAGGAGGTTCGCGACCTCGTAGCCGGTGGTGCCGTCGCTCTGCCAGTCCGCGGGCAGGTCTTCATCGGCGGCGAGGATCTTCTCGACGTGGAGGGTGAAGGGGCGGGCGACGCGGCTGCGCAGGCGCAGCGTGTAGGCCTTCGGGTCGCGCAGGCCGTCGATGTGGTCGATCCGGACGCCGTCGATAAGGCCCTCGTCGAGCAGGGAGAGGACGAGGCGGTGCGTGGCGTCGAAGACCTCCGGGAGCTCGACGCGCACGCCGGCGAGGTCGCTGATGGTGAAGAAGCGGCGGTAGTTGATCGCGTCGCCGTCGAGGTTGAACTTCGCGGCGCGCCAGTGCTGCGCGGCGATCAGGGAGTCGAGGCGCGACCAGGTGGCGGGGTCGCCGGGGGTGCTGGCGAAGGCGGCGAGGGCGCGGGCGACCGAGGGTTGGGGAACCGCGGCCAGGCCGGCCTTGAGCTCGCTCCAGCGCCGGTCGGCGGGGTCGAGCGGGGCGGCGGCATCGAAGGCCGCGGCCTCGGCGGCGAGGCCGCCGGCGCGCAGGATGGTGCCGTAGTGGCGCGGGCAGATCGGCAGCTTGTGGCTGTCGTGCGCCCAGACCGCGAAGCTGCCCTCTGCCGGGTCGAAGCGGAGCGCGAGGCCGCCGTCGGCGAGGACGTCGGCGTAGGCGGCGTCGAGGAAGGGGACGAGGACCTTGCCGGCGAGGCCGGGATGGGTCGAGGCCCAGTCGATGTCGAACCAAGGCGCGCAGGGGCTCGCTTCGCCCCACTCGAGCACGTCGAGCCAGAAGCGGTTGGCCGCGCCGCCGATCCCCATGTGGTTCGGCACGATGTCGAGGATGAGGCCGAGGCCGTGGGCGCGGAAGGCGGTGGCCATGGCGCGGAAGTCGGCCTCGGTGCCGAGCTCGGGGTTGAAGGCGTTCGGGTCGGTCACGTCGTAGCCGTGCGTGCTGCCCGGGCGGGCGGCGAAGACCGGCGAGGCATAGACGTGGCTGATGCCGAGATCGGCGAGGTAGGGGGCGAGCGCGGCGGCGTCGGCGAAGCGGAAGGCCGCGGTGAATTGCAGGCGGTAGGTGGCGCGCAGATCCATCAGCGCGGACGCTCGGCGCGGAGTGCGGCGGTGACCTCGCGCCAGAGCGGTTGGTCCGGCAACGCGGCGATGTCGATCGGGAGGCGGCGGCGCCAGTTCGGGTGCTGGTCGACGGTGCCGGGCAGGTTCACCGGCGCTCGCTCGCCGGCGAGGTCTTCGAGGCGGACGGCGAAGAGGCGCGAGGCCGCCCCGGCGAGGTGGCGGTGGACGGCGGCGACGATGGCGTCGGGCGCGGTGTCGAAGTCGGCGTCGCGGGCGTCGTCGCCGGTGACGAGGCCCGCGGCGACGAGATCGCCAAGGAGGTTGCGCCGCTCGACGTCGCGGGCGGCGGCCTGCTCGGCGGCGGCTTCGGGACCGATCAGGCCGTGCTCGGCGCGCAGGGCGACGTCGTCGCCGCGCCACCAGCCCTGGAAGGTCGGCAGGTCGTGGGTCGAGAGGCAGACGAGCGCGTTCTTCGGGTAGGCTTCGGGGGCGATGAAGCCGGCGGCGTCGCGCTCGAAGAGCAGGATGCGGTAGGAGAGGATGCGGCAGGCGTCCATCACCTCGCGGAAGCCTTCGGGCACGTTGCCGAGGTCCTCGCCGATGATGACGGTGCCGTTGGCGCGGCTCGCCTCGGCGAGGGCGGCGAGCATCGCCGGCATCGGGAAGCGGACGTAGGTGCCCTCGGCGGGGCTGGCGCCGGCGGGCATCATGAAGAGCTGCCAGAGCGCCATCGCGTGGTCGATCCTGAGCGCGCCGGCGCGGCGGGTGGCGTCGTCGATCAGCGCGCGGAACGGCGCGGCGGCGGTCTCGGCCATCGCGACGGGGGAGATCGGCGCGAGCTGCCAGTCCTGTCCGGCGGCGCTGAAGTAGTCGGGCGGCGCGCCGACGTGGACGCCGGGGACGGTCACGCGGCGGTCGGACCAGGTGCTCGAGCCGTCCGGTACCTCGCCGACGGCGAAGTCGAGGTAGAGGCCGAGGCGCATGCCGGCATCGAGCGCGGCGTCGCGCGCTTCGCCGAGCTGGCGGTCGGCAAGCCATTGCAGCCAGGCGTGGAAGGCGACGTCGTCGGCATGGGATTCGGCGAAGGCGGCGACGGCGGCGCTCGCCGGGTCCTGGAGCTCGGCGGGCCAGCCGGTCCAGCCGGCGCCGTGACCTTCGGCGGCCATGCGGGCGGAGATCGCCTCGAAGCGGGCGTGGCGTTCGAGCGCCTCGCCGCCGGCGGCGCGGAAGCGGGCGAAGGCGTCGGCGTCGCCGCGAGCGGTCTGCCAGAGGCGATGCAGGGCGTCGAGCTTGAGGCGCGCGACGGCGGGGTAGTCGACGAGGTCGGCGGCGCGGGCGGCGGCGAGGGCGTCGGGAGGGACGGTGGCGATGTCGAAGCCCGGCAAGGCGTCGACGGCGACGTAGAGCGGGTTGAGGAAGCGGCGGTTCGAGGGGGAGAACGGGCTGCGGCGGTCGGGGGCGGCGAGAAACAGGGCGTGCAGCGGGTTGAGGCCGATGAAGTCGGCGCCTGCGGCGGCGGCGAGGCAGGCGACGGCGGCGAGGTCTGCGAAGTCGCCGATTCCCCAGTTGCGCGCCGAGCGGAGCTGGTAGAGCTGGAGGGCGAGGCCCCAGGCACGGCCTTGCTCGAGCCAGCCGGGCAGGGCGCAGGCGGCGTCTTCCGGCGCGCGCATCTCGACCTCGTCGGCGGGCGGGGCGGCGGCGAGGCTCGCCTGCTCTTCGGCCTCGGTGCCGGCGGAGACGCCGAAGGCGGCGAGGAGGGTCCGGAGCGTCTCGGGCGGGGGGCGGAACTCGCGACCGTCGATCGTGTGGTAGCGGCGCTGGACCCCGTAGCGGGCGGCGAGGTCTTCGAGAACGCTCACCGGCGCTCCTCCAGGGCGACGAGGACGGCGAAGGGCGGCAGCGGGTCGGTTCGCGTGCCGTGGATGACGCGGCCGGCGGCGGCGGGGGCGGAGCGGGGCGTTTCGGTCAGGTTGGCGCGCAGGCGGAGGTCGGCGCCGTCGAGGCGCCAGTCGACGGCGATCAGGCCGTCGTCGGCGGCGAGGACGCGGCCGCCGTGGCCGGGGGCGGCGGCGAGGCGGGGGACGACCTCGCGGTGGCGGGTGGCGAGGAGCGTGGCGACGTGGGCGAGCCAGTCTCGGCCCGCGGGCGTATCGCGGGCGGACCAGTCGATCTTCGAGGAATCGAAGGTCGAGAGGAGGTTGGGATCGGGGATGCGGGCGCGCATGTCGGCGTCCTCGAAGGCCGTGAAGTGGCGGAACTCGCGGCGGCGGCCCTCGCGGACGGTGTCGGCGAGCGCGCCGTGGAAATCGGTGAAGAAGGCGAACGGGCGGGTCTCGGCCCATTCCTCACCCATGAAGAGGAGGGGAATGTGCGGCGAGAGGAGGAGGATCGCGGTCAAAGCCTTGACGGTGGCGCGGGGCGCGAGGGTGATCAGGCGCTCGCCGAAGGCGCGGTTGCCGATCTGGTCGTGGTTCTGCAGGAAATCAACGAAGGCGGTGGGCGGCAGGTGGCCGCAGGGGACGCCGCGCGGGGCGCCGCCGGCGTGGGGCGAGGGCTCGCCCTGGTAGGCGAAGCCCTCGGCGAGGGCGCGGGCGAACTTGCCCCAGTGCTCCTCGGCGAAGTCGCGGTAGTAGCCCTCGGTCTCGCCGGTGGCGAGCGGATGGGCGACGTTGTGCAGGTCGTCGTTCCACTCGGCCGTGTAGAGGCGGGGCGTGCCGTCGGGGCCGCGCTCGTGCAGGCGGGTGATGTTGCGGTTGTCCTCGGTGGTGAGGTGGATCGGCCGACCGGGGAAGGCCGAGTGCACGGTCGCAGCCAGCTCGGCGAGGATCTCTACGGGGGCGTCGGGGTCGTGGATGTGGTCGGCGGCATCGAGGCGCAGGCCGTCGAAGCGGAACTCGCCGAGCCAGTAGAGCGCGTTGTCGATGAAGAAGCGGCGGACCGGCGCGCGCTCGTAGGCGATGGCGCCGCCCCAGGGGGTCATGCGCTCGGGGTGGAAGAAGTCGGGCGCGTAGGCGCCGAGATAGTTCCCGTCGGGGCCGAAGTGGTTGTAGACGACGTCGAGGATGACCATGAGGCCGGTGCCGTGGGCGGCGTCCACCAACGCCTTCAGGTCGTCGGGCGTGCCGTAGGCCGAGTGCGGGGCGTAGGGCAGGACGCCGTCGTAGCCCCAGCCGCGGGTGCCGCCGAACTGGCCGACCGGCATCAGCTCGACCGCGGTGATGCCGAGGTCGGCGAGGTGGGGAAGCCGGTCGATGGCGGCACGGAAGGTGCCGGCCGCGGTGAAGGTGCCGACGTGGAGCTCGTAGATGACCGCCTCGTGCCAGGGGCGGCCCTGCCAGGCGTGGCGCCAGGTGTAGGCGGCGGGGTCGACGAGGCGGGACGGGCCGTGCGCGTCGGAGACCTGTGCGCGGGAGGCGGGGTCGGGCACGACGGTGCCGTCGTCGAGGACGAAGCCGTAGGCGGCTCCCGGCGCGGCGCCGGCGACGGCGGTCTCGAACCAGCCGTCGCCGTCCTTGCACATCGGGAAGTCGCGGCCTTCGAGGCGCAGGCCAACGGCGCGCCCGCCGGGCGCCCAGAGGCGGAAGCGGGCGCCTTCGGGGGTGAGTTCGGGGCCCCAGGCAAAGGGGATCGAGCCGGGCTGGCTCATGGCGCCCGCCGACGGGCGAGTGCCGCGACATCGGCCGGCGCGAAGGTCATCGGGGCTCCTATTGCAGCAGGTCGAGGACGCCTCGAAGCGGAATGCGCAGCCATGCCGGTCGGTTGCCGAGCTCGTACCGGATTTCGTAGATCGCCTTCTGCAGCAGGAAGAGCTCGAGGAGGGCATCGGCCAGCGCTCGGTCGTCCGGCATGGTCGCCGCGCCCTGCACGTGCTCGCGATAGGCGGCGAGGAAGGCCGCGCTGGTCTCAACGCGCCACTGCCCGGCGCGGGCCACCGCCCGCTCGTCGGGAATGTCGAAAGCTTGGCGGTGGCGGTCGAGCGCCATCGACGCCGCGTAGTCGAACGAGCGCAGCATGCCGGCGACGTCGCGCAGCGGCGAGGACTTCTCCCGCCGCTCGGCGAGGCTGCGGCCCGGCTCGCCCTCGAAGTCGATGATCGCGACGTCGTTCTGGGCGATCAGCACCTGGCCGAGGTGGTAGTCGCCGTGGATGCGCGAGCGGCCGCCCGAGGGCGTCATCGCGGCGATGCGCGCGAGGCGCTGGCGGATCGCGCCGCGGCCGGCGACGAGCGCGGCGACATCCCCGGCCGCCTCCTCCGGCAGCGCGCTGCTTTCCTTGAGGCGATCGATCACGCGGTCGGCCTCCTCGGCGACCTCGCCGGTCCATTGCTTCAGATGCTTCGCTTCCAGCGCCTCGACGGCGAAGGCGGCATTGTCGGTCGGGACGGCGAGCGCCTTGTGCAGCTCGGCGGTGCGCTGGCCGAGCAGGGCGCCGAGGCCGAGCGGGAAGGCGAAGGCCTCGGCCTCGGGCTCCGCGGAGGCGGCGCGCATCTGCAGCTCGTCGAGGTCGCGCTGCAACGCTTCGACCACGGCGCTCCAGGCGTCGCCCTGGTTCGGGACGAAGGCGAAGGCGGCCGCGAGCGTTGTGGGCTCTCCATCGACGAGCTCGATCGAGCCGAAGTAGGCGGGCGTGTGGCGATAGTCGGCGGCCTCGGTCAGGAAGCGCCCGACCTCGACGTCGGGCTGCTCGCCGGCGCGCAGCCGCCGGTAGACCTTCAGGATCACCTTGTCGCTAAAGGCGATCGAGACGTTGCTCTGCTCGACGCCGAGCGGGCGCGGGTCGCCGAGATCCCCGATCGCGGCGAAGGCCGCGGTGGCGTGCAGGCGCACCTTGCCGGTGGGGCCGTCGATCTCGCGGCCCTGCCGCATCTCCTCGAGCAGCCGCTGGGCCAGGTGCTCGTCGTAGGCGCCGTCGATCAGGGCGCCGACGCGGGGGCCGCGGCGGATCCGCGCGAGCGTGTAGGAGAGCTTCGGGGCGCCCGGGCGCAGGTTTGCATCGCCCCAGCGCGCCGAGACCGGCAGGAAGTAGCGCTGAACGTCGTCGCCCAAGGTGACGTCGATCGCGGCGAGGGCGAACTCGCCCGGGCTGAGCTCGCCGAGCGGGGTGATCGCGACCTTGTCGATGCGCGCGTCCTTGGCGCCGAACCAGCGCTGCAGCGGGACGAACTGCGGCAGCACCTCGGTCTCGAGCTGACTGCGCTCGCGGCCGGTGAGGGCGGTGTCGATGCGGCCGTCACGGGAGGTGAGGGTGAGGAACTCGGGCAGGATCTCGGGCATCGATGCGTGCCATCTCGGCGCCTGCTCCTCGTCGGTCAGCAGGAACGCGAAGAAGCCATAGGCGGGCAGCGTCAGCAGGTACGGCAGGTCGCCGACCGGCGGGAAGGCGGAGCGGCCGGCCAGCTCGATCGGCACCATGCCGCGGAAGCGGGCGAGGTGGAGCTCGACCGCCTGCGCCGAGTCGGCGAGATTGGCGACGCAGAGGATGCGGTCGCCCTCGTGCTCGCGCAGGTAGGCGAGGACCTTGCGGTTGCGCGGGTAGATCAGCGTCATCGAGCCACGGCCGAGCGCCGGATGCTGCTTGCGGACCGCGATCATCCGCCGCATCCAGTGCAGCAGCGAGGAGGGGTCGCCCGCCTGCGCCTCGACGTTGATCGCCTGGTAGCCGTAGACCGGGTCGATGATCACCGGCAGGTAGAGCTGCTGCGGATTGGCGCGACTGAAGCCGGCGTTGCGGTCGGCCGACCACTGCATCGGCGTGCGCACGCCGTCGCGGTCGCCGAGATAGTAGTTGTCGCCCATGCCGATCTCGTCGCCGTAGTAGAGGACCGGCGTTCCGGGCATCGAGAAGAGCATGAAGTTCAGGAGCTGGACCTTGCGCCGGTCGTTCTTCATCAGGGGCGCGAGGCGGCGGCGGATGCCGAGGTTGATGCGGGCGCGCGCGTCCTCGGCGTAGAACTTCCACAGGTAGTCGCGCTCGTCCTCGGTCACCATTTCGAGCGTCAGCTCGTCGTGGTTCCTGAGGAAGATCGCCCACTGGCAGTTGTCGGGGATCTCCGGGGTCTGGCGGATGATGTCGGTGATCGGGTGCCGGTCGGCCTGAGCCAGCGCCATGTACATCCGCGGCATCAGCGGGAAGTGGAAGCCCATGTGGCACTCGTCGCCCTCGCCGAAGTAGGGGCGGGTGTCCTCGGGCCACTGGTTGGCCTCGGCGAGCAGCATGCGGTCGGGGTAGTGCCGGTCGAGCTCGGCGCGGATCGCCTTCAGGACGTCGTGGGTCTCGGGCAGGTTTTCGTTATTGGTTCCCTCGCGCTCGACGAGGTAGGGGATGGCGTCGAGCCGCAGGCCGTCGACGCCCATGTCGAGCCACATCCGCATGACCTTGAGCACTTCCTCGAGCACGCGGGGGTTGTCGAAGTTGAGGTCGGGCTGGTGGGCGTAGAAGCGGTGCCAGTAGAAGGCGTTGGCGACCGGGTCCCAGGTCCAGTTCGAGACCTCGGTGTCGAGGAAGATGATCCGGGTCTCGAGGTACTTCTGGTCGGTGTCGGACCAGACGTACATGTCGCGCGCCGCCGAGCCGGGCCGCGCGCGACGCGCCTTCTGGAACCACGGGTGCTGGTCCGAGGTGTGGTTGATGACGAGCTCGGTGATGACGCGCAGACCGCGCCGGTGCGCCTCGGCGACGAAGGCCTTGAAGTCCTTCATGCTGCCGTAGGACGGGTTGATCGAGCGGTAGTCGGAGATGTCGTAGCCGTCGTCGCGCAGCGGCGAGGGGTAGAACGGCATCAGCCAGATCGCCGTGACCCCGAGTTCCTGGACGTAGTCGAGCCGCTGCATCAGCCCGGCGAAGTCGCCGATGCCGTCGCCGGTCGTGTCCTGGAACGCCTTGACGTGCAGCTGGTAGATGATGGCGTCCTTGTACCAGTCCGGCTGGTCGCGGCCGGGCGCGGCCGCGGCGGTGCCGCGCGCCGCCGCCTTCGCGCGCGAGCGCCGGGACGCGGTCGTCACCGTCTGTTCCATCAGCCGGCCGCTCCGGGGGCGATGAGCTGCCAGATGGCGTAGGGCCGGGTGGTCGGTTCGAGCTCAAGGGTCTGGACCTTGCCGTGCCAGGTGAACTGGTTGCCCCGGAGCAGGTCGCGGACCTCGATCGAGCCGGTGTCGGGCAGCCCGAACTCCCAGAGCGGCACCTCGAACGCGAACGACTGGGTGTTGTAAGGGTCGAGGTTGACGTGAAAGAGCAGGAAGTCGCTCAGGTCCGCCGTGCGCTTGGCGTAGTAGAGCACGTTGTCGTTGAAGGCGTTGTAGAAGCCGAGGCTGAGGAAGTCCTGGAGCGCCGGGTGGTTGTGCCGCAGCCGGTTCACCAGGCGGATGTCCTCCTTGATGTTGCCCGGCCGGTCGAAGTCCCAGGCGCGGATCTCGAACTTCTCGGAGTTCAGGTACTCCTCCTTGCCGGGCAGCGGCGCGGCCTCGCAAATCTCGAAGCCGTTGTAGAGGCCGTAGTTGCCGCCGAGGGTGGCGGCGAGCACGAGCCGGGAGCGGAAGCCGGGGCGGCCGGACGTCTGGAGGAAGACCGGGTTGATGTCGGGGGTGTTTGCGAAGAAGTTCGGCCGCATGTATTCGCGGCACTCCTCCTGAGTCAGCTCGGTCAGGTAGTCGGTGATCTCCTGCTTGCCGTTGCGCCAGGTGAAGTAGGAATAGGACTGCGCGAAGCCGACCTTCGCGAGCCGCTTCATCACCTTCGGGCGGGTGAATGCCTCGGCGAGGAAGATGGCGTCGGGGTGCTTCGCTCGGACTTCGTCGATCACCCATTCCCAGAACGGGAATGGCTTGGTGTGCGGGTTGTCGACGCGGAAGAGCTTCACCCCGTGCGCGCACCAGTGCAGGAACATGTCGCGCATGGCGAACCAGATCGACGGGATCGCCTCGCGGTAGAAGTGGAAGTTGACGATGTCCTCGTACTTCTTCGGGGGGTTCTCGGCGTACTTGATGGTGCCGTCGGGGCGCCAGTCGAACCACTCGGGATGCTCGTTGATCCACGGATGGTCGGGCGAGGCGTTGAGCGCGATGTCGAGCGCGATCTCGAGGCCGTGCTCGCGAGCCGCCGCCACGAGGCGGTCGAAGTCGTCGAGCGTGCCGAGCTCGGGGTGGACGGCGAGATGGCCGCCTTCCTCCGCGCCGATCGCGTAGGGGCTGCCCGGGTCGGCCGGCCCGGGCGTCAGCGTGTTGTTGCGGCCCTTGCGGTTGGTGCGGCCGATCGGGTGGATCGGCGGGAAGTAGAGGACGTCGAAGCCGAGGTCGCGGACGTAGGGCAGGCGGGCGATCACGTCGTCGAAGGTGCCGTGCACATGCGGGTCGCCCGACTGCGACCGGGGAAAGAGCTCGTACCAGGCGCTGAACGCGGCCGCCTCGCGGTCGGCGAAGATCCGCAGCGTCTTCGAGCGAGTGAGGTTGGTGCGGGGCGCGGCGCGCCGCATCGCCGCCGCCACGCCGGCCTCGCCGAGGACGGCGAAGCGGGCGCCGTTGTCCTTGAGCGCCTTGTCACCCCTGAGCGCGCCGCGGAGCGTCGCCTTGTCCTCGCGCGAGCCGTGGCTGCCCGGGGCGAGCGCCGCCTCGATCAGGTGGCGGCCCTCCACGAGTTCGAGCGCGATGTCGACGCCGGCCACGTGCTTCTTGGTGGTGTCGCTGCGCCAGGTGGCGAAGAGGTCGCGCCAGGCGAGGAAGCTGCACTCGTAGAACGCGTTGTCGGGAAACGTGGCCTCGACCTCCCAGCGGTCGTTCCCGAGGAGAGTCATCGGCAGCTCGTCGAAGGCTTCGCTGTCGGCACGCCGCCAGACGAAGGCGGCGTCGATGCTGTCGTGGCCGTCGGAGAAGATGTCGGCCTCTATCGGGTGCGGGCGGCCGGCGACGGCCTTGGCAGGGAAGCGTCCCCCGTCGATCTCGATGCTGACGCCCTCGATCGCGAGCCGCGCTTCGGCCAGGGCGGCGAGCCGTTCGGCGGCCGCCTTGTCCGCGCTTGACGCCTTCGCTCTCTGGCTGGGCCTCCGGGCGGCCAGCGCCTCGCGTTCGCTGTCTCTCACAACGCGCCCCCTTCGTCTGCCTCCACCTCCGGCCTAGCCCGAAACGCCCGCTCAATACAACCGTCGCGCGGCCCGAAGGCTCGATGTCACCTGAGGGGCAATCCGGGAGGCGCTCCCCGTTGCGGGCGATCAGGGCGAGAGCCGGTCGAGCAGCGCCCGCACCGCGAGCGGGTAGCCGTCGGCACCGAGGCCGGCGATGACGGCGGTGGCGGCCGTCGAGACGAGCGACTGGTGGTAGATCGCCTCGCGGCGGTGGATGTTGGAGAGGTGGAGCTCGAAGATCGGGCCGGGGAACATCTTCAGCGCGTCGAGGATCGGCACCGAGGTGAAGCTCAGCCCGGCGGGGTTGATGATGAGGCCGCCGGCCTCGTCGATCGCCTCGTGGATCCAGCCGACGATCTCGCCCTCGTAGTTCGACTGGCGAAAGACCAGCGGGTGGGCACCGG
The DNA here is from genome assembly GCA_963763295.1 of uncultured Alphaproteobacteria bacterium. Lineage (GTDB taxonomy): Bacteria > Pseudomonadota > Alphaproteobacteria > Rhodobacterales > Rhodobacteraceae > Amaricoccus. Next base: position 48,743 of record CAVXOH010000001.1, read on the forward strand.
CGGCGGCGCGGCTCATCGCCTCGATTTCGGCCAGCGTCGTGCGGCCGTAGATCTCGGGCTCGCGGGTGCCGAGGCGGTTCAGGTTCGGGCCGTTGAGGATGTAGATCGGTCGATCCATGCCAGCCACGCCTCAGCCCTGGTAGCCGAGCAGCCGCGGCAACCAGAGCACGATGCCGGGCACGAAGGAGATCAGCAGGAGGACGGCCAGCATCGCGAAAAGGAAGGGCAGCGTGTCGCGCACGATATGGCGCAACGGCGCGCCGGAGATGTTGGTCATGATGAAGAGGAGGAGGCCGTAGGGCGGAGTGATGAGGCCGAGCATGATGTTGACCACCACGACGACGCCGAAGTGGACCATGTCGATGCCGAGGGCCTCGGCGGTCGGGATGAGGACCGGGACGATGACGAGGAGGATCGTCGTGCCTTCGAGCAGGCAGCCGAGGATGAGGAGGAGGAGGTTGACGAGGATCAGGTAGCCCGTGGGGGGGAGGTCGCGGCCCTGCAGGACGGCGCTGAGCGCGTGCGGGATGTTCTCGACGGTGACCACATAGTTGAAGACCATGGCGCCGGCGATCAGCATGCCGATCGAGGCGGTGGTGCGGGCGCTGGAGAGGAGCGAGGCGTAGGTGCCGGGCAGAGTGACCTCGCGGTAGAGGAGCGCCGAGATGAGGAAGGCGTAGGCGGCGGCGATGGCGGCGGCCTCGGTGGGCGTGGTGACGCCGGAGTAGATACAGCCGAGGAGCACGACCGGCATCATCAGTGCCGGGAAGGCGCGGACGGTGATGCCGGGGAGCTCGCGAACCGCGATCCTGTCGCCGACGGGGAAGTTCCGGCGCCGGGCCATGATGGCGATGATCGCCATCTGCGCCGCGCCCATCAGCAGGCCTGGGACCACGCCGGCGATGAAGAGGTAGCCGATCGAGGCGCCGGAGACGAGCGAGTAGACCACCATCGGGATCGACGGCGGGATGATCGGGCCGATGACGGCGGTGGCGGCGGTGAGCGCGGCGGCGAAGCTTGGCGTGTAGCGGCCGTTCGCGGTCATCATCGCCTGCATGAGCTTGCCGCTGCCGGCGGCGTCGGCGATCGCCGAGCCCGACATGCCGGCGAAGATGATCGATTGCAGGACATTGACCTGGGCGAGGCCGCCGCGGAAGCGGCCGACGAACGCGTCGCAGAAGTGCAGGAGGCGGGCGGTCATGCTCCCCGAGTTCATGATCTCGGCGGAGAGGATGAAGAGGGGCACGGCGAGCAGGATGTAGCTCGTGTACATGCCGTTCAGAAGCTGCTCGGCGGCGGTGCCCATGTCGAGGCCCGCTAGCCAGAGGTAGAGGATCGAGCCGCCGATCATCGCGTGGCCGATCGGCAGGCCGAGGAAGCTCAGGGCCACGATCGCGAGGATGCAGAGGGTGAACGGGTCGGCGAGGCTCATCGCGTCGCGGCGGGCTGCGTGGTCGGGCGCCGTGGGGTCGCGCTCATATGCCCGAGCTCGCCTTGGTCGGATCGAACTCCTCCGGGCCACGGCCGCGCAGCGCCCACCAGAGAATCCAGGCGTAGCGGACCAGGACGGCGACAGCGAAGACCACGTAGATCGAGAACAGCCAGTCGAAGCGGATCTTGAGGTAGGCGGTCGACTGAACCTTCATGAAGGTCACGTAGTCGACCACCGCCGGCAGCGACATGCCGTAGAGGACGAGGAGCGCCACCGCGGTCACGATCGCCATGATCCGCCGGGCGCGCGCGCCGACCGCGCCGTAGATCAGGTCGAACCGGATCTCCTCGGCCTCGGTGACGACGAAGGCGGCGCCCCAGAGCACCAGCCAGAGCCAGGTGATCACGGTGAGCTCCGAGGTCCAGCCGATCGGGAAGTTGAAGAAGTAGCGGAACAGGATCTGCACGATGAAGGCGAGGAACATCGCGGCGAGCAGCATCGCCGCGATGAACTCCGCGAAGCGGGTGAGCCGCTTCGCGATCCGTCGGATCGGCACGGCCGGCGACGCGGGCTAGACGCCGAGCGCGTTGATCTTTTCCAGCAGCCCCTCGGGCCAGCTCTTCGCGAGGTCGGAGTCGAGGTACATCTGCTGGGCGTGGGTGCGGAAGGCCTCGATGTCGGGCTCGTAGAGCTTCAGCCCCTGCTCCTCCATGAAGGCGGCGAGCTCGGCCTCCTGCTTCAGGTGCTCGGCCTGGCTCCAGTCGATCGCCGCCGTCGCCGCCGCCTGCACCTTCTCCTGCTGCTCGGGCGTCATCGCGTCCCAGGCGGTCTTGGAGATGGTGAGGAGGTCGAAGCCGACGAGGTGCGAGGTCAGCACGATCTGGCTCATCACCTCGTAGAACTTCATGTTCTGCACGTTCGGCAGCGGGTTGTCCTGGCCGTCGATCGCGCCGGTCTGCAGGCCGGTATAGACCTCGGCATAGGCCATCGGCGTCGGGTTGGCGCCGAGCGCCTGGCCGAGGAACTGCCAGGCGTCGCCGCCGGGCATGCGAAGCTTGATGCCGGCCATGTCGGCGGGAGTCTTGATCTCGGTCTCCGGCTTCAGCCCGACCTGGCGGGTGCCGAAGTAGGTCGGACCGAGGATCTTGATGCCGAGCTTTTCCTCGACCATGCCGGTCAGTTCCTTGCCGGGCTCGCTGTCGAAGAAGGCGCGCATGTGGTCGGCGTCGCGGAACAGGTAGGCCGAGGTGACGATCGAGAACTCGGGGACCTGGTTGGCGATGTCCTGGGGCGCGATGTTGCCCATCTCGAGGTTGCCGCGCTGGAGCGCGACGAGCTCGGTCCCCTGCTTGAACAGATTGCCGCCGTAGTAGGGCTCGAAGGTGAAGTCCTCGCCGATCGCCTCGGCGAACTGCTGGGTCATCTGCGCGCGGATGTCCTTGTCGGAAAACACGGCGGAAAAGCGCAGCGTCGGCTTGTCCTGGGCGATCGCGGGCAGGGCGACCGACAGGGCGAGAGCCGTGGCGAGAACGGCGCGGCGAGTGATCATCGAGTTACCTCCCTGGGTGTGGGGCATTTGCCCTCTACGACGCCGATTTGTCGCATGCGACAATCGGTGAATCAAGCGATGAACTTGACTTCATCGGACAACGCTGGTTTCTCTCGCGACAAACGACAACGCAGGGCTTTTGGGGAGGCCTTCAGGTGAATACGACGTCCGCGGCAGAGGTCATCCCGCTCTCGATCGGCGAGCACGCGTACCACCTCATCCGCTCGGACATCCTGTTCGGGCGGATCGAGCCGGGCGCGCGGCTGCGGCTCGACCCGATGAAGGCCGAGTACGGCGTCGGCATCGGCACGCTGCGCGAGATCCTGAGCCGGCTCGCCGCCGAGGGGTTGGTGCTGGCCGAGGGGCAGCGCGGCTTCGAGGTGCCGCCGGTCACCGCGCAGAACCTGCGCGAGCTCAGCGGCTTGCGGCTCCTGCTCGAGAGCCACGCACTGGCGCTGTCCTTCGCCGCGGGCGACGTCGAGTGGGAGGGGCGGGTCGTCGCGGCGCACCACAAGCTCGAGGCGACCGAGCGGCTGCTGCTGGCGGGCGACCGCGATGCGACGGCGGCGTGGAAGCGCTACGATTGCGAGTTCCACCAGGCGCTGATCTCGGCCTGCGGATCGGGCGAGCTGATGCGCGCGCATGCCTCGGCGTTCGACCGCTACCTGCGCTACCTGATGCTCGCCTTCTGCTTCCGGGGCGGCACGGCCGCCGACGAGCACCGGGCGCTGCGTGACTGCGCGCTGGCGCGCGACGCCGAGGGGGCGGTCGCGGTGCTGCGCGCGCATATCGACGGGTGCGTCGAGTTCACCCTCGCGTCGGGAGCGATCTGACCGGCCCCCCGCCGACCCGGGCCGTGGCGGCCGGTCGGTTTTTGACCTTTCCGCCGACCTCCGGTAGTGTGCCGCGAGCGTCGTTGGGAAGCCGAATCGTGCTGCGTCTATTCTTCAGGTTTTTCGGCTTCCTGTTCAGCTGGGCCGCGATCGGGTCGATCATGGCGCTCGCCGGGCTGGCCGCGATCTTCACGATCTATGGCAAGGATCTGCCCGACTACGCCCAGCTCGAGACCTACGAGCCGCCGACTCTGAGCCGCATCTACTCCGGCCAGGGCGCGCTGATGGACGAGTTCGCCCGCGAGCGGCGCATCTTCACCCCGATCGACGAGATCCCCGACCAGGTGAAGGACGCCTTCATTTCGGCCGAGGACAAGAATTTCTACGCCCACCATGGCTTCGATCCACGCGGCATCGTCGCGGCCCTGTACGATGCGGCCGTCAATGGCGAGCGGCTGCGCGGCGCCTCGACGATCACCCAGCAGGTGATGAAGAACTTCCTGCTGACCGGTGACCGCTCGGGCGAGCGCAAGATCAAGGAGATCATCCTCGCCACCCGGCTCGAGAGCACGCTCTCCAAGGACGAGATCCTCGAGCTCTACCTCAACGAGATCTTCCTCGGGCAGAACTCCTACGGTGTCACCGCGGCGGCGCAGATCTACTTCGCGAAATCGCTCGAGGAGCTGACCCTCGCCGAGACGGCCTATCTCGCCGCGCTGCCGCAGGCGCCGAGCGTGCTTCATCCGGTGCGCGAGAAGGATCGCGCCATCGGGCGGCGCAACTATGTGCTCGATCAGATGGCGCTGAACGGCTACATCCCCCGCAACGCGGCCGAGGCGGCGAAGGCCGAGGATCTGCTGACCGTGCAGGGCGGCGCGGTCGCCTCGGCGCGCAGCGACATGCCGCCGCGCGACTACTTCACCGACGAGATCCGCCGGCAGCTGTCGGCCAAGCTCGGCGACGAGGAGCTCTTCACCGGCGGGCTCATCATTCGCGCCACCGTGAACCCCGAGTACCAGGCGGTGGCGGCGCAGGCGCTGCGCGACGGCCTCGAGCGATACGACCGCGGGCTGCGCGTCTACCGCGGCCCGGTGGCCCAGGTCGACCCGGCGGGCCTCGATGCCGCCGACGAGGCGAGCTGGCGGCGCGCGCTGTCGGCCGCGGCCGTACCGCGCGACATCGACGGCTGGCACCCGGCGCTGATCCTGTCGATCGGCGAGGCCTCGGCGCGAATCGGCATCGAGGGGGTGGCGGAGGACGAGGACGGCCACTTCCTCAGCTACGAGGAGGCGAGCTGGGGACGGGTCCGCGCCGAGAACGGCCGGCTCCGCGCCTCCGAGGGGCCGGACGACCTCTGGGACGTCGGCGACGTGATCTTCGTCAAGGCGGCCGAGGACGATGGCTGGTCGTACCGGCAGATCCCGGCGATCCAGGGCGGGTTCATGGCGATGGACACCCAGACCGGCCGGGTCCTCGCAATGCAGGGCGGCTTCTCCTACCAGTCGAGCGTCTTCAACCGCGCGACCCAGGCGCTGCGCCAGCCGGGATCGTCGTTCAAGCCCTTCGTCTATGCCGCCGCGCTCGACAACGGCTACAGCCCGGGCACCATCGTTCTCGACGCGCCGATCGAGGTGGCGACCGGCGCCGGCATCTGGGCGCCGGAGAACTCGGGCGGCACCTACTACGGCCCGACCCCGATCCGCACCGGCCTCGAGCAGTCGCGCAACCTGATGACCGTGCGCATCGCCCAGGACATCGGCATGGACACCGTCGCGCGCTACGGCGAGGGCCTCGGGATCTACGACGACATGCCGCGGCTGCTCAGCTATTCGCTCGGCGCCGGCGAGACGACGCTCTACAAGATGGTCACCGCCTATGCCGAGATCGCCAACGGCGGGCTCAAGGTCGAGCCGACGCTGGTCGACCGGGTGCAGGACCGCTACGGCAAGACCATCTACCGCCACGACCACCGCCCCTGCGAGGGCTGCGCCGCCGATGACCTCGCCGAGTCCGGCCTGCCGCGCATCCACTCCGACGCCGAGCGAGTGATGGACGCGATCACCGCCTACCAGGTGACCTCGATGCTGCAGGGCGCCGTCAGCCGCGGCACGAGCGCGGCCTCGGTCGGCCAGCTGCAGCTGAACCTCGCCGGCAAGACCGGCACCACCAACGAGGCGAAGGACGTCTGGTACATCGGCTACAGCCCGCGCATCGTCGCCGGCTGCTACATGGGCTACGACGACCCGCGGCCGCTCGGCGAGAGCGCGTTCGGCGGCACGCTCTGCGCCCCGATCTTCGTCGAGTTCATCAAGACCGCGATGGCGGGGCAGGGGCCGGTGACCTGGCCGGTGCCGCCGGGCGGCACCTTCGTCAAGATCGACCGCCACACCGGCCAGCGCCTGCCCGACTACGCCGAGGGCTCGAACGTCCAGTCCGAGTACATCCGCGACGGCCAGGAGACCGTGGTCGGCGGGTACGGCCGGACGGTCGACGCCGGCTGGAAGATGGGCGCCGACGTGCCGCTCTTCGACAGCGTGCAGAACTCGCCGCAGATCGAGCGGGTGCGGGTGCGCGGCCAGACCCGGGCACTGCCGTCGAACCCCTCGCTCGGCTCGATGTCGAGCGGCGGGCTCTACTGACACCGGGCGCGCGCGGTGGCGGCGGAGGACTGGCCGGCCGTCACGCCCGACGCGGTGCTCGGCTTCTGGTTCCCCGACGACGGCCACGACCGGAGCCTTGAGGCGCATCGGGCCTTCTGGACGTGGCGGATGCGGGGCGGGGCCGACGACGCGATCCGAGACCGTTTCTCCGATCTGACCGAGGCGGCGGCGAAGGGCTTCCTCGACCACTGGGCCGCGACGCCGCGCGGACGCGTCGCGCTGATCCTCGCGCTCGACCAGTTCCCGCGGTCGGTCTGGCGCGGTACGGCCGGCGCCTTCGCCCAGGATATCAAGGCCTGCCGGCTGGTGCTCGAAGGTCTCGACAGCGGTCACTACGACGCGTTGCCGAACCCGTGGGAAAAGACCTTCTGCCTGATCGCGAACGCCCATTGCGAGGGCCCGGATCACCTGCCTCGGCTGGAACGGAACCAGGAGCTGGCCGAAAGGCTGATCGAGGAGGCGCCCGAGCACCTGCGGCCCAGCTACCGGATCAGCGCGGACCAGAACCGCCTCGCGCGGGGCGTCATCGCCCGGTTCGGGCGCCATTCGCACCGCAACGCCGTGCTCGGCCGCATCTCGACGCCCGAGGAGGAGGCCTACATCGCCACCGGGGCGTTCCCGCACGTCCGCCAGGTCCCGGCGACCGTCGAGGGGATCGAGGCGATGCTGGCGCAGGGCGGCAAGGCGCCGTGACCCGGCCCTTTACCCTGCGGGTCGCGGCGGCTAGAACCGGCGCCGCCCCGGAGGATTGAGCGATGCGCGCCGAGACCGAACGCCTGGTCGAAGACATCGAGAAGTCGCTCGCGCTCTTGCGCCAGCGGCTCGGCGACACCGCCGAGCACCGGTTGGAAGAGCTGAACGCGATGTCCGAGGATCCCGAGCTCTGGAACGACCCGGCCCGCGCGCAGAAGCTGATGCGCGACCGCCAGACCCTCGCCGACGCGCTCGACGGCTGGCGCGGCCTGGCGCAGGAGCTTGCCGACCAGCGCGAGCTGATCGAGCTCGGCGAGGCCGAGGGCGACGACGCGGTGGTGGCGGACGCCGAGGCCGCGATCCGCGCGCTCCGCGACCAGGCGGCGGCGAAGGAGACCGAGGCGCTGCTCGACGGCGAGGCCGACGGCAACGACACCTTCCTCGAGATCAACGCCGGCGCCGGCGGCACCGAGAGCTGCGACTGGGCGGCGATGCTCGCGCGGATGTACGTGCGCTGGGCCGAGGCGCATGGGCTGAAGGTCGAGCTGATCGCCGAGAGCCCGGGCGAGGAGGCCGGCATCCGCTCGGTCACCTACCGGGTCAACGGCGCGAACGCCTACGGCTGGCTGAAGACCGAGAGCGGGGTCCACCGCCTCGTGCGCATCTCGCCCTTCGACAGCGCCGCGCGGCGGCACACTTCGTTCTCCTCGGTCTGGGTCTATCCGGTCGTCGACGACAACATCGAGATCGACATCCAGCCGAACGACATCCGCATCGACACCTACCGCTCGTCGGGCGCCGGCGGCCAGCACGTCAACACCACGGACTCGGCGGTGCGCATCACCCATCTGCCCACCAACATCGTGGTCACCTCCTCCGAGAAGTCGCAGCACCAGAACCGCGCCAACGCGATGGCGGCGCTGAAGTCGCGGCTCTACGAGCTCGAGCTGAGACGCCGCAACGAGGCGATCACCGCGCAGCACGAGGCCAAGGGGGACGCCGGCTGGGGCAACCAGATCAGGAGCTACGTGCTGCAGCCCTACCAGATGGTGAAGGACCTGCGCACGAGCGTCGAGACCTCGGACACCTCGGGCGTCCTCGACGGCGACCTCGACGCCTTCATGGCCGCGGCGCTCGCGCTCCAGGTCTCCGGCAAGAGCCGGGCCGAGGCGCAGGCCGAGGACTGACGCCGGCTGCGGATTCTCAGCGTCCGTAATTTGCGTTAGGCTCGGCCGAGACGAAGGAGACGCCGATGAACACCGCTGCCACGACCGCCGATGCCCGGCCGACGATCCGCAGGATCGCCGCTGACGATGTCTACGCCGCGCTCGCCGCCGGCTGGGCCGATTTCCGCGCCGCGCCGCGCTTCGGCCTCTTCTTCGGCGGGGTCTACGCGCTGCTCGGGATCGCGATCTTCCTGCAGCTCTGGGTGCTCGACCAGCCGTTCTGGATCGTGCCCTTCGCCTTCGCCTTCCCGCTGATCGGCCCGTTCGCGGCGATCGGCCTTTACGAGGTGAGCCGCCGCCGCGAGGCGGGCGAGCCGCTCGACTGGGCCGAGGTGCTCGGCGTGGTCTGGACGCAGCGCAACAGCCAGATCCCGTCGATGGCGTTCATCGTGCTCGCGGGCTTCATGATCTGGATGTGGGTGGCGAGCATCCTCGTCATCCTCTTCCTCGGGCGGATGAGCTTCGCGACCTATTCCGACCTCGGCGGCATCCTCGGCAGCGGCACCGGCTTGGCGCTGATCATCGTCGGCTCGCTGCTCGGCGGGGTGATTGCCTTCCTGATCTTCGCACTGACCGCGGTATCGCTGCCGCTGCTGCTCGACCGCGACGACGTCGACTACGTCACGGCGATGCTGACGAGCTACCAGGCCGTCACTGAGAACCTGCAGCCGATGCTGCACTGGGCCTGGATCGTCGCGGCGAGCCTCGTCGTTGCGATGCTGCCGCTGTTCCTCGGGCTGGTCCTGGCCCTTCCGGTGCTCGGCCACGCCACCTGGCATCTCTACCGGCGGGTGATCGCGCCGGTGTCCTGACCGGCGGCGAAGGCCCCGCCTGGGCGGCGGGGCCTGCCGGCTGGCCTATCCGGCGGCGCTGATCGCCGGAGCGGCGAGGCGGGCCGGCTCGCCCTTCTTGGCGTTGCCGAGCGGGTCGTCGTTGCGCTGCACCGAGCCCTCGAAATGCGCGCCGCTCTCGATCGCGATCGTCTTGTGGACGATGTCGCCCTCGCAGCGCGCCGATGAGGAGAGCCGGACCTTCAGGCCGCGCAGCCGGCCGACGACACGGCCGTGCACGACGACCTCGTCGGCGATCACCTCGCCCTTGACGGTCGCGCTTTCGCCGACGATCAGCACCTGGGCGTGGATGTCGCCCTCGACAACTCCCTCGATCTGCACGTCGCCGCTGGTGCGCACGTTGCCAAGGATGGTGAGGTCGGAGGAAAGCACCGAGGGGGCCGGCTTCGCCTTCGGCGCGGGGGCCGGTGCGGGCCTCGTCTCGAGCGGGGTAGGTCCGGCGATGCCGGTAGGCGCCGGTGCCGTCTGCGGCAGCGGATCTTCCGTCTTCGGCTTAGAAAACATCCTTTGCGGCCTCCAAATAGGTCATCGGATTCACAGGCTGACCATTGACCCGAACCTCATAGTGGAGATGCGAGCCGGTACTACGCCCGGTTGAACCCATATCACCTATTTGCACGCCACGCGATACCTGTTGTCCGACTTTCACCCGGATTTTGCTCTGGTGGGCATAGACGGTCTCGAAGCCGAAACCGTGCTGGATGCGCACCACGTTGCCGTAGCCGCTCTCCCGCCCGGCATCGACCACCACGCCGTCGGCGGTGGCGAAGATCGGCGTCCCGTTCGGCGCGGCGAAATCGACGCCGGCATGCATCCGTCCCCATCGCCTGCCGTAGGGGCTGGTGAAGCGATACGACGACTGCAGCGGCATCGCGTAGGGGACCTTCTCGACGGCGATCCGCATCAGGTTCATGCGGTCGAGATCGAGCATCAGCCGGTCGAAGCGGGTGCCGAGGGAGCCGTCGTCGAACGAGCGGGTGGAGACGGTGGTTGCGGCCGGGCCGCCCTGGCCGGAATAGGTGCCGCGCACGGTCGCGATCAGGCTGTCGACGTCGAGATTCGTCTTCCTGAACAGCTGCTCGAGCGGCCCGAACGACAGCGCGATCGCCTGCTCGAGCTGGTCGACCATCTCGTCCTGGCGCTCGCTGTTCATCTTCGCCCGGAGCTCGAGCCCGGCGAGCTCCTCGGTCAGTTCGGCGCGCTCGGTCGTCGCGAGATCGCGCGCCGCCACGGCCTCGGCGAGCGCGGCCGAGACGGTCTCGAGCGTCTCCGCGAGGTCGTCGCCGGAGGTCCGCGCGGTCAGGGAGGCGCTGACCTCGTTCATCTGCGCGAGCAGCCGGTCATTGGCGCTCGCCACCGCGTCGCGCTGTCCGACGGCATCCTGCAGCCGCTGGCGCATCAGGTCGAGCGCGGTGGAGAGCTCGCGCCGCTCCTCGACCGACTGCAGGATCGCCGTCTGCTGCCGGCTGATCTGCTCCATCGCGACCTGAAAGCGGTCCTGGGCCGAGCGGGCCTCCGCGGCGCGCTGGTCGCGCTCGGCCGCGAGTTCCTCGAGCCGGGCCCGGTAGGCGCCCTGGATGACCACCGCTCGCGTCACCTCGGCGCTCGGGCCGACGCGATCGACCACGATCGTGGCGGTCGCCACCGCCATCCATCCCGCCGCTGCCAAGGCGACCGAGCCGGAGAGGAGCTGGGTAAGCGGCGTGAGGCGCAGGTACCGCGTGGAGCCTCCTGATTGGATGAACAGCCGTTTCTCGGGAAAATGCGTGGAGAGAACGCTGTTCAGCCGACGTCGAAGACCCGCCATACGGTCACCCTATGGTTGTTTTTGCTTATAACGGGTCCTGCCCCATCCGCTTGGTTTGTCTAAAAATGTTGTCGCCTTATTGCAACGCAAGACGGCCCGGCAGCCCCGCGTTCGGCGGATATCTGCCTACGAACTACGCCGGTCGCGGGGCGGCCGCGCGGGACGGGGGTTGGAGTTCGCCGCCGCGGGGCCCTTGTCGGCCGGCGGCCGGATCCGGCCTCAGAGTGCCTGGGCTGCCGCCAGGACCTCGTCGACGTGGCCGGGCACCTTCACCCGGCGCCAGACCCGCGCGACGGTGCCGTCGGCGCCGACGAGAAACGTCGAGCGATCGATTCCCATGAAGGTCCGGCCGTACATCGACTTCTCGCCCCAGACGCCGAAGCGCTCCGAAACGTCGCCGTTCTCATCGGAGAGCAGGATCACCCCGAGGCTGTGCTTGTCCCGGAACTTGTCGTGACTTTTCACGCTGTCCTTGGAGATTCCGCACACGATCGTGCTCGCCGCCTCGAATTCGGGCAGCCTGGCGCTGAAGTCGATCGCCTCGGTGGTGCAGCCGGGAGTATCGTCTTTCGGATAGAAGTAGAGCACCAGCTTGCGGCCCCGGAAGTCGGCGGGGCCGGCGGTGCCGCCGCCGTCGCGCGGCAGGCTGAAGGCGGGGACGGGCTGGCCGGCTTCGACGCTCATCGGGGGGCTCCGGGTTGGATTTCGCTCGCCCAGACATGCGCCGGCCGGTCCCCGCCGGCAAGGGGCAGCCCTCGGGTTGTGGCCCCAGTCGGCCGGGCCTATACCGCCGGCCGGAGGGGGACGATGCGGCTTGACGCCTTCGACTACCACCTTCCGGAGGAGCTCGTCGCGCTGCGGCCGGCGCGGCCGCGCCCGGCATCGCGGCTGCTGGTCGCCGGCCCGGAAGCGATCATCGATTCAACCGTCGCGCGACTAGGCGACTGGCTGGAGCCGGGCGACCTCCTGGTCTTCAACGATACGCGGGTGATCCCCGCGCGGCTCGCCGGCATCCGCCGCCGCGCCTCCGGCGCCGAGGCGCGGATCGAGGCGACCCTGGTCGCGCTCACCGCCGGCGGCGCCTGGCGGGCGCTGGCCCGGCCCGGCAAGCGGCTGGCGGTCGGCGACCGCATCGCCTTCGGCCCACTCACCGCCGAGGTCCGCGCCAAGGACGGCGCCGAGGTCCTCCTCGCCTTCGACCGCGAGGGACCGGCGCTCGAGGCTGCGCTCGAGGCGGTCGGCGAGATGCCGCTGCCGCCCTACATCGCGGCCCGCCGCGCGCCCGACGCCGCCGACCGCGACGACTACCAGACGGTCTTCGCCGCGCGTCCGGGCGCGGTGGCGGCCCCGACCGCGGCGCTCCACTTCGACGCCGAACTCCTCGCGGCCCTCGAGGCCCGGGGGATCGCCAGCGCCCGGCTGACGCTCCACGTCGGCGCCGGCACCTTCCTGCCGGTCAAGGTCGACGACATCGCGCTGCACCGCATGCACGCCGAATGGGGCGAGATCGGTCCCGAGGCCGCCGACGCCGTCAGCGCCGCGATCGCCGCCGGCCGCCGCGTCATCCCGGTCGGCACCACCGCGCTGCGCCTGCTCGAGACCGCGGCGACCGCTCCGCGCCGCATCGCCCCCTGGCGCGGCGAGACCGACATCTTCATCCGGCCGGGCTACGAGTTCCGGATCGCCGACGGGCTGATGACCAACTTCCACCTGCCGAAGTCGACGCTCCTCATGCTCGTCTCGGCGCTGATGGGGGTCGAGCGGATCCGCGCAATCTACGCCCACGCCATCGCGCAGCGCTACCGCTTCTTCTCCTACGGCGACTCGTCGCTCCTCCTGCCCCGGGGCTGAAATGCGGCTATGCTCGTACCCGGCCGGACTGCGTGAAGGACGACGATGCTCTACGTTCTGAGGCACTCCTGGCCGCTCCTCCTCGGCATGCTCCTGCTCCTCCTCGGCAACGGCCTGCAGGGGACGCTCCTCGGCATCCGCGGGGCGATCGAGGGATACGACGCGACGACGATGTCGCTGGTCATGAGCGCCTACTACGTCGGCTTCCTCGCCGGATCGCGGCGGGCGACCCCGATGATCGCCCGGGTCGGCCATGTCAGGGTCTTCGCCGCGCTCGCCTCGATGATCTCCGCCGCCTTCATCCTCTACGCGGCGGCGCCCGACGTCTGGGTCTGGGTCACCATGCGGCTCATCGTCGGGTTCTGCTTCGCCGGCGTCTATGTCGTGGCCGAGAGCTGGCTCAACGACGCCGCCACCAACGAGACCCGCGGCCAGGCGCTGTCGCTCTACATGATCGTGCAGATGGTGGGCATCATCTCCGCCCAGTTCATGCTGAACCTCGCCGACCCGTCCGGCTATACGCTCTTCGTGGTGATGTCGGTCCTGGTCTCGGTGTCGTTCACGCCGATCCTGCTGACCGCCAGCGCCGCGCCGGCCTTCCAGACCACCAAGCCGATGACGCTGGTCCAGCTCTTCCGCATCTCGCCCTTGGGCTGCGTCGGCACCTTCATGCTCGGCGGCGTCTATGCCGGCATCTTCGGCATGGGCTCGGTCTTCGGCACCGAAATGGGCTTCACCGTCGCGCAGATCTCGGCCTTCGTGGCAGCGATCTACGCCGGCGGCCTCGCGTTCCAGTACCCGATCGGCTGGATCTCGGACCGGATGGACCGGCGCATCCTGATCATGGGCCTGACCGCTGCCGGCGCCCTCGTCACGCTCGTCGGCGGCCTCTTCTCAGGCACCTACACCGTCGTCCTCATCCTCGGCTTCATCATCGGGGGCGTGGCAAACCCGCTCTATTCCCTCATCATCGCTTACACGAACGACTTCCTGCAACCATCTGACATGGCCGCTGCTTCCGGCGGTCTCCTCTTCATCAACGGCCTCGGTGCGATGACCGGGCCAGTGCTGATCGGCGCGCTGATGACCCGCTTCGGCGGCGACGCGTTCTTCGCCTACATCGGCACGCTCTTCGCCCTGATCGCCGCCTATGCGCTCTACCGCATGTCGAAGCGGCCGGCGCCGGCGGTCGCGGACACCACCTCCTACGCGCCGGTGCTTCCCACCGCCTCGCCCGTCGCACTCGAGGTCGCCCAGGAGGTCGCCATCGAGCGGGCCGGCGAGGCGGCCGCCCGCGGCTGAGGCCGCTTCCCTTTTTGCGCGAGCTCGGAGACACTGCCTAGGAACCGACGGGAGGCGGCATGGATACGCGGGCGCAGGAGATCCTCGAGTTCTGGCTGAACGAGATCGGGCCGGACCGCTGGTACCGCCCCGATCCGGCGATCGACTCGACGATTCGCGAGCGCTGGTTGCCGCTCTGGGAGACCGGTCGCGCCGGCGGCTTGCGCGAGTGGTCGTGCTCTCCGCTCGGGTGCCTCGCGCTTCTCGTGCTGCTCGACCAGTTCCCGCGCAACATCTTCCGCGACGACCCGCGCGCCTTCGGCAGCGACGCGCGGGCGGTGACGGTCGCAAAGACGGCGATCCTGCACGGCGTCGACCGCCGCGTCGGCACGCCGGAGCGCCAGTTCTTCTACACGCCGCTCATGCATTCCGAGATGCAGAGCAACCAGGACAAGGCGGTGCGGCTCTACCTGCTGAGTTTCGGCAAGGGCGAGCTCCTCCGCCATGCCCGCGCCCATCGCGACATCATCCGCCGCTTCGGCCGCTTCCCCTTCCGCAACGCCGCGCTCGGCCGCGAGAGCACGGCGGAGGAGCAGGCCTTCATCGACGCCGGGGGCTACCGGGCGGCCTTCAAGGCGACGCAGCCGTGAGCCGGGCGGCACTGGCCGCAGCACGGGAAATGGGTTAACAGCGGCCAGGCAGCCGCGGGGGCGAGGGGAGAAGCGCACATGGCATCCACTTATGACGTCGCCGTCATCGGAGCCGGCCCGGGTGGCTACGTGGCCGCGATCCGCGCGGCGCAGCTCGGGCTCTCGACCGTCATCGTCGAGCGGGAGAACCTCGGCGGCATCTGCCTGAACTGGGGCTGCATCCCGACCAAGGCGTTGCTCCGGACCTCCGAGATCTTCCACCTCATGCACCGGGCCAAGGAGTTCGGGCTCAAGGCCGAGAACGTCGGCTTCGACCTCGACGCGGTGGTGAAGCGCTCGCGCGCGGTCGCGAAGCAGCTCAATTCCGGCGTCGGCCATCTGATGAAGAAGAACAAGATCGCCGTGGTGATGGGCGACGCGACGCTGCCGGCCAAGGGCAAGATCAGCGTCAAGACCGAGAAGGGCACCGAGGAGATCACGGCGAAGGCGATCATCCTCGCCACCGGGGCCCGGGCGCGCGACCTGCCGGGGCTCGAGGCCGACGGCAAGCGGGTCTGGAGCTACCGGCACGCGCTGGTGCCGCCGCACATGCCGAAGAAGCTGCTCGTCATCGGCTCGGGTGCCATCGGCATCGAGTTCGCGAGCTTCTACAACACGCTCGGCGCCGAGACGACGGTGGTCGAGGTGCTCGACCGCATCCTGCCGGTCGAGGACGCCGAGATCTCGGCGTTCGCGAAGAAGCGGTTCGAGAAGCAGGGGATGAAGCTGCTGGAGAAGGCCTCGGTCACCAAGCTCGAGCGCGGCGCCGACAAGGTGACGGCGACGATCGACAAGGGCGGCAAGGCGACGACCGAGGACTTCGACACCGTGATCTCCGCCGTCGGCATCGTCGGCAATGTCGAGGGCCTCGGGCTCGAGGGGCTGGGGATCAAGGTCGACCGGACCCATGTCGTCGTCGACGAGTTCTGCCGGACCGGGGTCGACGGCCTCTACGCGATCGGCGACGTGGCCGGGCCGCCCTGGCTTGCACACAAGGCGATGCACGAGGGCGTCGTCGTGGCCGAGCTGATCGCCGGCCAGCACCCGCACGCAGTGAAGCCGGAGGCGATCGCCGGCTGCACCTACTGCCAGCCGCAGGTGGCGAGCGTCGGCTACACCGAGGCCAGGGCCAAGGAGCTCGGCCACGAGGTCCGGGTCGGCCGCTTCCCGTTCATCGGCAACGGCAAGGCGATCGCGCTCGGCGAGCCCGAGGGGATGATCAAGACGGTGTTCGACGCCAGGACCGGCGAGCTCCTCGGCGCGCACATGGTCGGCGCCGAAGTCACCGAGCTGATCCAGGGCTACGTGATCTCGCGCACCCTCGAGACGACCGAGGCCGAGCTGATGGAGACGGTGTTCCCGCACCCGACGCTCAGCGAGGCGATGCACGAGTCCGTGCTCGACGCCTACGGCCGGATGCTGCACCTCTAGCTGGCTGCGCCCGTCGGGAGCTGCCCGAGGTGGTGCTTGACCTCTGCCGCGGATGCGTCTGATATGTCCCGACCGTCGGAGAGCGACGCCCGGCGGTAGCGTGTTGTGATGGTAGCCGGTATGGGAAAGTCGATGATTCCCCGACTTGTCGACCGCTTTTCGAAAGAGATCGACCTGGTTTTCTCCAGGGCCACCCGGATCGACTCGTTGCAGACGGTCTGCCTGGCGCTGGGGCCGTATCGCAACCTGACGACGCTCACGGCGTCGATCCTGTTCCTGCACCCCAACTGCCAGGTGCTGAACCACGGCGGTGACCGCATCCTCGACGATGACCGGATGAGCTTCCTCAAGGAATACAGCGACCAGCGCTTCGAGACCTTCGCGCGCTTCGCAATTCATATATCGAGGGGCGGACGGCGCGGCAATTATGGCGGCTCGATCACGCGTTCCCACGCGTTCGACAAGCGGTACAAGACGAAGGAGGTCTTCGAGAGCGCCGGACTCGACCTCGTCAAGCACGATATAGTTTCGTTGTTCTGGAAGGATTCGATGGTTCTGTCGAACCACATCCGTCAGAACTCCATAGATCTCGGCAGTCTGTTCGCGCGGAACCCGAAGCTCCGCTTCCTGCTTCCGATCCGCAATCCGCTGGACGCGACGATCTCGAACATCAAGACCGGGCATACCCGCTATTTCGTCAACGTCAGCGATCGGAAGAACCCATCGGCCATTCTCGAGGCGCTGCTCGACGAATACGTGTGGATCAAAGAGCAGCACGCGCTCTATCCAGCCCGTTTCTTCTATTTCTTCGAGTACGATTTGAACGAGCGGACGCTGACGCAGCTTGCGGCCTTCCTCAAGCTCGATCCGTCGCCGGGGTGGCTCGCCAATGCGGTGAAGGCCCTGGAGATCAACAAGGGCTACGAGCACGAGCCGGCGCTCGTCGACCAGTACGCTCGATGGGTCGGCGAGAAGTTCACCGCCTTCCCCGACTTTGCCGGGAAGCTGCTGCGGTTCACCGCCTGATACGGCCGATGACAAAGGTTTACGCGGATTCGCTCGATCTGGAACGCGTATGGAATCCATATGGAAACCGTATGGCACCTGAAACGGTGAGGATTGGATCGTTAACGCAGGCGCGAAGCGCTCAGCGGCGCGCTTACAGGTAGCCGAGCAGCCGCCCGAAGGCGAGGACGACGACCCAGATCGCGAGGGACATCACCCCGGCCCGGCGCTGCCGCCCCCGGCTCGCCTCGACGATCCCCGGGTTCATCAGCGCGTGGACCAGCCCGAGCGCCACGAGCCCGATCTTCGCGAAGAAGAGCGGGAGCGCCACGTAGTCAGTCGCCTGCACGGCGAAGAGCAGGGCGCCCGTCGCCACCGCCAGCGCCGCGCCGAAGGCTGCGACCGGCCGGAGCAGCCGCACGACGGTGCGGACCGGCACGTCGCCGCGCCAGACCCCAATCAGCCGCAGGTCCATCGGGGCGATCGCCCCGACGAGCAGCGCGACCCCGAGGACGTGCAGGGCGTTGACCGCCGGATAGGTCCAGCGCGATTGTCGCAGCAGCACCGCGACCTCCGAGGCCTGGACGGCGGCGGCGAAGCCCTCCACGCCTCAGGTGCGGTCGGGGTAGAGGTTGTAGGACCGGCCGGCGATGACCACCCGCTCGGCCTTCATCACCTTCTCGTCGGGGTTGGCCGAGCGATGCCCCTCGAGGGTCAGCTCGACCCCCGGCACGAGCATGTCGTCGGTCAGCCCGGCCTGGGCGTTGCGCCACGGCTGGCCGACCTCGGCGATCCACATCCCGTCGGCGGCCTCGACGTCGAGCTCGCCATGCGGGTTGCCGAGCCGCGCCGAGCGGAGCACGCCTTGAAGCGTGAACTCCTCGTCCTCGGCCCAGGCCCAGCCGTGATGCGCGCGCGCCGCCACCGGCATCAGCGCTGCCAGTCCCGCCAGAACCATTCGTCGATCGGGCATCGGAATCCTCCCTTTCGCCTCGCGCCGATGATTGCCGATTATTACTGCCTGAACCGGCCTCGGCAGGCTCATAACCGCGTGAGCGTCACCCGAGCCGGAACGCGGCGCCGACGGCGTAGGCGACCGCAGCGCAGGTGACGCCGACCAGCACCGTCTCGCCGACGCTGCGCCGGAGCGTCTGCGTCGTCACCCGCCAGCGCACCAGCCCGAGCGCGACCATCGCCGCGACGGCCGCCGCCAGCGAGACCAGGAAGGTCGACGGCACCGCCGGTAACAGGAAGTAGGGCACCAGCGGTGCGCTGCCGAATGTGAGGAAGGCGAGGAACGTCATGATGCCGCGCGCGACCGGCGCGTCGCCGGACGGATCGGCCATGCCGATCTCGTACTGCATCATGAAGTCGGCCATGAACTCCGGGTTGCGCGCCATCACTTGCGCCATCTGCCGTGCGTCAGCTGCCTGCATGCCGTGACCGGCGAGGATCTCGACGATCTCGGCGGTCTCGAAGTCGGGGTTCTCCCGGATCTCACGCATCTCCCGCGCCCGGGTCGCCCGGTAGACGTCCTGCTCGGAGCGGCTCGACAGGAACTCGCCGAGCCCCATCGCCGTGGCGTCGGCGAACAGGTTGGCGAGCCCGAACAGCAGCACCGCGA
This sequence comes from uncultured Alphaproteobacteria bacterium, assembly GCA_963763295.1. Taxonomy (GTDB): domain Bacteria; phylum Pseudomonadota; class Alphaproteobacteria; order Rhodobacterales; family Rhodobacteraceae; genus Amaricoccus. The sequence goes on from CAVXOH010000001.1 coordinate 67,675, forward strand.
TCCCGCCGACCGCAGCGGTCTCCTGGGCGCCGAAGCCGGCAAAGCCGGCGACGACGGCGAAGGTGGTGACGATGCCGTCGTTGCCGCCGTAGACGATCTGCTTGAGGAATTCCTGGACCCGCCCGACCTTGTGCTCGTCGTCCTGGTGGCGGGTGAGCGCCGCGGCGAAATCGTGCGTCATTCGCTTCGCATCCGAGCGTGGCGCCCCGCCGCCGCCATCCCCGGCCGTGCGCAAGCACGGGCTGCGCCTGCCTGCCCCCCGGCAGGCGCACCCGGCCGTCGTGCAGGACGCACCGTCGGTTGCCTGCCCGAGCGCCCGTGCGGGGCGGCCGTACGGCAAGGTGCGCCCGCCCAGGCAGACGCGGGCCGTGCCTCGGCAACCGTCGCCGAGGCCAACGCTCGCACCCTGCCGAAGCGATCAGCCGGATTTCGTATCACTGCTTGCCCCGCGCTATATTGGAATCATTCCAATCTAGCGCCGCGGCTCAGCAACGGCCAGTGCTTCGGATCAGTTGCCGGGCGCTTCCGGCGCCAGCCGCAGCAGCGCGCCGTCCGCTTTGTCGGTCAGGACCAGGATCGCGCCGTCGGGGGCGATCTCGACGTCGCGGATCCGGCCGGCGTCGGTCAGCAGGCGCTGCTCGCCGGTGACGGTGTCGCCCTCGAGCCTGAGACGGACGAGGGCGCCGGGATTGAGCGCCGCGACCAAGAGGTCGCCCTGCCAGTCCGGCAACAGGTCGCCGTCGTAGAACGCCATGCCGCCGGGCGCGATCACCGGGTCCCAGTAGTAGCGCGGCTGCTCCATGCCCTCGCGCGCGGTGATGCCCTCGCCGAGCGGCCGGCCGCTGTAGTTCTCGCCGTAGCTGATGACCGGCCAGCCGTAGTTGGCGCCGGGGATGATGCGGTTCAGCTCGTCGCCGCCGCGCGGCCCGTGCTCGATCGCCCAGAGCTCGCCGGTGGACGGCCGGATCGCGGCCCCCTGGATGTTGCGGTGGCCCCAGGTCCAGATCGAGCCGATGGCGTCGCTTCGCCCGGCAAACGGGTTGTCCTCGGGAATGCTGCCGTCGAGCCCGACCCGGATCACCTTGCCGTAGGTCGTCCCGAGGTCCTGCGCGTTCCCCCGCTCCTCGGCGGACGAGTGCTCGCCGGTGGTGATGTAGGCATGCCCCTCGCCGTCGAACAGGATGCGCGAGCCGTAGTGCCGCGCCGTGGGCGAGGGCGGCTCCTGGACGAAGATGTCCTCCACGCCGCTCAGCGCGGAGCCATCCTCCGACAGCCGGCCGCGCGCCGCCGCCGTGACGGAGGTGCCGCCGCCCAGCGGCTTCGAGTAGGTCCAGTAGATCATGCGGTCGGTCGCGAAGTCCGGCCCCAGCGCGACGTCGAGCAGCCCGCCCTGGCCGCGGGCGAAGACGTCGGGGACGCCCTCGACCGGATCGGAGATCGCGCCGTCGGGTCCGATCACGCGCAGCCGTCCGGGCCGTTCGGTGACGAGGAAGCCGCCGTCGGGCAGGATCGCCATCCCCCAGGGATGCTCGAGCCCCTCCGCCACGGGTTCCGCGACGAGCTCGCGCTCGGAGGTCATCGCGGGAGCCCGGGTCTGCTCGGGGAAGGCCGGCGCAAAGTCCGGCACGTTCTTCGGCCCCTGCGCCACCGGATCGCCGGTCGCCGCGCAGGCGGGGGCGGCAGTGGTCGCGATCAGCATGGCGCCCGCGGCGGCCAGTCGGTGCATGGACGTCCCTCCCTCGCAACCAGTGGCTCTAGGAATTAGCCCGCCTGCGGCCGCGTCCCGTCACATGCGAGTGAGTGCGGAGCGGGCCGGCCCTGCGTCCGGCGCAGACGAGGGCTTCGCTTTTGGCCGCTGACTTTCCGCAGCCCGCCCCCTATCATTGCGACAGCCGCAAGGAAGGACGCGCATGACGACGCCCCGCGACATCAAGGCCCGCGACATCACCGATCGTGCCCAGCGGCATCCGGAGAAGGCGCACCGCGCCGACGCCCCGCTGCTGCGCAAGCCCGACTGGATCCGGGTCAAGGCGCCGACCTCCGAGGGCTACAAGCGCACCCGCGACATCCTGCGCGAGAACCGCCTCGTCACCGTCTGCGAGGAGGCCGGCTGCCCCAACGTCGGCGAGTGCTGGAGCCAGGGCCACGCCACGATGATGATCATGGGCGAGGTCTGCACCCGCGGCTGCACCTTCTGCAACGTCGCGACCGGACGGCCGGACGCGCTCGACGTCTTCGAGCCGGGGCGGGTCGCCGTCGCGGTGGAGAAGCTCGGGCTCGCGCATGTGGTGATCACCAGCGTCGACCGCGACGACCTCGAGGACGGCGGGGCCGAGCACATCGCCCAGACCATCCGGGCGGTGCGGCGCAAGAATCCCGGCACGACGATCGAGGTGCTGGTGCCGGACTTCCTGCGCTGCCCGCCCGCGGCACTCGAGGCGGTGGTCGCGGCGAAGCCCGACGTCTTCAACCACAACCTCGAGACCGTGCCCGGCCTCTACCCGGAGGTGCGTCCCGGCGCGCGGTACTTCCACAGCCTGCGCCTGCTGCAGCGGGTGAAGGAGCTCGACCCGGCGATGTTCACCAAGTCCGGGATCATGGTCGGGCTCGGCGAGGACCGCCAGGCGGTGCTGCAGGTGATGGACGACCTGCGCTCGGCCGACGTCGATTTCCTCACCGTCGGCCAGTACCTGCAGCCGACGCCCAAGCACCATGCGATCGCGAGCTTCGTGACCCCGGACGAGTTCGCCGGCTACGAGCGCGCCGCCTTCGGCAAGGGGTTCCTGATGGTCTCGGCCACCCCGCTGACCCGCTCGAGCTATCACGCCGGCGCCGACTTCGAGCGCCTGCGGGCGGCGCGGCTGGCGAAGCTCGGCCGAGGTTGATCGTGAGCGCCCCGAGGGGTTGAACTCGGGACCTTATTTAGCCAACTCTGCAATTGCAGATTGGACTAAGTAGGGAACGATGCGGCCCGATCACCTCAGCGCAGTCTTCTCGGCCCTGGCCGATCCGACCCGGCGGGCGATCCTGGCCCGGCTGGCCGGAGGCGAGGCGAGCGTGGGCGAGCTGGCCGAGCCGTTCGACCTGAGCCTTCCGACCGTGTCGCGCCACCTCGACGTGCTCGAGGAGGCCGGGCTGCTCGAGCGTCGGCGGATGGCGCAGCGGCGGCTCTGCCGGCTTCGCGGCGCGCCGCTGATGGAGGCGGGCGAGTGGATCGCGCGCTACGCGGCGTTCTGGGAGGGCCGGCTCGAGGCGCTCGACCGGCTGATGCGCGAGATCGGCACGGAGGGCGAGCGTGATCGGTGAGATGCTGCGCTTCGAGCGGACGCTGCCGGCGCCGCGCCCGCTGGTCTTCGCGGCGGTGACCGAGGCGCGGATGCTGCGGCGCTGGATGTGCCCCGAGGGCTTCAGCGTCACCACGGCCGAGAGCGAGCCCGAGCCCGGCGGACGGCTGCGCGTCGTCATGCGCGACCCGGAGGGGAAGTCCTACGCCGCGGTCGGCGAGTTCCTCGAGGTGCGCGCGCCGGAGCTGGTCGCGTTCAGCTGGACCTGGGAGCCGGGGCACACGATGGCGGGGATCGCGACCGAGGTGCGGATCGAGCTCGACGAGCGCGAGGGCGGGACGCGACTCGTCATGACGCATTCCGGCCTGCCCGACGTAACGGAGCGCGACAGCCATCGCGCCGGCTGGACCGGCGCGCTGGCGAAACTGACGGACCTGATGCAAGCGGAGGCGAAGTGATGGACGGAGCGATGACCACCCGCCCGATCGTCGGGCGCGAGGCCTGGCTCGAGGCGCGCAAGGCGCTCTTGGCGCAGGAGAAGGCGCTCACCCGGGCGCACGATGCGGTCGCGGCGATCCGGCGCACGATGCCCTGGGTGCGGGTCGAGAAGCCGTACCGCTTCGAGACCGAGGCCGGGCCGCGCGCGCTCGGCGAGCTCTTCGACGGGCGCTCGCAACTCCTCGTCTATCATTTCATGTTCGGGCCGGACTGGGACGAGGGCTGCGCGAGCTGCGCGTTCCTCGCCGACCACATCGACGGCGCGCGGCTGCATCTCGGCCAGCGGGACGTGACGCTGGTCGCGGCCTCGCGGGCGCCGCTCGCGAAACTCCAGGCGTTCCGCGCCCGCATGGGCTGGAAGTTCCCCTGGGTGTCGTCGGACGGCAGCGATTTCAACTACGATTTCGGCGTGTCGTTCGCGAAGGAGGACGTCGCCGCCGGGGCGGTCGGCTACAACTACGCCCGCGTCGACTTCCCGGTCGAGGACGCGCACGGGCTGAGCGCCTTCTATCGTGACGAGGACGGCGGGCTGTTCCACACCTACTCGACCTACGGCCGCGGGGTCGACCAGCTCGTCGGCGCCTACGCCTACCTCGACCTCGCGCCGATGGGGCGCAACGAGGATGCGCTGCCCTGGACGATGGCCTGGGTCCGCCACCACGACCGCTACGATGCGGCGCCGGGCGGGTGCCAGCACCGCTGACGGGCCGGCGCGGGCCTCGTGCGGCGCTAACCGGATCTGCACGCTGCACGACAGTGTCCCATGCTCGCCGCCCCGAACCCGGCATCCGCCCGCGAGGAGGGCAGCGGCACGACCGCGGGCGGCCGAGAAGCGGCCGCCCGTCGTGCCGCAGGCACGCCTCCGGCGTGACGGGCGGTCGGCCGCTGCCCGGGCTCGGGGCCCGGGCGGGACGGTGCAGCCGGCGCGCTTTCTGTTCTAGCCGGGTCCCCGGCGGGCCTTACGACGAGGCCCGGGCCAATCAGCGCGAGCCGGCCCGCCGGCGTCCCTAGCGGGGCAGGCGGAGGGTCGCGCGCAGGCCGCCGAGGTCGGGGCTCTGGCCGAGCTCGAGGCTGCCGCCGTGGCTGCGCGCCACGTCGAGGGCGATCGAGAGGCCGAGGCCGACGTTGCCGCCGTCGGTCTGCGGGCGCGCGGGGTCGAGCCGAGTGAAGGGCTGCAGCGCGCGGGCGCGGTCGGCCTCGGGGATGCCGGGGCCGTCGTCCTCGACGATGAAGGCGACCTGACGGGCGGCGAGCCGGACGGTCAGGAGCACGCGGCTGCCGTGATGCGCGGCGTTGCCGACGAGGTTCTGCACCGCGCGGCGGACCGCGCCGGGGCGGAGCGGCACCGTCGCGCCGCGCCGGGTCTGGCCGAAGCGGACGAGGCGGATCTCGGTGCCGGCGCGGCGGGCGTCCTCGACGATCCCGGCGGCGAGGGCGAACGGGTCGGTCGGCACCGTCTCCTCGACGCCGTCGCCGCGGGCGAAGGCGAGAAACTCGGCCAGCATCCGCTCCATCTGGTCGGTGTCGGCGAGGAGGTCGCGCGTCTCGTCGGTCTCGTCCATCAGCGCGAGCGTCAGCTTCATCCGGGTCAACGGTGTGCGCAGGTCGTGGCTGACGCCCGAGAGCATCTGGGTGCGCTGCTCGATCTGCCGCTCGAGGCGCGAGCGCATCGCGAGGAAGGCGCGGCCGGCGCGGCGGACCTCCTCGGCGCCGGCGGGGCGGAACGGGGCAGAGCGGCCCTTGCCGAACGCCTCGGCGGCCTCGGCGAGCGCGCGGATCGGGCGCACCTGGTTGCGCAGGAACACCACGGCGACCGCGGTCAGGATGATGGCGGCGCCGATCATCAGGACGAGGAGCTGGTGCGGGTTCGGGACCGACAGGCGGTCGCGCGGCACGAGGGCGTCGAGGACGCCCGCCGTCGTCGGGATCGCGAGGCGCGCCCGGCGGTCGTCGCTCCGCAGGTCGATCGCGATCGGGCGGTCGAAGGCATCGGCGAAGGTCGTGGCGACGTTGGCGCCGGTGATGTCGAAGAAGTCGCGCTCGACGCCGGGCTCGATGGTCGCGCCCGGCTCGAGCCGCAGCACGAGGTTGAGCGGCAGCGCGAGCTCGGCGACGCGCCGCGCGGCCTGCACGGGGTCGCCCGCCACCTCGATCTGCTCGACCGCGTAGCGAGCTCGTAGGCGACGCTGCGGGTCATCTGCGCGCTGACCCGCAGGTAGTGGCGCTGGAAGAACACCAGCCCGACCACCAGTTGCAGGGCGACGATCGGCACGAGTAGGATCGTCAGCGCCCGCCCGAACAGGCTGCGCGGCAGGAAATTCTTGGGCGGCTGCAGGGCCATGGGCGAGGGTTACGCGGGCTGCCCGCCCCACGCAAGGAACACGCAAGGAAGGAGCGCTTGGCCGATCCGTTCGACCTCAGCCACGCGCCGCCGGTCGGGATCCCCGAGATCCTGGCGCCCGGGCTGCGCGTGGTGACCGCGCCGAATGGGGGGCCGATGACCTTCACCGGCACCCGCAGCTACATCGTCGGCGCGGGCGAGGTGGCGGTGATCGACCCCGGCCCCGACGACCCGCGCCATCTCGCGGCGCTCGCGGCGGCGCTAAGCGGCGAGCGGGTGGCGGCGGTGCTCGTGACCCACGCGCACCGCGACCACAGCGCGGGCGCGCGCGCGTTCGCCGAGCGCGTGGGCGCGCCGGTGCTCGCGCATGGCGATCCGGCCGGCGCGCGCTCGCCGGCGATGGCCGCGCTGGCGGCGGCCGGCGCGCTCGGCGGCGGGGAGGGGATCGACGCCGGCTTCCGGCCGGACCGGCGGATCGGGGAGGGGGCGACGGTGGCCGGGCCGGGCTGGACGCTGACGGCGCTGGCGACGCCGGGGCACACCGGCGACTCGCTGAGCTTCGCCTGGGCCGAAGGCGGAGCGCTGTTCCCCGGCGACCTCGTCATGGGCTGGGCGACGACGCTGATCTCGCCGCCGGACGGCGACCTCGCGGCGTTCCGGGCGAGCGTGGCGCGGCTGCAGGGGCTGGATGCTGCGACCTTCTATCCGGGCCACGGCGCGCCGGTGCGCGACCCGCAGCGGATCATGGCGCACATCATCGCACACCGGGCCGGGCGCGAGGCGGAGATCCTGGCGCGGCTCGCGCGCGGGCCGGCCAGCGTCGGCGAGCTGGTGGCGGCGATCTATGCCGGCGTCGATCCGGCGCTGCACGGCCCGGCGGGGCGCAACGTGCTGGCGCACCTGATCGACCTCGAGGCGCGCGGGCAGGTCGCGGCGGAAGGGCCGCCGGCGGCGGCGCGCTACCGGCTGGCGTGAGTCACGGCCGCCACTCCCAGCGCTCCACGGGCAGCGGATCGGGTCGTGGCAGCCGGCCCCCGCCGGCGCGGTCGGGCAGGACGACCGGGTCGGGCGTCTCCGGGATTGGCGCAATGGCCGGGGGCACGAACGGCGGCGGCGGGTTGGGCGGGTTGGCCTGCGCCACGACGTCGGTGCGGTCTCCCGGTTGCCCGGCCGCCAGCCTGTCGGCGACGACCCGTGCCAGCTGCGGGGCGGCGACGCTGGTGCCGCTCAACGCCACCCGCGCGCCCGAGCGCGAGCCGGCGGCCAGCATGCCGGGATGGGCCTTCGAGCCTTCCGAGGGCAGCAGCAGGTCGGGCTTGCTCAGCGGCGCGGCTTCGGGCGGAGTGTTCGGTCCGCCCGCCGAGTACCCGGCGAGGCGGAGGTTGCGCTCGTGAAACCCGCCCGCAGTGACCACGCTCGCACCGGTGGCGATGGCGTTGAAGAGGCTCGCGCGCGTCACCGGGGTCGGGATGCCGAGCTGGGCCGGATCCTCGTCGTCGGTGACGACATCCCCGCGCAGGCCGAAGTTCGCCTCGGCGAAGCGGACGTAGCCAGGATCGTCGAAGTAGGACTGGCGCCCCGCCTGCGGATAGCCGTAGAGCGAGTCGTCGCGCTGCACCCAGGCGTCGGCGACGACGCCCTGGGCGCCGGTCCTGTGGAACCTCAGGCGCCACTCCCCCGCCGGCGCCAGCCGCCGCGTGTCCGGCTGCGCGCGCTCGGTCGGAAAGATTGCGAGGTGGAACAGCGACCGCTGCAGGTACGGCCCGAACTCCAGGAGCCCGCAGACACGTCCGGCAGCGTCGACGATGGTCGTGCTGGGGTCGGGAATCCCGAGCTGCCAGGGCGTATCGGGGATCGGAGGCGAGACGGTTCCGTCCGGCAGGACGACCGTCATCGTCATTCGGCTGGCGCCGCGGTCCGGCAGCCAGACCTGGACGACGCTGTGGGTCTTGTCGTCGGGCTGGACGGCCCACGCCAAGTCGACATCGGTGTGGGTCACGAGGTCGATGACGGCGTGGCAGCGCGACAGCTGGGCGTTGCCGGCCGGCAGGACGAACCGGGTCGGGTTTTGGTTATGGGCCGTCACGAAGTCGAAGTAGCGCTCGACCGGCCCGGTGCCGTCATGCGGTCCGGCGATGTAGCCGAAGCTGGTGTTGATCACGACGGGCGGAGGCGGTTGCTTCTTGCTCAGCCTCCAGACCCGGTCGAGGATGTAGTAGGTCGCGAGCGCGATGTGGGAGTCGAGCCGCTCGCCGGTGGTCTGGGCCACGACGGGCGCCGGCAGCTGGACCGCGATGATCGGGCGCTCGGGGATCGGCCCGGCGGGGTCGTAGCCGGCCGCGAGGTCGAGGACGTGGGTGCCATGCGCGGCGCGCCACGCGGCGGACTTGTGGCGCGGCTGGGCATGATTGATCAGCCCGGTGCCCGCATAGATCTCGTCCTCGCCGCCGACCCCCGCCGGCAGCCACGCGTCGATGCCACCTTTGAACAGCTCGCCCGGCACCGGGAACGGCAGGTACGGGAGGCCCAGGGGCGGGGGTAGGGGAAACGGCGGGACCGGGGAAACGGGTTGGCGCCAGAGGTTCATGTCCCAGAAGGCCACGATCCGCGTGTCTCCGTTGGCGTCGAGGAAGCGCTCGTGCGCGAACGCGATGCCGTCGTCGATCACGGCGACGAAAACCGTGCCCGGCTGCCAGTCCTGCGGCTCGGGGGGCTCCTCGGGAACCGGCCCATCCATCCCACGCGTGTGCGTGTCCGACAGGACGATGCGCTTGTCTTCGTAATCGCGAAGCTCCGCGTTTTCCGTGTTGTCGCGCAGCCTCACGAAGAAATCCGGCGGGACGACCAGCGGCAGATGGTCCGGGAAAATCGCGCCGTCGGGGGGCGCGAACTCCAGCATGCGGAACAGCGTGGCGAGCATGGCGTCCCGCTGCGTGCCTTCGATCTCGAACAGGATCGGAATCGCCGTCGCGCCGCCTTCCGGCAGGTAGTCCGTCCGCGCCACGTTCAGCAGCCAGTTGGCCGCCGGGTCGATGCCGACGATCTTGCGGAAGTCTTCCTCGTAGGGAACGTGATCCTGGGCCATGTCACGCGTCCCTCGCGCTTACGTCCATTCCTCGAGCGCGCGCGCCCAGAGGTACTCGAGCGCCAGCGAGGGCAGCTCGGGAGGGGTGGAGAGGTCGACCGCGCTGTTGGCTCCGGCCGGCGGGACGGTGAAGCGCTGCACGCTGGGATGGACGCCCCATTGGACCCCGGCCCCGGCGGCGTATGCCGGGTCGAAAATGTCCCACCACTGGAAATCGATGTCAGCCCCTGCAGCGGCTCCGTTGAAGTGCGCCGCCATGTAGACGCGGGGATTGGCGTCACTGTAGGCGGCACCGACGCGCGCCAGGAAGTAGTCGGCGAGCGTCAGGCCGAGCAGGGCGCCGGCGACGCTGTCGATCGGGAAGTGGACGCCGGCGACGGTGCGGTTGATCGCCATCCGTGCGGCGAGGCGGAAGAACTGCCGGCCGTAGCTCGCGTCGTCGTAGGGGCTCCCCGATTGCCGCAACAGTTGCCGCAGCACGCGCGCCGTGGCGAAGGCCTCGGTCGCGTGGCCGGAAGGCAGCGTCGCGTGGCCCGGCGTCAGGATGATCGGTTGCACCTGCGGCGAATACTCGTTCGGTCGCCGGCCGGCCAGGCCGTGCTTCACCCGCTGCTCGACGTAGCGCGCGAGCCGCAGCACCGTGTCGATCAGCTCGACGGTCCACCGCTTGACGTCGGGCCGCACGAAGGCGATCGAGGCCAGGTACGGGTGCGGGCCGTTGAGCTGCTCGAGGATCTCGGTGGCGCGATCGGGCCGCAGGTCGGCATAGCTGCGCATGAAGCGGAGCTGAGACCTGAAAACGGCCGGGCTGGGTCGATCGAACCGGACCAGGGGCAGATAGGCGCATCCCGGCGGGTCGCCCGCAGCGGGGGGCGCCGTCAGCCGGGCGTGCCAGATCAGGATGCCTCGGTCCGTGATCGGCGGGGGCGGAGCAGGCGGAGGTTCCGCCGAGAAGCCGAGCCGCGAAACGAGCTCGAAGTCGAAGACGGTGGCGCGGAACCGCGGCTCCCACTGCCTCAGGTTGTCGGCGTTCTCTCCGTCGTGTTGAGGCGGCACACCGGGCGGCGGTCCCCAGATACCGACGATGCCGTCGCGCGTCGTGATCAGGGAGTCGGTGAGGCCGCCGCTGTCGTAGCCGGCGAACGCGCCCGAGGTCCCGGAGGTGCCCGAGGTCCCCGAGGTGCCGGAGGTTCCGGCAACCGCCGAAGTTCCCGATGTGCCTGAAGTCCCTGAAGTTCCTGAAGTTCCGGAAGTTCCGGACGTACCCAGTGTTGCCATTGCTTTGCCCCCCGCAAGTGCAACGGAATAGAATCGCGATCAATACGCCCAAGAATACCACAAGAGCGCGGTCAAAGCCGCACTTTTCGGCCCTCTCCACGATGGCACGCCCGGCGGCGGCGGCGGGCGCGGGGCAGGCGGGGAATTCGCGGGGTGAAGTGAAACTTGTCGCGGCGAGGTCTCGTAGCTGTCGGTGTCCCGCGCGGTGCGGGGCGGGAACACCATGGAGATCAGGATGGCTCGCAATTTCGTCTCATTCGCGCTCGGCGGCGCGCTGCTGCTCGGCGGCACGCTGGCGGCGCAGGCGGAGAACCCGGTGGTCGGGGGCGCGGCGATGTACCCCGAGATGAACATCATCGAGAACGCGGTCAACTCGGCCGACCACACGACGCTGGTCGCGGCGGTCAAGGCGGCGGGGCTCGTCGACACGCTCCAAGGCCCGGGGCCGTTCACCGTCTTCGCGCCGACGAACGCGGCGTTCGCGGCGCTGCCGGCGGGCACGGTCGAGACGCTCCTGAAGCCCGAGAACAAGGATCAGCTGGTGAAGATCCTGACCTGCCACGTCGTGGCCGCCGACGCGCTGTCGGACGCGATCGCCAAGATGGTCGCCGACGATGGCGGTGCGCACCCGGTCAAGACCGTGGGCGGCTGCGAGTTCACCGCGATGGTCAGCGGCGACACGATCGAGATCAAGGACGGCCAGGGCAACGTCGCCGATGTGACGATCGCAGACGTGCAGCAGTCGAACGGTGTGATCCACGTCATAGACAAGGTGCTGCTGCCGGCCTCCTGATTGCGAACCGGGTTCCCGCGACGGCGCGGGAATCTGCGGCGCGGGGGAGGGTGGGCCCCTGCGCCACGGCGCGCGCCCCCGGAGCAGGGCGCTCCGGGGCGCGCGTCTGAAAGAACTCAGGCGGGTTCGACGACCGGCGCGTGGCCCGGCCGGCCGTTCGGCCCGGCGAGGAGCCCCAGCGCGCGGTTGAACGCGCCGGTGCGCCGCAGGCCGGCGACCTTGGCCGCGAGCGGCCCCCAGTCGTCGTCGCGGTCGATCGCCGACCAGATCGCCTCGACCTCCTCGATCACCATGGTCTGCGGCGGCTCGGCGGCGGCGGCATGGCCGAGCGCGGGCTCGAGCCCGGGCGCCGGCGAGAGCGCGCGCAGCCCGTCGATCACCTCGGCCCAGGCGGCGGTCTCGAAGATCGGCCGGAGCGGGCTCGCGCGCAGGCGCTCGGGCAGACCGCCGCCGAGGAGGTCGTGGAAGGCCTGCTGGAACGGCGGTGCGCTCTCCTGCATCGCGCCCCAGAATCGGTGCATGAGCGCGCGGGCGCCCTCGGGGTCGCCGGGCAGCAGGCCGAGGCGCGCGAAGGTCTGCCGGGTCAGCGCGCTCTGGAAGCGGTCGGCGAAGCTGTCGAAGACCGGCTCGATCGCGGCGCGCGATGAGATCGGGATCAGGCATTCGCCGAAGCGGGCGAGGTTCCAGTTCAGCGCCTCGGGCTGGCGGGCGAAGGCGTAGAGGCCGGTCTGGTCGAAGTAGGCGGCGGTGAAGGCGGGATCGAACCGGTCGAGGAAACGCCAGGGGCCGTAGTCGAAGCTCTCGCCGGTGATGTTGACGTTGTCGCTGTTGAGGACGCCGTGGACGAAGCCGGCGGCGAACCACTCTGCGCCGAGCGTCGCCACCGCGCCGAGCACGCGGTCGTAGAGCCCCGCGACCGGGTCGGGCTCGAGGGCGGCGTCGGGCCAGAAGTGGGCGATCGCGTGGTCGGCGAGGCGGCGGAGCCCGTCGATGTCGTGGTAGGCGGCGAAGCGCTGGAAGGTGCCGATGCGGATGTGGCTGTGCGACAGCCGCACGAGCACGGACGCGCGGGTCGGCGAGGGCTCGTCGCCGCGGGTGAGCGCCTCGCCGGTCTCGATCAGCGAGAGGGTCTTGGAGGTGTAGACGCCGAGCGCCTCGAGCATCTCGGTGGCGAGGATCTCACGCACGCCGCCCTTGAGCGTCAGGCGTCCGTCGCCCTGGCGCGACCAAGGGGTGGTGCCCGATCCCTTGGTGCCGAGGTCGAGTAGGCGATCGTCGGCGAGGTCGCGCGCCTGTGCGAACAGGAAGCCGCGGCCGTCGCCGATGTCGGGGTTGTACACGCGGAACTGGTGGCCGTGGTAGCGCAGCGCCAGGGGCGCGGGGAAGCTGCCGGGCAGCGGCTCGAAGCGGCCGAAGTGGCGGATCCAGTCGGCGTCGGTGAGCGCGTCGAGCCCGATGCGCGCCGCCCAGCGGTCGTTGTGGAAGCGCAGCCGCGCCTCGGGGAAGACGGCCGCCGCGACGGGGTCGAAGAAGGCGGCGCCGAGGGCGGCGTGGGTCTGCTCGGGGCGGAAGCGCTGCGTCATGGTGGAGCCATATGCCGCGCCCGGTGCGGGCGGCAAGCGGCGCGCCGATGGAACCGGCGCGGGGCGCCGGCGTTGGGGACCCGTAGTGGTGGACACGGTGACGTCCGCCTCGCTGGAGGAAGGACCCCAGTCATGAAACGCATGCGATTCGCAGCCGCATCGGCGACCGCGCTGGTGCTGGCGCTTTCCGCCCCGGCCTTCGGCCAGGGGTTCGACGATGCTGCCGCGGCGGGCCTCGCGAAGCTCGGCATCCAGGCGCCGGCGGTCGAGACGATGAGCACCGAGCAGGTGGCGGAGATCACGAACGTGCTGGCGTCGACCGACGCCGACGACATCAAGCGGGCGCGGATCGAGGAGATCATCGGCGAAAGCGAGGCCACGGCCACCGGCCGGCTGGGTGTCGGCCAGCTTCAGGACTCGGTCAGCCGCGACCTCGCCTCGCTCGGCATCGATGCCGAGGCGGTGGACATGCTGACGCTGTCGCAGCTCGGCCAGATCGAGAACGTGATGGCCGGGTCGGACACCACCGACGTGAAGAAGATGCGGGTCGAGGAGATCATCGGCGGCGAGGCCACGGCGACCGGACGGCTCGGCGTCGCGCAGCTGCAGGACTCGGTGACGGAGGGCTTGGCGTCGCTCGGCGTCGACGCCGAGGTGGTCGAGAGCCTGACGCTGTCGCAGCTCGGCCAGATCGAGAACGTGATGTCCTCGAGCGACAGCCCCGACGTCAAGAAGCAGCGCGTGGACCGGATCATCGCCGAATAGACCGGTCCGCCCTGGGGCCGGCCGCAAGGGCCGGCCTTTTTCGTGCCGGTCAGGCCTGCGGCGTGCCGGTCATCTGGTGGAGCTGCGCTACCGTCGCCGCATCGAGGCGGAGCGCCGCGGCGAGGTCGGCGAGGTAGCGCCGCTCCTTGTCGGTGTCGGCGTCGATGGCGAGAATCGAGGCCGCGTAGATCTCGGCCGCCTGCGCCGGCGAGCCCGCCTCGGCGGCCAGCCCGTGCAGGTCGAGCGGCGCGGACATCTGGTCGAGCACGAACTGCTTCTCCTCGGGCGTCACGTCGCCCGCGCTGATCTTGCCGATGATCTTCTGCATCTCGGCCTGGTCGATCTGCCCGTCCGCCTTGGCGGCGCTGATCATCGCCGTGAGCGCCACGCGCTCCCGATCCGGGCTCGCCAGGGCCTTGATCTCCTCCGGCTCGACCGGCGCCGGCTCCGGATTGCCGGCCCGCTGCGCCTGCGCGCGCGTGAGCGCGCCGAGCGCGAGGGTCCCGAGGACCGCCATCGCGCCCCCGCGCGCGGCGCCGCCGAGGCCGCCGCCGAGCAGCGCGCCGGCGATCGCGCCGATGCCGCCGATCTGGGCGCCGCTGAGGTTGCCGACCTGCTCGGTGCGCATGAAGTCCTTGGCCTTGTCGGCGAAGCCGCCCGCCGCCTGGCCGGCGCCGGAGCCGCCGAGCGCGCCCTGCAGCTGGCTGAAGATCGAGTCGAGCCCGCCGCCCCCGCTGTCGAGGTTGTTCGCCGTCGTCTGCAGCCGGTCGCGGGTCTGCGTCTGCCCGCCGAGGCCGTTCTGCATGATCTGGCCGAGAATGTTGCCGAAGCTCATGGGTTCCCTCCCTTCAAAGGCCGGACGGTCGTGCCCCCGCGCCCGGCGATCACCGGCCCCAGAGCTAGCAGAGCGCTCGCCCGGGCGCCAAGCCTTTCGGGCCGTCGGCGCTTTGGCGCGGGATCAGGCGTCGACCTGCGGGACGAGGCCGATGTGGCCGAGCCAGGTCGCGATGTCGTCCCGGCTGCCCATCGCCGCGACGATCAGGCCATCGACCATGAAGGTCGGCGAGACGTGAACGCCGTTCTGCCGCGAGAACCGGGCGTGCCGCTTGATCGCCGTGGTCACCACCTCGAGGCCAAAGGCCTCGCTGAGCTCGATCCCGCACAGCGCCTCGATCCGGCGCAGGGTCTGCGACAGCGACACGTCGAGCTTCGGGCCCCGGCAGTGCTCGGCCGGCTCGAAGCCGTCGGGCTCGGCGTACACCCGCTCCATGACCGCGAACGCCGCCGCCTTGCCGCCCTCGGTCGCCGAGGCGGCGAGGATCGCCCGCGAGATCACGCCGGAGAACAGGTGCCACGGCTGCGAGTGGATGTTGATGCGGAGGGTCAGCCGGTCCGCTCCGGCCCGCTCGAGGAGCGGCATCAGCTTGCCGAAGGCCAGGGCGGAGTGCGGGCAGGTCGGCTCCAGGAAGGCGTCGAGGACCCGGGGCCCGTGGCCCCAGGCCAGCTCCGCGCAACGCGCCCCGGCCGTCGCATCCATCGCCCGCCCTCCGTTCCGGTGATCGACGCAAGCCGGCGCCGGTCCGACCAGCGATAGGCGCGCTCGACGGGGGATGTCCATATCCGAACCGACGTGACGGCGACCCCGTTCTCGACCCCCTCGAGAAGCGGCCTCGGCGGATCCTCCGCCGCGTCCACCGGCAGGTGCCCGTCGGCCGCGTGCAGGAGATCGACCGGCGGGCGATGCTCTGGTTCGCGCGCCAGCCCGGCGAGACCCTCGCCGATCGCGCCGGCGACGACCAGCGCGTGCTCGCAGTGGCGCGGGAGGAGAATTTCGACACGCTCGAGAACCGGGTGCTGAGCGAATGCCTCGACCGCAACCCGAAGGACGTCCCGGCGCGCCAGCCTGGAGTGCGCGCCTCGCGCAGGACGAGGCGAAACGCGGCTGATACGAACTCCGGCTTGATCGCTTCGCCGGATGCGAGCGTGGCCTCTGCGACGATTGCCGAGGCACGGCCTGCGCCTGCCTGGGCTGGCGCACCTTGCCGTACGCCGCCCCGCGCGGGCGCTCGGGCAAGTGACTGACGCTGCGTCTTGCACGACGGCCGTGCGCAACCGGCGACATGGGTGACAGGTCTGACCGACGACATGGGTGACACAATTCACGTTACGTTCCCGTCGTCTGTGGTTGTGGCGGCTGTGGGCCCTGTGGGCGACGCCTTGCGTCGTCCACAAGTCCATCAGCCCCTCTGCGCAGCCGGATCAGCGCGTCGCCGCGGTCGGGGAGCAGCCCGAGCAGGATCGGGCCGTAGCGGACCGTCCAGAGGCCGTCGTCGCCCTCGCCGAGCCCGATGGGCTCGCCGCCGAGCGCCTCACTGATGTAGACGAGGCCGCCGTGCCACCTGATCAGCCCGTTGCTCTTCACGCGGCGGACCGTGTCGGCGGCGGGCTCGGGCGAGCGCAGCACCCCGTCCCAGCGCCGCGGCGAGGCGGCGTAGCGCTCGGACGGCGTGGCGTTGCCGAGGGCGGCGTGCGGGCGCTCCTCATTGTAGCTGTCCCGGAAGGCGCGGAACCGCTTCGCCTGCGCGGGCAGGCTCGCCGCCGGCGGGCTGGCGGTGTCCTGCAGGAGCGTCAGGTGCAGCCGCTCATGCCGGCCGTTCTCCTGCGGCTTGCCCGGGGTGATGCGCTCGGGGGTGACGCCGGCCTTGATCACGTTGACCGAGAGGCGGGAGAGCCCGCCCGCGCCCGTCGTCGCGAAGGGCGGTCCGTTGTCGGAGCGCAGCCTCCGCGGCAGGCCATGCTCGCGGAAGGCGGCGTCGAGGATCGGCCAGACATGCGCGCCGTCGGGACGCGTCACCGCCTGGCAGCGCAGCAGATACCGGCTGCTCGCGTCGCTGAGCGTCAAGGGGTCGATGCGGGTGCCGTCGCCGGTGCGGAACCAGCCCTTGAAGTCGATCGCCCAGACGTCGTTGGCCGCGTCGGCGGCGCACAGCGGCCCTCCGGGCGGCGTGCGCCGCCGGGTCCTGCGCCTGACCGTCAGCCCCTCGCGGTCGAAGCGCGCGCCGATCGTGCTCGCCGCCGGCCACGGCCGACCGGGGCTCCGCCGCTCGAGCGCCGCCTTCACCTTCGCCGGCCCCCAGGTCGGATGCTGGCGCCTGAGCGCAAGGCAAGCCTCGAGCAGCTCCTCCGCCACGGCCTGCGGGTGGTGCCGCGGCGCCCGCGACCGGTCGGCGAGCCCGGCGACGCCCTCCGCCTGCCACCGCCGCAGCCACTTGTAGCCCTTGTCCCGGCTGATCCCGAACCGCCGACACACCGCTGCGATCGGCTCCTCGTCGGCTTCCACCGCCAGCACGAAACGCGCGCGCTCGTCCATGACACGGGTCTCCCTCCACGGCATCGGCAAGGTCCTCCTCGCCGACAGAATGACCCGTCACCCATGTCGTCGGTCAAATCTGTCACCCATGTAGCCGGTTTGGACCCGGGTGCGCCTGCCGGGGGGCAGGCAGGCGCAGGTCGTGCTTGCGCACGGCCGGGGATGAGGCGGCCGGGCGCTGCGCTCGGAGGCGAAGCGATCAACCGGATCCCGTATGATCCACCTCCCGGGCCGCCCTACAGCCCAGCGGCGACGGTGCGCAGCGGGCTCTTCTGGACCTTGCCGGTCGAGGTCTTCGGGACCTCGCCGAAGACGACGTGGCGCGGACACTTGTAGTGGGCGAGGTTGGCGCGGCAGAAGGCGATGAGCTCGGCCTCGGTCGCCTCGGCGCCGGGCTTGAGCTCGATGAAGGCGCAGGGGGTCTCGCCCCACTTCTCGTCCGGCCTGGCGACGACGGCGGCGAGCGCGACGGCGGGATGGGCGTGCAGCGCGTCCTCGACCTCGATCGACGAGATGTTCTCGCCGCCGGAGATGATGATGTCCTTCGAGCGGTCCTTGAGCTGGATGTAGCCGTCGGGGTGCAGCACGCCGAGGTCGCCGGAGCGGAACCAGCCGCCGGCGAAGGCCTTCTCGGTCGCCGCCGGATCCTTCAGGTAGCCCTTCATCACGATGTTGCCGCGCATCAGGACCTCGCCGAGCGTGGCGCCGTCGGCCGGCACCGGCGCGAGCGTCGCGGGGTCGGCGACGGTCGCCGCCTCCTGCACCATGTAGGCGACGCCCTGGCGCGACTTCAGCGCCGCCTGCTCGCCGATCGGGCGCTCGTTCCAGTCGCTGTGCCAGGCGCAGGCGACGGCCGGGCCGTAGGTCTCGGTCAGGCCATAGACGTGGGTGACCTCGAACCCCTTCTCCTGCATCCCGCGCAGCACCGCGGCGGGGGGCGGGGCGGCGGCGGTCATCACCCGGCAGGTATGCGCGAAGTCGCGGGCCTCGGCGCCGGCGTTGATCATGAAGCCGAGCACGATCGGGGCGCCGCACAGGTGGTCGACCCCCTCGTCGGCGATCGCGTCGTAGATCGCCTTCGCCGTCACCTTGCGCAGGCAGACGTTGGTGCCGGTCTTGGCGGCGATCGTCCAGGGGAAGCACCAGCCGTTGCAGTGGAACATCGGCAGCGTCCAGAGATAGGTCGGGTGCCGGCCCATGTCCCATTCGAGCGTGTTGCCGAGCGCGTTCAGGTAGGCGCCGCGGTGGTGATAGACGACGCCCTTCGGGTCGCCGGTGGTGCCGGAGGTGTAGTTGATCGCGATCGCGTCCCATTCGTCCTCCGGGCCGGAGCCGGCGAAGCCCGGGTCGCCGGTGGCGAGGAAGGCCTCGTAGTCCATCGCGCCGAGCCGCTCGCCCGGCGCGGCGGCCGGGTCGTCGATGTCGATGACGAGCGGCCGCACCGCGGCGCGCGCGAGCGCGGCGGCGACCGAGGGCGCGAACTCGCGGTCGGTGATCAGGATCCTCGCCTCGGCGTGGTCGAGGATGAAGCCGATGGTGCGCGCGTCGAGGCGGCAGTTGATCGCGTTGATTACGCCGCCGGCGAGCGGCACGCCGAAATGCGCCTCGTAGAGCTCGGGCGTATTGGTCGCGACGAGCGAGACGGTGTCGCCGGGTTCGAGGCCGGCACGCTGCAGCGCCGAGGCGAGGCGGCGGCAGCGCGCGGCGGTCTCGGACCAGCTGCGGCGGATGGTGCCGTAGACGACCGCGGGGTGGTCGGGGTAGGCCGCCGCCGCCTTGGCGAGGAAGCCCACCGGCGAGAGTGGCACGTGGTTGGCGGCGGTCTTCGGCAGGTCGGCATGGGCGTGTGGCATCGGCGGTCCCCTCCGGCAGGGGCCGAGGATAGCCGCTCCGCCGGGGGCGCGCCATCGCCCTGCGCGCCCGGCCGCCGTCCCGCTGGGCCGGGATGGCCGACGGAGAGCGTCGAGCTAGGATTGCGGTGTCGAATTGGACCAGGGGAGGATCGGATGTCTTACGTCGACGGATACCTCGTGCCGGTGCGCACCGCCGAGCGCGAGGCGTATCGGAAGCTCGCCGCGGACGCGGCGGCGATCTTCCGCGAGCACGGGGCCATCGCGGTGGTCGAGGCCTGGGGCGACGACGTGCCCGAGGGCAAGGTGACCTCGTTCCCGATGGCGGTGAAGCTCGAGGAAGGCGAGACCGTGGTCTTCTCCTGGGTCCTCTGGCCCTCGCGCGAGGCGCGCGATGCCGGCAACGCCAAGGTGATGGCCGACCCGCGCATGAAGGAGCCGGATGTCATGCCGTTCGACGGGCAGCGGATGATCTACGGCGGGTTCGAGGCGCTCGTCGACGCCTGACCCGCCTTCCGCCTCGACGGCCCGGAAGCTCGGGCCGTCGCGCCGCTGCAATTCCCGACTCTTTTCCTTAGCATATGCGTTGTGCATACTTCGTGCATGCCTTGTGCATGAGCGGATCCCGCCATGCGGCTGTCGATCCGAAGGGAATCGAGTCGGGTCCCGCCGGAGCCGCCCCGAACGTCCGCTAGCGGCCCTCAATATGAAGTGATTGCGTCCGGGCCGGCGGTTTTCCGCCGAGCAGTCGGCTGCGTTCGCTCGGATAATCCGTCAAGGCACGATGGCGTGATCCCGAAGCCAAGGCGGAAAGTCGCCGATCCGGGGTCGACACCGGCCGCTCCCAAGTTCATGCTCCTGCGCTAAGCAGATCAAAAACAAGGGAGATCCGAATGACTGACGAAACCGGACGCAAGTGGGCCGACTATCGCCCGACGAAAGGGGCGTGGTTCTGGTCCTGTGTCGCCTGCGCCATCGCGACCATCGTGGTCGGCTTCACCTGGGGCGGCTGGGTCACCGGCGGATCGGCCGAAGCGCAGGCCGCGCAGGCCCGCGAGGACGGACGCGCCGAGCTCGCGGCGGCGATCTGCGTCGAACGCTTCGTGAGCGCGACCGACGCGGCGGTGCAGCTCGCCGCCCTCAAGGACGAGAGCTCGTGGAACCGCGACCGAACCCTCGCCGCCGCGGGATGGGCGACGCCGCTCGGGTCCGACAAGCCGGTGAGCGGCGCCGCCGAGCTCTGCGCCGACCAGTTGGTGGCTATGGACCTGCCGGTGGAGCAGGCGGTGGCCAACTGAGCGACGCGCCCGGCGGCCGGCGTCAGCCGTCGGCGCGGATGCGGGCGTTCTCCGGGTCGTAGGGGCTGTCGCGGACGACCTCGGCGGGCCAGAGCTCGCCCTGCATCCGGACCTGGAGCCGGGTGCCCACGGCGGCGTGGCCGGGGCCGACATAGCCCATGCCGATCGAGCGGCCGAAGGCGACTGACCAGCCGCCGGAGGTGAGCCGGCCGACGCGCGCGCCGCCGGCGGCGTAGAGCGCCTCGCGGCCCCAGGGGTCGGCGTCGCCGGGGCCGTCGATCATGAGCGTGACGCAAAGCGAGCGGACGCCCTTCTCCTGCATCTGAGCCTTGCCGTGGAAGTCCTTGGAAAGGTCCACGAAGCGCGGCAGGTCGGCTTCCAGCGGGGTAGCGTCGCGGCCGAGCTCGGTTCCGAAGGCGCGGTAGGACTTCTCCTGGCGCAGCCAGTTCTGCGCGCGAGCGCCGACGAGCCTGAGCCCGAGCGGCTCGCCCGCCTCCATCAGCCGGTCGAACAGGTAGTTCTGCATCTCGATCGGGTGGTGCAGTTCCCAGCCGAGCTCGCCCGTGTAGGCGACGCGCAGCGCGTTGACCGGGCACATCAGGAGCTCGATGCGCCGGGCCGAGAGCCACGGGAAGCGCTTGTTGCCGAGCGCCGTCGCCGCGTCGGCGTCGCGCACCAGCGGCGCGAGCAGCGCCCGGGCGTTGGGTCCGGCGACGGCGAAGGCGCCGAACTGCGTCGTCACGTCCTGGATCTCGACCGGGCCGAACCCGGCCGCCCGGTCGGGGGCGGCCCTGCGCAGGAAGTCGGCGTCGTAGGCGGTCCATGCGCCGGCCGAGACCAGGTAGTACGCGTCCTCGGCCATCCGCCAGATCGTGTACTCGGTGCGCGTGGTGCCGGCGTCGGTCAGCGCATAGGTGAGGTTCAGCCGGCCGACCTTCGGCAGACGGTTGGTGGTGAACCAGTCGAGGAACGCGGTCGCCCCCGGGCCCTTCACCACGTGCTTGGTGAAGGCCGAGGCGTCGATCAGGCCGACGTTCTCGCGGATGGCCTTCGCCTCCTCGACCGCGTAGGGCCACCAGCCTCCCCTTCGGAAACTACGCGAGGCGTGATCGTCAAAGCCTTGTGGGGCATAGTAATTCGGCCGCTCCCACCCGTTGACCTGGCCAAACTGGGCGCCGCGCGCCTTGACCCGGTCGTAGCAGGGGGCGGTCCTGAGCGGCCGGCAGGCCTCGCGCTCCTCGTCGGGGTGGTGGAGGACGAAGACGTGGGCATAGGCCTCCTCGTTCTTGCGCGCGGCGTACTCGGTCGTCATCCAGTCGCCGTAGCGGCGCGGGTCGAGCGAGGCCATGTCGATCTCGGCCTCGCCCTCCACCATCATCTGCGCGAGGTAGTGGCCGGTGCCGCCGGCGGCGGTGATGCCGAAGGAGAAGCCCTCGGCGAGCCAGAGGTTGCGCAAGCCGGGCGCCGGCCCGACCAGCGGGTTGCCGTCCGGGGTGTAGCAGATCGGCCCGTTGAAGTCGTCCTTGAGGCCGACCGACTCGGAGGACGGGATGCGGTGGATCATCGACAGGTACTCTTCCTCGATGCGGTCGAGGTCGAGCGGGAAAAGGTCGGCGCGGAAGCTCTCGGGGACCGCGTGCTCGAAGCGGGCGGGGGCGCCGTGCTCGTAGGGGCCGAGGATCCAGCCGCCACGCTCCTCGCGGACGTACCAGCGGGCATCGGCGTCGCGCAGCACGGGGTGCTCGGGGTTGTCGCGGCGGAAGGCGACGAGGGCGGGGTCGGGCTCGGTGACGACGTACTGGTGCTCGACCGGGATCGCCGGGATCCTGATCCCGAGCAGCCGGGCGGTGCGCTGGGCGTGGTTGCCGGTCGCGGTAACGACATCCTCGGCGCGGATCTCGAAGGTCTCGTCGGTGGGGACGAGGTTGCCGCCGCGGTCGGCCATGATCCGGCCTGAAACGATCCATTCCGAGCCGGTCCAGGCGTAGCCGTCGACCTGCGCCTTGCGGACGATCTCGACGCCCCGCTGCCGGGCGCCCTTGGCCAGCGACTGGGTGACGTCGGCGGGGTTGATGTAGCCGTCGGTCGGATGGAACAGGGCGCCGACGAGGTCCTCGGTGCGCACCAGCGGCCAGCGCTCGCGGATCCGGGCCGGCGTCAGGAACTCGTGCGGGATACCGACGGTTTCGGCGGTGGCGGCGTAGAGCTCGAACTCGTCCATCCGCGCGCGCGTCTGCGCCATGCGCAGGTTGCCGACGACCGAGAACCCGGCGTCGAGCCCGGTCTCGGCCTTGAGCGTCTTGTAGAGCTTCACCGAGTGGTCGTGGATGTGGCTGGTCGCGTAGCCCATGTTGAAGAGCGGCAGCAGGCCCGCGGCGTGCCAGGTCGAGCCGGAGGTGAGCTCGTCGCGCTCGAGCAGCACGGTGTCGGTCCAGCCGGCCTTCGCAAGGCTGTAGGCGACCCCGGTGCCGACCGCGCCGCCGCCGACTACCACCGCCCGCACATGGCTCCGCATCGCCCGTCCTCCGCTCCGCCCGCGTCCGCGCAGTCTCTAGCCGAGGCGGCGGCGAGGCAAGGCGGCCGGCCCGACGCTCGGGGCGCCGATTGCGACCCGCGGCCGCCGGGCGACGGAACCGCGAGCCGGGTCAAGGCGTTGGACGATGCATTCCCCGGCCCTGCGCCGGTCACACTGGACAGGAAGGAGACAGAAATGAGATGGCTCGGTCTGCTCGCGGGCAGCGTTCTGATCCTCGCAGCCTGTGGAGGCAGGGGCGACGACCCGTTCTTGATTTCAGACATCAGCGTCCAGACCGACCTGTCGGCAGTGGGGAGCCGCGAGGCGGTCGCCTACTGGCAGGGGCTCGGCGCCGACCTCGAGACCGCGATCGCCAACCAGTTCGTCGGCCGGATCGACCCGTCGGGCAACACCATCACCGTCGACGTCGACGAGATATCGCTGATGAGCCCATTCGCCAGTGGCGCCACCGCGGAGACGGCGCGGCTGACGGGGCGGGTGGACGTACTGAACCCGGCGGGCACCAGCGAGGGCGCCTATGACGTGACGGCGACCGCGACGGACGTCGCGGAGTTCCTGCCGGTCGGGACCGACCTCGTGTCGGTGCCGCCGACCAGCGCCGCCTACTACCAGGCGATCGTCCAGGCGTTCGCGCGTGGCGTGTACCTGACGCTGACCGGGGCTTGACCTGATCCTCGCGTCCGGCCAAGTGTCCGCGCGTCGGCGCCTGGCCGGACGGAGGAGCCCCGGAGATGAACCCGCTGCTGCAGGACTGGGATACGCCGTTCGGACTGCCGCCCTTCTCCGCCATCGCGACCGACGACTTCGGCCCGGCCTTCGACGCCGCGCTGGCCGAGGCGCGCGCCAACATCGACGCGATCGCCGGCGATCCGGCCGCGCCGGACTTCCGCAACACGATCGAGGCGATGGAGCGGGCCGAGCGGTCCCTCGACCGGGTCGCCGCCGTGTTCTTCGGCCTGGCCGGCGCGCACACCAACGACGCGATCGAGGCGCTGCAGCGCGAGCTGAGCCCGCGCCTCGCCGCCCACCACGCCGAGACGATGATGAACGCAGGCCTGTTCGCCCGCGTCGACGGCCTCTTCGCGCAGAAGGCCGAGCTCGGGCTGACTCCGGAGCAGGAGCGGGTGCTCACGCTCTACCACCGGATGTTCGTCCGCTCCGGCGCGCGGCTCGCGGGCGCCGACCGGGCGCGGCTGAAGGAGATCGTCCAGAGGCTCGCGAGCCTGGGGACCGCCTTCGGGCAGAACGTGCTGGCCGACGAGAAGAGCTGGGCGCTGCCGCTCGCCCCCGACGACCTGGCCGGCCTGCCTGCCGACCTCGTGGCGGCGGCGGCGCAGGCGGCGAAGGAGCGCGGGCTCGACGGCCACGTCGTGACGCTGTCGCGCAGCCTGATCGTGCCGTTCCTGCAGTTCTCCCCGCGCCGCGACCTGCGCGAGCGGGCGTTCCGCGCCTGGACCGCGCGGGGCGAGAACGGCGGCGAGACCGACAACCGCGCCATCGTCGCCGAGATGCTCGGCACTGCGCGAGGAGCGGGCGCGGCTGCTCGGCTACGCCGACTTCGCACATTTCAAGCTCGAGCCGGAGATGGCGGGAGCGCCCGAGGCGGTCCGCGATCTCCTGATGGCGGTCTGGCCTCCGGCGCGCGCGCGGGCGGAGGCGGACGGCGAGCGGCTGGCTGAGCTCATGCGCGCGGACGGGATCAACGACGACGTCGCGCCGTGGGACTGGCGCTACTACGCCGCGATCCGCCAGGCGAAGGAGCACGACTTCGACGAGGCGGCGCTGAAGCCCTACCTGCAGCTCGACAACATCCTCGCCGCCGCCTTCGACGTCGCGGGCCGGCTGTTCGGGCTGAGCTTCCACCCGGTCGAGGCCGCGCTCTACCACCCCGACGCCCGGGTCTGGGAGGTGCGGCGCGGCGACCGGCACATCGGCGTCTTCGTCGGCGACTACTTCGCGCGCGAGTCCAAGCGGTCGGGTGCCTGGTGCTCGTCCTTCCGCGGCCAGAGCAAGCTCGACGGCGACGTGCGGCCGATCGCGCTCAACGTCTGCAACTTCGCCAAGGCGCCGGAGGGGCAGCCGAACCTGCTGACCTTCGACGACGCACGCACGCTGTTCCACGAGTTCGGCCACGCGCTGCACGTGCTCCTCTCCGACGTCACCTACGAGTTCGTCTCCGGCACCTCGGTGGCGCGCGACTTCGTAGAGCTGCCGAGCCAGCTCTACGAGCACTGGCTCGAGGTGCCCGAGGTGCTCGAGGCGCATGCGCGGCACGCCGGGACCGGGGCGCCGATGCCGCGCGAGCTGATGGACCGCGTGCTCGCCGCGCGCAACTTCGACCAGGGCTTCGCCACGGTCGAGTACCTCGCCTCGGCGCTCGTCGACCTCGACTTCCACGCCGGGCCGGCGCCGGCCGACCCGATGGCGGCGCAGGCGGCGACGCTCGACGGGCTCGGCATGCCGCAGGCGATCGTCATGCGCCACGCCACGCCGCATTTCCAGCACGTCTTCGCCGGGGACGGCTACTCGTCCGGCTACTACTCCTACATGTGGTCGGAGGTGATGGACGCCGACGCCTTCGCGGCGTTCCGCGAGACCGGCGACCCGTTCGACCCGGCCACCGCGCGGCGGCTCGAGGAATGCATCCTGAGCGCCGGCGGCTCGCGCGAGGCGCGCGACCTCTGGATGGCATTCCGCGGCCGGATGCCGGGGGTCGAGGCCCTGCTCCGGCAGCGCGGCCTCGAGTCCGCCTGACCCCGGTCTTCTCCCAGGACATAGCGGGTCCCGAACGCCTCCGAAGGGCCCTTCGAGGATTTCATACAGGCAGAATTCCTATCGAGCAGACCGGGGCCCCGCCAACGGGCGGGGAGAATCCCTTCTCAGCGGGCGCAAGCCCGCTTCCGCCGGAGGGAGGCCGCAAAGGCGGCCGACCGCCAAGCGCCGGCCGAGCGGGAGCCCTTGCGGCTCCCCGAGGCCGGCGCTCCCCCGTCGGGCGCAGCGGCGCGCCACCTTCGGGTCGCACCCCTACCGCGGGTCCTGGTGGATGATGACGTCGGCGTTCGGCACCGCGTCGAGCAGCGCGCGGCGCACGCCGGCGCTGATCGCATGGGCCTGGCTCAGCGTCTGCCCGCCGTCGAGCTCGACATGGACCTGGATGAAGACGCGACTGCCGGCGGTCCGGGTCCTGAGGTCGTGGAAGCCGAGGACGCCTGGGTGGCGCCCGACGATCCGTTCCACCTCGGTGACCAGCGCGGGCGGGGCGGCGCGGTCCATCAGCGCGTCCCAGGCGCCGAGCCCGATCCGCCGCGCGCCGAGCGCGAGGAAAGCGCAGGCGGCGAGCGCCACCGCCGGGTCGAGCCAGTGGATGCCCCAGCGCGACGAGGCGACCAGCGCCGCCATCGCCCCGATCGCGGGCAGGAGGTCGGCGACGTAGTGCAGCCGGTCGGCGGCGACGATGCGCGATCCGGTCCGCCGGGCGACGCGCCCCTGCCAGAGCACGAGCATCAGCGTCACCACGATCGCGACCGCCATCACCGCCACCCCGAGGCCCTGCTCGTTGAGCTGGTGCGGCGTCGTGAACCGCCCGATGGCGCTCCAGCCGATCAGCACGGCGGAGACCGCCACGAGCATCGCCTGCCCGAGCGCCACCAGATCCTCGGCCGAGCTGTGCCCGAACGAGTGGTCGTCGTCGGGGGGCTTCGCGGCGTAGAGGATCCCGGCGAGCCCCGCCGACGACGCCATCAGGTCGAGGGCCGAGTCGGCGAGCGAGGCCGCGACCGACAGCGCGCCGGTGGCCGAGAGCGCCCATATCTTCAGCCCCACCAGGAACAGCGCGGTGCCGACGGAAGCCAGCCCGGCCGACACGTTGAGGCGCTGGCCCTCGATCATTTCCCCCAACCCGGTCCGCGTGCTCGCGGGCATTGAACAAACTCCCGGCGCGGGCGACAAGCGGCATCGCCCCCCGGTCTTGCCGGGCCGATCGCGAGAGGTTGAGCGGATTTCCGCCAAGGCGGCGCACGAGCCCCATAGGAGCGGAGCGAAAGTTCGCTATAAAACGTTGCGGCCGTCGCGCCCGTTAAAAGTGCACATACTTGCGGTTGCCGAGGCGCCAATTGACTCTCACGTTAGGGTGATGAAAATTTTTTAGAAATCTTGTGGAGCAACTCTTGTCAAAGCTAGGTCGGGTTAATAAAATCAGTCAGGCATCAGCTAACGTCGAAGTACGGGAGGGTGCTCGGTACACTGCTATCCGGGGCGGCTTGGCGCCGCGTCGGATCGCCGAGATCAGGAAGACGCTACATGACTGAAGAACAGGCTATCGGCCGGGGCGAGATCCTCGCCCTGATGACGGAGATCGTCTCCGCCCACGTGGCGAACAACGCGGTCACCGGCAACGACGTCCCCGAGCTGATCCAGTCGGTGTTCAACAAGCTCAACGAGCTGGCGACCGGCGAGGAAACCGCATCGGTGGAGCTGACGCCGGCCGTGCCGATCAAGAAGTCGGTGACCGACGACTACATCATCTGCCTCGAGGACGGCAAGAAGCTGAAGATGCTCAAGCGGCATCTGATGACCGCCTATGGCATGACGCCCGAGGAGTACCGGGCGAAGTGGGGGCTGAAGCCCGACTATCCGATGGTGGCGCCGAACTACGCCGCTGAAGCGGCAGGAACTGGCGAAGAAGATCGGCCTGGGGCGCAAGCCGCGGGCGAAGTGAGCGGCCCGGCGCTTGAACGACGCCGGATGCCCGGATAGAGAGGCACGCGGCCGCAAGGTCCGCGTGCCTTTGCCGTTTCCGGGGGCCCGATGCCGGGAAAGAAGCTCTTCGTAAAGACCTACGGCTGTCAGATGAACGTCTACGACAGCGAGCGGATGACCGCCGCGCTCGCTGCGCAGGGCTACGAGGCGACCGGGACGGCCGAGGACGCCGACCTGATCCTGCTCAACACCTGCCACATCCGCGAGAAGGCGGCCGAGAAGGTCTATTCCGAGCTCGGGCGGCTCAAGCCGCTGAAGCGGCTGAACCCGGAGCTCCGGATCGGCGTGGCCGGCTGCGTGGCGCAGGCCGAGGGCGCGGAGATCCTGGCGCGGGCGCCGGTCGTCGACCTCGTGGTCGGCCCGCAGGCCTATCACCGGCTGCCCGACCTGATCGCCCGGCGCGCGGCGGGCGAGCGGCCGGTCGAGACCGACGTTCCCGGCCGAGGACAAGTTCGACCACCTGGCCCCGGACCGGCGCGCGCGGCGGGCGCCGGCGGCGTTCCTGACCGTGCAGGAGGGCTGCGACAAGTTCTGCGCCTTCTGCGTCGTGCCCTATACCCGCGGCGCCGAGGTCTCGCGCCCCGCCGCGCGCGTCGAGGCGGAGGCGCGCGACCTCGTGGCGCGCGGCGTCGTCGAGATCACGCTCCTCGGCCAGAACGTCAACGCCTACCGCGACGCGGACGGCATCGGCCTCGCCGCGCTGGTGCGGCGGCTGGCGCGGATCGAGGGGCTCGCGCGGATCCGCTACACGACCTCGCATCCGAACGACATGGACGAGGACCTGATCGCGCGCACGGCGACGAGCCGAAGCTGATGCCGTTCCTGCACCTGCCGGTGCAGTCGGGCAGCGACCGGGTGCTGAAGGCGATGAACCGCCGGCACACCGCCGACGCCTACCTCCGGCTCGTCGAGCGCATCCGGGCCGCCCGGCCCGACATCGCGCTCTCGGGCGACTTCATCGTCGGCTTCCCCGGCGAGACCGAGGCCGACTTCCGCGCGACGCTCGCGCTCGTCGAGGCGGTCGGCTACGCGCAGGCCTATTCCTTCGCCTATTCGCCGCGGCCGGGAACGCCCGCCGCCGGGCGGCCGGAGGTCGCGCCGGCCGAGCGCGCGGAGCGGCTGCAGCGGCTGCAGGCGCTGCTCGGCCGGCAGCAGGCGGCGTTCCAGGCCGCGATGGTCGGGCGCACGCTGCCGGTGCTGATCGAGAAGCCGGGCCGCGAGCCCGGCCAGATGGCCGGACGCTCGCCCTACCTGAACGCCGTGCACCTCGCGGCCCCGCCTGGCCTCGCCGGGCGGGTGGCGCAGGTGCGGATCGTCGCGACCTCGGCCAACTCGCTCTCCGGCGAGCTCGCGGCCTGAACTCGCCCGCCGCGATTAACCGGCGCGGCGATCGTGCTTGCGCGGGGACCCCCGCATGAGGCAGTCTGGACGCGGTCAAAGTCCAAGAACTTGCCGGAGGCCCATTGGCGATCACCGCCCCTTCCCCCGCCTCGAACCCGGATGATGCGTCCGACACCGTCCTAGAGTTCCCCGACAACCGCCTCCTGATCGACCTCTGCGGCGAGCTCGACCGCAACATCGTGCAGATCGAGTCGCGCCTCGGCGTCGCCATCCACCGCCGCGGCAACCACCTGGCGCTGCACGCGGCGGCGCCGGAGCGGGAGGCGGCCGAGCAGGTGCTGCGCGCGCTCTACGCCCGGCTCGAGCAGGGGCGGCCGGTCACGCCGGGCGACGTCGAGGCGGCGATCCGGATGGCGCCCGGCCAGCCGGCGGCGCCGGCCCCGCAGGCCCGCGCCGACCAGCTCGACATGTTCTCCGGCGAGCCGCTCGAGATCCGCACCCGGCGCAAGCTGGTCGAGCCGCGCACCGCGGCGCAGAAGGCCTACGTGCGGAACCTGTTCCGCCACGAGCTGGTCTTCGGCCTCGGGCCGGCCGGCACCGGCAAGACCTATCTCGCGGTCGCCGCGGCGGTCGCGATGTTCATCGAGGGCCACGTCGACCGCATCATCCTCTCGCGCCCGGCGGTGGAGGCCGGCGAGCGGCTCGGCTTCCTGCCCGGCGACATGAAGGAGAAGGTCGATCCCTACATGCAGCCGCTCTACGACGCCCTGAACGACTTCTTCCCGCCCCGGCAGGTGCAGAAGCTGATCGAGGAGCGCCAGATCGAGATCGCGCCGCTCGCCTTCATGCGCGGCCGCACGCTCGCCAACGCCTTCGTCGTGCTCGACGAGGCGCAGAACGCGACGACGATGCAGATGAAGATGTTCCTGACCCGGCTCGGCGAAGGCAGCCGGATGGCGGTGACCGGCGACACCACCCAGATCGACCTGCCGCGCGGCGTGACCTCCGGGCTCGTCGAGGCGGAGCGGATCCTGCACGGGGTGCCGGGCATCGGCTTCACCCGCTTCACCGCCGATGACGTGGTGCGCCACCCGCTGGTCGCGCGGATCATCCGGGCCTACGAGGGCGCGCGGCCCGGCCGATGCCTGAGGCCGGTGGTCGACGCGCTGGTCGAGGACGCGCGCTGGACCGAGGCGGGGCTCGAGGCGATCGCCGAGCGGGCGGCGCGGGCGACGCTCGCGGCGGTCGGGCGCGATCCGGAGCTGCACGAGATCGGGCTCCTCGCCTGCGACGACGCGCGGATCGCCGAGCTCAACGCCGAGTTCCGCGGCAAGGCGCAGCCGACCAACGTCCTGAGCTGGCCCGCCTTCACCCCGCCGGTGCCCGAGGAGCCGCCGGGGCTGCCGGGGGAGGGGCCGCTCTTCCTCGGCGACCTCGCGCTCGGCTTCGAGACCTGCGCCCGCGAGGCCGAGGCCGCCGGCATCCCGCTCCGCCGACCACGCGGCGCACCTCGTCGTGCATGGCGTCCTGCATCTGCTCGGCCACGACCACGCAGACGACGCCGAGGCCGAGGCGATGGAGGCGCTCGAGACGAATGTACTTGCCAGCATGGGGATCGCGAACCCATATTCAGCCTAGGAGGCGCCCCTTCGGCGCGCTATTCGGACAGGAGACATGGCCGAGACATCAGACGGGCAGGCGGCGACAGGGCCGGGCTTGCCCGACGACGGAGATCCTGACAGTCCCGCCAAGTCTTCCTTCTTCTCCCGCCTGTTCCGCCGGGACGACCCCGAGGACGACGACCCGCTGCGCGAGCCGACCCCGGAGAACCGCGACGCGATCGCCGGCGCGCGCGATCTCCTGATCAACCTTCGCAACATGCGCCGGCTGCGCGTCGAGGACGTCAGCGTCCCGCGCGCCGACATCGTCGCGATCTCCGATCACGCCACCCTCGAGGAGATCGTTGAGGTCTTCCAGTCGAGCACGCTGTCGCGGCTGCCGGTCTATTCGGAGACGCTCGACCAGCCGGTCGGCCTCGTCCACCTCAAGGATCTCGCGCTGAAGTACGGCTTCGGCGCCCGGGCGCCCGCGTTCGACCTCGCCGGGCTGCTCCGGCCGCTGCTCTATGCGCCGCCGTCGATGCCGATCGGCGTGCTGCTGCAGAAGATGCAGACCTCGCGCATCCACATGGCGATGGTGATCGACGAATATGGCGGCGTCGACGGCCTCGTCACCATCGAGGACCTGCTCGAGCAGATCGTCGGCGACATCGAGGACGAGCACGACGAGGACGAGGGGCCGCTCTGGACCGCCGAGGCGCCCGGCGTCTTCCTCGCGCAGGCGCGCATGGACCTCGAGGAGTTCGAGGGCAGTCGCCGGCGTGCGGCTCGTCGATCCGGAGCACGCCGAGGAGGTCGACACCCTCGGCGGCCTCGTCTTCCGCCTCGCCGGCCGGGTGCCGGTCCGCGGCGAGGTGGTGCGCCATCCCGACGGCCACGAGTTCGAGGTCGTCGACGCCGACGCCCGCCGGATCAAGCGGCTCCGGGTCCGGCTCGAGGCCGGCGGTCCCGGCGGAGGCGGCGGAATAGGCCGGCCGCGCGGCGTGATCGCGCTCGAGCGGCGCGTCGTCGCGCTCGGGCGCCACGGGACGGCTCGGGCTCGGCGCCGCCGCCGGCGCCGCCAGCGCGCTCGCGCAGCCGCCGGTCTCCTGGCCGGCGGTGCTGTTCGTGGCGCTTCCGGTGCTGCTCTGGTGCCTCGACGGCACGCGCGGGCCGTGGGGCGCCTTCGGCCTCGGCTGGGCGGCCGGCGCGGCGCAGTTCGCCGCCAGCGCTGTTCTGGATCGTCGAGCCGTTCCTGGTCGAGCCCGAGGTCTACGGCTGGATGGCGCCCTTCGCGCTCGTCGGCATGGCCGGCGGGCTGGCGCTGTTCTGGGCGGTGCCGTTCGCGCTGGCGCGGGCCTGGTGGCCGCCGGGGCCGGGCCGCGTCCTGCTCCTGGCCGCGCTCTGGACGCTCGCCGACTACGCGCGCGGGCACGTCCTGACCGGGTTCCCCTGGGGGCTCTTCGGCTACGCCTGGGTCGAGACCCCGGTGATCCAGGCGGTGGCGCTCGTCGGGCCGCACGGCCTCGGGTTCCTGACGCTGGTGGCCGGACTCCTGCCCGGGCTCGGCTCCTGGCGCGCGCTCGGCCTCGCGGCGGCGCTGGTCGCGGCGGGCTGGGGCTTCGGGGCCCGGCGGCTGGCGCAACCGGTGCCGGAGCGGGCGGAGCCGCTGGTCGTGCGGCTGGTGCAGCCGAACGCGGATCAGGCGCTGAAGTGGCAGCCGGGCATGGAGCAGGTCTTCTATGACCGCCATATCGCGCTCAGCCGCGCGCGGGCCGAACCGCCGCCCGACGTGACGATCTGGTCGGAGACGGCGGTGCCCTTCGTGCTCGGCGAGGCGCCCGAGCTCCTCGCCGAAGTCGGCGGCGGCGGCCGGCCCCGGCGGCCGGCTGGTCCTCGGCATCCGCCGGATGGAGGGCGGGCGCTGGTACAACGCGCTCGCGGTCCTCGGCCCGGACGGGACGGCGGCCGCCACCTACGACAAGCACCACCTCGTGCCGTTCGGCGAGTACATCCCCTTCGCCGGCACCGTCGCCCGGCTCGGGCTGCCCGGGCTCGCGCCGCTGACCCGCGGCGGCTTCTCGGCCGGCGACGGCCCGCACCTCGTCGCGGCCGAAGGCCTGCCGCCGTTCCTGCCGCTCATCTGCTACGAGGCGATCTTCCCGGGCGCGCTCCAGGCGCCCGAGGGCCGGGCCGAGTGGCTGGTGCAGGTGACCAACGACGCCTGGTTCGGCACCGCCTCGGGGCCGTACCAGCACTTCGCGCAGGCGCGGGTCCGGGCGATCGAGCAGGGCCTGCCGCTGGCGCGCGCCGCGAATACCGGGATCTCGGCGGTGGTCGATCCGTTCGGGCGGGTAGTCGCGAGCCTCGGTCTTGACCAGGCGGGGTACATCGATGCTGTTCTTCCGGCGCCGTTGCCGGCCACTCCGTACGTCCGTTTCGGGGACGCGCCCGCTTTGATTGCAATCGCCGCAGTTTTGGGATTAACTTTTCTCAAATTTGCAAGTGGAGTTTTCCGAAAGTTCCATCGATAACTTGAGGTGAGGGGGACCTGCATCCCAGGTGACGCGGGACGCGGCCATGGCCGCGGCAGGACCGACCGTGTGGGTTGTTCGTGTTGGTGGGGTTTTCGCCGGTGTCAATGTCAGCCAGTCAGATCGATGCTCATGTCGGGCTCCGCATGCGCAAGCGCCGCGAGGCACTCGGCATCAGCCAGGGGCGGCTCGGCCGGCATCTCGGCCTGACGTTCTCGCAGATCCAGAAGTACGAGAAGGGGACGAACCGGATCGGCGCCGGCCGGCTCTACCAGATCGCGGCCTATCTCGGCGTGACGCCGAGCCACTTCTACGAGGGCATCGAGGGCGGGACCGAGCCCGTCGCGCGGCCGGGGGCGAACGGCGGCGCCTACCGCGACGAGTTCCTGGCGCTGAGCGAGGCGTTCGCCGCGATCGCCAACGCCCAGACGCGGGCGTCGGTGCTCGCCCTGGTCCGCTCGCTCGCGATGGCGCCGCGGCAGCACGTCAGCTAACGCCTGAAAAGCGCATGCGTGGACTTCATACGCATTCCAGATCGTTTTCCCAGTAGGAGAACCAAAATGCGTGCAATCCTTGTGACCATCCTGATGCTAATCACCCCGATGGTCCATGCGGATGGGCTCTACGACGACTACGGCGACGACTTCTTCGAGGATGGCATGACCATATTCGAGATGGGTGACGACAGGCGCGTCATCTCGCGACCGGGCAGGCCGGACATCACTGTGCAGGACCTCGGCGATGACATCTCGATCATCAACGGCGAGGGTGGTAGCATGATGTGCCTCGACCTCGGGCCTATCACATCCTGCAACTGAACCAACCTTGGACTGATCCAAGGTGAACACTCAGCCCGTTGCGACGCCTTCCGAAAAGTCGCGCCGCGCCCACTGCCGCCGGTCGAAGTAGGCTCCGCCCGCATCGCCCGTTGACCCTGCCGGCGGTCGCCCTTACGGATGGCCCCCGCCACGAACAGGTTGACGGGGTCACGGATGAGCGGTCGCAGCGACTATTTCTTCACCTCCGAGTCGGTCTCGGAAGGGCACCCGGACAAGGTCTGTGACCGGATCTCCGACGCCGTGCTCGACGCCTTCCTGACCGACGAGCCCGAGGCGCGGGTCGCCTGCGAGACCTTCGCCACCACCGACCGCGTCGTCGTCGGCGGCGAGGTCCGCGGCCCCGGCGACGTGCTGGCCCGGGTCGAGGAGATCGTGCGCGAATGCGTGCGCGACATCGGCTACGAGCAGAAGGGCTTCAACTGGGCGACGCTGCGCGTCCATAACTACATCCACGGACAGTCCGAGCACATCGCGCAAGGCGTCGACGCCGGCGAGGGCAAGGAAGAGGGCGCGGGCGACCAGGGCATCATGTTCGGCTACGCGGTCGACGAGACTCCCGAGCTGATGCCGGCGCCGATCCACTACGCCCACGCGGTGCTGCGCCGGCTCGCCGAGGCGCGCAAGACCGGCGCCGAGCCGCGGCTCGGCCCGGACGCCAAGGCGCAGCTGTCGCTGCGCTACGCCGGCGGGCTGCCGGTCGAGGTCTCCTGCCTCGTGCTCTCGACCCAGCATCTCGACGAGGACATGGATTCGGCCGCGGTCCGCGCGATGGTCGAGCCCTATATCCGCGAGGTGATCCCCGAGGGCTGGCTGACCGAGGGCACGGTCTGGCACGTGAACCCGACCGGCAAGTTCGTCATCGGCGGCCCCGACGGCGACGCCGGCCTCACCGGGCGCAAGATCATCGTCGACACCTACGGCGGCGCGGCGCCGCACGGCGGCGGCGCCTTCTCCGGCAAGGATCCGACCAAGGTCGACCGCTCGGCCGCCTACGCCGCGCGCTACCTCGCGAAGAACGTGGTCGCGGCTGGGCTCGCCAAGCGCTGCGTGCTGCAGCTCAGCTACGCGATCGGCGTGGCGCGGCCGCTGTCGATCTACGCCGACACCTTCGGGACCGGCGAGGTGCCCGAGACCGCGATCGAGCGGGCGGTGGCCGAGGTCATGGACCTGACCCCGCGCGGCATCCGCACCCACCTCGGCCTCAACCGGCCGATCTACCAGCGCACCTCGGCCTACGGCCACTTCGGCCGGGCCGTCGACAACGAGGGCGGCTTCTCCTGGGAGCGCACCGACCTGGTCGAGGCGCTCGCCCGGGCGGTTTGAGCCGCCCGCTGGAAGCGGCGCCGCGGCGCAACCTCTACGGCCGGCGGCACGGCAAGAAGCTGCGGTCGGCGCAGCGCCGTCTGCTCGCCGAGCTGCTGCCGGCGCTGCGCATCCCCGGCGTGTCGCCGGCGGAGAACCCGGAGCGGGTGCCGCTGCCCCCGCTGTTCGACGACGGGCGGCCGCTCTGGCTGGAGATCGGCTTCGGCGCCGGCGAGCACCTGGTGGCGCAGGCCGCGGCGCATCCGGAAGTCGGGCTCGTCGGCTGCGAGCCGTTCATCAACGGCGTCGCCATGGCGCTCGGCCGGATCGCGGCCGCCGGGGTCGGCAACGTGCGGCTGCATCCGGGCGACGCGCGCGACCTCGTCGAGCTCCTGCCCGACGGGGCGGTGGCGCAGGTCTTCCTGCTCTATCCCGATCCCTGGCCGAAGGCCCGCCATCACCGGCGCCGGTTCGCGGGCGCGGAGAACCTGGCGATGCTCGCGCGCGTGATGGCTCCCGGGGCGGAGCTGCGGCTCGCGACCGACATCGCCGGGTACGCGGAGCATGCGCGGGACGCGGTGGCGCTGACGCCGGGGCTTCGGCTGGTGGGGGATGGCGGCGAGCCTTGGGCGAACTGGCCGGGCACCCGCTACGAGGCGAAGGCGCTGACCGCCGGGCGGCGGCCCACCTACCTCACGCTGGCGCGCGACTGAGGCGCCTCTGCGATGCACGCCAATCAGGCACAACCGCCCGTCATACCCGCGTAGCGACCAAAAAATGTGCGCGGGTGCGCGATTTTGTCACGCGCGCACATTCGTGAACACAAACGCGCTTGCGTTTCGTGCTGCACGTGCGAAAAGCTCTGGCTTGCGAGGGCAAGGACAGGAGAAACCATTGCTTGAGCCGAGCATGATGGACATCAGCGCGCGGGTGCGCGCGACGATCGAGGAAGAGCTTGGGGCGTTCCGTCGCCTCGCGGACCTGCCCTCGACCGAGATCGAGGAAATGGCCGCCCGCCTGACCCGGGCGATCGCCCCCCATCTGGCGGTCGACGGGCAGGGACGGGCGAGCCGGGCCGCCTGAGACGAGCCCATGCGCGTGTAGGCGAGGGTGCGTTGTAGTTGGTAGCGGCGCGGGGCGTGCAGGCCCCGCGCCGATTTCGTTGCGCCTCAGGCCAGGTGCGCCGCGACCTGCCGCCGGTGCGGGCGGGCGCGGTGCTCGAAGAGATAGATCCCCTGCCAGGTCCCGAGCAGCGGCCGCCGGTCGGCGACCGGGATAGCGAACGACACCGGCAGCAGCGCCGCCTTGATATGCGCGGGCATGTCGTCCGGCCCTTCGGCCCGGTGGGTGATCCAGGCCTGCTCCGCCCGGTCGGCCGGCGGCACCAGCCGGCCGAAGAAGCTCTCGAGGTCGGCCCGGACGTCCGGATCGGCATTCTCCTGGATCAGGAGCGAGCAGGATGTGTGCCGGACGAAGAGCGTCAGCAGCCCTTCGCCGACGCCGGCGCCGCGCACCCAGTCGGTGACCTCGCCGGTGAACTCGACGAGCCCCGGGCCTCGCGTATCGATCGAGAAGACCGTCTGCGCCATCGCGCCCTCCGAATTAACGATTCGATCCTGACCGTTTTGCTACCCATATGCATTCCATACGCATTCCATATGGATTCCAGACAGCACGGATCCGCGTAAACCTTTGACATCGCCTCGCTCCAGCATCCCGGTTTCGTGATACCCTCGTCCTCCCGCGGCGCCGGCCCGCGGGAGGACAAGCAACATGCCCGGCACAGCGGAAAGGGGAGGCCGATGCTGGCACGGATCACCAGGTTCAAGATGAAGCCCGACAGCGCCGCCGCCGCACGGGCGCTGATCGAGAGCCTCAGGGCCGAGATCATGGCCCTGCCGGGAATGCACGGCTGCATCAACGTGATGAACGAGGACGGCTCGGGCTACGTGATCTCGCTGATCGACTCCGACGGCACCTCGCCCGAGAGCATCGACCGCGTGCGGGCGATCTGGCACCGGTTCCGCGACCACGTCGAGACGATGCCGGCGCCCGAGATCTTCGACGTCGTCTCCGAGTGGAGGCAGGGCAGGGCCTGACCCCGGCCCCGCCGCCGGCGTCAGCCCAGCGCCTTCTGCAGGTTCGAATCCACCTTCTCGAGGAAGCCGGTCGTCGTCAGCCACCTCTGGTCCGGCCCGACCAGCAGCGCGAGATCCTTGGTCATGAAGCCCGACTCGACCGTGTCGACCACGACCTTCTCCAGCGTGTCGGCGAACCGCAGCAACTCGGCATTGCCGTCGAGCTTCGCCCGGTGCTTGAGACCGCCCGTCCAGGCGTAGATCGAGGCCACCGAGTTCGTCGAGGTCTGCTCGCCCTTCTGGTGCTGGCGGTAGTGCCGCGTCACCGTGCCGTGCGCCGCCTCGGCCTCGACCGTCCTGCCGTCCGGCGTCATCAGCACGCTCGTCATCAGCCCGAGCGAGCCGAACCCCTGCGCGACCGTGTCCGACTGCACGTCGCCGTCGTAGTTCTTGCAGGCCCAGACGTAGCCGCCCGACCATTTCAGCGCCGAGGCCACCATGTCGTCGATCAGACGATGCTCGTAGGTGATCTTCTTCGCCTTGAACTGGTCGGCGAACTCGGCGTCGAACACCTCCTGGAACAGGTCCTTGAACCGCCCGTCATAGGCCTTGAGGATGGTGTTCTTCGTCGAGAGATAGAGCGGCCAGCCGAGGGTGAGCGCGTAGTTCATCGAGGCCCGCGCGAAGTCGATGATCGACTGGTCGAGGTTGTACATCGCCATCGTCACGCCGCCGCCCGGCGCCTGAAACACCTCGCGCTCGATGACGTCGCCGTTCTCGCCGACGAACTTCAGCGTCACCGTGCCCTTGCCCGGAAACACGAAGTCCGTCGCCCGGTACTGGTCGCCGAAGGCGTGGCGGCCGACGACGATCGGCTTGGTCCATCCCGGCACCAGCCGCGGCACGTTGCGGCAGATGATCGGCTGGCGGAAGATCACCCCGCCGAGGATGTTGCGGATCGTGCCGTTCGGCGACTTCCACATCTGCTTGAGGCCGAACTCCTCGACCCGCTGCTCGTCCGGCGTGATCGTCGCGCATTTCACGCCGACGCCGACCTGCTTGATCGCGTTCGCCGCGTCGACGGTGATCTGGTCGTCGGTCCGGTCCCGCTCCTCGATGCCGAGGTCGAAGTACATCAGGTTGATGTCGAGGTAGGGCAAGATCAGCTTCTGCTTGATGAAGTCCCAGATGATCCGGGTCATCTCGTCGCCGTCGAGCTCGACGACCGGATTGGCGACTTTGATCTTGCTCATGTGGCGGCCCCTCGCAGTTGCACCGCCGGTCTAGGCGCTGCCGCCAGGGAGGACAAGCTGCGAAAGATGCCGCAGCGCAACAGTCCTCGGGCGCCCCCGGTTTCTCACAGAACGATCTCGACTAAAACGCTCGGATATCCTGGGCGGGAGGCGAAGGTGCAGCCCGCCGACGCCAGCCAGCAGGACCAGATCGAAGCGGGGACGTGGCAATGATGACCGCATGCTCTGGCGAAATCAACGGCTTGGTCTTCGCGGGCGACATCGGCCAGCGCATCTTCCGCCCGCCCTTCGCCTGGGTAGCCGAGGGCATCGAGATCCGCGGCCGGTCCCGCTCGCTCAAGGTGAACTACCGCACCTCCCGCCAGATCCGCCGCCGCGCCGACCTCCTCCTCCCGCCGCGCCTGCTCGAGCTCGACGGCGCCGAGGAGGACCGCACCGGCGTCCAGTCGGTCTTCGACGGCCCCGCCCCGCTCGTCCACGCCTTCCCCACGCCGAGGCCGAGATCGAAGGCGTCGCCGCGTGGATTGGCGAGACGCTGGCCAATGGCGTCCGCCCGGAGGAGATCGGCGTTCTCGTCCGCTCGACCGAGGACTTCCCGCGCGCTGAACGCGCGATCGCCGGCACCGGCCGGGAGCACGCGAAACTCGCCGGCCGCGCGGCCGCCTCCGCCGGCCGGATCGTCCTCGCGACCATGCACGCCGCAAAGGGCCTCGAGTTCCGCGCGACCGTCGTCATGGCCTGCGACGCCAACGTCATCCCGTCCGAGCGGCGCCTTCGTCAAGCCGCCGACGAGACAGCGCTGGAAGAGATATTTTCTCCACCGAGCGGCATCTGCTCTATGTGGCCTGCACACGCGCTCGGGAACGCCTGCTCATGTCAGCGGCATCGCCGGTCTCGGAGTTCCTTCAAGATCTCATCGAGCCCTCCCCGCAGGAGAGTTGACGCCAAAGAAAGGGCGGGGCTCGAACCCGCGACCGCCGGCGTGACAGGCCCGATGGAACTGCAACGAATTCAACGGAGTATTCAAGTCTTTTAACGGCGGTTTCAGGCGGCAAGGCGCCTGAAGTTGAAACTCCGGAAAACGGCCCACACGGTCCCTCCCGACCCACGAAGACCGGACAAGAGAAGTGGTGCGAGAGCAACCCCGTCAAGCATTGGGCTCACCGCGCCACGCGATCCGCCGTTCGCTACGGCCTTCTAGCAAAGCCCGCCGCCTGCAAGTGCGGCTGCCCCTCGATCGGCGCCCTCGAGGCGCACCACCCCGACCACCGCGATCCACTGAAGGTCATCTGGCTCACTCGAGCCTGCAATAGGCGGCTGCACGCCTCCGAGCGGAGGGCCAGCTGATGGCGACGGTCGCCGCCATCCGCAAGAACGCCACCGAGGAGCTGCGCGTCAGCCTCGACGAGTATCGCGGGCGCCAGCTCGTGAGACTCCGCGTGTTCTTCACCGCAGACCACGGAACCCCGCGCCCCGGCAAGGCGGGCGTCGCACTCCTGGTCGAAATGCTCCACGCGATCCAGGCGGCCATCCTCGCAGCCGAGGCCGAAGCGCTCCGTCTGGGTCTCATCGAGGGGGAGGGCTGAGATCAAGACGAGCGCCCGAGGACCAATCGGGCGGAGCGCAAAGGCCGGGCGGTCGTCTTTCACGGGTTAGGCAGGGCCGCCACGGACAAAGTGTTACTGTGTAACGGTGCGAAACACAACGGGTAGCTTTCCGTCACTGACGGTCTCTCACGCCCGAGGCACCCGCTGTCACCCTTAGGCGGCGAAGAAAGTGGGAGCGCTTCCGCCGAAGGGAACCGGCGAGGTGGCCTAAGCGGCGGGCTCGTCCGAAAGGGCAGGTGTCAAGATCGCGGCGGTCAGGGCGGGAGGCGGGGTTCTATCCCCTGCCGCAGTAACCCGCTTTCTGACCGTCACAATGGGCTGAACCGAAGGCCAGGTACGGGAAGGAAGGAAGAGAGGCGGTTGTGACAAAGGCGATGGAGACCATTGTGACATTGACGACGGCAGACTCGATTGTGACAGCGCTCGCAGTTCTCGGCGGCAGCGGCTCGGCCCTCGACGTGTCACAACGGCTCTCGGACATCAGCTACGCCAACGTGCGTCAGTTCCCTTCGGCGGATGGCTGCGGCCGGCATTGTGACAAAGCTGCAGAGGGGACTCTACCGGCTCGGTTTTGACACCGCAACCACCGAAGGGTCGGCGCCGAAGGCGGCGAAACCTGCGCGGCCCGTTGTGACACCTCGCATCACACCGAGCCCCAGATCGACGCCGCCGTCTCCGGCGCGTGGTCGCACTTCGAGGCGACGAACGATCCTCACCGCCCGGAGGCATGGGCATGAATTCAGCACCTCAGCGAACGACCAACCGTAGGAGAGACCAGATCATGACCGAGAGCGTCAACGACAGGATCGCAAAAGCAACAGGCTGCCGCTTTGCCACGGTCAGCCGCTCCCTGCTAGCTACGGGGGCGACGCCCACGCTCGGTGCTACCGCTACGTTTCGACTTCAGAAGAACCCTTGGTAGAAGAGAAGGATCCTAGGATGGTCGACGGAAACCGAAATAACGGCCCCAGAACGGAACGCGACGAGAACGGGCGTTTCCAACGGGGCAACTCTGGGCGGCCCAAGGGCGCCCGCCACAAGGCGACACTGGCGGCGCTAGCGCTCCTGGATGGCGAGGCGGAGGCGCTAACCCGAAAGGCAATTGAGCGTGCTCTAGGGGGCGACGTGACGGCCCTGCGGCTGACCTTGGAGCGCATCGTGTCGCCGTGCAAGGACACGCCGGTCACCTTCTTGCTTCCAAGCATGACCTCGGCTGCGGACGCGTCGAGGGCCATGGCGGCCGTGCTCGAAGCAACTTCGCGAGGTGACCTCACGCCTGGAGAGGCGGCTGCAGTAGCGGCCCTGGTCGAGCAGTACAGAAAGACCCTCGAGTTGACTGAACTGGAGGCACGCATCGTCGCTCTCGAGGCCAACCATGCGAAGGTTCGATAGCCGGCTGCGCCGGTTGGAATCGGCGTCCCGGCCGAGCGTCCAGGATATGGGTGATGCGGAGCTAGATCGCGAGATCGCCGGGATCCTGGCGCGGCTCTATGGGCAGCCCGTGGAGGAAATTGAAGCTCTCCTGCCGACTTGGCAACGAGATGGCACGCTGGCGACGGTGGCCGCAGAATTGGAAGCATGCACAAACGGAGTGGGAGACCTGGCTGACCGCGCCCTGGTCTGAGGCGAAGGCGCTTCAGCGACCCTTGCCGGACGGCACGCTCCGCATCGTGGCGCGGCGCGAGAAAGAGGATGCTCTGTCGTCATAGCGGCCGGCTGGCACAGCGCAAGCCATGCGAAATTGCTGCTCAAAGCGCTGCATGGGGCGCATAACGGCTTCTCGCATTCGGTCGTTGTGCACTGCAGCATGAACCTTATCTTCGAGGTGCGGGGGAAGGAACCTCGCTGACGCACTGAAGGATGCCGACCATGACGAATGATTATGCTTCGATGCACGGCCGGTCGCTCGCATCCATGCTCGATGTGAGCGTCGCCGGAACCGTAGACCGCCTGCGCGCTGCGTGGACGAAGTACGCGACCTACCGGAAGACGCTGTCCGAGCTTCGGGACCTGCCGACCCGCGCCCTGCGCGACCTCGATTTCAACCGCGGTGACCTGGCGACGATCGCCCACCGCGAAGTCTACGGCCGCTGACGAGGAAGAGACGGCGGACGACCGCGCCGCCACCCCAGCAGCCGAGATCGAACCTAAAGGACACCGACCATGGCACACGCCATCAATCTGAACGCCTATGCCGACTATGACGAGCAGCCCGGTATCTTCGCCCGCCTGCGCAAGGCTTTCGCCGACCACCGCAGGTACCTGGCGACCTGCGACGAGCTCAACGCGCTCAGCGACCGCGAGCTGGCTGACATCGGCCTATCGCGGCCGAATGTCCGCGACGTCGCCCGTGAGGCCATCTACGGCAAATGATAAGGCGCGGGCCGGGGAAAAGAGTTACGATCTCACCGTCCCGGGAACTTCTCACAAACTGAACAGGCCCGCCGCCCCACGCGGCGGGCCGTCTTGTTCTCAGTCGCATCACTGCCCGAGGACATAGCTTCCCGGAGCACTCTCGATGACGGCGAGCTCACGATCTCCCGGGTGTCGAGCGGGAAGCGGCTTGGCGCGATCCTTCGCCTCCAGCCAGTCGGCCCAGAGTGGCCACCATGAGCCTTCGGTATAGGTCGCCCCAGCGAGCCACTCCTCGGCCGTGTCTGGATAGTCGTCGCGGGTCCAGTAGCCGTACTTGGGTCGCTCGGAGGGCGGGTTGATCACGCCCGCGATGTGACCCGAGCCGCCAAGAACGAAGCGGACCTCTCCGCCGAGAAGCCGGGCCGTTGGGTAGACCGAAGTCCACGGCGCAATGTGATCTTCCTTGGTAGCCAG
The DNA here is from genome assembly GCA_963763295.1 of uncultured Alphaproteobacteria bacterium. Classification (GTDB taxonomy): domain Bacteria; phylum Pseudomonadota; class Alphaproteobacteria; order Rhodobacterales; family Rhodobacteraceae; genus Amaricoccus. The sequence continues at coordinate 110,495 of CAVXOH010000001.1, forward strand.
CACGAAACAGGGGGTCCTGATCCTGGAAATGTCGATGGGCGTGCCGTCCAGCGAGAGATGACCGGGCTTGCGGAGGCCGTTCTCGATGTAGATTTTCTCGAGGTACCAGAGCAGCATCGCTGCCGGCAGCCGCGTGGAATCCGAGTTCCAGAACAGGAGATCGAAGGCCGGCGGCTTCTTCCCCATCAGGTAGTTCAAGACGTGGAACGACCAGATCAGGTCGTTCTCCCGGATCATCGAGAACATGTCCTGCAGGTGATGGTTCTCGAGGTAGCCGGTGGCCTTCATGTGCTCCCGCAGCGCGGTCAGCCTTTCCCGGTCGATGAAGACCCCGATCTCGCCTACGTCGGTGAAGTCGACCATCGTCGCGAGCGTGGTCGCCGAGGCGATCCGGTTGTCCTTCTGGGCCGCCAGCCAGGCAAGCGTCGCGGTCACGAGGATCCCGCCGATGCAGAAGCCGAGGATGTTGACCTTCTTCTCGCCAGTCACCTCCGCGATCGCGTCGAGCGCCGCGAGCGGGCCGAGCCGCATATAGTCCTCGAAGCTCTTCTCGGCGTGCTCTTTGGTCGGGTTGACCCAAGAGATCACGAAAACGCTGTGCCCGCGTTCGAGCATGTAGCGCACCAGGCTGTTCTTCGGCCGCATGTCGAGGATGTAGTACTTGTTGATCCAAGCGGGCACGAAAAGCAGCGGGCGCTTGCGCTGGGTCTCGGTCAGCGGCTTGTACTGGATGAGCTGCATCAGGTCGTTCTGGTAGACCACCTTTCCCGGCGTCGTCGCCAGATCGCGGCCGACAACGAACGCCTCCTTGTCATTGGTGGATATCTCGAGGCGGCCTCCACCATGCTCCAGATCGTCCAGGAGGTTCTTGAACCCGTCCAGGACGCTTTGGCCCTCGGTTTCGATGAATCGGTGGCGGGCGGCCGGGTTCAGGGCCAGGAAGTTGCTCGGCGACAGCGCGCTCAGGAACTGCCGGGTATAGAACTCCACGCTCAGATGGTCCTTCGACCCCTCGGGCAGAGAGCCGAGAAGCTTGGCGACCGCCCCTTCGACGGCGAGATGCGCATCGCGCAGGCCGCGGCTTATCGGGTCCTCCTCCCAGGTCTTGTCGCGAAAGCGCTTGTCGGCCACGGCGGGGCTCTCGCCGGTCCAGGCCTCGACCCAGGCCTTCGTTGCGTCGAGCCAGATGGTTTGCTGGAACGCGGCCAGTTCCATGGGATGCTGCGCGAACTCGGCGAAGGCCTTCATAGCCACTGCGCCGGCCGAATTGGCATCTACGACCGAAAACTCCTGTCCCGCCGCCTTCGCGATGGCTGTCGATTGCGCGCTTAGGGCCAACTTCTGAGCGCGCTGGAGCAGCTCCCAGAACTGGGCGGCCTGTGCCGCTGCCGTTTCGTGAGCCATTTTGTTCCCCACCGGACCCGGTGCACATCATAGCAGACTTCTGCGGTCTCGAACGCGATGCAGAGAGTTGCCCGCAGCTTCAGCCCCGGTTCATGCGGTTGCCGATCAGGTCGTCCACTACGCCGGGGTCGGCGAGGGTCGAGGTGTCGCCGAGGGCGCCGTAGTCGTTCTCGGCGATCTTGCGCAGGATGCGGCGCATAATCTTGCCGGAGCGGGTCTTGGGCAGACCGGGCGCCCACTGGATGAGGTCGGGCGAGGCGATGGGGCCGATCTCCTGGCGGACCCAGGCGACGAGCTCCTTCTTCAGGGCGTCGGTGTATTCCGCACCGGCCATCAGCGTGACATAGGCGTAGATGCCCTGGCCCTTGATCGCGTGCGGGTAGCCGACGACGGCCGCCTCGGAGACTTTGGCGTGAGCGACGAGTGCAGATTCGACCTCCGCGGTCCCCATGCGGTGGCCCGACACGTTAATCACGTCGTCCACCCGGCCGGTGATCCAGTAGTAGCCGTCGGCGTCGCGGCGGCAGCCGTCGCCGGTGAAATAGTAGCCCTTGTACTGGCTGAAGTAGGTGTCCACGAACCGGTCGTGGTCGCCGAAGATGGTGCGCATCTGCCCGGGCCAGCTATCGGCAATGGCGAGGACGCCGGCGGCCTCGGTCTCGGTGATCTCGGCGCCGGTCTGCGGGTCGAGCACCGCGGGTTGGACGCCGAAGAACGGCTTGGTGGCCGAGCCGGGCTTGGTGGGGATGGCGCCCGGCAGGGGGGTAATCAGGATGCCGCCGGTCTCAGTCTGCCACCAGGTGTCGACGATCGGGCAGCGGTGCTGGCCGACCACCTCGTCGTACCAGTTCCACGCCTCGGGGTTGATCGGCTCGCCGACCGAGCCGAGGATGCGCAGGCTGGAGAGGTCGCAGCGGTCGACCAACTCGCGGCCCTGCCCCATCAGCGCCCGGATCGCGGTCGGCGCGGTGTAGAAGATGTTGACCTTGTGCTTCTCGCAGACCTGCCAGAAGCGCGAGGCGTCGGGCCAGGTCGGCACGCCCTCGAACATCAGCGTGGTGGCGCCGTTGGCCAGCGGGCCGTAGACGATGTAGCTGTGGCCGGTCACCCAGCCCACGTCCGCGGTGCACCAGTAGACGTCGCCGTCGTGGTAGTCGAAGACATACTCGTGGGTCATGGCGGCATAGACGAGGTAGCCGCCGGTGGTGTGCACCACGCCCTTGGGCTGGCCGGTCGAGCCCGAAGTGTAGAGGATGAACAGCGGATCCTCGGCGCCCATCGCAACCGGCTCGCAGTGGTCGGAAACGCGGTCCATCTCCTCGTGCAGCCAGACGTCGCGGTCGGGGATCCAGGGGATGTCCCCGCCGGTGCGGCGCACGACCAACTGGGTGACGCCGCCCATGCCCTGCAGCGCTTTGTCGGCGTTGGTCTTAAGGGGCGTGCGCCGACCGCCGCGCGGAGCCTCGTCGGCCGTGATGACCAGCTTCGCGCCGCTATCCTCGACGCGCGAGCGTAGCGCCTCGGCGGAGAAGCCGGCGAAGACGATGGAATGCACCGCGCCGATGCGGGCGCAGGCGAGCATGGCGAAGGCCGCCTCGGGGATCATCGGCAGATAGATCACCACGCGGTCGCCCTTCCTGACGCCGAGGCCGTGCAGGACGTTGCCGAACTTCGAGACCTGCTGGTGCAGCTCGCGGTAGCTGATGTGGCGCGAGACTTCCGGGTTGTCGCTTTCCCAGATGATGGCGGTCTGGTCGGCGCGGGTCGCCAGGTGGCGGTCGACGCAGTTGGCCGAGACGTTGAGCTTGCCGTCCTCGAACCATTTGATCGAGACGTTGTGGTAGTCGAAGGAGGTGTGCTTAACCCGGGTGTAGGGCTGCATCCAGTCGAGCCGCCTGCCGTGCTCGCCCCAGAAGGCGTCGGGATCGGCGACCGAGGCCGCGTACATGGCGGCGTACTGGTCGGCGTTGACGTGCGCCCGCGCGACGATCTCCGACGGGGGCTGATGCAGTTGGTCAAGCATAGCGTCTCCACTCCTCATGTTGGATCTCTTTTGGCCGGAGCACTTTCGGTCGGGAGTCCACGTGGTGCGCGAGCGGGCGCACATCTTCATATGCTCATGGAACTCAGAATTGAAACCGCCCTCCGGTTGCATTGCCCAAATAAACTCCCGAAGCCTGTGCCCCCATCGCCATAGTGTTCCATAATCGTCTGTCTGTCCGTCGACTGGAAAGATCCGTATTGCGCGTAATTAGACGGGTAGAACAGGCCGTGCAAACCATCGGTAATTTCCCGGCACAGTGATGCAGCCCTGATCGATTTGCGGAAGGACTGGGCCGTCTCCGGATCGCCCGGCACCGGCCCCTCGCCGGCCTTAGTATCGAAGCCGTGCATAGTAGGACTCCTGCGCTGCCTCGCGTGCCTGCCCCAAGGTGAGGATGCCCTGCTGACGCAATAGAGGAAGCAGCTTGAGAAACACCTCGGCGGTCGCCAGTGCGTCGCCGACCGCCGTGTGGCGGCCCGACACCGTAACGCCCAGGCGCTTCGCAATCGCCTCAAGGCCGTGCGATTCCTCGTTGGGATGCACCACGCTCGAGAGCAGCAGGGTATCGAGCACCGGCTGGTCGAACCGCACGACGCCAGCGGCCTCCTTGAGCTTCAGGAAGCGCATGTCGAAGGCCACGTTGTGCCCCACGAGGACCGTTTCGCGGGCGAAGGCGTGGAACGCCGGCAGCACCTCGGCAATCGTGGGCTGCCCGCGCACCATCTCCGGCCGGATTCCGTGGATCGGGATCCCCGCCTCGGGAATGCTCCGTTGGGGATCGACCAACTGCTCGAAGCACTCGCTGCGCAGCAGCCTGCCGTTGACGATGCGGGTCGCGCCAATCGAGAGGATCTCGTCCCCTCCCGCGGGATCGAGGCCGGTGGTCTCGGTGTCGAACACCGTGTAGGCAATTTCCCAGAGCACGCGCTCGTCAAAGGCCCGGCTGCCCTCGCCCGCGCCGAACAGGTCGAAGTCGTAGTATTCGGGCCGGCTGTCCCCTGGTGCCAATGAGTCCGATGGCTCGCCCGACGCCAGCGGCAGCAGGAAACGAAAGAACGACAGCTCGCGCGCCGGGTCGCGCGAGACCCAGACCTCGCCGCCGTGCCGCTCCACCACGTCGCGCACCGACAGCGGCGAGCGCTCGCCGCCGACCTCCATCGGGTCCGTCTGCCAGCCGGTTAGGGTCTCGGGACGCGGGTCCTCACCCGACCAGACCAGGTCGAGATTGGCGCGGCCCTCTGCGCGGGCGAGACGGAGCCGCAGGTCTGGTCGGTCGGCCGCAGCGACGAGCCTGCCCGAAAGAAATGCCAGCGCCTTGATCAGTGCGAAACTGTCGACGCTGAGCCAAAGCGACCCGTCGACCTCGTCCAAGGTCACGAGAGCGCCGCAGTCCACCTCGATCCGGCGCACCGCCGCGGCGAGCAGGTCCGTCCCGAGCATTTCCTGCACCGGCCAGCGCGTCATTACATCCTGTGACGTGCTCGCGGCGAGCGCGACGAGCCGCGTGCTCATGACGGAAACCTCTTCGCGGACCATCGCCTGAAAGCGGTCACGCTCCTCAGCGTCGAGGTCCGGATAGTCGAGCATGTCGAGCGCGGCCTGAATGCTGGCGAAGGAGGCCCTGCTCGAACTCGGTGAGCTCGAGCAGCTGCCGGTCGCGCCGCGATTGCCCCTCATATTCGTCGGTGATGTCGTCGAGAAGCAGCACGAAGCCGGCGAGTTGCTTTCCGCCGGACGCGGGGCGCACAGGCGCCATGCTCACGCGAAGCAGGTGGCCCGCGGGCATAACCGTCACGAACTGGGCCGACGCCGAAGCCGCGCCGCCGCCCCGAGCGATCCGTTCCTCCACGGTCTCGAGCGCGTGTGCGATCAGCTGGCGGCCGATGACGCCGTAAATGGACCTCCCGAGCCCGATCAGTTCGGCACCCTCGGCGCCAGGTGGCCGCTTCGAGAGCCGGCGGAAGAGCTGAAGCGCACGCTCGTTGTAGAGCAGGATCTGCCCTTCGAGGTTGCAGACAAGCACGCTCTGATTCAGCTCGGCCATCAGCGCGGCAAGTTGGTCGCGCTGCTGCGCCACGTCCCGGCTCGCCTCGGACACAAGCCGCGCCATGTCCTCATGCAGGCGGCGACGCTGGCTGGCCAGTGCGTTGATTGCGCCCGTCAGGTCGTGGATCGCGGCGCTGCCCTGCGGAACGAGATCAGGCGCCGCTGCGTCGGCGACGAGCACGCGTGTCGCACCCACGAGCCGCGCCGGCGCAGCCACATGCGCCGCATACAGCTGGTGGACCGCCCAAGCCGCGAGAGCGGCCGCGCCCCCCCACCAGAGCACCAGCAGCGTTCCGTGCGAGGGCGCCAGCGGACCGAGCGCTGCATCGACGGCCGCACGCTGAGCGGGGGCCAGCGTCATTCGCAGCAGTACGCCGCCGAGAGCCAGCCACACCGCCAGCGCCGCGCCCGGCGCGAGCATGGCCAGCACCAAGCGGTGGCTGAGCCTCACGCCAGCATGTCCCGGACCTTCTGCATGAGGCCGCGCGTCGAGAACGGCTTGGTCACGTAGGCATCGGCACCGACGCCCGTCCCGCGAGCGACGTCGGTGTCACGTCCCTTCGCCGTCAGCATCAAGATCCGGGTGCCGCGGAGCGCCTCGTCGGCGCGCACCGCCTCGCAGACGTCGAAGCCCGACATGCCTGGCATCATCGCGTCGAGCAGCACAAGTTGCGGCCGCTCGCGGCGGATCGCTTCCAGCGCTTGCAGGCCGTCGCGCGCCACCACAACCGCGTAGCCCTCGCGCCTCATCATGAACTCGAGCGAGACGACGATATTCGGCTCGTCGTCGGCGATCAGGACCTTGTGGCTCACGATGCGTCCTTGCCCTCCCTCGGCCGGAGCGGCAGCCGGAACGCGAAGCACGCGCCCCCGTCCGGCGGCGAGTTCTAGCCACATGCGCCCGCCGAAATGATCGACGATCTGGCGACTGATCGGAAGGCCCAGTCCGGTCCCCGGTGGCCGGTTTAGCGCCTCCCCGCCCTGCCGGAACCTCTCGAACACCATCGCCCGCTCGGCCGGTGGCACCCCGGGGCCGTTGTCGCGGACCTCGACGACCAGGCCGTCCGCGTCGGTGCGCAGAACGACCTCGACCCTTCCGCCCTCCGCAGGAACGAACTTCGCGGCGTTGCTGAGCAGATTCAGCAGGACCTGAGTGAGCCGGTCGGGGTCGGCGCGGATCATCGGCACCTGATCGGGCATGGACAGCCCGACCGTCGCCCCTCGCTCGCGGAACAGTTCGAACGCGGTGCGGACCGCATTCGCAACCAACTCCCGCATGTCGAGGTCGGTGTTATGCCACTCGGCGTGCCCGGACTCGATCTTGGCCAAATCGAGCACCTGGTTGACCAGGCGGCTCAGCCGCTCGCTCTCCGAGACGACGATCGCCAGGAACTCCTCACGCTGCCCGACCTCCATGTCGGGCGTGTCTAGCATCAGCTCGGACAGGGCGCGGATCGAGGTCAGCGGCGTGCGCAGCTCGTGGGTCACCGAGGACATGAAGTCGTCCTTCAAGTGGTCGAGGCTCTGCAGCTGCTCGTTGGCCTCGCGCAGCTCCGCTGTTGCCGCTTCCAGCGAATGCGATTTCTCCTCCAGCGCCCGCGCATAGCCGCGCAGCTGCGACGCCTCGTTGAGGATCTCGATCACGTCGTCGATCGCCAGCGGTTCCTCCTGCACTACCGAGGCGACCATGACCCGGGCCGAGGCGCTGCCCACGGCGCCGGCGAGCTGCCGCTCGACGCGATCGACCAGGCGCGCATCCGGGACCACTTGACCGACCTCGGCCACGCCGGTCTCGCGCGCGTGATCCTCGAAAAGCTGCCGGGCGCGGGGGGCGCCGAGCAGACGGGTCGCGAGCGCCATCAGGTCCTCGAGCTGGGCGCGTCCGCGCCAGAAGACCGGCGCCGCCACTGCAGCCGACCGCCCCCGCTCGAACACATCGACAAAGAGCATCGCCTGGCTCGCGTCGCGGGCCGAAGGTGCGCGTCGCAGCGACATGCCAACGTAGAGCCCAAGGTTGACCAAGAGGCTCCAGAACAGCGAATGGGTGAGAGTGTCGAGCCCGACAAGGCCGAACAGCTGCTCGGGCGCCAGCAACTCGATCCCGAACGGGCCGAGCTCGACGAATCCGGCCGGGATCCAGCCCGACTTGGCCACCGACGGCAGCATCAGCGTGTAAACCCAGACGGCGAAGCCGCCGAGCAGCCCGCCCAGCGCCCCCGCTCTCGTGCCACCCCTCCAGTACATTCCAACCAGCAGCGCCGGTCCGAACTGTGCGACGGCCGCGAAGCTGATCAACCCGATGCTGACCAGCGCATAGGCCTCGCCGGCCACGTGGAAGTAGAGGTAGCCGAGCAGCAGCACCACCAGGATCGCTGCCCGCCGGATGCTGAGCAGCAGCCGCGTCAGATCGCCGGCCGCGCGCGCGCCGAACCCGGGCAGGCGCAAGAGCGACGGCATGACCAGGTCGTTGCAGACCATGGTCGAGACGGCGATCGTCTCGACGATCAGCATGCCGGTGGCCGCGCTGAGGCCGCCCACATAGGCGAAGAGCGCCAGCGCCGGCGCGCCGTGCGCCAGCGGCAGCGACAGCACGAAGGTCTCGGCGTCCGATCGCCCCGGGCCGAACAGCACCAGCCCGCCGATCGCGATCGGCAGCACGAAGACGTTGATGAGCAGCAAGTAGCCGGGGAACGCCCAGGCGGCCCGCCGCAGGTGCCGCTCGTCGACGCATTCGACCACCATCATCTGGAACTGCCGCGGCAGCAGCAGCACCGACAGCATCGACAGCAGCGTCAGCGCGAACCACTGCGCGTAGGCGAACGAACCGGCGCCGTCCTCGCCGCCCAAGCGCAACAGCGGACGCAGCTCCGGGAACGCCTGCGCCCGCGACCAGATGTCGGCCATGCCGTCGAACAGGCCCCAGGTCACGAAGCCGCCCACCGCGAGGAAGGCGACCAGCTTGACCACCAACTCGAAGGCGATGGCCGCGACCATGCCCTCGTGCCGCTCGGTACTGTCGAGGTGCCGCGTGCCGAACACGATGGTGAACGCCGCCAGCGCCAGCGCGACCAGGAGCGTGCCGTCCTGCCACCAGGCGACCGCCGGTGCCCCGAGCGACTCCGGGCCGCCGGTGAGCACGTGATAGCCCGCGGAGACCGCCTTCAACTGCAGCGCGATGTAGGGGACAATTCCGACGACGGTGATTAGCGTGACCAGCGCGGCCAGCAGCGGGCTCTTGCCGTATCGGCTGGCGATGAAGTCGGCGATCGAGGTGATCCGGTAGGTCCGCGCGATTCGGATCATCTTGCGCACCACGAGTTCCGCCAGCAGCATCGCCAGCATCGGCCCGAGATAGATCGGCAGGAACCAGACCCCGTCCGCCGCCGCGCGCCCGACGCTGCCGAAATAGGTCCAGGCCGTGCAGTAGACCGCCAGCGACAGCGCGTAAATCCAGGCGTTGTCGATCACCGACCCGCCACTTGCAGCGCGCCGGTCGGCGAAGGCGGCGATCGCGAACAGCAGCAGCAGGTAGCCGAAGGAAACGCCGAGAACGAGCGGCCCGGCGATCATCATCAGGTCGGTTGGGCCGGCTCACAGTCCGGCTCGCACACGCTATTCTGATAAATCAATTACTTGATCCCGGTTCGCGCGTGCACTCGTGCCATCCCTCGTCCCTTCTGACGGCCGCTCACTTACCCAGGCCAGCACCCCGATCAGCGCCGCCCAGATCACGAAAAGCGCCACGGGCAACAGCGGCAGGCCGAGCACCGTGGCATCCCGGTCCCAGACAATCAGCATCGGGAAGTTGAACAGGACCAACCCCGCACCCCAGAGCGCGATGAGCACCTGCGGGCGCGGTCCGCGCGCCGGACCCCGGCGGCTCACAGCGCGTCGAGCCGGTAGTGCCGGCCCAGCCACTGCTTGAACCGGCGCACGATCGCCAGCGAATCCTTCAGCGCCTGCCGCTCCAGCGTACCGAGCTCGCTCAGGCGAATCGCGTTGTCCGGCGTGCGCCCGTCGGCCATCTGGCGCAGGTTGCTCGCGAGCTTCAGGCCGATGAGGAAGCGAACCGCGTCGGTCAGATCCCGCGCGAGGCCCGCGTCGATGCGCCCGTCCGCGACCAGCGCCCGCAGCCGGTCGGCGGTGCCCAACTCGCGGACGCGGTACTGCAGCGCCAGCGCCCGCACCCCGTGCACCAGCGGGAAGATGCCGAGCTTCTTCAGGTCGATCTCGGCCGCCGCGCGGCCGCGCAGCCCCGGCAGCCGCCACCACCAGCTGCCGTCCCCGCCGAACTGGTCCACGGCGCTTGCGAAGCGCGCGTAGAAGGCGGCGCTGTCGGACAACAGGAAATCGACGTAGTCGCGCGCCTGCGTCGAGCAGCGCCGCGTCCCCCGCCACCGCCGCGGCGTCGAGAAAGATCGCCAGGTTCATCGGCCCGTCCGGATCGGCGCCATGGATCCATTGCCGCAGCGTCTCCGGAATCCCGGCGAGCGGCTGGCGCCACAGCGGCCGACTCAGCATGATGCCGCCCGGACAGGTCGGATAGCCGAAGTCGATCAGCGCGGCCGTGAAGGCCTCGGTGACCGCCTCGAGCCCCTCGAAGACGAAGCCGTCGCGCAGCAGCAGGCGCGTTGTCCTGGTCGGTCTTGATGATCTGCTCGCCGCGGCCCTCGCTGCCCATCACGATCAGGCAGCTGTTCGTCCGCAGCGGCTCCGGCGCAAGCAGTTCCCAGAGGCGCCGGAACACCTGCCGGTTGAGCTCGGCCACCAGCCCGGTGATGACCTCCACGCGCACGCCGTCCTCGTGTAGCACCCCGATCAGACCGTCGATCTGCCGCGCCGCCGCCTTCAGCTCCGTCAGATCGGTCGCCTGCGCCGCCTGTAGCGCGATCAGGTGCGAGTGGTTGGCGACGAAGGCCATCAGGTCGAGCTGGCTGAGCACGCCGACCACCGCGTCGCCCTTGCGCACGACCACGCGATGGATGCGATGGCGCAACATCAGGATCATCGCATCGTAGAGGTCGTCATCGACCGAGACCGAGAGCGGCTCGAACGTGGCGACTTCGCGCACCGCAAGCTGCCGCCGGCGGTTCCGGCCGCAGCAGGGCATCCCTCAGGTTGGTCGTCGTGAAGACGCCAAGGCGCCCGCCATCCCGCACCAGCGCGTCGCTCAGCCCGCGTTTCGCGAGCTCGTGGCACAGGGTGACAATATCCGTGTCGCCCTCGACGAAGAACGGCTTGCGCACGAAAACGTCGCCAACCCTCGACGCCATCAGCGACACGAACTCGCGGCGCTCGCGAGGCCCAGGTCCGGCCCGCCCCGCTTCGCGCGGGTCGACTTGCTCAGGCGTGTCTACCGCCTCCTCCTCCGTCGCCTCCGGACCCGGCTGTAGCACAGGTCGCCGATCGCTCAGTGCCCAGACGCCTGCGACGCGCCGATGCCCGTCTCGGAGCGGATCTGCTGCGCCGCAAAGCCGGCACGGTCGATCCGCGCGCGCGCGCTGTGATCGAGCACCGAGAACAGCCAGATCCCGACGAAGCCGATCGTCACCGAGAACAGCGCTGGGGAGGTGTACGGGAACGGGGCCGAGCCCACCGGATTCCCGAGCGTGGCTTCCCAGACCGACGGCGACACGATCGTCAGAACGACCGAGGAGATCAGTCCGAGGAAGCCGCCGATGACGGCGCCCCGCGTGGTGCAGTCCTTCCACAGCACCGACATGAACAGCACCGGGAAGTTGGCCGAGGCCGCGACCGCGAAGGCGAGGGACACCATGAAAGCGATGTTCTGCTTTTCGAACACGATCCCGAGCACGACCGCCAGCGCGCCCAGGCACACCGTCGTTATGCGCGAGACGCGCAGCTCCGCATCGCTGTCGGCCTTTCCCTTCTTGACGACCGTCGAGTAGAGGTCGTGCGACACCGCCGAGGCGCCCGCCAGTGTCAGGCCGGCGACCACCGCGAGGATGGTCGCGAAGGCCACCGCCGAGATGAAGCCGAGGAACACGTTCCCGCCGACCGCCTTCGCCAGGTGAACCGCCGCCATGTTGTTGCCGCCGATCAGCACGCCCGACGCGTCGATGAAGCCCGGATTGGTCAGCACGTAGGTGATCGCCCCGAACCCGATGATGAAGGTCAGCAGGTAGAAATAGCCGATCCAGCAGGTCGCCCACATTACCGACTTGCGCGCTTCCTTGGCGCTCGGCACCGTGAAGAAGCGCATCAGGATATGCGGCAGCCCGGCGGTGCCGAACATCAGCGCCATGCCGAAGGAAATCGCCGAGATCGGGTCCTTGATGAAGGTGCCAGGCCCCATGATCGACTGCCCGGCCGCCGCCGCGGCCTCTGGCGTCTCCCCCGCGTCCAGCGCGATCTGCGTCTTGACCTCCACGGCGCCGCTGAACAGCCCCTCCGGGCTGAAGCCGTAGCGCCACATCACCATGAAGGCCATGAAGGTCGCGCCGCCGAGCAGCAGGCAGGCCTTGATGATCTGCACCCACGTTGTCGCCGTCATGCCGCCGAACAGTACGTAGATCATCATCAGCGCGCCAACGATGACCACCGCGATCCAGTAGTCGAGGCCGAACAGCAGCTTGATGAGCTGACCCGCGCCGACCATCTGCGCGATCAGATAGAAGGCCACCACGACCAGCGTGCTCGACGCGGCGAAGACCCGCACTGGCGTCTGCGCGAAGCGGAACGCTGCCACGTCGGCGAAGGTGAACTTGCCGAGGTTGCGCAGCCGCTCGGCCATCAAAAAGGTGAGGATCGGCCATCCGACCAGGAACCCGATCGAGTAGATCAGCCCGTCGTAGCCCGACGCCATCACCGCCGCCGAGATTCCGAGGAACGATGCCGCCGACATGTAGTCGCCGGCGATCGCCAGTCCGTTCTGGAAACCGGTGATGCCGCCGCCGGCGGTGTAGAAATCGGCGGCGGACTTGGTCTTGGAGGCCGCCCACTTGGTGATGAACAGCGTCCCGACCACGAAGACCGCGAACATGGCGATCGCGGTCCAGTTGGTCGGCTGCTGCTCGGCGATGCCGAGGTCCTTGCTCTGCGCGAACGCCACCGTCGGCAGCGTTACGAGGGCGGCGAGGCCGGCGACCCCGCCGAGCACCGTGCGTGCCGGGATCATTTCAGCGCCTCCCGCTTGACCTTCTCGGACAGCTCGTCGAACTCGGTGTTAGCGCGCTGGACGTAAAACGCCGTGATCGCGATCGTGAAGACGATCACCCCAAATCCGATGGGGATTCCCCAGGTCATCACCCCGTCCCCGATCCGTACCGCCAGCAGATCCTTCCTGAACGCGATGAGCAGGATGAACCCGTAGTAGACGATCATCATCGCCAAGGTCAGCGTCCACCCGAAGCGCGAGCGCTTCGACTTCAGCAGCTGATAGTTCGGATCGGCCGCTATGCGCTCAGCCAGTGGTGTTTCCATTGGGAGTTCCCCCTGCTGCCCGACCGCCGCGGTATACTTTTGTTAGCACGCCATCTCCAATTCGAGGCACACGAATATGCTTCCGACGGCCGAACTGGACGCTTCCAGTCTAAGCGGGATCGTCCAGGGCGTCCTAGCAGATTTGCACATCCTCCGACACCATCTCCGGAACAGGCTATGGCGATTGGCCGCATCCCTATTACCCCTCGACGGCTGAGAGCAGGAAACCACCGCGTTGCCGCCCATCAAATCTCGCCGGCCCCCAGCACATCGCCAATCGTTCATGCGGCCAGCCGCTCCTCACCGAAGGCCCACAACCGGAATCGGCCCGACAAGGGGCAATATCGCCGCAAGGCCGGCGCGACACGTGAGGACACATCGTACGTCATCCCACGGCACCGCCGGCGATCTCGAGGCGGTTGCCGAGCCTCCGGTGGTCTAGCTGGATGCGGCATCTCAAGCCGGCGACCAGCGCTATGCCCGTGATGCCCGCAACATAGCCTGGGCGCTGCAGACAGGCTGGTACCGGGCGGTGCACGATCTCGTCCAGGACGATCGATCATGAAAAAAATAGGAAGGAGGCGAACCACCTTAGATGTATTGATAACACACTGTTCCAATGATTTATTCGCTGTGGCGAAACATTTATTCAAATATTTTTCATTGTCGTTTGGGCTATAATCACCATATATTTGTCGCGTATGCGGCACTTATCGTGTCGCTGTCCCTATTTATTCCGGACGATGGTCGCCAAAACTGGCCGCCATCGACAGTGCATTTCGTTGACCACCCGGGCCGCGTCCCGCAGTCCGTGGAATAATAACAACGGTGGCGCGGTCCCACACCGGACCCTGGAGGAATACAATCAAATGACAGTTCTAGAACCGATCGTTGCCCGCACAACACCGTTCAAAACCCGCTATGGCAATTTCATCGGAGGTGCCTGGGCCGAACCGCTCGACCGGCGCTACTTCGACAACACCTCGCCGATCAATGGCCAGGTCATTACCTCGATCGCACGGTCGAACGCGGCGGATGTCGAGCTGGCGCTCGATGCCGCACATGCTGCCAAGGATGGCTGGGGACGCACCAGTCCGGCGGAACGGGCGTTGGTCCTCAATCGCATCGCCGACCGGATGGAGGAGAACCTCGCCGTCCTGGCCGAGGCCGAGACCTGGGACAACGGCAAGCCGATCCGCGAGACCATGGCCGCGGACGTACCGCTCGCCATCGACCATTTCCGCTATTTCGCCGGCTGCATCCGCGCCCAGGAGGGCGGGCTGTCGCAGATCGACGACGATACCGTAGCCTATCATTTCCACGAGCCCCTGGGTGTCGTGGGCCAGATCATCCCGTGGAACTTTCCGCTGCTGATGGCCTGCTGGAAGCTGGCGCCGGCGCTGGCGGCGGGCAACTGCATCGTGCTGAAGCCGGCCGAGCAGACCCCGGCCTCGATCCTGCTCTGGATGGACCTGGTCGCCGACCTGCTGCCGCCGGGCGTTTTGAACATCGTCAGCGGCTTCGGGCTAGAGTGCGGCAAGCCGCTGGCCTCGTCCCCGCGCATCGCCAAGATCGCCTTCACTGGCGAAACGACGACCGGCCGGCTGATCATGCAGTACGCCAGCCAGAACCTGATCCCGGTCACGCTGGAGCTGGGCGGCAAGTCGCCCAACGTGTTCTTCGCCGACGTCGCCGCCGAGGACGACGCCTTCTTCGACAAGGCGCTCGAAGGCTTCGCCATGTTCGCGCTGAACCAGGGCGAGGTCTGCACCTGCCCGAGCCGCGCGCTGATCCATGAGAGCATCTACGACCGTTTCATGGAGCGCGCGATCAAGCGGGTCGAGGCCATCGTGCAGGGTGATCCGCTCGATCCGGCGACGATGATCGGTGCGCAGGCTTCCTCCGAGCAGATGGAGAAGATCCTGTCGTACTTCGACATCGGCCGGCAGGAAGGCGCGGAAGTGCTGACCGGGGGCGAGCGCAACCTGCTGCCCGACGATCTGGCGGGTGGCTACTACGTCAAGCCCACCGTGCTGCGCGGCCACAACAAGATGCGGGTGTTCCAGGAGGAGATCTTCGGGCCGGTCGTTTCGGTCACCACCTTCAAGGACGACGACGAGGCGATCAGCATCGCCAACGACACGCTCTACGGCCTGGGAGCCGGCGTCTGGACCCGTGACGGCGCGCGGGCCTACCGCGCGGGCCGTGCCATCCAGGCCGGGCGCGTCTGGACCAACTGCTACCACGCGTATCCGGCGCACGCGGCCTTCGGCGGCTACAAGCAGTCCGGCATCGGGCGCGAGAACCACAAGATGATGCTCGATCACTACCAGCAGACCAAGAACCTGCTGGTCAGCTACAGCCCAAAGGCCGTCGGCTTCTTCTGAAAGCGCGGGGCGGGTCCTCCCGCCCCGTCTGCCCACCACCATGAAAATCAGGAGGAACCCATGACCAAGACCATGAAAGCCGCGGTCGTCCGCGAATTCGACAAGCCCTTGACCATCGAGGAAGTGCCGGTGCCCGAGCCCGGTCCCGGCGAGATCCAGGTGGCGATCCGGGCCTCGGGCGTCTGCCACACCGACCTGCACGCCGCCGAGGGCGACTGGCCGGTCAAACCAACCCCGCCGTTCATCCCCGGCCATGAGGGCGTCGGCTTTGTCTCGGGCGTCGGCAAGGGCGTCCTCCATGTCAGGGAGGGCGACCGGGTGGGCGTGCCGTGGCTCTACACGGCCTGCGGGCATTGCCGGCATTGCCTCGGCGGCTGGGAAACCCTCTGCGAGAGCCAGAAGAACACCGGCTATTCGGTGAACGGCGGCTTCGCGGAATACGTGGTGGCAGACCCGAACTTTATCGGTCACCTGCCGCCCAACCTCGATTTCGTCGAGATCGCCCCGGTGCTCTGCGCCGGCGTCACCGTCTACAAGGGCCTGAAGGTCACCGACACCAAGCCCGGCGACTGGGTGGTGATCTCAGGCATCGGCGGGCTCGGCCACATGGCCGTGCAGTATGCCCGCGCCATGGGCCTGAACGTCGCCGCGGTCGATATCGACGATGCCAAACTCGACCTCGCGCGCCGGCTCGGCGCGACCGTCACGGTCAACGCGATGCACGACGACCCGGCCACGGTGATCAAGCGCGAGACCAGCGGCGGCGCCCAAGGTGTGCTGGTCACCGCGGTCGGCCGCAAGGCCTTCGAGCAGGCGCTGGGCATGGTCAGTCGCGGTGGCACGGTGGTACTGAACGGCCTGCCGCCGGGTGACTTCCCGCTCAACATCTTCGGCATGGTGCTCAACGGCATCACAGTGCGCGGCTCGATCGTCGGCACCCGCCTCGATCTGCAGGAGTCGTTGGAGTTCGCGGCGCAAGGCAAGGTGAAAGCGACGGTGTCGCGCGCCAAAATCGAAGACATCAATGATATCTTCGTGCGCATGCACAAGGGCCAGATCGAAGGTCGGATCGTCCTCGACATGGCCGCCTGAGATGAGCGCGGCCGATCCCGACAGAGTGACCGCGACGCCTGCCGCACTGGAACTGATTGCCGAGCTGACCGCAGAATACGGACCGGTGATTTTCCATCAGTCGGGCGGTTGCTGCGACGGCTCCTCGCCGATGTGCTACCCCGCCGGGGATTTCGTCCTGGGGGATGGCGATGTCCAGCTCGGCACCATCGGCGGAGCGGGGGTCTACATCGGCCGCGCGCAGGGCGCCGCATGGGCGCATACGCGGCTGATCATCGACGTGGTCCCAGGACGCGGCGGCATGTTCTCGCTCGACAACGGCCGCGAAAAGCGGTTCCTGACCCGCTCGCGCGTGCTCAAACCACCCGAGGCGTGAGGAAATTGCGGGTGGCGGGCCAACGCCACACCGCGCCTTGTGAACACCGACCGGATCGTTGCCCAAAACGGCGTCCCGACGCATGAATGTTGTAAAATCAATATGTTACGCCTCAGAGACTGTTCGACCCCAGTTCCCTTTCCTCCGCCAACCTCCCGACACAACTCGTTCTCCGCTCGTTCCCCCGCCGGAATTTCTCGTTGTTTTCGAGGGTTATAG
>CAVXOH010000002.1:0-139596 GCA_963763295.1 uncultured Alphaproteobacteria bacterium
ATCCGGTAGACCCGCTCGCCGCCCTCGGCCTTCTCGGAGGTGACGGTCAGGCCGAGCTTCTTCTTCAGCGCGCCGGCGAAGGCGCCGCGCACCGTGTGCGGCTGCCAGCCGGTGGCCGCGACGATCTGCGCGATGGTCGCGCCCTCCTTGCGGCGGAGCATCGCGATCAGCTGCTCCTGCTTGGTGCCGCCGCGGGTCTTCCGCGCATGAGCCACGTCCGCGCCCGTGGGCGCGGCCTTCCGCGGCCGGCCCCCGCGCTTCGGCGTGGGCTCGACCGCCGCCTCCTTGGCGCCCGTGGGCGCGCCCGCGGCGGGCTCGCCGGCGGAGTTCGTGCCCTCGTTGAAGGCGTAGGGCACCGCCGCGGGCTCGACGCCGATGGCGTCGGCGCCGGCGGCGGTGATGAAGAGCAGGACGCCGCGGCCGTCCGGCTCGGGGGTTGCGCCAGACGTGTTCATCGCCGCGTCGGCCTTGCGCGGGCTGTCGGTCATGTGCTCGCGGATCAGGCCGCGGGAGAGCAGCGCGCCCACGACCTTGGTCGCGGCGCCGCCGCGCAGCGAGCCGGGCAGCGGCAGCACGTTGCCGTCGGCGCGCTGGGCGGCGGCCGAGAGGATGATCGACTGGGTATCGGAGAGCTTGGTCATCGGGTCGTTCCTTGTTGCGAGGACCGGGACCATCCCGACCCTTGCTACGACCCCGAGCCGCGCATCCCGGCGGAAGCGCGGCGGGGCCGGAAGGGAGGCGTCGTCAGTCGGGAAGCTCGGCCATGATTGCGAAGTGGTTGGCGAGGCCGGTCAGGTAGGGCAGCCCGCGCGGGATCCCGGTCTCGCGGCTGGTCTTGCGGTCGATCCGCCACCCCATCCAGCGGGCGATGGCGGCGTCGATCGCCTCCTTGAGCGTCTCGCCCTTCCAGAGTTCGCTGGCGACGTCGTCGGCGAAGTGGCGGCCGTGGCGGCTGTCGAGGAAGTCGCGCACCCCCTCGGGCGAGGCGGTGGTCACTTCCGCGATCCGGCGGGAGGCGATGTCCCAGGCCTTGGCGGGATCGGCGGCGGGGTCGTTCTCGATGCGGGCGATGGTGCCCCAGATAGCCCCATTCGGTGTTCCGGCTCGGCAGGGTCGTGGTGGTCATCGTCGTGCTCCGTTCAAGCGTCTGCTTGACACCACACATGCTCGCTTCCGCACACGATCCAAGTCGATAAGTGGATCATAACATTGCTTTTTCGAGGCCGTGATGCAGGGCATGAGCGAGCGCGACTACGCCGCCCGCGCCGGTCTCTCGCGCGGGGCGATCCAGAAGGCGAAGGCCGCCGGGCGGCTGGTGCTGCACGCCGACGGCTCGATCGACGCGAACGCCTCAGACGTCCGGCGCGCCGCCGCGACCGACCCGTCCAAGCAGCGACAGGAACCGCCGCCGAAGCTGAAGCCGGTGCCGAACGCCGCTCTCTCCGCCGTCGGCGACACGCTGCGGGAGAACGGGCTGCCGCCACCTGCTGGTGGCGGCGCGACCTTCCTGCAGGCGAAGACCGCCAACGAGGTGCTGAAGTCGCAGGAGCGGCGGCTGAAGCTCCAGAAGCTGAAGGGCGAGCTCGTCGACCGCGCCCGCGCCGAGGCGCTGGTGTTCCGGCTGGCGCGAGAGACCCGCGACGCCTGGGTGAACTGGCCGGCCCGTGCCGCGGCGCTGATCGCCGCCGAGCTCGGCATCGAGCCCGCCGCCATGCAGAAGGTCCTCGAAGCCCATGTCCGCGCCCACCTCGACGAGCTTGGCCAGAGGGACCGGCTCGATCTCGGATGACGGCTCGATCTTCGCCTTCGACGGAGCGGACGCGCTGCTGCGCGCCTGGGGCGGCGGGCTGAAGCCCGATCCGCTGCTCACGGTCTCGGAATGGGCCGACCGCTACCGCATGCTGAGCTCGCGGGCCGCCGCCGAGCCCGGGCGTTACCGCACGAAGCGGACGCCCTACATGAAGGACATCATGGACGCGCTGTCGCCCGGGCATCCGGCGCAGCGGGTCGTGTTCATGAAGGCGGCTCAGGTCGGCGCGACGGAAGCGGGCAATTGCTTTCTCGGCTTCATCATCCACCAGGCGCCGGGACCGGCGCTGGCGGTGCAGCCGACCGTCGAGCTCGCCAAGCGTAACTCGCGCCAGCGCATCGATCCGCTGATCGAGGAGAGCGCGGCGCTGCGGGACAAGGTGAAGCCGGCGCGCTCGCGCGATGCCGGCAACACCATGCTGTCGAAGGAGTTCGCCGGCGGCATCCTGATCATGACCGGCGCCAACTCGGCGGTCGGGCTGCGCTCGACCCCGGCGCGCTACATCTTCCTCGACGAGGTCGATGCCTACCCGGCCTCGGCCGACGAGGAAGGCGATCCGGTCTCGCTCGCCGAGGCGCGGTCGCTGACCTTCGCGCACCGGCGCAAGGTGTTCCTCGCCTCGACCCCGACGATCCGAGGCCTCAGCCGCATCGAGCGCGAGTACGAGGCGAGCGACCAGCGGCGCTACTTCGTCGTCTGCCCGCACTGCGCAGCGTCGCAGTGGCTGAAGTTCGAGCGGCTGCGCTGGGAGAAGGGCAAGCCCGAGACGGCGGCCTACGCCTGCGAGGGCTGCGACGCCGCGATCGCCGAGCACCACAAGACGGCGATGCTCGAAGGCGGGAGAATGGCGGCCGACCGGCGACCTCGGCCGACCCTCGACGATCGGCTTCCACCTCTCCGCGCTCTACTCGCCGGTGGGCTGGCTGAGCTGGGAGCGTATCGCCCGGGGGTGGGAGGCGGCGCAGGGCTCGGACGAAGCGATCCGGGCGTTCCGCAACACCATCCTCGGCGAGACCTGGGTCGAGACCGGGGAAGCGCCCGACTGGAAGCGGCTCTACGACCGGCGGGAGCACTGGGCGTCCGGCACGGTCCCGAAGCGGGGCCTGTTCCTGACCGCCGGGGCCGACGTGCAGAAGGACCGCATCGAGGTCGACGTCTGGGCCTGGGGCCGCGGCCTCGAAAGCTGGCTCGTCGATCACGTCGTCATCGACGGCGGGCCGGAGCACCAGGCGAGCTGGGACGCGCTCGCCGCTCTGCTCGGTCGGACGTGGCCGCACGCACGTGGGGCACAACTGCAGATCGCCCGGCTCGCGATCGATACCGGCTACGAGGCGCCGGCGGTCTATGCCTGGGCGCGTCGGCAGGGGTTCGCGCAGGTCGCGCCGATCAAGGGCGTCGAAGGCTTCAACCGGGCGAGCCCGGTATCGGGGCCGACCTACGTGGACGCGACGGACGGCGGAAAGCGCATCCGTCGCGGGGCCCGGCTCTGGACCGTGGCGGTCTCGACCTTCAAGGCGGAGACCTACCGCTTTCTCCGGCTCGATCGGCCGACGGCTGAGGACCTCGCCGCCGGTGGCCGCCACCCGCCCGGTAGCGTGCATCTGCCGGACTGGGTCGAGAGCGAGTGGCTGAAGCAGTTGGTGGCCGAGCAGCTGGTCACGGTGAAGACGAAGCGCGGCTTCACCCGGCTTGAGTGGCAGAAGCTTCGGGAGCGGAACGAGGCGCTCGACGTCCGGGTCTACGCTCGCGCCGCCGCCTGGATTGCCGGCGCCGACCGGTGGTCGGAGGCGCGCTGGGCCGACCTGGAGGCGCAGCTCGGCGCCGGTGATGACGATGATGCCGAGCCGCCAGGCGCGGCCGGCGCAGTCCGGCCGGTCCGGCAGCTTCTTCGCCGGCGAAGCCTGCGCTCGAGCTACATGGGGTGATCGATGGCGACCGTCGCCGAGCTGAAGAACCGGCGCGAGGCGCTGTCGGCGTCGCGCGCCAGCGGCGTGGCGCGGGTCAGCTACGACGGCCGCACCGTGGATTACCGCAGCCTCGCCGAGATCGACCGAGCCATCGAGGCGCTCGACCGCGAGATCGCCGCCGTCGAGGGGCGGCCGATCGTTCGGCAGGTCCGCGTGACCACGACCAAAGGACTCTGACGCCATGGGTATCCTCGACGCCTTCCGCCGGCGACGTGCCGGCGGAGCGGCCGGCGTGCAGGCCCGTCTTGAAGGCGCGATGTCGCGCCGCCGTCTGCGCGGTTGGCAGCCACCGCTGGAGAACATCAACTCGCTGGTCGCCTCCGGCGGCCCGCGGTTGCTGGCCCGCGCCCGCGAGCTCGTGGTCACCAACGGCTACGCCGGCAACGCCTGCGAGGCCTTCGCCTCGAACCTGGTCGGCGACGGCATCAAGCCCTCGTCGCTGATCGAGGACGCCGAGGTCCGGGACCGCGTTCAGCGGCTCTGGCTCGCCTGGACCGACGAGGCCGACGCCGACGGGCTGACCGACTTCTACGGTCTGCAGGGCATGGTCGCGCGCGAGATGTTCGTCGCCGGCGAGTGCTTCGTCCGGCTGCGCCCGCGCCGGGCCGAGGACGGACTTCTGGTGCCGCTGCAGCTGCAGCTCCTGCAGTCCGAGATGCTGCCGTTCGAGAAGATGGAGGACCTCGGGCAGCGGCCGGCGCATCCGCTGCGGTATCGAGTTCGACGCGATCGGACGGCGGCTCGCCTACCACTTCCGCCGCCGACATCCCGGCGACAGCACCGACCGGGGGACGCCGATCCCGGAGACGGTGCGGGTGCCGGCGAGCGAGGTGCTGCACGTCTATCGGCCGATCGACGCCGGCCAGATCAGGGGCCTGCCGCATGTGGCGCCGGCGATGGTGCGGCTGTTCCTGCTCGACCAGTACGACGACGCCGAGCTCGACCGGAAGAAGACCGCGGCGATGTTCGCGGGCTTCATCACCAAGACCGCGCCCGAGGAGGCGCTGCTCGGCGAGACGCAGGTCGCCGACGACGGCACCGCCACGGCGAGCCTCGAGCCCGGCACACTGCAGGTGCTGCTGCCCGGCGAGGACGTGAAGTTCTCCTCGCCGGCCGATGTCGGCGGCGGCTACGAGGCGTTCCAGTACCGAACGCTGCTCGCGGTCTCGGCCTCGCTCGGGCTGCCGTACCACCTGGTGACCGGCGACGTGCGCCAGGCGAACTACTCGAGCCTGCGCGCCGAGCTCGTCGAGTTCCGCCGCCGGGTCGAGCAGCTGCAGCACGGGGTGATCGCGCACCAGCTCTGCCGCCCGATCTGGGCGCGCTGGATGGAGGCGGCGGTGCTCGCCGGCGCGCTCGATCTGCCTGGCTACGCCTCGGCGCCGGCGCGCTGGCGCGCCGTGCAGTGGATCCCGCCGCGCTGGGACTGGGTCGATCCGCTGAAGGACATCCAGGCGCAGGTGCTGGCGATCGACGCGGGCCTGCTGTCGCGGCGCAAGGCGGTCGAGGCGACCGGCTACGACATCGAGGAGATCGACCGCGAGAACGCGGCCGACGCCGAACGGGCGGCCGGGCTCGGCCTCGGCTACCGCGCGAAGCCCGGCGAGACGCCAAGGCGCGCGGGCGACGCCCGAGCGGCTTCCAGAAACAGACGAGGACTGAACCCCCATGCGATCCTGGTATGCGATCCGCGCCCGCGCCGACGGCGCGGAAGTCTCGATCTATGACGAGATCGGCGCCTACGGCGTCTCGGCGAAGGGCTTCCTCGCCGAGCTCGGTGCGCTGCCCGACGACGGCCCGCTGACGCTGCGGCTGAACAGCCCCGGCGGCTCGGTCTTCGACGCGGTCGCGATCTACAACGCGCTGAAGCGCCACGCCGGCCCGGTCACCGTCTGGATCGACGGCATCGCCGCCTCGGCCGCCTCCTACATCGCCATGGCCGGCGACGAGGTGGTGATGCCGGAGAACGCCTTCCTGATGATCCACGACCCCTCGGGGTTCGTGATGGGAACTGCCGAGGACATGCGGGCGATGGCCGAGGCGCTCGACAAGATCAAGGGCAGCCTGGTCGCGGGCTACGTGGCGAAGTCAGGCGGCGCCGAGGACGACATCGCCGCGCTGATGGCGAAGGAGACCTGGCTCGACGCCGCGGAGGCGGTGGAGCTCGGGTTCGCCGATCGGCTCGCCGAGCCGGTGCGGATCGCGGCGCGGTTCGACGTCGGCCGGTTCCGCAACGCCCCGCCGGCGCTGGTTGAGGCGGTGGAGGCCGCAGCCGACGAAGCGGCCGCGGATGGCAGCGAGGATCGTGCGGTCCACGCAGAGGCGGATGCGCCGGCACTCAGTGCAGCCGAGGATGAGATGGCCGGGGACGCCGGCGTTTCCGAAGCCGCCGCCAATCCCGAGCCGCCCGGCTCGGCGCCGGACCCCGTCGCGATCCGCGCCGAGGCGATCGCGCACGCGTCCGCGGTGATCGACCTCTGCGCGCTCGCCGGCTTGCCACTGCAGGCGCGCCGGTTCCTGGAGACCGGGGCAAGCCTCGACGAGGTGCGTGCGGCGCTGCTCGCGGCCCGCGCCGACGCGGCGCCCGAGGTCACCGCCCTCCATCCGCAACCGGGCCGTCCCGCGGACGCCCAGCCCTGGGGCGAGGTGATCGCCCGCACCTTCAAGCCGAGAGGATAGTCCACCATGCCAACGCTCACCGAGGGCCGCCACCCCGGCGGCTTTCTCGTCTGGGAGGCCTTCCGCGACTACTGCCGCGAGGCCGTCACCATCGACACCGGCGTACTCGAGCCGGGCACCGTGCTCGGCAAGATCACGGTCGGCGGCAAGTACGTCGCCCACGACCCCGACGCCACCGACGGCAGCCAGACCGCCGCGGCGGTGCTCTGGGACAAGGCCGACGCCAGCGCCGGCGACGTGTCCGCAGTCGCCATCGTGCGCGGCCCCGCCATCGTCAATCGCCACGATCTCGTCTTCGCCGGCACGCCGAGCGAGCCCGAGATCACCGCCGCCCATGCCGCGCTCGCGGCCGCGGGCATCCTGGTCCGTTAAGGAGACGCTGCAATGGCCAGCATGGACATCTTCGAGGGCGACGCCTTCTCGATCATCGAGCTTACCCGGGCTCTGGAGAACATCCCCTTCAAGCCGGCGACGCTGTCGGGCTCGGGGCTCTTCGGCGATCGCGGCGTGCGCACGCGCACCGTCGTCATCGAGAGCCGCGACGGCACGCTGTCGCTGATCCCGTTCTCCGAGCGCGGCTCGGCCTACGACCAGCAGGTGGCTGAGCGCCGCGACGTGCGCGCCTTCGTCTGCCGCCAGTTCAAGAAGCAGGACGTGATCTGGGCCTCCGAGATCCAGGGCATCCGCGCGTTCGGCTCCGAAAGCGAGGCGCAGCAGGTCCAGGTCGAGGTCGCCCGCCGGCTGCGGCGGCTGCGCACCGACGCCGAGGCGACCTTCGAGTACCACCTGCTGAACGGCATCCAGGGGCGGGTGAAGGACCCCAAGGACGGGGCGACGGTGGTGAACTATTTCACCGAGTTCGCCATCACGCCCGCCACGGAGGTCGACTTCGACCTCGACAACGCCTCGCCGGCGTCCGGCGCGCTCAGGAAGCGCTGCCAGGCGCTGATCGAGGACGTCGAGGCGAGCATGGGCGGGCTCGCGACCGGCGCGGTGCAGCTCCGCGCCGAATGCGGCTCGGCGTTCTTCGCCGATCTCGTCGCCCACAAGGAGGTGCGCGAGACCTACCTCAACACCGCGGCGGCCGCCGATCTCCGCAGCCGCGTCGCCGACGAGGTCAGCTTCGGCGGCATCAGCTTCCGGCGCTACCGCGGCAACGCGGCATTCGGCGTGCCGGCCGACAAGGCGTACTTCTATCCCGAGGGCGTCGAGGGGCTCTTCGAGATCTACTATGCCCCGGCCGACACCTTCGAGACGGTCAACACCCTCGGCCTGCCGCTCTACGCCCGGGCGATCCCCGACCGCGAGCGCGACGAGTGGGTGCGGCTGGAGATCGAGAGCAACCCGCTGCCGATCTGCACCCGGCCGCAGGTGCTGCGCAGCGCCCGGCGGACCTGATGAGCGCCTTCGCCGCCGCGGTCGACGCGCTCTTCGCCGACCCGAACCTCGGCGCGCGACGGCGACCTACGAGCCGGCGGACGGGGACCCGTTCCCCGTCCGCGTCATCGCGCGCCGCGCCGATGCGATCACCGACTTCGGCGAAGCGCGGCTCTGGTCGGAGACGACGCGGTTCGACGTGCGGGTCGAGCGAGGTGGCCACCCCGCGTCCGGGCGACCGGCTCGTGCTCGACGGCGAGGCCTTCGTCGTGCAGGGCGAGCCGGTGCGCGACCGTGAGCGGCTGGTCTGGACGCTCGACGTGAGGCCCGCATGAAGCTCAAGCTCGACATCCGGCCCGACCTCGTCGCGATGATGGCGGCGGAGATCGCCGCCGGCGAGCGGGCGGTGACGGCGGCGATGCGCGAGGCCGGCACCGGGCTGAAGCTCGCATGGCGCGGGCAGATCGTCGGCGCCGGGCTCGGGCCGCGGCTCGCCAACTCGATCCGGTCGGAGGTGTTCCCGAAGGCCGGCGTCAGCCTCAACGCCGCGGCGCTGGTCTGGTCGAAGGCGCCGGTCATCATCGGCGCACATGACGCCGGGCCGCTGATCCGCTCGAAGAACGGCTTCTGGCTGGCGATCCCGACGCCTGCTGCCGGCAAGGCGCTCGGCGGCCGGCGCATCACGCCGGCGCCTGGGAGCGGAAGACCGGGCTGCGGCTCCGGTTCGTCTATCGTCGGACCGGGCCGAGCCTGCTCGTGGCGGACGGGGCGCGGATCAACACGCGCGGGCTCGCGGCGGCGTCGCGCTCGAAGACCGGGCGCGGTCAGGTCACCGCGCCGATCTTCCTGCTGGTGCCGCAGGTGAAGCTGCCGAAGCGGCTCGATCTGGCGCGGGACGCCGAGCGGGCGCACGACGCGGTGCCGGGGCTGATCGTGGCGAACTGGGTGGAGAGGAACGTCTGACGGCGCAGGAGCGCTGCAGGCTCAGTCTTCGCTCGAGAGCGGCCGAGCTACGGCGGCGAGTGCGAGATAGCCTTCTCGCTTCGCGTCGTGCGCCAGACGCTGCGACTGCAGCGGACCGTCGCCGGTCTGGCGATCTGTCGAATCGCACCGAGCGGCCAGCAGCGACTGTCGACCGGTCGCAGCACGTGCATCGGCGTCCCGGAGTACTACCCGAGTCAGACCACTGCTTCATGCGAGCTGTCCATCGAGTTGTCGATGTGGTCGAGGGGAGGCACGCACGCGGCCGCAGTCGGACGACTCCGCCATGCATCCATCTGGCACCCGCGGTCAACGCAGGGACGTTGAGGCGGCTCTGCACGACGAGCTCAAGCTCGTCGACGCTCCAGGCGCCAGTTCAACCGAGATCGGTCGTTGGTCACGGCCGCAAGGTCCGACATCTGGCCTGACAAGGCGAGGTCTGCTGCCGGTCGCTCTCAGCTCGCAGGGCATCAGATCGATGATGTTTGAGCGCAACATCCAGAAGCGAAACCGCTCGACGACGGTCGTCGGCCGCTGCGTTCGGCCAGCCGATACCCGAGGCAGTCGAATCCGTGCTGCCTGACAGGCCGGCGAGTGGATGCTGAGTCCGGTCGAACGTCTCCGTGCAGGCGCAGGTACAACGCCGCATGAGCTTCGTCGATAGTCAGTCGGCTTCGTCGGATGCTTGGGTGCGCCCAACGCGCCGACCATCGTCCATGATGCATCAGCAGCGCGGCGTCCGGAAGACAGTCGCCGTCGTCGGGCTCCAACGCTAGCCAGCCACCTTTCCGACCCCAGATCAGACCTCACCGGCTCTGGCGATCACTATGCCCACCACCCGCGAAACCATCCTGCAGGCGCTGCACGCGCTGCTGCAGACCCAGCCCGCGCCGGTCCTCCGCGGCGAGGTCCTGCCCGAGCGCGTGCCGGCCGCCGGCCTGCTGATCCTGCGCGACGGCGACCCGGGCGAGCCCGCGGTGACGCTCTCGCCGCTCCGCTACCACTACCAGCACCGCGCCGAGGTCGAGGCGGTCGTGCAGGCCGGCAGCGGCCGGGACGCGGCCTTCGACAGCGCTGGCCGCCGGCGTCGGCACGGTGCTCGCGGCCGACCGCACTCTCGGCGGGCTCTGCGACTGGGTCGAGGCCGAGGCGCCGCGACCGGTCGACCTCGCGGTCGACGGCGCGGCGACATTGAAGGCGGACGCTCTCGCCGCTCCGCTACCACTACCAGCACCGCGCCGAGATCGAGGCAGTCGTGCAGGCCGGCACCGGCCGAGATGCGGCGTTCGATGCGCTGGCCGCTGGCGTCGGCATCGTGCTCTCAGCCGACCGCACGCTCGGGGGCTTGTGCGACTGGGTCGAAGCCGAGGCGCCACGCCCGGTCGACCTGGCGGTAGAGGGTGCGGCGACTTTGAAGGCCGCCGTCATCCCGGTCGTGCTGCACTACGCCAGCGCCGACCCGCTCGGCTGATGCGTCAGCAGGTCCGGTAGTGGTTGCCGGAGTAGCGGCAGTACTCCTGCGCCGGTACCGCTCTCGATCATGACAGCGGTGATGTCGCGACCGTCCGGCAGGAAGCACTGGCCGACGATCCGGCCGTAGCGGTCGATATCACGTTGGCGGCAGGTCAGCTGCTGGCCGGAGATCAACGCCGTGAGCGCGGCCGTCGCCTGTGAGCCACCCGGCATGTCGACCTCTGGGGCATCGAGACCCCACACCCGAATGCGCTCGGCAGCCGAGCTGATCCAGAAGGTGTCGCCATCGACCACCCGCGTCACGCTGCCAGCGAAGGTGCCGGCGCTGTCTGGCGCGCCTTCGCCGGCGCCGCCTGGCAGGTTCGCGTAGCCCGCACAGGCTGCGAGCGCGAGGATGAAGACCCCCGTTCCGATGTTGTGCGGGCTCAGGCTGCGGCCGTACCGCCGGCGGCGCTTGAAGGGGATGGGTTTCATACGAGCGGGTGGCCTCCGCCGATCAGGTTTCCGCGGCGGCGCTGCCAGCGGGCCATCTCGTAGTACTGCGTGGCGATGTCGAGTCCCTTGATGCCGAGGTGCCGGCGCTCAGCGACGCGCGCGACGCGCCGGTAGTGCTCGCGCCGCTGCTCGGAAACCGACTGGTCGCATGCGAAGGTCTGCGCCATCTCGACGCCGCGCGAGCCGAACCGATAGACGAGCGCCTCGGCCTCGAGCATGGCCGCCCGCCGCGCCTTTAGCGCTGACCAGATGCGACGTGAGCATGAACAACCCCACCGATCCCCGGCGGGAGTGTGGGCAATCGCGCCACGACAGGCAAGCGACGGCGGCGCCAGGGTAAACCGCTGACGCTGCTTCCTTAATCTAGGAAAAGGACACCGACATGGCACGCGCGCAAGGGCGCGCGGGCGCAGATGGCGCTCGCGTTCGAGACGGTCTACGGCACGGCGCCGGCCAGCGGCTACACCCGGGTGCCGTTCGCCAGCACCTCGCTCGGCTCCGAGCAGCCGCTGATCACCTCCGAGCTCCTCGGCTACGGCCGCGACCCGCTGGCGCCGATCAAGGACGCGGTGACCGCCGACGGCGACGTCGTGGTGCCGATCGACGCCGAGGCCTTCGGCTTCTGGCTGAAGGCGGCCTTCGGCGAGCCGATCACCAGCGGCACCGGCCCCTGGACCCACGAGTTCCGCTCCGGCGGCTGGACGCTGCCGTCGCTGTCGATCGAGACGGCGATGCCCGAGGTGCCGCGCTTCGCGATGTACTCCGGCTGCGTGCTCGACCAGCTCAGCTGGCAGCTGCAGCGCTCGGGGCTGCTGACCGCCACCGCCCGGCTGGTGGCGCAGGGCGAGACGGTCGGCACCACCACCGCCGCCGGCACGCCGGCGGAGCTGGCGCTGAAGCGCTTCGGCCACTTCAACGGCAGCATCACCCGCAACGGGACGGCGCTCGGCAACGTGGTCTCGGCCGAGATCACCTACGCCAACAACCTCGACCGGATCGAGACGATCCGCAGCGACGGCCGCATCGACGGCGCCGATCCCTCGATCGCCGCGCTGACCGGCCGCGTCGAGGTCCGCTTCGCCGACCAGGTGCTGGTGAACCAGGCCATCGCCGGCGATCCCTGCGAGCTCGAGTTCGGCTACGCGCTGCCCTCGGGCGAGAGCTTCACCTTCACGGTGCACGCCGTCTACCTGCCGCGGCCGCGGATCGAGATTTCCGGCCCGCAGGGCGTGCAGGCGACCTTCGACTGGCAGGCGGCCCGGGACGCCACGCTCGGGCGCATGTGCACCGCCACCCTCGTCAACGACATGGAGAGTACTGATCCATGCTGAGGCTGGACCTGACCTCCGAGCCGCGCTGGCTCGACCTCGGCCACGGCGTGCGCCTGCGCGCCGCGCCCGCTCACCACCGCGCTGATGGTGGCCTCGCGCAGCGATCCGGCCGTCGAGGCGCTGCCCGACACCGCCTCCGACGAGGAGCGGGCGCTGGTCTTCGCCAAGGCGATCGCCCGGCGCGCGGTGACCGACTGGGAGGGCGTCGGCGACGCCGACGGCAACCCGGTGCCGGTCACGCCCGACGGGCATCGACGCGCTGCTCGAGGTCTGGCCGATCTTCGAGGCGTTCCAGGCGACCTACGTCGCCCGAAGGGCCTGCTGCTGGATGCGGAAAAAAACGCCTCCGCGCCCTCGCCGACTGGCACTTCGGCGGGGGCGACCGCTACTGCGCGGCCTGCGCGCAAGCGTGCCCGGACTGCCCGGCGCGGCTGAACCGGCCGCAGACCTTCGACGGCTGGCAGGTCTGGGACCTCGCCCTTCGCCTCGGCGGCCAGCTGCGGGTGATCCCCGGCGCGGTGATCGGCTGGGACATGGGCGCGGCGCTGGCGCTCGGCGCGCGCGCTCGGCATCGAGCCGATGGCCGCGGCCGAACTGCTGCCGGAGATCGAGGCGGTGATGGTGCGCCGGCTCAACGAGGCGATCGGAGACAGCCATGGCTGAGAAAGCGCGTCAGCGTCCGGCTCGCCGTCGTCGGCGGCCGCGAGGTCCGCGCCGAGCTCGAGGGCGTCGGCGAGGCCGGCAACCGCGGCTTCGGCCGGCTCGGGCGCGAGATGGAGGCGGCGAACGCCCGGCTCGCCGCCTTCTCGCGCGCGGGTGAAGGTCGCGACCGCCGCCGCCGTCGCCGCCGCGGCCGCGGCCGGCATCGCGATGGTCCGCTCGGGGCTCGCGACCGTCGACGCGCAGGCCAAGCTCGCCCAGTCGCTCGGCACCACGGTCGCCTCGATCCAGGTGCTGGAGCGCGCGGGCGAGCTTGCCGGCGTCGCGATGTCGGGCATCGAGCAGGCGACCAAGGACCTGACCCGGCGGCTGAGCCAGGCGGCCTCCGGCGCCGGTCCCGCGGCGGAGGCGCTCGGCCGGCTCGGGCTCTCGGCGTCCGAGCTGCTCGCGCTGCCGCTCGACGAGCGGGTCGGCCGCATCAACCAGGCGATCGCCGACTTCGTGCCCGTGGCCGAGCGCGCCGCGGTCGCCGGCCAGCTCTTCGGCGAGGAGGGCTCGATCGCCATGGCGCGGCATCGACACCGCGACGCTGCGCCAGGCGACCCAGGACGTGCGCGACTTCGGCGTCGTGGTCTCCGAGGCCGACGCCGACCGCATCGAGCGCGCCAACGCGGCGATCTCGCGGCTCGGGCTGATCTGGCGCGGGCTCTCGAACCAGCTCGCGGTCGCCGCCGCCCCGGCGCTCGAGGCGGTGGCGAACGCCATGGCGGCGCTCGCCCGCACCACCGGGCCGCTCGGGATCGCGATCCGCGGGCTCTTCGACAACCTCGGCCGGCTCGCGACCTACGCCGCCACCTTCGCCGGCATCATGGCCGGGCGCTGGGTCGCCGGGCTGGTCGCCGCCGCCGTCTCGGTGCGCGGGCTCGCCACGGCGCTCGTGGTGCTGCGCGGCGCGCTGATCCGCACCGGCATCGGGGCGCTGATCGTCGCGGCTGGGGAGATGGTCTACCAGTTCGGCCGGCTGGTCGCCGGCGCCGGCGGCTTCGGCGAGGCGCTGTCGCTGCTCGGCGACGTCGCATCGGAGGTCTGGGAGCGGATCAAGCTCGGCGGCCGGTCGCTGGCGCTGTCGCTGCAGTCGGTCTGGGCGACGATCGAGGCCGGCTGGCTGACCGCGCTCTCCGGCATCCAGCGCAGCTGGGCCGACTTCCTGCATGCCGCGACCCGCAGCCTCGACGGCATGCCCGGCATGGAGAGCACCATGCTGACCTTGAGCGAGGCGGCGATCCGGGCGGGCTCGGCCTTCTACGAGACCTCGGCCGCCGCCGGCGAGGCCAGCGCCCGGGCCGATGGGCTCGCGGCATCCGCCGCTGCCGCGGCCGGCGCCGCCACGGCGCCGCTCGCCTCGCTGCAGGCGCTGCGCGACGCGGTGAAGGGCTCGGCCGAGGAGGCGGAGACCGCGCTCGGCGGGGCCACGGTCGCAGCAGAGGAGTTCGGCGATGCGGTCGGCAAGGCCGGCGGCGCCAGCGCGGCCGCGGCGCCGGAAATGGCGGAAGCACCCGAGGCGGCGAAGTCGGGCTGGCAGCTCGCGACCGATGCGGTGCGCGACTACGCCGAGAAGGCGAAGGAGACCGGCCAGGGCATCGGCGATGCGCTGGTCAGCGGCTTCCGCGGCGCCGAGGACGCGGTCGGCGAGTTCGTGAAGACCGGCAAGCTCGGCATGCGCGACCTCGTCACCTCGATCCTCGCCGACCTCGCCAAGGTCTCGGTGCGGCGCTTCGTGCTGGCGCCGATCGCCAACGCGCTCGGCGGTGTGCTCGGCAGCCTCGGGCCGGCCTTCGCCAGCGTCCTGCACGCCGGCGGTATCGCGGGCGGCGCGGCGCCGCAGCAGCTCGTGCCGGCGCTCGCCTTCGCCGGCGCGCCGCGGATGCATGCCGGCGGTGTGGCCGGCCTGCGTCCGGACGAGGTGCCGGCGATCCTGCAGCGCGGCGAACGGGTGCTGAGCCGCGCGGAGACCCGGGCATTCGATCGCGCGCGGATCGGGCGGCGGCATCACCGTCAACATCATGACCAACGACGCCGAGAGCTTCAGGCGCTCGCGCACCCAGGTCGCGAGCGACATCGCCCGCGCGGTGTCGTTCGGCCGAAGGGGAATGTGCATGGCCTTCCACGAGGTCCGGTTTCCGGACGACATCAGCCGCGGCGCCCGCGGCGGTCCGGAGCGGCGCACGCAGGTGGTCGAGCTCGCCTCCGGCGACGAGGAGCGCAACGCCTCCTGGGCCGACTCGCGGCGGCGCTACGACGCCGCCTACGGCATCCGCCGCGCCGACGACCTGGCGGCGGTCATCGCCTTCTTCGAGGCGCGGAACGGCCGGCTGCACGGCTTCCGCTGGAAGGACTGGGGCGACTTCAAGTCCGGCCTGCCGTCGACGCCGGTGACGCCGATCGACCAGACGCTCGGGACCGGCGATGGCGCGACCGCGGCCTTCCAGCTGGTCAAGCGCTACGAGAGCGGCTCCCAGGCCTGGGTGCGACGGATCGTGAAGCCGGTGACCGGCACGGTGCGGGTCGCGCGCGGCGGCGTCGAGGCGGTGTCCGGCTGGTCGGTGAATGCCACCACCGGCGTCGTCACCTTCGCTGCCGCCCCGGGCGCCGGCGTCCTCGTCACAGCCGGCTTCGAGTTCGACGTGCCGGTGCGCTTCGACACCGACCGGCTCGACGTCACCTGGGACCTCGACCGGCTCGGGTCGATCGCCTCGATCCCGCTGGTGGAGGTGCGGCGATGAAGAGCCTGTCCGCTTCCCTGCAGGCGCATCTCGACAGCGGCACGACGACGCTCGCCTGGTGCTGGCGCATCGAGCGCGCCGACGGCGTCGTCTTCGGCTTCACCGACCATGATCGGCCGCTGGCGTTCGGCGGCGTCACCTACGAGCCCGAGTCCGGCTTCGCCGCCTCGGAGATCCGGAGCGGCACCGACCTCGCGGTCGACGCGCAGGAGGCCGAGGGCGTGCTGACCTCGGACACCATCACCGAGACCGACATCCTCGACGGCCGCTGGGACAACGCCAAGGTCGAGGTCCGGCGGGTGAACTGGAGCGCGGTCGTCGCAGCGCGTGCTGATGCGCCGCGGCGCCATCGGCCAGGTCCGCCGCGGCCGGCTCGCCTTCGTCGCCGAGGTGCGCTCGCTCGCCCACCTGCTGAACCAGACGGTGGGGCGCACCTTCCAGCATGCCTGCGACGCCGAGCTCGGCGACGCGTCGGTGCGGCATCGACCTCGACGATCCGGCGTACAAGGGCACCGGGTCGGTCGTCTCGCTGACCGGAGACCGCAGCTTCACCGCATCGGGTCTCGGCAGCTTCGATCCCGATTGGTTCACCCTCGGCCGCCTGACCTGGACCAGCGGCGCCAACGCCGGCCGGACGGCCGAGGTGGCGAGCGCATGACGTCTGCGCTCGGGCGATCAGCACCTCGCGTTGCTGGAGGCGCCGGTCCGGCCGATCGCGCCGGGCGACGATTTCGTCGTGCGCGCCGGCTGCGACAAGCGGCTGGAGACCTGCCGGGACCGCTTCGCCAACGTCGTGAACTTCCGCGGCTTCCCGCACATCCCCGGCCAGGACACCGTGATCCGCTACCCGAACCGCGGCGACGCCAACAGCGGAGACGTGCTTTGAGAGCCGCCGATCCTGCACTGGTCATCTCTGCCGCGCGCGGCTGGCTCGGCACGCCCTACCACGATCAGGCGAGCCTCAGCGGCGTCGGCTGCGACTGCCTCGGGCTGATCCGAGGCGTCTGGCGTGAGCTCTACGGCGCCGAGCCGTTGCCGCTGCCGCCCTACAGCCGCGACTGGGGCGAGACCGGCACGCGCGAGCCGCTCGCCGAGGCGGCGCGGCAGGTGATGCTGGAGATGCCGGTGACCGGACTCAAGCCCGGCGCGCTGATCCTGTTCCGGATGCGCGCAGGCGCCGTCGCCAAGCACTGCGGCATCGTCACTGCCCCCGACCGCTTCATCCACGCCTACGAGCGCACCGGAGTCGTCGAGGTGCCGCTCGACCATGCCTGGCGCCGGCGGATCGCCTTCGCCTTCCTGTTCCCGAACCCGAGCTGACCCATGGCCTCCATCATCCTCGCCGCTGCCGGCACCGCGATCGGCGGCTCGATCGGCGGCGCCGTCCTCGGCGTCAGCGCCGCGACGATCGGCGGCGCAGTCGGCTCGCTCGCCGGCGCGGCGATCAACTCCTGGCTCGTCGCCTCGATGGCGCCGACGCAGAAGATCGCCGGCCAGCGGCTCGACACCCTGCAGATCACCTCCTCGACCGAGGGTGCGGTGATCCCGCGCGTCTACGGGCGGATGCGCACGGGCGGCAACATCATCTGGGCGACCGACTTCCGCGAGGAGACCGAGACCACCCGCCATGGCGGCGGCGGCAAGGGCGGCGGCGGTGGCGGCGGCACCGAGGTCACCGAGTACTTCTACTTCGCCAGCCTCGCGGTCGCGCTCTGCGAGGGCCCGATCACCGGCATCGGGCGCATCTGGGCCGACGGCAAGCCGATGAACCTCGACGGCGTGACCATGCGCGTCCATCTCGGCGGCGAGGACCAGGACGCCGATCCCTTCATCGCGGCGAAGATGGGCGCGGCGAACACGCCGGCCTACCGCGGCACGGCCTACGTCGTCTTCGAAGAGCTGCCGCTCGAGCGCTTCGGCAACCGGATGCCGCAGCTATCCTTCGAGGTCTTCCGCCCGATCCTCGATGGCGAGTCTGCCGAGAGCCTGGTGCGCGCAGTCACCCTGATCCCTGCCTCGGGCGAGTTCGCCTATGCGACCGAGGTGGTGCGCCGCGAGGTCGGCGAGACCACGTCGCCGGAGAACGTCAACGCCGAGGCGCATGCCGCCGACATCGTGGTGGCGCTCGACCGGCTGGAGGCCTGCGCGCCGAACGTGGAGTCGGTATCGCTCGTGGTCGCCTGGTTCGGCGACGACCTGCGCGCCGGCCACTGCCGCATCCGTCCGGGCGTCGAGGTCAGCGCGAAGTCGACGTCGCCGGAGAACTGGTCGGTGAACGGCGTCGGCCGCGGTTCGGCGCATCTGGTCAGCCGCGATGCCGAGAACCGCCCGGCCTATGGCGGCACGCCGTCCGACAGCGCCGTCGTGCAGGCGATCCAGGAGCTGAAGGCCCGCGGCTACCGCGTCACCTTCTACCCGTTCATCCTGATGGACGTGGCGGCCGACAACGACCTGCCGGACCCGTACTCGGACGACGCCGCCGGCGACCGGCCAGCCGGCCTATCCCTGGCGCGGGCGCATCACCTGCTCGCCGGCCGCCGGCTACGCCGGCAGCGTCGACAAGAGCGCCGCCGCGGGCACGCAGGTCGCCGCGTTCTTCGGATCGGCCGCAGCCGTCCGACTTCGACGTCGAGGACGAGCAGCGTGCGACGTGGGACGGCGACCCCGACGACTGGGGCCTGCGGCGGATGATCCTGCACTACGCGCATCTCTGCGCCGCGGCGGGCGGGGTCGACGCCTTCCTGATCGGCTCGGAGCTGCGGGGTGTGACGCAGGTGCGGAGCGGCGCGTCGACCTATCCGGCCGTCGCCGAGCTCGTCGACCTCGCGGCGGACGTGCGCTCGATCCTCGGGTCGGGCACCAAGCTCAGCTACGCCGCCGACTGGTCGGAGTACTTCGGGCACCACCCGCAGGACGGCTCGGGCGACGTCTTCTTCCACCTCGACCCGCTCTGGGCGGACGACGAGATCGACTTCGTCGGCATCGACAACTACATGCCGCTGTCCGACTGGCGCGACGGGCTCGAGCATCTCGACGCGGAGAACGCCGACGCGATCACCGACCTCGACTACCTGCGCGGCAACGTCGAGGGCGGCGAGGGCTTCGACTGGTTCTACGCCAGCGCCGGCGACCGCGACGACCAGCTGCGAACGCCGATCACCGACGGCGCGCACGGCCGCCCGTGGGTCTTCCGGTACAAGGACATCCGCTCCTGGTGGTCGAACCAGCACCGCAACCGGCCGGGCGGGGTCGAGAGTGGTGCGACGACGCCGTGGATCCCGGAGAGCAAACCAATCCGCTTCACCGAGATCGGCTGCCCGGCGGTCGACCGCGGCCCGAACCAGCCGAACGTGTTCTACGACCCGAAGTCGGCCGAGAGCTTCCTGCCGTACTTCTCGCGCGGTTGGCGCGACGACGCCGTGCAGCGGCGCTTCCTCGAGGCGGCGCTCGGCTACTGGGCCGAGCCGGCGAACAACCCGATGTCGGGCGTCTATTCCGGCCGGATGATCGCCACCGCCGAGACGGCGGCCTGGACCTGGGATGCCCGGCCGTACCCGGCGTTCCCGGCGCGCAGCGACGTCTGGACCGACGCCGACAACTGGCGGCTCGGGCACTGGCTGAACGGCCGGCTCGGCTCGGTCTCGCTCGGGAGCCTGGTGCGCGAGCTTTGCCGCCGTGCCGGGCTCCCCGACGGCCAGATCGACGCCTCGGCGCTCGCCGATGTCGTGCACGGCTACCTGATCTCGGCGCTCGAAAGCCCGCGCGCCTCGATCGCACCGCTGGCGCGGCAGTTCGGCTTCGATGCGATCGAGAGCGAGGGCGTCATCCGCTTCCAGCCGCGCGACCGGCGACCGGTGGCGACGCTCGGGCTCGACGATCTCGCGGTGGGCGAGCGCGCCGACGGCGAGGTGATCGAGCTCGTCCGCGCGCAGGAGACCGAGCTGCCGCAGGCGCTGAAGTGGCAGGTGCTGAATGCCGAGGAAGACTACGACGCGATGACCGTCGAGGCGCGGCGCGCCACCGGCGAGGCGCTGCGGGTCACCTCCGAGAGCTTCGCCATCGCCACGATCGCCAGCGATGCCGACCGGCGCTGCCGTCGGGCGCTGCTCGAGGAATGGGTCGGCCGTGAGACTGCGTCGTTCCGACTGCCGCCGTCGCGCCTGGCGCTCGATCCCGGCGACGTCGTGCAGCTCGATCACGACGGCCGGCTGACCTCGCTGCGGCTGACCTCCACCGCCGACGCCGGCGCGCGCCTCGTCGAGGCCATGCGCACCGACGCCGGCGCCTTCGGGCTGGCGCCGGGACCCGAGCGGGAGCCGCGCGCGCCGAAGCCCGTGGTCTACGGGCCGCCCAGCGTCGCCTTCCTCGACCTGCCGCAGCTCCGCGAGAGCGTGCCGGCGCATCAGCCGCTCGCGGCAGTCTATGGTGTGCCCTGGCCGGGCCGGGTCGCGGTCTGGCGCAGCCCCGGCGAGGACGGCTTCGAGCTGGTCACGACGCTCGGCCGGCCGGCGCGGATCGGGACGGCTCGTCGCCGATCTCTATCCAGGCCCGACGTCGCGCTTCGACCTCGGCAACGTCGCGATCGTCGATCTCGCCTTCGGCATGCTCGCGAGCGTGGCTGATCTCGCGCTCTTCGGCGGCGCCAACGCGCTGGCGGTGGAGGCGGCGCCCGGCGTCTGGGAGGTGCTGCAGTTCGGCGTCGCCGAGCTGATCGCGCCGGGACGCTACCGGCTCTCCCGCCTGCTGCGCGGCCAGCGCGGCACCGAGGGCGCCATGGGAATGCCGGCGTCTGCCGGCGCTCGCATCGTGGTGCTCGACGAGGCGCTGACGCCGTTGCCTGTCGGCGAGGCCGCGCTCGGGCTGGAGGCCAACTGGCGGGTCGGCCCGGCGTCGAAGCCAGTCAGCGACCGGTCGTACCGGGCACTCAGCTTCACGCCCGAGGGTGTCGGCCTGCGGCCGTTCTCGGTGGGCCACGTCGAGCAGCCGTGGCGCACGGCGCGCGCGCCCGGCGATCTCACGATCCGCTGGACCCGCCGCTCGCGCGCGCTGGTCGCCGACAGTTGGACCGCGCCGGAGGTTCCGCTGGCCGAGGAGAGCGAGGCCTACGAGGTGGAGATCCTCGACGGCGCCGACGCTTCGGCGCACACTCAGCACCAACACGACCAGCGTCACCTACACCGCCGCCCAGCAGATCGCCGACTGGGGCGCGCTGCTGGGGCCCGGCGACACCCTCGACGTCCGCATCTACCAGCTCTCCGCCCTCGTCGGGCGCGGCGCCCCGAAGTTCGTCACCCTGCAGTTCTGAAGGCGATCCATGCCCGACACCAGCACCCACCTGTTGCTGCCGTACCTGTTGGCGGCACAGGCGCAGAAGCACGTCACCGTCAACGAGGCACTGCGGCTCCTCGACGGGCTCGTGCAGCTCGCGGTCCTCGACCGCCATCTGACGACGCCGCCGGCCTCGCCCGCCGACGGCGATCGCTACATCGTCGCGAGCGGCGCTACCGGCGCCTGGGCGGGATGGGACCTCAACGTCGCCTACCGGCATTTCCTGTTCCAGGAAACGCCTTGAAAGCATCGGGATCAATAGGCGGGACGAGCATCTCGTTGGCCAGTAGAAAACTCGCGAACGCTCGACTCCATCAGAGCCTTTCCGATGTCGGCACTGATTTGGTTGACCACGAAGGCTGGGGTTCCGGCTGGCGCGAAGACCCCTGTCCACGAATGGACCCCGCGTTCTCGTAGCCCAATTCACCCAGTGTGGGCACGTCGGGGCCGTGGGTACTCTTACTCGAGTCGTGCTTGCGAGAATCCGACGCGGCCGTCGGAGACGAAGCCTCGAACCGCTGGCATGGCGCCGTAGAGCTCGTCCGCCGACAACGCCCTTGACTGATTCAGCAACTCCTTGAACTGGAGCACCTCCCAGACGCCCGGCGCCGCCTCGGTCGCAGCGCGTTGGCGCCGGCGAAGAGGGCGGGGACGGTGACGCTCGCGAGCGTCCCGAAGCCGAGGTCGACGATCGCGACGTTGTTGCCCAGGTCGAAGCGCGAGACCGATCCCGGGGAGAGGTCGGCGGCGAGGGTGCCCGTGCGCGCGGGGCGCCTGACGGTGGTGACGGGCTCGAACGCGTCCTCGCCGGGGCTGCGCCAGACGGCGCACCGGCCGGGCCACCGAACGCGCAAACTGCGGCGAGCGGCCGGTGCGGGGCTACGTCTTCCCGGAGCTGCAGGAGGTCGAGGGGCGCCACGGTGGATGGGACGTATCCGTCCGTCGCCGTTTGCATGCCCTCGCCTTGGCTCTGGGGCCAAGTTGTTAATCGCGACGCGCTTAACCAATGGTAAAAATGTCGGATTTTCAGAAAGCCCGATCTAGCGTTATCTAGCGGCGTGGTGGGGGAGCGTAGAATGGTATCCGTGGCGTTTGTTGACGATCATCCCATGCTTCTGGAGGGCGTCCAGTCCATATTCGGACGGCGGGCGGGTTACGAGGTCGTCGGAACGGGCACATGCTGCGACGACGCGATCAGGATTGTCCAGGACCAGCACCCGAACGTCCTCGTTCTCGACCTCAACATGCGTGGCGACGCCTTCGCATGCATCCGCGAGTATCCGGGACGGGAATCCGTCGACCCGGGTGGTCACCTTCACGGCCTCGGCCAGCGTCCATCACGCGGTCCAGGCGCTGGACGCGGGGGCGAGCGGGTATGTTCTCAAGGGCGGTCCGCTCTCGAGCCTCGCGGACGCCGTCGACACGGTGGTCCAGGGCGAGACCTACATCACCCAGGGCTTCGCCACCAAGGTGATCGCCGCCCTCCGGCAGGTGCGATCGCCGAACGAGTTGAGGCTCAGTGTCCGCGAAGATCAGATCATCCGGCTCATCTTGGAAGGCAAGACAAACAAGCAGATCGGCGAGATCCTGGATATCGCTGAAAAGACCGTCAAGTACTACATGACGATAATAATGCAGAAGCTCAACGTGAAAACCGCGTCGGAGTTGCCGTGGTGGCGCCGGCCGTGATTGGCGACGGCTCGCGACACGGCCTTCGTTCGGGGCACGCAAGCCAACTGAACTAGCTCGTGAACTAGCTCGGCCTCG
The DNA here is from genome assembly GCA_963763295.1 of uncultured Alphaproteobacteria bacterium. Lineage (GTDB taxonomy): Bacteria > Pseudomonadota > Alphaproteobacteria > Rhodobacterales > Rhodobacteraceae > Amaricoccus. Next base: position 22,652 of record CAVXOH010000002.1, read on the forward strand.
ATCCGGACGTCCGGCGCAGGCCGTTCATCTCGTTGAGCGCGTGCGCCGTGGTCCCTGACTGGGCCCTCGTTGGTATCGACACCGAGACGCGCGTGCCGCCTTCCGCGGCCCGTTCGATACTCGACACGCCGCCGAACGCAGCGACCCGGTTCCTGATCCCCCTCTGGCCGAGCTTCGGACCCGGGCCGTGCTGCGCCAGCGGCGCATCGGCGCCGCCGGAGTCGCTTATGACCAGCCGGAGCCTGCCGTCCCGCGCGCTCGCCTCGACGCGCTGCCCGATCCCGCCCGCGTGCTTGAACGCGTTCGACAGCGATTCCTGCACGATGCGGTAGAGGCAGATCTTGAGGGAGTTGGGAAGGTTCTGGGGCAGGTCGTCGGCCCGGAATTCGACCTCCGTGCCGGTCAGGTGCGCGCGTGCCTTTCGATGGCGAGCTCGATGGCTTCGCGCGCCGAGAGGTTGCCGAGCTCGGGGAGGACGAGGCCGACCGAGAGGTCGCGGAGCTCATCGATGATCTGGGAGAGCTTGCCCGCGAGTTCCGACATCTCCCCTGCGTGCGCTTCCCCTTCGCCGGCGCTCATTCCCTCCGTGACCTCGTCGAGCCGCAGCCGGACGAGGGTCAGCAGCTGGATCGGGCCGTCATGGATATCGAGGCCGATGCGGCCAAGCAACTCCTCGTTCGCCTCGTTCGCGTCGAGCCTGCTCCTGTCGGCCTCGAGGCTCAGGGCGTGGTTCTCCGCCGCCATCTGCTCCGCCTCGCGCACCTTGAGGCTCAGTTCTGCCTGCTGCGCAGCGATGAGGCGGCTGCCCCGGCGCACGATGAGGAAGAGGATGCCCATCGTCGTGAAGGTGGTGGCGCAGACGATCAGCCAAGTGCGCACGACGCTCTGACGCAGCTGCTGGGCGAGAATGGTGGCGTCCTCGTAGATCTCGCCGACGGCGATCACCTCGTCGGTCCCGGTGCGGTGGAGCGCGGAATAGACCTCGATCAGCGGCAGGTGCAGTTGCTGCTCGTGCTGGCTCTCAGAGCTTACCATGTCCTCGAACTCCGAGACCACCTCACCGGACGCAGCCTTCTGCACGTCCGTCGAGGCGAACCGGTCGCCGACGACGTCCTCCGCGAGGCTGCTGTAGATGACCGTGCCGTTCGCGGAGCCGTCGGCGGTCCAGATCTTGACCGAGACGATGCTCTCGCCGAGTTCGGTGCCGACGAAGAGGCGGTCGAGCGCCGCGACGTCATCCGGGTGCAGCGACCCGTCCGGCAGAATGCGCTGCACGTGCTGCTGCAGCATCCCGCGCATAAAGGCGGCGCCGTCCGCTCCCGAGGTCGCGAGCACGCTCCGGGTGATCTGATAGCTCACCCAGGTGCAGAGAACCGCCGTCGACAGCCCGAGGACGACCGCCGCCGCCACCAGGAACTGGGTCGAGAGACTGTATCGCTCGCGCCACCGCATGACGTGCCCAACGGTAAGACCTGGGTCCCGACCAAGGTCGGACGACTCGCCTGACCATAGGTCGCATACTTGGCCCGACGATGCGAAGTTACATTGCGCTCCGTCTCGGGACAACCTGACCGAAGTCAGCGAAGCCGCAAGAGTGGTTGCGGCGGTGACAGGGTTCGCACCGGGTTTCACCAAGTGGAAACCGGTGTCACTTCGGTTCTGGTTCAGGCTTAACGCCTAGGGCGAAAGAAATGGCCGTCAAGCTCAACCTGCATGATCTCGAGTTTATTCTCAAGCAGATCAAGATCGCAGAAGCGCATACTGCAGGCACCCCGCTGACGGACATGATCAGTCAGCCGCACCTTCCCTACGGCCTGCGGACGGTCGACGGCAGCTACAACAACATCCTGCCCGGGCGCGAGCTCTGGGGCGCGGCCGACCAGACCATGCCGCGGATGTTCGATCCCTACTGGCGCAACGAGGCCGACGGCGACACCATGCCGTTCGGCCCGCCGGGCGGCCCGGCCGTCACCAACAACGACTACGGCGTCAGCGGCGCGCCGAGCTCGCCCATGGTCAACGGCGGCCACACCGGCAACGTCGCCGACGCCGATCCGCGCACGATCTCGAACCTGATCGTCGACCAGACGCCGGGCAACCCGGCGGCGATCATGGCGGCGTTGCAGCACGCCGGCTTCGAGGGCAGCGCGGCGGAGCTGAACCAGGCGGTGTCCGAGATCTCCGCCCCCTACACCGTGATCCGGACCGCCGAGATCGCCCACCGCCGCGTCGACTCGTGGGAGAACACGGTCGAGGGTCTGAACGAGGCCATCGCCGCGCTCGATCCGGGCGCGGAGGACTATGCGGCGCGCCTCGCCCAGCTGAACGGCGCGCTCGGCGGGGCCTCGGCGGCGCTCGCCGTCGCGCAAGGCCAGGCGGCGCTCTTCACGCCGGCGCTCGTCGCCGCCCAGCAGGGTCTGCTCGACTCCGCCGCCGCCGAGTACGGCATCGAGTTCGAGATGGACGGCAAGACCATCAAGCTGCCGAACGTCGCCCCCGACGAGGGGCTCTCCGCGCCGTTCAACGGCTGGATGACCTTCTTCGGCCAGTTCTTCGATCACGGCCTCGACCTGATCAGCAAGGGCGGCAACGGCACCGTCTACGTGCCGCTGCAGCCGGACGATCCGCTCTACGTACCGGGCGGCCACACCAACTTCATGGTGCTGACCCGTGCCACCCAGTCGACGGCCCCGGCGCCGACGGCGTGCTCGGCACCAGCGACGACACCAGCCGCGAGCAGAACAACGTCACCACGCCGTTCGTCGACCAGAACCAGACCTACACCTCGCATCCCTCGCACCAGGTGTTCCTGCGCGAGTACGCGATGGTCGACGGCAAGCCGCTCGCCACCGGGCGCATGCTCGACGGCGCGAACGGCGGGCTGCCACCTGGGCGGACGTCAAGGACCAGGCCCGCGAGAAGCTCGGGATCGACCTGACCGACCGGGACGTCTTCAACATCCCGCTGATCCGCACCGACCTCTACGGCGAGTTCATCCGCAGCGCCAACGGCTTCCCGCAGGTGATCATCAGCATCGGGCCGGACGGCATCCCGAACACCGCGGACGACGTGGTGATGAGCGGCACGCCCGGCGCGCCGCTGAACCTCGACCCCAGCGCCGGCGGCACCGAACCGTCTCGCACCTCGCACTCCTTCCTCGACGACATCGCGCACAACGCGGTGCCGGTGCTCGACACCAGCGGCGCGCTGGCCCCGGACGGCGTCTTGACCGGCGTCGACCCCGCCGGCAACGCGGTGCAGTTCGACCCGCTGACCGGCAGCAACCTCGAGTACGACAACGAGCTTCTCGACAGCCACTTCGTCACCGGCGACGGGCGCGGCAACGAGAACATCGGGCTGACCGCCGTGCACCACGTGTTCCACTCCGAGCACAACCGGCAGGTGGCGGCGCAGCAGCTCGAGATCCTGAAGTCGGGCGACGCCGTCTTCATCAACGAGTGGCTGCTGACCGACCTGACCGAGACCGAGGTCGCGGCGCTCCCCACCGACAGCGCTGGGCTGCGGGCCTATGCCGAGACGCTCTCCTGGGACGGCGAGCGGCTGTTCCAAGCGGCGCGCTTCGCGACCGAGATGCAGTACCAGCACCTCGTCTTCGAGGAGTTCGGCCGCAAGGTGCAGCCGATGATCGACGTGTTCGTGTTCAACACGATCACCGACATTGACCCGGCGATCTTCTCGGAGTTCGCCAACGTCGTCTACCGGTTCGGCCACTCGATGCTGACCGAGGACATCGCACGCATGTTCCTCAACGAGGACGGGCAGCCGATCGTCTACGACGAGAACGGCGTCGCGCAGGTCGTCAGCGAGCAGCTGACCGAGGACAACTGGGGCAACGACATCGGCCTGATCGAGGCCTTCCTCAATCCCGTCGAGTACGATCTCGGCGGCGACGATCTCCCACGAGCAGGCGGCGGGCGCGATCATCCGCGGCATGACCCGCGTGCACGGCAACGAGATCGACGAATTCATCGTCGACGCGCTGCGCAACAACCTGCTCGGCCTGCCGCTCGACCTGGCCTCGATCAATATCGCGCGCGGCCGCGACACCGGCATGCCGACGCTGAACCAGGCGCGCGAGCAGCTCTACGAGGCCACCAACTCGACCTTCGTCAAGCCGTACGCGAGCTGGACGGACTTCGCGCGCCAACCTCAAGACGCCGGCCTCGATCATCAACTTCATCGCCGCCTACGGCACGCACGAGAGCATCCTTGCCGCCCGGCGACGACGTGGCCGACCGCCGCGCCGCCGCGACGCTGCTGGTGCTCGGCGGCGAGCGACGCACCCGACGGACCGGCTCGCGTTCCTCAGCGGCACGGGGATCTGGGCCGGCGAGGAAACCGGCCTGAACCTGATCGACCTCTGGATCGGCGGCCTGGCCGAGAAGAAGATGCCCTTCGGCGGCTTTCTCGGCTCGACCTTCAACGCGGTCTTCGAGGCGCAGCTCGAGAACCTGCAGGACGGCGACCGGTTCTACTACCTGACCCGCACGCAGGGCCTCAATCTGCTCAACGAGCTCGAGAACAATGCGTTCTCCAAGATGATCATGGCCAATACCGACATGACCGATCCCGGTCCTGACGGGGTGCGAGGCACCGAGGACGACATCGTCAACTACCATGTCGGTGTCGACTCCTTCGCCAAGCACGATTTCGTGCTGCACGTCGATCCCACCAAGCAGCTGCGAGGATCCGACCCGACGAGGACCCGACCCTAAACGCGGTGGGCCTCACGAAGGTGCAGCGCGACGACCTGACGACCGCGGAGGCCGACGAGAACTACATCCGGTTCGTCGGCGGCGAGCACACGGTGATCGGCGGCACCGAGGAGGACGACACGATCATCGCCGACTTCGGTGACGACGCCATCTGGGGCGGCGGCGGCAACGACCGCATCGAGGGCGGCGCCGGCGTCGACTTCATCATCGGCGGCTCGGGCGACGACATCATCACCGACTCGGGCGACACCGGCGACTTCATCAAGGGCGAGGACGGCGACGACGTCATCGCCAACGCTAACGGCCTCGACGTGCTGATGGGGGGCGACGGCAAGGACGTGTTCCTGGTCGGCGTCGACGGCACCGAGGTGTTCGCCGGCGAGGGCGACGACTTCATCCTCGGCGGCGCCGATATCGATTTCCTGATGGGCAACGAAGGCGACGACTGGATCGAGGGCGGCGACGGCTTCGACGCGCTCGCGGGAGAGAACTCGGAGCTGTTCTTCAACTCGACCATCATCGGCCACGACGTGCTGCTTGCGGGTGAGAACGAGAACGACTTCGACGCCGAGTCCGGCGACGACATCATGGTGCAGGGCGAAAGCGTCATGCGCAACGAGGGCATGCTCGGCTTCGACTGGGCGATCCACAAGGGCAACCGCGTGGCCGCCGAGTCCGACATGCGCATCCCGATCTTCACCAACGTCGCCGACGACATCCTGCGCGACCGCTTCGACCAGACCGAGGGCCTGTCGGGCTGGAAGCACAACGACATCCTGCGCGGCGACGACCGCGGCAGCCGGGAGGAGATCGAGCGCGAGCTCGACACGACCGGGCACGAGCTGACCCAGGCCGGCATCGACCGCATCGACGGGCTGCGCGAGCTGCTCGGCGACCTCGTCCGGGACATGCCGGAGGGCTTTGACGGCGATCTCGAGACCCTGATCGGCTTCACCGGCGGCAACATCATCCTCGGCGGCGACGGCCACGACGTGATGGAGGGCCGCGGCGGCGACGACTTCATCCACGGCGACGCCTGGCTCAACGTCCGCATCAGCGTGCGGGCGCTCGACGAGGGCGGAAACCTCACCGAGACCGAGGCCTTCACCGTCGACAGCCTGAAGCAGACGGTGACCATCGACGAGGGGGCCGGGGCGCGGACCAAGCCGCTCGCCGACTTCCTGCTCGATGGCACCATCAAGCCGCGGCAGCTGCACATCGTGCGCGAGATCCTCTACGACGAGGACGCCACCGGCGACGTCGACACCGCGGTCTTCGCGGGCAGCAAGGACTGGTACGAGATCACCCACCTCGACGGCGGCATCGTCAAGGTCGCCCGCCGCGAGCAGGAGGAGATCGACCCGCAGATCGACGAGGGCACCGACACGCTCGTCGGCATCGAGCGCATCCAGTTCGCCGACCAGATCTACACGATCCGGCAGACCGGCAACGTCGATCCCACCGGCCGGCTGCAGCTCGGGCCGCTCCCGGCCGAGGAGGACCAGGAGCTCGTCGTCGACGCCTCGGCGGTGCGCGACGTGAACAATCCGAACGGCCTGATCAGCGGCATCACCTACCGTTGGCAGATCGAGCGCAACGACGGGACGGGGGAATACATCGACATTCCCGGCGCCTCGGGCGACCGGTTCGTCCCGAGCGACGAGCACACCGGCCTGCGCATCCGCGTGCTCGGCATCTATACCGACGGCGGCGGCGTGATCGAGACGGTCAGCTCCGCCCCGACGGACCCGGTGATCGGCGTTAACGACGAACCGGTCGGCAACCTCCTGATCAGCGACATGACCCCCACCGAGGGCGACGAGCTGACCGCGACCGTCGCGTTCACCGATCCGGACGGCATGACGGACGCGTTCGAGGAGCTGCTGCTGACATACCAGTGGCAGTACGCCAGCAACGCCATCGGTCCATGGCTCGACGTCGCGGCGGAAGACGGCGGCAATGACCGCAACTTCACCCCGGGCCCGGATCTCGTCGGTAGGCTGCTGCGGATCCAGGTCACCTACACCGACGACGCCACAAACGTGCAAGTCAAGACCTCGCTCGCCACCGCGGTCGTCGGCAACCGCGTCAGCTCCGACGACGCGACGATCACCGGCGATGCCGACGGCCCGCTCAACGCCGGGGACAACTTCGTCCTGGGCGGCGCCGGCGCCAACAGCATCACCGGCCTCTCCGGCGCCGACATCATCAACGGCGGTGGCGGCGACGACACAATCGACGGCGGGGCCGGCCAGGACACGCTGGCTGGCGGCGCGGGTGACGACGTCGTCACCGGCGGCGCGGGTGACGACACCATCGTCCAGGGCATCGACGACGGCAACGACTCGATCGACGGCGGCGCGGACCATGACACGCTGCGGGTGGTGGAGACCGCTCCCGGCACCGACGACACCGCGCAGGTGACGCTCGACCTCGACGGACGGATCGCCGGCATCAACGGCGCCTCGATCACCGGGATCGAAAGCGCCGAGCTCGACCTCGGCCAGGGCGTCGACACGCTCGCCTACGATACTGCCGACGCGGTGTCGGTCGACCTGCTGGCGGGCTCGGCGACCGGCTTCTCCTTCGTCCGAGGCGTCGAGAACGTCATCGGCGGCGGCGGGAACGACACTATCCGCGGCAACCTCGAGCACAACGCCCTCGACGGCGCGGGCGGCGACGACACCGTCCGCGGCGGCTTCGGCGACAACTCCGTCTCCGGCGGCGAGGGCGACGACCGGCTGTACGGCGACGAGGGCGACGACACCCTGACCGGCGGCGAGGGCGACGACCGCATCGACGGCGGCGCCGGCACCGACACCGCGAGCTACGCCGCTGCGGCGGCCGCGGTGACGGTCACTCTGGCCTCGCAGGAGCCGCAGGACCGTCGGCGCCGGCAACGACATGCTGGTCAGCATCGAGAACCTGACCGGCAGCGCCTTCGCCGACACGCTGGGCGGCAACGCCGGCGACAACGTCATCGACGGCGGCGCCGGCGGCGACGCCATGACCGGCGGCGCCGGCGACGACACCTACGTGGTCGACGACGCCGGGGACAGCGTGAGCGAGGACGCCGGCGGCGGAACCGACACCGTCCGCTCGACATTGGCCGCCTACACGCTGGCGGCGGAGGTCGAGGACCTGGTGCTGGCGGCCGGCGCCGTGGACGGCACCGGCAACGGGCTCGACAACCGGCTGACCGGCAACGCCGGGGCCAACGTGCTGGACGGTGGCGGCGGCAGCGACGCCGTGGTGCTCAAGGGGCCGATCTCGGACCACGAGTTCGCCCTCGTCGGCGCCAACACCACCGTCACCAGCGCCGCCGGCGGCACCGACACGCTTGTCGGGATCGAGCGGGCGGAGATCGGCGGCGTCTCCTACACCATGGTTCGCGGCACCAATGCCGCGAACACCGGGGTATCCGCCCCGACGGGAGGCGCCGGCAACGACCTAGTGCTCGGCTTCAACGGCGCCGACGAGCTCCACGGCGGCGGCGGCAACGACATCCTCGTCGGCGGCAACCAGGTCGACTCGATGGCGGGCGGCGCCGGCGACGACACCTACGTCGTCAACAACGGCGCCGACTTCGTGAGCGAGGCGATGCGGGGCAGCGATGGCACCGACACCATCATCTCCAGCGTGAGCCGGAACCTCAACAGCGCCGCGCAAGTCGAAGGAGACGTGGAGAATCTCGTCCTCGTCGGCACCGCCAACCTGAACGGCACCGGCAACGGCCTCGACAACGTCATCACCGGCAACTCCGGCAGCAACATCCTGAGCGGCGGTGGCGGCCAGGACACGCTGATCGGCAACGCCGGGGACGATGACCTCCGCGGCGGCGCCGGCAACGACGTCCTGATCGGCGGCGATGGCAACGACATCCTCAACGGCCAGGGCGGCACCGACGACGTGGCGGTGTTCGACGGGCCCGCGGGCAACTACGCCTACGGGTTCACGGGCGGGGCGCTCACCTCCGTCACCGACCTCGTCGGCGCCGGCGGCACCGACACCCTGTCGGGCGTCGAGTTCGTGCGCTTCGGTGACGGCCCGGCGCTTGCCGTCACCGCGGCCGGCGGCGGCATCCCGGGCGGCCCGTCGATCATCTTCGGCACCGACGACGGCGACACGATCGTCGGCGGGCCGGGCGCGGACGTCATCATCGGCGGTCCGGGCGACGACACGCTGAACGGCAGCGAGGTCGGCGACGGCGACGACAACACGGTGCCGGGCACCCAGGACGACGACCTCTTCATCTGGCGCGTCGGCGACGGCTTCGACACCGTCAACGGCGGCATGGAGGCCGAGCACGGCGACACCTTCCAGGTCGTGGGCAACGAGGAGGCGGAGATCTTCCGCATCTACACCTACGACGAGGCGGTGGCCCGGATCGGCTTTGCCGGCAGCGACGAGACCGAGATCATCGTCACCCGCGAGGTGGGCGGCGTCGAGACCGCGATCGCCGAGCTGACCGAGATCGAGGAGATCGTCGTCAACGGCAGCAACGTCGCCGGCAACGGGTCGAGCGGTGGCGACAGCTTCGAGATGTACGGCAACTTCGACCTCGCGACCAATCTGCGGCCGAACACCATCACGATCATCGGCAGCACCGGAGACGACGTGATCGACATCACGTCCCTCCAGTCGGCACACCGCATCGTCTTCAGGTCGAACGGCGGCCACGACACGGTCATCGGCAATCTCAGGCCGCAGGACGTCGTCGAGCTTCCGGCTGGCACGACGCTCGCCGACTACGCGGTGACCGTCGACGAGGAGAGCGGGCTCGTGAGGCTGGTGGGCGACACCCACTCGATGAGCCTCCCGGTCCTGTCAGGGATGCCGCAGTTCAAGGCCGGTGCCGGCTCCACGACCGGCGCCCAGCAGGACGATACGTCCGCCAACCCCGGCGGTAACGATGACGGCCTCGGGACCGACGATCCGACCGCCGGCGGGAACGATCCGGACGACGACGATGGCGCTGCGCCACAGCCGGTCGCGGGAACGTCGGCCGTCGGGTCGGCCGCGACCGACGCGCTGGTCGGCACCGCCGGCGCCGATACCCTGATGGCGCTCGGCGGCGACGACAGCGTGATCGCCGGAGCCGGCGACGACATCGTCCGCGGCGACGCCGGAGACGACCTGCTGAGCGGCGAGGCCGGGCGCGACATGCTCTTCGGCGGGGCCGGCAATGACGACGTGCTCGGCGGCGACGACGCCGACATGCTCTACGGCGACGACGGCGAGGATCGCCTGTTCGGCGGAACCGGCGACGACCTGATCGACGGCGGCGACGGCGACGACGAGGCCGACGGCGGCGAGGGAGACGACGTGTTCGTGTCCTCGCAGGGCAACGACGTCTACCGCGGTGGCGCCGGCTCCGACACGCTCGACATGGCCAGGACTTCCGGCGACGCCACGGTGAACCTCGGCACCGGCTTCATGATGGGCGGCAGCGCCTCGAGCACGGCGACCGGGTCCGACACACTGTGGGGCGTGGAGAACGTCGTGACCGGCGCCGGCAACGACACGATCACGGCGAGCAGCGCGGTGAACGTGATCGACGGCGGCGCCGGGAACGACACCTACCGGTTCCTGTCCGCGACGGATGCCGACGGCGACACCATCCTCGGCTTCCAGCCGGGCGACCGGATCGACCTGTCGGGGATCGATGCCAACGCGGGCGCAGCGGGCAACCAGGCCTTCACGCTCGTGAGCGGCTTCACCGGTGCGGGCCAGCTCAGCATCGCGCACGAGGTGCGGGAGGACGGCGAGTACACCGTCGTCACCGGCAACACCTCGGGGGGCGACACGCCGGAGTTCAGGTTGAGCATTAAGGGTACCCCCACCCTGAGCGCCTCGGACTTCGACGCGTGACGCAACCTGGCCGGCGGGCCTCGTGGCCCGCCGGCCGACTTCCTTTTAGTTCTGGTGCGTAGGCGGTGATGGCATGAAGTCCGGCAACTCATCGGTAACGGCGGCCCGACGCAAGGCGGCCAAGACGCTGACCAGCGGCCTGCGTGGGATCGTGGTGTTCCTATTCATCGTCTCCGGCATCATCAGCGTGCTGGCGCTGACCGGCTCGATCTACATGCTCCAGATCTACGACCGGGCGCTGGCCAGCGGCAACGTGCCGACGCTGGCGGCGCTCTCGGCGCTGGCGATCGGCCTCTACCTGTTCCAGGGCATGTTCGACATCCTGCGCTCGCAGATCCTGGTGCGGGTCGGTGCCCGGCTCGACAAGAAGGTCGCGCCGCTCGCACACCAGGTCGCGATCGACATGCCGCGATTCGGCTTCTCGACCGCAGAGGCGCTGGAGCGCGGCCGCGACGTCGATACCGTCCGCGGCTTCCTGGGCGGCCAGGGGCCGCTCGCCCTCTTCGATCTGCCCTGGATCCCGCTCTACCTCGGCTTCGTCTATCTCCTGCACCCGTACCTCGGGATGATGACCGCGGCCGGCGCCTTCGTGCTCGCCCTGCTCACCATCGCCACCGAGCTCATGACCCGCCGGCTTGTCGCGGCTACGCACAAGGCGGTGATCGCCCGTAACACGATCGCCGATTCGAACGCCCGCAACGCCGAGATCCTGAAGGCGATGGGCTTCGCCCGCCGGGCGGTGGCGCGCTTCAACCGGGCGAACGACGACCATCTTGAGCTGCAGACCGAGACCACCGACATCAGCGGGACCTTCGGCGCGATCAGCCGCGTGCTGCGGATGTTGCTGCAGTCCGCCATCCTCGGCCTCGGCGCATACCTGACGATCATCGGCGAGCTTTCGGCGGGCGCCATCATCGCCGCCTCGGTCGCCTCGGCCCGCGCGCTCGCGCCGGTCGATCTCGCCATCGGCAACTGGAAGGGCGTTGTCCACGCCCGCTCGGCTTTCGACCGGCTGAAAGAAACGCTGATCGCCATCGCCGACATGCAGGAGCCGATGGAGCTGCCGGTGCCGACCAACTCGCTGAAGGCCGAGAAGATCACGGTCGCCGCCCCCGCTTCCGGGCGCGTCCTGCTTAGCGAAGTCGAGTTCGAGCTGAGGGCCGGCCAGGCGCTTGGCGTCATCGGACCCTCGGGCGGTGGCAAGACCACGCTGGTGCGCGCGCTGACCGGGATCTGGCCGATGCTGCGCGGCAGCATCCGCCTCGACGACGCCGAGCTCACGCAGTGGTCGGACGAGGCGATCGGCGAGTTCCTGGGCTACCTGCCGCAGGACGTGGCGCTCCTCGACGGCACCATCGAGGAGAACATCTCTCGGCTCGATCCCGAGTCCGGCCCGCGCGCTGTCGTCGACGCGGCCAAGGCGGCCGGCGTCCACCAGATGATCGTGCGGCTGCCGGACGGCTATCACACGCAGCTCGGCCCGCAGGGCGTGTCGCTGTCGGCCGGCCAGCGGCAGCGCATCGCCTTGGCGAGGGCTCTCTACGGAGATCCCTTTGTCGTGGTGATGGACGAGCCCAATTCCAATCTCGACGGCGAAGGCGAGGCGGCGCTGACCCAGGCGATCGAGGCCATCCGGGCGCGCGGCGGGATCGCGATCGTCGTGGCGCACCGCCCGAGCGCCCTGGTGGCAGTCAGCCATGTGGCGGTGGTCCAGGGCGGCCGGTTGACCGCGTTCGGTCCGAAGGAGGAGGTGCTCGGACCGAGCGCACCCGGCCTGCCCGCGAGGCCGGGTCAGGGGCCGGAGGAAGTGCGACCGCTCGTTGCCGCAAGGGCTTCAACATGATCACGGTCAAAGCGACGAAATCGGCCGGACCCGGGTCGGATCCCGCGAGCCGGTATCGGCTCGCGGAAAGGGCGCCTTCGGCGACGCCCTACAGCATCGGCATGGTGCTCGCGGGAATCGGCTTCTACCTGCGCGGTCTGTTCCCAAGCTGGGGGAATCATGCCTCGGACAAGGAGCCGCAACCGGCCGACCCGGTGTCGCAGCCCAGCCCGCCGACAATCGTCGCGGTCGACGGCCGGAGACTCGATCCGGCTGGGAAGGATCGCGCGACCGAGTCGATCGCAGGCTCGGACGGCGGGCTCGGGCCGGCGTCGCCCGCGATGGCTGTGGAAGCGTCCTCTCCCTCGGCGGGCAGCGCGGGAACGCCGCATGTGAGCATCGGCGGCGGCTTCGATCTCGCCTCCTCCGCCCCGCAGGGCGTTCGTGCGCGCGCAGCGAACGACAACGTCCCGCCCGCGGGCGTTCGCGAGCCGACCGCCTCGAAAAGGACGGGTGATGCCGGTCCTGCACGTCCCGGGCCTGGCGGGGACGATCACGACAGCAGCGGCGCGACCGGCGGCGGCGGCCAGGACGATCCCGGCCAGGTCGACGACGATGACGACATCGCGCCGGACGAGGACGAGGACGAGACGAAGGCGAGCAACCGCGCGCCCGTGGTCTCAGGCCCCATCCAGCTCAACGACACCTTCGGCTGCATGGCGGTCCTGATCGGCCTCTCCGATCTCCTGCGCAACGCGTCCGATCCCGACGGAGACGCGCTCTTCGTGCGGAACCTGACCATCAGCTCAGGCACGCTGACCCAGGCCGCCGACGGCTGGCTCTACGACCCCTCGGCGATGGGCAGCATCGTCTTCACCTACGAGATCACCGACGGCGCGTTGTCGGCGCTGCAGACCGCGCATCTGACGGCGCGGCCGATCGCGCCCGTCCGGGGCACGGATGCCGCCGACATCATCGTCGGGGTCGACTGTGCCGACCGGATCGACGGCGGTGCCGGCAACGACATCATCGACGCCCGCGGCGGGGCCGACGTCGTGGAGGGCGGCGCCGGTCGCGACCACATCGTTGCCGGCGACGGCGGCGACACCGTCGTCGGCGGCGCCGGCGACGACGTCATCTTCGGCGGCCGTGGAGACGATCGCATCTGGGGTGGCGACGGCCGGGACCGACTGTTCGGCGAAGCCGGCGACGACGTACTCCACGGAGAGGCAGGCGACGACGACGTCTTCGGCGGGGAGGGGGACGACCTAGCCTTCGGCGGCGCCGGCGTGGATGCGATCGTCGGCGAGGCGGGCGACGACGTGATCGACGGTGGGGCTGGCGACGACCGCCTGATCGGCGGCGAGGGCGACGATACGGTCCTGGGCGGGGACGGGGCCGACGTGATCGACGGCGGGGCCGGCCGCGACCTGCTCGGCGGCGGTCGCGACGCGGATGTCGTCGCCGGAGGAGCAGGCGACGACGTCGTCATTGGCGACGCCGATCGTGCCGACGACGCCTATGACGGCGGCGAAGGGGTCGACACGCTCGACTACTCCGCGGCCACCGGCGCGATCGACGCGAAGCTCGCGGCAGCGACGGCGGAGGGATCCGACATCGGCCGCGACACGGCGACGAGCTTTGAGATACTCGTCGCGGGCGCCGGCGACGACCGCATCGTCGACGGCGGTTCCTTCCGAGTGATCAGATCGGCCGGCGGCGACGACCGTGTGACCGCCGCGGCCGACGGCGAAGACGACGTCTATGACGGCGGCGCGGGCAGCGACACGATCGACTACCGCGGGGCGGCCGAGGATGTCGCCGCCGACCTCCGCGCCGGAACGGTGGCGGGCGTCAGCATCGGGTCCGATCGGATCCAGAGCTTCGAGGTCTTCATCGCAGGAGCCGGCGACGACACGATCTGGGGCAGCGACGCGGACGAGACGATCTATGGCCGGGGCGGCGACGACGTCGTCCGCGACGGCGCCGGCGCCGACAACGTCCTCGCAGGCGCCGGCGACGACCTGGTCGAGGCCTGCGCCGACGGCAGCGCCGACGCCTACGACGGTGGCACGGGTACCGACACCCTAAGCTACGCCGCGACCGCAGCGGGCGTCACGGTTGACCTGCAGAAGAAGACGGTCACCGGCGCCGAGGTCGGCCGCGACACCGTCGACGGGTTCGAGGAGATCGTCGGCGGCACCGGAGCCGACACCTTCATCGCCTACGGCAAGCCGGCCAGCTTCCGTGGCGGCAGCGGCGGCGACCTCTTCGACTTCGGCCAGCTCGAGGGCGCCGGGCTCGCCGGGCAGGTGGCGTACGAAATCCTCGACTTCGTGGTCAGCGACCGCATCAGGGTGTCGAAGTACGATATCTTCGAGGAGGTGGTCGACACGCTTGAAGATCGTTTCGAGGACGTCTACGGCGACGACCTCGACGACGGCGACATGCCGATCCGCATCCGCCACGAGCGCACTGACGAGGTGCGCAGGACCTATGTCGAGGGCGACATGGACCGCAACGACCATTACGAACTCAGCATCACCCTGCACGGCCATCATCTGCTGATGATGGTCGAGCAGGCCTGATCGGAGGACATGAGAATGAGCATCGCCCGCGACGCCGACCTGTCGCGCAAGGACAGGCAGTTCGGCCTGGGATCCCGCGTCTTGGCCGGAACCGCGCTCGCCTTTCTCCTGATCGCCGTCTGCGGCGGCTGGGCGGCCACCGCGCAGCTCTCGGGCGCCGTGATCGCCCCGGGCTCGATCATGGTTGAGGACAACCTGAAGACCGTCCAGCACCGCGACGGCGGCATCATCGGCGAGATCGCGGTCCGGGAGGGAGACTTCGTCCGAAAGGGTCAGGTCCTGTTGCGCCTCGAGGACGCCCAGACCCGCGCGGAACTCTCGATCGTCGAGGCGCAGCTCCTCGAGCTTTCGGCGCGGCGCGCCCGGCTGCGTGCCGAGCGCGACGATCTCGATGCCTTCGCGGTGCCTGGCCAGCTCGCCGCCACCTCCGACGAGATCCGCGACATCGTCAACGGCGAGCTCCGGCTCTTCGAGGGCAACCTGCGCCATCGCAAGAGCCAGAAGGAGCAGCTCGCGCTTGGCATCGACCAGCTCGGCGAGGAGATCCGCGGGCTCGAGGCGCAGCGGACCGCCAAGCTCAAGGAGCTCGAACTGGTCGGGCACGAGCTCGCCAAGATAAAGAGCCTCGCCGACCAGGGGTTGATCGAGGCCAACTGCGTCTATGCGATCGAGCGGGAGATGACGCGGCTGCTCGGCGAGCAGGGCGAGGTCGAGGCCGGCGTCGCCCGCGCCAAGGCCCGCATCAGCGAAATTCGGATCCAAATCCTGGCCGTCGACGAGGCCGCCCGCACCGAGGCCCAGCGCGAACTGAGCAACGTCGAGCCGAAGATCACTGAGCTCGCCGAGCGCCGCACCGCGATCGAGGACCGGCTGTCGCGCACCGACATCCGCTCGCCGCTCGCCGGCATCGTCAACGAGCTGACCGTGCACACGGTCGGCGGCGTGATCACCCCGGCCGAGACCCTCGTTTCCCTGGTTCCCGACGACGCCAGGCTCACGATCACCGCGAAGCTGACGCCGACCGACATCGACCAGGTGCATGTCGGCCAGTCCGCACGGCTGCGCTTCTCGGCCTTCAACCAGCGCACCACGCCGGAGCTCTTCGGGACGGTCAGTTACGTCTCCCCCGCGACGACGGTCGACAAGGCGACCGGGCAGCCGCACTACCTCGCGCGTATCGAGGTCGCGGACGCCGAGCTCGCCCGGCTCGGAGACAACCATCTGGTGCCGGGGATGCCGCTCGAGGTCTTAATCTCGACCGACGAGCGGACAGCGCTCTCCTACCTCGCGAAGCCTCTCATCGACCAGTTCGCGAAAGCGTTCCGGGAGCAATGAAGGTACCCGGCACGTGCCCGTGAGCAGCGCGGCACGCACCTCGTCGAGGGCTGGCGCCTCCAGGAACCGGTGCGTCTGCGGCGGCAGGCCGGCGAGCGTGCAGTGGTCGACCACCGCGGCGGCATGCGCGCGCGCCTCGGCGGCGGGGTCCGGCGCCGGTCGGGCGCTTCGCAGCAGAGGAGTCGGCGGCCCTTAACCACACAAAGCCTCTCAGGGGAATCCGTCTGAACGAGTGGCTGGTACATACGGGATCCGGGTGAAGGCTTCGATGCTAAAGGTTTACGCGGATTCGCTCGATCTGGAACGCGTATGGAATCCATATGGCGACTGTATTGCGCGTCAAGAGGCGAAGGTGCTCTGGTCGAAGGCCTTGTCCTCTCGGATGAGGGCGTTGGCGATGGTGACGAGGCGCCGGCCGGTGGCAGGGACCGATCGACTTTCCGGAGCGAACATCCCGGCGTCCGGGGACGGGCCATACGACGGCCGGCGGAACCACAAATCCGTCCGACCGCCAGACACCGGAGCCGCATCAAAGCACGGCTACGCTTCAGGTACAGGAATCCGTATGGCACCTAAAACGATCGGCATTGAATCGCTATACCCCGACTCCCTGAGTTTCCGATTTCTGGTTGACGGGGAGGTCGTTGGCGATTCTAGATCGTGCATGATCCAGTGAGGCTTCCTTTCCGGCGAGCAGCGGGCGCATCCGGAGGCGCTGGTTCGGCGTCCGAGCGAGCGACATGGCATCGCGCGGCTGGCGCCCGACGAGACCGTCCATTTCGCCGATGCGGTGCATCCCGAGTACGGGAGCCGGCCCGCCCATGGCTGGGTCCGGCGCGGCGAGCAGCTGGCGGTCAGGCGCGGCAAGGGGCGCATGCGGGTGACCTCGCCGGCGCCCTCTGCCTGGAGACCGGCCACTGCCAGATCGTCGAGGACGTCAGGATCACCGCCGAGACCACGGTCGAGCTCTTCGCCAGGCTCGAGCGGGCTAACCCGGATGAGGCCGACGTCCAGCCGGTCGGTCTTGGCGATGCCGCCTTCGGCGGTGCGGAAGGGGCGCACCTGTCGCGGATCGGCGAGGCCGGCCGCGACCAGCGCCCCCGTCAAGGGCCAGGCATAGGGTCCGATCGCCTCCAGGGCGACGCGGGAGGCGCCACGCCGGCGCAGCGCCTCGATCAGCGCCGCGATGCCGGATGCGTCGTTCCTGACGCGCACGGCCCTGGCGGCGGGATTGAAGCCGAGGTCGAGAAAGCTCTTGCCGACGTCGACGCCGGCGACGGGGTCGGGTGCGAGCATGTCATTCCTGTGCTTCGACGCGATCGCCCGCCATGGCGGGGACCGGCCGAGTGTCCAGATCGAACGCTCGGTGCTAGGGGACGGGCGTCTAACGGCCGCGCCGCGTTGCGGGGGCATGCCCCCGCAACACGGCGGAACCAGGAAGGCGTCCGACCGTCGAGCACCATAGCCGCATCAAAGCACGGCCAGCCTTCAGGCACAGGAGAGCGTATCATAGGACAGCCAGGGGCGCTTGCGAGATGCCCTTGATCGATGGGTTGCCGAACGAGTTCCGAGGCCTTGGTCCGGCAACGCCGACCGCTTGGCCGGTGCCGTTGCGAGCGGCATTGACCCGAAGCTACCCGGCCCGGACATGATCCACCGCGCGGTCATCCGCCTTGCGCCGGCGCGGGGGGCGCGGCTTCGGGGGTGTGGCTTCCGACGGAGATGCGATGAGGTCCACCACCTTGCCGTAGAAGCCGGCCGGCTCGCGCCGCTGCGAGATGTTGACCACCGCGCTGTCGGCGAGCTCGCCCGCGAGGATCGACAGGAACGTCTGCCGGTTGGCTTCGTCGAGCGGGTCCAGGCCCTCGTCGCAGATCAGCCACTTCGGCCGCGCGAGCAGCAGCCGCGCGTGGCGCAGCCGCTCCTGCTCGCCGAGGCCGAGGTCCCGGTCCCAGCGGGCGACGGTGTCGAGGGCGCCGGCCAGGTGGTCGAGGCCGACGCGCTCCAGCGCCGCGCGGAGCTCGTTGTCGCCGTGTGGCGCGCCGTTGGAGGTCAGCGCCGCGCGCAGCGAGCCGGCCGCCAGGAAGGGTCGCTGCGTCAGATAGGCGACCTCGGCGTCGGGGGGCACGCCGATGCGGCCCGAGCCGGCGGTCCAGAGCCCGGCGATCGCCAGGAAGAAGCTGGTGCGCCCCGACCCCGGCCTGCCGAGGATGAGCACGCGCTCGCCCGGCCCGACCTCCAGGCGCGGCGGGTGGAGGGCGGTGCAGCCGTGCCGGGTCTCGACCCGGACCGCGTCGAGCGTGAAGCGGCCCTGCGGATCCTCGCCCCGCTCGATGCGGCCGGCGCCGGCCTCGATGGCGTCGAGGCCGAGCAGCGCCTGACGGAAGTTCATGACCCGAAGCAGCGTCGCGCGCCAGTCGGCGATCTGGCTGGTGTTGTCGACGAACCAGCGCAGCGACTGCTGCACCTGGTTGAATGCGCCGACCACCATCATCAGCTCGCCGAAGCTCAGCCGCCCGGCGAAGTAGCCCGGCGCCGCCACCACGATCGGAAACACCAGCGCGACCCAGCCGTAGCCCGCGGTCACCCAGGTCAGGCGCACCCGCGCCATGGCGAGGCGTCGAAGGATGGGGACGAGCGTGTCGAGGCTCGTCTCGAGCCCCTCCCGGGTCTGGGCCTCGCCGTTGCTGAGCGCGATGCCCTCGGCGCGCTCCGAGCCCTGCACGAGGGCGGAGCGGAACTCGGCCTCGCGCGCGTAGCGGTCGGTCCCCAGCCGCACCAGCGGACGGCCGACCCGCCAGGAGATCAGCGAGCCGGAGAGCGCGTAGAGGAGCGCGGCCCAGACCATGTATCCGGGGATCACCAGGTCACGGTCGCCGACCGGAATGGCCACGCCCTCCGACAGGAACCAGAGCACGCCGATGAAGCTCGCGAGCAGCACCGAGGATTGCACGAGGCCGATGCCGAGGTCGGTGGTGATCTCGGTCAGGTTCTGCGCGTCCGCCTGGATGCGCTGGTCGGGGTTGACGCCGATCTCGCCCGCGCGGCTGATGCGCGCCGCGCGCTTGCGCGTCATCCAGTTCCCGATCAGATCCTTGGTCGCGAGCTCGCGCAGCTTCACGCGGAACAGCTGGTTGAAGCCGGTCTGCGCCACGTTGAGCACGAGCAGGATGGCGGCGATCACGACGAAGACACCGAGCTGGCGCACGAACTCGGGCAGGTCCCGGCGCTCGATCGCGTCGTAGAAAGGCCGGTTCCAGGCGTTGAGCTGCACCTGCATCGCGGCCGTGGCGATGATGACGAGGACGAGGGCGCCGGCGAGGACGTAGAGCCTCGTGCGTCCGGGCGTGCGATGCACGGCGCGGATCAGCACGCGGGCCTGGTGCGGCAGACTCTCGTCGTAGGGGGCGATCGGGGCCGTCGGCATCATCTCCGCCTTTGGCTTGGGCTCCGCCGCAATCTAGGCACGGCGGTGCCGGGGAACAGGCCGCGCGGCGCGTTTGGCGGTCAAGCCTCTGAAAAGGCGTGAGAAGCCGCATGCACATCGTATGCACAAACTATGCACGACGCATACGCCTGAATTGGTCAGCCGACGAGCGGGGCGAGGGCGTTCGCCTCGGCGTCAGCGAGGGCGGGGGCGAAGCGGTCGCCGATGCTAAGGAGGCCGGCGGTCGAGTAGTGGAGCCCGTCGTCGTCGGCGACGCTCGGGGACCGGCTCGAGGCGACGGCGGTGAAGGGGAGCCGCGAGGGGGCGAGGAGGAGCTCGTCGCGGATGGCGATGCGCTCGGGGCAGGCGTCGACGAACCCGGCGGGGAGCTCGCCGAAGACGATCGGGAGCTCGGGCGCCCGGAGGTCGGCGCGGACGGCCCTGACGAAGCGGTCGAGCGCGCGGCGGAAGGTCGTCGCCAGCATCGCGTTCTTCGCGTCGGTCTCGAAGCCCTGGAACAGCATGGCGCGCAGGCGCCAGGCCGGACTTCGGGCCAGGGCGGCCGTCGTCAGCGCGACGAGGTTGTCGTAGAGGTCGTCGCCCGGGTTCCAGCGGTGGTTCCAGAAGCTCGTGCCGCCGACCGCTCCGGGGACGAAGACGATGCTGTCCCGCGGCCGGGTCGCGAGGAAGCCGGCGGCGAAGCGCTTGGGGATCAGGTACGGGCCGCCGTTGCCCTCGGGGGCCGCGATCTCGGCTGCCGGCGCGATCAGCCCGCCCTCCTGCGTCACGAAGCGCACCGCGTCCGGCCAGGCGCTGGTGCCGTCGGCGTCGTCGCGGCCGACCATGTTGCTCTGGCCGGCGAGCGGGAACACCCAGGTCGTCGCCATCGCCTATGGCTCGACCGTGAAGTGGAGCACGCAGGGCGCGTCGCCGAAGCGTTCGATGGCGTCGAGCGCCTGCCCCTCGTGCTGGACGAGGAGCAGCCGGTCGGGGTTCTCCGCCGGGTTCCGGTCGGGCCAGACCCGCGGGCCGGCCTCGGGGTCGCGGCCGTACTTGGCGAGCATCGCGGACGTGACCGTGAAGGTCAGCGTCGTCGACTCGCCGGGGGCGAGCGTCGCCTGCCGGTGGCCGAGGCGCTCGAGCAGGCGCGGCACCCGCTCCTCGCAGACCATGTCCTGATAGTAGAGGTGCACGGTCTCGGTGCCGGCGCGGCTGCCGGTGTTGGTCACCCGGACGCTGGCGGTGAGCTCCGTGCCGGCCGCGACCGAAAGCCTCCCGGTGTCGAGCGCCCAGTCGGAGAGCTCGAAGCTGGTGTAGGAGTAGCCCTCGCCGAAGTGGTAAGCCGCTGGCCAGCGGGCGCCGAGGCCGAGGTAGTAGGCGCACCAGTGGTGGCGCTGCCGGCGCATGGCCGAGCCCCGCACCACCGGCACGGCCGGCCGGTCGAGCCGGGCCTGCCGGGTGTCGAAGCCCGAGGTGATCCCGTCGGCGAAGGGAAGCCCGTGCGACAGCCGCGCGGTCGGGCTCACGATGCCGGCGAGGATGTCGGCGATGGCGTCGCCGGCGAAGGTGCCGAGGTGCGCGGTCCAGAAGATGGCGTCGGCGTTCGCCTCGACCTCCGTGGGGATGTGGAGCGCCCGGCCGGCGGTGACGAAGACGATGAGCTTCGCGCCGGGGTTCTGCCGGCGCACCAGCTCGACCAGCCGGCGCTGGATGAAGGGCAGCCGAGGCTCGGCCAGCGTCGCCAACTCACCGCTCCACGTGTGCGGCTCGCCGAGGAAGAGCACGACGTGGGTCGCATCGCGGGCGAGCGCGGCAGCCGCGGCCGCTTCGCGCAGCTGTTCGCGCATGGCCCGGCGGTCGCCGCCCTCGACGTCGTAGTCGACGCCACGGGCGTAGGCCGCGTCCGGCCAGTGCCTGCGGATCCCGGCGAGCGGCGTCGTGACCCGCTCGAGGTGGTGGTTGGCATGGCTCGAGTAGGCGCCGAGCCAGTCCTCGGGGTCCTGGTCCGCGAGCGGCCCGAGCACGCAGAGACGCGCCGCGCCGGTCGCGGGCGGGATCGGCAGCACCGCCGGGTCCGGCCGGGTCGGCCGCAGCAGGACCACCGAGGCCTGCGTTAGATCGCGGTAGGCGGTCGCCGGGCCGGCGAGGAGCTTGTGCGCCCGGTCGGGGGCGGTGCCGAGATAGGGATCGTCGAGCACGCCGACGCGCTCCTTGCAGGTCAGCATTTCGGCCGCCCGCTCGCGGAGCTCCTCCTCGCCGAGGCGTCCCTCCTGCACGAGCTCGGGCAGGTAGCGGAGGTAGAGCAGCGAGCAGAGATCGATATGGACGCCGCCTTCGCGGAAGGCGCGCAGCGCCGCTTCCTTCGGGCTCGCCGCATAGCCGAAGCCGCCGTAGAGCTCGTAGATGCCGTCGTAGTCGGATTCGATGATCGCGCCCGGTCCCGCCTTCGCCCTGACGACGTCGCGCAGGAACGGGTCGGCATGGGCCGGGACGCCGTTCAGCGCCACGAAGCTCATCATCGCCCCGTGCGCCCCCGCCTCGAAGCCGCCGGCGTAGCGTGGCAGCACGGTCTCGAGGAACTCGGTGCGCTCGATCGGCAGCGCGGTGTAGTCGGGGCCGACGGTGTACTGGTAGGGCCCCATGTGCTTGAGGATCACCGCGATGCGCCCCGAGGCGGTCAGACCCTCGGTGCTGGCGCGCGTCACCTCGCTCATGAAGACCGGGCAGGAGATCAGGCCGCCTTCCTGCGTCCGGCCCTGGTTCTGGGCGAAGGCATAGTCGCAGGTGATACGGATCAGCGTCGCGCCGGCGGTGCGGGCGTCGACCGCCGCCTGCTCGTGCGCGCGGCGCACCAGGTCCATGTCGAAGCAGTAGAGGGGAAAGGGCGCGACGAGGTAGAAGCCCCGGCGCCCGTCGTCCTTCACCATGAGCGGGGGATGGCCGTTCGCGACCGCGATCTCCTGCAGCTCGCGCAGGCGGGCGCCGACCAGCCCGGTGCCGCCGATCTCGCCGCGCGCGACGGCCAGCGCGATGTCCTCGCCGGCCAGCTGCTGGTAGCGCCCGGGATCGATCGAGGTGAGCTGGCCGGCGAGCTGCCGCAGCGTCATCCCGGAGGCCAGCGCCCAGGCGCGCTCCGTGACGTGCGATGGCATCGTCAACATCGTCAGTGTCTCCATGAGAGCTGTCCCCAGTGCGGCCGGCACCTGTGCCGAGCGGTGAACCTTCGGTGACTCAAACCTTGAAGTTCACCAATCGTTGATGGGGCGGGCCGCAACTTCCTCGCGGCGTCCAACGAACCACTGCCAGGAATGCAGGGCGGGCGGAGCCGTAGCGATGCTGGGACCGACGATAATTCCGAAGCTTGGCGCGACGAGAGCGCTTCCCCCGGCGACCTGCCGCAGGGTCATCCGACAGGCGAGCGCCCCGGCGATCCGTGTTGTGCGGTGGCTTGGTGAAGCCCGACTGTGTCGCCATTGCAACAGCTGCCCCGGAGAGATTCGGCACTTTTGCCGTACGCTTAACGGACTCTTACCATTCGATTTACCAATCGTTAACGTAGCAGTCGGCAAAATCCTGCCCACGAACATAAGGTAGAGTCCCCGGGGTCCCGGGTGGAGCGGAGCAGTGTTGATGACGGGACGGGCGACACCCGTGAAGACTGGTGCCATTGGCGTGCTTCCGCGGAAGGGCGCCCCGTGAAACGGTGCACCACGTTCTGGGGTCTTGTTTCGGCCTACTGGTTCTCGGAGCGCTGGCGCGAGGCCTGGACCCTGACCGTGGTCGTGCTGGCGATCACCGCCTTGCTCGGCAAGGCCTCGGTCTGGACCGCGACGGCGAGCGCGGACTTCATCGCGTCCCTCGCGGAATTCAATCGGCCGGATGTCGCCGATCCGGGCCGCGTCATCCTGCTTTCCGCGATGGCCTTTTTCGGCATCTCGCTTTCCCGGTCCGCCGGTATGGCGGTCCGCCATCTGGTGTCGACCACGCTGCACCGCCGGTCGCGCCAGTGGCTGATCGCACGCTTCGACGCCGCGATCCTCGGGGACCGGCGCATCGCCCTCGACCTGATGAGCGACCGCGGGTCCGACGGCAAGAACGCGCGACTGCCGGATTCGATCGACCAGCGCCTCGATACCTGCACCGACCATCTCTATGGCGGGCTGATCGGCCTCGTGATGGGCTTCTTCGGCGCGGTGGCGTCGATCTGGTTCGTCTCGGTGGCGCTGATCGCCCGCAGCCAGCCCGTCGCGCTGCTCGACCGGACGGGGGCGGCTGCGAACCAGATGATCGGGTCGCTCTTCGGCCCGGAGATCGCTGGCCGGATCGACCTGGTGCCGGGCGAGTACGGCACCGCCCTTCTCGCCGGCCTCCTCGTGGCGCTCTACGTCCCGACCGCCACCCTCTTCGCCTGGAGCGTCGGCCGCATCGTGCAGATCCGCACCCTCGAGCGGCAGCGCAGCGATGGCGCGTGGCGCGGCGAGCTCGCCTCGATGCTGAACCGGGTCGGGCTCGTCGCCGCCTCGTCCGGCCAGTCCGCGCAGCGCGCCACCAACGCACGGCTCTACGCCGGCATCGATCACGCCTGGCGCCGGCAGAACGTCTGGGTCGCGACGATGCTGATGTTCACCGAAGTCTCGACCTTCCTGTCGCAGCGGCTGCTCGCCTACGTCCCGGCGCTTCCGGCCCTGTTCTCGGGCGGCATGAGCTTCCGCAGCTACGTCGCGAGCTCCGAGCTGACCGCCGAGCTGATCGGCGGCGCCTCGTGGTTCACCAACGTGATGTCCGAGATCGCGGTCCTGAGGGCGAACGCGACGCGGCTGACCGAGCTCGCGGCGGCGATCGAGCGGGTGCGCGACCGCGATCGCTTCTACGCCGAGACCGGCAGGAGCGCGTTCCGCCGGTGCGAGATCATCGACGGCCCGATGCTCGCGGTGCACGGGCTCGACCTCTGCCATCGCGGGCACGACGCGCAGCCCTTCGTCAGCGTGTCGCGCCTGGTGCTGCGCCGGGGCGACCGGCTGCACGTCAGCGGGCCGAGCGGCTGCGGCAAGAGCTCGCTCCTCAAGGCGCTCGCGGGCCTCTGGCCGTACGGCGAGGGCCGCGTGGCGGTGGCCGCGGGCGCCCGGATGTTCCTGGCCGCGCAGGAGGCCGACCTGCCCGAGCGCCTGACCCTCCGGGAGCTCGTGACCTACCCGCACTCGGCCGGGGACTTCGACGCGCTGGCGGTCGCCGAGGTCCTGTCGCGCGCCGGCCTTGGCGGCTTCATCCGCGAGCTCGACCTCGAGCTGCACCAGGGACGGCCGTGGCGCGACGTGCTGTCCGGCGGGCAGAAGCAGCGCCTGGTCCTCGCGCGGATGCTGCTGCAGGAGCCGGACATCCTGCTGCTCGACGAGGCCACCTCGGCCCTCGATCCGAAGGGTGCCGCGGACTTCCACCACGCGCTGGCCGAGCGCCTTCCGGCCGCGGTCATTCTCTCGGTGCTGCACTCCGACGCGCTCCCGACCAACTCCTTCGGCAAGCCCTTCTACAACCGGCTGCTCGAGGTCGGGCCCCGCCTGGAGCTGGTCAGCGGCTTCGCCGAAGCCGGCTCGATCGCGCATCCCAATCCGGTCCCCCTCCCGCCGCTCGCGACACGGGTGCAGTAGCGAGGATCCGCAAGGGCGTCGCAAGCGGGCTCCCGCGCGCGCGCCGGAGCGGGTATCGATCGAGGGGTGACTCGGGCAGGGAGACCTGACGAATGCGGCGCAAGGACACCGCCGACCTCGATGACGACGCGCTGCTCGATCTCGTGCAGCGCCAGACGCTGCGCTACTTCTGGGACTTCGCCCACCCGGTGTGCGGCCTGGCGCGCGAGCGCAGCAACGTCACGCCGAAATACGGCCTCGAGGCGGTGACCACGGGCGGCAGCGGCTTCGGCGTCATGGCGATCATCGCCGGCGTCTCGCGCGGCTGGATCGGCCGCGCCGCGGCGGCCGACCGGCTGTGGACCATGGTCCGCTTCCTCCTGAAGGCCGACAGCTACCACGGCATCTGGCCGCATTTCCTGAACGGAGAGACCGGCAAGACCATCCCCTTCAGCCGCAAGGACGACGGCAGCGACCTGGTCGAGACCTCCTTTCTCATCGCCGGGCTGCTGTGCGCCCGCCAGTACTTCGACGGCGCGGACGAGGCCGAGACCCGGCTGCGGGCCGCCATCACCTGGCTGTGGGAAGAGGCGGAGTGGAGCTGGCATACGCAGGGCGGGCGCAACGTGCTCTACTGGCACTGGAGCCCGAACAACGGCTGGAGCATGAACCACGAGATCCGTGGCTGGAACGAGTGCCTGATCGCCTACGTGCTGGCCGCCTCCGCCCCGCGCTACCCGATCTCGCCCGAGATCTATCATCGCGGCTGGGCGGACGGCCGCGACTTCCGCAACGGGCGCCTCTACGACGGGACGTGCCTGCAGCTCGGCCCGGACTGGGGCGGGCCGCTGTTCCTGGCGCAGTACTCGTTCCTCGGCCTCGATCCACGCGGCCTCGTGGACCGCTATGCCGACTACTGGCAGCAATGCGTGGCCCACGCGGTGGTCAATCGCGACTACTGCGTGCGAAACCCGCTGCAGTTCAAGGGCTACGGTCCGGACTGCTGGGGTCTGACGGCGAGCGACAGTGTGCTCGGCTACGAGGCGCATTCGCCGACCAACGACCTCGGGGTGATCACGCCGACCGCGGCGCTCGCGTCCCTTCCCTTCACGCCGGAGCCCTCTATGCGCGCGCTCCGGCACTTCTACTATCGCCTCGGCGACCGCCTCTGGGGTGAGTACGGCTTCTTCGACGCGTTCAGCGAGACCGCCGACTGGACCGCGGGCTGGTATCTCGCGATCGACCAGGGCCCGATCGTCGTGATGATCGAGAACGCGCGCACCGGGCTGCTCTGGAAGCTCCTGATGAGCTGCCCGGAAATCCGCCTCGGCCTGCGCCGGCTCGGTTTCGCAAGCCCGCACCTCGGCGATGCTGCGGGCAACCTGGTCTAGACGGGATGACTTCAGTGGAGTGCGCCCCTGTCGTTGGACAGGTCAAGCGGCGGATTGTGTCGGGGCGGGGATGTTGATCTGCTGCACACCACCGGAGGTCGCGAACGCATCCCCGCGTACGCAGCGCGCGTCGGCGCCCCCGCGCTTCACGCGCGCAAGATCGAGGTCTGCGGTAGAACAGCAGCACGTTGTTGTACAGCACCGCCACGGCCGCCTCGCTGCCTGGAGACATGCAGGAAGCCGAGGCTGATCGCGGCTCCAGAATGCCGCAGCGTCAGGTCGCGCCCGGAATCCGCCGGATGGCTCCAGCCGGGGCGCCTCCTCCGAGCAGCGCTGCCGCGCACAGGGCAGCGGGTGCGGAAACGGCAACCGGCGGGCGGATCGGCGGGGCCTGGGATCTCCGCGCGCAGCACTGTGGGGAAAGCGGAGCGCCGCGTTCGCCGGCAATCCCGCCACGCTCAGCAGCTCGTCCACCAGCCGGCGCCGGGCCGCCTGGTCGCCGATGCGGTGAATCTCCAACGGCTCGGCAACGATGATGTCGCCGACCTGCATGCGCTGATTCAGGCTGCCGAACTGGTCCTGGAACATCATCTGCGCCCGTCGTCGAAGGTTGCGCCGCGCTGCGGCGTCGGCGGTCGCCAGGTCGGTTCCGTCCAGGCGGATCG
The DNA here is from genome assembly GCA_963763295.1 of uncultured Alphaproteobacteria bacterium. Classification (GTDB taxonomy): domain Bacteria; phylum Pseudomonadota; class Alphaproteobacteria; order Rhodobacterales; family Rhodobacteraceae; genus Amaricoccus. The sequence goes on from CAVXOH010000002.1 coordinate 50,111, forward strand.
ATCCGGCGGCCGTCGGCACCAGCTGCAGCGCGGCCCGGTCGGTCGTGCTCTTGCCCGAGCCGGATTCGCCGACCAGTCCCAGCGTCTCGCCCTTGGCGATGTGCATCGACAGACCGTCGACCCCGCGCACGTTCTTGAGGCGAACCTCGAGGTCGTCGACCTCGAGCAGCGGGCGGTCGCCGGTACGGGTGGCTGCGTCCACTAGGGCGACCCGCACCCTGTCAGCCAGATGAACGACCGCGCGTTGCCGTGCGCGTCCACGTGCTGGTGCCGGAGCGCGGCTTCGAGAACCCGCTGCTCGACATGCACCGCTGGCGCCGAGGCGCCGCCCGTACACGCCCGAATTCGAGATCATGTACCGGCCTGCATGCCGCACGACCCAGCTCAAGGAAATCCTGCGTGACCTGACGAACGGGGAGCGTTTCCGCGAGCGGCGCAGCGGCACAAGCGGAAGGGGAGGGAGCGATCACGTCGTCCGACTGAGCCGGGCCTTGCGCTTCGCCAGGCGCGATCCGTCCGCCACCGCGACGCGCTTGAACAACTCGTGACCGCATGCTCAGGTCCCTGTCGGGGCGGGCGGAGTACAATCAATGGGATCGACCCGCGAGGGCATGGGTGCGCTGCCGCACGCCGAAGGCGTCACCTTTCGGGTGTGGGCGCCGCATGCGGACGCGGTGTTCGTGACGGGCGCCTTCAACGATTGGTCGGAGGACGCGACCCCGTTGACGGCCGAGGCGAACGGCACATGGTGCGCCGACGTCGGCAAGGCTAAGCCCGGTGACGAGTACCGGTTCCTGATTCACAACGGCCCGGCGCGTTTGTCGCGCATCGATCCCTACGCCCGGGCGGTGACCAGCTCGGTCGGCAACGGCATCGTTGTCGCACCAGGACCGGCCGGGGCGGACTTCGATCCGCCGCCCTGGAACCGGCTCGTGATCTACGAGATGCACGTCGGGACCTTCCACCGGCCGGCGGACGAGGGGGAGCCCGGCACCTTCGAGGACGCAGTCGCCAAGCTCGCGCATCTCCGCCGTCTCGGCGTCAACGCGGTGCAGATCATGCCGGCCGCCGAGTTCGCGGGCGATTTCTCCTGGGGCTACAACCCCGCGCACATCTTCGCGGTCGAGAGCACCTACGGCGGCCCGGAGGGCCTGCGCGGCTTCATCGAGGCGGCGCACCGGACCGGGATCGCCGTGATCCTCGACGTGGTCTACAACCACTTCGGCCCGAGCGACCTCGACCTCTGGCAGTTCGACGGTTGGAGCGAGAACGACAAGGGCGGCATCTACTTCTACAACGACTGGAGGTCGCAGACGCCCTGGGGCGACACTCGCCCCGACTACGGCCGCGGCGAGGTGCGGCAGTTCATCCGTGACAACGCGCACTTCTGGATCGAGGAGTACCGGATCGACGGGCTGCGCTTCGACATGACGCTCTACATCCGCAACGTTCGGGGCACCGAGGAGGACCCGGGCGACGCGCTCGCCGAGGGCTGGAGCCTGATGCAGTGGGTGAACGGCGAGATCGCCGCGCGCTACCCCGGCCGCATCACCATCGCCGAGGATCTGCGCAACCAGGCGGCGCTGACCGCCCGGGCCGAGGCGGGCGGCGCCGGCTTCGGCGCGCAGTGGGACGCGCAGTTCGTCCATCCGATCCGCGAGGTGCTGATCGCGCCCGACGACGCGCGCCGGCACATGGGCACGGTCGCCCACGCGCTCGGCCACCACTACAACGGCGATCCGTTCCAGCGGGTGATCTACACCGAGAGCCACGACGAGGTGGCGAACGGCAAGGCGCGCATCCCGCACGAGATCGCGCCCGGCGATCCGGCGCATCTGGCGGCGCAGAAGCGCTCGACGCTCGGGGCGGCGCTGGTGCTGACCGCACCCGGCATCCCGATGCTGTTTCAGGGCCAGGAGTTCCTGCAGGGCGAGTGGTTCCGGGACACTGTGCCGCTCGACTGGGACCAGAGCCAGGCGTTTCGCGGCATCGTCCGACTCTGGCGCGACCTCATCCGGCTGCGGCTCGACCGCGACAGGGTCAGCGCCGGGCTCGGCGGCCGCGGCATCCAGGTGCATCGGGTCGACGAGGAGAAGAAGCTCGTCGCCTTCCACCGCTGGCACGGGGGCGGCCCGGGCGACGACGTGGTGGTGGTCGCAAACTTCGCGCACGAGGAGCGCGGCGTCTACCGCATCGGCTTCCCGCGGCCCGGGACCTGGCGGCTTCGCCTCAACACGGACTGGCAAGGCTATAGCGACGATTTCCAAGGCTTCGCGAGCCATGACGTCGAGGCGGTCGAGCAGGAATGCGACGGCATGGCCTGGTCGGCCGAGGTCGCTGTGGGCGCCTACAGCGCGCTGATCTTCAGCCAGGACCGCGGGGGTGCGGACTGATCGGAGCCCGGCTGCATACGGACCTCGCCGGGAAGTGAGCTCAAGCTCCGAAGCTGTAGGAGACGATGCTTGCCTGCAAGGCCGGTACTGCCGCGCGATTGGGGTGAGCCCGCCGCTCATCCGCTTCGACGCCGTGGCCGCCGGCTGCCCCGGCCGGTCGCACGTCGAGGACGAGGACCACGACCATTCCCATGCGGTGCAGCAGCCGCGCACCGCCGGCATTCCCATCAGCCCGATCTCCGCGGCGTGACCGGAGCCCCGGCGGCCAGCGCTGATTGCGGCTAGAGCGTGATGAGGTAAGCTCCGCGCGCTGTGACCCCGCGGAGCCGCGGTGCCCTGCACCGGCGGCTCCGCCTCTGAAGCAACAGCGGTGATCAAGAAATGAGTTCCTATATCCACGTTGCCGGTGTGCGCCACGAAATGTGGCGCAGGCACCGTTTCGTAGATTTCCAAACCAAGTGCGACACCTGCTATATCTGGTGTCGCCATGGGACAGCACTACAGCCACTGGACGCTCGATGAGCGTTGCCGCCTATGCGGCCTTCTGGAGATGGGTCTGGGCCTCGATGAGATCGCCCGCCGCCTGAACCGACACCGGTCGACGGTCTACCGCGAGATCAGGCGCAACCGCTGCGTCGTGGGCGGCTACCGACCGCAGAGTGCCGACAACCGCGCCCGGGCGCGCAAGCAGCGGGGCTCGCGGATCGGGCGCTCCACCCCGCTCAGGACCCGCGTGGAGACCGGCCTTGCCATGGGATGGTCTCCCGAGCAGATCGTGGGAAGGATGGAGCGCGAAGCAGCCGAGCACAGGATCGGCGTCGAGTCCATCTACCGCTACGTCTGGAGCCTCGAGGGACGCAAGGCGGGGCTGCCTGGCCTGCTCCGCCAGCGCAAGCGGCGGCGGGGCCGGGGCCGGCGGCGCGGGTCGCGGCTGCCGATCCCGAACCGGGTTCCGATCCAGGCGCGGCCGGAAAATGCCAATCTTCGCAGCGAGATCGGACACTGGGAGGGCGACGTGATGCACTTCCGCAAGGGCGGCCAGGCGCTGCTCACCCTGGAGGATCGTGCGAGCCGGCTGACGCTCGCCCGGCGTCTTCGCGGCATGGGAGCCGGCGATTGCGCCCGCGCCATCGTCGCCGAGCTCCTGCCCTTGCCGCCGCCGGCGCGCCGCACGCTCACCTGCGACAACGGCGGCGAGTTCGCCCACCACGAGCACGTCACGCTCTGGACCGAGATCGCGGCCTACTTCTGCAATCCGGGCTGTCCCGGCCAGCGCGGCTCGATCGAGAACACCCACGGCCGCATGCGCAGGCGCCTGCCGCGCCGCACCAACCTCGCGGAGGTCACTGATGCCGACATCGCCCGGCTGGTTCGCAGCCTCAACACCACCCCGCGCAAATGCCTCGACTGGAGCACGCCTCTCGAGGCATTCTCCCGCGGGCTCGCGGACGAGCTTCGCCGCAACTTCACCGTCGCACTTGGAACGTGAATCTAGGTTTCACCTTATTTTCACCTTTTTGATAGAGCCCTCTGCAAAACTCACGGATTCCGTTGGGGATCTCGATGGGTTAAGCTCTTTGGCATGAGAAAGAGCTTTGCGACGCAACCCGCCCTTTTCGCCGGCCCCGAGCTGTTCGATCACCCCGCGCTGAAGGCGCTCGACCCGGTGGAGGCGCTTTTCGACTGGGAGGCGCTGGCGGGGCTGCTGGTCGACGAGGGCAAGAAGGCGACCGGCCGCCCCGGCTATCCGGTCCAGACGCTGCTCAGGGCGCTGCTACTCGGCATCTGGCACGGGCTTTCGGACGAGCAGCTGGCGGCGCAGCTGGCGCGGGATCTCTTGTTCCGCAAGTTCTGCCGGCTGGAGCTCGATGCCGCGACCCCGGATGCGACCACGATCGGCCGCTTCCGGGCGCAGCTGGAGACGGAGGGGCAGCTCGCGGCACTGTTCGCGGCGGTGACGGAGCAGCTCGCGGCGAAGAAGGTGATCATTGGCGAGGGACGGGTGGCGATCATCGACGCCACGGTGGTCGAGGCGGCGCGGACCGGGCGGGGGAAGCTCGGCGAGGGCGAGACGGACGGCCGGGACCCGGAGGCGGGGGCGCACGTGAAGATCAATGCGCGCGGGCGCAAGGTCGGGACCTGGGGCTACCAGTTCCAGGTCAACGCCGACGAGGACGGCTTCATCCACGCGCAGACGGTGACGCCGGGCAACGCGCACGAGATCAAGAGCTGGAAGGGGCTGATGACCGGGGGCGAGACCGAGCTCTACGCCGACTGCGCCTATTCGGCGCAGGAGACGCGCGACACCCTGGCTGCCCGCGGTGTCGCCGACCGGGTGCAACGCAAGGGCTACCGCAACGCCCCGCTGCTGGCGGCGGAGGTCGCGCGCAACAAGGAGATCGGGGTGACGCGCGCCGGGGTCGAGCGCATCTTCGGCCATGGCAAGCAGGTGTGGCGGCTGGCGCGCACCCGCTTCCTCGGGCTGGCGCGCAACCGGACCCACTTCACCCTGGTCGCCATCGCCTGGAACGTCTGGAAGGGCGGGCGCTTCCTCAGGCTCTATGGCCTCCGCCCGTCCTGAGATCCCCCACACGCCACCGATTCCGATCTCGTCCACCGAAAAACCTCGAAGCGAGACCAACGAGGTCTCAGCTCCAGAGTTCATCGAACGATCCGCGGCCGCCTGTCCGGCCATAATTCGGCGTTTTGCAGGCGTCTCTGATAAATATATTTGCGAAATATACTTCACGCGACGGCTCCAATGCGCAGGCACGCCCGCACCAGCCGCGCAAGTTCGGCGATTCCGGCCCGCGTTGCTGCATTCCCGACTCTCTGCACGCTCGCTCGTCTCGGCGCCGAGCGCGGTCTGTCGCAGCGATCGGCCGTCAGGCCGGTCGACACGGGCCGCGCGACCGCAGCCCCGGCGGCATGGCGCCGATGGCGGCTAGGCCGGACCCGCGTCGTCTCCGGTCCTGCCCCCGCCGGCGTCGAGCCTGCCGAGGACCGGGAGGAAGGCGGCGGCGCTCTGGGCGAGGAAGGCCTCGAAGGCCGCCATCACCGGCGTGACCGAGCGGTCGCTGCGGGCGACCGCGAACCACTGGCGCCAGACCGGCAGCCCCTCGACGTCGAGCACCGCGAGCCGCCCGGCCTCGACCTCCAGCGCCACGGTATGGGCCGAGATGAAGGCGACGCCGAGCCCGGCCATCACCGCCTGCTTGATCGTCTCGTTCGAAGTCCATCTCGGTGCCGGGATCGTCCAGCCGCCCCGGGATCTCGCCGAGGAAGCGCTCGAACGAGCTCCGCGTGCCGGAACCCGGCTCGCGGATGATGAAATGCTCGCGCGCCACCTCCTCGCGGCCGATGCCGCGCCGCCCGGCCAGCGGATGGTCGGGCGCGGCGACGACGAGCAGCGGGTGGTCGCCGAAGGCCGCCGCGCGCACCGGCACGTCGCGCGGTGGCCTGCCCATCACCGCGACATCGATGCGGTGGTCCTTCAGGCTGGTGATCGTTTGCGCACGATTGCCGACGAAGAGCTTCAGATCGACGTCCGGGTGCTCCCGCATGAAGCCGGCAACCACCTGCGGCGCGAAATACTTGGCGGTCGAGACGGCGCCGACGACGAGGCTGCCTCGCCGCGCGCCCCTGATCGCGTCGATCTCGTCCCGAAGCACGCGCAGGCGCTCCTCGATCGCCTGCGCCGCATCGATCACCGCGAGTCCCGCGGCCGTTGGTCGCATGCCCTGAGTCGTGCGGTCGAACAGGACCGCGCCGGCGTCCTCTTCCAGCTGCTTGAGCTGCAACGTGACGGCCGGCGCGGTAAGCCCCAACACCTTGGCAGCGTTGACGATCTTGCCTTGCGCCTGGATAGCGAGCAGCGCCCGGAGCTGGCGGAGAGTGACGTGCCGCATGCCGCGAAGGTAATATTTTCTAAGCTGATCCGTAAAGTAATTAAATTTTACTTTAACCGTCGAGTGGCGCTGAATTGCTCGCAACGAGCCCAGGCCGCGGCGGAGTCGCGGCACGGGAAAAGGGGGGAGCCCATGAGCGCGACCACGCTTCACGCCTTCCTGGCGGCCTACGAGAAGGCCGGCGACGGCCCCCGCGCCGAGATTGCCGAGGTAGTTCGCCGCCTGGCCCATGCGGCCATCGGCATCCGGGACACCATCGGCTCGGGAGCGTTCGAGCGCGCCCTCCCGGACGCCGGTCAAGGCATCAATGCCGACGGCGACCTCCAGAAGGCCCTCGACGTGCATGCCGACCGGGCGTTCCACGACGCAATGCGGCAAGCGCCGGTCGCCTGGTACGCCTCCGAGGAGCGGGAGGCACCGGTGCGCCTGAACCCCGACGCCGGACTTGTCCTCGCCATCGACCCGCTGGACGGCTCGTCGAACATCGAGATCGACGTGTCGATCGGAACCATCTTCTCGATCCTCCCCGCGGCCGCCGACGCCGATCCGGCCGCGTCCTTCCGGCAGCCAGGGCGTCGGCAACTGGCTGCCGGATTCTTCATCTACGGCCCGCAGCTCGTGCTGGTGCTGACCCTCGGCGAGGGGACGCACGGCTTCCGGTTCTCTCGGTCGGCCTTCGCGCAGTTGCCGGAGCCTTTCGCCATCACGCCCCGCACCCGGGAGTTCGCCATCAATGCCTCGAACTACCGCCACTGGGGCGAGGCGGTGCGCAGCTACGTGGACGACTGCCTGAAGGGCGCCGACGGCCCGCGCGAGCGGGACTTCAACATGCGCTGGATCGCGTCGCTGGTCGCCGAGGCCTACCGCATCCTGGCGCGCGGTGGCGTCTTCCTCTACCCGGGCGACGAACGGCCCGGCTACTCCCACGGGCGGCTGCGCCTGGTCTACGAGGCGAACCCGATCGCCTTCCTGGTCGAGCAGGCGGGCGGCACCGCCACCGACACCGTCGGCCCGATCCTCGACCTGATCCCGCAGTCGCTGCACGAGCGCGTGCCGCTGGTCTTCGGCTCGGCGCGCGAGGTGGCGCGCATCTCCCGCTACCACATCGACCCGGCGGCGATCGCCGAACGCTCGCCGCTCTTCGGCAAGCGCGGCCTGTTCCGCGCCTGAGGGGTCCTGATGTCCACCCTGCACCCGATCATCTCGATCACCGGCTCGTCCGGCGCCGGCACCACCTCGGTCAAGCGCATCTTCGAGCTGATCTTCCGCCGCGAGAAGATCGACGCCGCGTTCATCGAGGGCGACGCCTTCCACCGCTACGACCGCGCGGCGATGAAGGCGAAGGTCGCCGAGGAGGAGGCCCGCGGCAACCCGAACTTCACCCACTTCAACGCGGAGGCGAACGAGCTCGAGACGCTCGAGGCGGTCTTCGAGGAGTACGGCCGTGCGGGCACCGGCCGCACCCGAACCTACGTCCACGACGCCGAGGAGGAGGCGATCCACGGCCAGCCCCCCGGCACCTTCACCCCCTGGCGCGACTTCGAGCCCAGCGACCTCCTGTTCTACGAAGGCCTGCACGGCTGCGCCGTCACCGACAAGGTCAACCTCGCGCGGCACGCCGACCTCAGGATCGGCGTGGTGCCGGTCGTCAACCTCGAATGGATCCAGAAGATCCACCGCGACCGCGCCACCCGCGGCTACTCGGCCGAGGCGGTCACCGACGTGATCCTGCGCCGAATGCCCGACTACGTCCGCTACATCGTCCCGCAGTTCTCGCAGACGCAGATCAACTTCCAGCGCGTGCCGATCGTCGACACCTCGAACCCGTTCATCGCCCGTTGGATCCCGACCCCCGACAAGTCGATGCTGGTCATCCGCTTCGCAAATCCGCGCGGCATCGATTTCCCCTACCTGCTCTCGATGATCCACGACAGCTTCATGTCGCGGCCCAACTCGATCGTGGTGCCGGGCGCCAAGCTCGACCTCGCCATGCAGCTGATCCTGACGCCGCTGATCCTCCAGCTCGTCGAGCGCAAGCGCCGCGCGTCCTGAACCGCGAGCCCCCTGACCGGGAGGAGACGACAATGCCCCGCATCACCCTTCGCCAGCTCCTCGACCACGCCGCCGAGCGCGGCTACGCCGTCCCCGCGTTCAACATCAACAACATGGAGCAGGGCCTCGCGATCACGCAGGCGGCCGCCGCCTGCGACGCCCCGGTGATCCTCCAGGTCTCCCGCGGCGCCCGCAGCTATGCCGGCGACATCATGCTCGCCCGGATGATGGACGCGCTGACCGAGATGCACCCGGCCATCCCGATCTGCGTCCACCAGGACCACGGCAACGACGAGGCCACCTGCCTCAGCGCCATCCGCCACGGCTTCACCAGCGTGATGATGGACGGCTCGCTCGAAGCCGACGCCAGGACCCCGGCCACCTACGCCTACAACGCCGGCATCACCGCCCGCGTCACCGCGATGGCGCACGCGGTCGGCGCCTCCGTCGAGGGCGAGCTGGGCGTCCTCGGCTCGCTCGAGACCGGCCAGGGCGAGGCCGAGGACGGCCACGGCGCCGAAGGCGCCCTCAGTCACGACCAGCTCCTGACCGACCCCGACGAGGCGGTGCGCTTCGTCGCCGCCACCCGGGTCGATGCGCTGGCGATCGCCATGGGCACCAGCCACGGCGCCTACAAGTTCTCCCGCCGCCCCGACGGCGACATCCTTGCCATGCACGTGATCGAGGCGATCCACGAGCGCCTGCCCGGCACCCACCTCGTGATGCACGGCTCGTCCTCGGTGCCCCAGGAGCTCCAGGACCTCTTCAACCGCCACGGCGGCGCCATGCCGCAGACCTGGGGCGTGCCGGTCGAGGAGATCGTCCGCGGCATCCGCCACGGGGTCAGGAAGGTCAACATCGACACCGACTGCCGGCTGGCGATGGCGGGCCAGTTCCGCCGCGTCGCCACCGAGTCGCCGGGCGAGTTCGACCCGCGCAAGTTCCTGAAGCCGGCGATGGACGCGCTCCGCGGCCTCTGTCGCGAGCGCTTCGAGGCGTTCGGCACCGCCGGCAACGCCTCGAAAATCAAGGTCGTCCCGCTCGACGAGATGGCGCGCCGCTACGCGGCCGGCAAGCTCGACCCGCCGATCGCCACCGCCACCGCCGCCTGACCTCAGCCGAAAGGGAAGCCGCCATGAACAAGCCGACGACCGTCACCGGCCGCGCGCGCTACGCCGCCGGCGTGCTCGAGTACAAGAAGATGGGCTACTGGGAGCCCGACTACGAGCCGAAGGACACCGACATCATCGCCCTCTTCCGCATCACCCCGCAGGACGGGGTCGACCCGGTCGAGGCGGCGGCGGCGGTCGCGGGCGAGAGCTCGACCGCGACCTGGACCGTGGTCTGGACCGACCGGCTGACCGCCGCGGAGAAGTACCGCGCCAAGGCCTACCGCGTCGACCCGGTGCCGAACGCCGCCGGCCAGTACTTCGCCTGGATCGCCTACGACCTCGACCTCTTCGAGCCGGGCTCGATCGCCAACCTGACCTCCTCGATCATCGGCAACGTCTTCGGCTTCAAGCCGCTCAAGGGGCTGCGCCTCGAGGACATGCGCCTCCCTGTCGCCTACGTGAAGACCTTCCAGGGCCCCGCGACCGGCATCATCGTCGAGCGCGAGCGCCTGCAATGCTGGGGCCGGCCGCTGCTCGGCGCCACCGTCAAGCCGAAGCTCGGCCTCTCGGGGCGCAACTACGGCCGCGTCGTCTACGAGGCGCTCAAGGGCGGGCTCGACTTCACCAAGGACGACGAGAACATCAACTCGCAGCCGTTCATGCACTGGCGCGACCGGTTCCTCTACTGCATGGAGGCGGTCAACCGCGCCTCGGCTGCCACCGGCGAGATCAAGGGCAGCTACCTCAACGTCACCGCCGCCACGATGGAGGACATGTACGAGCGCGCCGACTTCGCGCGCGACCTCGGCTCGGTCATCGTGATGATCGACCTCGTCATCGGCTACACGGCGATCCAGTCGATGGCGAAGTGGGCGCGCCGGAACGACATGATCCTGCACCTGCACCGCGCCGGCCACTCGACCTACACCCGGCAGAAGAGCCACGGTGTCAGCTTCCGCGTCATCGCCAAGTGGATGCGCCTCGCCGGCGTCGACCACATCCACGCCGGCACCGTCGTCGGCAAGCTCGAAGGCGATCCCGCCACCACCCGCGGCTACTACGACATCTGCCGCGAGGAGGTGACGCCGATGCGGCTCGAGAACGGCGTCTTCTTCGAGCAGAGCTGGGCCGGCCTCAACAAGCTGATGCCCGTCGCCTCCGGCGGCATCCACGCCGGCCAGATGCACCAGCTCCTCGACCACCTCGGCGAGGACGTGGTGCTGCAGTTCGGCGGCGGCACCATCGGCCACCCGCACGGCATCGCCGCCGGCGCCACCGCCAACCGCGTTGCGCTCGAGGCGATGATCTTCGCCCGCAACTCGGGACGCGACACCCTCGCCGAAGGCCCGGCCATCCTCGCCGAGGCGGCGCGGACCTGCACGCCGCTGCGCCAGGCGCTCGACACCTGGAAGGACGTGACCTTCGACTACGCCTCGACCGACACGCCCGACTTCGTCCCCACCGCAACCGTCAGCTAAGGAGCGACCCCCATGCGCGTGACGCAAGGCGCCTTCTCCTTCCTGCCCGATCTCAGTGACGAGCAGATCCACGAGCAGGTGCAGTACTGCATCGACAACGGCTGGGCGGTCTCGCTCGAGTACACCGACGACCCGCATCCCCGGAACAGCTACTGGGAGATGTGGGGCCACCCGATGTTCGACAATCCCGACGCCGCCGCCGTCGTCTACGAGCTCAACGAGTGCCGCAAGCAGTACGGCGACCGCTACATCCGCGTCCTCGCCTTCGACTCGACCCCCGGCTGGGAGTCGGTCCGCCTCGCCTTCATCGCCAACCGCCCGGAGGAGGAGCCGGGCTTCCGGCTGCTACGCCAGGAGATCGACGGCCGGCGCATCCGCTACACCATCCAGTCCTACGCCAGCGACCGGCCCGAAGGCCAACGCTATGCCTGACCCCGCGCCCCCGCCCCTCCCTCCCACCTATCGGGCAGGTTCCCCCGCCCCCTGGGGGGCGGGGGGAAGGGGGGTGGGGGGAGAACCGCGCGCAACGGCGCGCGAGGGGCCCCGCGCTTGCGCGGGGAGAACGACCGCCGGCGCGCAACGGCGCGCCGTCCGCGTTAACCCTTCAATCCCGAGCCTACGCCTGGCATATGCGTTGTGCATGCGTCGTGCATAATGCGTGCATCTAACAAACCGACGTTAACCATTGGAATTGCGCGCGAATGCCCGAGCCGGCCATCGCCCTCCCCGCCACCGTCGACCTCCGCTCCGAGTTCGAAACCTCCGGCGTCAAGGACGTCCTGTCCGAGCTCGACCGCGAGCTGATCGGCCTCGCCCCGGTCAAGAAGCGCATCCGCGAGACCGCCGCCCTCCTCCTCGTCGAAAAAGCCCGCAAAGCCATGGGCTTGGCCCACGAAACGCCGACGCTCCACATGTCCTTCTCCGGCAACCCCGGCACCGGCAAGACCACCGTCGCGCTCCGCATGGCCGACCTCCTCCACCGCCTCGGCTACATCCGCAAGGGCCACCTCGTCGCCGTCACCCGCGACGACCTCGTCGGCCAGTACATCGGCCACACCGCCCCCAAGACCAAGGAAATACTGAAGAAAGCCATGGGCGGCGTCCTCTTCATCGACGAGGCCTACTACCTCTACCGCCCCGAAAACGAACGCGACTACGGCCAGGAGGCGATCGAGATACTTCTCCAGGTCATGGAGAACAACCGCGACGACCTCGTCGTCATTCTCGCCGGCTACGCCGACCGCATGGAGCGCTTCTTCGAGAGCAACCCCGGCTTCCGCTCCCGGATCGCCCACCACATCGACTTCCCCGACTACACCCCCGACGAGCTCTTCCGCATCGCCGAGACCATGCTCGGCCAGCAGAACTACCACCTCGACAAGGACGGCCGCGCCGCGCTCATCGACTACATCGCCAGGCGCCGCGCCCAGCCCCACTTCGCCAACGCCCGCTCGATCCGCAACGCGCTGGACCGCGCCCGGCTCAGGCAAGCTAACCGCTTGTTCGAGAAGGCAAAAGGTCCCCTCGACGCCGAGGCCCTCTCAACCATATCCGCCGAGGACATCCGCGCGAGCCGCGTGTTCGCCGTGCCCGGCAACAAGGCCGCTGGACTGGGAGAAGACACATGACCGGCAAGACGATCATCGCCCCGTCGATCCTCTCGGCGGAGTTCTCCAAGCTCGGCGACGAGGTCGAGGCCGTCGCCGCCGCCGGCGCCGACTGGATCCACCTCGACGTGATGGACGGCCATTTCGTGCCCAACATCACCTTCGGCCCGCCGGTCATCAGGGCGATCCGCGAGCGCACCGAAAAGGTCTTCGACTGCCACCTGATGATCACCCCCGCCGACCCCTTCCTCGCCGCCTTCGCCGACGCCGGCTGCGACATCATCACCGTTCACGCCGAGGCGACGACGCATCTCGACCGCTCGCTGCAGGCGATCCGGACCCTCGGCAAGAGGGCCGGCGTCTCGCTCAACCCCTCGACCCCGGAATCGGCGATCGAGTACGTCCTCGACCGCCTCGACCTCGTGCTCCTGATGACGGTGAACCCGGGCTTCGGCGGCCAGGCCTTCATCCCCGCCGTGGTCGAGAAGGTGCGCCGCGTCAGGGCGCTGCTCGGCGGCCGCCCGATCGACATCGAGATCGACGGCGGCGTGACCCCGGAGACCGCGCCGCTCGTCGCCGCGGCGGGCGCCAACGTGCTGGTGGCAGGCGCCGCGATCTTCAAGGGCGGCGTCGAGGAGGCCTACGCGCGCAACATCGCCGCGATCAGGACCGCGGCCGACCGCACCCTGGGGACGCGCGCGGCATGATTGGCCGGCGTCCGGCCGCGCTCCCGTTTCGGCCAAAGGTGGTCCTGTTCGACCTCGACGGGACGCTCGTCGACTCTGCGCCCGACATCGCGGCAGCCGTCAACGAGTTGCTCGCAGCGGAGGGGCTCGCACCCCATTCCCTGCCGGCGGTGCGCGGCATGATCGGCCATGGCCTGGAAAAGCTCGTCGAGCGCGCATTCGCCGCCCATGGCGCCGGCCTCGACGAGAAGACGATGCGTGGCCGGCATGCTGCGATGACCGACATCTATGCGCGCCACCTCACCAACCTGACCGTCCTGCGTCCAGGCGCGCGCGAGGCGGTGGTGGCCGCCAACCGCTCGGGCGCCCGCAGCGGCGTCGTGACCAACAAGCCGGAGGGGTTCTCCCGCACGATCCTCGCCCATTTCGACCTCCTCGCCGCCGTGCGAGACGTCATCGGCGGCGACAGCGGCTACCCGAAGAAGCCCGCTCCGGACATGCTGCTCGCCGCCTGCGAAAGGCTGGGCGCGACGCCGGAGGGAACGATCCTGGTCGGAGACAGCCGCGCCGACCTGGCCTCGGCGCGCGCCGCCGGCATGGCCTGCGTCCTGGTCAGGGGCGGCTACTCCGACGGCGCCGTGGACGCACTCGGGGCGGACCTCGTCATCGACGATCTCGCCGCCCTGCCGGCAGCGCTTTCCGGCGCGGCGAAGGAGACGTCTCCGTGACGATACAGGCGTTCGACTTCGACGTCGACGGCACGATCGCCGAACCAGGCCTTCCGGTCTGGGCTGGTCGGGGGCCGCCATTCTATCGCATGTCCTCGAACTGGGCGGGGCTGAGGGAGCCGAGCGCGAAATGGAGCCTCCTTTCGGTAGTCGGCGACATGGATCGCCTCGCGCTTGAGCGTCTTGAAGAAGCTCTCGGCCTTGGCGTTGTCATAGGGGTTGCCCCGCCGGCTCATCGAGCCGACGAGGCCGTGCGCCGCGAGCAGCCCGCGATGCGGCCGGGCGCCGTACTGCACGCCGCGGTCGGACGGCGAGATGAAGCTCGCGGCGATGGCGACGCAGGTGATGTCCGCCATCAGAGCTGGTTCGGTTCGTGCACCTCGAAGCCCTTGGCGAGATTGGGGAAGATCGGGCCGCCGTAGTCGCTCATCGTGGTGGCGACCCGCCGCCCCTTGGGGTTCAGGCCCTCTTCGCGCAGGATCCGCCGCGTGACGCCAGCGCGCGGGACGGCAGAGCACGGAGCGGGGGGCCTGCTCGTCACACGAGAAGCGCGGTTCCATACATGATCGCCAGACCGAGCGCGAAGCCCGACGCCGTGACAAGCGTCACGGGCAGGCCGCCGTTCTCGCGGGTGAGCCAGGCCGCGAGCTCGATCACGACCTGCAGGATCGCGCCCGCGCCGATCCCGAAGCACAGCGCGGCCCAGAAGGGGCTGACAGCCTGGCCCCCCACCCAGACGCCCACCACCGCCGGCAGGCCGGCAAGCAAGGCGAGGCCGGCGAAGATCGCGAGCGTCGGTTGGGCCGTGGTCAGCGGCGCGGCGATGCCGAAGCCTTCGGTGACGTTGTGGATGACGAAGCCAACGACCAGGAAGGTGGCGAGCGCCGCCGCCCCGGTGGCGAGCGCGGTGCCCACGATCAGGCCCTCGCCGAGGTTGTGCAGCCCGATGCCGAGCGCGATGAAGCCGGCGAGCGCCACGCCCCGCGGCGCCGCGCCGCCGCGCCGGCCGAGGCCGAGCAGCACGGCGGCGGTGAAGAGGGCGGCCACCCAGACCAGCGTCTCGCCGCGCAGCCGGCCGAGCGCGCCGGCGCCGAGCTCCAGCCCCTCGCCGAGGGTGTCGATCATCAGGTAGACGAGCAGCCCGACGGTCAGCGCGAGCAGGAAGCGCAGCGCGCCCGGCCCCGCCCGCCGCATCGCGGGGTAGGCGAGGAGCCCGATCGCCACCGGCGCGAGCCCGAGGAGCAGGCCGACCAGGCTCAGCGTGCCGAGCGTCTGCGCCGCGAACGCGGGTGTAGCCTGCGCCACGTCGATCGTGTGCTCGAAGCCCACGCCGGTGGCCGTCAAGAGCAGCAGGTGGTGGGTCTCGCCCTCGACCCAAGGGTACGGGATGTCGAGCCGCGCGGTGTCCAGCCGACCGATCGGCGCGTCGGGCGTTTGCGTGAAGGCCCGCCAGGCGCCGTCGACCTGGACCTGGGCCAGGGTCAGCGGGGCCGAGCCGTCGGCGCGCAGGGTGAGCGCGATCAGGCCCGGCTCCAGCCGCACCGCCTCGACGCTCAGCTCCTCCACCGGCGGGGCCGCGGCGGTCAGCTCGCGCAGCGGCTGGCCATAGAGCAGGAAGCCGACGACGGCGCCCAGGAGCAGGGCCGGCACCACGAGCCAGATCCAGGCGCGGCCCATCAGACCACTTCGAAATGGCTCATCCAGCCGAGCTCGGCGAACTCGGACTGGTGGGCGTGGAACATGTAGATCCCGGGCTCGTGCGCGGCGTAGCTGATCTCCAGGATGCCGCGCTGGCCCTGGCACTGCATCACCGTGTCGATCATCCGATGGGTCGGGGTCAGCGTGGTGCCGTGGTCGTAGTAGTCGAAGAAGTTGCCGTGCAGGTGGAGCGAGTTGATCGGGTCGAACTCGGTGAGGTTCACGAGGTAGATGCGCAGACGGCGGGCGCGCTCGACCCGCGGCGGCCGCTCGACGTAGGCGAAGGGAATGCTGTTGACGGCATAGACCTCGTTCTCGTCGTCGAAGTTGGTGTCGAAGCCGTTCATCACCATCACGAACTCCTGCCACCCGGCATGCTCGGGCGTGCCGGGGCGCCGCGCCGCAGCCGCCGTGCGCGCCTCCGGGTGGCGGTCCGGGTCGGGGTCGATGATGAAGGCGCCGTACATGCCCTTGTGCAGGTGCCGCTTCAGCGGCATGGCGTGGCAGTGGTAGAGGTGGCAGCCGAAGGGGAAGGCCTCGAACTCGTAGACGAACTCCTCGCCGGGCGCGATCACGCCGGCCCCGGCCACGCCGTCCACGCGCCACGAGTGGATGCCGTGGAAATGCATCGAATGCGGGTGGCTGCCGCCGTTCTGGAACACGAAGCGCAGCCGCTCGCCCTCGCCGCAGCGGAACGCCGGGCCGGGCACCCGGCCGTTGTAGGTCCAGGCGGGGAACATCACCCCCGGCGCGATCTCGATCTCGCGGTCGATCGCGGTGACGATCCACTCGCGCACCGGCCGTCCGTCCGGGCCGGGCTTCAGCGTGCCGTAGTCGAAGTCGGTGAGCATGTCGCCCGGATCGAAGCCGTTGCGGGCATGGTCGACCGTGCCCACCATGCGGTTGCCGGCGGTCCGGTCGCCCGGGTCACCATGGCTGCCATGCCCCGGCTCGTGCGCGGCTGCCAGCGCCCGTCCGCCGAGCAGGCCAGGCCCGGCCAGCCCGGCCAGCATCGCGCCGAGTGTCCGCCGCCGGGAAATGATCGTGCGCATGAACTGGGGCATCGATCCGATTCTGCAAATGATTTGCATTATCACCTTCCGTGCGAGGAACGCAAATCCCTTTTCGCCGCTGCGGCGCCGCGAACACGGGTTTGTCAACGCACAGAGGTCAGGAACCCGTCGTCAGATCCCATCGCTCGCGGCCGCCCTCGAGATCCATCTCCAGCGTGACCCGCCCGAGCTTCCGCGGCAGGACCGGCGCGACGATGCGCTCGCCGAAGCGCCGGCGGATGCCGAGCGCGTGGCAGAGCAGCAGCCCGGTGTAGAGGCCCGGCCCGCTCGAGTAGATCCGCCAGCCGCCGTCGGCGGCCACGGTGCCCTCCCGGACGCGCGCCCACTCGGCGCCGGCGCGGTAGCGGTCGGGGAAGGCCGCGTCGCTGCTGCTGAAGTAGGCGTTGCGCTGGCGCGGCGAGGCGTTCGCGACGACCTCGCCGACGCTGACCGGGTTCACCACCTGCAGCGCGTCCCAGAGCGCGTCGGCCTCGCCGAGCACCGCCATCGCCTCGCCGTAGCGCAAGTGGGCGTGGACGTACATCAGCCCGATCTCGCGCCCGAGGAACGCCGCCGATTCCGCGCGCCGGAACACCCGCTCGGTGCCGCCGTGGTAGGCCACCGGCCGGTCCATCAGCCGGGCGCCGTCGGGGCAGAGCAGGTGATCGCGGACGAGGCGCAGGTGATGCCGTGCCTGCTCGTCGCTGAAGAGGCCGCCGATGATGCTGCGGGTCATCGGCAAGAGCGAGTAGCGGAGCCCGGTCCGGGTATCGCTCGGGTGCAGCAGGAGCTCGGGCTCGGCCCCGCCGGCGTCGAACAGGGCGTAGCCGGCGACCGTCCCGTCGCGGATCAGGTGGCGGTTGAAGTCGGCGCGCATCGCGGCGGCGAGGGCGCCGACCTCCGCCGCCTCGTCGTTGCGACCGGCCCGGACCAGCACCTCCGAATAGCGGTTCAGCTGCTGGAACAGCAGTGCGACCGTCCAGCTCGACACCATCCAGTCGCGCATCCTCGGATCCGCCGGCTGCAGCGAGTCGTTCCAGTCGCCCTCGCCGTAGCGGATCAGGTGCGTGCCGGGGATGAAGCGCGCGCGCACGGTGGCGAGGAGCTTCGCCACATGCGCCGCCACCGGATCCCGGTGCGCGGTGGCCGCGAAGTCGTCGTCGCGCCGCCAGGCGACCGGCTCGTCGAGGAAGGCGAGGTCGTCGGTCGCCTCGACGTAGTCGCAGAGCGCCTTCAGCGGCCAGACGATGACGTCGCCATGGCTGTGCCGGTCGCGGATCTGCGCGTAGGGCTCGAGCATGAACCATTGCGGCCAGTCGCCGCCGGTCTCCTGCTGCTGCGCGAACACGATCTCGAGGATCTCCCTGACCGGCGCGTCGTGCTCGAGCGCGAGCAGGAGCTCGACCGGCCCCTGGCAGACGTCGCGGGTGCCCCAGGCGGCGCCGCCGGACTGCTCGAGCCCGTGCGGCACGGTCAGGTGGATCATGGCGTTCTGCGCGAGCCAGGGCAGAATCGTGTTCATCGCGGCGACGCCCTCGCCGTCGCCGGTCAGGCGCGGGTTGCGGGTGACGCGGCTCCAGTAGCGCGCGGCGGCGTCGAGGCTCGCGGCCCCGCCTGTGCCGCGGGCGTACTTGGCCGCGAGCCGTTCCGCCTCGGCCGGGTCAGCCAGCGCGCCGACGACGGCGAAATCGAGCGCCTGCGTCGGGTGCGACCTGAGCGCCACGAAGCCGCCGGCGCGCGGCCGGCCGTCGGCGTGGAGCAGTTCGTCCCCGCCGATCGCCTCGATCGCGTCGGGCGTGCCGGTGACGAGATGATAGATCGCGTCCGGGTAGCGCTGGCCCCAGAGCGAGGCCGGGTCGGGCCGGAAGGCGATCCGCCGGTTGTCGGCGTCGATCGCGACGCGCCCGGCGTGGTCGAACTCGCGCTCGCCGAGGACGAGGCCGCCGAAGACCAGGAAGCGGCAGGGGGCGCCCTCGACCTCGATGCGCCAGGTCATCGCCGGGTCGTCGCCCGAGGCCACCGCCCGCACGGTGACCGTGCGCGCCTCCAGCCGGTACATCCAGCGGCAGTCGCTCAGGCCCATCTCGAAGACCGACGGCTCGGCGAGCAGCCGCCAGCCCGCACCGGCGTCGATCAGGATCCGCAGGCCGCCGGCGCGGGTGATATTGTAGGGATCGCGCGACGCCGAGAACAGCCGGTGGAACGAGGTGTTGCCGATCGTGAGCAGCGAGGCGAAGACGCCGTGCATCCAAGAGGTCGCGCACATCGTCGTCGCGTCGAGCAGCATGCCCTGACCGGTGCGGAGGATGGCGCCGTGGCGGCGCGCGAGCGTCGCCTCCTTGTCGCGCAGCACGACGTGGCGGTTGTGCGCGCCGTCCGGCACGAAGAACGAGACCAGCCGCCCGCCCGCCGTCTCCTCGTGGGCGCGGTCAGGATAGCGCCCGGCGATCGCGGTGTCGTCGAAGGGCCGGCCCGCGACGGGTGCCGCGTCTTCTAGGAGGCTGCGCACCGGCGCGCCAGGCCTCACCGGACGCGGCACGAAATCATCCGCAGCCTCCCGCGCCCGCTCGATCCGCTCGAGATCGGCGTCGCTCGACGCTTCGGCGTGGTCGGGCTCGTAGAGGCCGAAGAACGTCCAGGCCGCCTCCTCGCCCGGCTCGAGCGCCGTGGTCGGCGACTGGATCATCGGACAGGCAACCTCGTGCTGGAGACGTTCGCTTGGCAGGTCGAGGTCGGGGTCGATCCGGCCGGCGTCCCGATACGCCGGGCCGAGCAGCTGCATCGCGTCGGTGGCGAAGGCGGCGGCGCCTTCGAGGCAGCCGTGCGCGACCCACGGGTGCGCGGTGCCCTGGGCGAGGTTCTGCCGGCTCATCACTACCGGACCGCAGCGCGGATGCCAGGCGACATGGTGGTCGATGTACTGCGACGCATAGGCCTCGTTGCTCATGACGAAGCCGCGCGCGCCGAGCCCGACGTCCTGCACGAGGGTCGCGCTGCAGGCGAGGGGCTCGGCGCCGGTGTTGGCCACCTCGACCCGCCACAGCCAGAGGTTGCGCTCCGGGTGCAGCCAGAGCGCGACGGCGTGCCGCACGCCCTCGGCCGCGCCCGCCCAGGCGAAGCGATCCTCGGCGGCGCCGAAGCCCGTTGCGCCGGCGCTGACGGCTTCCACGGCGCTCGGCCGCGCCGGTCCGAGCCGCAGGAACAGGCGGGCGATCCCGCCGCCGAGCGGCGAGCCGTGGACCTGGTTGATCAGCGTGCGACCGCGCTCGTGCTCGTGCTCGATCGCGAACACGCTTCCGTTCGGCAGGACGCTGATCGACAGGCCCGCGCGGTTGGCGATGCGGCGCAGGCCGAGATCGCGCTCGCGCGGCGTCTCGAAGGTGCGGAGGGGCGTCATCTCGGGTCTCTCGTCTCTTGGCAAGGCGGCGGTCAGCGTCCGACCATCGGCGCGACGCGGGCAGATTGGTAGCGGAAACCGCCTGGACGCCGACGAGGCCCGCCGGCCGCGCGTCCCCCCGCACCGCGGGCGGCGGTCGTCAACGCCGCGTTAAGCTTTCCCCCGAAGCCTTGGGCTTGCGGCAGATTTGCGGAATTATGTAGCAAAGGCACCAAGGCCGTGATCGGCCGTGTGCTGGCGAGCGACGCCGAAGGGACTCCCGAATACAAGAGGACACTTCTAAATACCTCGCCAAATCAGGTCATTGATGATTCAATCGGCTCCATCTTGGATGGGAGGGGTCTGGGTGGGTCAGCCGGGTTTGTTCGATCTGGACGAGCGGTACGCGGCGCTTTCGAAGCGCGGCGATCCGCTGGAGCGGCTAACGGCTGTTGTGGATTTCGAGATGTTCCGGGCCGATCTGGAGGCGGCGCTCGATCGGTCGGATCGGTCGCGGGGCGGGCGGCCTCCGATGGACGCGGTGATGATGTTTCAGGTCCTGGTGCTGCAGGCGCTTTACGGTCTGGCGGACGAGCAGACCGAGTTCCAGATCCGCGATCGGCTCAGCTTTATGCGCTTTCTCCGGCTCGATCTGCACGGGCGGGTGCCGGACGCCCGCACGATCTGGCTGTTCCGGGAACTGCTCACCAGGGCCAAGGCGATCGACGCCCTGTTCGCCCGGTTTGAGGCGCATCTGCGTGCGTCCGGCTATCTGGCCATGGGCGGGCAGATGATCGATGCCTCGATCGTGGAAGCGCCGCGTCAGAGGAACACCGACGCTGAGAAGGAAGAGCTGAAGGCGGGGCGCATCCCGGAAGACTGGACGGCGCGCCCGGCGAAGCTGCGGCAGAAGGACCGCGACGGGCGCTGGACCTTGAAGCGCGGTCGGCGGAAGCGCCGCCCGGACGGCACGCTGGCGATGGAGATCGCGGTGCCGGTCTACGGCTACAAGAGCCATATCGGCACCGACCGCCGCCACCGGCTGATCCGGACATGGGCCGTCACCGACGCATCGCGGTACGATGGCCGCGAGCTGCCGGACTCCTGGACAAGGCAAACACCGGCGCCTCGGTCTGGGCGGACACCGCCTACCGCTCGGCCAAGAACGAGCGGCGGATCGCCGCCGCCGGCCTGGTCTCCAGGGTCCACTTCCGCAAACCCCGCGGCAAGCCCATGCCCGAACCGCGCGCCCGCGCCAATGCCGCCCGCTCTCGCGAGCGCGCTGGAGTAGAGCACGTCTTCGCCGACCAGAAGCACCGCATGGGGCTGTTCATCCGCACCATCGGCCTCGTCCGCGCCCGCACCAAGATCGGCCTGGCCAACCTAGCCTACAATCTCCGCCGCTATGTCTTCCTGGAAACCAAAGCCGCTCCCGCATGAGCGCCGATCGGCACCACAAGGCCACAGTCCGGCATCAGGCCACAGGTCGCGCCGTCATCCGTAGCGCCATTGCCGCCGCTATCCTGATCGCTTCCCGAAAATAGAAGTGTCCAAGAGCGTTCGTGCTAGCTGCCGCAATGAAGTTGGTAGTGGGCCGAATCTTAAGTGCACTGGTCACGGCGACCGGTTGGCTTCTCTTCGGGGCCAAAATCGTGCTTGATGCGGTCGGCTACAGCACGGCCCCCGAAGACCTTGGGGTCTTCACGCGGCGCGCGGTTTTCATACTGACCGCAGTACCCTGGTGGGGGTATCTTGTCTTTGCGTTGGCTACAACGATGTGGCTGATGTGGGTGTCTTGGCCTCGCCCCGGATCTCAACCGGCTGTAGCAACCGAAGCCTTGCCTACCGTGTTACTGCCAACTCGCACACTTCTAAGATTGACCTTCCGACCAGGCCATGACCCAGAGGAGATCAGAAGTGAGAATGTATATAGGTGGTACGGCTTAAACCACATCTTCCTAGGGAAAAATGTCTCCTACTCGGTTTTCATTGTGTTTGAGCGGTCAATAGAGAATCGGCATAGCCGAGTTACAGCCGACCCTCCGGTAAATCGAATGATGATTAATCATCAAACAGACAGATCTGCAATAATTACGATCCCTGGCGGCCCACCGCCTAGACTTGATCTAGAGATGGTTTTTAGCAGCCAGACCATCCCGTTGTAGGGGAAGCGTTGTACCACGCCCACCGGATCAACTATTCGCAGGCGTTCTCGTGGGACGGCGCCTGCACCATCAGGCCGAAAGCTACTTCTCGCGCCTGCGCCGCGCCGTCACCGGCCAGCACCACCACGCCAGCAAGCAGTGCCTCTGCCAGTACGCCAACGAGGCAGCATGGCGCGAGCATCACGCCCGCACCGCGAACGGCGCGCAGCCGGGCTGGCGGCGGGCTGCACTCGCCGATCAGCCGGGCATGGAAGGAGTACTGGCAGCCACGGCCCGCTGGGGGCGGCTGACTAGATATAGTTGGGGCAGATCGTGAACGTAGCAACACCTTGACACACAACCACCGGGAGAAAAAGATAGGCGTTGCTCAATTCGCAGTCGAGCGACGCCTGAACTGAAACCCGGCCGAGTAGGGCCGACTGCGTGATCACCCCCTTTTCTCGCACGGGGGAGTCACGGGGTCAAGCCCCATCCGGCCACCATCAAGAAAGGCCAGCTATGGCAAACTTCGTGCTAACCTACGATCTCAACGGCCCGCGTCCCACCCACAAGGAGATGGATGAGTTTCTTTCTCGGCTGGCGGTAAAACGTGGCCGGGTCCTAGAAACCGTATGGTGGGTCGACTATCCCGGGACCGCGGTTCAGTTGCGAGATCGGGTGAAGTCCATTCTCGGATCAGAGGATCTTCTATTGGTGATCGAGTGTCAGCGCGCTGCATGGACCAAGCTCCTTGTTGCCGATGCGAAGTTCAAGGCAGCCTTCGAAGCGGTTGCCTAAGATAGCGTTACCCTCAAGCTGGCCGGGCGCTCCGGCTCCTTCGCATCGCCCCGAGCTTTGCCAGACGCCGCTCCTATAGGGCGGAGAGCGCCCGGAAGTCGGGTTCCACCCCGCGCAGGGACAGCAGCGCCAGCACGTGCTCCAAGCCCTCTTGCCGGAGCACGTTGTCGATCGTCTTATCCTGTGGCGGGCGCATACCCGGAGGGTAGCAGACGGCGGCCGTCAACGCCGCGTTAAGCTTTCCCCCGAAGCCTTGGGCTTGCAGCGGATTTGAGTTGCAATGTTCCTGTTTTGCCCCCAAGGTGACGAGGTGAACAAGGCGTGAACGGAAGCCCCGATTGCCGCGATCCGACAACTGTGGAATAAGAGGCGAAGCATGAACTCTCCCGTGGTGGATTTTTCCGAAAGACGCGGCATGGACAAGCAGAAGGCGCTCGAATCCGCGCTGGCGCAGATCGAGCGCAGCTTCGGCAAGGGTTCGATCATGCGCCTCGGATCGACGCCCGCCCTCGACATCGAGGCGATCTCGACCGGCTCGATCGGCCTCGACGTCGCGCTCGGCATCGGCGGGCTGCCCAAGGGCCGCATCGTCGAGATCTACGGGCCCGAGAGCTCGGGCAAGACCACGCTCGCGCTGCACGTGCTCGCCGAGGAGCAGGCCAAGGGCGGCGTCTGCGCCTTCGTCGACGCCGAGCACGCGCTCGACCCGGTCTATGCCAAGAAGCTCGGCGTCAACATCGACGAGCTGCTGATCGCGCAGCCCGACACCGGCGAGCAGGCGCTCGAGATCACCGAGACGCTGATCCGCTCCGGGGCGGTCTCGGTCGTCGTCGTCAACTCGGTCGCCGCGCTGACGCCCAAGGCCGAGCTCGAGGGCGAGATGGGCGACGCTCAGGTCGGTGCCCAGGCCCGGCTGATGAGCCAGGCGATGCGCAAGCTCACCTCGGCGATCTCGCGCTCGAACTGCATGGTGATCTTCATCAACCAGATCCGGATGAAGATCGGGGTGATGTTCGGCTCGCCCGAGACCACCTCGGGCGGCAACGCGCTCAAGTTCTACGCCAGCGTCCGGCTCGACATCCGCCGGATCGGCGCGATCAAGGACCGCGACGAGGTCGTCGGCAACACCACGCGGGTCAAGGTGGTCAAGAACAAGGTGGCCCCGCCGTTCAAGCAGGTCGAGTTCGACATCATGTACGGCGAGGGCATCTCCAAGCGCGGCGAGCTGATCGACCTCGGGGTCAAGGCCGGCGTCGTCGAGAAGTCCGGCGCCTGGTACTCGTTCCTCGACCAGCGCATCGGCCAGGGCCGCGAGAACGCCAAGGCGTTCCTCAAGGACAACCCCGACATCGCCCACCAGATCGAGGACAAGATCCGCGCCGCCCACGGCCTCGACTTCGCCATGTCGGGCGAGGAGGCCGCCGAGGTCCTCGACGACTGACGAGCCGGCCGAGCGGCAGCGGACCCGGAGCCGCGCGTGCAACTCCAGGTCCAGGCCGCGGTTAACAAGTCAATCCCGACTATTTTAGGTGCCATACGCTTTCCATACGCGTTCCGTATCGATCCCATACTCCGCAAGTCGCCGTAAACCTTTGACATTGCTCGACGGGAAAGCGAAGCGCCGCGCCTCATGCTCAACGCCCGAGCAAGACCTCGCGCAGGACGGCGGCGCTGCTGTGCTCGGGATCGCGGGCGGCGAAGACGAGCGTCAGCGGACCCTTGCCGGCAATCCGGCGCAGCGCCTCGACCGCCTCCGCATGGGTCTCGAGCTCGGCCCGGTAGCGATCACGAAACTCCTCCCAGCGTGCCACGTCGTGGCCGTACCACTTGCGCAGTGCCGGACTCGGCGCGATATCCCGCATCCACTCGTCGAGCGCCGCCGTCCCCTTCGTGACCCCGCGCGGCCAGAGCCGCTCGACCAGCACCCGGGTCCCGTCCGTCGGCTCCGCCGGCTCATAGGCCCGCTTCAGCCGTATCTTCGCCTCCGAGATCATCATCGCCGGCTCCGCGCTAACTGGACACAATCAAGAATAGCCCCTTCCGGTCATGGAGGCAGCGGTGGTTTCATGCCTCCAGCATGCCGCGCCGGCCACGGCTTCGGCGGCCCGCCCGCCGCTTCACGGCGGGCGTGGACAGTCGCGCACCGGGACGCTAACACCGCAGGACTCTTGGCGACAGGCGCGCGGATCGTCCGCCGCGCCCAGCGCGGAACCGGACCCATGGCGAGCCTCAACGACATCCGCACCACCTTCCTCGACTACTTCGCCAAGGCGGAGCACCGGGTCGTGCCGTCCTCGCCGCTGGTGCCGCGCAACGACCCGACGCTGATGTTCACGAACTCCGGCATGGTGCAGTTCAAGAACGTCTTCACCGGGCTCGAGCACCGCGACTACGTGCGCGCCGCCACCAGCCAGAAATGCGTGCGCGCCGGGGGCAAGCACAACGACCTCGACAACGTCGGCT
Organism: uncultured Alphaproteobacteria bacterium; assembly: GCA_963763295.1. Taxonomy (GTDB): domain Bacteria; phylum Pseudomonadota; class Alphaproteobacteria; order Rhodobacterales; family Rhodobacteraceae; genus Amaricoccus. Next base: position 75,606 of record CAVXOH010000002.1, read on the forward strand.
ACACCGCCCGCCACCACACCTTCTTCGAGATGCTCGGCAACTTCTCGTTCGGCGACTACTTCAAGGAACGGGCGATCCCCTACGCCTGGGAGCTCTTGAACCGCGACTTCGCCCTGCCGAAGGAGCGGCTCCTCGTCACCGTCTTCCACGACGACGACGCGGCGGCCGAGCTCTGGAAGAAGGTCGCGGGCCTCCCCGACGAGCGCATCATCCGCATCGCCACCTCCGACAATTTCTGGATGATGGGCCCGACCGGCCCCTGCGGCCCGTGCTCGGAGATTTTCTACGACCACGGCTCGGAGATCCCCGGTGGCCCGCCGGGCAGCCCCGACGAGGACGGCGACCGGTTCGTCGAGATCTGGAACCTCGTCTTCATGCAGTTCGAGCAGCACGAGGACGGGTCCCGCGACCCGCTGCCCCGCCCCTCCATCGACACCGGCATGGGGCTCGAGCGCGTCGGCGCGGTGCTGCAGGGCAAGCACGACAACTTCGACACCGACCTGATGCGGGCGCTGATCGAGGCCTCGGCCAACGTCACCGACGGCGCTCCCGACGGTCCCGGCCGTATCCACCACCGGGTGATCGCCGACCACCTGCGCTCGACCTCGTTCCTGATCGCCGACGGCGTCCTGCCCTCGAACGAGGGCCGCGGCTACGTGCTGCGCCGGATCATGCGCCGCGCCATGCGCCACGCCCACCTGCTCGGGGCGCAGGACCCGGTGATGTGGCGCCTGGTTCCGGCGCTGGTCGCGCAGATGGGCGCCGCCTTCCCCGAGCTGCCGCGGGCCGAGGCGCTGATCGAGGAGACGCTGCTCAACGAGGAGACCCGCTTCAAGGCCACCCTCGAGCGCGGCCTGCGCATCCTCGACGACGAGCTCGAGCGTCTGCCCGAGGGCGCGCCGCTTCCCGGCGCCGCCGCCTTCCGGCTCTACGATACCTTCGGCTTCCCGCTCGACCTGACCCAGGACGCGCTGCGGGAGCGGCACCGCAGCGTCGACGTCGCCGGCTTCGATGCGGCCATGGCCGAGCAGAAGGCGAAGGCGCGCGCCGCCTGGGCCGGATCCGGCGAGGCGGCCGACGAGGGCATCTGGTTCGACCTCGCGGAGAGGCACGGGCCAACCGAGTTCCTCGGCTACGACACCGAGACCGCCGAGGGCCAGGTGCTGGCGCTCGTCGTCGGCGGGCACGCGGTCGAGACGGCGCCGGTCGGCGTCGAGGTGCAGGTCGTGCTGAACCAGACGCCGTTCTACGCCGAATCCGGCGGCCAGGTCGGCGACGCCGGCACGCTGCGCACCGACCGCGCCCGCGTCGCGATTACCGACGTGCGCAGGAAGGCCGGCGTCTTCGTCCATGTCGGCCGGGTCGACGAGGGCGAACTGGTCCGCGGCGCCGCGGCCGAGCTCGTCGTCGACCACGGTCGCCGCACCGCGATCCGCGCCAACCACTCGGCGACCCATCTCCTGCACGAGGCGCTGCGCCGGACGCTCGGCGACCACGTCGCGCAGCGCGGCAGCCTCGTCGCCCCCGACCGGCTGCGCTTCGACTTCGCCCACGGCAAGGCGATGACCCCGGTCGAGCTCGCCGCCGTCGAGGCCGAGGTCAACGGCTTCGTCCGGCAGAACACGCCGGTCGAGACGCGGATCATGCCCCCCGACGCCGCCGAGAAGCTCGGGGCGCGCGCGCTCTTCGGCGAGAAGTACGGCGACGAGGTCCGCGTCGTCGCGATGGGCAGCCGCGCCGGCAGCGGGCTCGGGCCGAAGGGCGAGACCTACTCGCTCGAGCTCTGCGGCGGCACCCACGTGCGCCGGACCGGCGACATCGGCGCCTTCAAGCTCGTCGGCGAGGGCGCCTCGGCGAGCGGCATCCGCCGGATCGAGGCGCTGACCGGGGCCGGCGCACTCGCCCACGTTGCCGCCGGGGAGGCCGCGCTCGCCGAGGCGGCGGCGCTGCTGCGCGCCCGCCCCGACGAGCTGGCCGAGCGGGTCCGCGCGCTCCTCGACGAGCGCAAGGCGCAAGCGCAGGAGATCGCCGACCTGCGCCGGCGGCTGGCGCTCGCCGGCGGGCCGGCGGAGGCGAAGGGACCGGAGACCGTCGCAGGCGTGCCCTTCCTCGCGCAGAGCCTGACCGGCGTCTCGGGCAAGGACCTGCGCGGGCTCATCGACGCGCACAAGGCGCGGCTCGGCTCCGGCGTGATCCTGCTCGTCGCCGACACCGGCGACAAGGCGGCGGTGGCGGCCGGGGTCACCGACGACCTGACGACGCGCATCTCCGCCGTCGATCTCGTCCGCGTCGCCGCCGAGGCGCTCGGCGGCAAGGGCGGTGGCGGCCGTCCCGACATGGCCCAGGCAGGTGGCGCCGACCCCGCGCGGGCACCGCAGGCCATCGCCGCAGCCCGCGCCCTCCTGGAGGCCTGACCATGCCCAAAGGCTACCTGATCGCCCGCATCGACGTCACCGACCCCGACCGCTACGCGAAGTACGTCGCGGCCACCCCGGGGCTCGCGGCCAGGCACGGCGGCCGCTTCATCGCCCGCGGCGGCCGCTTCGTCGCCAAGGAGGGCACGGCGCGCGCCCGCAACGCCATCATCGAGTTCCCCGATTTCGACAGCGCGATCGCCTTCTACGAGGACCCCGACTACCAAGCGGTGCTGCCGAATGCCATCGCCGGCTCGGAGCGCGAGATCGTCATCGTCGAGGGCGCCGACGACATCTGAGGGAGGGCGGCCATGCGCGGCGTTCTGGCGGCGATGGCGGTCGTGCTTGCGGGTTGCGCGAGCGTGCCCGACGGCGGCACGGCCGGCTGCGACCTCTCGGACGGCGCGCTCGCGACGCGGCCTTCGTGATCGCGACGGCGCCGGCGGCCGGCGCGCGGGTGTCAAGCGGCTTTCCGGTCTCGGGCTGCTCGCGGACCTTCGAGAGCACGGTGCTCTGGCGACTGCACGCCCGGGACGGCAGCCTGCTCGCCCGGGGCCACGCCACCGGCGGCGGCGTCGACGGGCCGGGGTCGTTCGCGTTCTCGGTGCCCTTCACCGTCAGCGAGCGGCAGGTCGGCAGCCTCGAGCTCTTCGAGGAGGATGCCTCGGACGGCGAGGGCTTCCCGCCGGGCCGCACCGTGCTGCCGTTGGTCCTGCTGCCCTGAGGCGGCGTCAGCCGCCCCGCGCGAAGATCACCTTGACGTAGCCCGATCCCGCCGGCGCCACGAAGTCCGCGGGCCGGGGCCGGCTCGGATCGGGGGCGTTGTCGGTGATGACGAGCGCCGGATCGTCGAGGCGCCAGATGCCTTCCCAGGTGACGCCCTTCGCCTCGCCTTCGGTGTTGACGAAGTCGATCGCAGGCGGCTCGGTTGCCGGGTCGATCCGCGTGGTGCCGGCATAGACCAGGCCGCCATCCGCCCCGACGATCTCGAAGGTCTCGCCGGCGAAGGTCAGGCGGTGGCCGACCAGGTCGTTCGCCGGCGCGCCGTCGCGCTCGGCATCGGTCGCGGTCCAGGTGCCCGCGAGCGGCGATTCCTGTGCGGTCGCAAGGGTTGCGGACAGGGTCAGAACCATGGCCAGTATCGGTGCGCGCATTCGTCAGTCTCCTCTTGGGGTCGAGGCGCATGATATCGCTGTCCGCGGGCCGCGGCGAAATTTGCGCAGCCCGAGTCGCGGACGCGAGGAGCGGGGGGCGCATTTGCGATGCTTGACGACACCGACCTGGGGTTCCTGCGCCGTTGCCTGGAACTCGCGGAGGAAGGTCTGGAGGCGGGCGACGAGCCGTTCGGCTCGGTTCTGATCAGCGCCGACGGCGATATCCTGGCCGAGGATCGCAACCGAGTCGCCGGCGGCGACCGGACCCGCCACCCGGAGTTCGAGCTGGCGCGGTGGGCGGCGGCCCACCTTCCTCCCGAGGAACGGAGACGGGCGACGGTCTACACCTCGGGCGAACACTGCCCGATGTGCGCCGCGGCGCATGGATGGGTCGGGCTCGGCCGCATCGTCTATGCGGCCTCGTCGGCGCAGCTTGTGACCTGGCTCACCGAGCTCGGCGCCGCGCCGCCGCCGGTGCGGCCGCTGCCGATCCGCGAGGTGGTGCCGGAGGCCGAGGTGGACGGGCCGGCCCCCGAGCTCACCGACGAGGTGCGCGCCCTGCAGGTTCGGTTTCACGCCGGGCGGCGATGAGAGTAAGTAGCGTCGTCAGTAGTGGTAGCGGCACTGGACGATCTCGATCGCGGTGGCGGTGACGCGGTAGACGAGCCGGTGCTCGCGGTCGATGCGGCGAGACCAGAAGCCGGCGAGGTCGCCCTTCAGCGGTTCGGGCTTGCCGGTGCCCTCGAAGGGGTGGCGCAGGCACTCCTTGATCAGGCGATTGAGCTTGCGCAGCATCGCCTTGTCGGTCGCCTGCCAGTGGAGGTAGTCGTCCCAGCCGTCCGGCTCGAAGAGGAGCCTCATTCCTCGATCAGATCGCGGACGATGCCTTTGCCTTCATTCAGCTGTCGGATCGACTCGCGCAACCGGCGGGCGTTCTCCGGGCTCGACAGGAGATAGGTCGTCTCGTCCATCGAGGCCCAGTCCTCGAGCGAGACCATAACCACGGGCTTGCCCTTGGTGCGGGTGACGATGACCGGCTCGTGGTCGTCGTTCACTTGGTCCATGACGGAGGAGAGGTTCGCGCGGAGGGCGGTAGAGGAAAGGGTTTTCATAAGACGGGTGTACGGGATTGCGTACATTTGGTCAAGACTGCCGGCCCCGATTGCGTTTACTTTTTTCGTCGGGTTCGAAAGATGGACTCCTGCGGATTCGTGGAGAAAATGCGGTGAAGCAATGCCACACTAGTGTTTTTCTTATCGGCATGGGGGTTTGCGCTAACGTGCTGGCCGAGAGCGTCGCCGCTGAAACGGTTTACGATATTTCGGTGGTGCAGGATGGGGTGGTCAACGTGACCGAGTATCCATTGATGCCCGGGCGCCATGACGTGGTCATGGGAGTTTCCGAATGGAGTGCGCCGTCGCCCCACGATCCGTCGAGTCCGTTCCGGGGGCTACATGGCATATGCTTCGGGATGACGGAGTTTCAGGGGGACGAGGTGGTCGGCGGAAGCGGCTATTGCACTTACAAGGACGCGGAAGGGGACACCTACGTTTCGACTTGGATACCAAGGGCTAGCCCCGCTCCCGGCAAGTCCGCGGGTGAATGGACGGCTGTCGGCGGAACAGGAAAGTTCGAGGGCGCGACCGGCAGTGGCGTTTACGAGACCGTGCGAGTTTCGGGCGATACGCGGCAACGAACGCTGACGGGAAAGATTACGCTGCGAGACTGATCTGGCGCCGCGTTCGCGGTGGCGCGGCGAGCGGGCAAGTTTCGTTCCGGCATTCGCTGCCGGCATGATGCGGGTCGCGTCTGAAGTGATCGCGCATCCAGTCCGAGCGGTTCAGTCAGACGAACATAATACCGCCGCCTAATTCAACGAGAGAAGCCGGCCGAAAGTGGCAGCTTGTCACTGATCCAAAAAGCTCCTGAGCTTCCGTGACCTGCTCGGATGCTTCAGCTTCCTGAGCGCCTTCGCCTCGATCTGACGGATGCGCTCGCGGGTGACGCTGAACTGCTGCCCGACCTCCTCCAGGGTGTGGTCGGTGTTCATGCCGATGCCGAAACGCATGCGCAGGACGCGCTCCTCGCGGGGGGTGAGGGAGGCGAGGACGCGGGTGGTGGTTTCCTTGAGGTTGAGCTGGATGGCGCTCTCCAAGGGCAGGATGGCGTTCTTGTCCTCGATGAAGTCGCCGAGCTGCGAATCCTCCTCGTCGCCGATCGGGGTCTCCAGCGAGATCGGCTCCTTGGCGATCTTCATCACCTTGCGGACCTTCTCGAGCGGCATCTGCAGCTTCTCGGCCAGCTCCTCCGGCGTCGGCTCGCGGCCGATCTCGTGCAGCATCTGCCGGCCGGTGCGGACGAGCTTGTTGATGGTCTCGATCATGTGGACGGGGATGCGGATGGTGCGGGCCTGGTCGGCGATCGAGCGGGTGATCGCCTGGCGGATCCACCAGGTGGCGTAGGTGGAGAACTTGTAGCCGCGGCGGTACTCGAACTTGTCGACCGCCTTCATCAGGCCGATGTTGCCTTCTTGGATCAGGTCGAGGAACTGCAGGCCGCGGTTGGTGTACTTCTTGGCGATCGAGATCACCAGGCGCAGGTTCGCCTCGACCATCTCCTTCTTGGCCTGCCGGGCCTCCTTCTCGCCCTTCTGCACCTGGTTGACGATGCGGCGGAATTCGGAGATGTCGACGCCGACGTACTGGCCGATCTCGGCCATCTCGTGGCGGAGATCCTCGGCCTTGTCGCGGAAGCGGGTGGTGAGCTGGTCCCAGCCGCGGGTCTTCAGCGCGCCGACGCGGTCGAGCCAGCCGGGCTCGAGCTCGCAGCCGCGGTACTCGTCGACGAACTCCTGGCGGTTGATGCGCGCCATGTCGGCGAGCTTCACCATCGAGCCGTCGAGGGTCATGATCTTGCGGTTGATGCCGTAGATCTGGTCGACGAGCGCCTCGATGCGGTTGTTGTGCAGGTGTAGCGAGTTGACGAGCTCGACGATCTCGCCGCGCAGCCGCTGGTAGTCGCGCTCCTGGCCGGAGGAGAAGCTCTCGTCGCGGTTCAGCGTGGCGGAGATGCGGTCGTCCTGCATCTCGGCGAGGCGGACATAGTCGTTGGCGATGCGCTCGAGGGTCTCGAGCACCTGCGGCTTCAGCGCCGCTTCCATCGCCGCGAGCGACAGGTTGCCCTGGTCCTCGTCCTCCTCCTCGTCGGGATCGGGGGCGGGCGGGGCCTCCTCGGCCTCCTCGTCCTCGAGCGCGTCGGTCTCCTCCTCCTCGTCGTCGTCGTCGTCGGACGCGGCGGCGGGGGCCGCGGCGGCGCGGCGCGGCGGCTCCGGGCGCGGCGGTGCGGCCGCGGGTGCCGGTGCGGGGGCGGGCGCTGTCTTGATCGCCGAGAGCACGCTCTCGACCTCATCGTGCTCCATCTGGCCGGAGAAGGTGGTCTCGAGATCGATCACGTCGCGCAGCATGATCGCCTCGTCGAGCAGCTCGTCGCGCCAGATGGTGATCGCCTGGAAGGTCAGCGGGCTCTCGCACAGGCCGGCGATCATCGTGTTGCGGCCGGCCTCGATGCGCTTGGCGATCGCGATCTCGCCCTCGCGCGACAGGAGCTCGACCGAGCCCATCTCGCGCAGGTACATCCGGACCGGATCATCGGTGCGGTCGAGCGCCTCGCCGCCGACGCTCGTCATCGCGAGCTCGCGCGAGCCGCCGTCGTCGGCCGCAGCCGGGGCGTCGGCGCGGCCGCCGTCCTCGTCCTCGGCCTCGTCGTTGTCGATGACGTTGATGCCCATCTCCGAAAGTACCGCCATCACGTCCTCTATCTGCTCGGAGGTCACCTGGTCGGGGGGCAGGACCTCGTTGAGCTCGTCGTAGGTGATGTAGCCGCGGCTCTTGGCGGTCGCGATCATCTTCTTGACCGCCGCCTGGCTCATGTCGAGCATCGGGCCGGCGCCGTCGGGTGATTCCTCGGGTTTCTTCGGCTCGGTGTCTTTTGCGGCCATCGGGTTGGCTCCGTTCAGCTCCGGGCGGGGGCGGCCCGGCAGGGTTGGCGGTGTTTCTCTCACGAATCGGGTGATTCGCAACGTGGGGCTCAGTGCTTTCGCGGTCGGCGTGGCTTGCTTGCCTCGGCGGCATGGATGACGCTGGCGAATTCGAGGCGCTCGGACCGGTCGTCGGAGCGGTCGTCCTCGAGCGGGCGGCTGTTGGCGATCTGCTCGGCCTCGGCGGCGGCGCGCACGCGCAGCGTGATCGCCTCGTCGGGATGGCCTTCGAGGTCGGCGGCAGCCTCGCGGATTTCGGCCGCGCGCCCGGTCAGGGCCGCGTGGCGGGTCAGCTCCTCCTCGACGGCGCGGGCGGCCATGGCGGCGTCGGCGGCAGCGCCGAGATGCGGGTTGGCGCGCACCTGGCCGAGCGCGGTCAGTTCCGGCATCGGGTCGCGGCCGAGGCGGGCGGCGACGCGGGCCAGGACGGCCGGCGAGGTATCTAGGGGGCCGTCGAGCGCGGACAAGAGGGCGTCGCGGATCTCGGCGAGGTCGCGGCAGCGGAACGCGAGGCGCTCGAGGCGGTCCTCGAAGGCGTGCGCGACCGGCGGATGGGTGAGGCAGCCGGCGAGGATGGCGCTCTCGCGGATGCGGGCCTCGGCCAGGGCGCCGTCGGGCTGGCGGGCGAGGAGCGACGCCTTGGCCGACGCCGACGGGGCGACGGCCTGCGGGGCGAGGGCGCGGCGCGGCCGCGGGCCGTCGCGCCGCGCAACCCGCGGTGCCGGCGCGAAGAGGGCGGCGCGGCGGTCGCGGATTCTCGCGCTCCCAGTGGGCGCGGATCAAGGGATCGGCGATCCGGGCGAGGTGGGCGCGCAGCCGGGCGTCGAGGCCGGCGCGGCGCTCGGGGCTGTCGAGGACCTGGCCTTCGGTCTCGCGGGTCCAGACCAGGTCGACGATCGGCCGGGACGCATCGAGGAGCGCGCGCATCGCAGCCGCGCCGCCGCGCCGGACGACGTCGTCGGGATCCTGGCCGGAGGGCATCAGCGCGAAGCGCAGCGCGCGGGCAGGGCCGAGCAGCGGCAGGGCGAGGTCGATCAGCCGGTGGGCGGCGGCGAGGCCGGCGGCGTCGCCGTCGAGCGCCACCACCGGCTCGGGGGCGAGCTTCCAGAGCGCCGCGAGGTGGTGCTCGGTGATCGCGGTGCCGAGCCCGGCCACGGCGTTGTCGAGGCCGGCCTGGGCGAGCGCGATCACGTCGACATAGCCTTCGGTCACGATCACCGTGCCGGCCTTGCGCGCGGCGGCCTGGGCGGGCCCGAGGTTGTAGAGCACGCGCCCCTTGTCGAAGAGCGGCGTGTCGGGCGAGTTCAGGTACTTCGGCTCCTGGCCGGCGCCGAGCGCGCGGGCGCCGAAGGCGATGGCGCGGCCGCGGGCGTCGCGGATCGGGAAGACGATCCGGCCCCGGAAGCGGTCGTAGGGGCTGCCGCCGTCGCGGGGCAGGCCGATCAGCCCGGCCTCGGCGAGGCGGTCGCGGGAGAAGCCCTTGGCCGTCAGGTGCTCGAGAAGCGCGGTGCGGGTGTCGGGGGCATAGCCGAGCTCGAAGCGCTCGCGGGTGGCGGGCGCGATCGCGCGCCGGTCGAGATAGGCGCGAGCCTCGGCGGCGCGGGCGCCGCTCAGCTGGCCCTTGTAGAAGCGGACCGCGGCCTCCATCGCCTCGGCGAGTCCCTGGGCGGCGGCGGCGCGCTCGGCGTCGGCCGGGTCGCGGTCGGGCATCTCCATGCCGGCCTCGGACGCGAGCCGCTCGACCGCCTCGATGAAGCCGAGGTTCTCGGTTTCGCGCAGGAAGGTGACGGCGTCGCCCTTGGCGTGACAGCCGAAGCAGTAGTAGGTGCCTTTCGCGTCCTCGACGTGAAAAGAGGCGGATTTTTCCTGATGGAACGGGCAGGGGGCCCAGTAGTCGCCGCGCGCCGCGTTCGACTTGCGCGGGTCCCAGGTCACCTTGCGCCCGACAAGCTGGACCAGCGAGACGCGGGTGCGAAGCTCGTCGAGGAATCCGGGAGGGAGCGCCATCGACCGAATATCGTGCGCGGGCCGCGCCTTGGCAAGGGTCACGGCGGGGTGATTCGGAAAGATTCGCCGAAGTGATTCGTTCAGGCCACCAGGTCGTCAGCGGGCAGGAATTGCACGTCGCGGGGCGCGAGATCGACGTCGGCACCGATCCGAAGCGCGATCGTGCTGTCGGCGAACGCGATCCGCAGGAGCCCGCCGCCGCGGCTGAAGGCGAGATCGTCGAAGTCCGAGACCGAGGCCGATTGGATCCGGATGAGATCCGTCCCCGGCAGAAAACCCTCGATCCGGTCGGCGCCGCCGCCGTCGTGGAAATGGAAGGTGTCGGGCCCCGAGCCACCGAGAAGCTGGTCGTTGCCCGCGCCGCCGACCAGGAGGTCGCGGCCCGGACCGCCCCAGGTCGTGTCGTTGCCGGCCCCGCCCCAGAGGCGGTCGTTGCCGCTGCCGCCGAAGGCCAGGTCGTCGCCGCGGCCGGCGCCCAGCACGTCGTCGCCGCCGAGCAGCCGGAACTCCTCGTCGAACTGACGACCGGTCATCCTGTCGAGCCGCCCGGTGCCCCGGAAGATCCCGTCCGCCGGCGGGGCGACGTCCGCCACCATGCCGCGCCAGGCGGAGAACCCGATCGCTTCGCTCGCCTCGATCCCCCTCGGCAACATGCTGTCCGGCGCGACGCCGCAGGCATGGAGCAGCGCGGCGACGAAGGTGTTAGAATTGGCCTCGGTGACGTCGTACTCGACGTCGGCGGCCGCGAACGTCAGCGCGTACTTCACCATGATCGACCATGCCTGGTCGTCGGTCAGCGGGCCGAAATCCAGCGCGGTGCTGTGGCGCTCGGCCGGGGTCTCGCCGTCGCGGGCGTCGGCCGACTGCTCGATCGGCACGTTGGTCTCGATCTTCATCTCGCCGTTGAAGAGCTGCCAGGCGCTTGGCGGCCCCGAGCGGATCACGTACTCCCGGCCGTCTCCGAGGTCCTGGTAGATCAGGCAGAGATGCGGCACGCCAACCGGAAAGCCGAGCGAGCTCGCCTCCGTCGCTTCGATCGTCAGGCTTCCTGGCATCAGTCCCGCCTCCACTACCGAGATGATTGTCGGCTGCTTGCCCTATCGTCCGGCGCCGAGCGCGCGGAAGGAGAAGGCGAGCATCGGCTCGATCATCGCCTCGATGTCCTCGCCCTCGCGCAGGCGATGCTCGACGATCACCGGGTGCAGGCTCGACATCATCGCGTGCTGGAAGCAGAGCGCCGCGAGCGCCGGGTCGGGGACGTCGAACTCGCCGGACTTGACCCCGTCGGCGATGATCGCGGCGGTGACCTCGCGCAGCGCGGCCTTGTGCCGGCGGATCACGTGCCAGTTCTCCTCGATCGCCGCGTGCACCATCGCGTGCATCCGGCTGTCGGCCAGGCAGCGCTCGCAGATGGCGGTGTTGCAGATGCGGATGACCCGGCGCAGCCTTTCCTCGGCGGAGAGGGCCGGGTCGGCGGCCACCGCGCGCGCGACGTCGATCACCTCGCCGGTGACCTTCTGCAGCACCGCCTCGGTGATCGCAGCCTTGGAGGCGAAGAAGCGGTAGATGTTGGCCGAGGACATGCCAAGCTCGGCGGCGATGTCGGCGACCGTGGTCTTGAGGTAGCCGAACTGGCGGAAGAGCCGCTCTGCCGTGTCGACGACCCGGCAACGCGTCGCATCGGCGGCGACGCGGTCCACCGCGCCGTCGCGCATCCCTTCGAGCCTCGGGCCGGCCCCGAGCGCCGTTTCCGCCTGCGTGTCCGCCATGTCCGTCATCCTATCTCCCGGCAGAGGGTCGGTCCAGATGTGTTACGAATGATATATTTCGACTGATGAAACTTGACAATCGTCAAGATCGGCCGATTATCCCCGCATCCGTTCGATGCCGGGGGGCAGACAGATGCGCAGACGCAACAGAATCGCACTCGCAATCGCCGGGATCGGGGCAGCCGCCGCCGCAACGATGGCGCTTCCCGAGGTACGGTCGCGCTTCGCCGCCGTGGCGGCTCCGACGGAGACGGCCGCGCTGCCGCCGGCGCCGCATGTGGTCATGGTCGCGACGACCCGGCTCGACACGGCGGCGCCCCCGCGCCAGCTCGCGGGGACGATCCGCGCCCGCACCGAGACCGACCTCGGCTTCCGGGTCGGCGGCAAGCTGCTCGCGCGCCCGGCCGAGGTCGGTGCGCGGGTGGAGGCCGGCGACGTGGTGGCGACGCTCGACGACACCGATCTCCGGCTGCAGCTCGAGGCGGCCGAGGCGGCCCGCTCGGCGGCCCGTATCGCGCTCGAGAAAGGCGAGATCGACCTCGACCGCGTCACGACGCTGGAGCAGAAGGGCTGGGCAAGCGACCAGGCCACCGACGCGCGCACCGTCGACGTCGAGGAGCTGCGCGCACGGCTCCTGCAGGCGGAGCGCAGCGTCGAGCTCGCGAGGAACGCGCTCTCCTACGCGACGCTGCGCGCCGATGCCTCCGGCGTGGTCACCGAGACCTACGCCGAGGCCGGGCGGGTGCTGGCGCTCGGCGAGCCGGTGGTGCGGATCGCGCGCGCCGGCGATCGCGAGGCAGTCGTCGCGGTGCCCGAGGCGCTGCTCGGCGAGATCGACGCTACCGCCGGGGCCGAGGCCGAGCTCTGGTCCGAGCCCGGGCGGCGCTATCCGGTGCGGCTGCGCGAGCTCTCGCCCGTGGCCGACAGCGCGACCCGCACCTACGAGGCCCGCTTCACGCTGCCCGCCGACGCCCATCCGGCGCTCGGCATGAGCGCGACCGTGTCCTTCACTCCGGGCGCGGGGCGGACGAGCGTCGTGCTGCCGACCTCGGCGCTGCTCGACACCGGCTCGGGGCCCTCGGTCTGGGTGGTCGGGGCGGACGACCGGCTGGAGGCGCGGCCGGTGGTCGTCGACGGATACACGGCCGGGTCGGCGCGGATCGCGGCCGGGCTCGCCGGCGGCGAGCGGGTGGTCGTGCTCGGCGCGTATCGCCTGCAGGCCGGCGAGCCGGTGCGCGCGATGGCGGCGGAGGGCTGAGCGATGCGCGGCTTCAATCTTTCGCGCTTCGCGGTCGGCCATCCGACGCTGATCCTCTTCTTCATCCTGATGCTGGCGGCGGCGGGGGCGATGTCCTATCTGCGCCTCGGCCGCGCCGAGGATCCCGACTTCACGATCAAGGTCGCCATCGTCTCCGCGCAGTGGCCCGGCGCCACCGCCGCCGAGATGCGCGACCAGGTCGCCGACCCGATCGAGAAGAAGCTGCAGGAGCTCCCCTTCTTCGACAAGGTCGAGACCTACACCACCTCGGGCTTCATGGCGGCGACCGTCACCTTCCGCGACAACACGCCGCCCGACCGCGTGCCCGACCTCTTCTACCAGACCCGCAAGAAGCTCGACGACCTGAGGCCCGGCCTGCCGCAGGGCGTGCTCGGGCCGCAGGTCAACGACGAGTATGGCGACGTCTACTCGGTCCTCTACATGCTGACCGCCGACGGGTTGACGCTCGACCGGCTGAAGGACTTCGGCGAGGATATCCGCCAGCAACTGCTCGGCGTGCCGGGCGTCAACAAGGTCGACCTGATCGGCACGCAGGGCGAGCGGATCTTCGTCGAGTTCAGCCATGTGAAGCTCGCCACGCTCGGGATCAGCCCGCAGGCGATCTTCGACAGCCTCGCGCGGCAGAACGCGGTCACGCCGGCCGGCGCCTTCGAGACCGGCGCGACGTCGATCCCGCTCCGGATCACCGGCGCGCTCGACGGCGTCGCCGCGGTCGAGGCGGTTCCGGTCGCGGTCGGCGACCGGGTGTTCCGGCTCGGCGACATCGCGACGGTGACGCGCGGCCTCGCCGACCCGCCGGCGAGCCTCGTACGCCAGAACGGGCGGCCGGCGATCGGGATCGGCATCTCGATGGTCGAGAACGGCAACATCATCGCGCTCGGGCAGGCGCTCGACGCGGCGATGGCCGGGATCGAGGCCGACCTGCCGGTCGGGCTGACGGTGGACAAGATCGCCGACCAGCCGGTGGTGGTCGAGCACTCAATCCACGAGTTCGTGAAATCGTTCGCCGAGGCGCTCGGGATCGTGCTCCTGGTCTCGTTCCTGTCGCTCGGGCTCAGGACCGGCATGGTGGTGGCGCTGTCGGTGCCGCTGGTTCTGGCCATCGTCTTCTTCGTGATGTCGCTGATGGGGATGGACCTCAACCGCATCACGCTCGGCGCGCTCATCATCGCGCTCGGGCTCCTCGTCGACGACGCGATCATCGCCATCGAGATGATGGTGGTGAAGACCGAGCAGGGCTGGGACCGGGTGCGCGCGGCGGGCGCGGCCTGGGACATCACCGCCTTCCCGATGCTGACCGGCACGCTGGTGACGGCGGCGGGGTTCATTCCGGTCGGCTTCGCCGCGTCGGCGGTGGCCGAGTACGCGGGCGGCATCTTCTGGGTGGTGGCGATCGCGCTGATCGTGTCGTGGGTCGTCGCGGTGATCTTCACGCCGTACCTCGGCGTGATGCTGCTGCCGCGGCGCTCGCAGGCCGCGCACGATCCCTACGGGAGCCGCACCTACCGCTGGCTCCGGGCGACGATCGACGCCTGCCTCAGGCACCGGCGCAAGGTGGTGGCGGCGACGGCGGCGATCTTCGTGGCGGCGATCCTGGGCTTCGGCAACGTGCAGCAGCAGTTCTTCCCGATCTCGGAGCGGCCGGAGCTGTTCCTGCAGATCAAGCTGCCGGAAGGTTCGTCGATCACCGCGACCACGGCCGCGGTCGAGGAGGCCGAGGCGCTGCTCGAGGGCGACGCCGACGTCGCCCATGCCACCGCCTATGTCGGGCAGGGCAGCGTGCGCTTCTGGCTCGGGCTGAACCCGCAGCTGCCGAACCCATCCTTCGCCGAGATCGTCATCCTCTCGAAGGACACCGAGGCCCGCGAGCGGATCAAGACGCGGCTCGAGGCCGCGGTCGCCGATGGCGCGCTCAGCCAGGCGCGGGTACGCGTCGACCGCTTCAACTTCGGGCCGCCGGTCGGGCATCCGGTGCAGTTCCGCGTGGTGGGCGAGGATCCGCAGGAGGTCCGCCGAATCGCGGGCGAGGTGCAGCGCGCGATGGCCGAGAACCCCGACGTGCGCGACCCGCACCTGCAATGGAACGAGATGGCGCCGGCGATCCGTCTTGTGGTCGACCAGGACCGCGCGCGGGCGCTCGGGCTGGCGCCGCAGGACATCGCGCAGACGCTGCAGACCCTCGTCTCCGGCCTGCCGGTCACCGAGATGCGCGACGGCACCGACCTCGTGCAGGTGGTGGCGCGGGCGGTGCCGGGCGAGCGGCTCGACGTCGGGGGCCTCGCCGACCTGACGGTGGCGAGCCGCGACGGCGTCGCCGTGCCGCTGGCGCAGGTCGCGCGGATCGAGCCGGTCGCGGAGGAGCCGATCCTCTGGCGGCGGAACCGCGAGCTGATGATCTCGGTCCGCGCCGACATCGCCGACGGGGTGCAGGCGCCCGACGTGACGAACGCGATCCTGCCGGCGCTCGAGCCGATCAAGGCAGCGCTGCCGGCGGGCTACCGGATCGAGACCGGCGGGGCGATCGAGGAAAGCGAGAAGGGCAACAGCTCGATCTTCAAGATGTTTCCGATCATGCTGGTGGCGACGCTCACCATCCTGATGATCCAGCTGCAGAGCTTCGCGCGGGTCGGGATCGTGCTCCTCACCGCGCCGCTCGGGATCATCGGGGCGTCGCTCGCCTTGAACCTCTTCAGGGCGCCGTTCGGGTTCGTGGCGCTGCTCGGGCTGATCGCGCTGATGGGGATGATCATGCGCAACTCGGTGATCCTCGTCGACCAGATCGAGGCGGACGTGACGGCCGGGCTGCCGCGCCGGCGGGCGATCGTCGAGGCGACGGTGCGGCGGGCGCGGCCGGTGGTGCTGACGGCGCTGGCGGCGATCCTGGCGATGATCCCGCTGTCGCGCTCGGTGTTCTGGGGGCCGATGGCGATGGTGATCATGGGCGGGCTGCTGGTGGCGACGCTCCTGACGCTGTTCTTCCTGCCGGCGCTCTACGCGCTCTTCTACCGGGTGCCGCGCGGCGCGGACGAGCCGGTGGCCGAGCCGGCGCAGGCGTGGCAGCCGGCGGTGGCGGCGGAGTGATGTCAGAGGTTTACGCGGATCTGCTCTCTATGGAACCCATATGGAACCCGTATGGAATGCATATGGCCAGTAAAAGACTCAGGATTGAATCGTTAACGCTGGCGGCCGAACTGTTCCCTAGGGTGCGGGCGCGATCTCGGTGAGGCCGCGCGGTTCGCCGGTCGCCGCGTCGAGGACGCGGATCCGCTCCTGGCCGGCGCTGTCCACGGTCACCACGGCGACCCAGCCGGTGCCGAGGGTGACGGCGCGGGCGCTCTCGCCCTCGGGCAGGCGAAGCTCGGCCGGAAGCAGCGGCACGGCCGGCGGCGCGGCGAGGCGGATGACAAGCAGCCCGACGATTGCTATCACCCCGGCGATCAGCGTCGCCGTGAGCGCGGTCACCAGCCAGCGGAGGTGGCGCAGGCGCCGCGGCTCCGGAAATTCGTCGTCGCCAGGGGTCTTGCCGCTCATGCCCGAGCCTACAGCATCGCTTCACGTCACGCTGGGACCCGCGCCCGGCGAGCGACTTGATAAGGCGTTGGCGGCGGCGGTGCCAGAGGCGCTGGCGCTCAGCCGCTCGCGCCTGCAGGCGCTGATCCTCGAGGGCGCGGTGGCGACAGTGGACGGTATCGCGCTCGGGGATCCGCGGATGCGGCTGGCGCCGGGCAGCGAGGTGGTGCTGACCCTGCCCGAGCCGACGCCGATCGCCGCCGATCCCGAGCCGATCCCGCTCGACATCGTCTTCGAGGACGCCGACCTGATCGTGATCGACAAGCCGGCGGGGCTCGTCGTGCACCCGGCGCCTGGCGCCCGGGCCGGAACGCTGGTCAACGCGCTCCTGCACCATTGCGGCGGCAGCCTCTCCGGCATCGGCGGCCGGCTCCGCCCCGGCATCGTGCACCGGATCGACAAGGACACCTCCGGCCTCCTCGTCGTCGCCAAGTCGGACGTCGCGCACCGGGGGCTCGCCGCTCAGTTCGCCGCGCACGACCTCGAACGGCGCTACCTCGCGGTGGCGCACGGCACGCCGGATCCGGCCAAGCCGCGGCTCGCGCATCTCGCCGGGGTCACTTGGGAGCCCGGCGGGGTGCTCCGGATCGAGGGCCGGATCGGCCGCCATCCCGGCGACCGCAAGCGGATGGCGGTCCTCAGCGTCGACGGCAAGCCGGCGGTGACCCGGACACGGGTGCTCGAGCGCTTCGCGGCCGGCGCGTCGCTGGTCGAATGCCGGCTGGAGACCGGCCGGACCCACCAGATCCGCGTCCATATGGCCTTCGCCGGGCATCCGCTGGTCGGCGACAGCGTCTATGGCCGGCGCCGGGCGGCCGGCGTCCTGGCCGCGTTCCCGCGCCAGGCGCTGCACGCCGCGAGCCTCGGCTTCGTGCATCCGGTGAGCGGCGCGGCGATGCGCTTCGACTCGGCGCTTCCGGGCGACCTCGCGGCGCTCGTGGCCGCGCTGCGACGGAGTAACGAAGCCGGGGCGTTTAACGAAGTGGAAGGGACGCTATAATAGATCGTGAACGGATGCGGGGCGGCGATCGCCCCGCCAGGAGGGTTCTTATTGGCATATGAAAGATTGCCGGCGCCGTCCCCGGAGCAGGGGCTCGCGCGCTACATGCAGGAGATCCGGCGCTTCCCGATGCTGGAGCCGGAACAGGAATACATGCTGGCCAAGGCCTGGGTCGACCATGGCGACAAGGACGCGGCGCATCAGCTGGTGACGAGCCACCTGCGACTGGCGGCGAAGATCGCGATGGGCTACCGCGGCTACGGCCTGCCGGTCGCCGAGGTGATTTCGGAGGCGAACGTCGGGCTCATGCAGGCGGTGAAGCGGTTCGACCCGGAGAAGGGCTTTCGCCTCGCGACCTACGCGATGTGGTGGATCCGCGCCTCCATCCAGGAATACATCCTGCGCTCGTGGAGCCTGGTGAAGATGGGCACGACCGCGGCGCAGAAGAAGCTGTTCTTCAACCTGCGCAAGGCGAAGAACAAGATCGGCGCGATCGAGGAGGGCGAGCTCCGCCCCGAGAACGTCGCGAAGATCGCCCACGACCTCAACGTCACCGAGCAGGAGGTGATCTCGATGAACCGGCGGATGGCCGGCGGCGACGCCAGCCTCAACGCCCAGGTGCGCGGCGACGGCGACGGCACCGCCGAGTGGCAGGACTGGCTCGAGGACGAGGACGCCGACCAGGCGACCGCGCTCGCCGAGCGTGACGAGCTCGAGAACCGGCGCGAGCTGCTGCTCGCCGCCATGGGCACGCTCAATGAGCGCGAGCGGCACATCCTGACCGAGCGGCGGCTCAAGGACGAGCCGGTGACGCTCGAGGAGCTCAGCCAGGACTACGACGTCAGCCGCGAGCGGATCCGCCAGATCGAGGTCCGGGCGTTCGAGAAGCTGCAGAAGCGGATGCGCGAGCTCGCCGCCGAGCGCGGCATGGTGCCGGCGGTCAACTGAAGCCCCAGTATGACCGACGGAAAGGATGAGATGGCCGCGCGCCGCTTCGACGCGGCGCGAAGAGCACATGAAACGCGCCGACGCCGCGAGCTAGAGGAAGGGCGCGTCCCTGCGGGGAAGGTGAAGTGGGAAACCATGCGGCGCGAGCAGGCGTTCGGGCGGCTCGACCCCAAAGACGACGTCGAGAAGGCGGTCGTCGAAGGGGCGAGGGGAGCGATAGCACGGGCCAGGAGCAAGGGACTTCCGTATGACGAGGATCTACCTCGAACTCATGCTGGCGCGTTGCCGGAATCAGGCTGGCCGCTGCGCGATGAGTGGAGAGCCTTTCTCGTTGGAAGTCATGAGCCGAGGAAAAGTCCCACTCAAACCTCTCGGGCCGAGCATCGATCGGATCGATAGCCAACGGGGTTACACTCTGGACAACTGCCGTCTCATCGCGTTTGCCTTGAACGCCTTCTTCTCGGACTGGGGCTCTGATGTCGCGCTTCGGCTTGCGCGAGGCTTATGCGCGGACGCCTCGGGTGCTTCACTGGAGGCGGGGTCACAAGGCGGAAAGGCTTGAGCGCATCACCCAGATCGAGGTCCGGGCGTTCGAGAAGCTGAGAAGCGGATGCGCGAGCTCGCCGCCGAGCGCGGCATGGTGCCGGTGGTCAACTGACCGCCGGCCACGCGCCCACGCAGGGGTCGTTGTGCGCGATCCGGGGTCGCGGTAAGCTTCGCGCCCGGCTGTCGTGGGGGCCGGAGTCAACGTGCCGGGCCTTCGGGCGATGGCGCCCGCGCCGCCCGGCCTTCGGGGAGGAGCGAGGATGACCGCGTTCAACGTGGTGCGCATGCGCGTGAAGCCGGGACACGCCGACGAGTACCTGAAGTTTCACCGGGAGCGGAACCTGTCCGACATGCCCGGGCTCAAGGCGCTGCGGGTGATCCAGACCGGCGAGCGTGACTTCTGCGTCATCGGGGAATGGTCGGGAATGGACGCGCTGGCCGCGGCCCGACCGGCGATGATCGCGACGCTGGACGGGTTCCGCGACAGGCTCGAGGACCTCGGCGGCGGTCTCGGCGTCACCGACCCGGTATCGGGCGAGGTGATCGTCGATCGCGCCGGCTGACGGCCGCACCGATTCGCTGCCGCCGGCCGGACGGCGCGGCCGCCGCCCTCGAGCTCCGGCCCGCCCTCGGCCGGCAGACGCCGCCGGGTCGGCGCCGAGTCGTGTCGCGTCTGCTGCAAGCTGTTGTGTGGGCACGTCGCCCCGTGCGAGCGTTCGTCGATCCGCCCGACGGCACCGCACGCAGAACGGCCGGTGCGCCTGCCCGGGGGGCGGGCAGGCGCAGGCCGTGCTTGCGCACGGCCGGGACGAGGCGGGGCGCTACGCTCGGATGCGAAGCGATCAGCCGGCAACGCCTGATTCATCTTGAATTCTAGGCGCTTGCCGGTTGACCGGCGGCGGAATTCTGGCATAGTCGGACCCATCGATGGCCGTGGCAGAAGCGCCCCCCTCTCACCATCGACCTCCAGCATTCGCACCAGTTGCACCCAAGGGTTCCCTGAACCTGGAGGGGTCGTGCGGGCCGACGAGGTACCAGCAGGCGGCTTACGCGGGATCCGACGGTTGTGGGGTCCGCTCGGTTCCCGGCCGCTCATCGGTACCTTGCGGATTGGGGTCCAGCGCCCGCATGCAGCGGGTCGGGAGGGCCCTTTGAGGGGAGGGCCCTCCCGATCTCGCGTTGCCAGGCCGACGGAATCACCACTGCCACTACCGGGGCTGTCTCAGCCGCCGTAACCGCCCATCTCGCAGATCATCCTCCACTCGTCCGCCGTCACCGGCTGCACCGAGAGCCGCGAGTTCTTCACCAGCACCATTTCGGCGAACCGCGGATCGGCCTTGATCATCTCGAGGCTCACCGGCCGCGGGAACGGCGCCACCGCCCTGATGTCGACGCAGATCCACTTCGGGTCGTCGCTGGTCGAGTCCGGGTGCGCCTCGGCGATGACCTCGACCACGCCGACCACCGCCTTCACGTCGCCCGAGTGATAGAAGAAGCCCTGGTCTCCCTTCGCCATCGCCTTCATGTGGTAGCGCGCCTGGAAGTTGCGCACCCCGTCCCATTCCTGGCCGGCGGCGCCCCTGGCGACCTGGTCGTCCCAGCTCCAGGTCTCCGCCTCGGACTTGAAGAGCCAGTGGTTCATCCCGGCCTCCCAGGCGCCGGCCCGTCGGCGCAGATCAGTGCAAAGCGCATGCTCTCCCCTCCTTCGGCCCGCGCGGCGCAGGTTGGTCCGGAGCATAGCGAACCACTTCGTCGCGGCAAACGGCTTGGATCCCCTGCCGCACATGATAGGCTCTTTCCGGCGATCCAGGCTTGCGGGGAGGGCGCGATGGGTTTCGTTCTGAGGGCGGCCATGGTCGCCGCCATTGGGACCATGGGCCAGCTGGTGGCGGAAGCTTCGTTCGGCCAGGCGGGAAACGTCACCCCACCGGCGGAGGGTTCGGCCCCGGCGGCTCCCGCCGACGATCCGGCTGGCTCTGCGCCGGTCCTTCCGTCGACGCCGCGGATTCTGCCCCGGAGTGAGATAGCTCCCACCTCGGGATGCGACCACAGCGAGCCTGGGACCGGCGTCTGAGCTGATCCGCCGTCACTCCTCGCGCAAGGGGCGCGCCAGCAGCGCCTGCATCGCCCCCTCGATCGTCATCGCGCCCTCGAGCACATCGGCCACGGCGGCGGCAATCGGCAGCTCGACCTCGTGCCTGCCCCCGAGCTCGCAGGCGGCGCGCGCGGTCGCGACCCCCTCGACCGTACCGCCCGGGCGCCCCTCACCGGCGCCGAGCGCGCGGCCGAGCGCGAAGTTGCGCGACTGCGCCGAGTTGCAGGTGAGCGACAGGTCGCCGAGCCCCGACAATCCGGCCAGCGTCTCGGGCCGGGCGCCCAGCGCCACCGCGAGCCGGGTCATCTCGGCGAAGCCGCGCGTCATCAGCGCCGCCCGCGCCGAGGCGCCGAGGCCGGCGCCCTCGACCATGCCGCAGGCGATGGCGATCACGTTCTTCAGCGCGCCGCCGAGCTGGGCGCCGATGACGTCGTCGGTCAGGTAGAGCCGCAGCCGCCGTGTCGCCAGCCCGGCCTGGAGCTCCCGCCCCACCCGGGGATCGGCGCAGGCGAGCGTCAGCGCCGTCGGCAGCCCCCGCGCGATCTCGGCTGCGAAGCCCGGCCCGGTCAGCGCCGCGAGGTCGCGCCCGGGCGCCGAGGCGGCGGCGATCTCGGTCTGCAGCCCGAGGCCGCCGGCATCGATCCCCTTGGCGCAGAGCACGACCGGCGCCGAGGGCAGCGCCGCGCCCTGCGCGCTGAGAAACGTCCCGGTGACCTGCGCCGGCAAGGCCAGCAGCACGGCCGACGCGGCGCGGAGCTCCGCGAGATCCGACACGCAGCGCAGCGTCTCCGGCAGCGCGGCGTCCGGGAGCCGCGGCGCCCGGCGCGCCCGCTCGGCCTCGGCCATCGCCGCGGCGTCGCGTCCCCAGAGCCGCACCTCGCGCCCCTCCGCCGCCTCGGCGACGGCGAGCGCGGTGCCGAAGGCGCCGGCGCCGATGACCGCGATCACGCCTTGGCCCCCTTGCGGCCGGCGCCGAGCATCGGCGGCGCCGCCGCGTCGAGCGGCCAGCGCGGCCGGGCCGCCAGCGCGAGGCCGTCGGGCTCCGCCACCGCCATCCGCTCCGCCGCCGCCCAGGCGATCATCGCGCCGTTGTCGGTGCAGAGCGCCAGCGGCGGGGCCAGGAACCGGACCCGCTCGCCCTCGGCGACCGCCGCCAGCGCGCCGCGGACCGCGCCGTTGACCGCGACGCCGCCCGCGACGGCCAGCACCGCCGGCGCGCCCGGGTGGCGGTCGCGGAAGGCCAGGGTCGCCCGGCGGGTCTTCTCCGCCAGCGTCTCGGCGACGGCGGCCTGGAAGCCGGCGCAGAGGTCGGCGCGATCGGCGCGGGTGAGGCCGCCCTTCGCCTCGACGACGAGGTCGCGGGCGCGCCTGACCGCGGTCTTGAGCCCGGAGAACGACAGGTCGCAGCCGTCGCGGTCGATGAGCGGCCGCGGCAGGGCGAAGCGCGCCGCATCGCCGGCGGCCGCCTCGGCCTCCACCGCCGGCCCCCCCGGCTGGCCGAGGCCGAGGAGCTTCGCCACCTTGTCGAACGCCTCGCCGGGCGCGTCGTCGATCGTTCCGCCGAGCCGGCGGAACGCCTCCGGCCCCTCCACGGCGAGGAACTGGCAATGCCCGCCGGAGACGAGGAGCACGAGGTAGGGGAACGCCACGTCCTCGACCAGCCGCGGGGTCAGCGCGTGCCCCGCCAGGTGGTTGACGCCCCAGAGCGGCAGGCCGCGGCCGGCCGCAATCCCCTTGGCGAACATCACGCCGGCGAGCACGCCGCCGATCAGCCCCGGCCCGGCGGTGACCGCCACCGCGTCGAGGTCGGCGAACGATACCCCGGCCGTCCGGAGCGCCGCCGCGGTGGCGTGGTCCAGCCGCTCGGCGTGCGCGCGCGCGGCGATCTCCGGCACCACGCCGCCGAACTCGGCATGCAGCGCGTCCTGCCCGATCACCTCGTTGGCCAGCACATCGCCGACCGCCCGCCCCGGCTGCGCGCGCACGACGGCGGCGGCGGTGTCGTCGCAGCTGCTCTCGATGCCGAGGATGATGCGGTGGCCTTGCATGCCGCCTCCAGATTGCGCCGGGCGCGGGCCGCAGGTAACACCGCGGCCGGCCCCGCGCAACGGCGGCCGGATGCGCGGAGCCGGCATGACTGAGGCACGAACCCTGCTCTTGACGCGGCCCCGGGCGCAGTCGGAGGACTTCGCCCGCGACCTTGGCCGGCGCCTGCCGGGCCGGTTCCGCGTCGTCATCGCGCCGCTGATCGCGATCGTGCCGGTGCCGGGCGAGATCGACCTCTCCGGCGTCCAGGGCCTCGTCTTCACCTCGGCGAACGGCGTCGCGCAGTTCGCGGCCCGGACCGCGGAGCGCGGCCTGCCGGCGTGGTGCGTCGGCGCGATGACAGCCGCCGCCGCCCGGGAGGCCGGGTTCGCGGCGCGCGACGCCGGCGGCGACGTCGTCGGGCTCGCGCGCCTGGTCGCAGCCGGGTACCGGCCCGGCGCCGGCGCCCTGCTGCACGTCCGCGGCCGCCATGCCGCCGGCGACCTCGTCGGCCGGCTGGCCGCCGCCGGGGTGCCGGCGCGGGCCGCCGAGCTCTACGACCAGGTCGCCTGCGACCTGCCTCCGGACGCACGGGCGCTGCTCGCCGAGGGGCGGGTGGACCTGATCGCGCTCTTCTCGGCCCGTTCGGCGCGGCTCTTCGCCGCCGCCGCGCGCGACGCAGGCTGGAACCTCGCTCCGGTCACCACGGTCGCAATCAGCCCGGCGGTCGACACCGCGCTCGACGGCCTCGGCCGGGCGCGGCGGCTCACGGCCGCCGAGCCGACCCGCGAAGGGATGCTGGCCGCGCTGGCCGCGGCCTGACGCGCGCCGCCGGCGTCAGATCACGACGACCTTGGCGCCCATGCTGACGCGGTCGTAGAGGTCGATCACGTCCTGGTTCAGCATCCGGAAGCAGCCGGAGGACGCAGCCCAGCCGATGCTCTTCGGCGTGTTGGTGCCGTGGATGCGGAAGCCCGAGTCCTGCCCGCCGAAGTAGATGTAGAGCGCCCGCGCCCCGAGCGGGTTGCTGATGCCACCGGGCTGGCCGTCGCGCCATTTCTCGAGCGACGGGTCGCGCTCGATCATCTCGGGTGGCGGCGTCCAGCGCGGCCAGCGGGCGCTGCGCGCGATGGTGCCGGTGCCGGTCCAGCCGAAGCCTTCGCGCCCGATGGCGATGCCGTAGCGGGTCGCCTTGCCCTCGGGCTCGACGAGGTAGAGGAACGGACCCCTGGTGTCGATGACGATGGTCCCCGGCGCCTCGGAGGTCGGGTAGGCCACCTCGTTGCGCAGGAGCTCGCGGTGGAAGGCGGTGACATCGATGGCCGGCAACGTCCGCTCCCCGTCCGCCCGCGCCGCGTAGATGGCGACGAGCTCGGGATCGACCACCGGCGCCGCGGCGACCTCGGCCTCGGGCCGGGCGTCCGCCTTGGCCACCGCGGGCGAGCTGTCGGCAGGCATCGAGACCACCGGCGCCACATCGTCCGGAACACACCCGGCCACCAGCGACAGCCCCAGGAGAAGCGATACTCTCGCGATCATGTTCCGGCACCCACTCACAATACAGGTTACGCAAAAGCCGGCCGCAGACAAGCGCCGCGGCCACCGGCGATTCCCTCGCCGTACCGGATTCGCTTAGCCTCCAAGTGTTGCCGCTTCCTGAAAGGGCAAGATGGCGGCGAACGTTATACGGCTTCCGGCTGATCGCTTCGCCTCCGAAGGCGCGCCACGGCGCAAGCATCCCGGCCGCGCGCAAGCACGGCCTGCGCCTCCTGCCCCCCGGGCAGGCGCACCCAGCCGTGCCTCGGCGGCCGTCGGGAAGACCATCGTCGCAATTCGCCGAACAGCATCACATGCCGCCGAGCCCGAGGCGATCGAGCGCGGCGTCGAGCGGGGCCCAGTCCTCGAAGGACGAGCCGGACCGGCAGCACCAGCACCTTGGGCCGGAAGACGGCGGGCAGGCGCACCGCGTCCTTCTCGGTGGTGACGAGCTGGGCGCGCTTCGCCTTCGCCTCCGCTTCGAGCCGGGCCAGGATCCTCGCGCCATAGGGGGCATGGTCGGCGAAGCCGTGCGCAGCCACCAGCTCCGCCCCGGCGGCGCGGAGGCTCGCGAAGAACTTGCCCGGCCGGCCGATGCCGGCGAAGGCGACGGCGCGCAGGCCGGTCCAGTCCATCCCGGTCGCGAGCGGCTCGAGCGCCCCGTCGAGCACCGGAAGCGCTGTCGGCCAGCGGGCGCGGAAGCGGTCGCGCTCGGCGGGCGGGCCGACCGCGAGCAGAAGGTCGGCCCGCGCCAGCCCGGTCTCGACCGGCTCGCGCAGCGGCCCGGCCGGCATCACCCGGCCGTTGCCGAAGCCTATGCCGGCGTCGACGACGACGACCGAGAGATCCTTGGCGAGCGACGGGTTCTGGAAGCCGTCGTCCATGACCACCGCCGCCGCGCCGGCCGCCTCGGCGGCCCGGCCCGCCGCGGCGCGGTCGCGCGCGACCCAGACCGGCGCGAAGGCCGCGAGCAGCAGCGGCTCGTCGCCGACTTCCGCGGCGCCGTGCCGGCGCTCGTCGACCCGCACCGGCCCCGTCAGGCTGCCGCCATGTCCGCGCGAGACGACATGGACCGCCACGCCGCGCGCCCGCAGCCGCTCGACGACCGCGATCGCCGCCGGGGTCTTGCCGGCGCCGCCGGCGGTCAGGTTGCCGACGCAGATCACCGGCACGCCGAGGCGCCTCGCCGCACCCCGCAGCCGCCGCCGCGCCGTCCGGGCCCAGAGCCAGGCGAGCGGCGCCAGCAGCCGCGCGAAGAGCCCAGGCCGCTCCGGCGGGTTGGCCCAGAAGGCGGGCGCCCGCATCAGCGCGGGCGGTCGAGCAGCGCGCCGATCGCGTCGAGCACCGCGTCGGTCACCTCGGCGCCCTCGCTGCAGGCGGCCCAGGCGGCGGCGGCCATCTCGGCCGCGCGGTCGGGCGCCATCGTCGCGACGAGGGCCTCGCAGAGCTCGTCCTCCGAGCGCACCAGCACCGCGGCGTGCGCGGCCGCGAGCCGGCGGTAGCCGTCGAGGAAGTTGCGCACGTGCGGGCCGTAGAGGATGGCGCTGCCGAGGAGCGCCGGCTCGAACGGGTTGTGCCCGCCGACGTCGACCAGCGACCCGCCGATGAAGCTGACCGAGGCGATCCGGTACCAGAGCCCCATCTCGCCGAGCGTGTCGGCGAGATAGACGTCGGTATCGACGCCGATCGCCTCGCCCTTCGAGCGCTGGGCGACGGTCAGGCCGCGGCCGCGCAGCATCTCGGCCAGCGCATCTCCGCGCGCCGGGTGCCGCGGCGCGAGGACCAGCGCCAGCATCGGCAGCGCCCGGCGCGCCCGCGCGAGCGCGCCGACGACGATCTCCTCCTCGCCGGGATGGGTGGACGCGGCGAGCCAGACCGGGCGGCCGGCGAAGGCGCGCGCGATCCGCACCCGCTCGGCCTCGTCGTAGGGCAGCGGCGCCGCTCCTTCCTTGAGCGAGCCCTCGACGGTCAGCTTCGCCGGGTCGGCGCCGAGCGCGGTCAGCTGCTCGCCCGCGAGTTCGTCCTGCGCCAGGATGCGCTCGAAGCGAGCGAAGGAGCGCGCGGGCCATCCCGCGCATCGCCCACCAGCGGCGGAAGCTCCGGTTCGAGATCCGCGCGTTGATCAGGAGCATCGGGATGCCGCGGCTGTGCGCCTCGCTGAGCATCGCCGGCCAGAGCTCGCTCTCGGTCCAGACCGCGACGTCGGGCCGCCAGTGGTCGAGGAAGCGGCGGACCCAGGGCAGCACGTCGACCGGCGCGAACTGGTGCAGGCAGCCCTCGGGCAGGCGGTCGGCGAGGAACTGCGCCGATGTCACGGTGCCGGTGGTCACGAGGCAGGTGATTTCGGGCCGCGCCTGCAGAAGCCGGCGCAGCATCTCGAGCAGCGACGCCGCCTCGCCGACGCTCGCCGCGTGGAACCAGACGAGCCGGCCCTCGGGCCGCGGCAGTCCCGCCTCGCCCATCCGCTCGCCGAGCCGGGCGCCGTCCTCCTTGCCGGCGGCCTGCCGGCGCTCCAGCTCGCGCCGCGCCACCCCGCCGCCGCGGCGGGAAGCGGCGAGGTAGAGGCGCAGCAGGAGGGAGCCGGGGAGGGATCTGGGCATCGGCCGGGCGCTTCGGGCCGCTAGCCCAGCGCCTCGGTCGGCCCGGCGGCCCGCTCCTCGTCGCGCAGCCGGTGCAGGTGGGCGATGAAGTAGCGCGCGTGGGCGTTGTCGACCGTCGCCTGCGCCTTCGCCTTCCACGCCGAGTAGGCGGTCGCGTAGTCGGGAAAGATCCCGACGATGTCGATGTCCGCGACATCGCGGAACTCGGTGCGTTGCGGATCGACGAGCTCGCCGCCGAACACGAGATGCAGGCGCTGGGGCATGGGGCTCCTCGGTGATCCGTGCCGGCAAGCTTAGCCGCCGCGGCGGCGAAATCAATGTCGCCGCCGCGCGCCGGCGACTTCTCGCGGTGACAGGGGCGCGCCTGCGTTGTACGGTCAGCGATGCCCCGCGGGGGCGCCCGCGGGCGTAAGGGGAGGGAAACGAAATGGGTCTCAGAATCAACGACGTCGCCCCCGACTTCACGGCGGACACCACCGAGGGTCCGATCTCGTTCCACGAGTGGATCGGGGACGGATGGGCGATCCTGTTCAGCCACCCGAGGGCGTTCACGCCGGTCTGCACCACCGAGCTCGGCTACATGCAGGGCATCGCGCCGGAGTTCGCCAAGCGCGGCGCCAAGATCCTCGGCGTCTCGGTCGATCCGATCGACAACCACGACAAGTGGAAAGGCGACATCGAGACGGCCACCGGGCAGCGGGTGACCTATCCGCTGATCGGCGACCCGGAGCTGAAGATCGCCAAGCTCTACGAGATGCTGCCCGCCGAGGCGCCCGAACTCGTGGGAGGGCCGCACTCCGGCCGACAACGCCACGGTGCGCACCGTCTTCATCATCGGGCCGGACAAGAAGGTCAAGCTGCAGCTCACCTACCCGATGACCACGGGCCGCAACTTCGACGAGATCCTGCGCGCGCTCGACTCGATCCAGCTGACGGCCAAGCATGGGTTGGCGACGCCGGCGCAGTGGAAGCAGGGCGAAGACGTCATCGTCACCGCCGCGGTCTCCGACGAGGACGCCGAGAAGCGCTTCGGCGGCTTCACCCGGGTGCTGCCGTACCTGCGCACGACGCCGCAGCCGCGGGAGTGAGCCCGGCCTCCGGGTGTTCGCTTCGCATCCGAGCGCAGCGCCCCGCCGCCCCCATGCCGGCCGTGCGCAAGCACGGCCTGCGCCTGCCTGCCCCCCGGCGGGCGCAGCCGGCCGGGTGTCAGAGCAGTGCCACGATCGCCGCGTGCAGGGCCGGCCCGGCGACGATGACCCCGCCGACCGCGGGGAGCGGCCGGTTGTAGGCGATCGGCCGGCCGGCGCCGTCGGTGACGACCGCCCCGGCCTCGCGCGCGATCACGTCGCCCGCGGCGACGTCCCACTCCCAGGTGTCGCGGAAGGTGAGCGCGGCGTCGGCCTCGCCGCCGGCGGCCATGCACAGCCGGTAGGCGAGCGAGGTGCGGAACTTGCGGACCACCTGCGGCGGGCCGCCCCGCCAGTGCTTCGCCTCGAGCTGGCCGGCGTTGGCGAGCACAAGAGCGCCGTCGAGCTCGACCCGGGGGCTGGCGGCGATCGGGGCGCCGTTCAGGCGGGCGCCGCCGCCTTCCGACGCCGCGTAGGTGAGGCCGAGCGCCGGCAGGTGCACGACGCCGGCGACCACCCGACCAGCCTCGGCGACCGCGAGCGACAGCGCCCAGAACGCTTCGCCGGCGAGGAAGGCCCGGGTGCCGTCGATCGGATCGACGATGAAGACGCGGGCCGCCGCCAGCCGCTCGGGGCCGTCCTCGCTCTCCTCCGAGAGCCAGCCGTAGCCTGGGCGCTCGGCGAGGAGGCGGCTCCTCAGCAGCCGGTCGACCTCGAGGTCCGTGTCGCTGACCGGGCCGTGCCCGCCCGGCTTCTCCACCACCGCGCCCGGGTGGCCGACGCGGGCGAGCGCGACCTCGCCGGCGGCGCGCGCCGCCGCCTCGAGGAGCGCGACGTCAGGCTCCGCCAATGACGAGCCCTTCGACGAGGAGGCTCGGCACCACCCGCCCGAGATGCGCGCGGGCGTCGTTGGCCGGACGGATCGTCTGCAGCATGGCGCGCAGGTTGCCGGCGATCGTGCACTCGTTGACCGGCCGGACGATCGCGCCGTTCTCGACCCAGAAGCCGCTGGCGCCACGAGAATAATCGCCGGTGGTCGGGTTGATCGAGGCGCCGATCAGCGAGGTGACGAGGAGCCCGGTGCCCATCTCGACCAGGAGCTCCTCCCGGGTCGCGGCCCCTTGGGTCAGCGCCAGGTTGCCGGCGGCCGGGCTCGGCGGCGCCGAGGTGCCGCGCGCCGCGTTGCCGGTGCTCGGCATCCCGAGCTGCCGCCCGGTCGCGAGGTCGAGCGTCCAGCCCCGCAGGATGCCGTCGGCGACCAGCACCCGCCGCGCGACCGGCAGCCCTTCGCCGTCGAACGGGCGCGAGCCGCCGATCCGCGGCCTGAGCGGGTCCTCGACGAGGTCGATCCCGGCCGGCAGCACCCGCTCTCCCAGCGCGTCCTTGAGCCAGCTCGCGCCACGGGCGATCGCGGTGCCGTTGATCGCCTGCACGAGATGGCCGATGAGCCCGGAGGCGACGCGCTCGTCGTAGACGACCGGAAAGGCGCCGGTCGGCGGCTTGCCGGCGCCGGCGCGCGCCGCCGTCCGCTCGCCCGACCAGCCGGCCGACCTCGGCCGGGTCGGGCAGCTCGGCGAGATGCACGCGGCTCTCGAAGGCGTAGTCGCGCTCCATCGCCGTGCCCTCGCCGCAGATCGCCACCGCCTGCAGCGAGTGCCCGGTGCGGGCATAGCCGCCGGAAAAGCCGTTCGAGGCGGCGAGATGGAT
This sequence comes from uncultured Alphaproteobacteria bacterium, assembly GCA_963763295.1. Lineage (GTDB taxonomy): Bacteria > Pseudomonadota > Alphaproteobacteria > Rhodobacterales > Rhodobacteraceae > Amaricoccus. Next base: position 105,419 of record CAVXOH010000002.1, read on the forward strand.
CCGGCCCGACGACCAGCCGGCCCCGGCCGCGTCCATCTTGCTGACCCCGGGCACCGCCAGCGCCGCCGCCTCGGCCGCGAGCGCCGCCTCCTGCAGCTCCCCCGCCGAGGGCATCGGCGCGGGGTCCTCGAGCTCGAGCGCCGCCAGGTCCCAGCCGCGCGCCAGCTCCTCCGGCGCCGCCAGCCCGCACCACGGGTCCTCCGGCGCCTCGCGGGCCATCGCGACCGCGCGCTCGGCCATCGCCGCGATCGTCTCCTCCCGGATGTCGCTCGACGACACGCAGGCCTGCCGGCGGCCGATCAGCACCCGGAGCCCGAGGTCGATCCCCTCGGACCGCTCCGCCTGCTCGAGCGCGCCGTTCCGGACCTCGATCGACAGGCTGTCGCCGGCGACGGCGATCGCGTCCGCCGCCTCCGCGCCCACCGCCTTCGCCGCGTCGATCAGCCGCGCGGCCAGCGCTTCCAGATCGGCCGCCACCTCAGCGCCTCGCGCCGGGCCGGGGGGTGACAGGCGCGGCGGGCTCGTGGGTCATCGGTGGGCTCCGGGAGGTCGGTTCGGTGGGCCGCTACCTAGGGCGTTTTGCCGCGCGAAACAACCATGCCGCAGCTTGCGGCTTGCCTCTTGCGCCTCACCGCGCGAACCTTCGGAGGCATACGAAGGGACGGCCGGGGGGAGAAGCGCATGGGACGGCTTTCGGGAAAGTCCGTCATCGTCACCGGGGCGAGCCGCGGCATCGGCGCGGCGACCGCCGAGGCGATGGTGGCCGAGGGCGCGGCGGTGCTCCTCCTCGCCCGCTCGGCCGAGGGCATCACCACGCTCGCCACCCGCCTGCGCAAGGCGGGGGCGCAGGCCGAGGCGATGACCTGCGACGTCGCCGAGTACTCGCAGGTGCAGGCCGCCGTCGCCCGCGCCCACGAGGCCTTCGGCCGCATCGACGCGCTGATCAACAACGCCGGCGTCATCGAGCCGATCGGCCCGCTCGCCGCCGTCGACGCGCGCGCCTGGACGCACGCCATCGACATCAACCTCAAGGGCATCTTCCACGGCATCCGGGCGGTGCTCCCGGCCATGCGCGGCCAGGGCTCGGGCGTCATCGTCAACGTGAGCTCCGGCGCCGCGCATAACCCGCTCGAGGGCTGGAGCCACTACTGCGCCGCCAAGGCCGCGGCCGACATGCTCACGCGCTGCGTCCACCTCGAGAACCGCGGCCGCGGCATCCGGATCTTCTCCTTCTCCCCCGGCACCGTCGCCACCGACATGCAGCGCAAGATCAAGGCGAGCGGCATCAACCCCGTCAGCCAGATGGACTTCGCGAGCCACGCCCCGCCCGAGCACCCGGCGCAGGGCATCGTCTGGCTCTGCACCGACGATGCCGCCGCGTTCGCCGGGCAGGAGGTCGCGCTGCGCGACCCCGACATCCGCGCCCGGGTCGGGCTCGCGGGGTGAGGCGGGCGCGCCGGCGCATTTCTCCCGGCCCGGTGTCCAATCCGGGCCGTCTCGCGCGTCATTGATCCGGCGGCGCATGACGGGCCGCCGGAACGGGAGAACCGAGATGCAATATCTGCTCATGCTCTACATCGACGAGGCCGGCCTCGGTAGGCGCGCGCCGGCCGAACAGGAGACCGCGCTCGCCGCCTACGCGGCCTATACCGAGGCGCTGCGCAATTCCGGTGCGCTCCTCGGCGTCAACCGCCTGCGGCCGACCAGCTCGGGGACGACTGTGCGCCTTGAGGGCGGCAAACCGCAGGTGCTCGACGGGCCTTACGCCGATTCCAAGGAGCAGCTTGGCGGCTACTACCTGATCGAGGCAGCCGACCTCGACGCGGCGATCGGCTGGGCCGCGCGCTGCCCGACCGCCGGGCACGGGATCGTCGAGGTCCGGCCGGTCTGGGAGATGTGATGAACCGGCCGGCGCTCCTCGGCCCGGAGGCGGCGCGCGCAACGGCCGACGCGGTCGCGCGCCGCAGCTACGGAAAGCTCGTGGCCTTCCTCAGCGCCCGCTCTCGCGACGTGGCGGCGGCCGAGGACGCGCTTTCCGACGCCTTCGCCGCCGCGCTTGCCGACTGGCCCGCCAACGGTTGCCCGACCAGCCCCGAGGCCTGGCTGATGACGGCCGCCCGCCGCCGGCTCGTCGACCGCGACCGCCGCCGCCGGAGCGGCGAGGCCGCCAAGGCGGAGATCGCGCTCCTCGCCGAGGGGCTCGCCGCCGCATCCGGGCCCGGCCTCCCCGATCACCGGCTCGCACTCCTCTTCGCCTGTGCCCACCCCGCGCTCGACCCCGGAATCCGCGCGCCGCTGATGCTGCAGGTCGTGCTCGGCCTCGACGCCCGCCGCATCGCCTCGGCGTTCCTCGTCTCGCCTTCCGCGATGGCCAAGCGGCTCGTCCGCGCCAAGGGCAAGATCCGCGAAGCCGGCATCCCCTTCGCCGTCCCCGAGCCCGGCGAGCTGGCCCCACGCCTCGACGCCGTGCTCGAGGCGATCTACGCCGCGTTCGCCGAGGGCTGGAGCGACCCGGCCGGAACCGATGCCGCCCGCCGCGAGCTGACCGGCGAGGCGATCTTCCTCGCCCGCCTCGTCGCCGGGCTGCTGCCCGACGCGGCCGAGGCGCTCGGCCTCCTCGCCCTGATGCTGCACGCCGAGGCGCGGCGGCCGGCCCGCCGCGACGCCGAGGGCGCCTTCGTCCCGCTCGGCTGGCAGGATCCGGAGCGCTGGGACGCGGCGATGATCGGCGAGGCCGAGGCGGCGCTGCGCCACGCCAGCACGCTTGGCGCCATCGGCCGCTTCCAGCTCGAGGCCGCGCTGCAGTCGGCGCATGTCGACCGCTGCCGCAGCGGCCGTGCCGACTGGCCGCAGGTGGTCGAGCTCTACGACGCGCTGCTCGCGCTCTCCGGCTCGCCGGTCGTCGCCATCAACCGCGCCCTCGCCGTCGCCAACCGCGACGGCGCGGCGGCGGGCCTCGCCGCCCTCGACGCGGTCGCCGCCGATCCGCGCCTCGCCGAGTACCAGCCGTTCTGGGCGGCCCGCGCCGAGCTCCTGGCCCGGACCGGCGCCGCCCGCGAGGCCCGCCACGCCTACACGCTGGCGATCGGCCTCGAGCGCGATCCAGCGGTCCGAAGCTTCCTGCAGCAGGCCCGAGGCGCCCTGCCCGACCGATGAGCGTCGCCGGCGGCGGCGAGCCCCTCAGTCGCGGCGGACGAAGGCGGCGAACGCCTCGGCGAAGTCGGGATGCCAGCGCGACAGCGCCGGACGGTTCTCGATGATGTCGCCGGCCGACCAGGCGATCCGCCGTTCGTCGAGCCGGCGCGGCACGTCGTTGTCCGGGCAGAGAACGTAGAAGTCGCCGGCCGCGAGCCGCTCGAGCATGAAGTCGACGGTCTCCTCCGGCGTCCAGGCCGCCGGCGGCTTCTCGCGCCGGTCGCCCTTGGTCAGACCGGTGAAGACGAAGCCCGGGATCAGGAGATGCGCGCTGATCCGCGCGTCCTCGGTGTTGCGCAGCTCGTGCGCCAAGGCCTCGGTGAAGACCTTCACTCCGGCCTTCGAGACGTTGTAGGCCGGGTTGCCCGGCGGCGTGGTGATGCCCTGCTTCGAGCCGGTGTTGACGACGAGCCCGGGCCGGCCGCGGGCGATCATCCGCGGCACGAAGGCCTGGGTGCCGCGGATCACGCCCCAGAGGTTGACCTCGAGCGTGCGCGCCCAGGCGTCGGCCGGCCCGAGGACGCCGGTGCCGGGCCCGATGCCGGCGTTGTTCATCAGGACGTCGGCGCCGCCGAGGCGCTCGGTGACGGCCGCCTCGAGCCGGGCCAGGTCCTCGGCCCTGCCGACGTCGGTCTCCATCGTCATCACCGCGTCGGCTGCGGCGGGCGGCCGCGGCGATCGCCGCCGCCGCGCTCGCCAGCCGCTCGGCCCCGAGATCGGCGATGCAGACCTTGAGCCCCGCCTGCGCGAAGCGGGTGGCGGCGGCGAGGCCGATGCCGGAGGCGCCGCCGGTCACCACGGCGACGGCATCGGGGGTCAGGGCGGGATGGGGCATGGCTTCCTCCTTCGGGGTCGGGCGGGCGGGGTCAGGCGGGCGGGGTCAGGCGGGCGTCTGCTGGTGCTGGAGCAGCCACCAGGCCCCCGCTTCCGCGGCGTAGGTCGAGCTGCAGAGCGCCCGGTACGGGGCGCCGTCGGCGCGGGCGGCGTCGACCCGGTAGGCGAGCACCGCCGCCGCGTCGCCGCAGCGGCGGAGCAGGCGGTCGGCGAAGTCGGCGCGCTTCCAGCGCGGCGCCGCGGCGACGCCGTCGAGGATCGCCGTGCCGTGCAGGATGCCGGCCGGCTCGGGGAACACCATCACGCACTCCGCCGCGAGCCAGCGCCGGAACGCCTCGACGCCGCCGAGCCAGAGCCCGCGCTCCGCCTCCCAGAGTTCCGCGTCGGTCATCGCCACTCTCCCACCGCCAGCCCCCCGGGATTCGCCCTCGTCCCGTTCCTAGCCGAACCCGGCCGTGCCGCACACCCCGAGGCGCCGCTTGCGGCCGAGCGCAGCATCGGCGATCACCGGCGGCGATGCAGACGCCCGAGGCGACCGATGCGCTGGTGGTCGGCGGCGGCCCGGCCGGGCTGATGGCCGCCGAGACCCTGGCGGCGGCCGGGCGGCGCGTCATCCTGGCGGAGGCGCGGCCGACGCTCGGGCGCAAGCTCCTGATGGCGGGCAAGTCCGGGCTGAACCTGACCAAGGACGAGCCCGCCGCTGCCTTCGCCGCCGCCTATACCGCCGGCGCCGACTGGCTGGCACCGGTCCTCGCCGGCTTCGGCCCCGCCGAGGTCCGCGGCTGGGCGGCCGGACTCGGCGTCGAGGTCTTCACCGGAAGCTCCGGGCGGGTCTTCCCCACGGCGATGAAGGGCTCGCCGCTCCTGCGCGCCTGGATCGCCCGGCTGGAGGCGCAGGGCGTGGCGCTGCGCCCGCGCTGGCGCTGGCTCGGCTGGCAGGACGGCGCCGCCCGCTTCGCGACGCCGGAAGGCCCGCGCGCGGTCGACGCGTGCGCGACGGTGCTGGCGCTCGGCGGTGCGTCCTGGCCGCGCCTCGGCTCGGACGGCGCCTGGGCGGCGATCCTCGCCGCCGAGGGCGTCGAGCTCGCGCCGTTCCGGCCCTCGAACGTCGGCTTCCGCGTCGCCTGGTCGGCGGCGATGGCCCGCCATTTCGGCGCGCCGGTCAAGCCCGTGCGCCTCGCCGCCGGCGGCGCCGCCGTCGCCGGCGAGTTCGTCGTCACCGCCCGGGGCGTCGAGGGCGGCGGCATCTACGCGCTCGCCCACCTGCTGCGGGACGGCGCCGGGCTCACGCTCGACCTCGCCCCGGACCGCGGCGAAGGCGACCTCGCCGCCCGCCTCGCCCGGCCGCGCGGCGGCGCCTCGCTCGCCAACCACCTGCGCAAGGCGCTCGGCCTCAGCCCGGTCAAGATCGCGCTCCTGCGCGAGCTCGCCCCGGCGGCGCTCGCGGGTCCCGCCGCGACCGCCTTGGCGCTGAAGGCGCTGCCGCTGCCGCTCGAGGGTCCGCTCCCGCTCGACGAGGCGATCTCGACCGCGGGCGGGGTCGCGCGCGCCGCCCTCGACGACGGCCTGATGCTCAGCGCCCGGCCCGGCGTCTTCTGCGCCGGCGAGATGCTCGACTGGGACGCGCCGACCGGCGGCTACCTGCTGACCGCCTGCCTCGCCACCGGCCGCCATGCCGGGCGCGCCGCCGCGCGCTGGCCGGCCGGGCAATGAGCGGTTGCATTCGCGGCCGCGCGAGGCGAGGACTCGGCCGCGAGGGACAGCGCCAATGCCGGCACCGATCGCACGCCGCGACCTGATGGTGACGGCCGCCGCCGGCGCGGCGGTCGGGCTCGCCGGCATGCTGCACTTCGCCGGCGCCACCGCGCTCGCGACCTTCGCGGTCTCGGCCGTGGCGCTCGCCGGCATCGCCTACCTGATCGGCGAATCGACCGACCAGCTCGGCAATCACCTGACCCCGGCCGCGACCGGCATCATCCAGTCGGCGGTCGGCAACCTGCCCGAGCTCTTCGTCGCCATCTTCGCGCTCCAGGCCGGGCTCGTCACTGTCGTCCAGGCCTCGCTCGTCGGCTCGATCCTCTCGAACGCGCTCCTCGTCCTCGGCCTCGCCTTCCTCGCCGGCGGCTGGAACCACGGCGTGCTGCGCTTCGGCGGCCAGGCCCCGCGGATGATCGCGAGCCTGCTCATGCTCGCGGTCGCCGCGATGATCCTGCCGACGCTCGCCCACGTGCTGCACCTGCCGGCGAGCGAGCACGAGCAGGCCCTCTCGGTCGTCTGCGCGCTGGTCCTGCTCATGGTCTTCGCGGTCCTGACCCGGGCGATGCTGAAGGATCCAGCCGGTCCCTGCCGGTCGAGGCGCACCTGCGCGACGGCATCTGGCCGCTGCCGCGCGCGATCGGCGTCCTCGTCGCCGCCGGGATCGCGGCCGCCTTCGTCTCGGAATGGTTCGTCGCCGCGCTCGAGCCGGCGATCGAGGTGCTCGGCATCAGCCAGGCCTTCGCCGGCCTCGTCATCGTCGCGATCGCCGGCAACGCGGTCGAGCACGCCGTCGGCATCCAGCTCGCCATCCGCGGCAAGGCCGAGCTCGCGGTCTCGGTCGTCCTCAACAGCGCGCTGCAGGTCGCGGTGGCGCTGGTCCCGATCCTGATCCTCGTCAGCCTGTTCATCGGCGGCACGCCGTTCACCCTCGCGATTCCGCCGATCTTCGCGGCCGCGCTCTTTCTCGCCGTTCTCGTCGTCACCATCGTCACCGTCGACGGCGAGGCCGACACCGTCGACGGCGCGGCGCTCGTGGGGCTCTACGTCATCATCGCCGCCATATTCTGGTGGCGGTGAAACCGCCGCGTTGACGCGGTGCAGCAAGGCCGGTTTACTGACGCAGCCGAGCGTCGAACAAGGGGTCCTTGCATGAGCTTCACGATTCCGCCGGGCCCGCCGGCCCGCCCGAACCGCTGCCAGCTCTTCGGCCCGGGCTCGCGGCCGGAGCTGTTTCCGAAGATGGCCGCCTCGGCCGCCGATGTGATCAACCTCGACCTCGAGGACAGCGTGCCGCCCGCCGACAAGGCGGCCGCACGCGCCAACATCATCCGCGCGATCGACGAGGTGGACTGGGGGACGAAGACCCTCTCCGTCCGGATCAACGGCCTCGACACCCCCTTCTGGTACCGCGATATCGTCGACGTCCTCGAGCAGGCGGGCGAGCGGATCGACCTCTTCATGATCCCCAAGGTCGGCACGCCCGCCGACCTCTACGCCGTCGACGCGCTGATCACCGCCGTCGAAGCGACGAAGGGGCGCACGAAGCGCGTCGGCCTCGAGGTCATCATCGAGACCGCGCTCGGCTTCCAGAACGTCCGCGAGATCGCCGCCGGCTCGGCCCGGCTGCAGGCGATGAGTCTCGGCGCCGCCGACTTCGCCGCCTCGATGGGGATGCAGACGACCGGGATCGGCGGCACCCAGGACGGCTACTACATGCTGCCGCCGAAGGAGGAGGACGGGTCGCGGACGCCCGTCTGGGGCGATCCGTGGCACGGGGTGACCGCGGCGATCGTCGCCGCCTGCCGGGCGAACGGCGTGCTGCCCGTGGACGGCCCCTTCGGCGACTTCTCCGACGCCGAGGGCTTCGCCGCCCAGGCCCGCCGCTCGGCGACGATGGGCATGGTCGGCAAGTGGGCGATCCACCCGAGCCAGGTGAAGCTCGCGAACGAGGTGTTCACGCCCTCCGAGGCCAAGGTCGCCGAGGCGCGCGAGATCCTCGCCGCGATGCGGGACGCCGAGACCAAGGGCCAGGGCGCCGTCACCTACAAGGGGCGACTCATCGACATCGCCTCGGCCCGCCAGGCCCGGGTGATCGTCCGGATGGCAGAACTGATCGAGGGCTGATCGCCAGGGAATCGGCCGAAGCAGCGGACTCTCAACCACCGCGCGAAGCATGGACAAATGTTGTCGCGCTGCAGGCGAAGTTTGCGAAAAAGTAGGAGGTCGCTGTGGTATGATAGTCGCAGTCCTGTTGAGTGATGAGCGCCATGTTGACCGATGCGAATCTGACGGACCGGCCGGCTTTCGACGAGATTTTCGACGTCTGCATCGCCGGCGCTGGACCAGCCGGGATCTCCCTCGCCCTTGCACTCGCGAAAGCAGGGTGCCGCGTGGCGCTGATGGAGGCGGGCGGGCTCGAGACCTCGCCCGATTCGCAGGATTTCTACGGCGGCGACGTGGTCGGCCTCGACTACTACGACCCCTTCATCTGCCGGGTGCGCTGTCTCGGCGGCAGCTCGAACCACTGGGGCGGGCGGTGCCGCCAGCTCGATGACACCGACTTCGAGCCGACGCGGGTCAGCCCGCTCGACGGCTGGCCGATCGCGAAGACGGATCTCGATCCCTTCGCCGCGCGCGCCGACGAGATCCTCGAGCTCCCGCCGGCGACGATGTTTCCCGACCAGGCCATCGACAAGGCCGGCAACCGCCTCTGGCGCATCCGCTACCGCCACAGCCACGTCAACTTCGGCACGCGCTACCGCCCCGACCTCGAGGCATCGGACCGGATCGTGCTGGCGATCAACGCGAACCTCGTCGATCTCGAGCTGGCGGACGATCTCGCGACGGTGGTGCGCGCAGACTTCCGCTCGTACCGGCCGGGCGACGCCGGGTTCTCGATCCGCGCGCGCGCCTATTGCCTGTGCATGGGCGGCCTCGAGAACCCCCGTTTCCTGCTGAACGCCAGGCGGCAGATCCCGACCGGGATCGGCAACGGCAGCGACCTCGTCGGGCGGTACTTCAGCGAGCACCCGCACTACCGGATCGCCGATGTGCTGTTCGAAGGGTCCGTGCCTGAGACCAAGTCCTACCGGCCGACGCAGGACGTGCTCGCGGAGGAGCGGATCCACAACTTCTCGCTGCAGGTGCGGACCAAGAAGCCTCAGTTCCTCAAGTCGCTGAGCCGCACGCTGATCTGTTCGGGCGACTTCAGCGAGCGGCTCTCCCGCCAGGTCCTCGGCCGGCGGATCGACTGCGAGGCCGGCGGCCTCGGCACCTATGTGGCCCAGGGCGGGCCGTTCCGGCACGAATCGTCCGGCGAGGTCCAGATCAACCTGGCCCAGTCGCTCAACCCCGACAGCCGGATCCTGCTGACCGACGACCGGGACGAGTTCGGCCAGCGGCGGCTCGCGATCGACTGGCGGCTGAACGATACCGACTACCGCTCGATGCGCACGGCGGCCGCGGTGCTCGGCCGGTACTTCGCGGAAGCAGAGGATCGGCCGCCTGCGCCTGCGGGAGTGGCTGCTCGCCGAGGATCCGGTGCCGCCGCGGGTCGGCGAGGACATGGTCGCGGGCTATCACCACATGTGCACGACGCGGATGGCCGACGATCCTGCCCACGGCGTCGTGGACCGCGACTGCCGGATCCACGGGACGACCAACCTCTTCATCGGCGGCTCGAGCGTGTTCGGAACCGCCGGGCACGCCAACCCGACCTACACGATCGTGCAGCTCGCCCTGCGGCTCGCCGACCACCTGTCGCCCGAATCGAGCTGAGCGCGAGGCCGGTCGCGGACGGCGCGCCGTTGCAATCCGGGGGTCGGTGGTCAATATACCACCGCAGCCACGGAGCGGTGCATGCAGACCTATCTCGACTTCGAAAAGGGCCTCGCCGAGATCGAGGGCAAGGCCGAGGAGCTCCGGACGCTCGCCCGCCGCAATGCCGAGATGAACGTCGACGAGGAGGCCGCCGGGCTCGACCGGAAGGCCTCGTCGATGCTCGGCGAGCTCTACCGGAACCTCGATCCGTGGCGGAAGACGCTGGTCGCCCGCCATCCCGAGCGGCCGCATTGCAAGGACTACGTCGACGCGCTGTTCCGCGAGTGGACGCCGCTGGCCGGCGACCGCAACTTCGCCGACGACCACGCGGTGATGGGCGGGCTCGCCCGCTTCAACGATCGCCCGGTGGTGGTGATCGGCCACGAGAAGGGCAACGACACCCGCACGCGGATCGCGCGCAACTTCGGCATGGCCCGGCCCGAGGGCTACCGCAAGGCGATCCGGCTGATGGACCTCGCCGACCGCTTCTCGATGCCGGTGATCACGCTCGTCGACACCCCCGGCGCCTATCCGGGCAAGGGCGCCGAGGAGCGCGGCCAGGCCGAGGCGATCGCGCGCTCGACCGAGAAGTGCCTGCAGATCGGGGTGCCGGTCGTCTCCGTCGTCATCGGCGAGGGCGGCTCGGGCGGCGCGGTCGCCTTCGCGACCGCCGACCGCATCGCGATGCTCGAGCATTCGATCTACTCGGTGATCTCGCCCGAGGGCTGCGCCTCGATCCTCTGGAAGGACGCCGAGAAGATGAAGGAGGCGGCCGAGGCGCTGCGCCTGACCGCGCAGGATCTGCTCGCGCTCGGGGTCATCGACCGCATCGTCCCCGAGCCGGTCGGCGGCGCCCAGCGCGACAAGCCCGAGGCGATCGCCCGCGTCGGCGCGGCGATCGGCGAGCTCCTCGGCGAGCTCGACGGCAAGAAGCCGGCCGAGCTGCGCAAGGCGCGGCGCAAGAAGTTCCTCGACATGGGGCAGAAGTCACTGGTCGCGTGAGGCGACACCGCGAGCACGACTGGGCGACAAGAACCGACCCCTATATAGATGAATGCGCATGCGCGTCCGCCATCTCCCTTCCTGATCTTCGCCAATACTCGGCGCGATGGCAAGCCCGTGTTCATCGACCGCTCGACGGCCGCGGCCCCGGCTCGAACCCGCCCTCGCGCATCAGCCGGTCCGAGGCGTCCTCGACCGCGTCCTCGATCCGCGCCATGAACGCCGGCACCGCAAGGCCGGGCGCGATCGGCGGCAGGAACTCGACCACCGCGAGCCCGGGCCGCCGGTAGAGGCTGCGCCGGCCCCAGAACACGCCGGCGTTGGTCGCCGCCGGCACGCAGGGCTCGCCCAGGCGCTCGTAGAGCACGCCGGCGCCGACCTTGAACGGCGGCCGCGCGCCCGGCGCCACCCGGGTGCCCTGCGGGTAGATGACGAGCTGGCGCGGCTCGGTAGCGCGGCCGGCATGCTCGACCATCGCCTTCATCGCCTTCGACCGGTCGCCGCGGCTGACCGGCGTCGAGCCGATCCGGAGCGCATAGAGCCCGAGGAACGGCGCCCAGCGCAGCTCCTTCTTCATGATGAACTTCGGCCGCGGCAGCGCCTCGAAGAGGATCATGATGTCGAGGAACGACTGGTGCTTGGCCGCAGACCAGCACCTCGCCCTCGGGCACCTCGCCGCGCACCTCGACGCGAAGGCCGCAGATCACCCGCAGGTAGAAGAAGGCGACGCGGCAATAGGCGCGGCAGACCGCGGTAGGCGCCGTCGACCGACCAGAGCGCCAGCGGCGCGCCGAGGATGCCCATGACCGCCCATCGTCGTGTAGAGCAGGACGTCGAAGACGAGCGAGCGGACGAGGAGCACCGGCTCAGCTCCACCGCCGCAGCCTGCGGCGGGTCGCGATCGCGGTCGCGGCCCAGGCGACGGCGCCGGCGGCCAGCGGGATCGGCGAACGGCAGGAGCCAGTGCCAGCCGACGAGGCCGATGCCGACGAGGAAGAACCCCTGCTCGCTCGCCCGCGGCAGGACCGCGAGCAGCCCCATGCCGGCGAGGCTGCCGACGAGCGCCCCCGCGGCGGCGCGCAGCATGAAGCGGCGGGTGAAGGCGCGGCTGATGAAGCCGTCCTCGGCGCCGACGAGGCGCAGCGTCTCGATCGCCGGCCCGTTGGCGGCGATCGCCGCGTGGGCGGCGAGGCCGAGCACCGCCGCGAGCGCCAGCGCCATCAGCCCGAGGCCGCCGAGCGCGAAGATCCGCAGCCGCTCGGCGGTGGCGATCAGCGGCTGCCGCCAGGCGGCATGGTCGTCGAAGACGGCGCCCGGCGCCTCGGCCTCGAGCCGGAGCGCCAGGCTCTCCGGGTTCAGCCGGTCGCGGTCGGTCGCCACCTCGATCAGGAGCGGCAGCGGCAGGCTCTCGACCGGGATGTCGGGCCCGAGCCAGGGCTCGAGCAGCTTCTCCTGCTCGGCGAGGTCGATCATCCGCACCGAGCGGACGCCGGGCGTCGTGCGCAGCACGTTGAGCGCCGCGCGCGCCTGCTCCTCGATCCGATCCTCGGGGGCGATGACCTGCAGCGTCGCGGTGTCGGCGAGCTCGCCCTCCCAGCTCGCCGCCAGCCGCCCGGCGGCGAGCGCGAGCGCCAGCGCCAGCACGGCGAAGAAGCCCATCACCGCGGCGAGGAAGCCGACCGAGAGCGCCGAGTGCGCGCCGCGCGGCACCACCCGGTCGGCCCCGTCGGCGCCGCTGAGGTAGCCGAGCACGCGGCCGATCAAAGCTCGGCTCCGGCCATCTCCACCCGGCCCTCGGCGAGGCGCAGCACCCGCGCCGGCACCCGCGTCCTGGCGGCGCGGATCAGGTTCAGGTCGTGGGTGGCGATCAGCACGGTCTTGCCCATCCGGTTGAGCTCGACGAGCAGCGCGAGCAGCCGCAGCGCCATCTCCCAGTCGATGTTGCCGGTCGGCTCGTCGGCGAGGATCACCTCCGGGCTCAGGATCACCGCCCGCGCCAGCGCCGCGCGCTGCCGCTCGCCGCCCGAGAGCTCGGCCGGCCGCGCCGCAACCCGGTCGGCGAGGTCGACCCATTCGAGCAGCGCCTCGAGGTCGCCGGCCCGGTCCGCCGCCCGTGATGCCGCTGACCCTGCAGCGGCAGCGCGATGTTCTCGATGAGGCTCAGGTGGTCGAGGAAGCGGCAGTCCTGATGCACGACGCCGACCGCGCGGCGCAGGCCGGCAATCGCATTCGCGATTACGCGGCGCGATGGCGTGGCCGAAGAAGCGGATGCGCCCCTCGGTCGGGACCAGGTCCATGTAGCAGAGGCGCAAGAGCGTGGTCTTGCCGGAACCCGAGGGACCGATCAGGAAATGGAAGGAGCCGGGGGCGAGCGTCAGGGTCATGTCGCGCAGGACCGCCGTCCGGCCGTAGCTGAACCCCGCCTCCTCGAATTCGATCACCGGGTCCTCTCCGTCGCCTGTCGGGCGAGTTATACAGACCGCGCCGCCCGGCGCAACGGGCCGCGGCTTGGAATGCCGCGGATGCCGCCGCTAGAACGGGTTGCACCTGATTCGGCCGGTCGCTCCGGCCCCGACGAGGTGGCGATGCGCCTGACCTGCCCGAACTGCGGCACCGAGTACGACGTCCCCGACGGCATGATCCCGGCGGCCGGGCGGCACGTGCAGTGCACGGCCTGCCACACCCGCTGGTTCGCCCGCGGCGTCCCGCGCGCGGCGGCGCCCACCGAGGAGCAGATCCTCACCCGCCTCGAGACGCGGCCGCGGCGCCCGGCGCCGGCCGGACGAGGCCGCCTCGGCGGTCGCGACCGCCGAGGCGAGGGCCGCCGCCGATCCCGTCGTGTCGCCGCGTCCGGCGGTGCTGCCGCCGCGGACCGGGCCGGCCAAGCCGGCGGATCGGCCCGCGGTCACCCAGCCGGCGCCGCTCGCGGCCGAGCCGCTGCCGCCGCGGCCGTCGCCCCGGCTCGATCTCGGCGCCGAGCCGGCCGCCGTCCCCGTCTCCGCCGCGGCGCCGGAGCCGCGCAGCCGCTTCGGCGCCGGCCTGCTCCTCGCCCTGGTGCTGTTCGGGCTGGCGCTGGCCGCCTATGCCTACCGGCCGGAGATCGTCGCCCGGGTGCCGGCCGCCGCGCCCGCGCTCGACGCCTACGGCGAGGCGGTGGACGGCCTGCGCGAGGACCTCGAGGCCGGCTTCGACGAGCTCCGCGCCTACCTCGACGGGGTCTGATCCGGCGGTCCAGGCTGGACCGATCATTTGACGCACGGCACCCGAGCTCGCCGTCCCGAACCCGGCATCCGCCCGCGAAGAGGGCAGCGGCACGACCCCGGGCGGCCGAGAAGCGGCCGCCCGGGGGGGGGTCGGCCGCTGCCCGGGCTCGGGGCCCGGGCGGAACGGCTGAGCCGGCGCACTTGCTTCCGCGGTGTCGTGTAGCCTACGCCCCTCAGAACAGGTCGAGCAGCCGGCGCAGGTAGTCGAGCTCGAGCTGCGGCCGCCCCTGCTCGCCGGAGCGGCGGCGGATCTCGTCGAGGAGCGCGCGCGCGCGCGCCGCGCTGTCGGCCTCGGGCAGCATGTTCTCGTTGCTGCCGATGCTGCCGCGCGAGCCGAGCGGCCGGCCGAGCGGGTCGCGGCCGTTCTCCGCCGTCGCCTCGCTGCCGGTCTGGCCCTGGTCGCCGCCGCGGGTGTTCTCGGCGCGGCGCAGGTCGTCGCCCATCTGCCGCATGCCCTCGCGCAGGTTGTCGATCGCCTCGGCCTGGCGGTCGAGCGCGCCCGGGGTGTCGCCGTCGCGCAGGCCGTCGCGCGCCTCGCCCATGTTGCGCTCGGCCTCGCGCAGCGCCTCGCGCGCCGCCTCGCCGGCCGCGCCGGGAAGGCCCCGCTGCAGCTCCTCCATCAGCTGGCGCAGCGCCTCCTGCCGCTCGGCGAGCTGCTGGCCGTCCATGGCCTCGCCCTCGCCCGGCATCCCCTCGCCGGGCTGGCCCGGCTGGCCGCGGCCGTTGCGGAACTGCCGCTGCAGCTGCTGGAAGCTGTCGTCCGCCAGCCCCTGCTGCTCGCGCAGCGCGTCGGCGAGGCCCTGCATCGACTGCTGGCCCTGGCCGTTCTCCCCCGGCCCGCCGCCCTGCTGGCCCATCATCATCTGCATGTTCTCGAGCATCTGCTGCAGCATCTCGAGCAGCGCCTGCGCCTCGGCCTTGCGGCCCTGCTCGGAGAGCTCCTGGATCCGGTCCATCAGCTCCTGGATCTGGTCCTGGGTCATCTTCTGGCCGGGCGGGATGTCGGCCATCTGCTGCTCGCCGCGCTCGATCGCCTCGCGGGCCATCTGCTTCCATGTAGTCGCGCGTGGCCTGGCGCAGCTCGTCCATCAGCTGGGCGATCTCCTCGTCGCTGGCGTCGTTCTCGCAGCGCCTGCTGCAGCCGCTCCTTGCGCCCGCGCCAGCCGCTCGGCCGCATCGCCGAGGTTGCCGTCCTCGATCTGCACCGCCGCCTGCCAGAGCGCCTCGGCCACCTCGTCGCGCACCGCCGCGATCGTCGCCCGCCTCCTCGGCCTGCGCCAGCCGGCGGATCGCCGTGCGCACGACGAGGTAGGCGCGCGGACTGTCGAAGGCGTCGTCGGGATGGTTGGTCGCGGCCCGCAGCACCTGCGTCACCCGCCGCGCGTTCGCCGCCCGACCAGAGCAGGTCGCGCCGCTGCTCGATCAGCGCCGCCGCCATCGGATCGTAGAACCGCCGCATCGGCAGCACGCCGGTCACCGGCGCGCTCGTCCCGGTCTGGCCGGTCGCGTCCTCGGCGGTCAGCCGCACCGTCACCGGCAGGCCGGCGAACGGATGCTTGGAGAAGTCCTCGACCAGCGTCTCGGCCAGCTCCTCGCCGGCGCCCGACAAGCGGCAGCGGCAGGTCGGCGATGAGCGCCGGGCGCGGCTCCGGATCGGGGACGAGGCCGTAGGCGCGGTCGACCTCGCCGAGGTCGAGCGTGATCTCCGCCCGCGGCGCCGGCGATGCCGTAGTCGTCGCGCGCCGTGTAGGCGAAGCGGGTCTCGCCGGTCGGCGCCCGCTCGATCGCGCCGGTGAGCGCGATCGCGGGCGGGCTGTCCTCCTGCATCGCGAAGGTCCAGGCCCCGAGCGGCGTGCCGCCCTGGCGCAGCGCCACCGAGCCGCTGGCCCCGACCGGGAACTCCGCCGCCGCGATCCCCGGCGCCGCCTCGGCCAGCTGCGCCGCGGTGCCCGACACCGTCTCGGCGAGGTCGAAGCGGTCGGGCGCGCCGTAGGCGCGCAGGGTCACCCGCGTGCCCTTCCGGCACCGGCACCGGCGCCTCGCCGGAAACCTCGGGCAGATAGAGCGTCGGCAGCCCGGTATAGGCCGGCGGCTCGGCCCAGCCCTCGAAGCTCGGCCCGGCGGCGGCCGCCGAGCCCGGCGCCGGCTGGCAGCGCCGCGGTCACCGAATCGACCCCGCGGTCGCGCGCGAAGGCGAGGGCCGCGATCAGCAGCACCAGCGCCATCAGCCGCAGCGCCCAGGGGTCGCGGCTCGCGAGGCGCAGGTCGGCGCGGACCGGGCGCGCCGTCGCCGCGAGGCGGCGCATCCGCGCGAGGTGCACGGCCCAGACCGCCTGCGCGCCGGCGTCGTCGCGGCCGAGCGCCGGCTGGTCGCGCAGCGTCGCGAGCGGCCGTCCCGGCAGCGTCGCGTCGACGCGCGCCCGCGCCGCCGCGGCGCTCGGCCAGCGGAAGCGGCGCACGCCCCAGACGAGAAGAACGAGGACGACGAGGCCGGCGAGGCCGATCGCGGCGAGCAGCTGGTTGCGGGTGGCGACCTCGGCGAGCCCGAAGGCCAGCGCCGCCCAGGTCACCGCCAGCGCCGAGCCGAGCGGCCAGAAGGCCCGGGTGAACGATTCGAGCGCCATGGCGACCCGGCTGCGGCGGATGACCCGCGCCAGCGGGTCGCCCCCGCGCTCGGTCCGCCGTGCCTGCCTCACCCGCCTTGCCTTCCCGGCCGTGCCATCCGTCGCCTCACCCTGCCGACATGATCCAGTCCGGAATGGTATCCCGCTTGAGGATTTCGTCAAAGCTCGGTCGCGCCCGCACCACGGCGAAGTGATCCCCCTGCACCAGCACCTCCGGCACCAGCGGCCGCGAGTTGTATTCCGACGCCATCACCGCGCCGTAGGCCCCCGCCGAGCGGAACGCCACTAGGTCGCCGGCGCCCGAGCGGCGGCAGCGGCCGCTCGCGCGCGAAGGTGTCGCCGGTCTCGCAGACCGGCCCGACCACGTCGACCGGTGCGAGATCCACGCCCGCCGCCGGCTCGACGACCGGGACGATGTCGTGCCAGGCGTCGTACATCGCCGGCCGGATCAGGTCGTTCATCGCCGGCATCGAGGATCAGCGAAGTCGCGCCCCTCGCCGTGCTTGAGGTAGATGACGCGCGCGAGCAGCACCCCGGCATTGCCGGCGATCAGCCGCCCCGGCTCGATCTCGATCTCGCAGCCGAGATGCCCGACCGTGCGGCGGACCACCTCGCCGTAGTCGAAGGGCAGCGGCGGCGCCTCGTTCGAGCGCCGGTACGGGATGCCGAGGCCGCCGCCGAGGTCGAGCCGGCGGATGTCGTGCCCGTCGGCGCGGAGCGCCAGCGTCAGCTCGGCGACCTTGGCGAAGGCGGCCTCGTAGGGCGCGAGCTCGGTCAGCTGGCTGCCGATGTGCACGTCGACGCCGACGACGGCGATGCCCGGCAGCCGCGCCGCCTCGGCATAGACCGCGCGCGCCCGCCCGATCGGGACGCCGAACTTGTTCTCCGCCTTGCCGGTCGCGATCTTCGCATGGGTCCGCGCGTCGACGTCGGGATTGACCCGCACCGCGATCGGCGCGACCGCGCCCATGCCCGCCGCCACCTCGCTCAGGCGCCGCAGCTCCGGCTCGGATTCGACGTTGAACTGCCGGATGCCGCCCTCGAGCGCGAGCCGCATCTCGGCCCGCGGTCTTGCCGACGCCGGAGAAGACGATCCGCTCGCCCGGCACCCCGGCCGCCTTCGCCCGCCGGTACTCGCCCTCGCTGACCACGTCCATCCCGGCGCCGAGCGCGCCCATCAGCGCCAGCACCGCGAGGTTCGAGTTCGCCTTCACCGCGTAGCAGATCAGGTGATCGCAGCCCGGCCAGCGCCTCCTCGAACACCCGGTAGTGCCGGGTCAGCGTCGCGGCCGAATAGACGTAGACCGGCGTTCCGACCGCCGCCGCGATCTCCGGCAGCGGCACGTCCTCGGCATGGAGCACGCCGCCGCGATAGGTGAAGTGATCCATGCGGACGGCGGGCCCCCTCAGCGTCGCCGATCCGTAGCCCGGCCGGCGCGCGCGTTCAAGCGGCTCGCCGGCCGGGACGCGCGGCCTACTCGACCTTGATGTGGTAGATCTGCCAGACCCACCAGTCGTCCGGCATGTCGGCCAGATCGGCCCGCTCCGCTCGCGGGAAGACGATCTGCGTCGGGCCGAGGTTGCCGATGCCGAGCGGCTTGCCGTCGCGCGCGATCGCCACCACCGCGCCCTTGTCGACCATGTCCTGCACCGGCACCTCGACGGCGTAGCCGTCCATCGCCTGAACGATCAGCATGTCGCCGTCGGCGCCGGCCGCGGCCAGCACGTCCTTCAGGAGCGGCCCGCTGAACTCGGTCCGCTCGCCGCCCTTGGGGAAGTCGGCGTGCACGGTCGTCTGCGGCAGCTTCTCGAGCATCGAGATGTCGAACTCGCGCGCCTCGTCGAAGCTGACATCGTTGAAGAGGAAGAGCTTGTCGACGTCGGGATCGACCGGCCCGCGGTTCGGGTCGTCGATGTCGCCGCTGACGGTGAGGAGGACCGGTCCCTCGGCCGCCGCCGGCACCGCGGTGCCGAGCGCCAAGGCCGCGGCCAAGGCGAAGAGGCCGCGCTGGGTTGCTTCAAGCATGATCGAGCCTTTCCGAGCCGTTTCCGCGCCCCGCGCCCGTCCGCGCTGCCGCCTCAGCGGGTGGCGCTCCGGTCCTCGGGCTCCGGGGCGACCGGCTCGCCCTTGATGCCGCAGGCCGCCAGCGCCACCAGGGCGAGGCAGAAGCCGATCCGTCGCCAGCGCCGCGAACTCATCGCGAGAGCCCCCGGCCGGCGCCGTACCTGCGCGAGCACCTGAACGGGCGCCGTGCCACCATAGCTTGCACGACTCGCCATTGAGTTGTCCAGCTTTAAGATCAGGTCAACCTCCGGCACTTCGCGTCCCTCCTGCGGGCAAGCGGCCTCAATCGAGCGCGGCGCGCCAGCGGGCGGCCTGCTCGCGCACCCGGACCGGCGCCGTGCCGCCATGGCTCGTCCGGCTCGCCACGGAGTCCTCGACGCCGAGCACCTCGAAGACCTCCGCCGTGATCCCGGCATGCACCGCCTGCATCTCCGCGAGGTCGAGATCGGCGAGGTCGACGCCCTTCTCCTCGGCCAGCCGGACCAGCGCCCCGGTGACGTGGTGCGCCTCGCGGAACGGCAGGCCGAGCCGGCGCACCAGCCAGTCGGCGAGATCGGTCGCGGTCGAGAACCCCTGCCCGGCCGCCGCGCGCAGCCGCTCCGCCTGCGGCTGCATGTCGGCGGCCATGCCGGTCATCGCCGCCAGCGCCAGCATCAGCGCGTCGGCGGCGTCGAAGACCTGCTCCTTGTCCTCCTGCATGTCCTTCGAATAGGCGAGCGGCAGCCCCTTCATCACCGTGAGCAGCGCCACCAGCGCCCCGGTGATCCGCCCGACCTTGGCCCGGACCAGCTCCGCCGCGTCCGGGTTCCGCTTCTGCGGCATGATCGAGGAGCCGGTCGAGAACCGGTCCGACAGCGCGACGAAGCCGAACTGCGCCGAGGACCAGATCACCAGCTCCTCGGCGAAGCGCGACAGGTGCGTGGCCGCAGATCGCCGCGGCCGACAGGAACTCGAGCGCGAAGTCGCGGTCGCTGACCGCGTCGATCGAGTTCGCCATCGGCCGGTCGAACCCGAGCGCCGCCGCCGTCATCTCCCGGTCGATCGGAAAGCTCGTCCCCGCCAGCGCCGCCGCCCCGAGCGGGCTCTCGTTCATCCGCGCCCGCGCGTCGCGGAACCGGCCGCGGTCGCGGTCGAGCATCTCGACATAGGCGAGCATGTGATGGCCCCAGGTCACCGGCTGCGCCACCTGCAGATGGGTGAAGCCCGGCATCACCAGCGCGGCCCCCGCCTCGGCCTGCGCCACCAGCGCCCGCATCAGCGCCGTCGAGCCCCTCGACCGCCGCGTCGCACTGGCCGCGCACCCAGAGCCGGAAGTCGGTCGCCACCTGGTCGTTGCGCGACCGCGCGGTGTGCAGCCGGCCGGCCGGCGCGCCGATCAGCTCGCTGCAGCCGGCTCTCGACGTTCATGTGGATGTCCTCGAGCGCGGTCGAGAACGCGAAGCCGCCGGCCTCGATCTCTGACAAGACCGTGAGCAGGCCTTCCCGGATCGCCGCCGCGTCGCTATCAGCGACGATGCCGGTGGCGCCGAGCATGGCGGCATGGGCGCGGCTCGCCGCGATGTCCTCGCGCGGCGAGCCGCTTGTCGAAATCGATCGAGGCGTTGATCGCCTCCATGACCGCGTCGGGCCCGCTGGCGAAGCGGCCGCCCCACATCGCATTGGAACTCGTCTTGTCGGCCATACCGCCCGTCCCGCCCCGTCGTCAGCGCCTGCCCTCCCTGGCGGCGGCCCTGCTATACGCCGCGCTCGGCGTCTCCGCAAACCCCGCCCCGGCCGGTGAGCCCGACGCCGACGCGGCGGCGCGGATCGAGGCGCTGCGGACCGGCGAGATGCGCAAGCTCGTCGTCCACGCCGCGCCGGTCGCGGCGCCCGACGTCGCCTTCACCGACCTCGACGGCAGCCGAGACACCGGCTGGCCGACTCGAACGGCCGGGTGCGCCTGGTGAACTTCTGGGCGACCTGGTGCGCGCCCTGCCGCGAGGAGATGCCGGCCCTCGACGCGCTGGCGCGCGCGCGCGGCGGCGCCGACTTCGAGGTCATCGCCATCGCCACCGGCCGCAACAACCCCGACGCCATCGCGCGCTTCAAGGAGGAGCCGGCATCACCGCGCTGCCGACGCTCCTCGACCCGAAGGGCGCGCTCGCCGCCGCGATGGACGTGCCCGGCCTGCCGGTGACCGTCCTCCTCGACCGCGACGGCGCCGAGATCGCCCGCATGCTCGGCGGCGCCGACTGGAACGGCCCGGAGGCCCATGCAGTCATCGACGCGCTGATCGCGGCGAATAGCCATACGAGAAGATGCAGCGCCCGCGCGCCCAATTGCGGATACTCCGCCCGCGGGACCGCGCTTCCGCCGCAAGGAGGATCCCGATGACCACGTACAAGGTCGGCTACCTGGTCGGCAGCCTCGCCACCGCCTCGATCAACCGCAAGCTCGCCACGCGCCCTGGTCCGCCTCGCGCCGGCCGAGCTCGAGATGACCGAGATCGCATTTCGCGATCTGCCGCTTTACAGATACGTAATACGACGCCGACTACCCGCCGGTCGCCCGCGCCTTCAAGGCGGTGCTTGCGGACCGACGCCATGCTCTTCGTCACGCCGGAATACATCCGCTCGATCCCCGGCGGCCTGAAGAATGCCATCGACTGGGCGAGCCGTCCCTACGGCGACGAACTCGTTCACCCGCAAGCCCTCGGCGGTCATCGGCGCCTCCCCGGCGGATCGGCACTCGTCGCCCAGCAGAGCCTCGTGGCGTCGCGCATTCCGGAACTCGCCGTTGATGAACGCGATCAGGCCTAGATCCCGGCGCCCCCGGGACCTGATCGCCGACGACCGCGAGGTAGACCAGCGCTGACCGCGGAGTTCCTAAGGCCTGGGTCAGACGAGTCGCCGTCGAGCATCCGCCGGTCGGCCTGGCCGGCGGCCGGCGACGCTCCATGACTATCACCGGTTGAAATCATTCGGATCACAGGCGGCATCCCACCTCGCCTCGCCGCTTCGGCCCGATGGCAGGACAGACCTCCCGCAACCGGCGGAAGCGAGCACTGCGTCGCGCCGGTTCGTCGGCTCGAGCGCGCGAGCGCGCGAGGGCCGTCAGTCGAGCGGAGCATCACCGGGATGCCGTTGTGGATCGGAAACGCGAGCCCGGCCCCCTGCGAGACCAGCTCCTGCCGCGCGGCTCGTAGACCAGGGGCCCGCGGGTCACCGGGCAGACTAGCGACCTCGAGCATCCGCCGGTCGGCCGGCGGCCGCCGCGATCAGCCGGAGCTCGTCTCACTGGATCGCCCCCTCGTCGCCGCCCGAGCGCAGCGCGAACTCCATCAGCGTCACCAGCGTCTCGCGCCGGTTGGCCAGCGTCGGCGCCTCGAGCAGCGCCTGCTTCTCCTCCGGGTCGAACGGGCAGAGGATCGACAGCGAGTTGATCAGGAGCTCGGCGTCCGCCTCCTTCAGGCTGTCCCAGTCCGAGGAGAGCTGCGCGGTGTCGAAGAACCGCGCCAGCACGCCGAGGAACGCCGGCCGGTCGAACTCGGGGTCCCGCTCGGCCCGCCCGAGGTCGCGCTCGAAGCTCGACCAGTCGACCCGCGCCTTCAGATAGGGCGCGAACCCCTCCTGCATCTCGCCGAGGCGGAAGCGGCTGGCGCCCGACAGCGTGATCGAGGTAGCGCCCGTCCTCGGTCTCCTGGAACGCGGTCACCCGCCCGGCGCAGCCGATCTGGTGCAGCCGCCCGGTCACCTTGCCCTCGGGCATCACCACCGGCTGCACCATCCCGATCAGCCGGTGCGGGGTCTTCAGCGTGTCCTCGAGCATCGCGAGATAGCGCGGCTCGAAGATGTTGAGCGGCAGCCGCGCCCGCGGCAGCAGGAGCGCGCCGGGCAGCGGGAAGACGGGGATCGTCTCCGGCAGGTCGGCGAGGCTGAACTTCTTGCCCATGCGCCCTCCCCGGCCGCGCGCGCTCAGGCGAAGATCATCGAGCTGAGCCGCCTCCGGCCCTTCTGCGCCGCCTCGCTCTTCGGCCCGAGGCTGTCGAAGAGCTTGAAGAGCTGCGTCTTGGCGGCGCCGTCGTTCCACTCGCGGTCGCGGCGGAACAGCTCGAGCAGCGCGTCGATCGCGCCCTCCTGGTCGCCCTTGCCGACCAGCGCCATCGCGAGGTCGTAGCGCGCCTGGTGGTCGTCCGGGTCGCGCTCCAGCGCCGCGGCGAACTCCGCCGTCTCGCCGGCGCCGGCGCTCGCCTCGGCGAGCTCGATCTGCGCCCGCGCCGCCAGCGATCGCCGGGTCGCTCTCCTTGCCCTTCGGCGCCAGCGCGAGGATCGCCCGCGCCCGCTCGAACTCGCCGAGCGCGAGGTGCGCGCGCGCGAGCCCGGCCAGCGCCGCGACGTTGCCCTCGTCCTCGGTCAGGATCGCGGCGAAGGTCTGCGCCGCGTCGGCGGCCGCGCCCTCGGCCAGCATCTCCTCGGCCGCGGCGAGCGCCTCCTCGAGCCCGGCGTTGCCGCCCGACATCTGCGATCAGCCGGTCGACGAAGGCCTTGATCTGCGCCGGCGACTGCGCGCCCATGAAGCCGTCGACCGGCTGGCCGTTCACGAAGGCGAAGACCGCCGGGATCGACTGCACCCGCATCTGCGCCGCGATCATCTGGTTCTGGTCGACGTCGATCTTGACCAGCCGGACCTTGCCCTTGGCCTCGGTCACCGCCTTCTCGAGCGCCGGGCCCAGCGTCTTGCACGGCCCGCACCACGGCGCCCAGAAATCGACGATCACCGGCACCTCGCGCGAGGCGTCGATCACGTCGGCCATGAAGGTCGCCTCGGTCCCGTCCTTGATCGGGCTCGGCGGGGCGGCGGGGGCTCTCAGGTCCATCGTCGCATGTGCTCCATCCAGGCGCCGTCCGGCGCGCGCGGCTGGCGGTTAGGTGGTAGGCAGGCGCTGTGCGTCAAGCGGAATCCCCGAGCCTGCGCCGCACCCGCGCCAGCGCGGCGCGGCCGTCCGTGATGGTAGGGCATATGATCCGGATCGTACACGCGCAGCGCGACTAGAAGCACCCGCGCCTCGACTAGCGCGCCCGACGGCTCAGCGGCGGCGCCGGTATCAGCCAGCGACTCGTGCGACCAGACCCAGTTTATCGATCGTAATCGCCCAATCCACGGGGTGCGCTGCCTCGGTCCGGACGCGCAGCGCGGCGCGACAGGCCGCCACCGCCTCGCCGAGCAGCAGAGCCCCGCCGCCCCGCCGACCCGCGCGCCCTGCGCCGCAGCGCGTTGCCGAGGTTGTTCTGCGTCTCGCCCAGTCCACCGGATGCGCCGCCTCCGGTCCAGACCCGCAGCGCAGCGCGATGGGCAGCCACCGCCTCGCCGAACAGCCCGGCGCACGCCTTCCCGCCGACCGCGCGCCCTGGCCCGAGTGCGTTGCCGAGGTTGTTCTGCGTGTCGCCCAGTTCACCGGGTGCGCCGCCTCGGTCCAGACTCGCAGCGCGGCGCGATAGGCAGCCACCGCCTCGCCGAGCAGCCCGGCGCCCGCCTTCCCACCGACCGCGCGCCCTGTGCTCGACAGCGCGCTGCCGAGGTTGCTCTGCGTGGTCGCCCAGTCCACCGGATGCGCTGCCTCGGTGTGGACTCGCAGCGCGGCACGGATAGGCCGCCACCGCCTCGCCGAGCTGCCGCGCTCCCGCCTCCCCGCCGACCCGCATCGCCCTGCACATGAAAGCGCGCCTGCCGAGGTTGTTCTGCGTCGCCGCCCAATCCACGGGGTGCGCCGCCTCGGTCCAAACCCGCAGTGCGGCGCGGAAGGCCGCCACCGCCTCGCCGAGCAGCCCAGCCGCCGCCTCCCCGCCGACCCGGAAGC
This sequence comes from uncultured Alphaproteobacteria bacterium, assembly GCA_963763295.1. Taxonomy (GTDB): domain Bacteria; phylum Pseudomonadota; class Alphaproteobacteria; order Rhodobacterales; family Rhodobacteraceae; genus Amaricoccus. Next base: position 129,815 of record CAVXOH010000002.1, read on the forward strand.
CCTGATCCGACAGCGCGCCGCCGAGATCGTCTGCGCTGAGGCCGAGCTGTAGGCATCTTGAGATTCGTCGAGCCCACGACGTTCCGTCGTCCGACCTCCACCGCCCAGGCGAGACCGGAGCCACCGTAGCGCAAGCCATGCCGGTACAGCCGCTGAAAATAGTCGCGACGCCGGCGGAAAGCCTCCGCCGCGTCGAACGGCACGAACGCCTCCGCGCGCCCGACAGCAGCCGAAACGCCTCGTCCGCGTCGTTCTCGAGAAGCGCGATCTCGGCCTCGGTCTCGACAAGCGCGGCATCGTCCCGCAGCGCCTGCAACGTGCGCTCCGATCGCTGCACGGCGATCGCGTCGCGGATCAGCGCTTTCGCCTCGTCGAGCCGCAGCGCCCGGACCGCGTCCTCGGCCGCGGCCTTCAGGTTGGCGATCCGCCCCGCGCGCTCCTCGAGCGCCCGCACCTGCGCCTGCAGCCGCCGGTAGTCCTTCGCCTTCTCGACCAGGAAGCCCTTGAGCGCGCCGAGCGGCATCGCCTCCGGCTCCGGCTCGCCGAAGCGCAGCGCCAGCGCCTCCAGCGTCTCGCGCGACTGACCGGCAATGTCGTCGAGCTTCGCCGAAACGTCGGCGATCCGGCACAGCATCCCGGCAAAGACGGCCGGCGTCAGGTCCGCCGCGAAGGCCTTGTCGGCCAGCAGCCGCCGCAGCGTCGGCTTCGTCAGCGCCCGGAACAGCGCGAGCATCGGCCCCGTGCGGTGCTCCGGGTCGGTCAGCCTGGCGACCATCGCCTCGGTCACCGCCAGAGCCTCCATACGTGCGGCGATGATCTCGGGCGCCTCGACCATGCCGGCCTCGACCATCTGCACGTAGAGCACGTCCGCATCGGGCGGCAGGTCGCGCGTCGCCGCGAAAAGCGCCCGCGCCTCCGCGGCGAGCGTGTCCGCCAGCCGCGCGACGCTCGGCGGCGGGGCCGCGGCGATCTTCTTCAGCGCGTCGTAGGCGGACGGCGCGGACTTCAGCGCCGAGAGCAGCGTGGGATCGGCCGCGACGGCCCCGACCGCCGCCAGCAGGCGCACGGCGTCGGTGATCCGGTCGGATTTCGCGTTGAACACCACTCCCTTACCCTCGGCGCGCAGGATGCAGCGCGGCGGTTGCCGGCGGCAAGCGCGCCTATTTCCAGAGCGTTTTAGTCTACATACGCATTCAATACGCTTTCCATACGCATGCCATATCGGGAAAAATGCCCTTTCAGAACGCCTTGCACAGCGCCGCATGCCGGGCGAGGAAGTCCGCCTTCACCTCCGCCGGCGGCCGCAGGCGCAGCGCCATGTCGCCGAGGCCCTCGACCTTCGGCGCCCCGAAGAAGCGGTTCGCCTCGGCCGCCGCGAAGCCGGCGATCTGCACCGCCTCGAGCCAGGCCGAGATCCGGTCGGCCCGCTTGATCTGCGCCTTGACCGGCGCCGGCAGCTCCGCCGGCAGCCCGAAGCGCAGGTGCACCGCCCGCGCCAGCCGCGCGTCGAGCGCCGCATAGCCCGGCCCGACCGCCGCCTTCACCGGCGAGATCATGTCGCCGATCACGTATTCCGGCGCGTCGTGCAGCAGCGCCGCCAGCCGCCAGCGCGGCTCCGCCCGCGGCGCGAGCCGGCCGAAGAGCTCCTCGACCAGCAGCGAGTGCTCGGCCACCGAATAGGGATGCTCGCCCCGCGTCTGGCCGTTCCAGCGCGCGACGAAGGCGAGCCCGTGGGCGATGTCCTCGATCTCGACGTCGAGCGGCGACGGGTCGAGCAGGTCGAGCCGCCGCCCCGAGAGCATCCGCTGCCAGGCCCGCGGCGCGCCATCCGCCGCCTCCGCGGATAACCGTCAGGTCGGTCGGGAACCGCTCGAGATAGGCGCAATCTTGCCGAGCCGAGACCAGATGCTTGCCCAGCTCTGCGCGCAGGAAGCCGCGGTTCCCGTCGGCGCCACCCCGTCCGTCGCCGATCGGCGCGTCCGGGAAATGCTCCGCGAAGAACGCCGCGGTAGGCCCGGCGGAACCGCAGCGGCAGCTCGCCCCCCTCGTGCGTCCAGGGCTTCTTCGGCCCGATGAAGTGCACGACGTGCGCGTCCTCCATCGCCTCGAAGAGCCGCGAGGCCCAGGTGTACTGCCAGTTCCACACCGGCGAGATCTCGGCCCAGCCGCCGTGCAGCACGCGCGTTGAGCAGGTTCTGGTCGAGGCCGATCCGCGCCGGCGGGTGGCGCCGGCCGAAGGCGAGGCAGCGCTCGAGCACGTCCTGCCCGTTGAAGGCCGCCACGTCGATCAGCAGCACCCCGCTGTTGAAGACCGGCGCCGGCCCGAGCCCGAGCCGGCGGAACTGCTCGGGCCGCCGGCCCGGCGTGCGCCACTGGATGTTGTCGCGCACCGCCGCCGAGCGGATGCGGCCCGATGTCGACGTCGAGCAGCGCCGCGAAGTCGCCGCCCTGCACGAAGACGTCGGCGTCGAGATAGAGGAGCCGCCGGTAGTCCCCGGCGAAGGCCGCCGGCAGCGCCAGCCGCAGGTAGGCCGCCTCGGTGCGCCGCGGGTCCTGCCCGAGCCCCGCGAACGCCCCGCCGGTGTCGACCCGGCAGCGCGGAAGCCGAGGCCGCGAGCGCCGGCGGCACGGGCGCGGCGTCGGCCGGCAGCAGAGGCAGATGTCGAAGTCGCGGCCGGGGTGCAGCGCGCGCGATCTGCGTCGGCGGCGAAGGCGGCGTAGCGCAGGTAGTTGCCGTCGCCGGCGAAGACGACCGCGGTGTCGGCGCGCGGCTCGGCGTCGCAGCCTCGAGGATGATCGCCATGCCGCCTCCCGCACGCGTCGGCTCGCGTCTAGCCGCGCCGGCCGGTTGTCGAGGCTCGGTTGTGGCCGCGGGCGGTCCTGCTATGGGACGCAGCGACCCTATCAGCCGCATTTCAGGAGCCGCCCCGATGAGGACGAGCAGGCAGCGACCACCGATTACGTCGTCAAGGACATCGGCCTCGCCGACTTCGGCCGCAAGGAGATCGAGATCGCCGAGACCGAGATGCCGGGCCTGATGGCGCTGCGCGCGGAGTTCGGCGAGACCAAGCCGCTGAAGGGCGCGCGCATCGCCGGCTCGCTGCACATGACGATCCAGACCGCGGTGCTGATCGAGACGCTGGTCGCGCTCGGCGCCGAGGTGCGCTGGGCCTCGTGCAACATCTTCTCGACCCAGGACCACGCCGCCGCGGCGATCGCCGAGGCCGGCGTGCCGGTCTTCGCCGTCAAGGGCGAGACGCTGGAGGACTACTGGACCTACACCGACCGGATCTTCGACTTCGAGGGCGGCGCCAACATGATCCTCGACGACGGCGGCGACGCGACGATGTACATCCTGACCGGCGCGCGGGTCGAGGAGGGCGAGACCGACCTCATCGAGAACCCCGACAGCGAGGAGGCCGAGTACTTCTTCGCCCAGATCAGGAAGCGCATGGCGGCCGTCGCCCGGCTGGTTCGTCAAGCAGCGCGACGCGATCCGCGGCGTCTCCGAGGAGACGACGACCGGCGTCCACCGGCTCTACCAGCTGATGGAGAAGGGCCTGCTGCCGTTCCCGGCGATCAACGTCAACGACAGCGTCACCAAGTCGAAGTTCGACAACAAGTACGGCTGCAAGGAATCGCTCGTCGACGGCATCCGCCGCGGCACCGACACGATGATGGCCGGCAAGGCCGCGGTCGTGCTCGGCTACGGCGACGTCGGCAAGGGCTCGGCCGCGTCGCTGCGCGGCGCCGGCGCCCGGGTGATGGTGACCGAGGTCGACCCGATCTGCGCGCTGCAGGCGGCGATGGACGGCTACGAGGTCGTCACGCTCGCCGAGGCGGGGCCGCAGGGCCGACATCTTCATCACCACGACCGGCAACAAGGACGTCATCAGCCTCGAGCACATGCGGGCGATGAAGGACATGGCGATCGTCGGCAACATCGGCCACTTCGACAACGAGATCCAGGTCGCGGCGCTGAAGAACCACAAGTGGACGAACATCAAGGACCAGGTGGACATGATCGAGTTCCCCGACGGGAAGCGGATCATCCTGCTGTCGCCAGGGCCGGCTCCTCAACCTCGGCAACGCCACCGGGCACCCGTCCTTCGTGATGTCGGCCTGCTTCACCAACCAGGTGCTGGCGCAGATCGAGCTCTGGACCAAGCGGCGACCAGTACGAGAACAAGGTCTACATCCTGCCCAAGCACCTCGACGAGAAGGTGGCGCGGCTGCACCTCGAGAAGATCGGCGTGAAGCTGACCGAGCTCCGCCCGGAGCAGGCCGACTACATCGGCGTCGCCGCCGAGGGGCCGTTCAAGCCCGAGCACTACCGCTACTGACCGGGTACGGGGTGCCGGCACGCGCGCCCGGCCCTTAGGCGGTCCCGATCTGCCTGGCACCGGAGGCTTTCCCGACCGCACGAGGCTTCATCGGCGTAAACCTCTGGTTTCAGCTTGAAGTCTCGCGCGCTTCGGCGTTGACGTCCGGCGCGGGTTTCGCGGCATAGATCGGACCCATCGATGGCCGTGGCAGAAGCGCCCCCCTCTCACCATCGACCTCCAGCATTCGCACCGGTTGCACCGAAGGGTTCCCTGAACCTGGAGGGGTCGTGCGGGCCGACGAGGTTTCCAGCAGCGCGGCGCTCACGCGGGATCCGACGGTTGTGGGGTCCGCTCGGTTCCCGACGCCTGCTCGGTCACCTTGCGGATTGGGGTCCAGCGCCCGCATGCAGCGGGTCGGGAGGGCCCTTTGAGGGGAGGGCCCTCCCGATCTCGCGTTCTCCGTCGATACGCCGGCCAGTCGCGGACGCGCCCGCACCCGCCAGCCGCACTCTCCGCCGCCATAGCCATGCTTTCAATGCGGTTAACGCCGGTAGGCCGCGACGATGACTCCAAGGAGATGCCCGTTCGTCCACGCGTGCACGACCGGCCCGTCAGCCCTTGTGCCGCCCAGGGCGCAGATCATGCGCCACTCCTCGGCCGTCACCGGCTGGACCGAGAGGCGGGTGTTCCTCACCAGCACCATCTCGGCGAGCCGCGGCTCGGCCTGGATCGCCTCCAGCGTCACCGGCCGCGGGAAGGGGGCGCAGCGCGCGGACGTCGACGCAGTCCCAGCGCGGGTCGTCGGTGGTCGGAGTCGGGGTGCGCCGGGGCGATGACCTCGACGATGCCGACGACCGCCTTCGCTGTTGCCCGAGTGGTAGAAGAAGCCGAGGTCGCCCGGCTGCATCGCCCGCATGTGGTTGCGCGCCTGGTAGTTGCGCACGCCGTGCCACTCCGGCCGCCGTCGCCCAGCGCGACCTGGTCGTCCCAGCCCAGGTCTCGGGCTCGGACTTGAAGAGCCAGTAGGCGCATCCCCGATCCTCCCTCCATTCGTCCGAAGCGGCCGGTCGAGGAGCGCCTCGCACCGCGCCCGCCGACGCGTCATGCGCGCCCTCGACCAGCGTCGGCGACGGCGCGGTCGCGTCGATCGGCAGGTCGAGCCCGAGCCGCCGCCCGAGGCGCAGGCCGCGCGGGCGGTGGCCGCGCCCTCGACGGTGACGCCCGGGCCGCGGCTCGCCGCGCCCGAGCGCGAGGCCGAGCGGAAGTTGCGCGACTCCGCCGAGTCGCGGTCAGCGACGAGGTCGCCCAGGCCCGAGAGCCCGGCGAGCGTCTCGGCCCGGGCCCCAGGCCAGCGCCAGGCGGCGCATCTCGGCGAAGCCGCGCGTGAGCAGCGCCGCCCGCGCCGACTCGCCGAAGCCGCCGCCCCGAGCGGCGCCGCAGGCGATGGCGACGACGTTCTTGAGCGCGCCGCCGAGCTCGGCCCCCACGAGGTCGTCGGTGCGGTAGAGCCGCAGGCGCCGGCGTCGAGAGGACGGCCTGCAGCGCCCGCCCGCGTCCGGTCGGCGCAGGCGAGCGTCAGCGCGGTGGGCAGCCCGCGCGCGATGTCGGCGGCGAAGCTCGGGCCGGTCAGGGCCGCGAGCGTCGCGGCCCGGCGCCAGCGTCGCCGCGATCTCGGCTGCAGGCCCAGGGTCCCGAGGTCGATGCCCTTGCCGCAGGCGACCAGGGGCTGCCGGCGGGCAGCGCCGGCCTGGTCGGCGAGGAAGCCGCGGGGCCTGGGCGGGGAGCGGCGAGGAGCACGCCTCGGCCCGCGCGAGCGCCGCGGGGTCGGACGCGCACCGCGAGCGCCGGCGGCAGGGCGACGCCGGGCAGGCGCGCCGTGCGCCGCGCCGCTCGGCCTCGCCATCGCCCCGCGTCGCGGCCCCAGAGCGTGACCTCGCGGCCCTCCGCCGGCCGAGCGCCACGGCGAGCGCCGTGCCGAAGGCGCCGGCGCCGATCGACGCGCGATCATGCCTTGGCCCCCTTGCGGCCGGCGCCGAGCAGCGGCGCCGCGCCGGCGTCGAGCGGCCAGCGCGGGCGCGCCGACAGCGTCGGCGTCGGGCCCGCCCGCCGCCTGCGCTCGATCCCGGCCCAGGCGATCATCGCGGCGTTGTCGGTGCAGAGCGCCAGGGGCGGCGCGACGAAGCGGCGCGCCCGGCCTCGGCGACCGCGGCCAGCGCCGCGCGGATCGCCGCGTTGGCCGCGACGCCGCCCGCGACGGCGAAGGCCGGCGCGGCATCGGGGCGGCGGCGAGGTAGAGCGGCGAGCGCGCGGCGGGACTTCTCGGCCAGGGTCTCGGCCACCGCGGCCTGGAAGGCGGCGCAGAGGTCGGCCGGTCGCTCGCGGGCAGGCCGCCCTGCGCCGCCACCAGCCGGTCGCGGGCGCGGAGCACCGCGGTCTTGAGGCCCGAGAAGGACAGGTCGCAGCCCTCGCGGTCGAGGAGCGGGCGGGGCAGGGGGAAGCGGCCGGGATCGCCGCCCTCGCGCCTCGCGCTCCACCGCGGGGCCGCCGGGCTGGGGAGGCCCAGGAGCTTGGCGACCTTGTCGAAGGCCTCGCCCGGGGCGTCGTCGATGGTGCCGCCGAGGCGGCGGAAGCGGTCGGGGCCCTCGACGATCAGGAACTGGCAATGCCCGCCCGAGACGAGGAGCATGAGGTAGGGAAAGGCGAGCGTCGTCGGTCAGCCGCGGCGTCAGCGCGTGGCCGGCGAGGTGGTTCACGCCCCAGAGCGGCAGGCCGGTGGCGCGGCGAGCCCCTTGGCCGTCATCACCCCGGCGAGGACGCCGCCGATGAGCCCCGGCCCGGCCGTCACCGCGATGCCGTCGAGGTCGCGCGAGCGCCAGCCCCGCCTCGGCGAGCGCCGCCTCGACGCAGGTCGAGCACCTCGGCATGGGCGCGGGCCGCGATCTCGGGCACGACGCCGCCGAAGGCGGCGTGCAGCGCGTCCTGCCCGCGCACCACCGAGGACGAGGATCGCGCCGACCGGCCGGCCCGGCCGGCGCGCACGACCGCCGCGGCGCTGTCGTCGCAGCTGATCTCGATGCCCAGGATGACGAGGTGGCCGTGCATGCCGCCTCCAGATTGCGCGTGGCGCGGGCCGCAGGTAACACCGCCGCAGGCGCCGCGCAACGGCGGCCACGCCGGGCGGAGCCGGCATGGCCGAAGCGCCAACCTGCTGCTCACCCGCCCGCAGGCGCAGTCGGAGGCCTTTGCCGCCGCTCTCGCCCGCGCTGCCGGGGCGGTTCCGCCCGGTGATCGCCCCGCTCATCGCGATCGTGCCGGTGCCGGACGAGATCGACCTCGCCGGCGTCCAGGGCCTCGTCTTCACCTCCGCGAACGGCGTCGCGCAGTTCGCCGCCCGGACTGCGGACCGGAGCCTGCCGGCCTGGTGCGTCGGCGCGATGACCGCCGCCGCCGCCCGCGGGGCCGGGTTCGCGGCGCGCGAAGCCGGCGGCGACGTTGCCGGGCTCGCGCGGCTCGTCGCAGCCGGGTACCGGCCCGGCGCGGGCGCCCTGCTCCACGTCCGCGGTCGCCACGCCGCCGGCGACCTCATCGGCATGCTCGCCGCCGGCGGGGTGCCGGCGCGGGCCGCTGAGATCTACGACCAGGTCGCCTGCGAGCGGCCCCCGGAGGCGCGGGCCTTGTTTGCCGAGGGGCGGGTGGACCTGATAGCGCTCTTCTCGGCCCGCTCGGCGCGGCTCTTCGCCGCCGCGACGCGCGAGGCGGGCTGGAACCTCGCCCCGGTCACCACCCTCGCGCTCAGCGCGGCGGTCGACGCCGCGCTCGACGGCCTCGGCCAGGCCCGACGGCTCACGGCCGCCGAGCCGACCCGCGAGGGCATGCTCGCCTCGCTCGCCTCGAGCTGACCCTCACCCGGCGGGCGGTCAGCCGCCGCTGCGCTCCTCGAAGAGCGACTCGAGGAAGTAGGCGGCAAGCTCGGTTCGCCCGGAAAGGCCCGACTTCCGATAATTCCTGCGCCTGCTGCCGGATGGTGGTCTCGGAGGTTCCCCGCAGCAGCGCGATGTCGCGCAGGCTCGCACCTTTCAGCATCAGCCCGGCGATGTCGGCCTCCGCCGGCGTCAGCCCCCAGGCCCCGAACTGCCGGCGCACGGCTCCTGCCAGATCCTCGAGCGCCGCGTCGTTCGCCGCCCGCCACTCGGCGCCCCTGGCGACCGCGGCCGTCAAGTCCCGGCGCAGTACGACCTGGTCGGCCTGGACGTCGCGCAGCGTGACGATCGCCCAGGCCACGGCGGCCATCGCCCCGACACTCACCGCCCGGTCGAGGAGTTCAAGCGCGAAGTCGGCCGCATCGAAGCCATCGCCCTCGATCGTGATGTCGAGCACCGCCATCCCGGCCACCAGACCGGCGGCGCCGAGGCCGAGCGCAATGAGCTGCCGCCGCCGCATTCTTTCCACCCTGCGCCCGCAATCATACTACGGATGTAGGGTCGCCGGCCAGCCGCCCCCTGCGCCGGTGCGATGGACGGCGAGAGCGATCCGAGCCCTGATAGGACGGTCGAGCCAATTTATGGAGCCGCCCATGCCCCGCGTGTCGCACCTCCTGCCGGTCCTCGCAATTCCCTCCCTGATCGCCGTCGTCGGGCCGGCCAGCGCCGCAACGTTCCTCCCCGACTTCGGCCGTGCCACGTTCGTGCCGGGGGCCGTCATCGACAACCCCTACCTGCCCTACACCGTCGGCTCGCGGAACGCGCAGGTCGCCGAGGGTGTTGAAGATGGCGAGCCCTACGAGGAGCGTGACGTGCAGACGGTCCTCGGAGCGGGCCCGAAGAAATTCTCGGCGTCAGGACGACCACGGTGCTCGACCGGGCGTTCGAGGACGACCTTCTCGTCGAGCAGACCCGCGACTACTACGCGCAGGATACCGACGGCAACGTCTGGTACATGGGCGAGGACGTGAAGAACTACGAGTACGACGACGACGGCAACCTGATCGACACCAACAGCAACTCGACCTGGCGGGCGGGGGTGAACAAGGCCAGGCCGGGCTGGGCGATGCCGGCCGAGCAGATCGTCGGGCAGAAGTACTTCCAGGAACACGCGCCGCTCGACGATGCGCTCGACGAGGGCCAGACCTACGCGATCGAGAAGCAGCTGAAGGTCGGCTCGGTAGTCTACGCGAACGTGCTCCAGGTCTTCGAGCGCACCCGCGTCGAGCCCGACGCCGCCGAGTTCAAGTTCTACGCGCCCGGCATCGGCCTGATCCGCGCCGCGGAGGACCTCGACGAGAACCTGATGAACCCGGAGCGCGTCTTCGAGCAGGGTCGCCCCGGCGGCGATCCCGCTGCCGCCGGGGCTGCTTCTGCTTGGGAGCGGCCTCGGCGCGCTGGGGCTTGGCGCCGCCGGCGTCAGATGACGACGACCTTGGCGCCCATGCTGATTCGGTCGTAGAGATCGATCACGTCC
>CAVXOH010000003.1:0-107891 GCA_963763295.1 uncultured Alphaproteobacteria bacterium
TTGCCTGCTGCCGACTTCCGGCCTCCGCGCCCTGCGGCGACGGGGCGCGCCACGGGACCGGCTTCAGGGCAGCCGGGCTGTTTCTCGCCGGCCTCGGGCTCGGCGCCGCCGCGGTGGCGCTCGTCGTGGTGCCGGCGTTGCGCGAGCCCACGGCCGCGCCCGACGATCCGCCGGCCGTCCAGGCCTCGCCCGCTTCCCTCGCCGATGCGACGGGCACGCTCGGCGGCGCACCGTCGGCGCCGCCCTTCGCCGGTTCGGTTCAGAGCCCGCGGCCCGTCGGCCTGCTGCAGCCCGCGGCCGAGGCGGAACCGCCGCGAGCCGGCGCCCCCACGCTTTTCGCCGCTCTGCCCGGACCCTGGGTCGAGACCGCGCCCGTTCCGGCGCCCGGCCCCGTCGAGACCGCCCCGGAACCCGCCCCGGTCGAGGCCGCGGCCCCGGAGCCGGAGCCGGCGTGCCCCTCCGCCGCCGAAGCGACGGCGGTCCCGGCGCTGCCGCTTCCGTCCCGGGTCTTCATCCACTACCCCGCCTCCGCCCAGGCCGCCGCGACCACCGCCCAGCAGGCGTTGCGCGACGCCGGGGTCGCCGGTGTCGAGATCGTCCCGGTCCGCTTCGCCATCGGCCGCAGCAACGTGCGCTTCTACCACGATGCCGACGGTCCCGGCGCCGCCACGGTCGCCACCCTGCTCGCGCCGGGCCTGCCGCCCGAGGACGCGCCGCAGGCGCGCGACTTCACCGACTACGCGACCCCGCCGGCGCCGGGAAAGGTCGAGGTCTGGCTCGCCGGCGCCCCGGCCGCCGGCGCAAGCGGCCCGCGCCGTTCCGCCCCGGCCGCGCCGCGCGCCACACCCGCCCCGGCACCGGCCACCCCCGCCCCCGTGGCAACGGCGATCCCGCTCGACATCCTGCCCGGCCCGACCCCGCCGGCCAAGCAGGCCGAGGCGGTAGAGCGCATCCTGGTGCAGCGCGCCGTCGAGCGCCTCATGCGGCAGCGCGACGGCCGCTGAGCCCGGCTTGACGGCACATCGCGGCGGCCCCATACCCCGGGGCCATGACCGACACGGCCCTGATCCGCAACTTCTCGATCGTCGCCCATATCGACCACGGGAAATCGACCCTGGCCGACCGGCTGATCCAGTCGACCGGCACCGTCTCCGACCGCGAGATGAAGGAGCAGCTGCTCGAATCGATGGACATCGAGCGCGAGCGCGGCATCACCATCAAGGCCCAGACCGTCCGCCTCGAGTACAAGGCCCTGCGACGGCGGGACCTACGTCCTCAACCTCATCGACACCCCCGGCCACGTCGACTTCGCCTACGAGGTCTCCCGCTCGATGCGCGCCGTCGAAGGCTCCCTCCTCGTCGTCGACGCGAGCCAGGGGGTCGAGGCGCAGACGCTCGCCAACGTCTACCAGGCGATCGACGCCGGCCACGAGATCGTCCCCGTCCTCAACAAGATTGACCTTCCCGCCGCCGAGCCGGCCCGCGTTCCGCGAGCAGATCGAGGACGTGATCGGCATCGACGCATGGCAAGGCCGTCGAGATCTCGGCCAAGACCGGCTTGGGCATCCCCGACGTGCTCGAAGCCATCGTCACCCGCCTCCCCGCCCCCTTGGGCGACCCGGCGGCGCCGCTCAAGGCGATGCTGGTCAACTCCTGGTACGACGCATATCTCGGCGTCGTCGTGCTCGTGCGCATCTTCGACGGCACGCTCAGAAAAGGCGACCGCATCCGGATGATGCAGACCGGCGCCCTCTACGGTGTCGACCGCATCGGCACCTCCCGCCCGGGATGCTGCCGGCCGACGCACTCGGCCCCGGCGAGATCGGGTTCCTCACCGCCTCGATCAAGCAGGTCCGCGACACCCGGGTCGGCGACACCATCACCCACGAGAGGAAGGGCGCGACGACGCCGCTCCCCGGCTTCCAGCCCTCGATCCCGGTCGTCTTCTGCGGCCTCTTCCCGGTCGACGCCGCCGATTTCGAGGACCTGCGCGACGCGATCGAGAAGCTGCAACTCAACGACGCCTCCTTCACCTCCGAGATGGAGACCTCGGCCGCGCTCGGCTTCGGCTTCCGCTGCGGCTTCCTCGGCCTCCTCCACCTCGAGGTGATCCGCGAGCGCCTCGAGCGCGAGTTCGACCTCGACCTGATCACCACCGCCCCCTCGGTCGTCTACCGCGTCTTCAAGACCGACGGCACCATGCTCGAGCTCCACAACCCCGCCGACATGCCCGATCCGGTCCGCATCGATCACATCGAGGAGCCGCGGATCAAGGCGACCATCCTCGTCCCCGACGACTACCTCGGCGACGTGCTGAAGCTCTGCCAGGACCGCCGCGGCGTCCAGCAGGACCTCACCTACGCCGGCTCCCGCGCCATGGTCGTGTACGACCTGCCCTGAACGAGGTGGTCTTCGACTTTTACGACCGCCTGAAATCCGTGACCAAGGGCTACGCCTACTTCGACTACAGCCTAACCGGCTACCCGGAGGACGACCTCGTCAAGATGCAGATCCTCGTCAACGACGAGCCGGTCGACGCCCTCTCGACCATGGTCCACCGCGCCCGCGCCGACCTCCGCGGCCGCGCCATGGTCAAGAAGCTCAAGGAGCTGATCCCCAGCACCTCTTCAATCCCGATCCAGGCCGCGATCGGCGGCCGCATCATCGCCCGCGAGACCATCTCCGCCCTGCGCAAGGACGTGACGGCGAAATGCTACGGCGGCGACATCACCCGCAAGCGCAAGCTCCTCGACAAGCAGAAGGCCGGCAAGAAGAAGATGCGCCAGTTCGGGAGGGTGGACATTCCGCAGGAGCTGCATCTCGGCGCTGAAGATGGACAGCTGACCTGCCCGTCCGCCTCCACCCCGACGCCGCCGCCCGCCTGACCGAACGCGGCGCCAACGAGGCCGAGGCGATCCCCACGGTCGAGACCGGTGAGACCTACCCGGCCAAGCACGGCCGCACCGCCTTCCGCCGCAACTTCCGCGGCCCTGGACGTGGCGGAACAGGACGTTCGACACGAAACAACTGGAAGTCTATGCTATGGAGGCGGATGGCAACTGGCTTGTCATCACCGCTATCGTCAAGTTTTTCTGAAAGCTCGGCCCATGAAGCTCTCCTACGACCCCAAGGCCAACGTCGCCTACATCCGCCTCCGCGAGCGCGAGGGCGAGGTGGAGACAATCGAGGTGACCTCCGACTTCCTCGTCGACATCGACGCGACGGGGGCCGTGTGCGGGATCGAGCTGCTGAACGCCAACGAGCAACTGATCGCCGGGGACAATGGCAAGCTCGTCTTCATCAACCAGCTCAACGGCGAGCGGGGCGAGCTGAATGTCGCCTGACCGCATCATCTCCCGCGAGACATCCCCGCCCAGCGCAAGGACGTCGCCGCCAAATGTTACGGCCGGCGACCTCACCCGCAAGCGCAAGCTCCTCGACAAGCAGAAGGCCGGCAAGAAGAAGATGCGCCAGTTCGGGAGGGTGGACATCCCGCAGGAGGCGTTCATCTCGGCGCTGAAGATGGACGGATAGATGTCTCCGAGTTCACTTTTCCGCCTTCGATCATTGAGGACGAGCTATTGGGAGGATGAGATAGATCGTCTTCTGTCCCGTGGTGAGCTTTATTATCCCACTATCGAACAGCTAAATGATCCACTAGATTGTCGATTCGCAATAGAGGACAACTCGATCGACGGCGTAGTCCAATTTCTTCGCGAGCATGAGAAGCAAATTAGAAGCGAAGTTTTCGCAACTAGACGGAAGATTGCCGCATCAACTCAATATAATGGAATATTTAGAATTTCATAAACGAAACTTCCAATTGGTCTATCAAAAGAAAATACGGCTACTCTGCCTAACAGAGGGAATATACTCACCAGCGTTATGGAGCCACTATGGGGATAGTCATTCCGGCATTGCACTGGAGTTTGAACTTCAAAATAATGACTCATTCTTGCGGCAGTGCTTTCGTAAGGTTCGTTATCTTAGAACAATGCAGTCCATGACTACCGTAATATACCTCAGGCACATACTATCATTTCCATTAGAAGATTCTTTGCGTTTAGGAGCGCCAATCATAAGCCAATCAAAGCTTAAGCGCTTAGGCATTAACGAAGAAGAGCAGATTGCTTTACATACGTATATAGAAGAGGGTAAATTGGAGATTCACCAAAGAATCTTGGGATGTTTTTACCAAACACTCGCTGCATAATATGAAACTTTTTGATTATGTTTATTGTAGAAAATTAAGAAGTTATAGTTTGAGCGGGAGTGGAGGGCTATCGTTGGGGACGAAGGTACTGGCTACATGAATAGCGCTCTACCCCTTAGGTCGATTTGCTTCGGAAGTCGCGCCGCCGATGATCGTATTGCAGAAATAACGCGGAAGGCGGCTGGCCGCTTCCCACTTTATAAGATCGAGCAGAGTGGCGATGGTACCTTATTTAGGCGCGAGCTTGGCAAAAGCTGAGCAAGTAGGGTGGGTGCTCGCACCACCATCACTCCCCCTCCTCCCACCGCAACGCCGCCGCGTTGCTGCGCGAGAAGCACCCGCACGATGCCGATCACCCCGCCGCCGAGCTCCACATAGAACACCACATGCGCCCGGCACGGCACCGACCGCATCCCCGGCCGAAAGCCGTCCCGCCGCCGCCCGGTCCCCGGCTCCGCCGCGATCCGCTCGAACGTCCGCGCCAGCGCGCCATAGTAGGCGAGCCACTGCGCCCGCCCCCACCGCTCCAGCGTAAAGGCCCGGATCCCGTCGAGATCGCCCGCCGCCGCTGTCGAGAGCCGAAACGGCACCCGCCTACTCGAATGCCTCCGGCTCCCAGGCACGCGGATCGAACGGCACCCCGCCACCCCGATCCAGTTCGTCCGCCGCAGCGTTCAGATCGGCCTTCAGCGCATGGAACGCCGCCGCCCCGCGCTCCTCCATCAGCTTGCGCATCCCCGCCCGCACCACCTCGCTGAGGTTGGCGAACGCCCCGGCCGCGATCTCCCGCTCGGCAAACTCCTGCATCTGCGGCGTCAGGTGCACGTTTGGCATGGGCTCCCTCGTCTAGAAATGCCCGAACCTATCACATGCAGCCATTCCAACAAGCGCGTGAACTCCCTCCCAAGTCGCACGCCGACCGCCGACCTACTTCCGCCGCCGCTTCGGAGCGGCCTTCTGCCGGGTGGCGCCGGTCCCCAGCCCCGCGGCCTTCGTCATCTCCTTCGCGGCCGCCGTCTGCTGCCGCTTCGCCTCGGCCATCCACATCCCGCGCGCCGTGCCGGCCGCCTTGTTTGCGGCGCTCAGCCACATGCTCATGAACGGGTTCTTCATCAAGTCCTCCTGCCAAACCGACCCAACGGCGCGGCCGCCGCGGCGGTTCCCCGACCGCCATCGCGCACATTTCCTTGTGGAGTCCTTGTTCATGTCGCCGGGATGGGCACCTGGCAAAATCGACGGTCTCTCCACGGTCTCTCCTACGCCGATCCGGACCCCCGAAAGGGCGCCGGTTCACCGGAGCAAGTAGGGTGGGTGCTCGCACCCACCATCGTCTCTACACCTATCATCGCTTCCCCCGCGGCTTGCGCGTCCGCGCCGGCGCGAACCACGCCCGCACCCGCGCCTCCGCCGCCTCGACCGAGAACGCCTCGGGGTCGAACGCCCCGAGCCATTCCCCGACCTCCTCATGCCGCTCGTGCCCCGGGTCGGCGATCGCCTCCAGCATGTCGGCGAAGCCCCACGGCCCGCCCAAGTCCTCGGGCGGGCAGGCGCGCCGGCCGCCGACGCAGGCCGGATAGATGCGGCCGGGCTCGATCGGCCCGGCGCCCTCGATCGCGATCGTGTGCTCCCAGTCGTCGCCCATGTCGTAGACATAGGCGAACGACTTCAGCCCGCGGTCCGCGAGGCCGCCCACCGTCACCTTCGCCTCGTCCGCGACCTCGTCGAGCTGCCGCGGGTCGCCGATCTGCTCAGCCCCGACCACGAACAGATGCAGGTGGCTGTTCTCCCACCCCATCGCCGCCTGCACCGCGAAGTGCAGGGTGCCGAGCGTCATCGTGTCCTCGACAAGCAGCCGCCGCCAGATCGGCGGCCTGAGGCCTGCCAGCGTCACCTTCAGCCGCATGGCGCGCTGCGGCGCCGGCCCCCAGACCATGCCCAAATCCTCCGTCACACCCTCACCTCCTGAACGCTTCGCGCCAGCGTTAACGATCCAATCCTGAACGTTTTAGGTGCCATACGGATTCCATATGGGTTCCATACGCTTTCCAGATCCAGCAAATCCGCGTAAACCTTTAGCATCGAAGCCTTCACCCGGATCCCGTATCACTCCCGCGTCAGCCGCCCGATCAGCGCCCGATACGTCAGGTCGTGGTCGAAGCGGCCGTCGCGCAGAAACGCCGCCGTCTGGGCGATGACGAGCGGGTTGTTCATCAGGAACGTGTGCGTGACCGGCAGCACGATATGGTCGGCCATTCCCTCGACCCGCGTGCTCTCGACCGAAACCGTGCCGTCGTCAGGCCCCGGGATCAGCGCCGAGAACACCGGGTTCAGCGACCGGTCGCCGGCGATGACCCCGAGCTCGAAGTCGACCGCGGGGAGCCGTGCGGCGACCCCGCCGGGGCCGGTGCCGAGCTCGGCTCCGGCCGGCCCGGTCAGCCGCGGAAAGATCGCGAGCTCAGCCAGGGCGTCGACGACCTCCGACCCCGAGTTCGGCGGCGCCAGCATCACCACCCGCCCGATGTTGGCGGGCCGGTTCAGCGCCAGCCAGCCCCGCGCGAGGATACCGCCCATCGAATGGGTGACGAAGTTGACCCGGTCCCGCCCGCACGCCTCCACCGCGCCGGTCACGGTGCCGAGCAGCTCGCCCACGGTCATCTCGGTCGACGGATAGCCGAGGTTCACCACCCGCATCCCCGCCCCGAGCGCCTCCTCCATCACCAGGAGCGACGCATCCGACCGCCCGAGCCCGTGCAGCAGCACCACGCAGTCGCCGTCCTGCGCCCGCCCCGGCAGCGGCGCCAGCAGCGCCAGCGCCAGGCCGAGCCGGATCGTCCATCGCGCCATCCTCCCGCCTCCCATCTCCAGGGTCGGCGCCACGGTGCACGCGCCGCCGCCCCGAAGGCAAGGCAGCTCCCCTTCAGCCGAGCGCGGCCAGGAAGGGCTGCCCGGCCAGCGCCTGGGCGAACGCCGCCGCGCACAGGAGCGCCCACCCGAGCGCGAACGCCCAGGTCGCCAGGACCGCCGGCCGCCGCGCCAGCACCCGCCCGGCGACGAACCCCGCGAGCGGCACCGCGTGCATCGCGTGCGTCCCGAAGAAATGCGCCACGCGGAGATCGCCCGCCGCCCGCGACCAGCCCATCACCGCGAGCCCGCCGACGTCGTTCGTGGCCGCCCCGACGAGGTGGCTGCCCGCGTTGCTCATGTACCCCGCGAAGGCGACCGAGAGCACGAAGGTCGAGACAAGCCCGAGCGCCAGCCCGGTGCGCAGCGCCGGATCGAACCCTGGCCGCCGGTTCCTCGCGATCAGCAGGCCATAGACGAGCGTTGAGCCGGTGAACCAGACCGCGAGCACGCCCGCCGCCGCGTAGAGCGCCATGCCTATCGGCGTCGGGTTGAAGTGCGAGCTCGTGCCGAGCGCCGCGGCGCCCGAGATCCAGACGATCTCCGCCCCCATGGCCGCGACCACGCTCGCCACGTAGAGCCGGTGCCAGCGCCGCCCCAGCGTCCCCGCGGGCAGCCAGCGGGCATAGACCGCCATCGTGAAGGAGAAGATCGCCAGCGCCACCTGGAACTTCATCGGCTTCAGCCAGATGTCGAGCCCGAGGTGGGTCCGCCCGTCGACGAGCATCGCCACGCCCGTCGGCAGGAGCATCATCAGGAAGACGGCGCCGGCAGCCGCGAAGAGCGGCTCGGCCACGACCGGCCCGATCCGCAGCCCTGCCCGGGGCGCGCCGGCATACGCCGCCACGCTCATGACCGCACCTCCGCCTGGCGGGAGGCGAGCACCCGCGCCCCCCGCAGCCCGTTGAACAGCAGGAACCCGGCCGGCCCGAACAGGAACGTCAGGGCCAGGCACGGCAGCACCATGAGGAACGCGATCCCCTCGCGCCGCGCCGTCCTGACCTCCCAGGCGCCGAGGAAGAGGTCGAACGCGAGATAGTGGATCCAGCCGGCCAGCGCGATCTCCGGCATGGTGAAGAGCGCCATCACCTCGGCGAGCGAGCCGAACCCGCCCGGCGCCCGCGTCCAGAACGCGAGCACCAGGCCGGCATAGGCGACCGAGAGCAGGAGCGGCAGGACCAGCCCGGCGATCCGCTGCGACCACACCGGCGCACGCCAGCCGAGGACGAGGACGCCCCAACCCGCCAGCGCGAGCATGTTGACCGTTTGAAAGACGACGTCGTTTGTCATCGCAGAGACTCCATCTTGACACCGTCAAGATTTTTGCCCGCACCGCCCGCGCCTGTCAAGTTTTATTTTGACAGTGGCAAGATTGCGCGGTACCCCGGCGCGATGAAGCAGCCCGATCCCGACGAGACCGCCCGCCCCTACCACCACGGCGCCCTGCGCGCGGCGCTCCTCGCCGCCGCGGAAGCCGAGCTCGCCGAGACCGGCATCGAGCGCTTCTCGCTGCGCAGCGTCGCCAAGCGCGCCGGCGTCAGCCACGCCGCGCCGGCGCATCACTTCGGCGACACCGGCGGCCTCCTCACCGCGCTCGCTGCCGAGGGCTTCACCCGCTTCCTCGCCACCCAGCACGCCCGCGAGGCGGCCGCGCCCCGAGTCCCCGCGGACATCGTCGTGGCGGCGGGGCTCGGCTACATCGAGTTCGCCATCGCCCACCCGGCGCTCTTCCGGCTGATGTTCGCCTCCGAGCGGCCCGACTTCGCCGATCCCGCGCTGCGCGCCGCCTCCCGGGCCGCCTACGCGCACCTGCTCGAAGGCATCGGCACGCTGCGCGGCCGCGATCCCATCGGCGACCCCGCGGGCATGACCGACGTCGCGGCGGCCTGGGCGACCGTGCACGGCCTCGCCGACCTGCTGCAGGCATGCCGGATGGGCTTCCTCCAGGCGCTCCCCTCCGCCGAGCGCGAGACGGTGATGACCACGATCATCCGCCGCGCGCTCCAGGTCGACTGAATCGCGAACTGCGGTACAGTACCCGATGCCCGAGACTCTCCGCCTCGTCGAGATCACCGCCGCCACGCTCCGCCCGGTCCTCGACCTCGCCGTCACCGACGACCAGACCGCCTTCGTCGCGAGCAACGCCGTCTCGATCGCCGAGGCGCATTTCGAACCCGGCGCCTGGTTCCGCTCGATCGCCGCCGGCGCCGAGCCGGTCGGCTTCGCGATGGTCTTCGACCCGACCCTCCCCGGTGCCGACCCCGGCCCGGACTGGGACGCCCGGACCGTGGTCCTCTGGCGCTTCATGATCGACCACCGCTTCCAGCGCCGCGGCTTCGGACGCGGCGCCATCGCCCTCCTCGCCGCGCACGCTCGCAGCCGGCCGGGCCTCGCGCGCTTCGCCACGACCTACGTCGAAGGACCCGGCGGCCCCGCCGCCTTCTACCTCCGCCTGGGCTTCCGGCCGACCGGCCGGCGCGTGGACGGCGAAGCCGAAGCGGTGATGCCGCTCACGTCAGCATGAGCCCCGCGAGTCCAAGGAAGGCGAAGAACCCGAAGACGTCGGTGATCGTCGTGACGAACGTCCCCGACGCCAGCGCCGGATCGAGGTTCAGCCGCTCGAGCGCGATCGGGATCAAGACCCCGGCGAAGGCGGCGACGACCATGTTGCCGATCATCGCGATGCCGATCACCACCCCGAGCGTGGCATTGGCGAAGTAGAGCCCGCTCAGCACGCCGATCAGCGCCGCGAACCCGACCCCGTTGATCAGCCCGACCAGCCCCTCGCGGCCGATGAAGCGCCCCATGTTCGACGCCGTCAGGCTGCGCGTCGCGAGCGCCCGCACCGCCACCGTCAGAGTCTGCGTCCCGGCGTTGCCGCCCATCGACGCCACGATCGGCATCAGGATCGCCAGCGCCACGAAGGCCTCGATCGTGTTGCTGAAGAGCCCGATCACCGCCGAGGCGAGGATCGCCGTCCCGAGGTTCACCGTGAGCCAAACGAACCGCCCCTTGGCGATCTCGGCAACTCCGTCCGACAGCTCCTCGTCACCGACGCCGCCGAGGAGGCGCATGTCCTCCTCGGTCTCCTCCTCGAGCACCTCCATCGCGTCGTCGATGGTGATCACCCCGGCCAGCCGGCCGTCGCCATCGACCACGGGCGCCGAGATCAGGTGGTACTTGTTGAAGTTGTAGGCGACGTCCTCCTGGCTCTGGTCGACCCTCAGCCCGCGGAAGTCGGCGTTCATCAGCGCGCGCAGCGACGTCGCGCGCGCCGCTCCCATCAGCTTGCCGAGCGGCACCAGCCCGACCGGATGCATCTGCGGGTCGACGATGATCAGGTCGTAGAAGCTCTCCGGCAGCCACTCTTCCTCGCGCAGGAAGTCGATCGCGTCTCCGACCGTCCAGTGCTCGGGCGCCACCACCACCTCGCGCTGCATCAGCCGGCCGGCCGAGTACTCGTCGTACTGCAGCGACTGCTCGACCGCGACCCGGTCGGCGGCGTCGAGCGCCCGCAGGATCCGCTCCTGCTGCGGCGCCTCCATGTCCTCGGCCAGATAGACGACGTCGTCGGTCTCGAGGTCCTGGACCGCCGCCGCCAGCACGTCGTCGGGCAGCGCCGCGACCACGTCGTCGCGCACCCCCTCCTCGAGCTCCGACAGAACCGCGCCGTCGAGCTCCTTGCCCCAGAGCGCGACAAGCGCCTGCCGCTCCGGCCGGCTGATCTGCTCGAGGAGGTCGGCCACGTCCGCCTCGTGCAGCGGCTCGAGCAGCGCGACCAGCGCGTCGTGGTCGTCCGCTTCGACCGCGGCCTTGACCGCGTCGATCGTCGCCCGGTTCAGCGTCTCAGCTGCCGGCGCGGCTTCGGCGGGCTCGTCCGTCTCGCTCATCCGCACCTCCCGCTCCGCCGGCAATTCGCCGCCGACCATACACGCTCGCCATCGGGTGGAAAGCACCGGAAGGGCTTGACCGAAGGCCACGGATGCGGCCCGCTCTACGCTCGCTTTCCGCCAGGGACCGTCGCCATCGCCCGCGCCCGCCTCACGATCGATCTCGACGCGATCGCCGCCAACTGGCGCGCCCTCGATGCGCTGTCGGCGCCGCAGGTCGAGACCGCCGCGGTGGTCAAGGCCGACGCCTACGGCCTCGGCGCCGCGCGGGTGGCGCCTGCCCTGAAGGCGGCCGGCGCCCGCACCTTCTTCGTGGCGCTGGCCGAGGAGGGCGCCGCGCTGCGCGAGGTCCTCGGTCCCGGCCCCGCGATCTTCGTCTTCGCCGGCCTGATGCCGGGAGACGCCTCCCTGTGCCGGTCCTTCGACCTCGTCCCCTGCCTCAACAGCGTTGTGCAACTCGAGGATTTCGCGCGCGATCTGGCCGGGCGGCCCTGCGCGCTTCAGCTCGACAGCGGCATGAGCCGCCTCGGCCTGAGCCCGGCCGACCTCGACGCCGCGCCGGGGCTGATTCCGCGCCTTGCGCCGGTGCTCGCGCTCAGCCATCTCGCCTGCGCCGACGAGCCCGATCACCCGCTGAACCGGCGCCAGGCCGAGACCTTCTCCCGGCTCGCCGCCCGGCTCCCGGGGGTGCGCCTGAGCCTCGCCGCCACCGGAGGCATCCTGCTCGGCGCGGGCTTCCACCACGGCCTGACCCGCCCCGGCATCGGCCTTTACGGCGGCCTCCCCTTCGCCGCCGCGAGGCCTGTCGTCACCCTGTCGCTGCCGGTCATCCAGGTCCGCGACGTCGCGCCGGGCGAGACGGTGGGCTACGGCGCCGCCTGGACCGCCGCCCGTCCCAGCCGCATCGCCCTCCTCGCCGCCGGCTATGCCGACGGGCTCCTGCGCGCGATCGGCGGCGGAAACGTCGCGCTCTACGCGGCCGGCAGGCCGCGCCCGCTGGTCGGCCGCGTCTCGATGGACCTGATCGCGGCCGACGTCACCGACCTCGCGGAGGTGCCGGGCTCCCTCGAAATCCTGAACGACCGGCAGACGATCGACGACCTCGGGCGGGCCGCCGGCACCATCGGCTACGAGATCCTGACCAGCCTTGGCGCCCGCTACGATCGCGACTACAAGGAGGCCCCGCCGCCCCCGGACCCTGCATGATCGTCCTCCGCCTCGTCCACGCCTTCCTCGCCTCCATCGGACGTTCTACCCTCGGGCTCCTGCGGGCCACCGGCCGGCTGACCGTCTTCGCGCTCGGGGCGGTCTCGCAGCTCGTCCGCCCGCCCTGGTACCCGGTCGAGCTCGGCCAGCAGCTGCTGCGCATCGGCTACTTCTCGCTCCCGGTCGTCGGCCTGACCGCGCTCTTCACCGGGGCGGCGCTCGCGCTGCAGATCTGGTCGGGCGGCGACCGCTTCAACGCCGGCACGGTCGTGCCCTCGATCGTCGCCATCGGCATCGTCCGCGAGCTCGGGCCGGTGCTCGGCGGCCTCATGGTCGCCGGCCGCGTCTCGTCCTCGATCGCGGCCGAGCTCGGCACCATGCGCGTGACCGAGCAGATCGACGCGCTGACCACCCTCTCCACCGATCCGATGAAGTACCTGGTGCTGCCGCGCGTCCTCGCCGGCACTCTGGCGCTGCCGATGCTCGTTGCCGTCGGCGACGTCATCGGCATCTTCGGCGGCTACCTCGTCGGCACCACCCGCCTCGGCTTCAACTCCGGCGCCTACATCAATAACACCCTCGACTTCCTCACCGCCGCCGACGTCGCCTCGAGCCTCGTCAAGGCCACGGCCTTCGGCTTCCTCCTCGCGCTGATGGGCTGCTACCACGGCTTCCATTCCGGCCGCGGCGCCCAGGGCGTCGGCGAAGCCACCACCAACGCCGTCGTGTCGGCCTCGATCCTGATCCTCGCCGCCAACTACGTGCTGACCGAGGCGTTCTTCTGATGGCCGGATCGATACTGGATCTCATTGGTTCCTTCGGCTCCGGCGACGAGCGCAACCGTGCCGCATTCACTTCGCGAACTTGTCCGTCGACAAATCCGCGCGCGCCTGCCTGCCCCTTGGCAGGCGCGATTCCGCGCCTACCCAGGCAGGCGCGCGCGGATTACCAGCCGACGGTCCCGGCGGCACCCCCCTCGGCCTCCGCGCTCGCGCGCTCCGGCCGACGAACCGGCGCGAGGCAGTGCCTCGCTTTCGCCGGTTCGGGGCGCCTCCTCCCCGCCGTCGTGCGATCGATTCAACCGGGTCCCGCATGACCCCGCGCATCGAGCTCCGCGACGTGAGGAAAGCCTTCGGCGACAAGCAGGTCCTCGCCGGCGTGTCGCTCAGGGTCATGCCCGGCGAGAGCCTCGTCATCATCGGCGGCTCGGGCACCGGCAAGTCGGTGACGCTCAAGTGCATCCTCGGCATCCTGGCCCCGGACGCGGGCGAGATCCTGATCGACGGCATCCCCTTCACCCGCATCGACCAGCGGGCGTTCCTGCGCCACTTCGGCATGCTGTTCCAGGGCGGCGCCCTCTTCGACAGCCTCACCGTCTGGCAGAACGTCGCCTTCCGCCTCCGCCACGCCCGCAAGCCCCTCTCGCGCAAGGACGCCCGCGCCCTCGCGATCGCCAAGCTCGCCCGCGTCGGCCTCGGCCCCGAGACCGCCGACCTCTACCCGGCCGAGCTCTCCGGCGGCATGCAGAAGCGCGTCGGCCTCGCCCGCGCCATCGCCACCGACCCCGCGGTCATCTTCTTCGACGAGCCAACCTCCGGCCTCGACCCGATCCTCGCCGGGGTCATCAACGACCTGATCCGCGAGCTCGTCACCGAGATGGGCGCCACCGCCATCACCATCACCCACGACATGACCACCGCCCGCACCGTCGCCGACCACGTCGCCATGCTCGCCGGCGGCCTCGTCCGCTGGCACGGCCCCATCGAGGCGATGGACGCCTCGGGCGACCCCTACCTCGACCAGTTCATCCACGGCCGCGCCACCGGCCCGATCGCAGCCCTGCGATGAAAAACGCCCATACGCATTCCATATGCGTTCCATATAGGTTCCATACGCAGATTTCCGCGCAATTTCAGTCTATCGGCTTCGACCAGTGACCCGCCGCCGCGCCTTCGTCTGTGCCGCCTGCGGCGCCACCCACGCCAAGTGGTCGGGCCACTGCGAGGCCTGCGGCGCCTGGAACACCATCGCCGAGGAACCCGGCCTCGCCGACGGCCCGACCGGCCGCGCCCTCGGCCCCGCCCGCGGCCGCCGCATCCCCTTGGGCGACCTCGCCGCCGCCGAGCCGGAGCTGCCGCGGGCCCTCTCCGGCATCGGAGAGCTCGACCGCGCCCTCGGCGGCGGCCTCGTCCCCGCCTCGGCCACCCTCGTCGGCGGCGACCCCGGCATCGGCAAATCGACCCTGCTCCTGCAGGCCGCCGCCGCCTTCGCCGCCGCCGGGCTCCCCGCCGTCTACATCTCCGGCGAGGAGGCCGCCGCCCAGGTCCGCCTGCGCGCCGCTCGCCTCGGGCTCGCCGACGCCCCCCTGCGCCTCGCCACCGAGACCAACCTCCGCGACATCCTGACCACCCTCGACGCCGAGCGTCCCCGCCTCGCCGTCATCAACTCGATCCAGACCATGTGGGCCGACCACGTCGACAGCGCCCCGGGCTCGGTCGCCCAAGTCCGCGCCTCCGCCCACGAGCTCACCGCCTTCGCCAAGCGCCGTGGCACCGCCGTCGTCCTCGTCGGCCACGTCACCAAGGACGGCCAGATCGCCGGCCCGCGCGTCGTCGAGCACATGGTCGATACCGTCCTCTACTTCGAGGGCGAGCGCGGCCACCAGTTCCGCATCCTGCGCGCGGTCAAGAACCGCTTCGGCCCCGCCGACGAGATCGGCGTCTTCGAGATGACCGGCACCGGCCTCGCCGAGGTCGCCAACCCCTCCGCCCTCTTCCTTTCCGAGCGCGACGCCGCCGCCTCCGGCTCCGCCGTCTTCGCCGGCATCGAGGGCACGAGGCCCCTCCTCGTCGAGATCCAGGCCCTCGTCGCCCCCGCCGCCCCCGGCTCGGCCCGCCGCACCGTCGTCGGCTGGGACTCGGGCCGCCTCGCCATGGTCCTCGCCGTCCTCGAATCGCGGCTCGGCATCGGCTTCGCGGGCTCCGACGTCTACCTCAACGTCGCCGGCGGCCTGCGGATCAGCGAGCCCGCCGCGGACCTCGCCGTCGCCGCCGCCCTCGTCTCCGCCCGCCAGGACATCCCGCTCCCGCGCGACGCCGTCGTCTTCGGCGAGATCTCCCTCTCCGGCGCGCTCCGCCCGGCGCCGCAGTCCGAGGCCCGGCTTCGCGAGGCCGCCAAGCTCGGCTTCACCGCCGCCTGGACCCCCGCCCGCCTGCCGCCACACTCCGCCGGGCTCGCGCTGCACCCGGTTGCGGATCTTGGCGCATTCATGGACAAGTGCTTCGGCACGATCGACCGGTAGGGCGCGGGAACGAATGGAAGGCTTCACACTCGTCGACGGCATCGTGCTCGCGGTGATCGTCATCTCCGCCGTGCTCGCCTACGCGCGCGGCCTCGTGCGCGAGACGCTGTCGATCGCCGGCTGGATCGTCGCGGCGCTGGCCGGCTTCGCCTTCGCGCCGTCGGTCGAGCCGCTGATCCGCGAGATCCCGGTGCTGCGCGACGTGATCGGCACCAGCTGCGAGCTCGGCATCCTCGCCGGCTTCGCCGTCGTCTTCGTCATCGCGCTGATCATCGTCTCGCTGTTCACCCCGCTCCTCGCCGGCGTCGTCAGCAACTCCGCGGTCGGCCCGATCGACCAGGGGTTGGGCTTCCTCTTCGGCGTCGTGCGCGGCGTCCTCCTCGTCGTCGTCGCCCTCGTCGTCTACAACCGCATCTTCGGCGGCGCCGGCGGCGTGCCGCAAATCGACGACAGCCACAGCGTGGCGATCTTCTCCGGCCTCGAGGCGCGCATCGCCGCCATGCTGCCGGAGGACGCGCCGCAGTGGATCGCCGGCCGGTACGCCCGACTGACACAAACGTGCAACACGTGAGACGCGCGTAGCGTGACAATGCCCGGCGGTGCTTTTATATGACCGGCGGCACGCATCCCGGAGCGACCATGTCCCTTCCCGCGCACCCCTTCGACGACGACAAGCTGCGCGAGGAATGCGGCGTCTTCGGGATCATCGGCGTGCAGGAGGCGGCGAACTTCGTCGCCCTCGGCCTGCACGCGCTCCAGCACCGCGGCCAGGAAGCCGCCGGCATCGTCGCCTATGAGCCGCGGGAGGGCTTCACCTCCGCCCGCCGCTTCGGCTACGTCCGCGACAACTTCACCTCCGCCTCGCTGATGGAGACGCTGCCGGGCTCGCTCGCCATCGGCCACGTCCGCTACTCGACCGCCGGCTCCAAGGGCAACACCCAGATCCGCGACGTCCAGCCGCTCTTCGCCGAGTTCGCCATGGGCGGCGCCGCGATCGCCCACAACGGCAACCTGACCAACGCGCTCGGGCTGCGCGAGGAGCTGATCGAGCGCGGCTCGATCTTCCAGTCGGGCTCCGACACCGAGTGCATCATCCACCTGATGGCGCGCTCGATCCAGAACACCATCCCCGAGCGGATGAAGGACGCGCTGCGCCGGGTCGAGGGCGCCTTCTCGATCGTCGCGATGACCCGCTCGAAGCTGATCGGCGTCCGCGACGCCCTGGGCGTGCGCCCGCTGATGCTCGGCCGCCTCGGCGACGGCTGGGTGCTGTCGTCGGAGACCTGCGCGCTCGACATCATCGGCGCCGAGTTCGTCCGCGAGGTCGATCCGGGCGAGATGGTGATCTGCACCCGCGGCGGCGTCGAAAGCTTCCACCCGTTCGAGCCGCAGAAGCCGCGGCCCTGCGTCTTCGAGCGCGTCTATTTCTCGCGCCCCGACAGCGTGATCGGCGGCCACTCGGTCTACGAGACCCGCCGCCGCATCGGCGTCGAGCTCGCCCGCGAGGCGCCGGTCGAGGCCGACCTCGTCTGCCCGGTCCCCGACAGCGGCACCCCCGCCGCCATCGGCTACAGCCAGGAGAGCGGCATCCCCTACGCGATGGGGATCATCCGCAACCAGTACGTCGGCCGCACCTTCATCGAGCCGACCGAGCAGATCCGCAACATGGGCGTGCGGCTGAAGCTCAACGTCAACCGGGCGGTCGTGCGGGGCAAGCGCATCGTCCTCGTCGACAACTCGGTCGTCCGTGGCACGACGAGCCGCAAGATCCGCGAAATGCTGATGGACGCCGGCGCCGCCGAGGTGCATTTCCGCATCGCCTCGCCGCCAACCGCCTGGCCGTGCTTCTACGGCGTCGACACCCCCGACCGCGACAAGCTCCTCGCCGCGCGGATGAGCGAGGCCGAGATGTGCGCCGACCTCGGCGTCGACAGCCTGAAGTTCATCTCCCTCGACGGGCTCTACCGCGCCTGCAGCGTGCCCGAGGGCCGCGATCCGGCGCAGCCGCAGTTCTGCGACGCCTGCT
The DNA here is from genome assembly GCA_963763295.1 of uncultured Alphaproteobacteria bacterium. GTDB lineage: Bacteria > Pseudomonadota > Alphaproteobacteria > Rhodobacterales > Rhodobacteraceae > Amaricoccus. The sequence goes on from CAVXOH010000003.1 coordinate 17,538, forward strand.
TCTCCGGTGACTACCCGGTGCGCCCGAGCGACCGGATCGGCCAGGGCTTCAAGCTGAAGGTCCCGGCATGACAGACGAGGCGGGCGTCGCGCTGGTCACCGGCGCGTCCCGCGGGCTCGGCTATGCGGTCGCCCGCGGGCTCGGCGCCCGCGGCTGGCAGGTGGTCGCGCTCGCCCGCACCGTCGGCGGCCTCGAGGCGCTGTCGGACGAGATCGTCGCCGCCGACGGCCCGACGCCCACCCTGGTGCCGCTGTCGCTGACCGACGAGGGCGGGCTGCAGCGGCTCTGCCTCGCCATCCACGAGCGCTGGGGCCGGCTCGACCTCGCCGTGCACTGCGCCGCCCACGCCGCACCGCTGACGCCGGCGCCGCATATCGGCGACAAGGACTTCGACGCGAGCGTCGAGGTCAACCTCCGGGGCACCGAGCGGCTGATCGTCATGCTGGCACCGCTGCTCGCCGCCGCGCCGGCGCCGCGCTTCGTCTACGTCGCCGACAACCGCGCCGGCCAGCCGTTCTTCGGCTCCTACGGCGCGACCAAGAGCGCCGCCGAAGCGCTCATCCGCTCCTGGGCGGCCGAGAGCGTCCGCCTCGGCCCCGCGGTGACGCTGTTCCACCCGAACCCGATGCCGACCGCGCTCCGCGCCCGCTTCTACCCCGGCGAATCCCCCGACAAGCTCGCGCCCTGCACCAACGAGGCGGCACGGCTCTTGGGAACGCTGGGTCTCTGAACCGCCGGACTTTCGCAAGGGAGCGCGGCGGCTCAGCCGTCCCGCCCGGGCCCCGAGCCCGGGCAGCGGCCGACCGCCTCCCCCCGGGGCGGCCGCTTCGCGCCCTCCCCGCGGGCGTGCCGCTGCCCTCTTCGCGCGCGGATGCGGCACCAGTTACAGAGAAACGCCGCGCCGCCAGACGCCCGCAACCGTCGGGCCCTTGTCGAGATGCACGAGGTCCGCCGGCAAGCCCGGCGCCAGTCGCCCGAGCCTGTCGGCAAGCCCGAGGCAGGCCGCCGGCACCGCGGTCGCCATCCGCAGCGCCCGAGGGAGCGTCACCCCGACCTGCGCGACCAGCACTCGGATCGCACCGGCGAAGTCGATGTCTGCGCCGGCGAGCGTGCCGTCGGCGAGGGTCAACCGCCCGTCCCGCCGGAGGATCCGCCGCCCGTTCAGCGTGAGCTCGGTGAGCTCCGTGCCCGCCACCGCCATCGCGTCGGTGACAAGGAAGATCCCGTCCGCGGGCTTCGCCGCCAGCGCCATCCACATCGTGGTCGGCGCCACGTGGATCCCGTCGGCGATCAGCCCGGCGCATACCGCGTCGGCCGCGAGCGCCGCTCCGACCAGCCCCGGCTCGCGATTGCCGAGCTGGCTCATCGCATTGAAGAGGTGCGTGACCATACCGGCGCCGGCCGCGAACATGGCCCCTGCTCCCGCTTCGCCCGTGTCGCTGTGCCCGAGGCTCACCACCGCGCCGGACGCCGCCAGCGCCGCCACCTGCGCCGGGGTCACGCTCTCCGGCGCCACCGTCACGATCAGCGCCGGAAGCCGCCGCGCCGCGTCGCAGAGCAGCTCCAGGTCCTCCGCCTGCATCGGCCGGATCAGCGCCGGGTCGTGCGCGCCCTTGCGCCGCGGGTCGAGGTGCGGCCCCTCGAGATGCAGCCCGAGGAATCCCGGCACCCCCGCCTCCGCCGCCGCGAGGCCACCCTCCACCGCCGCGCGTGTCACCGCGGGGGTATCGGTGATCAGCGTCGGCATCAGCCCGGTCGTGCCCAGCCGCCCGTGCGCCTCGCAGATCGTCCGGATCCCCGCGAGGTCCGGCCGGTCGTTCAGCATGACCCCGCCGCCCCCGTTCACCTGCAAATCGACGAACCCCGGCGCCAGCACGCCGCCGTTCAGCCGCACCCGCGGACCGGCCGGCGCCTCGTCGGGCGGCACGATTCCCGCCACTTCGCCATTCTCGACGACAAGCGCCGCTCCGGCATGCAGCCGCGCCCCGTCGAAGATCTCCGCGCCGTGGAAGACGGTGGTGGCCATGCTCTCACCCGTTTTCACACCGTCTCCGTCACCTTGCGCAGGTAGGGCGGCGTATCCGGGTTGAACCCGCGCCGCCGCGCCAGGGCCTCGATGAACCGGTAGAACGTGACCACCAGCACCAGGGGCGCCGTCAGCGGATGCACGCCCTCGACCGAGGGCAGCGCCGTCACGCCCGCCCCGGCGCCCGGCGCGGTCAGGAACACGTCCGCCCCCTGCCCCGCCAGCCGCTCCGCCGTCGCGATCACCTGGGCCAGCGCCGCGTCCCCGACGCCGAGCGCGAGCACCGGGAAATGCGCCTGCACCAGCGCCGCCGGTCCGTGCAGGACTTCGGCCGCGCTATAGCTCTCGGCGTGGATGGCGCTCGTTTCCTTGAACTTCAGCGCCATCTCGTTGGCGATCGCGAAACCCGGCCCCCGCCCGAGCACGAAGCCCGAGTTCGCCCGCACCAGCCGGTCGGCCAGCGGCGCCCAGTCGCAGGCGAGCGCCTGCTCGAACTGCCCGGGCAGCGCCGCCACCGCCGCGCGGAGCGCGGCGTCCTCCCGCCACTCCGCGACCAGCGCCAGCGCCGCCAGCACCGAGGCGACGAAGGTCTTGGTCGCCGCCACGCTCTTCTCCGGCCCCGCCTCGAGCGGCAGCGCGTGGTCGCAGGCCCCGGCCATCGGCGAGCCGGCGTCGTTGGTGATCGCCAGCGTCAGCGCCCCGCCGGACTTGGCGCTCCGCATCATCTCGACGATGTCCGGGCTCTGGCCCGACTGCGAGATCCCGAGGCAGGCCGCGCCGTCGAGCCGCAGCCTGCGCCCGTAGATCGAGGCGACCGACGGGCCGACCGAGGCGACCGGGATCCCCGCCACGATCTCGACCGCGTACTTGAGATAGGTCGCCGCGTGGTCCGACGACCCGCGCGCCACCGTCACCACCAGCCGCGGGTCCGCCGCGCGCATCGCCGCCGCCGCCCCGGCGACCGCCTCGCGCGAGCGCTCGAGGAAGCGGGCCGCCGCTTCCGGGATCTCCGCGATCTCGGCGCTCATCCTGGTTCTGTCGTCGCTCATCGGCTCTTTCCTTCCATGTCGGCCGGTATATGCAGTTCGGCCGCAAAATCATAGGCGTCGCCCCGGTAGAGCGACCTGGTGAACTCCACCACGCGTCCCGACGGCAGGTACGAAACCCGCTCGATCCGCAATCCCGCGGCGCCGACCGGCACCTCGAGCAGCCCGGCGTCGCGCGGCCCGAGATTGGCCGCCGAGATCCGCTGCACCGCGCGCACCGGGCGCATCCCCCGCTCGGCGAGCGCCGCGTAAAGCGAGCTCTCCACCACCGCCGGGTCCGGCAGCACCGCGGTCGAGAGCGCGGCCCGCTCGATCGCGAGCGGCACGTCGTCGGCGAGCCGCACCCGCTCGAGCCGCGCGACCTGGTCGTGCGCGGTCAGCCCCAGCGCCATCATCTCCTCGGGCGATGGCGGGTGCACGGCCCGCGACAGCCAGACCGAGCGCGCGCTCTTGCCCCGCCGGGCCATGTCCTCGGAGAACGAGGTCAAGAGCGACAGCGCCTGCTCGACCTTCTCCACGCGCGGCGCCACGAAGGTGCCCGAGCCCCGCCGCTGCACGAGATGGCGCGCGTGCACCAGCGCGCCGATCGCGCGGCGCACCGTCACCCGGCTCAGGCCGGTCATCTGCGCCATCTCGCGCTCCGACGGCAGGCTCTCGCCCGGCCTGAGCGTGCCCGACTCGATCGCCGCCGCGATCCGCCGGGTGAGCTGGAGGTAGAGCGGCCCGGCGCCGCCCTCCTCGAACTCGAGGGCGTCGAACCGGCTCATGCGCATCCCATCGACCGCGCCATCGCCAGCGCCCCGTCGAGCGCGGTGCCGAGCGGCGGGCGGATCAGCCCCGGGTAGCGCGGCGCGAGGCGCGCGGCGAAGGTCGGGCCGAGCCCGCCGAGGAAGCACACCGGCAGCGCCCCGTCCGCCTGCAGCCGGTTGATCGCGAGCGCGACCGCGGCTTCCGCCTCGGCGACGATCGCCGCGGCCGCGGGATCGCCCGCCGTCAGCGCGTCGAGGATCGCCGGTACCTCCTTGGCGAAATCGGCCGGAACCGCGCGCCGGCCGAAGGCCACGACGCCGGCCGGCCCGCCCTGCTGCTCCAGCACCCGATCGAGGAGCGGCGTCGGGTCCGCGAGCCCGTCCGCCGCGAGAAGCGCCCGCTCGAGGAGCGCCCGGCCGATGCGCGCTCCGCTGCCCTGGTCGCCGAGGAGGAATCCCCAGCCGCCGATCATCCGCACTGCGCCGCCGCGCTGCACGCCGAAGACCGATCCGGTCCCGAGCGTCGCGGTGATGCCGTCCGCGTCGCCGAGCGCTCCCTTTAGCGCGATCAGCGCATCAGTCTCGATCCGCGCCCGCGCGAAAGGCAGCCGCTCCGTCAGCCGCGTCGCCGCCTCGGGAACGTTGGCGCCGGCGAGGCCGAGCACCGCGGTGACGTCGCCGAGGCCCGCGCCACCCGCGGCGGCGACGGCGTCCCCGGCGGCGGCCACGATGTTGACGAGCGCCGTCTCCGGGTCCGACCAGATGTTGGCGGAGGCCGCCTCTCCGCGCCCGAGCACACGGCCGCTCGCGTCGGCAACCGCCGCGCGACAGCCCGATCCGCCCCCGTCGATGCCGAGATAGAGCCCCAATGCCGTCCTCCGTCGCCGACCATACCAAAGTGATACCAGAAGGGAAGCGCGACCTGTCGGGCCGGCGACGAGATTCGCTCGGACAATAATCCGCTGGACAACTGGTATTGGTTTGGCATCATCCGCGCGTCTTGGGGGAATCGCGATGACCACCAGATCGACCGAAGCGCGCCACGCGCTGGCCGCGGGCCTCCAGTCGCTTCCTGCGGCGGACGCCCTGGCCCGGCTGCTGGCCGGGCAGCGCGGCGCGGCCGCGCACGTCGGGCCGGCGCTTCCGGCTGTCGCGGCGGCGGCCGAGGCGGCGGCAGCCGCGCTCGCCGGTGGCCACAGGCTCGCCTATGCCGGCGCCGGCAGCTCGGGACTGATGGCGCTTGCCGACGCGCTGGAACTCGCCGGGACATTCGGCATTGCGGCCGAGCGGACCCCGGTGCTGATCGCCGGCGGCGCCGCGTCGCTGCTCGCGCTCGCGAACGCCGCCGAGGACGACACCGGCGGCGCGGCGCGCGAGGTGGCGGGGCTCGGCCTCGGGCCCGGCGACACGGTAATCTGCGTGTCGGCGAGCGGGGGCACGCCCTATACGGTCGCGGTCGCCGCGGCGGCGCGCGGGCGCGGCGCCACGGTCGTCGGCGTCGCGAACGTCGCGGAGAGCCGGCTGCTCGAGCTGGCCGACGTGCCGGTGCTGCTCGACACTGGGGCCGAGCTGGTTGCAGGGTCGACGCGAATGGGGGCCGCGACGGCGCAGAAGATCGCGCTCAACCTGATCTCGACGATGGCGGGCCTGCGGCTCGGCCATGTCCACGACGGCTACATGGTCAACGTCGTGGCCGACAACGCCAAGCTCCGCGACCGGGCGGCGCGCATCGTCGCCGCGGTGGCCGGGACGGCCGATCCGGAGGCGCGCGACGCTCTGAAGAGAACCGGGGGCGCGGTCAAGCCCGCGGTGCTGATCGCCGCCGGGGCGCGCGACGACATCCACGCCGGCCAGCTCCTCGCGGCGAGCGCCGGACACCTCGGGCCGGCGCTCGACGCGCTGCGCTCCGGGGACTAGACGGGCTCGACGAGCCCACCAGCAGGGAGAAGGAAACCGATGCAACTGAAACCGCTCAAGGGCGTGCTCCTCGGCACGACGCTCCTCGCCGGCGGCGCCGCCTTCGCGCAGGACGTGACGCTGACCATCGAGAGCTGGCGCAACGACGACCTCGCGATCTGGCAGGAGAAGATCATCCCCGCCTTCGAGGCGTCGCACCCGGGCATCAAGCTCAACTTCAGCCCCTTGGCGCCGACCGAGTATAACGCTGCGCTGAACGCCAAGCTCGAGGCCGGCTCGGCCGGCGACCTCATCACCTGTCGCCCGTTCGACCCCGGGCTCGAGCTCTTCAACAAGGGCCAGCTCGCCGACCTCAGCGACCTCGCGGCGATGGCGAACTTCTCCGACGTCGCCAAGTCCGGCTGGTCGACCGACGACGGATCGGCGACGTTCTGCGTGCCGATGGCGTCCGTCATCCACGGCTTCATCTACAACAAGGCCGCCTTCGAGGAGCTCGGCATCGAGGCGCCGAAGACCCAGGACGAGTTCTTCGCCGCCCTCGACAAGATCAAGGCGGACGGCACTTACATCCCGATGGCGATGGGCACCAACGACCAGTGGGAAGCCGCGACCATGGGCTACCAGAACGTCGGCCCGAACCACTGGAAGGGCGAGGAGGGCCGGCTGGCGCTGATCGCCGGCGAGCAGAAGCTGACCGACCCGCAATGGGTCGCCCCGTTCACCGAGATCGCGAGGTGGAAGGACTACCTCGGCGACGGCTTCGAGGCGCAGACCTACCCGGACAGCCAGAACCTGTTCACCCTCGGCCGCGCCGCGATCTATCCGGCCGGCTCATGGGAGATCTCGCCGTTCGAGGCGCAGATCCAGGGCGCGTTCGAGATGGGGGCCTTCCCGCCGCCGGTGCCGGCCGAGGGCGACCAGTGCTACATCTCCGACCACGTCGACATCGCGATCGGGATGAACGCGGCCTCGCCGAACGCCGACGCGGCGAAGCAGTTCCTCGAATGGGTGGGGACTCCCGAGTTCGCCCAGCTCTACGCGAACGCGCTGCCAGGGTTCTTCCCGCTGCTGAACCAGCCGGTGACGCTCGAGAACCCGCTCGCGCAGGAGTTCGTGAGCTGGCGCGAGACCTGCAAGTCGACGATCCGCTCGACCTACCAGATCCTGTCGCGCGGCACCCCGAACCTCGAGAACGAGACCTGGAACGCCAGCGCCAACGTCATCCGCGGCACCGAGACGCCGGAAGACGCCGCGAAGCGGCTTCAGGACGGCCTCGCCAGCTGGTACGATCCGCAGAAGTGACGACTCCGGCCCCGCCCGACGCGGGCGGGGCCGTCTGAGAGCCTGGCCGAAACGGGACGCCCGGGATGACCGACCGCAAGCCCTTCCGCTGGCACATCCTGGTGTTCCTCGCGCCTGCGGTGCTCGTCTACACGGCGATCATGATCATCCCGCTGTTCGCGACGCTGAACCTCGCGCTGTTTCGCAGCGCCGAGGGCGTGCAGGGGTTCGTCGGCCTCGACAACTTCCGCACCCTCTTCGGCGATCCGCGCTGGTCGGCGAGCTTCTGGAATGCACTCGGCAACAACGCCTGGTTCTTCCTCATCCACATGCTGGTGCAGAACCCGATCGGGGTGATGTTGGCGGCGATCCTGTCGGTGCCGCGGCTGCGCGGCGCCGCCTTCTACCGGACGGCGATCTTCATCCCGACCATCCTCTCCTTCGTCATCGTCGGCTTCGTCTGGAAGCTGATCCTGTCGCCGATCTGGGGCATCGCGCCGGGCCTGCTCGACGCCGTCGGCCTGAAATCGCTGTTCGCCCCCTGGCTCGGCCAGGAGGGGACGGCGCTGACGACGCTCGCGCTGATCTCGGTCTGGCAGTTCGTCGGCATCCCGATGATGCTGATCTACGCGGCCCTGCTCTCGATCCCCGACGAGGTGATCGAGGCGGCCGAGATCGACGGCATCACCGGCTGGTCGCAGTTCTGGAAGATCAAGCTGCCGCTGATTCTTCCGGCGATCGGCATCATCTCGATCCTGACCTTCGTCGGCAACTTCAACGCCTTCGACCTCATCTACGTGAGCCAGGGCGCGCTCGCCGGACCGAACTTCGCCACCGACATCCTCGGCACCTTCCTCTACCGCACTTTCTTCGGCTTCCAGCTCCAGCTCGGCGACCCCCACATGGGCGCCGCGATCGCCACCGCGATGTTCGTCATCATCCTGGTCGGCGTCTCGATCTACCTCTTCGGCATCCAGACCCGCCTGCGCCGCTACCAGTTCTGAGCGTTCTTCCGTGCATGACTTGTGCCATAAACTGTGCATGAGAGAATCCCGCCATGCCGCTGCCGGCGCAAGCAAATCCGCGTTTACCCTTCATCAACCGCCATGGCGTCGAATACCCCATGGCCACGATCTTCGTGTTCGGCTTCGACCTCGGCGAGGCGGCCCAGATCCGGCGGATCAGGAGCTTCCGCGCCGCCGGCCACGCGGTGCGCTCGGCGACCCTGCGGCGGTCGAACATGAACGCCGGCTTCGTGCCCGACTGGCCCAACATCGATCTCGGCCTGGTCGAGAACGAGCGGCTCGGCCGGCGGCTCGCGGTCATCGCCAGCGCGGTCGGCCGGATGGCGCGCCGGCGCCGGGCGCTCGACGGCGCCGACCTGATCGTGGCGCGCAACCTCGACATGCTGGCGATCGCCTGGGCCGCGCGCCTCCTCGCCGGCCGCACCCGCACGCCCCTCGTGTACGAGTGCCTCGACATCCACGGCCTCCTGACCCGCCCCGGCCCGGTCGGAGCTGCCGCACGCTGGGCCGAGCGGCGGCTGCTGGCGCGGACCACGGTGACGCTCGTCTCCTCGCCCGGCTTCACGCGCGAATGGTTCGGCCGCGTCCAGGGCCACCGCGGACGGGTCGTGCTGCTCGAGAACAAGCTCTGGTTCGACGCCGCTTCGCCGCCCCGGCCGACCGCGCCGCAGCGGCGGGCGCCGGACGCGCCGCTGACGCTCGGCTGGGTTGGCTCGCTGCGCTGCGCGCCGAGCCTGCGGCTCCTGCTCGCCGTCGCCGAGGCGATGGGTCCGGCGCTGCGACTCCGGCTCCACGGCAACGTCCATCGCCACGCGCTGCCGGACTTCGACGCCGCGATCGCCGGGCGCGACAACGTCACGTACCACGGTCCCTATGCATACCCGAACGGCCTGGCGGAGGCATATCGCGGCTGCGACCTCGTCTGGGCGCAGGACCTCTGGCAGCCCGGCGGCAATTCCGACTGGCTGCTGCCGAACCGCATTTACGAGGCGAGCTGGTTCGGCTGCCCGTCGATCGCCGTTTCGGGCAGCGAGACCGGGCGCCGGATCGCCGCGGACGGGCTCGGCTTCGTGATCGCGGAGCCGACGCCCGAAGCGTTGGTCGCGCTGCTGCGCGGCCTCGATCCCCGGGCGATCCGGGCGAGGGCCGCCACGCTCCTCGCGCGCGACGACCGCGACTTCTGCCTGACCACCGCCGAGGTGGCGGCGGCGCTCGCCCCGGCCCTGCCGGTGCGGGCGGTGGCTTGCGGCGGCGATCAGCGAGCGGTCGGTGCGCTCCGGTAGTAGGTCGGGTTCGCGGGGATGAACTCGTAGCGCTTCATCAGCGCCGGGCTGCTCTTGGACAGGCACGCACCGATCAGCTTCGCCGCCACCGGATCGTAGCGCCGCAGCGTCCGGCGCACGGTCGTCGCCGAGGTGCGCCGCCAGTCGACGACGAGCACGGCCGCGTCGGCGATGCTCGAGAGCGACAGGGTGTCGGCCACATAGGCCATCGGCGCCGTGTCCATGATCACGAGGTCGACGCCGGCGGCGCCCTGCGCGAGGATCTGGCGCTCGGCCTCGTCGAGTTGAAGGGGATCGCGCAGGTACATGAGGAGCAGGTTCTCGGCGAGCTCGGCGATCGACATCGCCGGCGAAGCGACGTCGGCCGGCGGGTCGGGGAAGAGCGGCGCGAAGCTGCGGCTCAGGTGCGGGTTGCGCAGGTCACCGTCGATCAGGAGCACGCGCTGGCCCTGGCGCGCGGCGAGAAAGGCGAGGTTCGACGCGAAGAAGCTCTTGCCCTCGCCGCTCACCGCCGAGACGACCGCGACCACCTGCGGCCCCGCCCGCCTGCGCGTGCGCAGCGCGTAGAGCGTGCGGCGGAAGGGCTCGGCCAGCAGCGAGTGGGGCGCAATCGAGACCCGGCTGAGGCGGGCGATCTCGCGCCGCTGCCGCGCGCTCAAGCGGTCGGCGCGCGTCGCGAGGCCGGCCGGCAGGTGGCGCGCGTCGCGCCGCCCGAGGAGCGGCACGGCGCCGAGGTAGGGGACGCCGAGCTGCTCGACCACGTCGTCGGAGCGCCGCAGCCGGTCGTCGAGCTGCTCGCGCAGGAACGTGAGGCCGAGGCCGACGATCATGCCGCCGAGCGCGGCGGCGATGACGGTGAGCGGCGCGCTCGGGTTGGCGGGGTCGGCCGGAGGGACGGCCCGCTCGATGACACGGGCGTTGCTGCGAAAGAAGGCGCCCTCGCCGCGGCTCTCCTCGAAGCGGGCCAGCAGGCTCTCGTACTGGGTCTGCATCGCCGTCGCCTCGCGGCGGAGCTCGCGCAGCCGCACCTGCTTCTGGGCGACGTCGGCGAGCTCCCCCTTGAGCTCGGCCGCCTTCGCCTCGAGCGAGGCGAGCTCGGTGCGGGCGATGTCGATGCGGGCTTGGCGCGCCTCGCGCAGCCGCACGAGCTCGGCCTCGATCTGGGTGGTGCGCAGATCGGCCGGGCCGCCGAGGGCGGTCACGAGCTGGGCGCGGAAGGCAACCGGGCCGTCCTCGGCGAGGGCGCGGTCGATGGTGTCGATCTCGGCGCGCGCCGCGCGGAGGTCGCCGCGGACCGCGATCAGCCGCGCCTCCGCGGCGGAGAGCTCGTCCTCGACGGCGCCCTGGGTGTTCTCGTCGGGGATATCGTTGGCGTAGAGGAAGCGCTCGACCGCGGTCTCGGCGGCGCGCACCTTGAGGCTCATCCCCTGCACCTGGTCGGCGAGCCAGGCGGCCGCCTGCTCGGCCTGCCCGGCCTGGGTCTCGATCTGCGCCGCGAGGTACTCGTCGGCGACCGCGTTCGCGAGGTCGGCGGCGGCGGCCGGGGCGGCGGAAGTGGCGGCGATGCGCACGACGTAGGTCGTGCCCTCGCGCTCGATGTCGAGGCTCCGGGCGAGGCCTCTGTGCACGTCCTGCGCGAGCGTCGCCGAGTCGGGGACCGCGGCGTGCTCGGCGGCGAGCCGTGCGGACGCCGCGGACGCGAGGTCGAGCCGGGCGGCGACGCGCTGCATGATCTGCTCGGAGCGCAGCACCTCGACCTGGGAATCGACGACGAGGGCGTCGGCGAGCAGGATGGTCGGCGCCTGCACGGCGCCGATGCTCTCGTCGACGCGCGGGTCGATGATCAGCGAGGCGCGCGCGACATAGTAGGGCGCCTGCAGGTTCACGAGGACGGCGGCGAGCGAGGCGAAGGCGAGACCCGCGGCGAGGATGAGCCAGAGGTTGCGGCCGAGCGCCGAGCGGGTGCGGCGGAACAGCTCGGCGAGATCGAGGCTCGCGAGCTGCGGCGGCGGCGCCTCGAAGCGCAGGTCGTAGCCCTGGTTCATCGCGTGCCTCCCGCGCGGGCCGGCGCGGCGCCGGCGGTCGACCTCCCAGGTCGGCCAGGGCAGGCTGTCGCGACCGAGAAGCGTCGCGAGGCGCTCGACCTCGGGCGCGAAGACGGCGGCGAGCCGGGCCGCGTCCACAGCCGCCATCGGAGGGATTTCGTCGCGGAGCGCGACGCTGTTGAGCCGCAGCGCGGCCGCGACACCGGGCGCCCGCTTCAGGTGGATCAGCGCCTCCTCGAGTTCGGGCGCGGCGCAGGGCGTCGCCGCCGGCGCGCAGCGTCCGGCGCAGGAGCGCGGAGCGCGCACGGTCGCTGTCGTTGCGGCGCTCGTCGACGACGCCCGGCCGATGGCCGGGATCGACGCCGAGGAAGCCGTAGAAGCGCCGCGCCGCCGCCTGCGGATCGCGGGCGATCTCCTCGGCGATCAGGCAGAGCACGCGGGCACGCGGGAAGCGGTCGAGCCAGCGGCCGAGATGCGTGGCATAGAGGCCCTGCTCGATATACGCGGGATTGCTCGCCAGCCCTTCGGCGAAGTCACACGGCGCGATGTGGCCCTTGGCGATCTCGTGCAAATGGTTCGAGTAGGCGCGCGCGACCGGATCGCGCAGCAGAACGACGACCTTCAGGCCCGGATGGTACGCCGCGGCGCGCTCGGGCGCGCGGGGATCGTGGAAGTAGGACGGCGAGCATTCGAAGCCGACGGCCCCGGTGCCGTGGCGGCCGGGAAAGTGCCGCTCGTACCAGCGGTAGCCGCGATCGAAATGATAGCTGAAGAAGTCGACCTCCTTCGGCTCCGAGGCGGCGACGCCCGGATGCGCGGACGGCGAGCGCGTGGATCCAGGAGGTCATGCACTTCTGACCGCCGATCCCGATCGCGCCCGGCCTCGTCACGCCTTCCGCCTGCCGGCCATCCTCCATGCCGCCGATGTCTGGCAGGGACAGCCTAACGCCGCGTTAACGGATTCCGTGGCGAGGTGGCGGGGTGCGACGGGGCTGCGAAGGGACAGGTCTTGGTCAGGGAATCGCGCGCTGTCCGGAACACGATCCCCGAGCGGGTCGGCCGCGGACTCGAGCCGATCGCCATCGTCGTATCCGGGCTCGGGCCAGAACGCGTCGCCGCCCTGACCGGCCTGCGCGGCTTCGCGATCCTCATCGTCTTCGTCTCGCACTGCGCGAACGCCGGCTACCTGCCGGCGTGGCTCGGCAAGGGCACGGGGCAGCTCGGTGTGATGCTCTTCTTCGTGCTGAGCGGCTTCCTGATGGCGAGCCTTTACCTGCCGCAGGCACCCGACCGGGCGGCCTCCTTCGGCTACGTCCTTGCCCGGCTGGGACGGGTGGCGCCGCTCTACCTCGCGGTGGTCGCGCTGAGCGTCGCCGTCGGGCCCGCCGTGGCGGGCTGGCCCTACGGGATTTGGACGCCTTCCATCCTCGCCCAGCATCTCGCCTTCCTGCGCGCGGACGGCGCCCTCTGGGCCGTCCCGGTCGAGGTGCAGTTCTATCTGGTCTTCTATGCGGTCTGGAGGCTGTCGCGCCGGGCCGGGGGTCTCGATGCGCCGGCCTATCTCGGGCTCTGGGCGGCAGTGCTCGCCGTCTGCGCGCCGCTCGCGATCCTCTACCAGCTCGGCGGGCTCGCGCAGGCCGGGCTTTTCTATCACCTCCACTACTTCGTCATCGGCTGCCTGCTCCCCGGGATTGCCCCGGCCCTGAAGCGCGGTCTCGACGCCGTCACCGTCGCGGATCGGCGGCCTCGCGCTGTCGCTTGTGGCGCTGGGGCTGCTTGTCGCATGCCTGCCGGCGGTGCGCCGCGAACTCGGCCTGTCGGCGCCGCTCTGGCTCGACCCCGCCGTCGCGCTGGCAATCACCGCAACCTTCGTGCTGTCGCTCCATCGCACGGGCCTGCTACGGGTGATGGAGGCGCCGGCCCTGACCGCGCTCGGCACGATCTCCTACGGATTCTACCTGCTGCATCCGATCGTGCTCGGCGTTCACGAAGCCCACTTCGAGGACCGAAGCCCTTGGCCGTGGCGCTGGTCTTTGCCGGCTCGGCAGCAGCTGCCACGGCGTCCTGGTGCTGGATGGAGCGCCCTGCCCTGCGCTGGATCAAGGGGTTCGCGCCGCGCTGAGCCGCTTGCCGAGCGCGCCGCCGAGGCAGACGACGAGGATCAGCGGTATCGCGTGCGGGTTGTAGAGCTGGGCGCCGATCAGGGCCATGCCGTAGAGGGCGAGCGTGGTCACGATGGCCCAGACCGCCATCGCGATCCCGCGTCCGGCGGAGGAGGACGACCGCGCGGGCGAGCGTGACGCCGCCGCAGAAGGCCGTGCGCGAGGAGCCCGAGCCGGGCCGAGCATGACGAGGAGCTCGAGCGCGATGTTGTGGAAGGCGCCCACGCCCTCGCCGTAGGCGCTCTGCAGCGCGGCGATCTCGCTGGCATAGGCCGGGTTCTGCCAGTAGCCGGCGGCACCGAAGCCGAGCAGCGGCCGGCTCAGGTAGTGGTCCCAGCCGTGGCGCCAGAGGATGGTGCGCCCGGTCATCGTCGCGATCGCGGCCGAGGAGGTCGAAGAGCTCGGCGACCGGATCGATCCGGAGCACGACGACCGTCAGCGACGCCAGGACGAATGCGAGGACGACCGGAACGGCGACGAGCGCGGCCGCGCCGAGGCGGCGGGCGCAGAACAGGTGGAGAGCCGCCGCGGCGAGCCCGAAGCTGGCGGTCAGCACTATCGCCGTCGCCGACCCCGACACCGCGACCATGCCTGCGGTAACCGCGAGCGCAAGCAGGTAGACGACCGCGGCGGGCGGGCCCGGCCCGGGCAGGAGCAGCGCGGCCACGACGCAGCCGATACGCAAACAGCACCGCCCGGTGCCCGAAGGCGTTCTTCGACAGGAAGATGCCGGTGAAGTTGCCGCGATGGTCCCAGGGATGCACGAACGCACCGGCGAGCGTGGCCAGCGACGCCGCCATCGCCACCAGGTAGACGCGCAGGAGCTGGCGAAAGATCGCCTCGATCGGAAGCCGCATCGCGATGAAGAGCGCGATCAGCACGCTCGCCAGCAGCTGGATCGCGAAGACCGCCGTGGCGCGCGGCACGTCGGACCAGAGCACCGAAATCGTGCAGAGCGCGGGATAGCCGAGATACACCGCATTGTCGCGCAGGAAACCGATGAACGGGCGGAACACGCGCGAGCAGCCGCAGCAGGACGTAGCCGTAGGCGGCGAGCCAGAGCAGGCTGTGGACGCCGAGATAGGAGAAGGCATCCGACGCGATGAAGAAGACGAAGAACGCGAAGCCGTAGTCGGCGAGCGTGACCAGCACGCCGGTCGGCGATGCGGCCTGCCCGTCGCGGCATCCGCGGCCGATCGCCGTCGGCATCGGCCCGGCGATCGTCGGTCATCCGAGACCGCCCCCCGCCGTGCCTCCAGGCAGGAAGCGCGCGTCGCGCCCGGCCGGCGGCCCAGGCCGCAATCTCGTCGTAGTTGGAGATAAGGCGGCGATAGTCGCGGGGCGTCACCTGTGTGAGCCCGACCTGAAGGCGGCCGGCGGCAGGCCAAGGAACGCGGTAACCGCAGCGAAGGCGCTCGCCCGAGCGACCGGGTCTTCGAGGTCGCGCTCGTAGCCGATCTCGAGGCGCTCGATGCCTTGGAGGAAGGCCTCCTCGAAGGCGAGGAGCGCGCGGCTGCCATCCATCCAGCGGTGCAGCTCGGCCGGCTCGACGTGGATGTACGGTGCGCGGCGGCACCCCGGTCGGTCGAGTGGTAGGCGCCCCTGCGGGCCGCGTAGATGTTTGACACCGCGTGGGCGAAGAGGTTGTCGCGCCGCAGGTGGAGCACGCGCACGCCGCGGCCGATCAGCCAGGCCCGCAGGTTCGACTGGTGCGGTGGGGCACAAGCTGCGCAGCTGGTAGCTGAGGAGCTTGAAGCCCCCCACCCGCCCCGGCAACACGCTTAGGCGGTTCTCGACGTAGCGTACCGGCGCCAGCGCCCCGTAGCGGAGGATCTCGCCGAGACAGGAAACCTCCGGGTGCTGGTCGAGCATGTCGACGAGCATCGTCGAGCCCGACCGGCCGCGGCCAAAGATGACGAAGCGCGGTCCCTCGGCCCGGGTCCGACGGTGGCGCCAGGCCCGAACCGCCGCCGCGGTCTCGAGGACCGGGCCGCCGAGCGCGCGCCTGACGGCCGACGCGGTCATCCGCGCGAGCTCGCCGGACGCAGGCCGCGCAGTGCCGCCGCCGCGGCGGCGAAGGCAGACGGGTCGTTGCCGGTGCTGCGCCGGCAGAGCAGGGTGAGGGTCGCCTGGTGGGCGACGACCGCCGCGGTCGCGCCGATCGCCGCGCCGTCGAACCCCGCGAGCCAGCCGCCGAGCGGGGTCGCGACCGCGATCCCCGACGACGCCGACCAGCGACCCGGCGAGGAGCTCGCGCCGCCGCCCGAGGACGTTGAGGACGAGCGCAGCCGGACCGCAGAGCGCCGCCGCGAGCGGCATGAGGAGCAGGATCGCGAAGGCGTCGCCGGCGCCGAGATACGCGGGCCCGAAGAGCCCGAGGATCGGGATCCTTGAGGGCGAAGACCACGCCGCCGCCGCCGAGCACGGCCGCGGACTTGAGCGCGGCGATGGCCAGGAGCAGGTCGCACCGGCGCCGCTCGTGCCCGTGGACGAGGGCGCGGGCGAGCCTCGGCCCGAACGCCATGTCGACGGCGGTGAGCGAGAAGTTGAGGATGTTCTGCAGCGAGAGCGCGATCCCGAGGCCGGCAACGGCGGCGGCCGGCATGCCGAGCGCGGCAGAGCCGAGCACAAGGTAGGTCATGTACTCGTTCATCACCAGCATCGGCGCGAGCATCACGCCGGTGCGGAGCCACAGCCGCCAGGCGCCCACGTCGCGGCCGGGC
This sequence comes from uncultured Alphaproteobacteria bacterium, assembly GCA_963763295.1. GTDB lineage: Bacteria > Pseudomonadota > Alphaproteobacteria > Rhodobacterales > Rhodobacteraceae > Amaricoccus. Next base: position 33,795 of record CAVXOH010000003.1, read on the forward strand.
GCTTCGGGCAAAGCCGAAGGGGGCTCGCAGGAGAACCGACTGCACCGCGATCACGACGACGGCCGCCGCGAGATAGAGGAGCATAACCCAGGCGGCCGAGATCGTCGCGCCGAGCGTCCAGATCGCGCCGAGGACGAGGGTGAAGAGCGCCGGGCGGACCAGCATCCGCGGCAACGCCCCGAGCAGCACCGCGTCGAGCGCGCCGGCGTGACGGGAATAGACGCGGGTGATCGCGACGATCGGCGCGGTGGCGAGAGCGATCGCATAGGCCGGCAGGGCAGCCGAGGCCGCATCGGGGCCGAGCGCCCAGGCCGCGAGGCAGGCGGGGAGCGCGACCGCCGAGGTGAGGGCGACCGTGCGCCGGCTGAACACGACGAACCCCGCCGCCTTCTCGGGCTGACCGTCGGCAAGGTAGCGGACGAGGAACTGGATCGACCCGCTCTCGACGTTGAGCGAGGCGATGACCGAGGCGAGGAAGGTCGCCGACAGCGCCGCCATCGCGAGGCCCATTTCGGCCGGCGTCGTGACCCGGGCGAGCAGCACGGTGTAGATCAACGTGAGCAGGCTGCCGCAGACGCGGGCGCCGACGAGGACGCCGGTCCGCGTCAGCAGGCGCCGCGACTCGGGCCGCAGGGCCCGGGCACGCAAGGCCTGCAGCGCGCGACTCTCGAACATCCCCGTTCCCTACCATCAAAGCGCGAGTCAACCAATCGTTCATTCTACTTTAGATAGAGTTGAGCCCAGCGTGAATCCCCTTGGCAGCGGCGGAAGTCAGGACAGGCGAGATGTCTTGTCGCAAAACGAGCAGTTCACCGTTTGGCCGAACTAAGCGGGAACGCGAGTGATCAAATCGGAAACCGACTGGGCACGGAGGCGGCGCCGGGCGCGTGTTCTCGCCGGCCGGGCGCGGCGGACGGCGTTCGGCCGCGGCATCGGCGCGCCCTGCCTGTTCCTCCACCTGCCGAAGTGCGGCGGAACGTCGCTCGCCGAGGCGCTCTATGCCGCCGTGCCCTTCGACCAGCGGATCGGGGTAATCGATGCGCCCTCGACGCGCCGCGCCGCGGCGATCGCGCGCTTCGGCCGCGACGACCCGCTGCTCTGCCACGAGGACCTCGAGCACGGCGCCGAGACCTTCGCGCTGCGCGAGCGGATCGCGCTCATGCACGTGTGCTGGGGCACCCGGCTGATCCACGGGCACCTGCTCCTGACCGAGGGGCTGGCCGCGCATCTCGGTCCCGCCTACCGGATCGTCACCGTTATGCGCCACCCGGTGGAGCGGGCGATCTCGAACTTCCGGATGGCGGCGCAGGCCGGCGTCGTCACTCCGGATCCCGAGGCCTGGCTGCGCGGTCCGGTCGCTCGGCGCCATGCCACGGTCAACCTGCGCTACCTCGCCGGCCAGAGCAGCGTCGGCGCCGCCGATGAGGCGCCCTGCACCGAGCGGGCGGTGGCCGCGCTCGACCGGCTCGCGCTCATCGGCTTCCTCGACCGGCTGCCGCGCTTTGTCGCCGACTTCGCCGACCTGTTCGGCCCGAAGGTGGCGCTCGGGCGCAGCAACGCGGCAAAGGGCCCGGCGGTCGCCCTCTCCGGCGCGCAGCGGCGGCGGCTCGAGGAGCTGTGCGGGCCGGACATCGCCATTCACGACCGTGCCCGCGCGAGGTTCGCCTGAATGTCGGCGCCGCCGCTTCCCGGCTTCATCGTCATCGGCGCGATGCGCGCGGCGACGACGACGCTGCACCGCTACCTCGGCGGCCATCCCGCCATCGGCATGTCGCGCCGGAAGGAGACCGACTTCTTCGTCGAGGAGCTGAACCTGCCGCGGGGCCAGGGCTGGTACCGAAGCCTGTTCCCGCACGGCCGGGCGGTCTGCGGCGAAACCTCGCCCAACTACACGAAGTTCGACATCTTCCCCGGCGTCCCGGAGCGGATCCGCCGGCAGGCACCCGGCTGCAAGCTGATCTACATCGTGCGCGACCCGGTCGCGCGCGCGGTGTCGCACTACCGCTTCAGCGCGAGCCTCGGGACCGGGCGGGACACGCCTGAGCCCGACCGGCTGCGGCACATGACCCTGACGAGCAGCTACTGCCGGCAGCTCGAGCGCTACCTCGAGCATTTCAGCCTCGACGACATCCTCGTCCTCGATTTCGACGAGCTCGCCCGCGAGCCGCTCGGCGCCCTGGCGCGCGCCGGCCGCTTCCTCGGGGTGCCGGACGGCTGGGGCCGGTTGGAGCGCCTCAGGGCCAACGCCTCGGACGAGCTCGCGCGGATGCCCGGGTGGTACTTTCGCCTGCGGCGGAGCCGGCTGGCGACCGGGCTCGCAGCGCATCTGCCGCCGGACGCCGCCGACCGGCTGCGCCGGGCGATCGCCCGCCGGGACGCGAGCGACCGGCCCGCCGTCCATCCCGACGCCATCCAGCGCTTTCGCGACGATCTCGCCGACGACGCGGCCCGGTTTCGCGCGCTGACCGGCCTGCCGTTCGCCCAATGGTCGGTCTGACGCGCGCCCTGCGGCGCGCCGACACGGCGCCCGCGCCCGACACCGCGCTGCGCTGGGCCGAAGAGTTCGCGCTCGATCCGGCGCGCATCCTGGTGGCCGTGCCCGCGCTCGACGAGGAGCGCCACATCGAGACCTGCCTGCGCTCGCTGATCGCCTGCCCGACGATGCGGCAGGTGCGCGTCGTGGTTGCCGACGGCGGCAGCACCGACCGCACCCGGGCGATCGTCGCCGAGCTCGGGGCCGAATTCCCCAACCTCACGCTCATCGACAACCCCGGGCGCCTGCAATCCGCCGCCGTGAATCGGATCGCCGCCGAGTGCGCGACGCCCGAGCACGACGTGCTGGTCCGCTGCGACGCCCACGCCGCCTATCCGCCGGGCTACGCGGTGCGGGTCGCGACAAGCCTGCTCGCCCGCGGCTCCGCCGCGCTCGCCACGCCGATGGATGCCACGGGGCGGACCTGCTTCCAGCGCGCCGCCGCCTGGGTCGTCGACACGCCCCTCGGCTGCGGCGGCGCCGCCCATCGCGGCGGCCGCCGCTCCGGCCTCGTCGACCACGGGCACCATGCGGGCTTCCGGCTCGCCTGGTTCCGCCACGTCGGCGGCTACGACGAGAGCTTCAGCCACAACGAGGATGCTGAGCTCGACCACCGCATCACGCGCGCCGGCGGCACCATCTGGCTCGACGCCGATATCCGGCTCGAGTACCGGATGCGCGACAGCCTGGCCGGGCTCGCGCGCCAGTACTGGCGCTACGGCCGCGGCCGGGCCCGGACGCTGCTCAAGCACCAGCTGCGCCCGCGACTCCGGCAGGCGATCCCGGTCATCAACCTGCTCGGACTCGCCGGATGCGCGCTCCTTGCGCTCCTCGACCCGGTGTTACTCCTCGGTCCCGCCGGATACGTCGCGCTCCTCGCCGGGGCGAGCCTGACCTTCGCCGCCCGGCGGCGTTCGCTCTGCGGCCTCTGGGCCGGACCGGCCGCCGGGGCGATGCATCTCGCCTGGGCCGCCGGCTTCCTCTGGCAGGCCGCGGTGCGCGGCGCACGGCGATGACGCCTGCGGCGCTGTCCGTCGACGTGCTGCTCTGCACCTTCCGCCGCCCGCAGGTGGCGGCGACCCTCGGCTCGCTCGACGCGCAGGCCCTGCCCGCCGGCCTCGCCATGCGCGTCGTCGTCGCCGACAACGACGACACGCCGAGCGCTCGGGAGACGGTCGAGCGCGCGGCCGCCTCGATGCGCCATCCATTGACCTACCTGCATGCCCCGGCGCGCAACATCGCGCGCGCCCGCAATGCCTGCCTCGACGCGGCCACCGCCGAGCTCGTCGCCTTCATCGACGACGACGAGACGGCGGCGGCCGACTGGCTTGCCCGGCTGATCGACCGCCTCGAAAGCTCGGGCGCCGACGCGGTCTTCGGACCGAGCGAAGCGCTCTACGGCCCCGACGCGCCCGGATGGATGCGGCGCCAGGACCACCACTCGAACCGTCCGGTCCGCCGCGACGGCATGGTCGAAACCGGCCACACCTGCAACGCTCTGCTCAGGTGGGCGGGCACGCCGTGGCAGCGCGCCCGCTTCGATCTCGCCCGCGGCCGCTCCGGCGGCGAGGATACCGAGTTCTTCTTCCGCCTCCGCCGGCAGGGGGCTCGCTTCGAAATCGCCCCGGACGCTCGCGTCTTCGAGCCGGTCGACCCGGCCCGGCTCAGCCTCCCCTGGATGCGCCGGCGCAAGTTCGGGATGGGGCGCAGCTACGCCTGCCGTGCCGGCACCCCTGCGGCGCGCCTGCGCCTCCTGACGGGTGCCGCCGCCAAGACCGCGTTCTGCTTCGCGATGGCCGTGGTCCGCTCGCCCGACGTCGGCGGGCGCAGCGCCTGGATCCTGCGCGGCGCGCTGCATGCGGGCGTCTGCGCCGGCTGCCTGTCGCCGGCGCCGGGCGCGGACCTCTACGGCGGCTGAGGGGCGCTTCCGGCGCCTTCAGTACGCACCCTTGCCGCGCAAGAGCACCGCCGCGGTCCGGCCGACGATCCGCAGGTCGCGCGCCAGGTCCGGGTTCTTCGCGTAGTCGACGTCGAGCGCCACCCGCGTCGCATAGCTGGTGTCGCTCCGCCCGCCGACCTGCCAGGGGCCGGTCAGCCCCGGCCGCACCGCGAGGTACCATTTCAGCTGGCCGCCGTAGTTCGCCAGTTCATCGGCGACCACGGGCCGCGGCCCGACGAGACTCATCTCGCCGCGCAGCACGTTGATGAGCTGCGGCAGCTCGTCGAGGCTCGTCTGCCGCAGGAACCGCCCGACCCCGCCGATCACCCGCGGATCGTCGCGGAGCTTGCGGCTCGTCCGCCACTCGGCCCGGGCGGTGGCCGAGTTCGCGAGGATCTCGGCCAGCATGCGGTCCGAAGTCGCGCACCATGGTGCGGAACTTGAGGCAGTTGAAGACCCTGCCGCCGCGCCCGATCCGCTCGTGGGCATAGACGACCGGTCCGCCGTCTCGCGCCCAGATCATCAGGGCCACCACGATCAGGACCGGGGAGAAAATCACGATCAACCCGCAGGCGGCGCAGAGATCGAGGCCCCGCTTCAGCGTCGCGTGCAGGCCCGCACGGCTCGACCTGATCGGGAAACGCAGCCCGAGGCCGGCGCCGGGAGCGACCTCCGGTAGCTCCTCGAGCGAGGCCGTCATGCTCGGCCCCCGAGTCGCGCCGGCATGGGCGAAAGGCATAGGAACGCAATACTTACCAGACACTTTGCACCGACACCTATCCGACTGACACTGTCAGACAGCCTGAAACAAGGGGAACTATCGAGTCAACACGCTATAGAAACTGTTAATATACTCGGTAAATCTCGTTCACTATTGTGAAGATTGCCACGGGGCGGCGGGCGCCACCCGTCAGCGGCAAGGCCCGATTGCCCGCGCCCGCGGCTTCGGGCATGGTCACGGCGACTCCACGCGAGGTGCGGATGAAGGATGCCGAGGCGGTCACCTTTGCCGGCGGTCGGCTCGACCGGGCGTCGCGGGTGCGCGGCGACGCGGTCACGCAGGCGGCGCTCGCCGCCGACCCGCGCGCGCTCTGCCTGGCGCTCTGGCAGGGGCGGCCGCTGCTCGAGGTCGGCGACGGCCTGAGGCTCGGCTGGCTGCCGATGCGCGCGCCGATTTTCACCGAGGCCGGCCCGGCGGTCTTCCTCGGCATCGAGGCCGGCACCCCGCGTTTCGCCCGCGCGATTCCCGACTGGCAGGCGCCGGAGGCGGCGGACGGGCCGCCGCCCTTCGTCGACCGGAGCCGGGTGGCGCATCCCTCCCTCCCCGGCTCGCTCGCCTTCGCCGACCTGCGCGCCACGATGGCCGAGCTCACGGCCGAGGATGCCGGCACCGCCGCCGCCGCCAAGGGGATCCTCGGCTGGCACGCGACGCACGGCTTCTGCGCCAGCTGCGGTGCGCCCTCGGAAGTGGCCGAAGCCGGTTGGCGGCGATCGTGCCCCGCCTGCGGCGCCCAGCATTTCCCGCGCACCGATCCGGTGGTGATCATGCTGATCCTGCATGGCAACGCGGTGCTGCTCGGCCGCTCCCCCGCCTGGCCGCCGGCGATGTACTCGCTGCTCGCGGGGTTCATGGAGCCGGGCGAATCGATCGAGGCTGCGGTACGCCGCGAGGTTCACGAGGAGACCGGCGTGCCGGTCGGCGACGTCGATTACCTGTCGAGCCAGCCCTGGCCGTTCCCGTCGAGCCTGATGATCGGCTGTCGCGGCGCCGCGCTCTCCCGCGAGATCACCCTCGACGAGGCCGAGCTCGAGGATGCCCGCTGGGTCAGCCGCGAGACGGTGATGGCGGCGCTCGTGGGCGAGGTCCCCGACCTGCGCCCGGCGCGGCCGGGCTCGATCGCCCGCTTCCTGCTCGAGCGCTGGCTCGCAGACCGGCTCACATAGGAGACCCTCGATGCGAACCTGGCTGCTGCCCCTCGCCCTCCTCGCCGCGCCCGCCGCCGCCCAGGACGTCCCCGAGGCGCTCGTCGTCGACTACCGCTGCGACGGCGGCGCGCGGCTGCAGGTCGCCTACCTGAACCCGCCGGGCGGGCCGTCGCTCGCGGTCGTCGAGCACGAGGGGCGGATGGTGCCGATGCAGGCCGGCCCGACCGGCTCCGGCGTCCGCTACGTCGCCTTCGACGACAGCGGCCTCGTCTGGCACACCAAGGGCCGCGAGGGCTTTCTCGCCCGCGACGCCGGTGCCGACCAGACAACGCTCAACGGCAACTGCGTCGAGGCGCCGTAGCCTCAGAGCGGCAGCTGGTAGCGCAGCGATTCGCCGCCACCGTAGGCCGGGACCTTGCGGAACCTCTCGACCAGCACGCCGCCGTTGCGCTCGATCGTGCGGCGGGAGGCGAGGTTGTCCGGGTCGACCGTGATTTCGAGTGCGCCGAGCCCGACCGCGCGCGCCTCGGGCTTGAGCAGGCGCAGGGCCTCGGTGGCGTAGCCGCGGCGCTGCTTCCAGGGTACCACGGCGTAGCCGACATGGCCGAGGACGTGGGCGGGCAGCACGTCGGTGCCCGGCTGCCAGCGCAGGCCGATCGAGCCCGCCACCGCGCCGTCCCAGATCCAGCGCACGAAGCCCGGCAGGCGCGGGACCCGGCTGCCGTCGGGGAGCTCGATCGTCGCGCCGGCCGGGTCCCGGAGGTCGAGCCCGGCGAGGAAACCCTCGGGGTCGGACGCGATGCCGGCGAGGTGTGCCTCGGCGGTCGCGCGCGGGCGGACGTTGTCGGGCGACCAGCCGCGGCGGAGCGCGTCCACGTAGGACGGCAGGTGCTCGGCGGCAGGCCGCACCAGGGCGAGCATGGCGGTCAGCCGCCCGTCAGCCGCGCCAGCCGTTCGAGCGCGAAGCGGTAGCCCTGGGTGCCGCAGCCGACGATGATCGCTGCGGCGACCGGCGAGACGTAGGAGTGGTGGCGGAAGGCCTCGCGCGCGTGCACGTTCGACAGGTGCACCTCGATCACCGGGCAGGCGCAGGCCTTGAGCGCGTCGAGGATCGCCACCGAGGTGTGGGTGAAGGCGGCCGGGTTGATGACGATCCCGGCGGCTTCGGTCCGCGCCGCGTGGATCCAGTCGATGATCTGGTGCTCGGCGTTCGACTGGTGGAAGCGGATCTCGAGCCCGACCTCGGCCCCGAGCCGCCGGCAGTCGGCCTCGACGTCGGCGAGCGTCTCGCTCCCGTAGATCTCGGGCTCGCGCTGGCCGAGCAGGTTCAGGTTCGGTCCGTTCAGGACATAGACGATGCGGGCCAGCGGTGCCTCCAGCTCGGTTGCGGTTCCCGTTTGGATAGCACTTCGGCGGGCGGTGCAAGGCCGACGCCGCGACAGTGATTTACGGAGATCGGCTCGATCTGGAACGCATATGGAAAGCGTATGGAAGGCGTATGGCCACTAAAACAGTCAGGTTTCAGTCGTTAACGGAGCATCGGGGACACCGAGCCGCGGCTTGCCGGCCTCGAGGCGCATCTCCCAGACCTGTTCCGGCGCCATGCGCGCGCGGAGCCGGGTCAGCCGCCAGCGCGCGGCGCCGTCGCGGGCCCAGCCCGGCGCGGGGGCGACGTGCCAGCGGGTCTCGATGCCCGGCGCCCCCCCGGCGCCGGGGGTGAGGAGCAGCGCGAGCGGGGCCGCGCCGCGCACCGCCCCGGTCTCGGCGGCGAGATGGAGCCGGCGCACCGCGGTCAGGCCGGGCACTGCCGGCAGCTCGGCCACCACCAGCGGCACCAGCCCGGTGCGCAGCGCCTCCTCGGCGGCCCAGAGGATCTCCGCCGCGGTGCGCGCGCGGCCGAACACCAGCCGGCCGGGGTCGAGGAAGCCGCGCACGCCGTCCCCCATCGGCCGCTCGGGCACCCAGTGGGGCTGCAGCCAGAGCACGGGCCCGGCGAGCTGCCCGGCCACGACGAGCGCGAAGACCGTGCGCGCGGGTCCCGTGACCTCGTGAGCCCGCGCCCGCGCGAGGCCGGCCCCGGGAGCGAGGTCGAGCACGTCGGCGGCAGGGGTGCGGCGGGTCTGAAGCATGGCGGACGCGGTTGTTCGCGACATGTTCTCACGCGGCGCGGCGCCAGACAAGCCGGAGGCTCAGGCGAGGATCCGCGCCTTCTGGATGGCGAACTCCTCGGCGGTCAGGATGCCGGCGTTGTGGAGCTCGGCGAGCTTCTGCAACCGGGCGATCGCCTCGTCGTCGAGCCCGCCGGGCGCCGGCGCGGGCGGCTCCGCGGCGGCCGGCGTCGGCGCGCCGGGCGCCTGCCGGGCCGCGGCCTTGCCGGCGACGGTGGTCGCGGTCGCGGTGATGACGGCGGTGCGGGCGGCGGTCTGGGCGGCCCGGCCGATCAGGCTCGGGCGTCCGCGTCTCGATCCCAGCATGGGGCTCACTCCTTCTCGGTCAGCTGGCCGCGGCGAGCAGGGATGCCCGCGCCTCGGCCATCACGGCATGGGGGATGCGCTCGGAGAGGACGAGTTCGCCCTCGGCGGCACGCACCGCCACGGCGAAGCGGGTCGCCCAGACGTGCTCGAAGAGCAGCGCCGCCGCGGTGGTGCCGGGCTCGAGTTCCTGGCCGAGCTCCTCGAGATCGGCCTCGGAGAGCAGCCCGCTGGCCTCGCCGGTCAGCTTGAGGAACGCCGCCGCCACGTCGGGGCTGAGCTCCTGGGTCTCGAGGATCGACACCGCGCCGTCCGCCGCCTTGCTGACGATGGCGAGGTCGATCATCCGGACCAGGCCCTGATCGAGGAGCGCGTTCAGCGCCGGGACGATGTCACCGGCGAAGCGGTCGCCGACGAAGCGGATCACGATGTACTCGACCGGGCCGAGGTCGTCGGACGATGCGGTCATGGCTGCCCCCGAAGGCCGCGGGCACGCGGCCCGCCACCGGGATAGTCGGTCGCGCCCGGGCAGGCAAGCCGGGATCAGGGCTCGACCGGCGGGAAGCGCTGCGCGGCCTCGAAGGTGTCGAGGTTCATGTGGTTGCGCATGTAGCGCTCGGAGGCGCGCTGCAGCGGCTGGTAGTCCCAGGGGAAGTAGGCGCCGCTGCGCAGCGCCGCATAGACGAGGTGCCGCCGCGCCTGGCTCGCCCGCACCTCGGCGTCGAACCGGGCCAGATCCCAGCGCGCCCCGGCGAGCGCGCCGAGGCGATCCCGGACGGCGGCGTGGCCCGGATCGTCGGCGAGGTTGCGCAGCTCGTGCGGATCGGCGGCGAGGTCGAAGAGCTGCGGCGGATCGGCGTCGCAGAGCACGAGCTTCCAGCGGCCGTCGCGCAGGGCGACCATCGGCGCGCGCGAGCCTTCGGCCGCGTACTCCATCGGCACCGGGCCGCGCGTACCGTCGCCGCGGGCGAGGCCGACGAGGCTCTCGCCGTCGCACCAGGGCGCGATCTCGCCGAGGTCGATGCCGCAGAGCTCGGCGAGGGTGGGGAGCACGTCGAGCGTCGAGACCGGGTCGGCGACGCGGCCGGGCGGCAGGCCGGGGGCGGCGATCATCAGGGGCACCCGCGCCGAGCCCTCGCGGAAGCTCATCTTGAACCAGAGGCCGCGCTCGCCGAGCATGTCGCCGTGGTCGGAGAGCAGCACGACGACGGTGTCGTCGGCGAAGCCGAGCGGGCCGAGCAGGTCGAGGAGCCCGCCGATCTTCTCGTCGACGTAGGAGATGCCGGCGAAGTAGCCGCGCCGCGCCCGCCGCACGTCCTCGGGCCGGAGGTCGAAGCCGGCGTGGTCGCAGGCGACGAGCAGGCGCTGCGAATGCGGGTCCTGGTGCTCGAACGCGACCTTCGGCACCTCGGGGTCGAGCGCCGGGCAGCCGGCATAGAGGTCCCAGTGGCGGGGCCGCGCGACGTAGGGGTCGTGCGGATGGGTGAAGCTGACGGTCAGGCACCACGGCCGCTCGTCGCGGCGGCGGGCGAGGTCGTAGAGCTTCGCGGCCGCGTGGTGGGCGACCTCGTCGTCGTATTCGAGCTGGTTGGTGATCTCGGCGGTGCCGGCGCCGGTGACCGAGCCGAGGTTGTGGTACCACCAGTCGATGCGGCGGTCGGGGTGGGCGTAGTCCGGGGTCCAGCCGAAGTCGGCCGGGTAGATGTCGGTGGTCAGCCGCTCCTCGAAGCCGTGCAGCTGGTCGGGACCGACGAAGTGCATCTTGCCCGACAGGCAGGTGCGATAGCCGGCCCGGCGCAGGTGGTGGGCGAAGGTCGGGATGTCGGAGCCGAACTCGGCGGCGTTGTCGTAGACGCCGGTTCGGCTCGGCAGCTGGCCCGACATGAAGGCGGCCCGGCCGGGGGCGCAGAGCGGGCTCGCAGTGTAGGCGTTGGCGAAGCGGGCCGAGCGCTCGGCGAGGCGGCGGAGGTTCGGCGCCTGCAGGAATCCGGCCGGCCCGTCCGGGAACAGCGTCCCGGCGAGCTGGTCGGCCATCAGGATCAGGACATTCGGCCGGGTCACGCGCCGCCTACGTGTTCACGCGTGATCCTCATCTTAAGAGACTGATCCGTAACGATTTCATCTCCGCATCTGAGGCGAATTTCAGCAACTCGCCGTTCCGGCGGGCGCTAGAGGCCGAGCGCCGCCTGGACCGCCGGCAGGCCCGGCTCGCCGCCGAGGGTGGTCACGCCCTCGAGCCAGGGGCCGAGCACGTCGGGGTGGTCCTTCAGCCAGGCCTCGGCCGCGTCGTCCCCCGCCTCGCCGCCGAGGATCAGGCCCATCATCTCGTTCTCCATCTCGATCGAGAAGACGAGGTTGCGAAAGAGCTGCGCGGCGTTCGGGCACTCGGCAGCCCAGCCGGTGCGGGCGATGGTGAAGACCTCGGCGCCGCCGTAGTCCGGCCCGAAATAGGCGTCGCCGCCGGCCAGATAGGCGATGTCGAACTCGGTGTTCATCGGATGCGGCGCCCAGGCCAGGAACACGATCCAGTCCTCGGAGCGCCCGGCGCGCGCCACCTGCGCGAGCATCGCCTGCTCGCCGGTCTCGACCAGGGTCCAGTCGCCGAGGCCGAACTCGTCGGCGTCGATCATCTTCTGGATGTTGATGTTGGCGACCGCCCCGGACTCGATGCCGTAGATCGTGGAGTCGAACTTCTCGGCGTTGGGATCGAGATCGGCGAAGTCGCTGACGCCGGCCGCGCCGACGTAGGCCGGCACCGCGAGGGTGAACTTGGCCCCGGTCAGGTTCTTCGCCAGCACCTCGACGGCGCCGGCGGCGTCGAGCTCCGCGCGGAAGGCGGCGTGCGACGGCATCCAGTTGCCAAGGAAGACGTCGATGTCGCCGGACTTGAGGCCCTCGAAGCCGACCGGGACCGAGAGCGTGCTGACATCGGGCTCGTAGCCGAGCCCGGTCAGGACCACGCTTGCGAGCGCGTTGGTCGAGGTGATGTCGGTCCAGCCGGGATCGGAGAGCCGGATCGCCGCGCAGGACTCGGGGTCGGCGGCGAGCGCCGGCGCGGCCGAGGCGAGCGCGGCGAGGAGCGCGGTAGCAGGTGCGGCGAGCTTCATGTCGGGTCCCCCTCGGGCTTCTCTTGTCGGCGGCGAGTCTGACGGCGTCGGGCGGCGGCTCGCGCCTGTCGGCGGCATCGCGGCGGGCAGCCGCGACATCGGACGGGCAACCGGCTACTCGGCGGCCAGTTCCAGGTCGAAGGCGGCGGCGAGCAGCGTGCGGGTGTAGTCGGTCTGCGGGCTCTCGAAGATCGCGGCGCTGTCGCCGCTCTCGACCACGTCGCCGTTCTGCATGACGACGACCTTGTGGGCGAGCGCGCGGACGACGCGGAGGTCGTGGCTGACGAAGACGTAGGCGAGGCCGTACTTCGCCTGCAGGCGGCGCAGCAGCTCGACGATCTGGACCTGGACCGTCATGTCGAGCGCGCTCGTCGGCTCGTCGAGGACGACGAGCTTCGGCTGCAGGATCATCGCGCGGGCGATGGCGATGCGCTGGCGCTGGCCGCCGGAGAACTCGTGCGGGTAGCGGTGCATCATCGCCGGATCGAGCCCGACCTCGGTGAGGATCGCGGCGACCCGGCCGGCCTCGTTGCCGAGCCGGTGGACGCCGAGGCCCTCGGCGACGATCTGCTCGATCGACATCCGGGGGCTGAGCGAGCCGTAGGGGTCCTGGAACACCATCTGCATGTCGCGGCGCAGCGGCCGGAGGTCGCGGTTCTTCCAGCCCTGGATGTCCCGGCCGAGGAAGACGATGCGCCCTTCCGAGGAGATCAGCCGCATGAGGGCGAGGGCGAGGGTGGTCTTGCCCGAGCCCGACTCGCCGACGACGCCGAGCGTCTCGCCGGCGCGGATGGCGACGCTGGCGTCGTTCACCGCCTTGATGTGGCCGACGGTGCGGCGGAGCAGGCCGCGCCGGATCGGGAACCAGACGCGCAGGTGGTCGGTCGCCACCACCGGCGTCGCGTCGGCCGCGACCGGGTCGGGTCGGCCGGTCGGCTCGGCGGCGAGCAGCTTGCGGGTGTAGGGGTGCTTCGGCGCCGCGAAGATCGCTTCGGTCGGCCCCGTCTCGACGATCTTGCCCTCCTGCATCACCGCGACCCGGTCGGCGATGCGGCGGACGATGCCGAGGTTGTGGGTGATGAACAGCATCCCCATGCCCTCGGCCGCCTGGATCTTGGCCAGAAGCGTGAGGATCTGCGCCTGGATCGTCACGTCGAGCGCGGTCGTCGGCTCGTCGGCGACGAGCACGTCGGGGCCGTTCGCCAGCGCCATCGCGATCATCACCCGCTGGCGCTGGCCGCCGGAGAGCTGGTGCGGGTAGGCGCCGAGCCGCTCCTCCGGGTCGCGGATGCCGACCTGGCCGAGCAGCTCGAGGATGCGCGTACGCGCCGGCGCGCCAGTCAGGCCCTGGTGCAGCGCCAGGCTCTCGCCGAGCTGCTTCTCGATGGTGTGCAGGGGGTTGAGGCTCGTCATCGGCTCCTGGAAGATGAAGCTGATGTCGTTGCCGCGCACGGTGCGGAGCGTGCGCTCGTCGGCGGTGACCATCTCGCGGCCGCGGTAGCGGACTCGGCCGGTGATCTCGGCGTTGTCGGGCAGCAGGCGGACGGTCGAGAGCGCGGTGACCGACTTGCCCGAGCCGCTCTCGCCGACGATCGCCAGCGTCTCGCCCGGGTAGAGCTCGAAGCTGACGCCGCGGACCGCCTCGGTGCGCTGGCCGCCCTGGACGAAGCCGACGGCGAGGTCGCGGACCTCGAGGATCGGCTCGACGAGCGGCAGCTTGCCGGTGTCCTTCACCGGAAGGTCTTTCGCGGGTCGAAGGCGTCGCGGACGCCCTCGAAGATGAAGACGAGGAGCGAGAGCATGAGCGCGAAGGTAAAGAAGGCGGTGAAGCCGAGCCAGGGCGCGTTCAGCCGGTTCTTGCCCTGCAGCGCCAGCTCGCCGAGCGAGGGATAGCTGGGCGGCAGGCCGAGGCCGAGGAAGTCGAGCGCCGCGAGCCCGCCGATCGCGCCGGTGATGATGAAGGGCAGCAGCGTCAGCGTCGCCACCATCGCGTTCGGCAGCATGTGGCGGAACATGATCGTGACGTTGCCGACCCCGAGCGCGCGGGCGGCGCGGACGTACTCGAAGTTGCGCGCGCGCAGGAATTCGGCGCGGACCACGCCGACGAGCGAGGTCCAGGAGAAGAAGGCGATCAAGAGCGTCAGCAGCCAGAAGTTCATCGTGAAGATCGCCGAGAGGATGATGATGACGTAAAGGCTCGGCATGTTCTGCCAGATCTCGACGACGCGCTGGAAGAAGAGGTCGACCCAGCCGCCGAAGAAGCCCTGGCAGGCCCCGGCGACGACGCCGATCAGGCTCGAGATGCCGGCGACGAGGAGCGCGAACAAGACCGAGATGCGGAAGCCGTAGATCACGCGCGCCACCACGTCGCGGGTCTGGTCATCGGTGCCGAGCCAGTGGTCGCGGTCGGGCGGCGACGGCGCGGTCAGCACGCCGTAGTTGATCGTGTTGTAGCTGTAGGGGATCGGCGGCCAGATCGCCCGGCCCGGGTCGGCGATCGGCGCGCCGTCGACGGTGCCCGACGCCACCGCCTCCTCGTACACCCCTTCGGGGTCGTCGAGGCAGACCTCCATGCCGCCGGTGCGGATCAGGCAGCGCACCTCGGGCGCGTTGTACTCGGCCTCGGTCTGGAACTCGCCGCCGAAGTCGGCCTCGGAATAGAAGCGGAAGATCGGAAAGCGCCATTCGCCCTGGAAGCGGACCAGGAGCGGCCGGTCGTTGGCGACGAACTCGGCGCAGAGCGTGACGACAAACAGCGCGAGGAAGATCCAGAGCGACCAGAAGGCACGCCGGTTCGCCTTGAAGTTCGCCAGGCGGCGGCGCTGCAGGGCGTTGAGGGGCATCAGTCGGGATCCGGTTGAATGGATCGTAGGAAGATCGGATCGGCGGCGCTGACGATGCCCCCCGAACCGGCGAAAGCGAGGCACTGCCTCGCGCCGGTTCGTCGGTCGGAGCGCGCGAGCGCGGAGGCCGAGGGGGGTGCCGCCGGGACCGTCGGTTTGTAATCCGCGCGCGCCTGCCTGGGCCGGCGCGGAAACGCGCCTGCCAAGGGGCAGGCAGGCGCGCGCGGATTTGTCACTCGCCAAATCCGCGAAGTGAATGCGGCACCACTGCGCTCGTCGTCCGAGCCGAAGGAGTCAACCGGATCCAGCATCAGGTCTCGCGGGTTTCGAAGTCGATGCGCGGATCGACCCAGACATAGGTGAGGTCGGAGATGAGGCCGACGACGAGGCCGAGCAGGCCGAAGACATAGAGCGTGCCGAACACCACCGGATAGTCGCGCTGGATCGCGCTCTCGTAGGCGAGGCGGCCGAGGCCGTCGAGCGAGAAGATCGTCTCGATGATCAGCGAGCTGCCGAAGAAGACCGCGATGAAGACCGCCGGAAAGCCGGCGATGATGATCAGCATCGCGTTGCGGAAGACGTGGCCGTAGAGGACGCGGCCCTCGGTCAGCCCCTTGGCGCGGGCGGTGATCACGTACTGCTTCTTGATCTCGTCGAGGAAGGAATTCTTGGTCAAGAGCGTCATCGTCGCGAAGGCGCCGATCGTCGAGGCGGTCACCGGCAGCACGATGTGCCAGAGGTAGTCGAGGACCTTTCCGATCAGGGAGAGGTCGGCCCAGTTGTCGGAGGTGAGTCCGCGCAGCGGGAAGATCCGCCAGTAGGAGCCGCCGGCGAAGAGCACGAGCAGCATGATCGCGAAGAGGAAGCTCGGGATCGCATAGGCGACGATGATCGCTCCGCTCGTCACGGTATCGAAGCGGCTGCCGTCGCGGATCGCCTTGCGGATGCCGAGCGGGATCGAGATCAGGTAGGCGAGGACCGTCGACCAGAGCCCGAGGGTGATCGACACCGGCATCTTCTCGAGCACGAGATCGACGACGCTGATCGAGCGGAAGTAGCTCTCGCCGAAGTCGAAGGTCAGGTAGTTCTTCAGCATCAGAAGGAAGCGCTGCCAGGCCGGCTTGTCGAAGCCGAACTGGCGCTCGAGGTCGGCGATGAACTCGGGCGGCAGGCCCTGCGCGCCGCGGTACTCGCTCTGCCCCGCGGCGCCGGCCTCGGAGCCGCCGCCCGTGATCCGGTCGGTGGCCGAGCCTTCCTCGTTGAGCTCGGCGATGATCTGCTCGATCGGCCCGCCGGGCATGAACTGGACCAAGAGGAAGTTGATCAGGAGGATGCCGAACAGCGTCGGTACGATCAGCAGCAGGCGGCGGAGGATATAGGCGCCCATTTCAGCGCAGCGCGCCCTCGGCCTTGAGCTGGTCGAACTTCGCCTGGTCGAACCACCAGTAGGCGTCGCCGCGGGAGTAGAGCGGCTGCTCGGGCGGCCGCCCGAACACGTCCCAGTAGGCGATCAGGAACTTGCCGCTGTACCAGTTCGGCACCCAGATCTGCTTGGCGCGCAGCACCCGGTCGAGCGCGCGCACCCGCACCTCCATCTCCTCGCGAGTGCGCGCCTGGATCACCTTCTCGACCAGCGCGTCGACCACCGGGTCGGCGATGCCGGTCAGGTTGGCCGAGCCCTTTGCGTCGGCGGACTCGGAGGAGAAGAACTGGCGCAGCTCCATCGACGGGGAGAGCGACATCGAGAAGCGGGCGGGCAGGATGTCGTAGTCGAAGTCCTCCTGGCGCTGCTGCATCTGCGCCGGATCGATGCGGTTGTAGGTCGCGTCGACGCCGATCCGCCGGAGGTTCGCGACGTAGGGATTGATGATCCGCTCGAGCGACGCGTTGTCGTCGACGAACTCGACCGACAGCGTCTCGCCGTCGGCGTTGCGGCGCATGCCGTCGGCGCCGACCTTCCAGCCGGCCTCGTCGAGCAGCATCGAGGCGCGGCGGATCGCGCCGCGGTCGGTCTGGCTCTTGCCGTTGACCGGCGGGGTCCAGGCCGGCTCGGTGAAGATCTCGGGCGGCAGCTGGTCGCGGAACTCCTCGAGTAGCGCGAGCTCCTCGCCTTGCGGCAGGCCCTCGGCCTGCATCGGCGAGTTCTCGAAGAACGAGTCGGTGCGGCTGTAGAGCCCGTAGAACAGCGTCTCGTTCGTCCACTCGAAGTTGAACATGAGCCCGATCGCCTCGCGGACGCGCGGGTCCTGGAAGCGCTCGCGGCGCAGGTTGAACCAATAGCCCTGGGCGCCCGAGGGCGTGTTGTCGTCGAGCTCCTCGCGCTTGACCCAGCCCTTCTCGAGCGCCGGGAAATCGTAGGCCGTGGCCCAGAGGATCGAGAAGTATTCCTGGTGGAACAGGTAGTCGCCGACCTTCAGCGCCTCGAACGAGGCATTGTTGTCGGCGAAGTACTGGTAAACGATGCAGTCGAAGTTGTTGGAGCCGACGTTGACCGGCAGGTCCTTGCCCCAGTAGTCGGGGCTGCGGCAGTAGCGGATCGTCTTGCCGGGCTGCACCGCGTCGACGACGTAGGCGCCGGAGCCGATCGGCGGCTCGAGCGTCGACTGGTCGAACTCCACCGTCGCGTAGTAGTGCTTGGGCAGGATCGCGAGGCCGCCCGCCAGTGCGGGCAGGTCGCGGGTGGCGACGCCCGGCTTGAAGGTGAACTTCACCCGGTGCGGGTCGAGCGCCTCGACGCTCTCGATGTCCTTGAGGATGATCTTGAACGAGGGCGAGCCCTTCGCGAGCAGGGTCTCGTAGGTGAAGACCACGTCCTCGGCGGTGAGCGCCGTGCCGTCGGAGAAGCGCGCCTCGGGGCGCATGTTGAAGATCGCCCAGCTGCGGTCGGGCGGATACTCGAGGCTCTCGGCGACGAGGCCGTAGGCGGCATCGGGCTCGTCGGCCGAGGAAGCGAGCAGGGTGTCGTAGAGAAGCCCGAGACCCTGGGCCGGCTCGCCCTTGAGGATGAAGGGGTTGAGGCTGTCGAAGGTCTGGCTGCCGCCGGTGCCGCGGAAGCTCATCGTGCCCCCCTTCGGCGCGTCGGGGTTCACGTAGTCGAAATGCGGGAAGTCGGCCGGGTACTTGAGGTCGCCGAAGGCCGAGATGCCATGGCTGGTGACGACCTCGTCGGCCGAGGTGGCGGCCACCGCCTCCTGGGCGCGGCCGGCGCCCGCCACCGCGAAGGCGGCGAGGATCGCGAGGCCGCCGGCCAGCAGGGCCCGGCGCATCCCTCGAACGTCGCGAGCGAGGGCGAGCGTCCGGGCGCGGCGGTTTTCGGGCATCGGGCGGCTTCCGGTGTCGGTTGCGGGCGTTCCGCCGCACTCTAATCCGGATCGGGCGGGGGTAAAGCGGGTTCTCCCGCGCATGACCGCTTCGTGAGCGGAGCCCGCCTCAGCCGCCGTGCTGCTGGAGGTAGGCGATGACGTTGGCGCGATCCTCGGGCTTCGGCAGGCCGGCGAAGGCCATCTTGGTGCCGGGCACGTCCTTTTTCGGGTTGGCGAGGAAGGCGAAGATCTCGGCCGGGGTCCAGTCGCCGCCGTGGCCGGCCATCGCGTCGGAGTAGGAGAAACCCTCGACCGAGGCGACCGGGCGGCCGACGAGGCCGTCGAGATGCGGCCCGACCGCGTTGGCGCCGTCCAGCTTGTGGCAGGCGGCGCATTTCTTGAACACCGTCTCGCCCGCCGCGGGGTCGGCGGCGGCCATCAGCGCGTCGACGTCCACCGCCTCGGCCGGCGCCTCTTCGCCGCCGCCGGTCTCGGTGACCTCAACCGCGAAGCCGACCTGGTCGCTCTCGGTGTTGTAGATCGCGTGCGCCGCCGTCTGGATCAGCAGGAAGACGAGCAGGCTGGCGCAGAAGGCACCGACGAACTTGGTGACTTCCATCGTGTTCATGGCACAAGCACCTTCGCTGGCGGCGGTCCGGCCCGCCGGTCTTCGATCACCGCCGTTCTAGCCGTATCGTGCGGGCGAGCGCAAGGCGCCGCGTCCGCGACACCCGGTCACGTCAGCGCCAGCTCGACCGTGCGCCACTCGCAAGCGTCGGTGGCGTCGCCGGGGCCGAAGGCGGCGACGACCGGGGCGCCGGGCAGGTCGGGGAAGCCGTAGGCCGCCCCGCCGCTGCCCGGCCCGCCGGCCGAGTGGCCGACCGCTCGCAGCGGACCGCCGCGGCCCCGCATGGTGCCGACCATCAGCCCGAGCCCGTAGCCCGCCTCGAGCCAGGGCCTGCCGGGGATCGGCCCGCCGACGGGCGTCGGCTCGGCCATGAGGGCGCGCGCCGCCGGCGCCAGCAGCGGGCCCGAGAGGATGCCGGCGAGGAGCGCGGCCGCATCGCCGACCGGGCCGACGAGGAGGCCGTGATAGACCCATCCCGGGTGATAGCCGGGCATGACGAGGTCGACCCCGGCGAGGTCGGCGCGGCTCTCGGCCAGCCGCGGCCCGGTGAGGCCGAGCGGTTCGAGCACCCAGTCGCGGAGCACCTGCGCGAGCGGCGCGTTCTCGCTGCGCTCGAGCGCGCGGCGCGCCAGCAGGTAGCCGACATTGGAGTAGCACCAGCCCCCCGGCGCCGACAAGGCGGCGGCGCGGGCGAGCAACTCGTCCGCCGGCCAGGGATCCCCGCCGGCAGCCACCGCCGCGCCGTAGGCGGGAAGCGCCCCGTAGTCCGGCAGGCCCGCCGCGTGCCGGAGGACCGCGCGCAGGCCGACCCCGGCCTCGGTCGGCGCGTTGAGGTCGAGCCGCCCGGCGGCCGCCAGCCGCAGGGCGGCGGCGGCGATCGCCGGCTTGGTCAGGCTCCACCAGGGCACGATCGCGTCGCCGCCCTCGCCCGCGACGGCGCCGCCGGCGTCGACCCGCGTCCAGAGTAAGCGATCTTTCATTCGCCGGGCCTTTCTGCCATATCCCGCTCCGCCGAAGCTCCGGGGGTTTGAGGAACATGCGCGACGAGACCGGCAGGATCGCGTTCCAGGGCGCGCGCGGCGCCTATTCGCACCAGGCCTGTACCGAGGCGTTTCCCTTCCTCGATGGCCTCGCGTGCAACAGCTTCGAGGGCGCGATCGCCGCGGTCAAGGAGGGCCGGGCCGACCTCGCGATGCTGCCGGTGGAGAACTCGACCTACGGACGGATCGCCGACATCCACCACCTGCTGCCCGAGTCGGGCCTCCACATCATCGGCGAGCACTTCGTGCGGGTGCACGCGAACCTGCTCGCGGTGCCCGGCACCCGGCTCGATCAGGTGAAGACCGCGCTCAGCCAGGCGCCGCTGCTCGGCCAGTGCCGGACGTTCCTCGGCCAGCACGGCATCGCGCCGCGGATCGGGGCGGACACCGCGGGCTCGGCCGAGATCGTCGCCGCGACCGGCGACCCCGCGCTGGCGGCGCTCGCCTCCGATCTCGCCGGCGAGATCTACGGCCTCGACGTGCTGGCGCGCCACATCGAGGACCAGTCGAACAACACCACCCGCTTCCTCGTCATGTCGCCGGAGCCGCGGCCGGTGCCGCGCGGCGAGGCGCTGACCACCTTCGTGTTCCGGGTCAGGAACATCCCGGCGGCGCTCTACAAGGCGATGGGCGGCTTCGCCACCAACGGCGTCAACATGACCAAGCTCGAGAGCTACATGGTCAACGGCCACTTCACCGCCACCCAGTTCTACGCCGACATCGAGGGCCACCCCGACGATCCGCCCGTCGCGCGGGCGCTCGACGAGCTGGCATTCTTCACCACGCAGGTGCAGGTCCTCGGCGTCTACGCGCCGCACCCGTTCCGCCACGACCAGAAGCCGGCTGCAGCCGAGTGAGGCGGCGTTCCGGTTGGTTCCTTCGGCTCCGGCGACGAGCGCAACGCTGCCGCATTCACTTCGCGGATTTGGCGAGTGACAAATCCGCGCGCGCCTGCCTTGTCTTATGGCTTTTCCGGCCCTCGGGTGAGTATGAGGGCCGTTGCCGGTGGATCGGTCACCGGCAACGGCGGAGGACGGACCGTCGCCTGCCTTGGGCATCGCGGCCCGCGGGCAGTCTGGTCGCCTTCGTCTGATCGCCGACCTGAACGGATACCCGAGCCCGGGGCTCGGATGACAAGACCAGGTGGAGACCAGAGCATGACTATGACCATCGGTATCGACATTTCCAAGGACTGGCTGGACGTCGACCGCTTTCCCGACGCCCCCGGGGGCGTCGGGAAAGCGCGGTTCGCCAACAGCGCCTCCGGCCACGCGGCGCTGGTCGCCTGGCTCGAGGAGTTCGGTGACGCCCCCGGTGACGCGGCGCCGGCGCGGCTGGTCTTCGAGGCGACCGGCGCCTATCACCGCGCGCTGGCCCTGGCGCTGGAGCGGGCGGGGCGGGGCTTCTGCAAGGTGAACCCGCGCCGGGCGCGGCGCTTCGCCCAGGCGGCGGGCAAGCTCGCCAAGACCGACCGCATCGCGCAGGATGCGCGCTTTCAGCGCGATGCGGCGATGCTGGCGCGGATGGGGCATGTCCTCGCGCTGGAGCCGGAGCGGCCGCAGGGCGAGAAGCAGGGCGATCTCAATGCCTTGACCAGCGCCCGCCAGGCGCTGGTCAAGGACCGCAACGCGCTGCTGGCCCGGCGCTCCACCACCGGCCACGCCCTGGTTCTCAGCCAGCTCGATCGCCGCAGGGCGGTGATCGAGGCCGATGTCGCCGAGATCGATGTCGCCCTCGCCGAGCTGGTGCGGGCCGACCCGGACCTCAGTGCCCGGGAGGCGATCCTCGTCTCGATCCCCGGCCTGGCCGCGACCTCGGCCACCACGATCCTGGCGGAGATGCCCGAGCTCGGGGCGATGGGGGGCAAGCAGGCGGCGGCGATGGCGGGGGTCGCGCCCATCACCCGTAGCTCGGGCCAGTGGCGGGGGCGCGCCTTCATCGGCGGCGGCCGGGCGAACCTGCGCCGGGCGCTCTACATGCCGGCGCTGGTCGCCGTTCGCTTCAACCCCGACATGCGGGCCACCTACGAGCGCCTGGTGGCGGCCGGCAAGCCGAAGAAGCTGGCGCTGGTCGCGGTCATGCGAAAGCTGATCGTCCTCGCCAACGCCCTGCTCCGCGACGGCCGGAAATGGGCGCCGCATGCCGCTTGACCAAGACGGATACTGCCCCTTGGCAGGCGCGTAAACGCGCCTGCCAGGCAGGCGCGCGCGGATGGCGAGCCGACGGTGATCCCCGATCCCCCTCGGCCTCCGCGCTCGCGCGCTCCGGCCGACGAACCGGCGCGAGGCAGTGCCTCGCTTTCGCCGGTTCGCGGCATCGGTGATCGGATCGATTCAACCGGATCCCGAGCGCGGCCGCGCTCGCTACTGGACGATGAACTCGGCGTGCAGCGCGCCGGCCGCCTTGATCGACTTCAGGATGTCGATCATGTCGCGGGCCGACACCCCGAGCGCGTTCAGGCCCGCCACCACCTCGGGCAGCGAGACCGAGTCCTCGACCATGGCGAGGCCGGTGCCCGGATCCTCCTCGATCGAGGCGTCGGTGCGCGGGATCACCACGGTCTGGCCGTCGGCGAAGGGGTTCGGCTGCACGACGAGCGGCGCCTCCTCGACCCGCAGCGTCAGGTTGCCCTGGGTGACGGCGACCCGGCTGATCCGCACGTCGGAGCCGAGGATGATCGTGCCCGAGCGCTGGTCGACGACGACCTTGGCCTTGGTCGAGGTCAGCACCTCGATGTTCTCGATCTGCGCCATCAGCCGCGCCGGCTCGTCGATGCCGAAGCCGGCGAGGTCGAGCCGCACGGTGCCGCTGTCGAGCATCGTCGCGACGCGGTGCCCGAGGTCGCGGTTGATCGCCGCCTCGATGCGGGCCGCGGTGGTGAAGTCGGGGTTCCTGAGCGCGAGGCGCATGTCGCGCATCTGGGTGAAGTCGAAGGTCACCTCGCGCTCGACCCGCGCGCCCGACGGGATGAGCCCGGCGGTCGGCACGCCCTGGGTCACCGTCTCGGCGTCGCCCTCGGCGACGACGCCGCCGGCGATGATCGAGCCCTGGGCGACCGCGTAGATCTGGCCGTCAGCGGCGTTCAAGGGCGTCATCACCAGCGTGCCGCCGAGGAGGCTCCGCGCATCGCCGATCGCCGAGACGGTCACGTCGACCTGGGAGCCCGCGCGCGCGAAGGGCGGCAGCGTCGCGGTGACGAGGACGGCGGCGACGTTGCGCGCGCGGATCTGCTCGCCCGAGACGTTGACGCCGAGCCGCTCGAGCAGGTTCATGATCGCGTCTTCGGTGAAGGGCGAGTTGCGCAAGGAGTCGCCCGAGTTGTTGAGCCCGACGACGAGACCGTAGCCGAGCAGGTCGTTGCCGCGCACGCCGTCGACGTCGACGAGATCCTTGATCCGCGCCGGCGAGGCGAGGCCGGGATCATGCAGCCCGCCGAACCAGAGGACGAGCAGCGGCAGGACGAGGCGGAGGGCGCGGCGGAGCATCGGGCCTAACGCAGGAAGTTCGTGAAGCGCAGGTTCGCGAGCCGCGCGGTGATCGTGTAGATCGACTCGAGCTGGAGCTGCAGAGTCTGGTAGGCCGAGGCCGCCTCGAGCGGGTCGGTCGCCACGATCTTGGTCCGGGCGAGCTCGAGCGTGTCGCGCTCGGAGACCCGCTCGGCCTTGGCCCGCTCGACCGCCTCCTGCAGGCTGCCGACGTGCGAGCGCAGGTCGAGGATGCCCTCCTTGGCGGCGAGGAGCCGGTCGCCGGCTTCGGCGGCCATCGCGAGCTGGTCCGCGCCGCTGCCGGCGAAGGCGCCGCCGGCGACGACGGCGGCCATCCCTTGCGCGCGCAGCACGGCGACGAGCTCGTCCCGGTCGGCGCGCATGCCGTAGTCGATCCGCTGCCCCTCGCCGACCTCGACCGGCGTCAGGTCGTCGACCGACCCGACGTAGCCGTTGGTGTAGAACGCGCCGGGCGGCGTCTTGGCGAAGTAGGCGTCGATCGCGGCGATCGCGTCCGCCGCGGTGGCGGCGCCGGCCGCCAGCGCATCGAGGTCGGCGAGGATGGCATCGGCCGGCGCCAGGGCCGGGCTGTCGGTGGCGGTGCCGGCGAAGAGCGACTGGCCGGCGACCTGGGTGTTGAGGAAGCCCACGGTGTCGGCGAACTCGCGCCGCGCCGTCCGCGCATGCAGGAGCGCTGCGTCGAGGTCGCCCTTGCCGGCGGCGTCGGCGAGGTCGATCGCGAGATCCTCGGCCGGCGTCAGGATGCGGCCGAGCGTCTCCTGCGCGATCTCGAGACGAAGCTCGGTCAGCGCGATCGTGTCGCTGAAGACGGCGTTGCGGTCGATCGAGCGCTCGAGCGCGAAGAGCCGCGTCAGGTTGCCCCCCGTCGCCTCGAAGCGGCTCGCCTTCAGGTTCGAGCTCATCTCCTGCCCGGCGACGTCGAGCCTGTTGCGGGTCTCGAACGCGTGGCGCTGCAGCGGCTGCAGCCGGGCCAGATCCGATCCTCCGTTCACGCGCATGGGCTCAGGCCTCCAGAAGGAGCTTCATCAGCTCGTCGATCACCGAGAGCACCCGGGCGTTCGCGGCATAGGTCTGCTCGACGAGCATGAGCGATTCGAGCTCGGCGTCGCTGTCGACCCCGGTGGCGTGGCCCTCCTGCTCGGACAGCGTCGACTGCCGGGCGATCAGGAAGGCGCGGTCCTCGTCGCTGCGCGCGCTGCGCCCGGCGAAGAACGAGCCGATCTCCGAGGCCATCGTCGCCGAGCCGACCTGGGCGTTCTGCGAGACGAAGCCGATCGGGGTGCGCGGCGCCACCATCGCGTCAGCCATCGCCTGCAGGATCGTCCCGTTGCCCTCGATCCCGGGCGCCGCCGCCGAGAGCCCGTCGCGCAGCCGCCAGACCGCCCCGCCCGGCTCGCCCGGGTCGACGGCGGCGTTGATCTCGAGCCGCCCGGCGAGCCCGGTCAGCGGACCGGGGTTGCCGTCGACGAACAGGCCTTCGCCCGAGGCGTCGAGCGCCGTCCCCGGCATCAGGTCGCGGAACCGCTCGATCAGGTCGTTGGCATAGCGGTCGAGCTCGGCGTCGACCTCCGGCACGATCCGGTCGCGCACCTCGAAGAGCGCCCCGAGCGAGCCGCCGTCGAAGAGCCCCGAGCCGGTCCCGGCCGCCACCGCCACCGGCCCGCCGGCGGCGCCCTGGTCCTGGGCCAGGCCGTTGAGCCCGGCGCCGAGCGTGAGGTCCGGCGTCACCACGTTGGCCGCCGGCGTGAAGCCGAGCTCGAAGACCCGGCCGTCGAGCAGCACGCCGCCGTTGGCCGCATAGAGCGCCACCTGGTCGCCGTCGCGCTTGACCACCCGCACCGGCACGATCGTCGCGACCGCGTCGATCATCCGGCTGCGCTCGTCCTGCAGGCCGCTCACGTCGACGCCCTGCGCCGCCAGCGACACGATCTTGCCGTTGAGCGTGTCGATCGCATGCAGCGTGCCGTTGAGCTTGGCCACCTGGCGTGCGATCTCGGCATCGGCCTCGGTCCTCAGCCGCACGTTCTCGTCGGCGATCCGGTTGACCGAAGCCGCGAGATCCTTCGCCGCCACGACGGCCGCGGTCAGCTTGGCCGTCGACTGCGGCGAGGCGGTGACCGACATCAGCGCGGTCTCGAGCCCGGTCGCGAGCGTCGCGAGCGCGTTGTCGGCGCCGGGTTCGCCCATCGCCGCCATCATCCGCTCGTAGGCGTCGGAGCGCGTCGCGGTGGCGCCGAGCGCTGCGTCCATCCCCCGGCGCTCGGCGGTCAGGAACGGGTTCTCGGTCCGGCTGGTCGCGCCGATGCGCACCCCCGAGCCGTAGCCGCCGAGCGCGAGCGACGAGAGCTCGGTGGTGCGCCGGGCGAAGCCCGGCGTCATCGCGTTCGCCACGTTGTTGGCGATGGTGTCCGCCAGCCGCGCCGAAGCGGCGAGGCCCGAGGCGGCGTTGTTCAGCGCGCCGGAGATGCTCATGCGGCAGTCCTTTCCTCAGGCCCCGGGCGGTCAGCGCTTCAGGTTGGTGGTTTCCTGCAGCATCTCGTCGACGGTCTGGATGATCTTCGCATTCGACGAGTAGGCGCGCTGGGTCTGGATCAGCTGGGTGAGCTCGTTCGCGATGTCGGTGGTCGACTGCTCGCGGGCGAAGCCCTCGACGCCGCCGGTCGGGCCGCTGCCTGCGTCCCAGAGGAACATCGAGCCCGCGTCCTTCGACAGCGCGAAGCACTGGTTGTCGAGCACCCTGAGGCCGTTCGGGTTCGGCACGTCGACGACCGGCACCTGGTAAATGACCTTGGAGAAGCCGCTCGAATAGCTCGCGTAGAGGAAGCCGTTCTCGTCGATCGAGACGCCGGTGAAGGTGCCCGCGGCGTTGCCGTCCTTGGTGACGCCCGTGGGCGAGAAGGTCGAGGCGAGCTGGCTCAGGTGCTGCGGCCCGCCGGCGGTCGAGCCGACGCCGAGGGTGATGTTCTGGAAGCCGAGGCCAAGCGTGATGTCGCCGGTAGCTGCGTCATAGACGGTGGAGAGCGGCGCGGTGCCCGCGACCGTCTGGGTGACCGAGGTCGGGTAGCCGGCGTTCGGCGGCGTCGCCCCGAACACGATCTCGTAAGTCCCGGCCGAGAGCCCCGACGCCTGGTCGATGATGTCGAGCGTCCAGGTGTTGGTCTGCGGGTCGCCGGCCGCCGCCGGCAGCGTCGGGGTGAAGTTGAACGACAGCGTCTGCGACGCGCCGAGGTTGTCGAAGTACTCGACGGTGACCGGCAGCATGTTGCCGCTCGCGCCGAACTGCGTCTCGGTCGCCGGCAGGTTGGCGTTGAGGTCAATCGTCGAGGTCGGCTGCACCGCGACCGACGAGCGGTTGATCTGGATCGGCACCAGCCCTGAGGCGCTGTCGCGCGGCTGCGGCGCGATGTTGCCGTTGGTGTCGGCCGGCCACCCCATCAGCACGAGCGCCGAGGGCGTGCGCAGGTAGCCGTCGGCGTCGGGCAGGAACGAGCCGGTCGTCGTCAGCATGAACGGCAGGTTGGCACTCGTCGTCCCGTCGACCGAGGCGAGCGAGGTGACCGGCAGGAAGCCCCGCCCGGTCAGTGCGATGTCGGTCGCGTTCGAGGTCGTCGTCAGCGCGCCCTTGGCCTCGATGTCCCAGATCGCGTTGGTCCTGACGCCGCCCGCGGTGAACCAGCGGCCGCCGCCGACGGTGTTGGGCGAGCGCGAATCGCTGACCGTCATCGACGAGAAGTCCACGTCCGCGCGCTTGTAGCCGTGGGTCTGCGAGTTCGCGATGTTGTCGGAAATCGTTGCGAGCTTGTTCGCATTCGCGTTCAGCCCGGACACGCCGGCGTTCAGCGACGAGGAGATACCCATGCTCAGTCCTTTGTCCGTGGAGGCGGGATCGGATTCTGGCGGCACCCTGCGGGCCGGGACTTAAGATCCCGTTACGCCCCGAGTACGGCAACCTCGCCGTCGCGGCCGGTGATGGCCCGCGCGCGCAGTCCCGAACCCGGCCTCCGCGCGAGAAGAGGGCAGCGGCACGCCCGCGGGGGGCCGCGTAAGCGGCCGCCCCGGGGGGCGGGCGGCCGCTGCCCGGCTCGGGGCCTCGGTGGGAGGGTGCCGCCGACGCGCTGCCTTCTTGAGACGCCCCGATGCGCTATCCCTCGAAGCGGCGGAGCAGCGTGATCTCGACGCGCCGGTTGCGCGACTCGCGCGGGTCGTCGGCCACCGGGCCGCGGTCGGACTTGCCGGTGACGCGGGAGACCCGGCTGTCGGCGACGCCGGCCGCCTGCAGGAACTCGCGGGTCAGCTGCGCCCGGTCGGCCGAGAGCCGCCAGGGATCCGGCCCGCCGCGGCCGACGTCGCCGGTCGCGAGATGGCCGGTCACCGCCACCGGGTTCACCGTGCGCGACAGCACCCGGCCGATCATCTCGACGAGGTCCTCGAAGATCGGCTCGGGCTCCGCGGTCGGCCCGTCGAAGAGCGGCGAGCCCTCGATGTCGAAGACCTCGATGATCAGCCCCTCGTCGGTGATGCGGGTGCGGATGTGCTTGAGCAGCGGATCCGCCTCCATCGCGTCGCCGCTGCCGCCAAGCAGCTCCTGCTCGACCTCGAACAGGCTCTCGTCCGGGGTCCCCGGCACGTCGCGCGTCTCGGGGTCGCCCTGCTGCCCGGTCTCGTCGCGCGAGAGCACGTCCTGGGTGAACATGCTGTCGCCGTCGAACGGCCCGTCGCCGCCGCTGCGGCCCTCGTGGATCGGGATCGTCGGGCTGAAATAGTCGGCGAGGCCGAGCCGCGTCTCCTCGTCGGTGACGCTGAGCAGCCACATCAGCAGGAAGAACGCCATCATCGCCGTTACGAAGTCGGCGTAGGCGACCTTCCACGCGCCGCCATGGTGGCCGCCGGCCACCACCTTCTTGCGCCTGACGATGACGACGTTGCCCGATTTGCGGTCCATTCCCCTAGCCCCCCGGCCAGCTCCAGCGGGCAGATAACCGGACAAAGCTGAAGCCGAGGTTACCCGGCCGCTGCACTGCGGCACGGATATCGGAACGATTGCGAAGAACCCGTTCAGACTTTGGCAACCATTGGTTCCGAAACTGGCGTTCCCGTCCGATCGAGAGGCCGCCGATGCCCCCTGCCGCCAACGTGCTGTCGAGGAAGCTCCGGCACGGCGGCGTCGCCCGCTCCCCGCTCGCCGACACCGACCTCCTCGGCGAGACCTTCGCGCGCGGCGTCGAGGACCGGATGCGGGTCATGGTCAAGACGCTGATCGGCACCGCGGTCGACTCCGCGCGGGTCGCGAAGCTCTCCGACGCCACCGCGAAGATCACCGGCCCGTCGATGCTCGGCCTCGTCGACGTCGAGGACGCCGACACCCCCGGGCTCATCGCGATCGAATCCGACCTCGCCTACCACCTCGTCGACCTCACGCTCGGCGGCGACCCGGTGCAGGCGCCGCAGCCGGAGGCGCGCCCCTTCACCGCCATCGACATGGCGCTCTGCCGGCTGCATCTCGACGCCATCCTCGCCGCCTTCGCCCATGCGATCGGCGCCAACCTCGGCCGGCCGCTGACCAAGGGGCTCACCATCCGCGACCTGCGCCAGAACCTGTCGCAGCTCCGCCTCGCCCCCGACTACATCGACGTGATGGTGCTCGGCATGGAGCTCACCCTCGGCGAGGCCGGGCGGCGCGGCCGCTTCATGCTGATCCTGCCGCTCTCGGCGCTCGACGTGATCCGCGCCTCGATCCAGGCCCGCAACGTCCAGGCGGCGCGCGACCGGCCCAACGACCTCTGGAAGACCCTGATGCGGCGCGCCGCCGCCAACGCTCCGGTGCCGATCGACGCGGTGCTGCACCGCCAGACGCTCAGCCTCGCGGCGCTGCAGGGCCTGCAGGTCGGCCAGGTCCTCGAGATCCCGCGTCAGGCGGTCGAGGAGATCCAGCTCGCCATCGCCCAGCCCGGCGGCCGCACCGCCGTGCTCGCGACCGGACGCCTCGGCGCCTACCAGGACAACAAGGTGATCAAGCTCGCCACCCCGCCCGACCGCCGGGTCGTGATGCATATCGACCGCGCGCTGAAATCGGCGGCTCCGCCTCCGGCGCCGGCGCCCGAGCCCGACCTGCCCGAGGCGGCGACGGCGGCGGTCGAGCCGATCGATCCCGGCCTGCCTCACGCCTCCATCTGACACCAGCACGGCAGCAGGTTGCCCGCCGCCGGCCGCGCTGCATGGACGGCCCGCGCCACCGCGCGCGTGAGGCAGAGCGCCGCCGCATGGGCGAGCACCAGCGCCTCGCGCGCCGGCTCCGCCGACGGCCGCCGCCCGCCGGTCGCCACCCCGAACACGAGGTCGCCGTCGAACGGCGTGTGCGCCGGGTAGATCGCCCGCGCCATGCCGCCCTGCGCCACCTCGGCCAGCCGCCGCGCCCCGGCCTTGTCGAGGGCCGCGTCGGTGGCGACGATCGCGATCGTGGTGTTGGCCGCCGGGTCGTCCGGCCCCGGCTTCATCGGCCGCGGCGTGAACGGCGGGACCCGCCGCCCCGACGCCCCGAGCCCGCCGAACTCGTCGCCGATCTCGAACGCCCCGGCCCAGAACGCCCGCCCGCCGGGCACGCAGACGCTGCCGAAGGCGTTGACCGCGGCGAGCGCGCCGACCGTCACCCCCTCCTCGGTGACGAGCGAGGCCGAGCCGAGCCCGCCCATCAGCGTCGCGGTCATCGCCCCGGTCCCCGCCCCCTCGGAGCCGAGCGCGAACTCGGCCGCCGCCGCGTCGAACGCCGCCGCCCCGAGCGCCGGATAGGGGTTCACCTCCCAGCCCTTGTCGCCGCCGTTCGCGAGGTCGAAGAGGATCGCCGCCGGCACGATCGGCACGACGAGCGCCCCGGCGCGGTGCCCGCGCCCGAGCGCCCGGAGCCGGTCCTGCACCCCGGCCGCCGCGTCGAGCCCGAAGGCCGAGCCGCCGGCGAGCACCAGCGCGTCCACCGCCCCGACCAGCCGCCCCGGCGCGAGAAGGTCGGTCTCCCGCGTGCCCGGCGCCCCGCCGCGGATATCGACCCCGGCGACGAACGGCGCATCGGCGGTCAGCACCGTCACCCCCGACTTCAGCCGGGCGTCGGCGGCGTTGCCCACCTTCAGCCCCGGCACGTCGGTGATCAGGTTGCGTGGCCCCGGCCGCATCATAGCCGGCGCTTCTCCACCGCCGTCGCCGGGTCGCCGGTGTTGGGCGTCCCCTCGGGCTCGATCAGCAGCAGCTCGACCTCGCCCCGCGCCACCGGCCGGTGCTCGACGCCGGCCGGCACCACGAAGAGCTCGCCCGGCCCGAGCCGCACCGTCCGGTCGCGCAGCTCGATGTCGAGCTCGCCCCTCAGCACCAGGAAAAAGTCGTCGGTCTCGGGATGCGCGTGCCAGACGAACGCGCCCTCGAGCTTCACCACCATCACGTCGTTGCCGTTGAACCCCGCGACGATCCGCGGCGCCCAGCGCTCGTCGAACGCCGCCAGCTTCTCCGCCAGGTTGACCGCGCCGTCCATGCCCGCTCCCGTTCCCATCCCTCGCGCCTTCCTGCCCTTGGCGCAATCGAAGGTATCATACAGGTTTGCTAACCTGGAGAGCAGTCGTTTTCCGTCAACAGACGGAAAACAAACAAAGAAGCAATGCGCGCACCTGCGCGCTCCTTATCGGCGGCAGCGGCCGCCGCGCGGCGCAAGCCGCGCTCCCGGCTCAGATGCACCGCCCGCCATCGACCTCGAGCGCCACCCCGGTCAGCATCGCCGCCTCGTCCGAGCAGAGGAAGGCCGCGGCGTTGCCGAGGTCCTGCGGCGTCGAGAACCGCCCGAGCGGGATCGTCGCCAGGAACTTCGCCCGCATCTCCGGCGTGTCCTCGCCGAGGAACGACTTCAGGAGCGGCGTCTCCCCCGCCACCGGGCAGAGCGCGTTGACCCGCACCCCGTGCGGGGCCAGCTCGACCGCCATCGCCTTCGTCGCGGTGATCATCCACCCCTTCGAGGCGTTGTACCAGGCGAGCCGCGGCCGCGGCGAGAGCCCCGCCGTCGAGGCGATGTTGAGGATCGCCCCCGCGCCCCGCGCCTTCATTCCCGGCACCAGGTGGCGCGCGGTCAGGTAGACCGACTTGGCGTTGACCCGGAGCACCCGGTCGAACTCGGCTTCCGCGATCTCCTCGAGCGCCGCCGGCAGGTGGGTGACGCCGGCGTTGTTGACCAGGATGTCGAGCTCACCGAACGCGTCGAGCGCCGCTGCGGCCATGCGCGCGACCCCGGCATCGTCGCCGACATCGGCCACCACCCATTCCGCCCCGAGCTCGTCCGCCGCCGCCGCGGCGGCCTCGGCGTTCACGTCGGCGATCATCACCCGCGCGCCCTCGGCGCGGAACTTCCGCGCGATCCCAGCGCCGAAGCCCGAGGCCCCGCCGGTCACCAGCGCCGTCCTGCCGTCGAGCCGCATGGCCCTCCCCCTCCCCGCTCAGGCGACGTGGTCCGCGACGTAGGCGCCGCGCTCGCCCATCGGCTTCTCCGGCCCGGTCGTGGTGTCGCGCGCGGTCTGCAGCTCGAGCGACGCGTTGAGCTCGGCCCCGAGCAGGACGATGAAGGCGTTCGCGTACATCCAGAACATCAGGCCGATGATCGCGCCGAGCGAGCCGTAGATCTTGTTGAAATCGGCGAAACCCGAGAAATAGACCGACAGCCCCAGCGAAACGACCACCCAGCCGGCGGTGGCGGCCACCGCGCCCACCGAAACCCAGCGCTTGCGCGCCGGCGCCCGGTGCGGCCCGTAGCGATAGAGCCCGCCGATGACGAAGATCATGGCGAGGCCGAGCACGACGAGCGGCGTGACCTGCGCGAGCAGCGCGCCCACCGCCCCGAGGTCGCTGAACCGGAGCACGACCGGCACGGCCACCACGACGAGCAGCACCACGACGGCGAACGCGACGAGGATCACGGTCAGGACCAGCGCCCAGAGGTACTGCCGGGCGATCCCGCGGGTGTCCTCCTCGCGGTAGACGACGTTCAGCCCCTCGATCAGCGCCATCACCCCCGCGCGGGCGGTCCAGAGCGCCACGCTGAGCGAGATCAGCGTCGTCAGGCCGAGGGCGCCGGTGCCGGCGGCGATGATCTGCTCGACCTGGCCGGCGATGATCGCATAGACGTCGGGCGGCAGCAGCGGGTGCAGCGCCTGCAGGCTCGCCCGGATGTCGGCCGGATCGGCGACGAGGCCGTAGACCGCGATCAGCGCCGCCACCGCCGGGAAGATCGCGAAGACGCCGTAGAACGCCACCCCGGCCGCGATGATCGACAGGTGGTCCTGGCCGACCCGGGCCCAGACCCGGCCGAGCACGCCGCGCCAGGCCGCGCGCGAAAACCGCGACGGATCACTGACGTCGCGCCCGCTCCCCTCGTCCGGCCGATCCGCCTCGCTCACCGCGCTCCTCCGTTCGCGCACATCCAACCCGACCGAAGCCCCCCGGTTCCGCGCCTCAGCCGTGCCGCGCCGCGACCGTCTTCAGCCGGGTGAAGCCGTAGAGCGCCTCGAACCCCTTCTCCCGCCCGTGCCCGGACAGCCCGACGCCGCCGAACGGCAGCTCGACGCCGCCCCCTGCGCCGTAGTTGTTGAGGAACACCTGCCCGGCCCGCAGCCGCCGCGCCAGTCGCATCGCCCGGCCGCCGTCGCGCGTCCAGACCGCCGCGACCAGGCCATAGCCCGTCCCGTTGGCGATCGCCGCCGCCTCCGCCTCGTCGTCGAACGGGATCACCACCTGCACGGGGCCGAAGATCTCCTCGCGCGCCAGCAGGTGGTCGGGCGGCGCGTCGGCGAGGAGCAGCGGCGCCAGGTAGTTGCCGCCCGCCGGCGCCGTCTCCACCACCCGCCCGCGCCCGGCGACCGCGAGGTCGAGCCCGCGGGCGAGGAACCCCTCGACCACCGCCTTCTGCCGCACCGAGATCAGCGGCCCGAGGTCGAGGTCGTCGAGCGCCGGCCCGACCCGCAGCGCGTCGTAGGCCGCCCCCATCGCCGCGACCACCCGGTCGTAGACGCCGCGCTGCACCAGGATCCGCGACGCCGCCGAGCAGGTCTGCCCGGCGTTCTGGATGCCCGGGCCCACCAGCAGCGGCAGCGCCGCCTCGAGATCGGCGTCGTCGAAGACGAGCTGCGGCGACTTCCCGCCGAGCTCGAGCGTCACCGGCACCACGTTCGCCGCCGCCGCCGCCTGCACCTCGCGCCCGACGGCGAGCGAGCCGGTGAACGACAGGTGGTCGATGCCCCGATGCCGGGCGAGCGCCGTCCCCGCCTCCTCGCCGAGCCCCGGCACGACGTTGAGCGCCCCCGCCGGCAGCCCGGCCTCGACTGCCAGCGCCGCGACGGCGAGCGCGGTCAGGCTCGCCTCCTCGGCCGGCTTCACCACGCAGGCGTTGCCGGCGGCGAGCGCCGCTCCGACCGAGCGGCCGATGATCTGCATCGGGTAGTTCCACGGGATGATGTGCCCGGTCACGCCGTGCGGCTCGCGCAGCGTATAGACGGTGTAGCCGGCGAAGTAGGGGATGGTCTCCCCGGTCAGCTTGTCGGCGGCGCCGCCGTAGAACTCGAGGTAGCGCGCGAGCGCCCGCGCATCGGCGCGGGCCTGGCCGAGCGGCTTGCCGACATCGCGCGCCTCGAGCCGCGCGAGCTCGTCGACGCGCGCTTCCACCAGCCGGCCGAGCCGCGCCAGCGCCCGGCCGCGCTCGGCCGCGGTCGCCCGGCCCCAGTCGCCCTCGGCCGCCGCCCGGGCCGCCGCCACCGCCGCGTCGATGTCGGCGCCGCCGCCGCGGGCGATGCAGCCGATCGCCGCGCCGTCGGACGGGTCGACGGCCGGCAGCGTGGCACCCTCGACCGCCGGCAGCCAGGCGCCGCCGATCAGGCAGCACCCGGCGCTCACGCCGTCATCTCCAGCACCGGCGAGGCGGCCATCAGCTCGCGCGTATAGGGATGCTGCGGCGCGTCGAAGACCGCCCGCGTCGGCCCGGACTCGACGATCTCGCCCGCCCGCATCACCATCACCCGGTCGGTGATCGCCCGCACCACCCCGAGGTCGTGGCTGACGAAGAGATAGGAGAGCCCGTGCCGCGCCATCAGGTCGGCGAGCAGGTCGAGGATCTGCGCCCTGACCTGCACGTCGAGCGCCGAGACCGCCTCGTCGAGGATGATGAGCTTCGGCCGGATGATCAGCGCCCGGGCGATGGCGATCCGCTGCCGCTGGCCGCCGGAGAATTCGTGGATGTACTTCTCCGCGTCGCCCGGCGCGAGCCCGACCTCCCCGAGCGCCGCCGCCACCGCCGCCCGCCGCGCCGCGCCGCGCGGCGGATCGTCGAGCAGGTGGAACGGCTCGGCGACCAGCCGCGCCACCCGGTGGCGCGGGTTGAAGCTGCCGTAGGGGTCCTGGAACACCACCTGCATCTTCGCCCTGAGGCTCCTCGGCATCCGCTCGCCGGCCCGCACCTCCTCGCCCTCGATCCGGACGCTGCCGCCCTGCATCGCCTCGAGCCCGAGCACCGCCCGGGTCAGCGTCGACTTGCCGCAGCCCGATTCGCCGACGAGCCCGAGGCTCTCGCCCTGGTGCAGCCGGAAGCTGACGCCGCGCACCGCGCGGAACACCTCCGGTGGCCCGAGCAGGCCGCGCCGCCCGGCCGGGTAGTCGCGCACCATCCCCTCGACCTCGAGCAGCGGCACCCGCGCCAGCCGCGGCAGCCGGTCGGGCCGGTGCGCCGAGGCCGCGAAGAGCGCGCGGGTATAGGGGTGGCGCATCTCGCGGAAGACCTCGCCCGCCGGCCCCGCCTCGACCACCCGGCCGCGGTGCATGATCGCGAGCCGGTCGGCGAGGTCGGCGACCACCGCGAGGTCGTGGGTGATCAGCATCAGGCCCATGCCGTCCTCGTCGACCAGCCGGCGCAGCAGGTCGAGGATCTGCGCCTGGGTGGTCACGTCGAGCGCCGTCGTCGGCTCGTCGGCGATCAGCAGCTTCGGCCGGAGCGCGATCGCCATCGCGATGCCGACGCGCTGCCGCTGCCCGCCCGAGAGCTCGTGCGGGTAGCGCGACAGCGGGAACCGCGCCGCCGGCAGCCCGACCCGCTCGAGCGTCGCCCGCGCCAGCGCGCGCGCCTCCGCCCGGCTCGCGCCCCCGTGCACGCGCACCGTCTCGGCCACCTGGTCGCCGATCGTCTGCAGCGGGTTCAGCGCCGTCATCGGCTCCTGGAAGATCATGCCGACGTCGCGGCCGCGGATCCGGCACATCTCGGCCTCGGTCCGCTGCACGAGGTCCGCGCCGTCGAGCAGCACCCGCCCGCGCACCGCCGCGCCCTGCGGCAGCAGCCCCATCACCGCGAGCGCCGTCATCGACTTGCCCGACCCGCTCTCGCCGATCACCCCGAGCACCTCGCCCGCCCCCGCCGCCATCACGACGTCCGACAGGATCGGCAGCCCGTGGATGGCAAGCGAGAGGTCGGAGATCGCGAGCAGGCTCACTCCAGGCCCCCCTTCGCGAGTTCGGGCCGGGGTCAAGGCTCGCGAAGCGACCGCGCGGAACGCGCGGCTCTGCCTTGACGCCGGCCCGACTCGCAGCCCCACCATCGGAAAGGCGCCCTGAGGAAGCAGCCGCTTCCTCGGCGCGCCTCGGAGCAGCTCTTCCCTTTTCCGCCGCCCCACGCACCGACGCCTCCGCGGCGGCGCGGGCACGACGCCGCCCCGCGCGTGCGGCCGGCGCGCCGCCACCGCCGGGCGCCCCCGCGACCGGCCTCACGTGCGCACCCGCCGGAGCCGCGGGTCGATCAGGTCGCGCAAGCCATCGCCCATCAGGTTGAGCCCGAGCACGGTCAGGACGATCGCGAGCCCGGGGAACAGCGCCAGCCACGGCGCGATCGCGACCAAGGTCTGGCTCTCGGCCAGCATCCGCCCCCAGGACGGCGTCGGCGGCTGCGCCCCGAGCCCGACATAGGAGAGCCCGGCCTCGGCGAGGATGCCGAGCGAGAACTGGATCGTCCCCTGCACGATCAGGAGGTTGGTCACGTTCGGCAGGATGTGCTCGACCGAGATCCGCAGCCCGTCCTTGCCCGCCACCCGCGCCGCCTTGACAAAGTCCCGCGTCCAGAGCGACAGCGCGGCGCCGCGGGTCAGCCGGGCGAAGACCGGCACGTTGAAGATGCCGATCGCGATGATCGCGTTCAGCGCCGACGGCCCGAAGACCGCGGTGATCATGATGGCGATGAGGAGCGAGGGGAAGGCGAAGACGAGGTCGTTGCCCCGCATGATCGCCTCGTCGAGCAGCGAGCCCCGCCGCGCCGCCGCCATCAGCCCGAGCGGGACCCCGAACCCCATGCCGATGCCGACCGCGACCAGCGCCACCGCGATCGACACCCGCGCGCCGACCATGATCATCGAGAACACGTCGCGCCCGAAATGGTCGGTGCCGAACCAGTGCTCGGCGGAGGGCGGCCTGAGCTTCCCGCCGATGTCGAGCACGGCGACGTCGAAAGGCGTCCAGGCGAAGGAGACGAGCGCCGCCGCGACGAAGACCGCGACCAGCGCGCCGCCGGCGAGCACCGCGCGCATCAGCCCCGCCTCCGGAGCCGCGGATCGACCGCGGCATAGGCGAGGTCGACGAGGTAGGTGACGAGCACCACCGCGACGACGAGCAGCATCACCACGCTCTCGACGACGATCAGGTCGCGCTGGCTGATCGCCTGGAACACCAGCCGTCCGAGGCCCGGCAGGAAGAACACGTTCTCGATGATGATCGCGCCCGCGAGCAGGAACGAGAACTGCAGCCCGATGATGGTCAGGACCGGGATCAGCGCGTTCCTGAGCGCATGCCGCCTGAGCGCCTGCGCGCGCGTCAGCCCCTTCGCCCGCGCCGTCCGCACGAAGTCCTCGCCCAGGGTATCGATCAGCGCCGAGCGCATCACCCGCGCGAGGATCGCCGCCTGCGGCAGCGCCAGCGCCACCGCCGGCAGCGTGAGCGCCTTCACCCCCGCCCAGACCCCGGCCTCCCAGCCGGGAAAGCCGCCGGCCGAGAACCAGCGCAGGTTCATCGCGAAGACGAGCACGAGCAGCATCGCGAACCAGAAGTTCGGCACCGCCACCCCGAGCTGCGTCGCCCCCATCACCCCGGCGTCGACCGCGGTCCCGCGCCGCGCCGCCGCCCAGATCCCGACCGGGAACGCGATCGCCGTCGACAGCGCCAGCGCCATCAGCGCCAGCGGCAGCGACACCTGCGCCCGCTCCCAGACCATCCCCGCCACCGGCGTCCGGTAGGTGTAGGAGATGCCGAAGTCGCCCCGCAGCATGCCCCCGACCCAGCCGAGATAGCGCGCCACCGGCCCGGCATCGAGCCCGAGCTCGGCCCGGAGCGCCGCCACCGCCTCGGGCGTCGCGTTCAACCCCAGCATGTAGCCGGCCGGGTCCCCCGGCACCACCTGCAGCGCGACGAAGATCACGAGGCTCGCGACGACGAGGCTGAGCGCGAGCGAGACCAGGCGCGTCAGGGCGTAGCGCAGCATCCGGACCCCCCTTCGCCGCGGACCCTAAGGCGCTCCGCCCCGGAACGCCAGAGCGCGCGTCACTCCGCCCAAGCGACCCCGGTCATGTCGTTGGCCTGGGTCGGCGAGTTCGCCCAGAGGCCCTGCAGCTTCGCGTCGGCGACGCCGGTCTTCGGCGAGCTGGAACAGGAACACGTTGACGTAGTGCTCGGCCACCCGCTCCTGCGCCGCCTGCAGGATCTCGGCGCGCTCGGCCTCGTCGGCGGTGGCGTCGAGCCCCTTGATCAGCGCCCGCATCGCCGGGTCGTCGTAGCCGAAGTAGTAGTCGGGCCGCGCGTAGATCTCGATGTCCATCGGCTCGGTGTGGCTGATGACGGTCAGGCCGAAGTCCTTGCCCTTGAACACCTGCTCGAGCCACTGCGCCCACTCGACGTTGACGATCTCCGCCTCGATCCCGACCGCGCGCAGCTGCGACGCGATGATCTCGCCGCCCCGCCGCGCATAGGCCGGCGGCGGCAGCGTCAGCGTCGTCGCGAACCCGTCGGCGTGCCCGGCCTCGGCGAGCAGCGCCTTCGCCTTCTCCGGGTCGTAGGCGACGAACCCGGTCAGATCCTCGTAGGCCGGGTTGTGCGGCGCGAAGTGGCTGCCGATCGGCGTGCCGTAGCCGAACATCGCCCCGTCGATGATCGCCTGCCGGTCGATCGCATGGGCGACCGCCTCGCGCACCCGGATGTCGTCGAACGGCGCGCGCGCGTTGTTCATGGCGAGGATGGTCTCGCCCTCGGTCGAGCCGACGATGACCTGGAACCGCGGGTCGGCCTCGAACTGCGCCAGGTTCTCCGGCGCCGGGTAGTTCGGGAAGGCGTCGATGTCGCCGGCCATCATCGCCGCGAAGGCCGCGGTCGGGTCGGAGATGAACTTGAAGGTCACCCGCTCGAGCGCCGGCTTCTCGCCCCAGTAGCCGGCATAGGCGGTCAGCGTCACCCGGTCGCCCTGCACCCACTCGGAGAACTGGAACGGCCCGGTGCCGACCGGCTTGGTCGCGTTGCCGTCCGCCGTCGCCGGCGAGACGATCACCGCGTCGCCCCAGGCGAGGTTGTCGAGCAGCGAGCCCTTCGGCGCGTCGAGCCCGATCTCGACCGTCACGTCGTCGATCGCCGTCACCTCGTTGATGCCGGCGAAGAGCTGCTTCTGCGCGTTCAGCGACCCCTCGGCCATCGCCCGGTCGAACGAGAAGACGACGTCCTCGGCGGTGAACGCGGTACCGTCGTGGAAGGTCACGCCCTCGCGCAGGGTGAACTCCCAGGAGAGCCCGTCGGGCGCCACCACCCAGCTCTCCGCCAGCGCCGGCAGCACCGAGCCGTCGGGGGCGAAGCGGGTCAGTCCCTCGAAGACGTTGGCATAGACGACCTCGTCGATCGCCGCCGCCGCGCCGGCGGTCGGGTCGAGGATCGGCGGCTCGAGCTGCATGCCGACCACGATGTCGGTCCGCTGGGCGAAGGCGGCGCCGGATACCAGCACCAGGCCCGCCGCCAGCGCGAGGGGAGAAAGCTTCATCTGGGGACCCTCCGTTCACCTCCCCGCGCCAAGGAGGTCGGCGAGCGCCGTGCCCATCACCGTCGCGGCGTCGAGCATGTCCTCGACGCCGACATATTCGTCGGGTTGGTGCGCGAGATCCAGTATGCCGGGGCCGTAGGCGACGCAATTCCGCAGGCGCCCGATGCGGTCGATGTGCTTCTGGTCGTAGGTGCCGGGCGAGACGACGAAATCCGCCTCGCGGCCCAGCACCGCCCGCACCGCCCGCGCCAGCGCCGCCGCCACCGGCGCGTCCGGCTCGGTCATCACCGGAAGCACCTCGTGCATGTCCCTGATCCGGTAGCCGAAATCCCGCCGGCGCCCGCGCCCGCTCGACGGTGGCGCGGAACTCGGCCTTGACCTCGGCGATGTCCTCCTCGGCGAGGAAGCGGCGGTCGATCACCATCCGGCAGCGGTCGGGCACCACCGGCGAGGGCCAGCCGGTGAAGTCGGCCGGCGGCTCGGCCTGGCCGCCGTGCAGCGAGTTGATGTTGAGGCGTCGAGGCCCGCGCCGCCTCCGGCACCACCGGCATCGCCGTCCGCTTGGCGGCGAGCGCCGGAAACAGGCTCGCCTCCATCTCGGCGATCACCGCGCCCATATGCCGCACCGCGCAGTCGCCGAGGAACGGCATCGAGCCGTGCGCGATCCGCCCGAAGGTCTCGAGCTCGGCCCACCAGACGCCCGCGGTGGCCGAGGCAGACCCGGTCCTTGTTCAAGGGCTCGGGGATGATCACGTGGTCGACCCGGTCGAAATAGCCGAGACGGGCCAGGTGCGCGACGCCGCCGTAGCCGCCGGTCTCCTCGTCGGCCGTCGCCGAGATCTCGATGGCGCCGGCGAAGTCGGGCGCCAGCGCGAGGAACGCCTCGACCGCCACCATCGCCGCCGCCAGGCCGCCCTTCATGTCGCAGCTGCCGCGGCCGTAGACCCGGCCGTCGATCAGCGCGCCCCCGAACGGGTCGGTGGTCCAGCCCTGCCCGACCTCGACGACGTCGACATGCCCGTTGAAGTGCACGCACGGCCCCGGCCGCGCCCCCTCGCGCCGCGCCACCAGGTTCCAGCGCGGATAGCGGTCGCTGTCGCCCGGCGTCCCCTCGCCGCGCACGAACTCGGTCGCGAAGCCCTGCCCGGCCAGCCGCTCCGCCACCAGCGCGCAGGCCTCCCGGTAGTTCTCGCCGGGCGGGTTCACCGTCGGCACCCGCACCAGCGCCCGGGTCAGCCCGACCAGCTCCTCGCGCCGCTCCTCGACCGCCCGCCGCAACGCCTCCCGCATCCGCATCCTCCCCGGCCGAGCTTCCGGCGCGACCCGCGACTTGTCCAGCCGGCTGTCGCCCACGCATCGCCCGACCCTCGCCGATCGCGGCCGACGGCGTTGTTGCACGCGCAACAATCTTGCGAGGCTCCTGACCGAATTAACCGCGTTATCATAATTCTGCGGCCCTGCTGCACCGCAGCAGCATTTTCGCCTGCCGCGGGCCCCGCCGCGCTTTGACCCGACGGCGCACGGCTGCTACCACCCGCCCTGTCGAATCAGTGTGGTAAGGGTAACCCAGATGACTGCAACGAACCTCGCGCCGATCCCCGAGCTGTATGTCTCCTACGACAGCGCGGCGAAACTGAAGCTCGAGGCGGCCGACCTGCCCTCCTGGGATCTCACGCCGCGCCAGATCTGCGACCTCGAACTCCTGATGAACGGCGCCTTCAACCCGCTGAAGGGCTTCATGACCGAGGCCGACTACGACGGCGTCTGCCGGCGACATGCGCCTCGCCGACGGCGCGCTCTGGCCGATGCCGATCACCCTCGACGTCTCCGAGGCCTTCGCCGAGAAGGCCGAGCCCGGCCAGGACATCGCGCTCCGCGACCAGGAGGGCGTCATCCTCGCCATCATGTCGGTCACCGACCGCTGGACCCCCGACAAGAGCCGCGAGGCCGAGACTGGTGTTCGGCGCCGACGACATCGCCCACCCGACAGTGAACTTCCTGCACCACCGCGCCGGCCCGGTCTATCTCGGCGGCCCGATCACCGGCATCCAGCAGCCGGTGCACTACGACTTCCGCGGCCGCCGCAACACCCCGAACGAGCTCAGGACCTACTTC
Organism: uncultured Alphaproteobacteria bacterium; assembly: GCA_963763295.1. Classification (GTDB taxonomy): domain Bacteria; phylum Pseudomonadota; class Alphaproteobacteria; order Rhodobacterales; family Rhodobacteraceae; genus Amaricoccus. The sequence goes on from CAVXOH010000003.1 coordinate 75,265, forward strand.
CGCAAGCTCGGCTGGCGCCGCATCGTCGCCTTCCAGACCCGGAACCCGCTGCACCGCGCGCATCAGGAGCTGACCTTCCGCGCCGCGCGCGAGGCGCAGGCGAACCTCCTGATCCACCCCGTCGTCGGCATGACCAAGCCGGGCGACATCGACCACTTCACCCGCGTGCGCTGCTACGAGGCGGTGCTCGACCAGTATCCGGCCGCGACCACCACGCTCTCGCTCCTCAACCTCGCGATGCGCATGGGCGGCCCGCGCGAGGCGGTCTGGCACGGCATCATCCGGCGCAACCACGGCTGCACCCACATGATCGTCGGCCGCGACCACGCCGGCCCGGGCAAGAACAGCCAGGGCAAGGACTTCTACGGCCCCTACGACGCCCAGGAGCTGTTTCGGAAGCACCAGGACGAGATCGGCGTCGAGATGGTCGACTTCAAGCAGATGGTCTACGTCCAGGAGAAGGCGCAGTACGAGCCGCGCGACGAGGTCGAGGAAGGCCAGACCATCCTCGACATCTCCGGCACCGAGCTGCGCCGCCGGCTGCAGGAAGGGCTCGAGATCCCCGACTGGTTCTCCTTCCCGGCCGTCGTCGCCGAGCTCAGGAAGTCGAAGCCGCCGCGCGCCGCCCAGGGCTTCACCGTCTTCTTCACCGGCCTCTCCGGCTCGGGCAAGTCGACGATCGCGAACGCGCTGATGACCAAGCTCATGGAGATGGGCGGCCGCCCGGTGACGCTCCTCGACGGCGACGTGGTGCGCAAGCACCTCTCCTCCGAGCTCGGCTTCTCCAAGGAGCACCGCGACATCAACATCCAGCGGATCGGCTACGTCGCCTCGGAGATCACCAAGAACGGCGGCATCGCCATCTGCGCCCCGATCGCGCCCTACGAGAAGACCCGGGCCGTCGTGCGCGAGATGATCGAGGCCTACGGCGCCTTCCTCGAGGTCCATGTGGCGACCTCGCTCGAGGAGTGCGAGCGGCGCGACCGCAAGGGGCTCTACAAGCTGGCGCGCGAAGGCAAGATCAAGGAGTTCACCGGCATCTCCGACCCCTACGAGGCGCCGAGGAACCCCGAGCTCAAGCTCGAGACCGAGGGCAACGAGATCGACTACTCGGCCCAGCAGGTGATCCTGAAGCTCGAGAACATGGGCCTGATCAAGGCCTGACCCACCCGTGCGTCCGGCCGCGGCCGAACGCACGACCACCGATCCCGGACGCACCTTCGTGCCCTTCCCTTCGCGAGTCGGGCCGGGGTCAAGGGCGGCGAAGCCGCGGGCGCAAGCCCGCCTGCCCTTGACGCCGGCCCGAACTCGCACCCTCACACTGGATGAGGCGCCTGATGAAGCAGCCGCTTCATCAGCGCCTCGGCGCAGATCTTCCCTTCTCTTCCTTGCGCCGCCAAAACCCGCGCGACGCCGCAGCGCGGCGCGGGCGCAGCGCCGCCACAAGCGCGACGCCGGCGCGCCGCTCCCGCCCGGCGGCGGCTGAGCCGGCGCCCGGCCCCGCGCGATGCAGGCTTGCCCACGGCGTCGAACCGGGGAAGATGCCGCGGCGATGAGCCGCCCCGACATTCTCTTCCCTCTCTTCACCGCGCTGACGACCCTCGACGGCGTCGGGCCGAAGACCGCGAAGCTCCTCGCCCGGATGGAGATCGAGAAGCCGGTCGAGCTCGTGCTGACGCTGCCGAGCTCGGGCGTCGACCGCCGGCTGCGCGGCTCGATCCGCGAGGCGCGGCTCCCCGACGTGGTGACCGTCGAGGTCGAGGTCGGCCTGCACCAGGCGCCGGCGACGCGCGGACGCCCGTACCGCATCCACGTCCGCGACGCCCTGACCGAGTTCCAGCTCGTCTACTTCCACCCCCACGCCGACTGGCTGCGCCGGAACCTGCCCGCCGGCAGCCGGCGCATCGTCTCCGGCCGGGTCGAGCTCTTCGACGGCATCGCGCAGATGGTGCATCCCGACCATGTGCTGAGCCCCGGCGAGGCCGAGGGCCTGCCGGCGTTCGAGCCGGTCTACCCGCTGACCCAGGGCCTGAGCCTCCGGTCGATGACCCGCGCCGTGCAGGACGCGCTCACCCGCACCTCGGCGCTGCCGGAATGGATCGAGCCGAGCCTGAAGCGCCGGCGCGGCTGGCCGGACTGGCAACCGGCGCTGCTGGCCGCCCACGCCCCGCTCGCCCCGGCCGACCTCGCGCCCGGGACCCCCGCCCGCGAGCGGCTCGCCTACGACGAGCTCCTCGCGCATCAGGTCACGCTCGCGATCGCCCGCGCGCGGATGAAGCGGGCGAAGGGCTTCGCGACCCGCGGCGACGGCCGCCTGCGCGCCCGGGTGCTCGCCGCCCTGCCCTACGCGCCCACCCGCGCCCAGGAGCGCGCCGTCGCCGAGATCGCCGCCGACATGGCCTCGGCCGACCGGATGAACCGTCTGCTGCAGGGCGACGTCGGCGCCGGCAAGACGCTGGTCGCCCTTCTCGCGATGCTCGCCGCCGTCGAGGCCGGCGGCCAGGCGGCGCTGATGGCGCCGACCGAGATCCTCGCCCGCCAGCACCTGCTGTCGCTCGAGCCGCTCGCCGTGGCCGCCGGCGTCCGGCTCGACATCCTGACCGGCCGCGACAAGGGCTCCGAGCGCGCCGCCAAGATCGCCGCCCTCGCGGCGGGCGAGATCGCGATCCTCGTCGGCACCCACGCGCTCTTCCAGAAGGACGTCGCCTTCCACGACCTGCGCCTCGCGGTCGTCGACGAGCAGCACCGCTTCGGGGTCCGCCAGCGGATGGATCTCGGGGCCAAGGGCCGTGCCGCCGACATCCTGGTGATGACCGCGACGCCGATCCCGCGCTCGCTCGCCCTCGCCCAGTACGGCGACATGGACCTCTCGGTCCTCGACGAGAAGCCGGCGGGCCGCAAGCCGGTCGAGACCGCGCTCGTCTCCTCCGGCCGCACCGCCGAGGTCGTCGACCACCTGCGCCGCGCCATCGCCGAAGGCCGGCAGGCCTACTGGGTCTGCCCGCTCGTCGGCGAGTCCGAGACCGCCGAGATGACCGCCGCGGTCGAGCGCTTCGAGCGCCTGACGCTGGCGCTCGGCCCCGGGATCGCCGGCCTCGTCCACGGCCAGATGCCGCCGCGCGAGAAGGACGCCGCCATGGCCGACTTCGTCGCCGGCCGCACCCGCCTCCTCGTCGCCACGACGGTGATCGAGGTAGGCGTCAACGTGCCGAACGCGACCATCATGGTGATCGAGGGCGCGCAGGCCTTCGGCCTCGCCCAGCTGCACCAGCTGCGCGGCCGGGTCGGCCGCGGCGCGGCGAGCTCGACCTGCCTGCTCCTCTACGACCCGCCGCTCGGCGAGGCCGCCCGCGCCCGGCTCGAGATCCTGCGCGCGACCGAGGACGGCTTCCGCATCGCCGAGGAGGACCTGGCGCTGCGCGGCGCCGGCGACCTGCTCGGCGTCCAGCAATCCGGCCTCCCGCGCTTCCGCATCGCCGACCTCGAGACCCAGGCCGACCTGATGGCGGTCGCCCAGGACGATTCCCGGCTGCTCCTCGCGCAGGACCCGGATCTCACCGGCCCGCGCGGCGCCGCGATGCGCGTGCTCCTGCACCTCATGGAGCGCGACAAGGCGATCCGCATGCTGTCGGTCGGCTAGCGCGACGCGCGTCGCGCAACGTTCTCCCCATCTTGACGACGGGTTAACAATCTGGAACATTGCATGAACAGATTCGCAATGAAACGGGAACACGACGATGCTCGACGACGCCCGCCGCTTGCTGAGTGCCGCGCCTGCCACCCTGGTCCGCGATGCCGCGGGTCTCACGGCGCTCTGCGTCGCCATCCTGGGCACCCTCTACCTTCCGCTCCTCGCCTGACACCCTTGCCTTGCCCAGCGGTGCGCGCCGCGGATTCTGCCTGTCCGCCTGACCTGTCGACTGACGCCGCACCGCCCCCTGTCGCCGCGCGCCCCGGCCCGCGGCGATTTTTTTGCCGCGCCCTTGCTGGAGCGTGATGAGTTCAGGCCCGGGGCGGGCCGGGTGTCGATCGCCGACGGACTCCGATCGACGGACGAAGGGGACTCCCGGGCGGAAAGGTCGGAACCGAAATGACCGAGCGGCCGCGATGGCCATGCCCGAAAGGCCGAAGCATCGGCGATGCCGGGCATGCTCGAGAAACCGAGGCACCGTCGCAACCACTTCCGGGTAACGATGGTTAACCGCGGATCGACTTGGCCGGACGACACGCGTCCCTTTCGTTTCGACCGTCGACTGCCGGAATCGTGCCGCAGGCGTCCCTGCGGCGGCCGCCGGCTCCCACGCGGATCTGGTGCATGGATTGTGCATGCGACGTGCATGCGTCGTGCATGCCGCCCCGCACATCACCCCCGACGGCTTTCCGAGCGAGATCCGCGACTTGCCCCGCCCCGTCAACCAAGGTTAACGCCACGTTCGGGCCGACTCGGATCGCGCGCCGCACCGTTCCTCACCGCGGCCGCGTGGTCCCGCCCCGGTGCTGGCGGGCTTTACAGCCTGGTCCGGCCCGCGCTATCGCTCGCCGCGCGGCTGAGGGAGGGCAGCATGACCGACGCCAGGACCGTGCAGATCGGCGAGCTCGCGCTCTCGAACCGGCTGCCGCTCGTGCTGATCGCCGGGCCCTGCCAGCTCGAGGGTCTCGACCACGCGCTCGGGATCGCCGACGCGCTCGCCACGGCCTGCGCCGAAGCGGGCGCCGGCCTCATCTTCAAGAGCTCCTACGACAAGGCGAACCGGACCTCGCTCGGGGCGCAGCGCGGCCTCGGCGTGGACGAAGGGCTCGCGATCCTCGCAGCGGTGCGCGACCGCGTCGGCTGCCCGGTCCTGACCGACGTGCACCTCCCCGCCGACTGCGCTCCGGTGGCCGAGGTCGTCGACGTCCTGCAGATCCCGGCCTTCCTGTCGCGCCAAACCGACCTCCTCCTCGCCGCCGGCGCCACCGGCGCCGCGATCAACATCAAGAAGGGCCAGTTCCTCGCGCCGTGGGACATGCCGAACGTCGCCGCCAAGGTCGCCTCGACCGGCAACGAGCGCATCCTGCTCTGCGAGCGCGGCGCTTCCTTCGGCTACAACACCCTCGTCGCGGACCTGCGCGCCCTGCCGATCATGGCCCGCACCGGCTATCCCGTCGTGATGGACGCCACCCATTCGGTGCAGCAGCCGGGCGGCCAGGGGACCGCCTCGGGCGGCCAGCGCGAGTTCGCCCCCGTCATGGCCCGCGCCGCGGTGGCGCTCGGCGTCGCCGCCGTCTTCATCGAGACCCACCCCGACCCCGACCGAGCCCCGTCCGACGGCCCGAACATGATCGAGCTCGACCGCATGCCCGCGCTGATCGCCGAGCTGATGGCCTTCGACCGCCTCGCCAAGCAGCACCCGCTGACCTGACCCGCCTTTCCGCCTTGTGGTCCCCCTCCTCCGCCCATAAAACCAACCTCGCTTGGGGCGTGGCCAAGCGGTAAGGCAACGGTTTTTGGTACCGTGTACCGGAGGTTCGAATCCTCCCGCCCCAGCCAAGCCCTGACACAACCCGTTCTCCATTCGGTCGCGTCGGTCCAAAAATCTCGTTGTTTTCGAGGGTTGTAGAGGTGGGGCTGCTGAGTGCCGACAGGCCGAGGGCGCGAATTTCCGTTCTCTGTGGGCCGCTTCTCTCCAAACCTGTTGACTAGCGGCAATCCACTCAACAAGGTCTAAGAGCCTGCCCCGAAACGAGTTGAGCGATATCAGGGGGTTGTGATTCACGTCGGTTTGAATGGACTGACGGAGGCACGATGCCCTGGAATGATATCGCCCGGCGCGACTATGCGCGGCGGGCGCCGCGCTATGCAAGCGACCTGACGGATCGGGAATGGGGGCTGGTCGCGCCCTTCCTGCCTCTGCCGCGCCCGGTCGGTCGTCCCCGGACGACGGAGCTGCGGGAAGTGGTGAACGCGATCCTCTACATGGCGGCGACCGGGTGCCAGTGGCGCATGCTGCCGAAGGACTTGCCGCCGGCGTCGACGGTGCAGCGCTACTTCTACGAATGGCGCGACACCGGCTTGTGGCGGACGATCAGCAACCATCTGGTCATGGAGGCGCGCGAACTGGAGGGCCGGGAGGCGAGCCCGACGGCGGGCATCATCGACAGCCAGAGCGTGAAAACCACCGAGAGCGGAGGGGTTTGCGGCTTCGATGCCGGCAAGAAGGTCAAGGGGCGCAAGCGGCACATCGTCACCGACACGCTCGGGCTGATGGTCGGCCTCGAGGTCCATGCGGCCGGCGTCCAGGACCGCGACGGCGCCCCCGAGGTGCTGCGATCCATCCGCACCCGCTGGCCCTGGCTGCGTCACGTCTTCGCCGACGGCGGCTACGCCGGGCCGAAACTCCAGGCCGCCTTGCGCCGCCTCGGCGACTGGACGCTCGAGATCGTCAAGCGCTCCGACACCGCCAAGGGCTTCGAAGTCCTACCGCGGCGATGGGTGGTCGAGCGCACCCTCGCATGGCTCGGGCGTTGCCGCCGTCTCGCCAAGGATTGGGAGAAATCCATCGCCTCCGCCGAGGCATGGGTCTTCGTCGCCCACATCCGCATCCTGACCCGACGCCTCGCAAGGTATTGCTATGTCGCGTAGAGTTTCGAGTCAGGCTCTAAGCTGCTAAACTTTAAGCACATTTTCTTGCGCGGTTTTGCGGCGTTTGCAAAATCATTTGGGGGGGCGAACAGTCCCCGGATCGGAAATTCTCAGCTCTTTGGGGGCGATCTTGATGATCTCCTTGCGGGCGATCTTGATGTATAGCGACATGCGCAACGCGTGACCCATTTGGCCCACGACGGAACTTCGCCGGACCGCAGCAAATAGAGCGCTACGGGCGCACAGCGTTGCTAGACTACAAGCCGGTCAGCTCCTTTGTGCGGTGCCAAATCGTGCTCGCCCGTTTCAAGGCAGATTCCGAACTCCTCTGCTACCGGTTGCGCGCCCATAAGTATGACACCGACCGAGCAGCGCCGGGCATGATCCGGATCAGGGTGCGGGACAGCCGCGAATGAAGTCTTCAGCGAGGACTTCGTCGCGCGGAACACCGAGGGCGATGCGCAGGGCGCGGGCGGCGGCTATTTGGCCGGCGAGACCAGCGTCTTCCTGCGTGAGGGACCGGGCGAGGAACTCGGGGCCGCAGGTGGCTTCCCACTCCGGCTGGCCGAGCTTGCTGACCTCGTCGGAGGCGGCGAGCCGGAGGCAGTCCTGCACGGCGCCGTCCGGTTCCGCGATGTCGGCAAGCACGTTAGCCAAGATGCCCTCGAGCTCGCCTGGCCTGACGTTCCAGCGGAGCGTCGGGGCCTCACGGTGCACGGAAGGATCGGTGGCGTGCTGGATGGCTTGCAGGCTTTCGAGCGGGAAGTCCCCGGACAGGCTGCCATCGAGGGCAGCGCGGAAGAAGCGCTGGAGCAGGGCGAACTCGGCCATATCGTCGAACACCGTGCGGCTGTCGGCGTCGGCATCGAGCAGGGCGGCGACGGCCGGATCGAGGGCGGCCCCGGTGGCGGGAAACTCCCAGGGCTCGGGGTCGACATAGTCGTCGGGGGCAGTATTCTCCTCGTCGAACCAAGGGCGCGCGGGATCGGCGAAGTAGGCCGGACTGTCGATGGCGAGCTGGGTCATGAACGTGAGGGGACCGAGGCGGCTGGCCAAGTCCTCGCGGAGGAAGGCGAAGGTCGCATCCACGCTGTAGGGCTTCTCTCGAACGCCGCTCCAGGTCTCGAACGCCACGGGATGGGCCAGCCAGTCGGCGTTGCCCAGGAGCTCGCCGGCTTGCCGTGTCGTCTCATCGGCCACGCAGCTGGCGAACGCGCCGAGATCGGCTGACCCGAGGCAGCCTTCGATGCTGCTGACCAGCGGCGCGGCGAAGTAGGCCGGCTTGCGCGCAATCGTCATGGGAAGCTCGCGGCCCGCCGCCAGCCGGAGCGTGGCGGCATTCGCATGGCCGGGATCCTCGGCCATGGCGCGCGCCTGCTCGACCAGGGGCGTCACCTCCCAGCTCGCGACCAGCTCGGCGCCCTCCGGCGTGCCGGCGAGCGTCGCGACGCGGATGTTCCGGGCAAAGTTGTAGAGCGCGACCTCGCCGATCGCCATCGTGGTTTCCTCGTCGCGGATGCGGGCAAGCGGCTCGGACCCTCCGGTCGCCTCGTCGGCGAACTGGTCCAGCCGTATCGCCCGGCAGCCGAGGCCGGTGTCGATCAGCGCGGGATGGACGAGGATCCTGAGCTCGCGGAGCGGCGAGGCGGAGACCATGGTCACCGTAGTCGGCCGTCCGTCCGCGGCGTAGGCGAGCGCAAGGTTAGTGATGGCCGCCGAGAACGGCCCGAACGCGTGGACCTCGCCGCCGTTCGCGGCGATCCGGAAGCGGAACTGCCCGCCATCGAGGGTCCAGTCGAAGTGATCGAGGTGCAGCTCCTGGCTCCGCTCGGGCTCGCGGCCGATCAGGACGCCGCCGACGCGCGCGAACCCGCGGAGACGGACGAAGGACCCCGCCCGGGTCGCGGCGGCGCGGGAGCGGGTCAGCACCGCCCGCGACGCCTGGGCGGCGGCAGGCGGCGCACCGTCCAGCTTTAGCGCCCGGGCGGTCCGCGCCCGCCGTGTCTCCAAATCCTCGCCGGCGTTGCCCGGGAAGTAGTCGCCGAACTCCGCCAGCGCGTCGACGGCGGAGAGCGAGTTGCCGCTGACCTGTGAGGCGACCCGCTGCGCCGCGCGCTCGGTGGCGGCGGCGTCCCCGCGCAGGGAGACGGCCTGCAGCGCCGCCCGGCGGCCCTCGAGGTGGCTGTTCCAGCTCGCGGGCTCGGGCACCACGTCGACCATCTGGCGCAGGGCGACGACATCGTCCGGCGTGATCGCCAGCACCGCCCGCTCGGCCGCGCGGCTCGCCGACCCGTTCAAGTCGCCGGTGCGGGTGAAGTCGACGATGAAGGAACGATAGCTCGCCTCGACGTAGGCGCCTGCGGCGTCCGACGATACGGACGACCCGAAGGCCCGCGCCTGCTGCGCGAAGAACCCCTCGCCCACGTCGATGGCGCCCGTCGCCTGACCGATCGCCTGGTTCAGGGCGAGCGCGTAGACGCGCTGGGGCGGAGCGGCGACGCCGAAGGACGCGCGATAGGCGTGGAACTTCTGCTTCAGGTCGGCCCACAGCTCGGGGTTGCTGCGGGCGATGGCGAGGTTTTCCCGCGCCGCCTCCCGCCCCACGGCTGTGACCGGACCATCGGCATCGAGGCTGCGTGCCAGCAGGAGCTCGGCTTCGCTGGCAGCGGGCGCGAGGGGCGCGTCGGCCACGGCCACGGCGAGCCCCGGCATGCGGGCCGCGGCATGGGTGAGGATGGCCGCGCGGGTGCGGACTCGCTGCAGCGCGCGGACACTGTCCCGGCCGAGCTCCCGTGCCGCATCGGTGGCAAGCTGCCGCGGGAAGGCGTTGGCCTCGAAGGCGTGCGCGAGCGCCTGCGCGAGCTCGATGTCCTCTGGCGCGAGCTCCGCCTCCTCGGCGGCGGTTTCCGCTCGAGCGGTCAGGTCCATGTAGGCCTGATTGATTTCCCCGCGCGCGGCGACGAACTCGAACTGCCGCGCATCCGCCTCCAGCGCCAGCTTGCGCTCCTCCAGGCGGTCCTGGGCCAGCGGGCCGGTGATCACCAGCGAGGCCGGGATCATCGCGAGCACGCAGGCGATGGACACTACCTTTCCGCCGAAGGAAAGCGTGTCGTAGAAGCCGTTCGAGACGAAGAAGGTGGTCCAGCGCCGGCCGCTGTCCCCGCCCCGCCTCAGCCCGGCGGCCACCGCGGGCTCGACCCTCCGGAAGAGGTCAAGATGATGCCGGATCGCGCTGAGCCGGTCGATGTCAGAGAGGGCGGCGGCCGCCTCCGGATCGGCTTCCGCCACCGCCAGGCGTTCACGGCTCTGGTCGATCAGGGCGTCGACCTCGAGCATCGCGGGGCTCGGGTCCAGCGGCTCGAGCTCGCCGCGCAGAGCGCGCTCGTGCGTCTCGCCCATGGCGGCGCTGATGCGGGCGTCGATCGCCATGGCGGTTTCGCGGCGGACGTGCCGGTAGCTCCAGACAAGGATCCCGAGGCAGGCGGCGGCCGAAAGGAGAAGGCCGAAGCCAGAGCCGAGCCTTCCGAAGAGCTCGTCGGCTCGCCGGACGCGTTCCAGCGCCGCTTGAGCCTCGCCGAGTGTTGCCGCCTCGATGCCGGTCAGGTACCAGACCAGGAGCGCGGCGAGGATCGCCGAGAGCGTGAACCAGAAGGCAAGCCCGGCGAGGGCGCCCGCCGCTGCCGCGCACGCGCGCCGCTTGGGCTCGGCGGCGAGATTGAGGCGCAGGCCCGGACGGTCGGCAAGGGGGATCAGGGCGAAGCGCGCGAGCAGGTAGATCGACGCGCCGGCGAGAATCACGCCTGTCAAATGCATGGTGCCCTCCGTGGGACCAAGTCGCGAGTATCGTCTAGAAGGGGGCGCAGTCTGAATAGACTACGCTGCGTCGCGGCAATGCCTAATGGTAGCAGAAAAAAGCGCCCGAGTCGTGTGTCAGTTTGAAATTTGATGGCGGGCGAGTGGCCCCTCGACGGTATCGCGCGTGGCTCGACACTCCTACAAGCTTGGCGGAAAGCACTATGGAGCCAACGCAGGCCGGACGGGCAATCGTTCGACATCGAGTTCGGGAACGGGAGTAATAGTCACCCCCATGCTCCCCAACCTCACCACGGGCTGCCTCTCTGACGGGAGGTGGATCCCGAGATTGCCAGGCTAAAGAGAGACTTGGATGCAGTGGCGCGGCAGACGAAGAGAAGATCACACACGATCACCAACACCTACGCCCCATCACGGATGAGCAGGATGCCCAAGGACCGACAGGCGAGACGCGCCCCGCGGACGTTGATCGGCGTGCTGATGGCGAGGGTGCCACGGGTGAGGCCGAGACACGCCCGAGGACGACGGCAAGAACAAGGCCGCGTAGGAGCTGGGCCGAAGGGCGGGACGGCGCGCGCCGAAGCACGGCATCCGAGCGGCGGGCGGAGATCGCGCAGAAGGCGGCGGCCAAGCGGTGGGACGCACGTAGCTAAAGCCCCCCATCTCCAAAGTCCATCGCAATAGTCTCACCGTAGCGCGGGTGGATTTTGTCGAGGTTGCGCTTGAACTCGGCGTAATCTCGGCTCAGGCGCATGATCGTGGTAACAGACGCGAGATGTTCCCTCAGCTTTGGGTGCCCCATGTCTGGCGTGAGCCGGCGATGCATGTGGTGCTTCCGTCGACCAGACGGCAACTTGGGGGTGGTATTGCTCAGTTCATCCCGGATACCGGGCGCCAATCGATCATATATGATGTCATTTGTTAGATGACCAAAATACTGAGGGCGCTTCACCGTCTCGCGGGGAAACTCCAGACCTCGCAACCTGAATAACTCCTGATAGAAGACGTTAGGAAAGGTTGGAACCCAAGGCTGCAGTTCCTTAGCTATGAACTTCTCCAGGATTTTGGCGAGGGCGTCGGCGGCACGGTCTCGCTGATATCCGGTAGCTTCATCAACAAGCGCCACGATGCCGACCGTGGCTAGCCCGCGCATAAGAATGTCGGCCTGCCGGGCAATATGTTCTTGATTCCGCGTCAGTGCGTCGGCGTCGCGAGCCCGAAGGTAGACTTCGCAAACCTGCGGCAGCATCTCCGCGCGGTATCCAAATGCCTTTTGCCCCGAGGGGAGGCGAAATTCGATCTGGCTTGACGTCACATGCAACTCAACGGGTATAAAAGGCTTTAGGTTCTTCGCCGTCAAGAATGCGGGCAGGTTGACATCGGCATCATAGAAGCCTCGACCCTTCGCCTGTCGCGCTCGCCCCATAGCGCGCATCATGTCGCTTTGCGTCAGGACGCGTATGCCGTTCTCCAGGACCGCACACGAGAGTCGGGCATCTCCTACTTCGATCTCGCCGGTGTAGATCGCCTCCGGTAGGTCCTTGTTCCACCTGTTGTCCGCCGCCCGCTTGGCAATCTCGCTGCGCTTGGCCGGCGTCAAAGCGCTGGCGCGCGCCCGCGCGGCCTCTACCTTTTTGGCGTCCTTCTCTTTCATAGGGGATCTCCATGCTTGCACATCAGGATTTGCAAGCATACTGCTTGCACGCGGATCATGCAAGCACCGGCGGAAGCTCGAAATTCAACTGAGACACTACCGATCTGCCGCGTCGAGAAGAAGTGGCTCTCGAAGTTAGCCTACGCCTCCGCCGGTGGGGACGTGGACGCGAGGCCCTGCGGCCGCGTCCGGCGCGGCAGCGCAGCTGAGAATCGTGCGGACCACTCCGCCGGGAACCCTGCGAGGAGAGCCTCCAACCGCATGTCTTCCGGCTGCCGCCCCTCCAGGATCGCCTCGATAAGGTCTGGCGAGAGTAGCGTCAGGCGCAGCATTCTGCTGACATGGGACTGGCTGACGCGTTCGGCTTTCGCAAGATCGTCGAAGGTCCCGTGCGTCCCCTCATCGAGCAGCCTCTGCCAGCGGAAGGCCCGGGCGAGGGCCCTCACCAGAGTGCGGTCAACGAGGGGCTCGGATCGCTCCCAGACGTAGTCGTCCGGGGAGATCACGGTCTTCCGTCCGCCGTGCTTCTTGAACACCAGCGGGATGCGCACGGTCACCGTACGATCGTCCTCCGTCATGCCGCCCTCCTCGTGGATTCCCGTGCGAGCGCTCCGATGCCATTCATGCGGAAGCGTACGTCGACACCCTCGCGATGGACATCCACCCGGTCGACCAGCAGCTGCACGATCCGTGCCTGCTCGGCGGGGAAGAGCGCTTCCCCCAGCGGCTCGAGCTGCTATGAGCGCGTCTCGCGCCTCGCCCTCGGTGACGTCATCCTGCTCCGCCCGTGCCGCGCGCCACGTCCCGATGACGATCTCGGGCTGACGGAACACGCCGCGCAGTTGGTCGACGACGGCCGCCTCGATCTCGGCCGCCGGAACCCGCCCTATCGGGCAGGCATCGCGACCATGTTGAAGCACATCCTGGCTGACGTAGTAGCGGTAGAGCCGGTTGCCCTTGCGGGTGTGCGTCGGCGACATCGCCGCACCGGTCGGCCCGAAGATCAGCCCTTTCAGCAGCGCCGGCGTTTGCGCACGCGTGCGTGCTGATCGGGTGCGGGCGTTCTCGGCAAGGATCGCGTGCACCTTGTCCCAGAGCGCCTGGTCGATAATCGCCGCGTGCTCGCCGTGGTAGGCCGTGCCCTTGTGGATGGCGAGCCCGAGGTAGGTGCGGTTGCTGAGGCACTTGTAGAGGTAGCTCTTGTCGATTGGGCGGCCCTTGGTGGTGACCACGCCCTCGGCGCGCAGTTCGGCAGCGAGCACCGTCGCCGAGCCGACGCAGAGGAACCGCTCGAACATCGACCGCACGACAGCCGCGTCGGGCTCGTGCACCACGAGCTTCCGGTTCTGCACCACGTAGCCGAGCGGCACGTTGCCGCCCATCCACATCCCCTTCTGCCGGGACGCCCGGATCTTGTCCCGCACCCGCTCGGCGATGACCTCGCGCTCGAACTGGGCAAAGGAGAGCAGGATGTTGAGCGTCAGCCGCCCCATCGAGGTCGTGGTGTTGAAGCTCTGCGTCACGCTGACGAAGGTGACGCCGGCCCGGTCGAACACCTCGACCAACTTCGAGAAGTCCATCAGCGATCGCGACAGCCTGTCGATCTTGTAGACCACGACGACGTCGACCAGCCCCTCCTCGATGTCGGCGAGCAGCTGCCGCAGACCAGGGCGTTCCAGAGTGCCGCCGGAAAAGCCGCCATCGTCATAGGCGTTGCGGACCAGCGCCCAGCCCTCCGACCGCTGGCTGGCAATGTAGGCCTCGCATGCCTCGCGCTGGGCCTGCAGCGAGTTGAACTCTTTGTCGAGCCCTTCCTCGGTCGACTTCCGGGTGTAGACCGCGCAGCGCAGCTTGCGGATCGGCTTGCTCTCGGGTCCGCGACTCATGCTGCGCTCCGGTGGTTCCGAATGCCGAAGAACAGGGGGCCGTTCCACCGGGTCCCGGTGATGGCGCGAGCGATCGCCGAGAGCGAGCGGTAGGGCCGGCCCTGCCACTCGTATCCGTCCTTCAACACGGTGACGGTGTGCTCGACCCCCTGCCACTCGCGGAGCAACCTGGTGCCCGCGATCGGCATCACGTCGTCGCGGATGCGGCGGCGGGTGATGTTGCGATCGGCGAACTGCTCACCAAGCGCCTCGAGGCGCTTCCGCGTCTCAGGCTTCAGTCCTCCGTAGGCGAGCTCCTGGATGCGGTAAGCGAGCCGGCTCTCGAGGTAGCGACGGTTGTAGCCCGGCGGCTCGGCACCGAACAGCGTGCGCCATTCGGCCTTGAGCTCCGGCAGCGGCATTGTTTTCAACGCGGCCAGGCGGGCGGGGATCGGGTCGGTCATGCAACTCTCCGTCGTGGACGTTTCGCATGACCGCTCTGGGCGGGCGGGATGTGTAGCGAACTTTCTCTCGTTAAGTCAGATACTTGACTTGACTGTCGGGCGCGAAGCCGGATCAGGCCGAGGGCCAGGATGCCGCAGACTTCTTCGACGCGCTCAGCCGGCGTGATGCGGTCGGGATGGAGGGCGTTCGGCCGCATCACCGGGCGAGATTGCCGAGCCCGCGCAGTGTCCGGATCGGCCGCAAATTTACCGGGAGAAAGCATGTTCATGCGCTTGGATTCCGCTTCTCCTGAGAGTAGGACTCGCCCTCTAGTTGTTATACGAGAATTCGTGGACCGTCAATGGCGAGAGTGCAGGAAAATCGTATGATAGGGCGGGCGCCGCGGAACGCGCCGTCCGGGCCGATCGGAAGGGATGCCGGTGGCACGCTGCGATGCAGAGCGCAGCCGCAGCTGGCAAGCTTGCCGCCGCGCGTGGAGACGATCGACACGCGCAGCCCGGAGGTCGCACCCCTGTGGGCGGAGCTGAGCGAACGCGGCAGCGCGCTCGGGCTCGACGGCGCTTACTTCCTGATCGTGCCGTCCTTCGAGCCGGGAGGAGCCCGCGTCGCCGCTGCGGCGAGCGCCCGCATCCGTCCACTGCTGGAGACCTACCGGGCCGGCCGGAACCCGGAAATCAACGTGGCGATCCGCTCAGGTTTCGCGGGGTCGGAGCCCAACGTCTGGCGGCCCGACGCGCTGATGGCGGAGCTGCCCCTGCCGCTTCGCCGCGCCCGGCAGGCGTGGATGGAGCGGGTGGCCGAAGAATGGGGCGTTTGCCTCCACCACGGCTTCGACGTCCCGGTCTTCGCGGCGGGTGGCTGGCGGGGACTCTTCAAGATCAACGCACCCGAGGGACCGATCACCGCGGCGCTCATGCGCGAGGTCCATGAGGCCGACCGAGCGCTTCCATCGCGCCTACGTGCGGACCAGGCCGCAGCGCACGTCGCGACTGACCGAGCTGGAGGCCGGCGCCCTGCGGCTCATCGCCGAGGGGCGGTGCTGCAAGAGAGGCCGCCGACGCGCTCGGCATCAGCCCCAAGGCGGCGGAGAAGGCGCTCGAGCGTGCCAGGGTGAAGCTCGATGCCGGCAACACGACCCAGGCGGCGCTTCGCGCCTACCGCTTGGGGCTGATCATCTGATGCGCCGCAGATAGGGGGAATTCCCCCTGTTGCTCCTTCCATCGCCGTCAGCCAAGCTCCGCCTGGAAACAACTACAGGCGAGCTTGCTGATGCCCTTGGCCGTTCGCGTCCTCCTTGCCATCCGCAAGGTCGTGCCGTTCAGCCTCGATCTGCTTTACGACCCGCTTTGGCCTCTAGTGCGCGCATGGCGTCGAAGACGCGCTCCTGCAGATCGCCGGGGAGCCGGCGCCAGTCGCCGTACATGATGAAGTCGAAGCTGAAGTCGTGCTCGCGGCGGAAGTGCCGGATGACCGCCGGGGGAGGATAGGCGTCGCCGGTCTCGTAGCTGGCGTAGGTGGTCTGCGGCACGCCGAGGACCTCCGCCATCGCCTTCTGGCTGATGCGCGACTCCAGCGCCTCGCGCGCTGCGCGCAGCCGGAAGGAGGCGGCCTCGTTGGATATGTCGCCGGTCCGGGCCAGGCGCTGCTTTTCGTCGAAGTCCATGACGGTCTGAGTTATCCCGGAATTTCGGGAGCCGCCAGACCGCATAAAACGGATATTGCATATCCGATATTCTCGTATAAGTTGAGTGGAGGATCCTGAGCATCCCCTGACACTCTGGAGAGCGACCCCCATGGCGAAAGCGCCGGTCATCCGGATTCCTCGTCCCCGCGTCAGCGAGATCGAGCTCTGCGCCTGGGTGGCGCAGGCCGCGCCCGGCGCGGTCCTCGAGTATCACCGCGGCTATCTCGCGCTCGACCGCACCGGCTTCGGCCGCCTCGGCGACAACGCCGGCGCGGCGGCGCTCGGCCTGCTCGGCAGCCGCGCCCACGATCTCGCCGAGCGCGGCCTCGTGCACCTCGTCCAGCATCGGCACGGCCCCGAGGACTACAGCTACTTCGCGGTCGCCCGGGCCCGCCGGAAGGGCGCGCTCCCCGACTTCGCATCCCACGTCATCACCGAGGAGGCCGCGTAAGTGGACGCCCCCGCCAACCGTCCCCGGCTCGGGGACATGCCGACGATGCCGATCGGCGAGATCGCGGCCCTGCCCGCCGACCTCCTCGCCGTCCTGCAGGAGGAGGCCGAGGACGCTGCCAAGGCCGCGCGGTCCCTCGCCGACTGGCTGAACGGCGCCATCGGTCTCCGCTACGCCGACCGCGCCGCGGCGGCGCGCCGGGCTGAGGGCAAGGACACCGGCACGGTCCGCCTCGACGACGGCGAGGTGACGGTGATCGCCGACCTGCCGAAGAAGGTCGAGTGGGACCAGGCGGCGCTGGGCAGGCATGGTCGCCCGCATCCGCGCCGCCGGCGACGATCCGGCCGAGTACGTCGAGACGATCTTCCGGGTCTCGGAGCGGAAGTACGGCGCCTGGCCGGCGGCGATCCGCGAGGGCTTCGAGGCGGCCCGGACGGTGAAGCCGGGGAAGCCGACCTTCCGCCTCGTGCTCGGGGAGGCGCGCTGATGGCGCTCCGGATCGTCACCGCCGACGAGCGGCTGGCCGAGGCGAACCTGAAGACGACCGTGGTGATCTTCGGGCCGAGCGGCGGCGGCAAGACCACCCTTCTGAAGTCGCTGCCGGACGCGACGACGCTCTGCCTCGACCTCGAGGCGGGGCTGAAGTCGGTGCAGGACTGGCGCGGCGACAGTCTCCCCTTGCGCACCTTCGCCGATGCCATCGACATCGCCTGCCTGATCGGCGGCATCAACCCGGCGGCCGAGGAGAACGCCTTCTTCTCCGAGGCGCACTACCGCCACCTCGCCGCCGCGCATCCCGACCTCGTCGAGCTGATCGCCTCGCAAGCGGACCATCTTCGTCAACTCGATCACCGACCTGACCCGGCAGGCGATGGCCTGGGCGAAGACCCGGCCCGAGGCCTTCTCCGAGAAGACCGGCAACCCCGACACCCGCGGCGCCTACGGGCTCCTCGCCCGCGAGGTGATCGGGCTCCTGAAGCACCTGCAGCACGCCGAGGGCAAGACGGTGATCTTCGTCGGCATCCTCGAGAAGGTGACCGACGACATGGGCCGCGTCACCTGGCAGCCGCAGATGGAGGGCGGCAAGGCGGCGCGCGAGCTCCCCGGAATCGTCGACCAGGTGATGACGCTCAGCCTCTTCAGTCGCGACGGCGACGGTTGGCGCCACGATCCGGAGAAAGGCGAGCACCGCCGGCTGGTCTGCCGATCCGGCAACCCGTTCGCGCTGCCGGCGAAGGACCGCAGCGGCCGCCTCGATGTCACCGAGCCCGCCGACCTCGGCGCGCTCCTCGCCAAGATCAACGCCACCGCCAAAGGATGACCGCCATGACCTTCGACATGAACGACGCCGAGCCGCAGAAGACCGGCGAGACCATCCCCGACGGCACCTTCGCCAAGGTGACGATGATCCTGCGTCCGGGCGGCATCGACGGCGAGAGCGAGATCGATCGCGGCCTCCTGAAGCGCTCCGGCAACCGAAGGCAGCGACGTGCTGATGCTCGACGCCGAGTTCACCGTCACCGAGGGCCCGCACATCCGCCGGAAGTTCTGGCAGACCCTCACCGTCTCGGGCGGCAAGGTCGACGAGAACGGCGTCTCGATCGGCGCCCGGATCACCAAGAGCACGCTGCGGGCGATGATCGACAGCGCGCTCGGCCTCGATCCCGAGGACATGAGCGAGGCGACCAAGGCGAAGCGCGTCCTGCGCGGCTTCGCCGACCTCTCCGGCATCACCTTCGTCGCCAAGATCAAGGTCGAGTACAGCGACAACCCGGCCTACCCGGACAAGAACCGGCTCGACCATGTCGTGCTGCCGACCACGCCCGAGTGGCGGAAGATCATGGACGGGGAAACCGTGCCGGCGCGGCCGGGCACGCGGCGGCCGCCGGCGGCCACGACGGCTCCGGCCGCAGGCGCACCGGCGTGGGGATCGCAGGCGAAGGCGCCGAGCGCGGGACCGGCCTGGGGCCAGGGCGCCGCCGCCGGCAAACCCGCCGAGGCATCCAAGCCTGCGGGCGGCTCCACGCCCGCCTGGCTGAACAGCTGAGGCCCGCGTCCGCGCGAGGTCGGGACCGGTGCCCCGCCGGAGGTGGAAGCCGCGGCCGCCGCAGCCCGACGCGGGCGCTGCGTCGCCGCCTCCGGCGTACGCGCTTCCCGACCTCGCGGGGCGCGAGCCCTGCGCCCTCTGCGGGCGCGAGGCCCGCGGCTTCGGCTACGTCCACAAGCTCCTCTGGGGCCGCTACCCGCACCACCGCTTCTGCTCGAAGCCCTGCCTCGACTCCGGCTCGGGGCATGCCGCCAGGAACAAGGGAATGATCGACAAGACCGACATGGAGAAGCTGGCGATCCGTCACGCGCGGGCGAAGCTCGCCGAGGCGCTGACCACGCTCGGCCTGATGGGGGCATTCTTCAGCCGCAGCGCCGCCGAGATCGACCTCATCATCGAGGCCTGCGTCGACGGCTTCCAGGAGGGGATGCAGCAACAGGCGCCGCCGCGCGATCCGTTCGAGGACGCCGAGATTCCGTTCTGAGGTCGACCGCGCGATGCTCGACCTCAATCATGGCTCGGGGCCGATCTGTGCGCGGCCGCCGACCGCAGCGACGTCCGATGCGGTGAACGCCCACATCGACGCGGCGCTGGTGGCGCGGAACCGCAGCGCAGACGCCGCGCGACTACCTCGGCGGCAGCCGGGTCGGCGAGCCCTGCGAGCGCAAGCTCGTCTACGAGGTCACCCACACGCCGAAGGACCCCGGCGCCGACTTCGACGGGCCGATCCTGCGCGTCTTCGACGCCGGCCACGCCTTCGAGGCGCTGTCGATCCGCTGGCTGCGCGAGGCCGGGTTCGACCTGCGCGACCAGCGCGCCGACGGCGGCCAGTTCGGCTTCGAGGCCGCCGGCGGCCGGCTGCGCGGTCACATCGACGGGGTGATCGTCGCAGGTCCGGCGATCGGCGTCCGCTGGCCGGCGCTCTGGGAGCACAAGGCGCTGAACACGAAGTCCTGGTCGGACCTCGTGAAGCGCGGCGTGCGGCTCTCGAAGCCGGTCTACTTCGCCCAGGTCCAGCTCTACATGGCCTACATGGAGCTCGGCGTCGCGCTCTTCACCGCGCTCAACAAGGACAGCCAGGCGCTCTACCACGAGATCGTGCCCTTCGAGCCGGCCGAGGCGCAGGCGCTCTCCGACAAGGCCGTCGCGATCATCCGCGCCGCCGAGGCCGGCGAGCTGCCGCCCCGCATGGCGAGCGCCCCGGACTTCTACCTCTGCCGGATGTGCGACTGGGCGAAGCGCTGCTGGGCGCCGGACGCTGCCGAGGCGGCCCCACGATGATCGACCTCAACGAGGTGGCGTCCGCCGCGCGCGAGCCCCTGCGCCACGATCTCGACGCGATCGTCGCCGGGCTGCGCGGCTCGGCCGCGACCTGGGTGCCGCACGCTCTTCCCGAACGGCCGCCGCGTCGGCGACCAGTGGCGGCTCGCCAACATCCGCGGCGACGCTCCGCGTCGCAACGGCTCCTGCGTCATCGAGCTGCGCGGCCCGAACGCCGGCGACTGGCACGACTTCGAGACCGGCGACGGCGGCGGGCCGATCAACACCGTCGAGTACGCCTCCGGGCTGACCGGCGCCGCGCTCTTCGACCATGCCGCGAGCATCGCCGGGCACCTCCCCATGCCAGCCGCGGACGCCGCCGGCTCCGGGCCGGAAGAATGCCGCCCAGGAGATCGAGTTCATCCTGCGCCACGCCGTGCCGATCGCCGGCACCAAGGCCGAGGCCTACCTCCGGCAGCGCGGCCTCGAGGTCTTCGACGACGCCGACCTGCGCTTCCACCCGAACCTCACCCACTGGGACACCCGCACCGGCCATCCGGCGCTGATCGGCGTCATCCGCGACCGGGCCGGCGCGATCATCGGCGTGCACCGCACCTACCTCGATCCGGACGAGCCGGTGAAGGCGCGGATCGAGAAGCCGAAGATGATGCTCGGCCAGGCCTCCGGCGGCGCGGTCCGTCTCGGCGACGCCGTCGCCGGCCTGCCGCTGATCCTCTGCGAGGGCATCGAGACGGGCTTGGCACTCCGGCACCTCTCGCCGCGGCGGCCGGTCTGGGCGACGCTGTCCACCAAGGGCCTCGAGCGGGTGCAGATCCCGGACGACGTCGCCGAGGTCGATCGTCTTCGCCGACCACGACGAGAGCGGCGCCGGCATGCGGGCCGCCCAGCGCGCCGCGCAGCGGCTGAAGGCCGAGGGTCGCCGCGTCATGGTCGCCGTGCCGCCGGTCGCGGGCACCGACGCCAACGACCTGCTGCGTGCAGGGCGGCGTCGCGGCGCTGGAGGCGGCGCTCGAGCGCGGCATGGCGCGGGTCGAGGACGAGGTCTCCGCGCCGGCCGAGGCGGCGAACGAGGACGCCATCGCCGCCGCCTTCTCCCGCCGCTACGCCGACCGGCTGCGCTACGACCACCACCGCGGCCGCTGGTACATCTGGGAGAAGACCCGCTGGCGGGTCGAGGAGACCGGGCTCGCCCTGCACCTCGCGCGCGAGGAATGCCGCCGCACCGCCGAGGCGCTGCCGCTCGACGAGAAGGAGGTGACGAAGCTCCTCCGCGCCGGGACCACCGCCGCGGTCATCCGCTTCGCGCAGATCGACCGGCGGCATGCGGTCACCTCCGACATCTGGGACCCGGACCACTTCGCCCTCGGCACGCCCGGCGGCACCGTCGACCTGCGCACCGGCCGGCTCCGCGCCGCCCAGCGCGGCGACCACATCACCCGGCTGACCGCCGTCGCACCGGCGGCCACGGCCGAGTGCCCGACCTGGCTCGAGCTTCCTCGAGGACGCGACGCAGGCGGACGCCGGGCTCGTGCGCTTCCTGCAGCAGATCGCCGGCTACTGCCTGACCGGCGACACCCGCGAGCACGCGCTCTTCTTCATCTACGGCCCCGGCGGCAACGGGAAGTCGGTGTTCCTGAACACCCTGAACGGCATCCTCGCCGACTACGCCGAGACCGCCGTCATGGACGCCTTCGCGGCCTCGGCGCACGACAAGCACTCGACCGACATCGCCATGCTGCGCGGCGCGCGCCTCGTCTCGGTCTCGGAGACCGAGGAGGGCCGCGCCTGGGCCGAGACCCGGGTGAAGCAGCTGACCGGCGGCGACAAGGTGACCGCCCGCTTCATGCGGCAGGACAACTTCACCTTCACGCCGCGCTTCAAGCTCGTCATCGTCGGCAACCACAAGCCGGTGCTGACCAACGTCGACGACGCGGCGAAGCGCCGCTTCAACATCATCCCCTTCACCCGCAAGCCGCCGCGCCCCGACCAGCAGCTCGAGGAGAAGCTGAAGGCCGAGTGGCCGGGCATCCTGCGCTGGATGATCGAGGGCTGCCTCGACTGGCAGGCGAACGGCCTCGTCCGGCCGGCGATCGTCGCGGAGGCGACGGCCGAGTACTTCGACGACCAGGACACCTTCGGCCAGTGGCTCGAGGAGCACTGCGTCCAGGACGGAGCGCGAGTTCGAGGTCCAGGCGAAGCTCTATCAGTCCTGGAAGGCCTTCGCCGAGCGCCAAGGCGATCGGCCGGGCAGCTCGAAGGCCTTCAGCGCCAACCTGATCCGCCGCGGGTTCAAGGCCGACAGAACGCGGATCGGCGGGACCCAGTACCGCATCTTTCGCGGCCTCTCGCTCCGCTACGACTCCGCCGCGGGCATCGACCATGACTGAAGCGCCCGATCGGACGGTGAGACAGATGTGACAGATCATTCCGTTCCTCCTTACGCGTGCGCGCGCGTGCGCGCGAGGAACGAACCGGAACCTGTCGCATCTGTCACACGCGTCCCGGCCGACTGCGACCGGCTCGCGCCGAGCACCGGGCCTCCGCAGCCGCACTCGATCAGACGACGGCGGCCAGCACCGCCAAGCACCAGGCCGCCGTCGTCCTCCACCACCGACAGCCTCAACGACGGAGACCATCATGGCTGTAGCAACTCTGACTCTGCCCGACCGCAGCGCAAGCCTGCCCGTGCCGGCCGCGCCGGCGGCGACGCCCACCATCCTCGCCCTCGACCTCGGCACCACCACCGGCTGGGCGCTGCGCGCGCTCGACGGCCTGATCACCAGCGGCACGGTGTCGTTCCGCCCCAGCCGCTACGACGGCGGCGGCATGCGCTACCTGCGCTTCACCAACTGGCTGACCGAGCTCGACCAGCTGAGCGGGCCGATCGCCGCGATCTGGTACGAGGAGGTGCGTCGGCATGTCGGCACCGACGCCGCCCACGTCTACGGCGGGCTGATGGCGACGCTCACCGCCTGGGCCGAGCTCCGCGGCGTGCCCTACCAGGGCGTGCCGGTCGGCACCGTGAAGCGGCATGCCACCGGCAAGGGCAACGCCGGCAAGGAGGAGATGATCGCCGCCGCGCGCGCCCGCGGCTTCCGCCCGAGCGACGACAACGAGGCCGACGCGCTCGCCATCCTGCACTGGGCCATCGAAACCCGGGGAGGTCTGCGGTGAGCGGCGAGGCGATGCTGCTCGAGGCGGCGAAGGTCGTGGAGCAGCGGCGGCAGGCCTACGGCGACGCCGGACGCCATGATGGCGGCGGTGGCCGCGCGCTGGTCGATCACCCTCGGCCAGCCGGTCACCCCGGCTCAGGTCGTGCTCTGCCTGATCGACCTGAAGCTCGCCCGGCTCGGCCACGATCCGGCGCATCGCCGACTCGATCCTCGACGTCGCCGGCTATGCCGCCGTGCTGCAGGAGGTCGCCCGATGAGGTGGCATTCCCCGCGGCTACGGCGGCGAGCGGCGCAGCCCGGAGCAGGTGAAGCGCGACGGCTGGCAGGAGCAGGGTCTGCTCGCCGTCTCCCTCGACGACGAGCGGCTGACCTGGCCCGAGCGCGAGCTCGTCCGGCAGCTCGGCGACAAGCTCTACGGCAAGCGCGAGGAGCCGGCCCATGCCTGAGTGGACGCGCGACATGGTCGAGGAGCGGATCACCGAGGCGGCGGCAGTCCTTCGCCGGCTGCCGCCGGTTCGGGTCGCCGGCTACTTCGGCACCTGGCCGGAGATCCAGCGGACCGCGAAGGAGCTCGCCGAGGGCAGCGCCGACCAAGATGCGGCTGCCGCCGCCGAGCACCGCGGCGATCACCCGGATGGAGGAGGCGATCACCTGGAACCGCTTCCTCGAGCGCGACGACGCCCACCTGATGTGGGCGCGCGCCGAGGGCGCGCCGTGGAAGGAGCTCTGCTACCGGTTCGGGATCAGCCGGCCGACGGCGCACCGGCGGTGGGAGTATGCGCTCAGCGTCATCGTCTGGCGGCTGAACGGGCGGCAGGTGCACCATCGGCGCGGGCGGAGGTTCGTCGTCGCGGGGGCGGGGTAAGACGGTGATCGGCCGGAGGTCACACGAAGTTTGTGGATCTCCGGCCGGGCTCTGCGGCACCAGCAACTCAGATCAGCGCGATACGTAGACGGACGCCAGTACTACGCGGGGTCCAGGTCCGCGTCTCCGCGCGCGAGGGCTGCCGCCATTTCCAACGATATCCCTGGCGCGAGGGGGTCGGCGTGGCGATGCACGAGCTGCCAGTCGGCCCCTTCCCGCCGATAGACCAGGGTTACCCGGAGGGACCAGTCCTGGGCGGGCAATCCGCCGACCTCCACGCTTGTCTGCTCGATCAACGCAAGGACAACCATGTCGTCGGACGCATAGGATTGGACGAGCTCCTGCTTGAAGGTGCCGTTGCGAAAGAACCGACCCATCGCCTGGATGCGCTCGGGCGTGTAGTCGGACCCGCGGGTCGGCTGCCCTCCGAACGGCGACATAAGCGTGAAATCCTCGGAGAGGGACACGAGCGCGGTATACTGCTCGATGTCGCCGCGCATCAGCGCCGCGTTCGCCTCACCCGAGATGGCATAGAGCTCCGCCGCGCCGAGCCCGCGCGGCTCCTCCGCGGCGCTTGCCACCTGCGCGATCTGCGTCATGGCGAGAGCCGCTCCCGCCGTGGCCATGGCTGAACGTCGAGAGACTGACATTTCGTGCATCCCGTGTCTGTTTCAATTGCTGAAGCGGCACCGCGCCGCTCCGACGATGTCGAAATCTCACTTCGCACGTCCTGAAGCCAGTGATATGATTTCATCACAATGCTGAACGAAACTGATCTATCGCGTGCGGACCTCAACCTTCTCGTGGTGTTCGAGGCGGTTCTGGAGGAGCGGCATGTCGGCCGCGCAGCGCAGCGGCTTAGTCTTACGCCCCTCGGCGGTCAGCCACGGGCTGGGGCGCCTGCGCCGGCTCCTCAACGATCCGTTGTTTCTCCGGACGCCCAAAGGCGTCGTCGCGACGGCGCGCGCCATCGAGCTGGGCGCCCCTGTGGCAGATGTCCTGGCGCGGGCGCGGCAGGTCATCGCGACCGCCCAGCCGTTCGATCCCTCGACTTCCGCGCGCTGGTTCACGATCGGCGCACCCGACGGTGTCTCCGCCGTCTTCCTGCCACAGCTGCTCGCCGAACTCCGCAGTGCTGCGCCCGGCATTGGCATCGGAATTCGGCAACTGCTTCCCAGGGCGGGCGAGCCCTCACCCGAGAAGGCCTGGCACAACGTCTTCGCGGAACTCGATGACCGGATCACCGACATCGCCGTCATTCCATCCGAGCACGTTCCTGCACGCTTTCACGCGGCCCTCCTCTACGAGGAGAACTTCGTCGTCGC
This sequence comes from uncultured Alphaproteobacteria bacterium, assembly GCA_963763295.1. Taxonomy (GTDB): domain Bacteria; phylum Pseudomonadota; class Alphaproteobacteria; order Rhodobacterales; family Rhodobacteraceae; genus Amaricoccus. The sequence goes on from CAVXOH010000003.1 coordinate 100,510, forward strand.
CGTGCGGTCCGGGCATCCGTTCGCCGACGATCCGTCCTTGGATCGGTACTGCGGGTTGCAGCATCTGGTGGTGTCGCTCGCAGGCGACCCGCACGGATTTGTCGATGAGCTTCTGGCGAGCCACGGCCGCTCCCGGCAGGTCGCTCTCACGGTTCCCAACTTCATGTTTGCGCTCGCCGTCATCGCGGACTCGGATTTGATCTCGGCGCTGCCGAGGCGCTTCGTCGCCATGCATGGGGCGCGATTTGGCGTGGTCGGAATTGAGGCTCCCGTGCCGCTGACGACGTTCCGGTTGCATGCCGTAGCCCCGAAGGTCGCGATGATGGACATGGGCCTCCGGTGGCTGTTCGACCTGATCGTGGGGGTGGAAATTGCACCTTGTTGATGCCCGCGAGCGCCAAAGGGCGCAGGGAGGCGCGGCGGTAACAGCGTTTGAGTAACTTTGCCGGCCGTTCGCACAGGTCAGCAGTTTCAGCTAAGCATGCGCCATGACGAAGCTACGCGCGCTATGGCTGGGTGAGTTGCCCCTCGGCGAGGCGTTCTGGACCTGGGCGATCGGCATCGGCCTCCTGGTCAACCTGACCACCAGCGCCGCATTCCTGGCCCTCATTACCGCCGACCGGCCGTGGTCGGCGCTCTTCGTGGGCTATGCATTGTCGGTGCCCTACAACCTTCTTGCGGGCGTCGGCGTCTGGCGCTCGGCAGCGCAGTACGACGGCCCCGCCGTCCACGCCGAGCTTGCCCGCATTATCACTCCGATCGTGATGCTGTTGCTGTCTGTGACGTGAGATTCGATCTTCGAGTGTCCGGCACGGAGGTAGCGATCGTACGCCGTTCGGCCTGGAGCAGGACCGCACCCACCCGTGTGGCCGGGATCGGTACTCGTCGACATCACTCCGCCGCGACGTGCCGGAAGCGCTGGCGGTACTGCAATGGGGAAATCCCGGTCGCCCGCTTGAAGATGCGGCGGAAGGCGGCAGGCTCGGCATAGCCCGCCTCCCCGGCGACCGCGTCGATCGGCGCGTCGCCGGTCTCGAGCATCTGCTTCGCCTCCTCGATCCTCAGCGACTGGACGTAGTCGAGCGGCGCATAGCCGGTCGCCGCCTGGAACCGCCGCTTGAAGGTGCGCGGCGTCAGCCCCGAGACCCGCGTCATCTCGCTGACCGGATTGTCGACAGCGTAGTTCTCCGCGATCCAGACCTGCGCCGCGGCGACCGCCGCGTCCTGATGCTGCCGCGGCCGAACCCGTGCGGCGAAGGGCAGCTGCCCGTCGCTGCGGTCGCCGAACAGGAACAGCTTGGCGATCCGCCGCGCCTCGGCCTCGCCGCAGAAGCGGGCCACGAGATAGACCGCCATGTCGTTCCATGATGCCGAGCCGCCCGCGGTCACCAGCCGGTGCTCCGCCCCGGCCGGCACCAGCACCCGCTCCGGCCGCAGCCGCACCGCCGGGTAGCGCCGGCGGATCAGGTCGGCGGTCGCCCAGTGGCAGGTCGCCTCCTCGCCGTCGAGCAGCCCGGCCTCGGCGAGCATCAGCGAGCCGGTGCAGACCGAGCAGATCAGCGCGCCCTGCGCGTGCTGCTGGCGCAGCCAGGCCACCGCCGCCGGCCAGCGCCCGCGCGTCTCGTCCGACCAGCCGATCGCGAAGTCGCTGACGATCACCACGTCGGCGCGCGGCACCTCGTCGAAGGCGAGCTCCGGCGCGATCAGGATGCCGGCGCTGTTGCGGAACGGCGTCCGGTCCTCGGCGACGACCCGGACCGCGAGCCGCCGCCCGCCCTCGGGCCAGCCGGTCAGCATCTCCCAGCCGACGCCGACGAAGGAGAAGACGTCGCGGAAGCCGTAGAGCACGCCGGCCGCCACCTCGGGCACCGCCAGGAGGCAGATCGAGACCTGAGGGGCGAAAGGCGTCGGCATCACCGCGATCCTGTCACATCCGGACCGATTCCGTCGAGTCCGAGCCTCACGCCATGCCCCGCCCCCGTGTCATTCCCCGCGGCGGCCGACAAGGGCCGAGCTGTCCCGGCACTGGAGATCGAAGATGACAGAGAAGGACCTCAACTCTCGGCACCGCCTGGCGCCACTGGCGCCTGCGCCAGCGCACCCGCGAGGAGCTAGCTGGCTGACCGAGCGCGAGCTGCGCGGACATCGGCGTCGCCCGCGGCGACATCGGACTGGCTCGCCGGCCTGGCCCGCCGCGGTTGAACCAAGAACACCCGGAGCGAGACCCATGCTCGACGCGACCCGCCGCCGCCTGCTCGGCACCACGCTGATCGGCGCCGGCGCCCTGCTGACCGGCCTCGGGCTCGCCCGCGGCGAAACCCTGACAACCCGAGGCAAGATCATGCTCGACGCCTATCCCACCCCGCCCGCCGGCCTCGTCGAGGCCGCGACCTTCCCGCTGATCGAGGCGATCCACGGCCGCCGCTCGCGGCGCTTCGCCAAGGGCGCGACGATCCCGAACGGCCCGCTCGCCTTCGCCTCGCGCCAGGCGCCCGAGCCGCTCGACCCGCTCGAGCAGATGCTGCTGATCGCGACCATCGCCGGCAACACCGGCTGGGCCGAGCTCTTCGCCCACCACCCCGACTACAAGGGCCGGCTGCCGAACTACACCGCCGCCGCCGGCGGGCGCAGCTTCCCCTCGTCGGCCGGGTTCAACACCTCGGAGTTCTTCTTCACCGACGACACCGGCGTCTACTTCCTGCCGACCCGGGACATGACGCCGCTGCCGTCGCAGGGCGGCACCGACCTCGGCGCCTGGGTCGAGGCGCACCGCGCCCGCATCGTCAAGCTCGCCGACGGCCGGCTGAACATCCCGGCCGAGATCCCGCACATGGAGGGCCACAACACCTGGTGCGCCAACGTCCCCGGCTCGACGCTGATCTGGCCGATGGCCGACGTGGCGCAGCACACCATCCTGCTGCTGCTCTACCTGGTGCAGAACGGCACCGGCATCTTCGACGACGTCAACGGCCGGCCGATCCCCGGGCTCGAGCGCTACGCCCACCGGCTGAACCTCGAAGTCGCCTGGCCGATGAGCCTCGTCGAGCAGACCGCGCTCACCGACGTCTCGGTCGAGATGGGCACCGCCTGCTACGCCGGCGCGCTGATGCTGCAGGCGCTGGGCTTGGGCGGCTGGATGTACACCGGGATCAACCCGTTCACCGTCTTCGGCGCCAGCGGCGACCCGGCGGTGCCGGGCCTCGGCTTCCGCTTCGAGATGCTCGACGGCCAGCCGCTGCCTCACGTCACCGGCCGGGAGGGCGTCTTCGAGGCGCACGTGCCGCCGCACCACGCCGACATGCGCGCCGCGGTCGAGGCGGTGGTCGCGCGCAAGTACGGCGCCGGCGGACCCTTCGACCCCAAGGTCGGCGGGCCCTACAAGGAGAACGGCACGGTCCGCTCCGGCGCCGCGGCGATCGACGCCGAGGCGATCGAGATCACCGCGCTGATGGCCGAGTACGTCTTCTCGACCTTCGGCCGCTTCCCGGCGACGGTGCCGGCGGTCTTCATCAAGACCTACCTGCAGGCGCACCGGCTCGACACCGAGTTCTACGACCGGCACTTCGCGCCCGGCGCCTACCTGCGCACCCACGCCGATCACGACCGCAACTGGGGTTGACCGCGCCCGGCCGCTGCCGGCGGCCGGGTTCCTCCCCTTTCTCCGAGTACCCGCAATGTCGCTCTCCGACACGCTCCCCGGCCGTGCCCCCGCATGGGACGGCCGCCTCCTCGACGAGGGCCGCGCGCTGCTCGGCCTCGCCGCCCCGATCATGCTCATCGCGCTCGTCAACATGGGGATGAGCATCACCGACACCGCCATGGTCTCGGCGCTCTTCGGCGCCGAGGCGCTGGCGGCCGTCGCGGTCGGCAGCGACCTCTACTCGATCCTGTTCTACCTCGGCGCCGGCGTGCTCGGCGGCCTCGCGCCCTTCTACACCGCCGCCACGGTACGCGCCGATCCCGCCGAGCAGGCACGGCTCGAGCGCATCGGCCTGATCCTCGTCGTGATCCTCGCCGCGCTGCTCGTCCCCGCCGTCTGGCTCGCGCCCGACTGGCTCGCCCGCCTCGGGCTCGATCCCGCGCTCCTCGACCGCGGCCGCGGCTACACCCACGCGATCGCACTCACCCTCGCGCCGATGCTCGGCGTCGCGCTCTACCGCACCGTGCTGACCGCCGCCGAGCGCCCGCGGGTGTTCCTCAAGGTCACCCTCGCGATGCTGCCGCTGAACGCGGGGGCCAACTGGCTCCTGATGACCGGCCCCGGCCCGCTGCCGGCCTTCGGGCCGGCCGGCGCCGGCCTGGCCTCGCTCCTCGTCGCCACCGCGAGCCTCGCGACGCTGGCCGCGATCGCCCGCCGCGGCCGGCCGCGCGCGCTGGCGTCGATGCCGATCGGCTGGCGCGACCTCGCCGCGGTGCTGCGCGTCGGCCTGCCGATCGGCATCGCCACCGTGGCCGAGGTCGGCGTCTTCCTCGGCGCCACGATCTACGCCGCGACCCTCGGGGCCGCCGACGTCGCCGCGCACACGCTGGCGCTCCGCACCGCCGGCCTCGCCTACGCCGTGCCGACCGCGCTGCTGCAGGCCGCGATGGTCCGCACCGCCCGCGCCCGGACCCTCGGCGACCCGGCGCTCCAGCGCGCCGTCGTCGCCGGCAGCCTCGGCCTCGGTCTCGCCGCCGGCGCGCTTCTGCTCGCCGCGCTCGCCGCCGGGGCGCAGCCGCTCGCCAGGAGTTTCTTCGACGCGAGCCCCGCCGGCCTCGCTGCCGCCGCCCTCGCCGCCCAGCTCCTGCTGCTCCTCGGCCTGATGGAGCTGCTCGCCGGCCCCGGCCTCACCGCCGCCGGCCTGCTGCGGGGCCGCAAGGACACCCGCGCGCCGATGCTCTTCAGCCTGTTCGGCCACTGGGCGGTGGGCGCCCCGCTCGGCCTGCTGCTCTGCGAGGCCTTCGGCCTCGGCATCGTCGGCGTCTGGATCGGCCTGACCGCGGGCATGTCCTGCGCCGCGCTGCTGACCATTGCGCGCCTCGCCTTCACGACAGTCGGGAGGATGCGAGGCGATTGAATTCGTACCACCTGGCCAGTCTCAGCGTCCGGTGGTCCACGGGGCTGCCGCATGTGACGCACGTGACAGGCCGTCCCGTTCCTCCTTCCGCGCGCACGCGCGTACGCGTGTGAGGGGGAACCGGAAGCAGTGTCTCATCCGTCTCGTTGCGTCTCGGCGTCGTGCGCAGAACAGCCAGCGATTCGGGATGGGCCGGCCAACAGCGCGCCTGCCCTCTTATTCACTCGGCGCAATAGCGTGGCAGCTCCAACGGGCGGCGAGTGCGCCATCGGCGCCGACGAGCCCTGTCGTCGCGGGGTTCGGATGATCTTGACCTTGCTGTATGGAGCGGCCCGACGCAGGATCGCTTCTTCGTGGCCGTTAAAGGGGGAGCGTTCGGTGGCGAAGTGCTCGACCTGCCTGTCCCTTCTTGGCGTGACCGCCCTCCTGTCACTCGCCGCTCCGCCAACGGCGTCGGGAGCTGATGGCTTCAAGCCGGCGGCCTGCGTGGACAACACGCCGCACGCGATCCGGATGGTGGAAGTCGCCCCCGGCGTCGAGCTCGAGGTGATCGACTGGGGCGGGTCTGGCCCGCCGATGGTGCTGCTCACCGGGCTCGGAGACAACGCCCACGTCTACGACCAGTTCGCCTTTCAGTTCACCGACGATTTCCGCGTGATTGGGATCACCCGCCGCGGTTTCCTCCCCTCGAGCCAGCCGAGCGACGGCTACGACGTTCCGACCCGGGCCGCCGATGACATCGCCGTTCTTGACGACTTGGGGATCGAGAAGGCGGTTTTCGTCGGGCACTCGCTTGCCGGCTCGGAGCTGAGCCGGCTCGGGCTCGACTATCCCGACCGCGTCGACAAGCTGGTCTATCTAGATGCGTCCGACCTTGCGGAGCGCTTCAGCCCTGCCCGCGCCGAGCCGCCCGGGGCGCAGCCGCTGTTCACGCCCGATACTCTGAAGTCGTTGCAGGCCTACCAGGCGGCTTCGGCGCGATATACCGCCCTGCGGGAGCCGGATGCGGCCATCTGCCACAACCTCGCGTTCAATGCGGAGGGCGCGATCGTCGATGCCACGTCCCCGGACCGGGTAGCCGACGCGCTGCACGCCGGTGTAGCGGCAAACCCGCCGACGGACTGGACGAAGATCAGTGCGCCGCGGCTGGGCATCTTCGCCCCGTACACTGCCGAGGCCAGGCAAGCCTGGTACTTCTACCTGGATCCAGTGCAGCGGGCCGAATTCGACGCTGCCTGGCCGCCGATCATGGACTGGTTCAGCACGACGGTGGACAAGTTCGCCGAGGGAAACGAGGCCAACACCCACCGGCTCTGGGGCGCCCCTCACTACGTCTACATCAACGACGAGGCGGAGGTGGTCCGGTGGATGCGGGAGTTCTTGGGGAGGGTGTAAGAGGATGACTGCAGACAAGCATGAGGCGTTGATCCGCGCCTACATCGACGAGGTCTTCAACGGGCACCGTCTGGACGGCCTGGAGAAGTACTGGGATGACGAGCTGACATCGAACTGGCTGGGCATGGAGACGATCCGCGGCCTGCGCGCCTGGCGCACCGGGATGGAGGGGTTCTTCGCCGCCTTTCCAGACGCCGCCTATACCCTGGACGACTTGTTCTTCGCCGAGGACCGAGGCGTGTGGCGAGGCCACTGGCGGGCGACCCAGCAGGGCCAATGGCAAGGGATCGCCGCATCGGGCCGCAGTGTCACGTGGACAGTCATCATCATTGGCCACTTCGCGGGCGGCAAGCTGAAGGAGGACTGGGTCGAGCTGGATCGGCTTGGCCTGTTCCAGCAGCTCGGATGCATTCCGACGGGGTCGTAGCTAGCTCGGCGCGAGCGGCTTCAACGCAGTAGGTGCACCATCTGCGCGGGTGGCGGTTTGTTGTTGCGAGAGCGGGGTGGTATTGGTCGGCTTGAGGTCGCTCGCCGCCTCAAAGATCTCCGGAGCACTTCAGCCGTCGGTCGGGCATTCGCACCTCAACAGATTGACGTAGGCATGCGCCATGGCTAAGCTGCGCTCCTTATGGCTTGGCGAATTGCCCCTCGGAGAGGCGTTCTGGACCTGGGCGATCGGCGTCGGACTCCTGGTCAACCTGACCACCAGCGCCCTGTTTCTGGCCCTCATCACCGCCGACCGGCCGTGGGCGGCGCTGTTCGTCGGCTATGCCCTGTCGGTGCCCTACAATGTCGTAGCCGTGGTCGGGGTCTGGCGCTCGGCCGCGCGGTACAAGGGCCCCACCCGACACGCCGAGCTTGCCCGCATCGTGATCGTGATCGTGATGGTGCTGTTAAGTATGACCTGAGGCCCGGGGAGTTGACGCCCCG
>CAVXOH010000004.1:0-351144 GCA_963763295.1 uncultured Alphaproteobacteria bacterium
AAGCCATCGGCAAACTCGATGTTTTCAACATTATACTGATCCGTGGAACCGTAGTTGAAATAGAGCATCTCAATCTCATCCACGCCGCTATCCAGTATGATTGTTACATGCGTTCCAGACGTGGTGAAGGTAATGTCATTGATCGTGGCTTCATGCTGAAGGATCAATGTATCATTGCCGTAGCGGTCATAGACCGAATCCAGCCCGCTTTCATAGATGTAGGTGTCATCACCGCCCTGGGTGTCCTCCATCTCATCATTACCGGCTCCGCCGACAAGCAGGTCGTTCCCGGCATAGCCGAAAAGCTGATCATCGCCATCCCCGCCATAGAGTTCGTCATCGCCGCTATAGCCGCGGATGTAGTCATTGCCTTCAAGGCCGAAGATCACGTCATTGACGTTGTTTTCGCCGTTGATCGTCTCATTGCCGGACGTGCCGTAGATCGGTGCGGACACGGTGGTTAAATCCAGCGTCGAGGTATCCGCAAATATGAGCGTCTCAAAGAAGTAGGTCGCATTGTTGTGGTGGTTCCGCAGCGTGATCGTCCCGAGCGCGCCGACCGTGAGGACCAGGTCGTCGATGGAGGTGCTGTAGCGCGCAAAGCTAATGTCACCGGAGGTGATCCCTTCCGGCAGGATCACGACATCCGTGCCGCCATAGCCGTAGCCGTACGAACCTTCGCCGTAGCTGTCATGGCCGGAGGTGTAGATGTAGGTGTCATCCTCGTTGCCGGTGTAGACGGTGTCGTTGCCCGCGCCCATGTCGAAAACGTCGTTGCCCTGGCTGTTATAGGCAATGTCATCGCCATCGCCGCCGAAGTTCTCATCATCGCCATCCCCGCTGTAAAGAACATCGTCTCCCGCCCCGCCCAGCAGCCGGTCGGTCCCGGCATAGCCGTTCAGTTCGTCATTGCCGCCCAGGCCCAGCAGGTCGTCATTGGTGCCTGCGCCATTGAGCGTGTTGTTGCCGCTATCGCCCACGATGCTCAACGTGATCGTGCTCAAATCCAGCGTTGAGGTGTCGGCAAACTCGATCTCCTCGAACTCATAGGAGCTGCTGGAGAAGTGATCGCCCACGGTGAGCTCATCGGGCCAGCCGGTTGCGGTGATGATCAGGTCATCGCCAATCCGCCCGAAGACGAGGTCTTCTTCCTCCACGTCATTGTTCATCAGGATCGTATCGGTGCCGCCCGCACCCGCGCCGAAGCCGCCTTCGGCGAAATAGTCATTCCCAGAGGTGTAGACATAAATGTCGTTGCCCGAGCCGCCGCGCACGGTGTCGTCCCCGGTGCCGCCATCAAGCAATCCGCCACCGTCATCGCCGTAGAGTTCGTCATCGCCCTCGCCGCCATACAGCTCGTCATAGCCGGCCCCGCCATAGAGCGCATCGTCGCCGGTCCAGCCATAAAGGATGTCATCGCCGTTCTCGCCGCGCAGCACGTCATCCCCGGCAAAGCCGTAGATCACATCGTTGCCGTCATCACCATCGATCACGTCGTCATTGCCGCTGCCGGTCAGGGTGTCGGCCCCGGAGGTGCCGTCGATGTCCTGCGCGTGGTTGGTCTCCAGCGCCGTGAGGATTTCAGACAAGGAGAGGTTCGAGCCGCTGTTGGTGATCGCGTCCGCCAGGTCGTTATAGTCGCCGATTGGCAGGTTATCGGTGCCGATCGTGTATTCGATCATCCGCACCAGCCCCATCCAGTATCCGGCGGGGTCATCGGAAGCCGAGGCGGCGGTCTCCGCCTCGCCGAGCTTAGTCGCATCCAGCCCGGTGATGCCTTCGACGCTGTCGGCCGCGATGTCGTAGTAGAAATCGCCGGTAAAGATTTCTCCGGCAGCCGTCTGCGCCAGCAGGCGCGCGTACATGTGGTTTAGAACCAGAGAGAACGCTTCATCAAATTGTGGCCCCGCGGTAACTAACGGATTCCCACCGGCAGACTCCCCGATGAATGCTTCAATAAACTCGAGCTTCTGCGCATCGACATACGCCCCCCGGCTGGTCGGGTCGACATCATCGACTCCGGCCCAGCGATACATGATCGATTTGACAGCCTCGTAAGTGGCATCTTGCGCTTCGAATAATTCGACTGAACTACTAATCGAAAGGGACGAAACCAACGCAATTAGGCTATCGAACTCCTCAATGTTGTTGTCCAGAGAAACAGAAATATGTAAACTCGGAATGTTCCCATAGCCTCGCAAGCTGGGAAGCAAAAGCGCCCTTGGGTCTAAGTCATAATCTCCAATATAGGACGTATTTACGTTGTCATAATTAAACCAAATGTCGTGAATGTCGAGCGCGGCCGAGGGATTTACGCCATCGTCAACGGTATACGAGCTTGTGTGTGATACATCATGCCCCTCGTTAGTTTGGTAGACTGAAGTGGCTGCCAGATCAATACTAACGATGTTCAATTCGTCAAGTGTGAAAAGCTCACCCGCCTCGGAGTAGCCATTCTGATTCAGATCGCGCCAAACAAGGAGCTTGTCGAAATCGTCATCAGCGGCGTCAATCACGTCATCAGCTGTCGTGTCGTAGAGACCCAGCTCCGTAAAGCCGTCCGTGGTGAGTGATCCGAAAAGTTCACTGTTATCGTCAATCCTTCCGTTCTCGTTTAGATCGATCGACAGCAGCCCATCGTCCGAGTCCACCCAACCGGAATGCTCGGCAAACCCGTCCTCATCGATATCCCAATATGTGGTGCTGGTTGCTAACGAACTTAGTTCAATACCGTCACCATCTAAATCCAAAACGAGAGGCGAACCATTTGCTATCGCTGCCAAAGCCAAGTCCTTGACGTCTTCAATCAACTCAAGTAACTCATCGGCTACTAAATCCAAATTATTCCACGCCCAGAGATAATCCTCTGCTAGCTGAATAAACCAATCGGATATCTCATCAAAAGCGTTGTCGCCCTCATACTCAGTGTAAGACAGCCTGGGCGGCAAAGCATCGCCAACCTCTGTATTTTCGTAATCAACCCGCGGTTCGTCATCAATTTCTGGATGATCGTCGAGTAGGTCGTCCACCCAATCTGTCGTCTTTTGCTCATACTCCAACTCATCAGCGGGCTCCGGCGTGACCGGATTACCTTCGCTGTCATGCCACGGGGTTTGCTCGTTCACAAAATCTTCCGCGTGTTTAATTTCTTCAACTAAGACTTTAAGCACAGAAAATTGTTCTAAGGGCTCTTCTGGATCATTATTTGGGCGATAATACTTGTTTTTGAGAAACTGGTCCGATATTACAATATCAATTCCACCTGCTGGATTGTATGGATCAGTGGATGTGTATGCGAATACGTTCGCTGGGTTAGGAGCTGTGCCGTGCCCCTTAATGTCTCCATCCTCAATAATGATGTTAATTGGCACGCTCGTAGCGGTTAACAGGGTTTCATTGAAGTCCGGGTCGTCTACAGCGAGTTGTACAAGTTGCCATAGTGTTTCGAAATCGTTTACAGCGCTGCTGTTTGATGTATCTATATTCAAATTTTGTAATGACATAGTTTTTCCTTATTTATGCTTTAGGTATTTCCAGTTTAGATGGTTGAGGTACTCAGAAATTTGTAAAGAAATAAAGTCAATGGATTGATCGAGAGATTTGGGTATTGTCGCTATCGTCTAGAAACACGAGAAACGGTTCTGGCGATATTGGGATATGTATTTTATTTATCTCAATAGGTGGTGGATTCAGGTTCGCTCCGATAGCCCCCAGCTTTGCATCGCGACCCAGCACTATACTTCTTTGCTGCCCAATCGTAAATTCGATTATCATCGTCTTATTGGGGTCCACTGATTGTATTTCAATGGCTTCATTCTTAGCGCTATAGATTTTCACCTTTTGCCTGAAATCTGGATCAATCCGCTTCTCTAGAGATTTAACAATTTTCGCATCTATATTATTGGAATGAATATCCCCGGTGGGATACACAAATTTTTTGAACTCCTCTAACCCTAACCTATGTTTGTAATCTTCTAATTTTCGTTTTATTCCGTCATAAGGCGCGTAGTTATAACTCACCTCTCTGTCATCCCATCTGACGGAAATTAGAACATGCTCCAGATTGTTAAGGTAGCGTTCGATATCAGGGTCTGGCTTGGAGGTTTCGATAATGTAAGCTTCCGCAGTAAAACAGGCAGACATAACTAATATTACTGCAATAATGAACGCCTCTTTGAGCAAAATGTGTCTCCTTCGTCTGCTTTTCTCACTCGTAGCGCGGTGAGTTCGTAGGCTTCCCGAGCTCATCGGAGTGCGGGAAGTACGTCCGTGGTGACTAATATATTTTGCATTAACGGACGATGGTTTAAACTAATAACTAGTGGAGATTATAATGATTCGTTTGTAACGCCAACCAGTAATTGTAATTATTTTTAACGCGCCCTGATTTGGGTGTAGAAGAGTGCCGGATCATTCTCGGTGGTCACAATGCGGTAGAAATACGAGACAATCTTCTTTGGGATGCCTAATCCGCCTCGCCCTTTTACCGATCCCCCGCATCCGCCTGCGCGTAGGACCGCCTGCAGATCGGCGAAATCGACGCCAACGATCGAGGGCTTGAGCATGTCCACGATGGCGCGCACTGTTTCGGCCATTGCATCGATCCCGGGCTCGAACAACTCGGGCGGGATGGTCGGGGCAGGACTTGCACGGACGGCTCCGGGTAGGCTGATCAGCGCCACGGACGATGCCCCGCCGAGCAGCACGCTGCGCCTCGTGACCGGCATGATCCTTCCCCCGCTCGCGGTTCTGACCGCCAGCGTAGCGAAAGGGTGTCGAGTGAAAAAGGGCTAGAGGGGTACTGATCCGCGCTAGGCGGGCGGATCACCAGGGGATGTTGTCGTCCGGGTCCGTGCTTCCGGGCGCGGGTTGCGCTGCCCCTTGCGCCAGCCTTTGTTGCTCGGCCTCCCCGCACTCTGCCTTGAACCGCTCGTAGCTGTTCCAGTGATACTGCAGAACAAGGCGAATAGTGCCCTCCAGGCTCTCGCCCTCGAAGCTCGCCAGCTCCTCGAGCCGGGCAAACTCCGCCGGCTCGAGATTGAGCTTGATCTCGACCGTGCGTTTCCCGGCGCGTTGCCGGCTCATGTGGGGGGCCTACGCGGCACATGACGAAGAGCGTTGTGCAGCTTTCCATCGCTTGGCGGTGGAGTGCTCCAGTCGATGGCTGATATCAGCCTGAGGTATAGCTCTATGATTTTGTAGCCGGTCGTATTCCCGCGCTTGGGTCTTGTAGTGCTTTCCAGTTTCATCCGGCTGAAGGAAGCCCCTGATCCAGCGATCGGTGCTAAAAACGTCTGTTACGCCATCGTGCCTGAAGGGCTTTCCATCCGGGAAGTAGAGGCAGCCGTCATACGTATCGACCATTTCAAGTGCGGTCAGCCAAGCCTTGGTGCCGCCGAGTTTCTTGTGCTGCTGGCGCGCGGGAAGCCACACGCGATTGAGATAGAAGTCCCGGTCCACTAGGTGGTAATCGGGCGCAACATAGATTGGGCTGACATACCCATCGAAAACGTCTTTCATGGGATTGCTTCTCCGCTCTTTGAGGGGAAAGGGTGCAGCGGCCACTCGTGGGCTTGCTGTCGTCCTTCCCGATCGAGATGCGGGAAGCGCGTCGTATAGTTTAGCACCCTCCCGGCGGGCTTTGGGTGAGGGTCCGATCCTGATCGCACCGTTCTCCTGTCGGGCGCGTGAAGAAGGTTAGGCATGGTATCGGTCTCCTGCACCTGCGCATTTCTTGCGCGCGCTTGCGAGGCCAGGTCTACCATTTGCCTCACATCATTAAACTTCGGCGGGGTCAAGTCCGAGGACTGCTGGATAAACGGGACGGGTTCTGCGGTGCCGACGGGTGGGTCGGGGCGTTGATTTGAGCCTGATACTCGCTGTCGAGGTCCTCTCTGACTGCGGCGATCTGGCGGCGCTCGAAGTCGGTGAACTTGATGGCCCGCCATCGGTCGGCGGCGCGGATCATCGCGCCGAACATGAGCTTGAGCACGGGCCGCTCGCCGAAGGCGTTGGGGATGATCTTCAGCCGGCGGCGCTCCTCGAGAAAGAGCCGCTCGAGAAGGTTCGTGGTGCGGATGGCGCGGCGGTGGGTGACCGGCATGCGCAGGTGGGCGATGCAGGCCTCGAAGTCGTCCTCGAAGCAGGCGACGGCCGAGGGCAGGTCGCGGGCGTAGTCGGCGGCGACGCCGGCGGCGAGATCGCGGGCGATGGCCCGGCTCGGCGCCTGGTAGGCGGCCTGGACACGGGCCTTGAACTCCGGCCATTGGTCCTCGGGGACCTTGGCGGCGAGGTTGCGCATGCGGTGCGCCAGGCAGCGCTGGCGGGCCGAGCGCGGGAAGCAGGTCTCGATCGCCTTGATGACGCCGGGCGCGCCGTCGGACACGACCAGGAGCGGGTCGCCCAACCCGCGGGCGCGCATGTCCTGGAAGAAGGCGCTCACCGTTTCGGCGTCCTCCTTGGAGCCTGCCATCAGGTGCAGCAGCACCCGGCTGCCAGTCATCGTGTAGCCCCAGGCCGCCATCACCGGCTCGCGGCGCTGGCCGGGGCGGATGCGCTCGGCGATGCCGTCGACGAAGAGGTAGACGATCTCGTACTCGCTCAGGTCACGGGAGGCGAAGTCCTGGTAGTCGGCCCAGAGCTGCTCGCCGAGCTCGGAGACGGCGGTGCGCGACAAGAGCAGCCGGCCGCTTTCGTCGCGGAAGGCGTCCTCGATGTCGCGCACCGAGAGGCCGCGGGCCAGCAGCTCGACCGCCAGCCCCTCCAGCGCCTCGGTCCGGCCCTTCAGGTGGCTGCGGATCTCGGAGCGGAACGGCGCCTCGCGCCCCGCAACCTGGGGTGCTGCGAAGTCGATCAGCCCCTCCGCCGTCTTCAAACGGCCTGTCCGCACGCCGTTGCGATAGCCCCGGCCTTCCTCGGCGCCGCGCTCGTAATAATCGCGGCCGAGCGCATCCCGGCACTCCGCCTCCAGCGCCTCCTCCACGATCAGCCGCGTCGCCAACCTGACCAGTTCCGCCCGCCCGTCCGGCGAGGCCAGCCGTCCCTCGATCAGCTCGGACAACGATTGGCGGGTGCGCATCGATGCGGGTACTCTCTTCTCCATGGGGTGCTCCCTGCTGCCGCCGGCGGCAACCGGCGGTCGTGGTCAATAGCCCTCCCAGCAGGGCGGCACCCCATCCCAATTTCCAGCAGTTTTAGGACTTCACCCTTCGGCGGGATCATCCCTCCATCAAGGGTTCATTCGCCCGCCAAATTCTCAGAGCCTTGAGATCGCCCGAAAAGATTCTCGCGCCGGCACTGCTCTGCTCAGGATTGATTGTTCCGATTTGCCCGATGCCGCCACGCTCAGCGCCGAGCGCCTGTCGGCGGCGAGCAACTTTCGAAAAACAGATTGGTCCTCTCACGCAACTTTCCTTCCGGCAATCTGTGAAATCAGTCTGTCTGAAGGTTAATGCAAAAGGGGTTATGACCCGTTATGGCCGCCGCCCCTCCGCCGGGTTTCCGCCGGGGTAAGGGCGGATCGGTGCAGCACTTACGCCGGGCAGAGGTGTACCGCCCCTGGATTCTGAGACACCCGATTGCGATTAGGCGGCCATCGGCATCGTGTCCATCATGTCGCGTCGGAACTGGGCCGGGGAGCGATGGCCGTGCCGCTCGATCAGCCAGCTTTCGTTGTAGGTCCGCCTGAACTCGATGAGGGCGAGGCGGAGTTCCTCTACGGTCCGGAAGGTCCTGACCCAGAGGAGGTTCTCCTTCAGCGTCCGGATGAACCGCTCGGCGCAGCCGTTGCCCTCGGGGGCGCGGACGAAGGCCGGCGACGACATGGCGCCGAGCCAGGCGATCTCCTTCTGGAAGTCGCGCGACATGTACTGGCTGCCGTGGTCGTGGCGGATGGCGAGACCCTGGGCAGCGTCCTTCTCGACCCCGCCGAAGTGTTCGGTGACGCCCTGGCGGACCGGCTCGAGCGCCTCGTGGCGGGTGCCGTGGAGGGCGGCATGGATGCCGACGCATGTCGCCGAGCAGTGATCGACGGCGACGAACACCGCGACCTGACCATCCTCGACAGTGAGGGCTGCGGTCATGTCGGTTCCCCACATCGCGTCGATGACCTCGGGGACAATCGTGCCGTCGTGGCTGCGCGGGCCGCGGGGGCGGCCCGCCCGGGTCGCCGCCGCGAGGCCGTTCTCGCGCATCAGCCGGCGCACGCGCTCCTTCGAGGTGCGCAACCCGGCATGGCGCAGCCGCGCCCACACCTTGCGGTAGCCCTCGCCATGAAAGGGGCTGTCGGCGAGCACCTGCCGGATCGCCTCGACGAGGTCGGCGTCAGACATCGCCCCCACCGGCCCCGGCCGACGTCGCGGCGGGGGCGGCGCCATCGCCGCCCGGCGACCACGGTAGATGCCTGCCCGGGCGACGCCCCAGACCCGGCAGACCCGGGCGACACCGTAGCGGCGTTCCGTGGAGATCGAGATGACGGTGCTCATCGCTTCGACCTCCGCGCCGCAAAAGGGGTGCCGCCCGCCTCCAGCCGCGCGATCTTCGTCTGCAGAAGCTCGGTGTCCATGGTCAGCTCGCCGACCTTGGTCCGCAGCCGGTCGATCGTCTCGTCGCGCGCATCCCGTGGCCGCGATTTCAGGCTCGCAGAGCCGCCGTCGAGGAAGGCGGCGCGCAACCCGCTCAGGTCGGCCGCCGTCACCGCGAGCTCGCGCGCCACGAGCTCCAGCGGCTCGCCTCGCAGAAGCCGCAACACCGCCTCCCGCTTGCGACCCGCCGTCATCCGCCGCTCACGGCCCGGAGCCGCGACCGCTCCGATATTCGAGGTCTCCGCGCCCGCGGCTCCTCCGCTCTCAACGTCATCCATCAAGGCACCTCCATCCCGGCTCAATAGGCCGTCTGGGGTGTCTCAGGAAACTCTGGGGCGGGGGAGAGGGCTGCGACCACACAGAGGTATGAAGTATAATAGCAGCGAAGCTCGGCAGTGCGTGCGTCGCAGCGCATAGTAAGCGCGGTACATCAAAGATGTCTAATGCAACCGTTGGTAGCTCTTTTTGCAACCAGTTATGGAAACGCAGTAAAATAAAATTCTACACTGCGTTGACTGCGTTGGTTGTCTCCGATCCTCCGCCTTTCTTGGGGTCGATCGGGAGGCAGAGTTTCACCAAAGCGCCTCACTCCAGTGCCAGGCGCTCCACGCGAAAGGGAACGCCATGAAGGACGATCACCTTAATGAGAGCGAGCTCTCAGCCGCCTTCGGCCCTCCGGCCAAGCGCGTGCTGAGCATCGATCTGGACCGCTACCAATCCTACCTTGATGATGCCAATGTCAGCGAAAGCGATAAGCGCCTGTTCATAGAGGCGCTGTGGACCGTCGTGGTGTCCTTCGTTGACCTTGGCTTCGGCGTCGAGCCTCTGGAAAAAAACTGTGGACAACCCGAAAAAATCTTTGACCCGCGCGGGGGTGACGATTCTGATCGGGTAAACTCGTCAAATGGCGCATTAAAGTATAACTTTGAAGGCGGCCCTGACCGGACATAGCCGACAGGGGTGCGCCGGGAAGGCTAGGCACATGAAGGACACAACACAGGAGAGAGAAGCAGCGCAGGCGGCGCTGATTTACTGCCGGGTTTCGGACAGAAAGCAAAAGACCGGCGGTCACGGCTTGGAAAGCCAGGAGCACCGTTGCCGCCAGTATGCGAAAGAGCGTGGGCTGAGCGTCGAGATGGTCTTCCCCGATGATATCACCGGCGGCGGTGATTTCATGAAGCGCCCGGCCATGCGCGCGCTGCTGGCCTATCTCGATTCCGAGAAGGAGCGCCCCTACGTCGTCATCTTCGACGATCTGAAGCGCTTTGCCCGCGACACCGAGTTTCACATCAAGCTGCGCCGGGAATTTGCCAAGCGCGGGGCCAGCGTTGAGTGCCTGAATTTCAGATTTGAGGATACGCCCGAAGGCCGGTTCATCGAAACCGTGATCGCCGCGCAAGGGCAGTGGGAGCGCGAGCAAAACAGCCGCCAGGTCGTGCAAAAAATGAAGGCCCGCCTCGAGAAGGGCTACTACGTCTTTCATCCGCCGGTCGGCTACCGCTACGAGAAGGACCGCGCCCACGGCAAGCTGCTGGTGCGCAACGAACCGGTTGCCTCCATCATTGCCGAAGCTCTGGAGGGTTACGCCAGCGGGCGCTTTGCCTCGCAAACCGAAGTGCAGCGCTTCTTCGAGTTCGAAGCCCGATTTCCCGAAAAGCTCTGCCGATGGCGCGGTGCGCATTACCAAGGTTCGGGAGATTCTGGAGCGTCCGACCTATGCCGGGTTTGTGGAGGCCCCCAATTGGGGTGTGAGCCTGCGCAAGGGCCATCATGAAGCCCTGATCAGCTTCGCCTGCCACGAACGCATCCAGGCGCGGCTAAGGGGCTCGTCGCTGGCTCCTGCGCGCAAGGACATCAATGAAGACTTCCCGCTGCGCGGCTTCGTGCTGTGCGACGATTGCGGGGCTCCTATGACCGCCTGCTGGTCGAAGGGCCGGAAGCAGCACTATCCCTATTACCTGTGCGATACGCGTGCATGCCCGTCGCGGCGCAAGTCGGTTCCGCGCGCTGATATCGAGGACGCTGCGCATGCCTTGCTGCGCTCGCTGCAGCCTGCGCGGCAGCTCTTTGCGATGACACGGGCCATGCTGATCGATGCCTGGGACATGCGCCTGAGCGAGGCGCATAGCGCGCGGCAGACACTGGCCGCACAGATCAGGGACATCGAAAATCAGATCGAATCCCTGCTGGACCGGATCGTTGAGGCAACCAACGGCTCGGTGGTGCAGGCCTATGAGGCCCGGATCGACAAGCTGGAACGCCGGAAGATCGCATTGAGCGAACAGGCGGCCCAAACCGTGCCGCCGCACGGACGCCTGGACGAACTTATCGAACACGCGATGACGTTTCTGGCAAACCCCTGGAATCTCTACGAAAAAGGTAGCCTCGCCGTCAAGCGCACGGTGCTGAAACTCGCATTTGCGGCACCGCTGCGCTATAGCCGGAATGAGGGTTATCGAACCGCCGAAATCACCTTTCCGTTCAAAGTGTTATCGGAATTCTCAACCCCAAAGTGCGGGATGGTGGAGCCAAGGGGGATCGAACCCCTGACCTCTTGCATGCCATGCAAGCGCTCTCCCAGCTGAGCTATGGCCCCGAACCTGCGGGTGGAACCGCGCGCCCGTCTTTAGGGTTCCGCCCCTTGCAGATCAAGGGCAAAATGCGGGCGCGCGGCAGTTCAGGTCTCTTCCTCGTCGGAAGCGACGTCGGCGATCTCCTCGAGGTCGACGTTGTCCTCCTCGTCATCGAGGATCTCGTCGTCGAGGTCGTCGGCCGTCTCGATGGCGTCGTCGTCCGCCTCGATCTCGGGCAGATCCTCGATATCCACCGTTTCCGGCTTGACCTTCTCGGGCCGCAGCGCCCTGGCCTTGACGGCGGTCAGGCTCTCGACGGTGAAGGTCGTGGCGCAGTTCGGGCAGGTCATCGGGTCATGGCGCAGGTCGTAGAACCTGGTGGCGCAGGCCGGGCAAATGCGCTTCGCGCCCCATTCGTCCTTGGGCATCGGGATTCCTCGTTGCGGGAGTGCAAATCGGGCGTCGCATGCCACGCGCATTGACCAATGTCAAAGGCTTTGCGGTTAAGGATGTGCTGCAGGAACCTGTCGCTGCGAAAGGAAACTGCTTGATGCAGTGCAGCAGGGAGCGCTACGCTCCGGAAACGTTGCAATCAAACTAAAATGCGAGGGTCGGGAATGCTGTACCACGCCTACGAGATGACCCACGCGGCGATATCGCCGATGCGTGCCGCGGCGCGCATGGGTCAGGAGGTGATCCGCAATCCCTTCAACCTGATGTCGGAGTCCTATGGGTCGCGGGCGGTGTCGGCCGCGCTCGAGATGTTCATCAATGCGACCCGGCGCTACGGCAAGCCGGCGTTCGGCATCGAGGAGACGCTGGTCGACGGGGTCGAGACGCCGGTCGTCGAGGAGGTCGGCTGGAGCGGCCCGTTCTGCCGGCTCCTGCACTTCAAGCGCGACACGCAGGCCGCCGAGGCCCGCCATGACCCGAAGGTGCTGATGATCGCGCCGATGTCCGGGCACTACGCGACGCTGCTGCGCGGCACCGTGCGCGACATGCTGCCGGCCCACGATGTCTTTATCACCGATTGGACGGACGCCCGCGACGTGCCGCTGGCGCTCGGCGAGTTCGACCTCGACACCTATACCGACTACCTGATCGAGATGATCGAGCACCTCGGACAGGACGGCGAGCGGATCGCGGTCATGGCCGTCTGCCAGCCGGGGATCCCGGCGATGGCGGCGGCCTCGCTGATGGCGATGCGGCGCAACCCGCGGCGGCCGGCGTCGCTGATCCTCATGGGATCGCCGATGGACACGGCGCGCAACCCGAAGCAACCGAACGAGCTTGCCCAGCAGCGCCCGCTCGGATGGTTCGAGAACAACGTTGTCGAGCTGGTTCCCTGGCCGAACCGGGGCTTCATGCGGCGGGTCTATCCGGGCTTCCTGCAGCTGTCGGGCTTCCTCGCGATGAACATGGACCGGCACATGGATGCGCATGTGCACCAGTTCCGCAACCTCGTCCGCGGCGACGGCGACGGGGCGGATCAGCATCGGGTCTTCTACGACGAGTACCTGTCGGTGATGGACCTGACGGCGGAGTTCTACCTGCAGACCATCGACCGGGTCTTCCAGCGCCGGCTGATGGCCGAGGGCAAGTACCGCTACCGCGACAGCCTGGTCGAGACCGCGGCGATCGACGACATCGGGCTGATGACGATCGAGGGCGAGAAGGACGACATCACCGGCCTCGGCCAGACCGAGGCGGCGCAGGACATGGTGCCCAACCTGCCGGCGCGGCGCCGGCTGCACCACGTCGCGGCGGGGGTCGGGCACTACGGCGTCTTCAACGGCTCACGCTGGCGCAGCCTGACCGAGCCGAAGGTGCGCGAGTTCATCCTCGCGCAGCGCCGCTCCACCTGACGACGGCCATGGCCGATCCCATCCGCATCGGCGATCCCGCCATCGAGGTCCGCCTCAGGCGCTCGGCGCGGGCGCGGCGGATGGTGCTCAGGGTCGCGCAGTCCGGCCGCGGCCCGACGCTGACCCTGCCGCCGGGCGTGCCGATCGCCCAGGCGCGGGCCTTCCTCAGCGACCACGAGGGGTGGCTGCGCCGCCACATGGCGGCGAGCCCAGCCGGGAAGCGAAGTGCGCGACGGCACGGTGTTGCCGTTCGGCGACGCGACGATGACGATCCGTGCCGGGACCGAGCCGCGGTTCGTTCTCGCCGCCGGGGTGCTGCAGGTGCCGGGGCGCCCGGAGCGGATGGGCCCGCGGGTCGCCGCCTGGCTGCAGGAGGAGGCGCGGCGCAGCTGCGTCGCCAGCACCGAGCAGCACGCGGCGGCGCTCGGGCTGCGGCCGGGGCGGATCAGCCTGCGCGACCCGCGCTCGCGCTGGGGATCGTGCACCTCGAGCGGCGACCTGATGTTCTCCTGGCGGCTGGCGATGGCGCCGGCGGCCGTGCTCGACTACGTGGTGGCGCACGAGGTCGCGCATATCGCCGAGCTCAACCACTCGCCGCGGTTCTGGGCGGTGGTGCGGCGGCTCCGGCCCGACTTCGAGGCGTCGCGCGACTGGCTGCGCCGCCATGGCGCGACGCTGCACGCCTTCGACTTCCGGCCCTCGGCTTGACGCCGGCGCGGCGGCGCCGCAGAGATCGGGCGATGATCGAGCGCGAGCGCCTGAGCGAGACGGTGTTGCCGGCCCACGAGCGGGTGTACCGCACGCTCCGCGCCCGGATCATGCACGGCCAGGTCGCCCCCGGCGCAGCGATGACGCTGCGCGGCATCGCCGCCGAGTTCGGGGTGTCGATGACGCCGTCGCGCGAGGCGATCCGCCGGCTGGTGGCGGAGGGGGCGCTGAAGCTGTCGGCCTCGGGGCGGGTCTCGACGCCGGAGCTCGCCAACGAGCGGATCGAGGAGCTCGCGGCGCTCCGGGCGCTGATCGAGCCCGAGCTCGCCAGCCGCGCGCTGCCGCGCGCGCACGCGGCGCTGACCGAGCGGATGCAGGCGATCAACGGCGTGATCGACGAGATGATCGTCAAGGGCGACGCCTCGGGCTATGTGCGCTCGAACCTCGAGTTCCACCGCACGCTCTACCTGCGGGCGCAGGCGCCGGCGATGCTCGGGCTGATCGAGACGGTCTGGCTGCAGGCAGGCCCGACGATGCGGATGCTTTACGAGCGGCTGCAGCGCCGGCAGGCCAGCGACAACCACAGGAAGATCATCGCCGCGCTCCGGGCCGGCGACGACCCGGGGCTGCGCCTTGCGATCCGGATGGATGTGACCCAAGGGCTGCGGATGCTGGTGAGCTGAGCACGCGTCGCCTGCCGGCACGACACCGGCGCGCCGCCCCCCGCCGTCGCTGGCCCCGAACCCGGCATCCGCGCGAGAGGAGGGCAGCGGCGCGACCGCGGGTGGCCGAGAAGCGGCCGCCCGGGGGGCGGTCGGCCGCTGCCCGGGCTCGGGGCCCGGGCGGGACGGCTCAACCGGCGCTCACTCTTCCTGAAGCGTCGCGTGGCGTGGAGCAATCCGTAACGTCAGGCAAAAGCTGAAACACTTATGTCAGATCATTCGCAAGCTCGCGAATGCCCCCCTCGCTGCTTCGGTAAGACGATACCGGACGTGACCCTCAACCTCCGCGCGCGCGAAAAGAATATCGGACATGCGCGCCTTGCCTTCGACCCAGTGCTTCAAGCACCCGAAGCGGTCGTAGACGCAATGTCCGAGGACCAGCGCCGCGTCTCTGTTCCCGTGTTCCTTGACGAGCTCAGGATAAGCTACTCCCGGCCGTCGAGCGATGATCCCGATGACGGAGAGTTCATAGTCCCGCGCGGGTAGCTGGGCGAAGGCGTACTCGATCGCCGCCTGCAGCGCCATGCTGCGCGACGCCTCGGCCCAATCGGCATGCTTCTCGGCATCTCCCCCGCTCATATCGCCCGGCGGTCGCAGCGCAATTTCCTGCTCACAGGCCATGGCAAGCGCCGCCTCGCCCTCCCACTGGGCCAGGACGAGCCATTGTCTCAGAGTAGCGGTGTCCGTCCGCGGAACGCGCTCGACGGCGCGTGCAACGGTGGATGGGGAGAAGCGACTCATTGGACCTTGCCCGTCGTCAGGCGTGGATCGCGCCGATGCCGCAGGCGAGCGCGGCCTCGCGGACGGCCTCGGAGAAGGTCGGGTGGGCGTGGCAGGTGCGGGCGAGGTCCTCGGCGGCGGCGCCGAACTCCATGCCGACGCAGAATCTCGTGGATGAGGTCGCCCGCATAGGGGCCGATGATGTGGGCGCTGAGGATGCGGTCGGTCGCCTGGTCGACGAGGATTTTGACGAAGCCGTCGCCCATGAAGTGCGACTTCGCCCGCGCGTTGCCGAGGAACGGGAACTTGCCGACCTTGTAGGCGTGGCCGGCCTCCTTGAGGCTCTCCTCGGTCTGGCCGACGGCGGCGACTTCGGGACTCGTGTAGATGACCGACGGGATCACGCCGTAGTTGACGTGGCCGTGCTGGCCGGCGAGCACTTCGGCGACGGCCATGCCCTCATCCTCGGCCTTGTGCGCGAGCATCGGGCCGGCGATGGCGTCGCCGATCGCGTAGACGCCGGGCACCGAGGTCTGCCAGCGCGCGTCGGTCTCGATCTGGCCGCGCGGGCTCAGCGCGACGCCGAGCTTGTCGAGGCCGAGGCCCTCGGTGTAGGGGCGCCGGCCGGTGGCGACGAGGACGACGTCAGTGTCGAGCGCGTGCTCGCTGTCGTCCTTGCGGAGCTTGTAGGCGACCCGGTTCGCAGCCCCGGCGGCCTCGGCCGACTGGACGGCAGCGCCGAGGGTGAAGGTCATTCCCTGCTTGCTCAGCAGTCTCTGCAAGGACTTGCAGATCTCGAGGTCCATGCCGACGGCGATCTGGTCGAGGTATTCGAGGAAGGTCACTTCGCTCCCGAGGCGGGCATAGACCGAGCCGAGCTCGAGGCCGATGACGCCGGCGCCGATCACCGCGAGGCGCTTCGGCACCTCCTGGAGCTCGAGGGCGCCGGTGGAGCTCACGATCGTCTTCTCGTCGATCGTCACGCCCTTGAGCGGCGTCACCTCGGAGCCGCTGGCGATCACGATCGACTTCGCGCCGTGCACGGTGCCGTCGACCTCGACCTGGCCGGCGGCGGGGATCCCGGCCCAGCCCTTGAGCCAATCTACCTTGTTCTTCTTGAACAGGAACTCGACGCCGCGGGTGTTGTTGTCGACCGTCGACTGCTTATAGGCGATCATCTTCGGCAGGTCGACCGAGGGCGGCGCGCCGACGATGCCCATGGTGTCGAAGTGGGAATGCGCCTCGTGGTAGAGCTCGGAGGCGTAGAGCATCGCCTTCGACGGGATGCAGCCGACGTTGAGGCAGGTGCCGCCGAGGGTCTCGCGCCCCTCGACGCAGGCCACCTTCAGCCCGAGCTGCGCGCAGCGGATGGCGCAGACGTAGCCGCCCGGCCCCGCGCCGATCACGATAACGTCGTAGTCAGCCATGGTGTGGTTCCTTGTCGCCGGTTCGAAGGTGCCGGGCTGGTCAGAGGTCCATCAGCATGCGGCGCGGATCCTCGAGCTCTTCCTTGACGCGGACGAGGAAGGTGACCGCGCCCTTGCCGTCGACGACGCGGTGGTCGTAGGAGAGCGCGAGGTACATCATCGGCCGCGGCACGATCGCGCCCTTCACCACCATCGGGCGTTCCTGGATCTTGTGCATGCCGAGGATGCCCGACTGCGGCGGGTTCAGGATCGGCGACGACATCAAGGAGCCGTAGACGCCGCCGTTCGAGATGGTGAAGGTGCCGCCCTGCATGTCGGCCATCGAGAGCTTGCCGTCGCGGGCGCGGGCACCGAGCTCGTTGATCTTCTTCTCGATCTGCGCGAACGACAGCTGGTCGGCGTCGCGCACCACCGGCACGACGAGGCCGGTGGGCGTGCCGACGGCGATCCCCATGTGCACGAAGTTCTTGTAGACGACGTCGGTGCCGTCGATCTCGGCGTTGACCTCGGGCACGTCCTTGAGCGCGACGCAGCAGGCTTTGGTGAAGAACGACATGAAGCCGAGCTTCACCCCGTGCTTCTTCTCGAAGACCTCCTTGTACTCGCTGCGCAGCCCCATCACCGCGGTCATGTCCGCCTCGTTGTAGGTGGTGAGCATGGCGGCGGTGTTCTGCGCCTCCTTGAGCCGGCGCGCGATGGTCTGGCGCAGCCGGGTCATCTTGACCCGCTCCTCGCGCGCGGCATCCTCGGCGGCGACCGGCGCGCGCGGGATCGGCGCGGGCTCGGAAGCGGGCGCGGCCGGGCGCGGCGCCTCGACGCGGAGCACGTCCTCCTTCATGACGCGGCCGTCGCGGCCGGTCGCCTCGACGTCCTCGCGGGCGAGGCCGCGGTCGGCCATCAGCTTCCTGGCCGAGGGGGCGTCCTCGACGTCGCGCCGCGCGGCGGGGGCCTCGGCGGCGCGGGCGGCGGCGGCCGGCGCGGGCTCGCGCGCCGCGGTCCCGGCCTTCGCGGTCGCGCTGCCCCCGATCCGGCCGAGCTTGCCGCCGGCCTCGACGCTGGCGCCGGCGTCGGCGTAGATCTCGGCGAGCGTGCCGGTGGCCGGGGAGGGGACCTCGACCGAGACCTTGTCGGTCTCGAGCTCGCAGAGCATCTCGTCCTGCACGACGGCGTCGCCGACCTTCTTGAACCAGGTCGAGACCGTGGCCTCGGTGACGCTCTCGCCGAGCGTCGGGACCATGATCTCGATCGCTTGCTCGTTGGCCGGCGCCGATTCCGCGTCGACGGACGCCGCCTTGCCGGCGACCTCCTCGGCCGGCTTGGCGGGTTTCGCCGCCTTGGCCGGCGCCGGCTTCGCCTCGGCCTTCTCGTCGATCGTCGCGAGCAACGCGTCGACGCCGACGGTCTCGCCCTCCTTGGCGACGATCTCGGCGAGGACGCCGGCGGCGGTCGCCGGGACCTCGACGGTCACCTTGTCGGTCTCGAGCTCGCAGAGCATCTCGTCGACCTTGACCGGATCGCCGACCTTCTTGAACCAGGTGGCGACCGTGGCCTCGGTGACGCTCTCGCCGAGCGTGGGGACGCGGATGTCGGTCATGTCGCTAGCGGTCCTTCCTGAGGGTCAGCGCCTCGTCGACCAGCGCCTCCTGCTGGGCCTTGTGCTCGCGGGCGAGGCCAGTCGCGGGCGAGGCGGCCGCCGGGCGGCCGACGTAGATGGGGCGGCCGTACCTGGCGTCGATGCGGCCGAGAACCCATTCGAGGTTCGGCTCGATGAAGGTCCAGTAGCCCTGGTTCTTCGGCTCCTCCTGGCACCAGACGATCTGCGCCTGCTTGAAGCGGCCGAGCTCCTTGGTGAGCGAAAGTGCCGGGAACGGATAGAACTGCTCGACCCGCATCAGGTAGACGTCATCGATCCCGCGGGCGTCGCGCGCCTCCAGGAGGTCGTAGTAGACCTTGCCCGAGCAGAGCACGACGCGCTTGATCCTGTCGTCGGACAGGAGCTTGGCCGAGGAGATGGCGTATTCCGGGGGCATGTCGGCGTCGTCCCAGAGCACGCGGTGGAAGCTCGAGCCCTTCGCGAAATCCTTGAGCTTGGAGACCGCGAGCTTGTGGCGGAGCAGCGACTTCGGCGTCATCAGGATCAAGGGCTTGCGGAAGCTGCGGTGGATCTGCCGGCGCAGGATGTGGAAGTAGTTGGCCGGGGTCGTGCAGTTCGCCACGATCATGTTGTCGGCCGCGCACATCTGCAGGAACCGCTCGGGACGCGCGGAGGAGTGCTCGGGGCCCTGGCCCTCGTAGCCGTGCGGCAGCAGCATGACGAGCCCCGACATCCTGAGCCACTTCGCCTCGCCCGACGAGATGAACTGGTCGATCAGGATCTGGGCGCCGTTGACGAAGTCGCCGAACTGCGCCTCCCAGAGCGTCAACGCGTTCGGCTCGGCCAGCGAATAGCCGTACTCGTAGCCGAGCACCGCGTATTCGGAGAGCATCGAGTCGACGACCTCGAAGCTCGCCTGGCCGGCCTCGATGTGGTTGAGCGGCAGGTAGCGCTCCTCGGTCTCCTGATCGATGATCCCCGAGTGGCGCTGGCTGAAGGTGCCGCGGGCCGAGTCCTGGCCGGAAAGGCGGACCGGGAAGCCCTCGGTCAAGAGCGTGCCGAAGGCGAGCGCCTCGGCGGTCGCCCAGTCGAGGCCCTCGCCGGTCTCGATCATCTGCCGCTTCGCCTCGAGCATGCGCTGCACGGTCTTGTGCGGCTGGAACGCCTCGGGAAGCCGGGTCAGCGCCTCGCCGACGCGCTTGAGCCGCGACATGTCGACGGCGGTCTTGCCGCGCTGGTAGCGGCCGTCGCGCTTGGTCATGCCCGACCAGCGGCCGTCGAGCCAGTCGGCCTTGTTGGGGCGGAACTCGCGGCCGGCCTCGAACTCGGCGTTGAGGTGCGCCTGGAACGCGGCCTTCATGTCCTCGATCTCGCCCTCGGGGATCAGCCCGTCGGCGATCAGCCGCTCGGTGTAGAGCTGGAGCGTCGTCTTGTGGCTCTTGATCGCCTTGTACATCAGCGGCTGGGTGAACATGGGCTCGTCGCCCTCGTTGTGCCCGAAACGCCGGTAGCAGAACATGTCGATGACCACGTCCTTGTGGAACCGCTGCCGGAACTCGATCGCGACCCGCGCGGCGTGCACGACCGCCTCCGGGTCGTCGCCGTTGACGTGGAAGATCGGCGCCTCGACCATCAGCGCGATGTCGGTCGGGTACGGCGACGAGCGTGAATGCATCGGCGCCGTGGTGAAGCCGATCTGGTTGTTGACGACGATGTGGATGGTGCCCCCGGTCCGGTGCCCCCTGAGGCCCGAAAGGCCGAAGCACTCGGCGACGACCCCCTGGCCGGCGAAGGCCGCGTCGCCGTGCAAGAGGATCGGCAACACCTTGATCCGCTCCAGATCGCCGCGCTGCGCCTGCTTGGCGCGCACCTTGCCGAGCACCACCGGGTCGACCGCCTCGAGGTGGCTCGGATTGGCGGTCAGCGACAGGTGCACGGTGTTGCCGTCGAACTCGCGGTCGGAGGAGGCGCCGAGGTGGTACTTGACGTCGCCGGAGCCCTCGACCTCCTCGGGCTTGAAGCTGCCGCCCTGGAACTCGTTGAAGATCGCCCGGTAGGGCTTTTCCATCACGTTGGCGAGGACCGACAGCCGGCCGCGGTGCGGCATGCCGATGACGATCTCCTCGACGCCGAGCGCGCCGCCGCGCTTGATGATCTGCTCCATCGCCGGGATCAGGCTCTCGCCCCCGTCGAGGCCGAAGCGCTTGGTGCCGGTGTACTTGACCTGCAGGAACTTCTCGAAGCCCTCGGCCTCGACGAGCTTGTTGAGGATCGCGCGCCGGCCGATCTGGGTGAAGCTGATCTCCTTGCCGTAGCCCTCGATCCGCTCCTTGAGCCAGGCCGATTGCTCGGGGTCGGAGATGTGCATGAATTGGAGCGCGAAGGTGCCGCAGTAGGTGCGCTTGAGGATCGCGAGGATCTGGCGCAACGACGCGGTTTCGAGGCCGAGCACGTTGTCGATGAAGATCGGACGGTCGAGGTCGGCCTCGGTGAAGCCGTAGGTCTCGGTGCGCAGCTCCGGGTGCGGCAGCATCTCCTCGAGACCGAGCGGGTCGAGGTCGGCCTCGAGGTGGCCGCGGATGCGGTAGGCGCGGATCAGCATCAGCGCCCGCAGGCTGTCGGTGACGGCGCGGCGGACCTGTGCGTCGGTGACCGCGACGCCGACCTCGGCGGCCTTGGCGCGGACCTTGTCGCCGACGGTGCGCGCCGGCTCGGGGCCCCACTGCCCGTCGAGCGCGGCGGTCAGCTCGTCGTTCGGCGACGTTGGCCAGTCGGCGCGGGCCCAGCTCGGGCCGCGGGCGCTGTGGCGGACGTCGGAGTCGGCGTCGTTCAGGCCGCGGAAGAACGCCTGCCAGCTGGCGTCGACGCTCGCCGGGTCGTTCGCGTAGCGCGCGTGCAGCTGCTCGACATACTCGGCGTTCTGCCCCTGCAGGAACGACGAAGAATGGAAGACATTGTTCTGCGATTGCTCGGTCATGACGTGACGGGACGTGCCCGCTCCTTTCGATCCGGCCCCGCGCCGGGGCCACTGCCCGCCCGTCGCGGGGCGGAAACCGGTTAAGCCCTTCCCAACGCCTTCAGCACCGCCTGGCCCAAGCCCGCGGGGCTGTCGGCGACGACGATGCCGGCGGCCTTCATCGCCTCGATCTTGTCCTCGGCACCGCCCTTGCCGCCGGCGACGATGGCGCCGGCATGGCCCATCCGCCGGCCCGCGGGCGCGGTGCGCCCGGCGATGAAGCCGGCGGTCGGCTTCATCCGGCCCTTCTTCGCCTCGTCCCTGAGGAACTGCGCCGCGTCCTCCTCGGCCGAGCCGCCGATCTCGCCGATCATGATGATCGACTCCGTCTCCGGGTCGGAGAGGAACCATTCGAGCACGTCGATGTGCTCGGTGCCCTTGATCGGGTCGCCGCCGATCCCGACGCAGGTCGACTGGCCGAGCCCGGCGGCAGTGGTCTGGCCGACCGCCTCGTAGGTGAGCGTGCCCGAGCGGCTGACGACGCCGACCGAGCCGCGCTTGTGGATGTGGCCAGGCATGATGCCGATCTTGCAGGCGTCCGGCGTGATCACGCCCGGGCAGTTCGGGCCGATCAGGGTCGAGAGCGTGCCCTCGAGCGCGCGCTTGACCTTCATCATGTCGAGCACCGGGATGCCCTCGGTGATGCAGACGATGAGCTCGAGCTCTGCGTCGATCGCCTCGAGAATGGCGTCGGCGGCGAACGGCGGCGGCACGTAGATCGCAGTGGCGGTGGCGCCGGTCTTGTCACGCGCTTCCGCCACGGTATTGAAGACGGGAAGGCCGATATGGGTCTCGCCCCCTTTTCCGGGCGTGACGCCGCCGACCATGCGGGTGCCGTAGGCGATCGCCTGCTCGGAGTGGAAGGTGCCCTGGCTGCCGGTCAGGCCCTGGCAGATGACCCTAGTGCTCTCGTCGACGAGGATGGCCATGTCTAACTGTCCCTGAAAGGATTCCGCACGGTGACGCTTCCGAAGATGCGGCCGTCGGTCATGTCCTCGCTCAGCACGATTTCGCAGCCGAGCCTTTCAGCGGCGGCGAGGATCGCGCCGTCGTAGTAGTTGATGCGGTGCTCGGCCGAAATTGCACGGCCGCGGCGGACGATGGAGGCGTCAACGGGAAGCGGGTCCTGGGTCTCCAGCCTCGTGAGCCACCAACCGATTTGCTCCTCGGTCAGGGGCGGCCTCAACTTGCGCCGGGCGGCGCTCACGAATTCCGCGAGCACTTGTGCCGAGATGCCGAAGGTCGGCCCCGACACGAGGCTGGCGGCGGTCGCCTGCTTTTCAGGAGCCTCACTCATCCTCGCTGCCGCGTAGAGGATCACGTTCGTATCCAGAAACACCACGATCGTAGAGCTCCTCACGCGTCCAGGGGATCAACCGACGGGGGATGTCCGGGCGCCGGGCCATCTCGCCCATCTGGCGCCGCGCCTCGGCCGCCGCCTCGGACGTGCCGCCCGCCCGGGCCAGGAGCTCGTGCACCAGTTCCTCGACGCTGACGCCGCGCGCCGCCGCGATCCGGGTGGCGCGTTCGAAGTCGGCGTCGTCGATCCTCACGGTCTTCATGGTCTGCCCTCCCGGACGCCTATCCCTTGACGGCCTTCACGATCTTTTCCGCCGCGTCCGCCAGGTCGTCCGCCGCGATCACCGCCAAGCCGCTCTCGTTGAGGATCTTCTTCCCCAGCTCGACATTCGTCCCCTCGAGCCGGACCACGAGCGGCACCTGCAGGCCGACCTCCTTGACCGCGGCGATCACGCCCTCGGCGATGACGTCGCAGCGCATGATGCCGCCGAAGATGTTGACGAGGATGCCCTTCACGTTCGGGTCGCTCGTGATGATCTTGAACGCCTCGGTCACCTTCTCCTTGCTCGCGCCGCCGCCGACGTCGAGGAAGTTCGCGGGCTCCGCGCCGTAGAGCTTGATGATGTCCATCGTCGCCATCGCCAGCCCGGCGCCGTTGACCATGCAGCCGATCTCGCCGTCGAGCGCGATGTAGTTAAGGTCGAACTTCGACGCCGCAAGCTCCTTCGGGTCCTCCTCGGTCTCGTCGCGCAGGCTGAGGATTTCCTTCTGGCGGTAGAGCGCGTTCGAGTCGAACCCCATCTTGGCGTCGAGGCACCTGAGGTCGCCGTCGCGGGTGACGATCAGCGGGTTGATCTCCACCATCTCGGCGTCCTTCTCGGTGAAGAGCCGGTAGAGGCGGTTGACGAGGTCGACGCACTGCCTGACCTGGCGGCCCTCGAGGCCGAGGGCGAAGGCGACGCGGCGGCCGTGGAAGCCGGAGATGCCGGAGGCGGGGTCGATCGTGAAGGTCAGCACCTTCTCCGGGGTCTTCGCCGCCACCTCCTCGATGTCCATGCCGCCCTCGGTCGAGCAAACGAAGGCGATGCGGCTCGAGTTCCGGTCGATCAGGAGCGCGAGGTAGAGCTCGCGCGCGATGTCGGAGCCGTCCTCGATGTAGATGCGGTTGACCGCCTTGCCGGGGGCGCCGGTCTGATGGGTGACGAGCGTACGGCCGAGCATCTTCTGCGCCTCGTCGGCGGCTTCCGACACCGACTTGGTGATGCGCACGCCGCCCTTCTCGCCCGCGGTCGCTTCCTTGAACTTGCCCTTGCCGCGGCCGCCCGCGTGGATCTGCGCCTTGACCACCCAGATCGGGCCGTCGAGCTCGCCCGCGGCGGCCTTCGCCTCGTCCGCCTTGAGCACGACCCGCCCGTCGGACACCGGCGCGCCATACTCCTTCAGCAGCTGCTTGGCCTGATATTCATGGATATTCATCCGGGCCCCTCGCCGTTGCCGGCGGCCGCCTGGTCGGCGCGGCCGCTACCCCCGGCACTGGTTAGGCCTGCGCCCATCCGGTTGCAAACGAATTGAGCACCGGAACTGCGCGCTTCCGACGGAATTCGGGGCTATGTGATCACGTGCCAAAAAGGTGTGATCACAAAAGGGGCGCCAGGGAAAAAAGTTCGGCGGATCAGTGATTCGCCGACCGAAGGCCGGAGGCGGCGCCGCCGCTACGCGAGGGTCGCGTCGATGCCCTTGCAGGCGGCGACGAGGCCGCGGACCGCTTCCACCGACTTGTCGAACATCGCCTTCTCGGCGCGGTTGAGCGAGATCTCGACCACCCGCTCGATGCCGCCGGCGCCGATGACCGTGGGCACGCCCACGTACATGCCCTTCAGCCCGTAGGCGTTCTCGACATAGGCGGCGCAGGGCAGCACCCGCTTCTGGTCCTTCAGGTACGCCTCGGCCATCTCGATCGCGCTCGCCGCCGGCGCGTAGAAGGCCGAGCCGGTCTTCAAGAGGCCGACGATCTCGGCGCCGCCGTCGCGGGTCCGCTGGACGATGGCGTCGAGCTTCTCCTGGCTGGTCCAGCCCATCTCGACGAGGTCGGGCAGCGGAATGCCGGCGACCGTCGAGTAGCGGGTCAGCGGAACCATGCTGTCGCCATGGCCGCCGAGCACGAAGGCCGAGACGTCCTTGACCGAGACCTCGAACTCCTCGGCGAGGAAGTGGCGGAAGCGGGCGCTGTCGAGGATCCCCGCCATCCCGCAGACCTTCTCGGTCGGCAGGCCGGAGAACTGCCGCAGCGCCCAGACCATCGCGTCGAGCGGGTTGGTGATGCAGATCACGAAGGCGTCGGGCGCGTTGCGGCTGATGCCCTCGCCGACCGCCTTCATCACCTTGAGATTGATGCCGAGCAGGTCGTCGCGGCTCATCCCCGGCTTGCGCGGCACGCCGGCCGTCACGATGCAGACGTCGGCGCCGGCAATGTCCTCGTAGCGGTTGGCGCCCTTGAGGGCGGCGTCGAACCCGTCGACCGGGCCGGACTCGGCGATGTCGAGCGCCTTGCCCTGCGGGATGCCTTCGGCGATGTCGAAGAGGACCACGTCGCCGAGCTCCTTCATCGCCGCGAGATGGGCCAGCGTGCCGCCGATCTGTCCGGCCCCGATCAGCGCGATCTTCGGTCTTGCCATTTGGCCCTGTCTCCCGTCCTGGTGCGAAGCCGGCCATTGGCTAGCCTCTCGCGCCGCCTTTCGCAACCGGGATCGGAAAAGGAACGCGACGCCGGCGTGAGCGTCAGGCGTCCTGGCCGGGCTTCGAGATCGGCTTGACGTCCTGCTCCCAGAGCTGGCCGGCCGCCAGCAGGCAGGAGATGCCGTCGGGCCGGGTCATCAGGATGGTCCAGGTCCCGGTCGTCTCGGAACTGTAGATCTCAACGACCCCGTCGCCCTGGTGCAGTCCGAGGCTGCGCAGCGTCTCGCCGAAGCGCTCCTCGAGCTTCTGGATCACCTTGGTGCGCTCGGCACAGGCCTGGCGGCCTTCGGCCTTGGCGCTGGGCGTCGCGGCCAGGAGGGCGAGCGCGATCGACGCACGGACGAGAAAGGCGAATTTCGGCATGCGGGGCTCCTTCTTGCGGCCGATCATCCCGCGAGCGGCCCGCCCGGCAATTTCTTAGGGAATGGCGAACTTAACCTTAACGATGCGCGCGCTGCTCCGCGCAGCGCCGCAACAGTGGCCGCTTTGCCCTTGTCATCCGGCAGGGCCCGGGGCATCACGTTGCGGTGCAACAGACGGGGCAGGGCGCATGCAGGGCGAGGTGCATCCATACCGATCGGTTCTCTACATGCCGGGCTCGCGGCCGCGGGCGCTCGAGAAGGCGCGCGGGCTGCCGGCGGACGCGCTGATCCTCGACCTCGAGGACGCGGTGGCGCCGTCGGAGAAGCCGCGGGCGCGGGAGCTCGTCGCGGAAGCGGTGCAGGCGGGCGGCTACGGACGCCGCCGGCTCATGATCCGCATCAACGGGCTCGGCACCGAGTGGGGCGACGCCGACCTCGCCGCGGCCTGTGCCGCCGGCCCCGACGCCATCCTGCTGCCGAAGGCCGAGCGGCCGGACGACATCCTGCGGTTGGCTCGCCTGATGTCCGAGCGCGGGGCGGCGGAGCGGACACGGATCTGGGCGATGATGGAGACGCCGCGCGGCATGCTGAACGCCGCGGCGATCGCGGCCGCGCATCCCCGGCTCGAGGGGCTGGTGCTCGGCACCAACGACCTCGTCAAGGATCTCGGGCGCCGCCCACACGCCGGACCGGCTGCCGCTCGTGACGAGCCTCGGGCTCTGCCTGCTCGCGGCGCGGGCCGAGGGGCTGGTCTGCGTCGATGGCGTCTACAACGCCTTCGAGGACAGCGAAGGCTTGCGCGCGGTCTGCCGGCAGGGGCGGGACATGGGCTTCGACGGCAAGACGCTCGTGCACCCCGGCCAGATCGCGGTGGCGAACGCGGTCTTCGCGCCCTCGCCCGAGGACGTCGCGCTCGCGGGCGAGCAGGTCGCGGCCTTCGAGACGGCCGAGGCGCGCGGCGAGGGGGTGGCCGTCGTCGACGGGCGGATCGTCGAGAACCTGCACGTGGTGGCGGCGCGGCGGCTGCTGGCACGGGCGGCGGCGATCACCGACCTGGAGGCGGCACGGTGACGCTGCTCGTGCTCGGCCTCGTGCTCTGGACCGTCGCGCACGTCTTCAAGCGCGCCGCGCCGGGGGCGCGGGCAGGTTTCGCTCAGGCGCTGGGGGCGGGTCCGGCGCGCGGCGTCATGGCGGTGGCGATCCTCGCCAGCGTGGTGCTGATGGTGGTGGGCTTCCGGCAGGCACCGTTCGTCGCGGTCTACGATCCGCCGGCCTGGGGGATTCACCTCAACAACCTCTTGATGCTCGTCGCCCTCCTGCTGATGGGGGCGGGGCATTCGAAGGGCCGCGCCCGGTCGCTCATGCGCCATCCGATGCTGACGGCGGTGATCGCCTGGGCGGCGGCGCATCTGCTCGTGAACGGCGACCGCGCGTCGCTGCTGCTCTTCGGCTGGCTCGGGGCATGGGCGGTGGCGAGCATCTTGCTCATCAATGCCCGCGAGCCGGCCTGGGTGCGCCCGTCGCCCGGACCGTTGTCGGGGGACCTCCGGCTGCTCGGGATCGCCGTCGTGCTCTACGCCCTGATCGCGCTGGTGCACGGCTGGCTCGGCTACTGGCCGTTCCCCCGATGACGTCGAAGACGCGCGCGGGCAACTTCTTCGAGGACTACCGCATCGGGCAGACCTTCCGCCACGCGGTGCCGCGGACGGTGACGGAAGGCGACCGGGCGCTCCACACCGCGCTCTATCCGAGCCGGTTCGCGCTCACCTCCTCGGACGGGTTCGCCCGCGACTGCGGCCTTCCGCGCAGCCCGCTCGACGACCTCGCCGCCTTCCACGTGGTCTTCGGCAAGACCGTGCCCGACATCAGCCTCAACGCGGTCGCGAACCTCGGCTATGCCGAGGCCCGCTTCCTGCGCCCGGTCTATCCGGGGGACACGCTGACCGCGACCAGCGAGGTGATCGGGCTGCGCGAGACCTCGAACCGCCGGAGCGGGGTGGTCTGGGTCCGCTCGACCGGCTGGAACCAGGACGGCGAGGCGGTGCTCGGCTACTGCCGGTGGGTGATGGTGCGCAAGCGCGACGCGGCGGCGCCGGCACCGCCGCCGGTGGTGCCGGAGCTGGCGCCGGCGGTGGCAGCCGCCGATCTGGTGGTGCCGGCGGGGCTCGACTTCAGCGGCTACGACTTCGCCCTGGCCGGCGAGCCGCATCGCTGGGGCGACTATGCGGTCGGCGAGCGCATCGACCACGTCGACCGGGTGACGGTCGAGGAGGCCGAGCACATGCTCGCGACCCGGCTCTGGCAGAACACGGCGAAGGTGCATTTCGACGTCACGGCCCGCGAGGACGGACGCCGGCTGGTCTACGGCGGCCACATCATCAGCCTCGCCCGGGCGCTGTCGTTCAACGGGCTCGCCAACGCCCAGATTATCGTCGCCGTCAACGCCGGCGCCCACGCCAATCCCTGCTTCGCCGGCGACACCGTCGGGGCCTGGTCGGAGGTGCTGGACAAGGCCGAGACGGCCGCGCCCGGGGTCGGCGCGCTGCGGCTGCGGACCGTGGCGGCGAAGCCCGGCGGCACCCCCTTCGCCCGCACGGACGCCGCGGGGAAGTACCTGCCCGAGGTGCTCCTCGACCTCGACTACTGGACGCTGGTTCCGCGCTGACCTGAAATCCCGACTCTTTTCCTTAGCATATGAGTTGTGCATACGTTGTGCATACTTTGTGCATGAGCGAATCCTTCCATGTGGCTGTCGGCGCGGCGTGAATCGCTCGATCCGCCGAAGGGCCGCTCAGCGCCGCTTCACCCACCGCTGGTGCAGCCAGAAGTACTGTCCGGGATGGGCGCGGACGCGCGCGGCGAGGCTGTCGGCCGCGGCCTGGGTCATCGCCTCGGCCGTGGTCGGCGGGATCGGCGCCTCGAACTCGACCGCGACGCCGATGCCGTCCGGCTGGCGCGTGCCATAGACCGGGATCATCGGCAGGTCGTACTTGAGCGCGAGCTCGGCGACCGTCGTGCCGCTCGGCGCCGGGTGGCCGAGGAAGTCGATCGGCAGGCCGCGTTTGGTGTACTGGTCGAGGAGCAGGGCCATCACCCCGCCGCGGCGCACGTGGCGCACGAACTCGCGCAGCCCGGCGCCGTCGCGCCCGACCACCGGCCGCCCGCCGGCCTCGACGCAGGCGAGATAGTCGCGGTTGAGCCAGGGGTTCTTGACCGGCCGGATCATCGAGCCGGCCTCGATCCCGTTGGCCATGAGCGCGGCGCGGACCGCTTCCCACTGGCCGAAGTGCCCGGAGACGAGAAGCGCGCCGCGGCCGGCGGCGCGGGCCTCGCGCAGTGCATCCCAGCCGGGGCCGGTCGGGCCGGTCCAGGCGCCGCGGGCCTGGAAGTCGCGCCGCGTCATCACCTCGATCATCGTCCGCCCGAAGGAATCGGCCATCGCGGCGCGGATGCGCTTGCGCTCGGCCGCGCCCATCTCGGGGAAGATCATCCGCAGGTTGTCATCGACCCGCCGGCGCATGTCGGGCACCACGGCGACGAGCAGGCGGGTGAAGCCGGAGGCATAGGCGAGCCGGGCGCGATAGGGGAGCAGCCGGGCGATGCCGATCAGCGCCGCCTGCGGCAGCCAGGCGAGGAAGCTCAGGGTGGGGCTGCGCGCGGCCACCGGGCTCAGACCCGCGCCACGAGGTAGAGGAAGCGGGCGCCGAGCAGCCCGACGGCGGTGGCGCAGCCGACCGCGGTGCCGATGAAGAGCCCGGCCTCGGCGAGCGGCGTCGCGAAGGCGAGGAAGAAGGCGAGCGGGACCATCACGCAGAAGAAGGCGGCGAAGAAGCAGAGCGTGGTGCCCCAGCCGTCGCCGAGCGCGCGGGTCGACTGGCCGAGCACCACCTGGCCGGCGTCGAAGACCATCGAGAAGGCGAGGATGGCGATGATCGGGGCGGCGCGGGCGATCAGCACCGGGTCGGCGCTGTAGAAGCCGACGACGGCCGGCGCGGCAGCGAAGAGCCCGAGGCCGAGCAGGGCGACGAGGCCCATCGCGGCCGCGAGCCCGGCGAGACCGGCGAAGCGCGCCTCGGAGCGGTCGCCGGCACCGGCCGCTTGGCCGATGCGCACGGCGGTGCCGACCGACAGGCCGAGGGCGATCATGAAGACCAGCGCCTCGATGTTGTGCAGGATCGTGTAGGCGGCCAGCGCCGAGGCGCCGAGCAGGCCCGCGGCCTGGGCGAGGCTCGCGAAGGCGACGGTCTCGAAGAAGTAGGCGGCGCCGCCGGCGAAGCCGATCCGCCGCATCTCGGCACCGGCCCGCCAGCCGCCCGGGCCCCAGAGCGAGAGCCGGCCGCGCCAGGGCGCGAACTCGGGCAGGCGCAGCATCCAGACGAGCAGGCCTGCCACCATCGCGAGCCGGGCAAGCGAGGTGGCGAGCGCCGCGCCCTCGGCCCCCATCTCGGGCACCCCGAGCCGGCCGCCGATCATCAGCCAGTTGAGCCCGACGTTGAGCACGTTGGCGCCGATCATCGCGACGAGGCTCGGGCGCGGCCGGCCCGTGCCCTCGAGGTAGAAGCTCGCGGCGACGAAGACGATCTGCAGGAGCGTGCCGGGCGCGAACATCAGCGCGACCGCTGCGCCGCCGGTGGCGAGCTCGGGCGCCTGGCCGATCAGCCGCAGCACCGGCCCCGCGACGAAGGAGAGGAGGCCGGCGACGCCGCCGATCACCACCGCCCAGTGCAGGCCGCGCAGCCCGATCGCCGGCGTGTCGGGGCTGCCGGCGCCCATGCCGTAGGCGGTGGTGGCGATGACGCCGACCATGCAGCCGATGCCGGTGACGAGGAGCGGCATCACCACCGCATAGCCGAGCGACAGCGCCGCGAGCGCGCCGGTGTCGTAGCGCCCGACCATCACCACGTCGGCCATCGCCATCAGGACGAGACCGGCGCGGCTGAGCACGACCGGCCAGGTGAGGGCGAAGAGCGCCCGCCAGTGGCGTGCAAGACGCGCCGTCGTGGTCTCGGAGAGGGCCGCGGACGCCATCATTGCGACCCTCCCGAAGCCGCGTCGCCATGTCGGGGGCCCCGCGTCAGGTGCCGGCGCGGGGGGCTCGGGCGGGAAGTTTTCGCCGGGCGCCGCCCGGCTGGCTCAGTGCTTGACCGGGTTGATCATCATGACCATCTGCCGGCCCTCGAGACGAGGGATGGTCTCGATCTTGCCGAGTTCGGTCACGTCGCCGGCAACCCGCTCCAGCAGCTTGCGGCCGAGCTCGGCATGGGCCATCTCGCGGCCGCGGAAGCGGAGCGTCACCTTGACCTTGTCGCCGCCCTCGAGGAACTTCACGACCGAGCGCATCTTGACCTCGTAGTCGTGGGTGTCGGTGTTGGGGCGGAACTTGATCTCCTTGATCTCGATGACTTTCTGCTTCTTTCGAGCCTCGGATTCCTTCTTCTGGGTCTCGTACTTGTACTTTCCGAAATCCATGATCTTGGCGACGGGCGGCGTCGCGTTCGGCGAGATCTCGACGAGGTCGAGGCCGGCCTCCTCGGCGAGTACCATCGCGCGCTCGGGCGTGATGACGCCGATGTTCTCTCCCTCGGCCCCGATGAGGCGGATTTCCGGGGCGCGGATCCGCTCGTTGACGCGGGGTCCGGTGTCGCGAGTCGGCGGTGCGTTGTGCGGTCTGCGGGCTATGGCCTAGGCATCCTTTTGATCGTTTCACGGATAAAAAACCGGAGCAGGGCCCCGGTCATCCCAGCACAATAGTGCAGATCGCAGCATAAGTGAAGATGCGCCCCGGTTCCCGGAGTGCCGAGCTACGGCCGTTTCCTGCCGGAAATCGGTCGGATCTCGGATTAGGAGTTGAATCGCGCCGCCCACTCGACCATTTCGGTGGGGGTGCGGGGCGAGTCGGCTCCGGCCGGACCGGCGGTAGCGACCGGATTTGGAGGGATCATATGACTCAGCGGACTTGGATGTGGATCGGCGCCGTGATCGTCGTGATACTGGCGATCTGGCTCTTCATGGGCAGCGAGGAGGCGACCCCGCCCGTCACCGAAGCGCCGGCTACCGCTCCCGCAGCTGATGCGCCTGCGGCCGATGCGCCGGCGGCCGATGCGCCGGCGGCCGATGCGCCGGCCACCGCCCCCGCGACCGATGCGCCCGCGACCGCGCCGGCCACCGAGCCGGCTGCTCCGGCCGCGCCGGCGAACTGAGCCCGCTCCGGCGCGACGCGCCGCCTGGCATCGCCCGAGGGGCCGGCATCGCCGGCCCCTTTTCGCTGCGTCAGCGCAGGCTGGCGCAGAAGCGGTGGATGCGGCGGCAGGCCTCTGCCAGCACGGCGTCCGCGGCGGCGTAGCTGATCCGGAAGTTCGGACTGAGCCCGAAGGCGGCGCCGAAGACCACGGCGACGTCCTCGGTCGCGAGCAGCGCCTCGGCGAAGTCGGCGTCGGTCTCGATCCGCGTCCCGTCGGGCGCGGTCCGCCCGATCAGCCCCGCAATCGACGGATAGACGTAGAAGGCGCCCTCGGGCTCCGGGCAGGTCACGCCCGGGCAGGCGTTGAGGAGCCCGACGACCAGGTCGCGACGGCGGCGGAAGTTCGACGCGGCCTCGGCGATGTAGTCCTGCGGGCCGGTCAGCGCCTCGACCGCCGCCCACTGGCTGATCGAGCAGGCGTTCGACGTCGACTGGCTCTGGATCGTGGTCATGGCGCGGATCAGCGCCAGCGGCCCGCCGGCGTAGCCGATCCGCCAGCCGGTCATCGCGTAGGCCTTGGAGACGCCGTTGACGGTGAGCGTGCGCTCGAGGAGCCGCGGCTCGACCTCGGCGGGGGTCGCGAAGGCGAAGGGGGCGTAGGCGATATGCTCGTACATGTCGTCGGTCATCACCCAGACATGGGGATGCGCAAGGAGCACGTCGGTCAGCGCCTTGAGCTCGGCCCGCGCGTAGCCGGCGCCGCTCGGGTTGGAGGGCGAGTTGAAGATCAGCCACTTGGTGCGCGGGGTGACGGCCGCGTCGAGCGCCTCGGGCGTGATCTTGAAGTTCTGCTCGAGCCGTCCGGTGACGACGACCGGGATGCCGCCGGCGAGCGCCACCATGTCGGGATAGCTGACCCAGTACGGGGCGGGCACGATCACCTCGTCGCCGGGGTTCACCGTGGCGAGGAGCGCGTTGAAAAGCACCTGCTTGCCGCCGGTCGAGACGATGACCTGCTCGGGCGCATAGTCGAGCCGGTTCTCGCGGGCGAACTTCGCGGTGATGGCGCGGCGGAGCTCGGGGATGCCGGCGGGGGCGGTGTAGCGCGTCTCGCCGCGGTCGATCGCTGCCTTGGCGGCTTCGCGGATGTGGGCGGGAGTGTCGAAATCGGGCTCGCCGGCCGAGAGGCTGATGATGTCGCGGCCCGCCGCCTTCAGCTCCATCGCCCGGGCGGTGATGGCGATCGTCGGCGACGGCTTGATGCGCCCGAGGGCGTCGGAGAGGAAGGCCATGGCTGGCTCCGGTTTGCATTCGGGCAGCGGGTGTCTTAGGCTCGGGGCGGGGACGGATCAAGGCCCGGGCCAGGGCCGCGCGATCGGAGAACGCAATGAGCCTGGAGACGCAGGACGGCGGCGACGCCGGGGCGTTCGATTATACCGATGCAACCTCGACCTTTGGCGACCGGCTGGTGCTGGCACGGGAGGCGGCCGGCCTCGGCCGGCAGCAGCTTGCCAGGCGGATGGGCGTGACGGGGCCGACCGTGCGGAGCTGGGAGGACGACCAGGCCGAGCCGCGGGCCAACCGGATGCAGATGCTGGCCGGCATGCTGAACGTCTCGATGGTCTGGCTGATGAGCGGCCAGGGCACCCCGCCGCGATCCGCGGGCGCACCAGCTTCGGATCAGCGCGCCGCCGAGGCCTGCCTCGCCGACCTGCAGCGCCTGCGCGCCGAGCAGATGCGCCTGGCGGAGCGGCTGGCGCGGCTCGAGCGCCGGCTTACCGCGGTCATCGGCTGAGTGGACGCCGCGGAGGCGGCCGAGCGGCGCCTGCGGCGGCTGCGGATCCGCAGCTGGCGCCGCGGGATTCGCGAGATGGATCTGGTCCTCGGCGGCTTCGCCGATCGCCGTCTCGCCGAGCTCGATGTCGGCGCCCTAGTCGCGTTTGAATCGCTGTTATCGGAAAACGATCACGATCTATATCAATGGATCGCGGGAGGCGGTAGTATTCCGCAACGCTTCGAGGGAATCGTCTTGGAGATCCGCAGGCATCACGGCCTGTGACGGAGCCGAAGGACGGCTCGGCGTCTTAACCGGTTGTATAAGATTTTGCTCCAGCGTCCGCCGCAGTGCCAGAATGCGGAGTGACACCATGAGTATGCACGCAAAGGTTGCGGCTGTGCCGGAGCCCTCCGCCGAGGAGGACTTCCTGGGCGCCTATCTCGAGACCCTCTCGATGGTCGAAAGGCTGCACCGGCTGCTGCTGGACGTGGTGAAGGACGAGTTCGAGCGCCTTGGCATCATAGACATAAACTCGGTCCAGGCGCTCCTGCTCTTCAACATCGGCGACAACGAGGTGACGGCGGGCGAGCTCAAGACCCGGGGCTACTACCAAGGCTCGAACGTCTCCTACAACCTCAAGAAGCTCGTCGAGTGCGGCTATATGCACCATCAGAAGTGCGACGTCGACCGCCGCGCGGTGCGGGTCCGGCTGACCGAGAAGGGCTGCAATATCCGCACGATCATCGCCCAGCTTTTCCAGCGGCACGCCAGCGGAATCCTGAGCCGCGAAGTGCTCGGCAACATGCGGCTCGC
Organism: uncultured Alphaproteobacteria bacterium; assembly: GCA_963763295.1. Taxonomy (GTDB): domain Bacteria; phylum Pseudomonadota; class Alphaproteobacteria; order Rhodobacterales; family Rhodobacteraceae; genus Amaricoccus. Next base: position 34,376 of record CAVXOH010000004.1, read on the forward strand.
CGACATCAACGCCAGCCTGCGCCGGATGGAGCGCTACTGGAGCGACCAGATCCGCTACATCTACTGAGGACGAGGAGACCGGCGGGGGCGGAGTGAGGCGTTTAGGCAACCTTTGCGGCGTTTGAAACAACCTTGGCTGCCGAACCGCTTAGAAACATGATACGATCCCGTCAAAGAGCAAGAAGCTGTCGCGCGTGATTCGACGGCAGGCTGATACGGGCAGGTCAGAGTAAAGGGGTTCCCGGGCGGACCATGAGCAACGTGTCGCACAACCCTGGGTCGAGGAGCTTCGGCCCCTACGAGTTCGCCCTCGGCGACGAGCTACGCGGGGAGCGGGCGACGCTCGGAAAGACGCTGCTCGACATCCAGCGCGACCTCCGGATCAAGGCCGCCTACATCGCCGCGATCGAGGACGCCAAGCCCGAGGTGTTCCCGAACCCGAGCTTCATCGCCGGCTACGTCCGATCCTATGCGCGTTACCTGGGGCTCGACCCGGACGAGGTCTTCCACCGGTTCTGCCAGGAGAGCGGCTTTGTCGGCAACGCCGGCGGGCAGGCGATGCGCAAGACGTCCGGCGCGACGGCGGCGCAGCCGATGCCCGGCGGCTTCCGGCCCGACTTCGCGATCGCCCGACTCGATGGCCGTGGCGGCTTGCCCGCGGTGCCGATCTCGGCGATCGGATCGCTTCTGGTGCTCGTCGCCCTGATCGCCGGGCTCGGCTACGGCGGCTGGACGGTGCTGCAGAACATCCAGCGCGTGCAGTTCGCCCCGGTCGAGGATCTGCCGCTCGCGGTGGCCGAGGTCGAGCCGCTGGGCGCGCCCGAGAGCGTCGCGCTGGCGGAGCCGGCGCTGACCGAGCTCGCGAGCCCGGTCGCGGCGACCGCGCTCGCCGACCTCTACCGCCAGCAGGAGCTCGAGGTGCCGATCCTGGTGCCGCGCGACGGCCCGATCGCCGCGCTCGACCCGGACAGGACCGGCCTCCTCGCGCGCGCGACGCCGGCTGCGGCCCCGGCCACGATCGAGGTCGCGCCCGGCATCCAGGTGCCGGCGCTGGTCGAGGCGGTCGTGAATGGCACCGCGGTGGCCGATCCGCAGGTCACCGCGACGCCCGAGCGTCCTGACATCGTCGTCGTCGCCGAGCGCGCCGCCTGGGTGCGGGTCTACCAGGCGAACGGCACGGTGCTGTTCGAGAAGATCCTCGAGAAGGGCGAGACCTATGCCATGCCCGAGGGGATCGAGGCGCCGCTGATCTGGGCGGGCAACTCGGGCTCGGTCTACGTGCGGGTCGGCAAGGAGCTGCGCGGGCCGCTCGGCAGCGGCACGCGGGCGGCCAAGGACGTGCCGCTCGATCCGGCCGCGCTCGCCGAGCGCTACGGCGTGGTGACCGACGTGCCGGAAGTGATCTCGCAGTGTTGGAGGGCGCCGCGGCGCAGGTCGGGCCGGACGTCGCCATCCAGTAGCGGGATGCTGCGGTGCGGCAGGGGTGACATTCCCCGGCTGCGCGCCTATTGTTGTCCGCAAGCCCAGAGCCGCGGAATCCCGAAGCCATGACGCACAATCCTGTTCGCCCCTGGCGGAACATCGACCGGCGCAGGTCGCGGCGCATCCAGGTCGGCGCCGTGCCGGTGGGCGGCGACGCCCCGATCAGCGTGCAGACGATGACCAACACCCTGACGACCGACGTCAGGGCGACGGTGGCGCAGGTGCTCGCCTGCGCCGAGGCCGGCGCCGACATCGTGCGGGTGTCCTGCCCGGACGAGGGCTCGACGCGCGCGCTTCGCGAGATCGTGCGCGAGAGCCCGCTGCCCATCGTCGCCGACATCCACTTCCACTACCGCCGCGCGATCGAGTCGGCGGAGGCCGGCGCGGCGTGCCTGCGGATCAATCCGGGCAACATCGGCTCGAAGGAGCGCGTGCGCGAGGTGATCAAGGCGGCGCGCGACCACGGCTGCTCGATGCGGATCGGGGTCAACGCCGGCAGCCTCGAGAAGCACCTCCTGGAGAAGTACGGCGAGCCCTGCCCGGAGGCGATGATCGAGAGCGGGCTCGACCATATCCGCATCCTCGAGGACAACGACTTCCAAGAGTTCAAGATCAGCGTGAAGGCGTCGGACGTCTTCCTGGCGGCGGCCGCGTACCAGGGGCTCGCCGAGGCGACCGACGCGCCGATCCACCTCGGCATCACCGAGGCGGGCGGCCGGGTCACCGGGACGATCAAGTCGGCGATCGGGCTCGGCAGCCTGCTCTGGATGGGGATCGGCGACACCATCCGCGTCAGCCTCTCGGCGGATCCGGTCGAGGAGGTGCGCGCCGGCTTCGAGATCCTGAAGGCGCTGGGCCTGCGCCACCGGGGCGTCAACATCATCTCCTGCCCATCCTGCGCCCGGCAGGGCTTCGACGTGATCAAGACGGTCGAGGTGCTCGAGCAGCGGCTCGAGCACATCAAGACGCCGATGTCGCTGTCGATCATCGGCTGCGTGGTGAACGGGCCGGGCGAGGCGCTGATGACCGATGTCGGCTTCACCGGCGGCGGCGCGGGCGCCGGCATGGTTTACCTGGCCGGCAAGCAGGACCACAAGATGGACAACGCCCGCATGGTCGACCACATCGTCGAGCTCGTCGAGAAGCGCGCGGCGGAGCTCGAGGGCGAACGCGCGGCGGCGGCGGCCCAAGCGGCGGAGTAGGGCGCCCGACCAGTCCCGGTGTTTCAACCGTGGCACGGCGCCCGGCGCGGGATTGACGGGACCGGCGAACTGAGGTCGGGCCGCGGGGCGCTCGAAGCAAGCTCAAATGGTGTTGGTGATGGCTGCGTCTGTCGGAATGCTCCGCATTGCGCTGGTGATCGGGCTGCTCGGCGCGGTCGGGCCGTTCGCGATCGACATGTACCTGCCGGCGCTGCCGGAGGTGGCGGCCGATCTCGGCGCCTCGGCGCAGGCGACGCAGTTCACGCTGACGGCATTCTTCGCCGCTTTCGGCGTGTCGCAGCTCGTCTATGGGCCGCTGTCGGACCAGTTCGGGCGCAAGCCGCCGCTCTATGTCGGGCTCGCGATCTTCCTCGTCGGCACGCTCGGCTGCGCGTTTGCGCCGACGATCGGGGGGCTGGTCGCGGCGCGGCTGGTGCAGGGGATCGGCGCCGCCACGGTGATGGTGGTCCCGCGGGCGATCATCCGCGACCTGCACAGCGGGCCGCAGGCGACGCGGCTGATGGCGATGGTGATGCTCGTGATCTCGGTCTCGCCGATGCTGGCGCCGCTCGCCGGCAGCGGGCTGATGCTGATCGGGAGCTGGCGGCTGATCTTCGGCGTGCTGGCGCTCGCCGCGGCGTTCAGCCTGTTCCTGACCGGGTTCGTGCTGCCGGAGACGCTCGAGCCGCGGAACCGGCGGCCGGCGCGGCCGGCGGAGCTCGTGCGCGGGCTCAGGCGGCTGCTGCGCGACCCGGCGTTCATGGGGCTGACCTTCGTCGGCGGCTTCGCGATGGCAAGCTTCTTCGTCTTCATCGCCAGCGCGTCCTTCGTCTATACCGAGCAGTTCGGGCTGTCGCCGACCGGCTTCAGCCTCGCCTTCGCGCTGAACGCGATCGGCTTCTTCGGCGCCTCGCAGATGGCGGCGAGCCTCGGCGAGCGCTTCGGCATGGCGCGGACGATCCGCAACGCCGTCGCGGCCTTCGCGGCGATCACCGCGGCGCTCCTCGTGCTCACCCTGCTCGGGTTCGGGACCCTTCCGGTGATCATCGCCATGCTCTTCGCCGGCAACGCCTTCCTCGGGCTCGTCATGCCGACGACGATGGTGATGGCGCTCGACCCGCATCCCGACATCGCCGGGCTCGCCTCGTCGCTCGGAGGCACGTTGCAGATGCTGACCGGCGGCGCGATGATCGCGCTGGCCGGGCCGTTCTTCGACGGCACGGCGACGCCGATGGTGGCGGCGATCGCACTCGCGGGCGCGCTCGCCTTCGTCGCGGCGCGGCTGACGTTCCGCGGGAGCGAGCCGCAGGGGGCGGTCGCCGGGGGCGGCGGATGAGGCGATGATCCCGTTCGACAAGCTCGACCAGATCCAGGCGCGCTACGAATTCCTCGAGGCCCGGCTGAATCAGGGCGCGAGCCCGGCGGAGCTCGCGGCGCTGTCGCGCGAGTACGCGGGGCTGAAGCCGGTCGTCGGGGAGATCGAGCGCTACCGGGCGCTGGCGCGCGAGCGCGACGAGGCCGAGCGGCTGGTCGCCGACCCGGAGATGCGCGGGCTGGCCGAGGAGGAGCTCGGCCGGCTGCGCGAAGCGCTGCCGGAGGCGGAGCGGGCGCTGCAACTCGCGCTGCTGCCCAAGGACGACGCCGACGAGCGCTCCGCAATCCTCGAGGTCCGCGCCGGCACCGGCGGCGAGGAGGCGGCGCTGTTCGCGGCCGACCTCGCGCGGATGTACCAGCGGCTTGCCGAGGCGCGCGGCTGGCGCTGGGAGGTGGTGGAGGCGGCGCCGACCGAGCTCGGCGGCTTCCGCGAGCTGATCGCGCATGTGAGCGGCCGGGGTGTCTTCGCCGCGCTGAAGTTCGAGAGCGGGGTCCACCGGGTGCAGCGGGTGCCGGCGACCGAGAGCGGCGGCCGCATCCACACCTCGGCGGCGACGGTCGCGGTGCTGCCCGAGGCCGAGGAGGTCGACATCGACATCCCGGCCCAGGACCTGCGGATCGACACGATGCGCGCGTCCGGCGCCGGCGGGCAGCACGTCAACACCACCGACTCGGCGGTGCGGATCACCCACCTGCCGACCGGAATCGTGGTGACGAGCTCGGAGAAGTCGCAGCACCAGAACCGGGCGATCGCGATGCAGGTACTGCGCGCCCGGCTCTACGACCTCGAGCGGCAGCGGCGGGCGTCGGAGCGCGCCGCCGACCGCAAGGGCCAGGTCGGCAGCGGCGACCGCTCGGAGCGGATCCGCACGTACAACTTCCCGCAAGGTCGCCTGACCGATCATCGGATCGGCCTGACTCTCTACAAGCTCGACCAGGTGATGCAGGGCGACGTCGGCGAGGTGATCGAGGCGCTGGCCGCCGCCGACCAGGCGGCGCGGCTGGCCGAGCTCGACCCGTGACCGCGACGATGCGGACGGCGCTCGCCGAGGGCGCCGCGCGGCTCCGCGCGGCCGGGGTGCCCGATGCGGCGCGCGATGCAAGGCGGCTGATGGCGGCGGCGCTCGGCGTGCCGGCGGAGCGGCTGGCGGTGGCGCCTGAAGCGCTGCCGGCAAACGTGGCGGCGGCCTTCGCGCGCATGCTCGACGAGCGCGAGCGCTTCCGGCCGGTGGCGCAGATCGTCGGGCGGCGGGCATTCTGGGGCCGGGACTTCGCGGTCAGCGCCGCCGTGCTCGACCCGCGCCCGGAGACCGAGACGCTGGTGACGCTGGCGCTGTCCGGACCGCCGCCCGCGCGCATCCTCGACCTCGGCACCGGCAGCGGCGCGATCCTCGTCACCCTCCTCGCCGAGGTCCCGGGCGCGCAGGGGCTCGGCACCGACATCGACGCTGCGGCGCTGGCGGTGGCCGAGGCGAATGCCGCCCGTCACGGCGTCGGCGCGCGGGCGGCCTTCCGCCGCGCCGACTGGATCGAGGGCCTGTCCGGGCGGTTCGACCTCGTGGTCTCGAACCCGCCCTACATCGCCGCGGCGGAGGTGGCGTCGCTCGCGCCGGACGTGCGCGACTGGGAGCCGCGGCACGCGCTGACGCCGGGGCCGACCGGGCTCGAGGCTTACGGGCGGATTGCCGCCGGGCTGCCGGCGGTGCTGGCGCCAGGCGGGCGGGTGCTGCTCGAGATCGGATCCGGGCAGGGGCGGGCGGTGGCCGCGCTGCTGCGCGGTGCGGGCTTCGCGCGGGTCGCGGTCCACGCGGATCTCGACGGCCGCGACCGGGTCGTCGAGGCGTTCGCCGGCGACTGACCGCTCGGCCGACGCTCGGTTTTGCGCTTGTCTTTCGCCCGGGGATGCTTATATGGTTGAGCTGATCCCGCCACGGTTGTCCGAATTCTTCGATGTGACGCAGGGCGGATCCGATACGTGCACTGACACAGTCGGGACGACGGATGTGGCCGCGCTGCGGCCGGGCGATCCGCGCCCCCCAAAGCCACCAATGGCGGAAATTCTTCAGTATGAGACCACAGAACAAGTCCCGTTCCAGGAACAAGCCCGGGAACAACGGCAACCACAATAACAGCCAGCGCCGCAACAGCATGGGCAACATCATCAACCGCGTCTTCGAGAGCGCGGGGCCTGATGGCAAGGTGCGCGGCACGCCGCAGCAGATCATCGACAAGTACCAGGCGCTCGCCCGCGACGCGCAGGTGTCGGGCGACCGGGTGGCCGCGGAGAGCTACCTGCAGCATTCCGAGCACTACAGCCGGCTCCTCGGCGAGGCCCAGCGCCAGCAGCAGGAGAACCGGTTCAACCAGCCGGAGCGCGAGGACGGCGGCCAGCGCGACGACGGCGGCTTCGACAACCAGCGCCGGCAGCCGATGATGCCGGCCCCCTCCGGGCTGACGATGATCGATCCGGACGATTCCGACGATCTCGCCGGGCCGATCGAGACCCCGGAAGGCCGCCGCGCGGGCCCGGTCGAGACGCCCGAGGGCCGCCGCGCCCCGGCCGAGGCGCCCGCGCCGGTGCTGACCGCCGCGGCATCGCAGCCCGACACGTTCAACGGCAGCGCCCATCCGGCGGCGGAGCCGGACGAGGCCGACGCGCAGGCGCAGGCACAGGAGCCCGCGCCGGCCAAGCGGTCGCGCCCGCGGCGCCGGCCGAAGGCCGACGCCCAGCCGGCGGAGCAGGCGAGCGACGAGGGCGCGGTCCAGGCGTCCTAGGCGCCGGATCGCGTTCGCGACGCGGCGACGATCCGGCTGAGCCGGCAGAACCGCTCGAGCGGCACCTGCTCGGCGCGGTCGGTGGGTAGGATGCCGGCCTCCTCGAGCATCGCCTCGGCGTCGGGACCGAGCGGCTTCAGGCTCGCGCGCAGCATCTTGCGGCGCTGACCGAAGGCGAGGGCGACGACGCGCGACAGCACCTGCGCATCGGCGGGGAAGCGCGGCGCCTCGAGCCGGTCGATCTGGACGACGGCGCTCGTCACCTTGGGCGGCGGGGTGAAGGCGCGGGGCGGGATCTCGAAGGCGATGCGCGGCTCGGCGCGCCACTGCGCGAGGATCGCGAGCCGCCCGTAAGCCTTGGAGCCGGGGCGGGCGACGATGCGCTCGGCGACCTCCTTCTGGAACGTGAGGGTCAGGCTGGTCCAGAACGGCGGCCAGCTCGCCGGCGTCAGCCAGCGCACGAGAAGCTCGGTGCCGACGTTGTAGGGCAGGTTCGCCACGACCCGGACCGGCGGCGTCAGGTGCGGCAGCGGGTCGAGCGCCAGCGCGTCGCCCTCGAGCACCGTGAGGCGGCCGGGCCAGGCGCCGGCGATCTCGGCCAGCGCCGGCAGGCAGCGGGCGTCGCGCTCGATCGCGACGACGTGGCGGGCGCCCTCGGCGATGAGCGCCCGGGTCAGGCCGCCGGGGCCCGGGCCGATCTCCAGCACGTCGCAGGCCGCGAGGTCGCCGGCCCGGCGGGCGATTTTTGCCGTCAGGTTCAGGTCCATCAGGAAGTTCTGGCCGAGCGACTTGCGCGCGGAGAGCCCGTGCGCGGCGATCACCTCGCGCAGCGGCGGCAGGCCGTCGGGGGCGAGGCTCATGCGATCGCTGCCCGCCGGTGACGAGAAGAGCACGCCGGCTCCACCGTCCCGCCCAGGCCCCAAGCCCGGGCTGCGGCCGCCCGCCCCCCGTCACGCCGAAGGCGTGCCTTCGGCACGACGGCGGCCGCAAGCGGCCCCCCCGCGGGCGTGCCGCAGCCCTTCTCGCGTGCGGATGCAGCATTCGGGCCAGCGACGGCGGAGGGCCGGGCCCACGGCGTGCCGCGATGGTCCGTCATGCGCCACGCGCCCGGGTCTCTCCCATCGCGCGGGCGAGCTCGAGCGCGGCGATGAGGCTCGCGGGGTTCGCCCGGCCGGTGCCGGCGATGTCGTAGGCGGTGCCATGGTCGGGCGAGGTGCGCACGAAGTCGAGGCCGAGCGTCACGTTGACGCCGCCGTCGAAGTCGACGGTCTTGATCGGGATCAGCGCCTGGTCGTGGTACATGCAGACCGCGGCGTCGTAGCGCGCCCGCGCCGCCGGATGGAACAGCGTGTCGGCGGAGTGCGGGCCGGTGACGGCGAGCCCCTCGGCGGCGAGGCGGGCGACGACGGGCGCGATCACGGCGATTTCCTCGCGCCCCATCGCGCCGCCCTCGCCGGCGTGCGGGTTGAGCCCGGCCACGGCGATCCGCGGCGCGACGAGGCCGAAATCGGCGACGAGCCCCGCGTGGGTGACCCGGAGCGTCGCCTCGAGGAGCTCGGGCGTCAGCGCACGGGACACCTCGGCGAGCGGGATGTGGATCGTCGTGGGCACGACGCGCAGGCCCGGCGCCGCCAGCATCATCACCGGCAGCGCCGCTCCCGACAGGTGGGCGAGGAACTCGGTGTGGCCGGGAAAGGCGAAGCCGGCGCCGTCCTGCAGCGCCTTCTTGTTGATCGGGTTGGTGCAGAGCGCGAGCGCCGCGCCGCACCGGGCGAGCTCGACGCCGCGGGCGATGATCGCAACGACGGCGGCGGCATTCGCCACGTCCGGGCGCCCCGGCAGCGCCGGCCGCGGCAGCGGGTGCGCGAGCACCGGCAGGCCGTCCGTCATCGCGGCGGCCGCCTCCTCCGGCGCGGCGATCTCGCGGACCGAGAGCCCGAGCCGCGCGGCGATCCCGGCGACGTGGGGAGCGTCGCCGATCAGGAAGAACGGCAGGCGGTCGCGCAGCGCGGCCCAGCCCTTGAGCGCGATCTCGCCGCCGATCCCCGACGGATCGCCGAGGGTCAGCGCGACCGGCCGGATCATCGCTCGACGATCAGGGCGTCACTGAGCAGCTCCTGGAGGTAGCCCTGGCCGAAGCTGGTGATCCGTTCGGTGAAGAGCTGCTGGCGCAGCGCCTCGCGCGCTTCGGGATCGTCGTCCGCGGCAGCCGGCTCGGGGCGGACCTGGTTGATCGACAGGAGCTTGATGATCGCGATGCCGCCCGAGATCGGCACCGGCCGGGTGACCTGGCCCGGGCTGAGCAGCAGCACCTGGCTGCGGAAGGCCGGCGGCAGCCCGGCTGCCGGGAGCGGCTCGAGCGTGCCGCCCTCGGGCGCGGTCTCGCTGCGACTGTACTCGCGCGCCAGCGCGGCGAAGCTCGCGCCGCCGACGAGCCGGCGGTGGATGTCGTCGGCGAGCGCGATCGTCTCCGCCTCGCCGCGTTCGGCGAAGGGGAGCGCGATCTCGGCGAGGGTCATCATCTCCTGCGGCGCGTTGCCGCGCATCTCGAGCGCGGCGTCGAGGTCGGCCTCGGTCGGCATGGCGCGGGCGCGGAAGCGGGTGACGACGACCTCGCGCCAGAGCAACCCGGATTCGACGAAGTCGTTCATCGTCTGCCGGTCGATCCCGCGGGCCTCGAGCACGCGCATCACGTCCTCGGTGGTGAGGCCGCGGTTGGTGGCAAACTCCTCGATCCCGGCGTCGATGGCGCCTTCGGGCAGCTCGATCTCGAGCTCCTCGGCCGCCTGCAGCTTGACGCGGTCCTCGGTCAGCTGCTGGACCGCGAGCTCGCGCAGGTCGCCGGTGGCGCCGAGCGCGTCGAGGAGCATCATGCGCTGCTCGATGTCGTATGCGGTGATCACCCCCTGGTTGACGATGAGCGCCGGGGCGTACTGGCTGGCGGCGACCGTTGGGCCGGCCGCCGCCAGCACCGAGATCGCCAGGATCCTCAATAGCCTGCGCATCATCGCTCCTTCCGCCGGTCAGGTTCCGCCGGCCATGCAGACCCGCGGCGGCCAGTCCCGCTCGCCGTCCTCGCCGATCCCCGCCAGCCGCACGTTGAAGCCGATCGAGGTCGCGGCCGGGAGATTCGTCGTGGACGTATAGCGGCGCAAGACCGAAAGGTCGAACTCGGCGCACTCGTTGCCATAGGTGATCGCGGCGCCGGCGCGCAGGTTGCTGCTCGTCGCCACGTCGTAGCGCCAGAGGCCGCGCAGCTCCCAGTTGGGGTGAACCCGGTAGCGGGCATCGAAGGCGAACTCGTTCGTCTCGGGCTGCGGGCCGAGGTAGGGGTTGGAGTCGTCCTCCGCGAGGTAGATGTAGGCGGCGCGCAGGCCGGCACGCTCGCGGTCGTAGACGAAGGCGAACTCGTTGCGCAGGAAGTCCGCGCCGTTGAAGAGCGACCGGTTGACCAGCGTCATGCCCTGGGGCGCGAAGTCGAGGAAGACGGCGCCGACGTAGTCGGACCAGCGGCCGGTGAGGCCGGTGCCGGACCAGAACTCGTCGTCGGGCTCGGCGCGGACGACCTGGCCGAAGGTCGCGCCGAGCGACCAGCCGGACGGGGCCTGGCGGGTGTAGCTGACGCCGAGGTTGGCACGCAGCCCGGTCTCGACGCGATCCTCGCCGGGGAAGCGGTTCAGCGAGAAGAGGTTGGTCTCGTCGAACTCGGGCAGCTGACTGTCCTCGTTCGGCCCCTCCTCGCCGTAGGCCTCGGACCAGGCAACCTGGGCGATCGGCTCGATCACGTGGTCGGCGCTGCGGGTCGAGCGCACGAGCGGCCAGCGCAGCTCGGCGGCGGCGGTCGGCACGGTGCGGAAGTCGACGTCGGGCTCGTCCGGGTCGTCCCAGACCCGATAGAGGTCGACGAGCGCCGCGCCGGTCGTCGAGGCGAGCAGGCCGCGGGGCAGCAGCCACTCGCGGTTCCAGTCGACCCCGCCGCCGGCCCGAACCATGTTGGTCCCGACGTCGCGCAGCACGCCGACCGAGTTGCCGTAGAGGCCGAAGCGCCCGCCGCGGTCGGTGGAGCCGAACAGGCGCCGGTAGGTGAACTCGGGGAAGACGAAGGGGACGGTGTCGGTCTCCTCGTCGTCGCGCAGGCTCTGGAAGGCGACCGTGCCGAGCGAGACGTACTCGTCGGTCAACGTCCGGTTGATACTGGCGGTGCTGGTCAGCCGGTCGGCGTCGGAATAGTCGTACTGGGCGAGGAAGCTGTTGTCGCTCGCCACCGCGAAGTCGAAGTCGGCATCGAAGCCGTAGCGCAGGCCGATCGAGCCGATCGCCGTCAGGGTGCCGCGCAGCGGCTGGTCGTCCTCGAGCGGGTTCGCCGGGGCGAGGACGCCCGCGATGTCGAAGCCGCCGTCGGCGAAGCGGGTCCGGTACTCGCCCTCGAGCAGCACGCCGCCTTCGGTGGTGACGAAGGGGGTGACGGTCATGTCGGCCGAGGGGCCGAGGGTGCGGTAGTAGGGCAGCTTGAAGCCCAGGCCGAAGATGCCCGAGGAGAGTAGGCTCGGCACCAGAACGCCGCTCGCCCGCTCGACCCCGGGCTCGGGAATGCTCAGCCGCGGCACGTAGCCGATCGGGACGCCGAAGAGCTCGAAGCGGGCGTTCTCGAAGTAGATGCGCCGCGCCACGGTGTCGTCGGTGACGCGCGAGGCGCGCAGCGCCCAGGTCGGCGTCGGGTTCTCGGGACAGATGGTGCAGGAGCTCGCCACCGTGCGGTAGAGCGTCGCGTAGCGGTCGCGGCGGCGGACCTCCACCGCCGCCATCTGCAGCTGTCCGGCGATCAGGAACCGCGCGCTCGTGATCAGGCCGTCGGTCAGGTCGGGGGTCAGCGCCGCTGCGTCGGCGATGAGCACGCCGCCGGCCGGGTCGGTCAGCACCAGCGGTCCCTCGGCTCGGATCTCGTCGGCCGCCTCGTCGTAGATGATCCGCCGCGCCCGGAGCACCCGGCCCTGGTAGAGCACCTCCACGTTGCCGGAGGCGGTGAGCAGCCGGGTCTCGCGGTCGTAGCTGACCTCGTCGGCGATCAGGCTCGCCGGCAGGTCCTGGCCGCGCGGAGCCTCGGCGGGCACGAGGGCGAGGAGGCCGGCGAGGATGAGGCCCGCGATGCCGGCACGGCCCATCCTCAGCCGTCCTCGAGGTGCAGGAGCAGGCTGACCGCGAGCAGGATCGCGGCAACCGGCGGCGTCCAGGCCGCGACGACCAGCGGGATGTTGCCGCTGCTGCCGAGCGATTCGGCGAAGTCCTTGAGGAAGTAGAGCGTGAATCCGGCCAGGACCGCGAGCAGGATCATCACCCCGGTCTGGCCGAAGCGCGTCGGGCGCAGCGCGAAGGCGGCGCCGATCAGCACCATCGCCGCGTAGAGCGCAGGCTTCGCGAGCTCGCTCTGCAGGTACAGCCGGTGTCGCTGGCCGGAGAAGCCCGACTCCTCCATCTGCGCGATGAAGCGGCCGAGATCCCAGAAGCCGACGGTCTCGGGCGGCGCGAAGCTCTCGAGGATCTCGTCGCTCGTCAGCGTGGTCGGCAGGTTGACCCGGCCGGTCTCGGCGGTGCGCTCGTAGCGGCCCTCGGCGTCGAGGAGCCATTCGCTGGCGTTCTCGAGCAGCCATGACCCGGGCGTCAGCCGCGCCGCCGGCGCCTCGAGCCGCGCGTAGAGCGTGCCGGCGCGGTCGAAGCGGTGCATGCGCACCCGGCTCAGGATGGTGCCGTCGGCGTTGGTGCGCGCCGCCTGGATCACGGTCTGGCCTTCCGGATCGGCCTGGCGCAGCCAGACGCCCTCCTTGGAGAAGGAGAGCAGGCTCGAGCCGGCGTTGCCGAAATCCTCCTCGAAGATCTGGCCCCGCTTGATCGACGCGGCGACGAAGGGGTTGACCGCCGCGACGAAGACCATGCCGAGCCCGAGCGCCGCCACCACCGGCACCGAGATCAGCCGCAGCGCCGAGATGCCGGACGCGCGCATCACCACGAGCTCGCTCGTGCGCGCGAGGCGCAGGAAGGTGGTGAGGCTGGCGAGCATCAGCACCAGGGGAAACACCTGGTAGAGCACCTCGGGCGCCTGCAGGAGCGTGATGTGCAGCACGTCGCCGGCGCTGGCCCCGCTGTCGCCGAAGCGGCGCAGGTTCTCGACCGAGGTGAAGAGGATGATGACGAGCGCGATCACGGCGAAGACCCCGACGACCGAGCGCAGGAAGTTGCGCAGGATGTAGCGGCCGAGGGTCATGCCGGCACCGCGGCCGCCCGGCGCGGCCGGGTGAGCCGGACCAGCAGCACTGCGAGGTAGGCGGCCCCGAGCAGCGCCGGCACGTACATGAGCGGCCAGAGCTCCTCCTGCTCCTGGACCCGGGCCCGTGCCGCGAAGGTGAGGATGTGCAGACACGTCGCCACCCCGATCGCTACCACCACGCGCTTGCCGAAGCCGGCGCGCCGGTAGCCGCCGGCGAGCATCGTGACGAGCGCGATCATCGGGTAGATCGCCGCCAGAATCGGCATGCTGATCTTGTAGTGCGCCTCGGCGACGTAATCGGCGACCGTGTAGCGGCCGCTCTCGAGCATCGCCGCGGACGGGCGCAGGAGCTCGCGCACCCGGTATTCCGACGGCCGGCGCACGCGCGCGGCCTCCTGGTCGCGGATGAGCTCGCTCAGGTCGAAGACGAACTGGTCGAAGCGCACGGCCGTCAGCTGCTGCCCGCTGCCGCCCGAGGCGAGCGCCACGCCTTCGAGCATGACCAGCCGCGCCTCCATGCCCTCGCGCACCAGGCGGGCGCGCTCGGCCGAGTAGGTGACCGGCCGCTCCGGATCGCGCTGGTCGTTGAGGAAGATGCCGGTCATCTCGCCGGTCTGGCCGGTGTCGGTGATGAAGATCGTCAGCCCGTCCATCGGGTGCAGGAACTGCCGCTCCACGATCAGCGCATTGGCGAGGTCGGAGCGGACCGCCCGGGTCCGGTCGGCGAGCTCGGCCCCGGCGCGCGGGACCAGGACCACCAGCACCACCGCCATCGCGATCGCGATCAGACCGCCGAACACCGCGACCGGACGCAGCATCGCCACCGGCCCGAGCCCCGCGCCCATCATCACGATCAGCTCGCTGTCGGTGTGGAGCCGGTTGAGTGCGTAGAGCGCCGCGCCGATGCCGGCGAGCGGCAGCACGATGACGAAGACCTGCGGCAGCACCAGCGCGGAGAACTCGAGGAAGACACGCGCGCCCCGGCCGCTCGCCACCACGGTGTCGATCAGCCGCACCGCCTGGGTCAGCCACACGACGCCGGTGAAGATCAGCACGAAGAAGCCGAACGCGGCGATCAGCTGACCGAGGATGTAGCGGTCCAGTCGTCTCACTCGCGCCTCCGCTCGCGGTCTCGCGCCGCCGTTCTGGCCAAAGCCCGGGAAAGCCGCTAGGGCTCTCCTTCGCCGGCATTTTACGGGAGAGCATTGTGACCGCGCTACTGCAAACCGACTTCGTTGCCGCCGAGCCGGAGAAAATCGCCGAGATTTCCGGCCGGATCACGGTCTTCGCCGACGCGGGCGGCGCGCTCGACCCGCTCGCCCGCCGGGTCGACCGCCTGACCCGGGGCGCGATCGGGCGGCTGCTCGAGAGCGACGCCTTCGGCAAGGCGAAGGCGGGGAGCGGCCACGTGCTCGCCTATCCGGCGGGTCTCGCCGCGGAGGCGGTGCAGGTGGTGAAGCTGCCGAGGCGCCCGAGCGTGGCCGAGGCGCGCCTCGCCGGCGCGGCGATCGCCGGCTTCAACGGGACCGTGGCCCTGACCGTGCTCGCCGGCGCGCAGGGGCGGGTGGCGGAGGTCGCGCTCGGGCTCGTGCTGCGCGGATACGAGTTTACCGAGTACCGGACGCCGGAGAAGGACGCGAAGCCGCCGAACCGCGCCGCGACGTTCCAGGTGCGCGATCCCGACGCCGCGGCCGCGGCGTTCGAGCCGCTCGCGGCGCTCGCGGCCGGAGTCTACCTCACCCGCGATCTCGTCAGCGAGCCGGCCAACGTGCTGACGACGAGCGCGTTCGCCGAGCGGCTGACCGGCCTGCGCGAGGCCGGTGTCGAGGTCGAGGTGCTCGAGGAGCGCGAGCTCGAGGCGCTCGGCATGCGGACGCTGCTGGCGGTGGGGCAGGGGTCGGCGAGCCCGTCCAAGGTCGTCGTCATGCAGTGGAAGGGCGGCGGCGACGCCGCGCCCCTCGCGCTGGTCGGCAAGGGCGTCGTCTTCGACACCGGCGGCATCTCGATCAAGCCCGCCGCCGGCATGGAGGAGATGACGATGGACATGGGCGGCGCCGCCGTCGTCGCCGGCGTCATGAAAGCCCTGGCGCTGCGCAAGGCGCCGGCCAACGTCGCGGGCCTCGTCGGCCTCGTCGAGAACATGCCCGACGGCAAGGCGCAGCGTCCGGGCGACGTGGTGCGCTCGATGAAGGGCGACACGGTGGAGGTGATCAACACCGACGCCGAGGGCCGGCTGGTGCTTGCCGATGTGCTCTGGTACGCGCAGGACCGCTTCAAGCCGCGCGCGGTCGTCGACCTCGCGACGCTGACCGGCGCGATCATCGTGGCGCTCGGGCATGAGATGGCCGGGGTCTTCTCCAACGACGACGCCCTGGCCGACGCCTTCCTCGCCGCGGCGAAGGCCGAGGGCGAGGGGGCGTGGCGGATGCCGCTCGCGCCGGCCTTCGACAAGCTCCTGAAGAGCCGGATCGCCGACATCGCCAATGTCGGGGGCCGGGCGGCCGGCTCGGTAACCGCGGCGCAGTTCCTGCAGCGTTTCGTCGCCGATGGGACGCCGTGGATGCACCTCGACATCGCCGGCGTCGCCTATGTCGCCAAGGAGGGCGAGCTCGCGCCGAAGGGCGCCACCGGCTGGGGCGTGCGCGCGCTCGACCGGCTGATCCGGGACCGCTATCAGGGCTAAGCCATTGGCGGAGGTGATCTTTTACCACCTGTCCACGTCGCCGCTCGAGGCGAGCCTGCCCGAGATGCTCGAGCGCTCGCTGGCGCGCGGCTGGCGGGTGGTGCTGCGCTGCGGCTCGGAGGCGGGGATGGCGGCGCTCGACGCCATGCTCTGGACCTACCGCGACGACGCGTTCCTGCCGCACGGCACCTCCGCCGGCCCGGCGCCGGCGCTGCAGCCGGTCTACCTGACGCTCGGCGACGAAAATCCGAACGATGCCAACGTATTGATGCTGGTCGACGGCGCCCGGGCCGAGGTCGGCGAGATGGCCGGCTTCGAGCGGACCTGCCTGATCTTCGACGGCCAGGACGAGCGGGCGGTCGAGGCGGCACGGGCCGATTGGCGCAGCGTCCGGGCCGCCGAGGTGCCGGCCAAGTACTGGGCGCAGGAGCACGGACGCTGGGTGCAGAAAGCCTGAGCCGTCAGCGGCATGGCGGGATTCGCTTATGCACGAAGCATGCACGGGTCATGCACAAGTCATGCACCGATGCGGGTCGCAGGCGGCGGCGCGATCAGTTCCTCAGCACCATGCAGTCGCCGCCGGCGGCGCGCAGCCGGGTGCAGAGCGCCTCGGCCTCGGCGCGGCTGCTGCGGCCGACCTGCGCGACATGCAGTCCGGGCGGCAGCCCCGGCCGCCGGCCGCCGGTGTAGGCGACCGTCTCGCCACGCAGGATGGCGGCGTAGCGGTTCTGCAGCCGCGCGACCTGGCGCTCGGCGCCGGCGCCGTCGCGGTTCGAGGCGACGATGACGCCCCAGGGCAGGACGGGCGCCCGCGGCTCGCGCAGGCTGCGCGCCTCGGCCCGGGCGATGCAGGCGGCCTGGAAGTCGCCCCCCTTGTCGAGCGCCAGGTCGACCGACGCCGGCGGCGCGTCGCGCCAGGTCTCGGCCGAGTGGCCGGTGATCGCGCGCACATAGGCGCGGGTCTCGAGCGGCAGGCCGGCCTCGGCGGCGATGAAGCGCGCCGCCCGCGCCTCGCCGCCGTTGTAGGCGACGGCCGCGAGGCCGATGTTGCCCAGGTCGCGGCTGAGCTCGGACAGGTAGCGCGCCGAGGCGACCAGCGCCTCGGCCGGGTTGAACGCGTCGCCGAGGCCGCGCAGCTTCGCCGTCTCCGGCATGAACTGGGCGATCCCCTGCGCCCCGGCCGGGCTGACCGCCGTGGCGTCGAACAGGCTCTCCTTCCAGAGCAGCCGGGCGAAGAAGTCGCGGTCGAGGCCGCTCTCCCGCGCCGCCGCCTCGATCAGCCGGCAGACGTCGGGGATGTAGGTCGACTCCGCGACGCAATGGGCGCGGTCCGGGGTACAGCTGACCCGCGCCTCGCGGTCGGCGGTCCGCGGCATCGGCGCGACCATGGCCAGCATTTCGCCCGACGGGGCAGCGCGCGCCGCCGTCGCGACGCGGGCGGGAGGCGCCGTCTCGGCCGATGCGGCTGGGGCGCCCACCGCCAGGGCGGCCGCGAGCGCTGCGAGAAGGGAGGCGATCCGTGCCGTCATGGGCGGCGAGACTATCGGGTCGGGGGCAGAGATCCAGCCGGCGCGTTAAGGCATCCTTAACCGACCGCGGAGCCGGCCGCCCGTAGACTACGCCATGTACCCACATAGCTGGCGCCGCGTCCGCATTGCATAGGAGCGGTCGTTGTCCAGAAGCGGGAAATCTGCTAATTTAATGGGCACGGGCAACGGCACTGTATAGCCGCGCGCCGGTCATTGTGAACAGTATTAACTGAAACCAAGAACACGGCCATGAAATGGCTTGGACGGCTGCTGCCTTGATGGCGCAGGCAGTCTAATCCCAATGCCAGCTTCACTCGGGAGATGAGAAATGAAAGTTCCATCACAACTGCAACATCGCCGCTGGGACATACTCGGTGGTGCCGTCGCTCTGGTCATCCTCGTGTCGGGAACTTGCGCCTTCGCGCAATCCGGCCCAATTGAGCCGAAGGCGGGTACTTGGAAGACATGGGTGATCTCGTCTGGCGAGGACTTTCGGGTTCCTCCACCCCCGGAGGCGGACGCCGCGGCGGCAGAGCTGGCGCAGATGCGGGATCTCACGGCACTGAACGATCCCGCAGCCGCTGATGCGATCACGTTCTGGGACGCCGGGTCCCCGGCTTATCGGTGGATCGACCTTCTCAACCGCCGCCTACTCGCGGACCAGCCGATACCATACTCCCATCGCATCTACACGTATCTGACGATGGCGATGTACGACGCCACCATCGCCACCTGGGAGTCGAAGTATTTCTACAATCGCCCTCGTCCGGGCGAAACTGACCCGACCCTCGCGGCTGCCCTGCCTACGCCGCGAAGTCCCTCCTATCCGTCGGAACATGCTGCAACCGCCGGAGCCGCTGCTACGGTCCTTTCCGCGTTCTTTCCGGACGAGGCGGCGTCGTTCCAGGCGATGGCCGAGGAGGCGGCAGAGTCGCGGGTGCTCGCCGGGGTCCAGTTCCCGAGCGATACCGCCGCCGGCCTGGAGTTGGGGCGACGGGTGGCGGAGCAGGTGATTGCAGTCGCAAAGGCCGACGGCTCCGACGCGGTCTGGAGCGGGACGGTCCCGACCGGGCCTTGCATGTGGGTTGGAGACAAGCCGGCCAACACCACCCTGCCGGACTGGAAACCGATCCTGCTGGCCGCATCCGATGAATTCAGGCCGCCGGCCCCGCCCGACTGCCAGTCCGCAGAGGTGAAGGCCGAGGCGGACGCGGTCCGGCAGTTCGAGCGGAAATTCCCGAACATCTACCGGGCCTTCTACTGGCAGAGTCCGTCCGGCTTGCAGACCGACTGGTACGACTATGCCAGCAGGTGGATGTTCGAGGACAAGACCGACTTCGAATGCCCCGCGCGCCGCGCGGGCCTACGCGATGCTCGCGGCGGTCTATTTCGACGCGTTCATCGCCAGCAACGACGGGAAGTTCGCCTACTGGTACCTGCGACCCAACATGCTCGACGCGGGCATCACGCCGCTGTTCGCGGTGCCGCCGTTTCCGAGCTATCCGTCGAACCACTCCACCCTCTCGACCGCGCGATGCGAGGTGCTGGCGTACCTGTTCCCACAGCGTGCGGAGTTCATCCGCGCGATCGGCAAGGAGGCCGGCGATTCGCGCATTTGGGCCGGCATCCACTATGAAATGGACAACCAGTCAGGCGTCGCACTCGGTAATGCAGTCGCCGGGAAATTCATCGAGCGGGCAAAGAGCGATGGTGCGGATTGAGTTCAAGAGGCGCTTCTGGTCCGGGAGGCTGCAGTCGGCCTGGAAGCAGATGCGTCCCTAGATCGTCTGTCGGGTTCGCTCGGGCCGGCTTCTAGGGACACGCCCTAGCGCCGGAGCCGCATCCGGTCGCCGGCGATCTCGATCGTGGAGAAGCGGTCGAGGTAGGACATGCCGAGCAGCGAGGTGTCGAGCGCGCCGGCGTTGACCGTCGCGCGCACGTCGGTGTCGGTGAAATCGCCGAACTCGACCACCGCGAGCCGGACCGGCGCCGTCGACACGACGCCGTTGGCGGTCAGGGCGCGGCCGAGATAGCTGAGGTTGCCCGGCTCGATGCCGACCCGCTCGGCGTCGCGGCGCGACAGGACGATGTCGGAGGCCCCGGTGTCGATCATGAAGCGGACCGGGCGGCCGTTGATCTCTAGGCTGGCGTGGAAGTGGCCGTCCGAGCCGCGCCGGAGCTCGATGGTGTCGCCGGCGACCTGCACCATGGTCGCGGGCAGCAGCTCCTCGCGCAGCACGTCGCGGAAGCCGTAGGCGATCACCACCATCGCGAAGATCAGCACCCAGACCGCCGCGTCGCGCAGGTTGCGACCGAGCCCGCCGCGCCGCCCCCAGGCGAAGAAGCCGAGCAGGAAGACGAGGAGGAGCCCGAGATAGAGCATGCGGGCCAGAGTATCGGGATCGCGCGGCATCGCTCAGGCCAGGAGTCCGAGGTCGCGCAGCCCGTTCAGCACGAACTGTACGGCGAGCGCGGCGAGCAGGATGCCGAAGAGCCGGGTCAGGACGACGATGCCGGTATGCCCGAGCAGCCGCTCGATCATGCCGCCGGCGCGGAACAGGAGCCAGGTGAGCGCGAGGACGACGACGAGCACGAGGTTCACCTCGACGAGCGCCAGCGTGTTCCCCTCGTACTGGGTGGAGAGCAGGATCATCGTCGCGAGCGCGCCGGGGCCGGCGATCATCGGCATCGCCAGCGGGAAGACCGAGGGGTC
This sequence comes from uncultured Alphaproteobacteria bacterium, assembly GCA_963763295.1. GTDB lineage: Bacteria > Pseudomonadota > Alphaproteobacteria > Rhodobacterales > Rhodobacteraceae > Amaricoccus. The sequence continues at coordinate 54,396 of CAVXOH010000004.1, forward strand.
GGGATTATCCTCCGCCTCGGTCCGCCGCTCGCGCCGCTCGGTGCGCCGCTCGAACAGCATGTCGACCGCGATCAGGAACAGCAGGAGTCCGCCGGAGATGCGGAACGCCGGCAGCCCGATGCCGACGCCCGCGAGCAGCGCGTTGCCGGCGATCCCAAAGACCGCGAGGAGGCCGAAGGCGATCAGGATCGCCCGGAGCGCGATCCGCCGGCGCTGCGCCTCGGTCATCCCCCGGGTCAGCGCGACGAAGAGCGGCGCCACCGCGATCGGGTCGATGACGACGAAAAGGGTGACGAAGGTGGTGATCAGCGCCTCGAGCGACATCAGACCCGCTCGCCCGCCGCGTCGAGCCGCTCGAGCGCGGCGAGCCACAGCGCCTCGGCCCGCGCCAGCGCGTCCTCGACCTCGGCGCGCTTCTTCTGCAGCCGCTCGATCGCCTCGCTGTCGCCGCGCGAATAGATGAGCGGGTTGGCGAGCCGCCCGTCGATCTCGCCGCGCATCTCCTCGAGCCGCGCGACCCGCGCCTCGCATTTCGCGACCTCGGCGCGCAGCGGCCCGACCTCGGCGCGGCCGGCCGCGCGCGGCTTCGGCTTCTCCTCGCGCGCGCGGACCGGGGCGCCGCCGCGCTCGGCGAGCAGCATCCGCCGGTAGGCGTCCATGTCGTCGTCGTAGGGCGTGACCCGGCCGTCCTTCACCAGCCAGAGCCGCTCGGCGACGAGCTCGACCAGGTGCGGGTCGTGGCTGACCAGGATCACCGCGCCGCCGTACTCGGTCAGCGCCTCGACCAGCGCGTCGCGGCTCTCGATGTCGAGATGGTTGGTCGGCTCGTCGAGGATGATCATGTGCGGCGCGTCGAGCGTGGCGAGGAGCAGCGCGAGGCGCGACTTCTGCCCGCCCGAGAGCCGGCCGACCTCGTTCGCGACGATGTCGGCGCCGATGCCGCCGGCGGCGAGCCGGCCGCGCAGCTTGCCCGGCGGCTCGTCGGGCCGCAGCCGGGCGAGGTGCTGGAGCGGCGTCTCGTCGAGGGTGAGCTCGTCGACCTGGTGCTGGGCGAAGTAGCCGACGCGGAGCTTCGAGGACGCGACCTTGCGCCCGGCCATCGGCGCGAGCCGGTCGGAGAGCAGCTTCGCCAGCGTCGACTTGCCCTCGCCGTTCTGGCCGAGGAGCGCGATCCGGTCGTCCTGGTCGATCCGCAGGTTCAGCTCGCGCAGCACCGGCGGCCCGCCATAGCCGACGCTGACGTCCTCGAGCCGGATGATCGGCGGCGAGAGCTCGTCCGGGGTCGGGAAGTTGAACGCCGCCACCTGGTCCTCGACGATCGCCGCGATCGGCTTCATCCGCTCGAGTGCCTTGATCCGGCTCTGCGCCTGGCGCGCCTTCGACGCCTTGGCGCGGAAGCGGTCGACGAAGGCCTGCATGTGGGCGCGCGCGGCGTCCTGCTTGCGCTTCTCGGAGACGAGCTGCTCGAGGCGGGCGCGGCGGGTGTCCTCGAAGGTGTCGTAGGGGCCCTGGTAGAGCGTGAGCTTGCGGCGGTCGAGGTGCAGGATCGCGCCGACCGAGCGGTTGAGGAGGTCGCGGTCGTGGCTGATCACGAGCACGGTGTGCGGGTAGCGGGCGAGGAAGGTCTCGAGCCAGATCGCACCTTCGAGGTCGAGGTAGTTGGTCGGCTCGTCGAGGAGCAGCACGTCGGGGCGCGAGAAGAGCACGGCCGCGAGCGCGACCCGCATCCGCCAGCCGCCGGAGAACTCGGCGCAGGCGCGCTTCTGCGCTGCGGCATCGAAGCCGAGGCCGTTCAGGATCGAGGCCGCCCGCGCCTCGGCCGAATGCGCGTCGATGTCGGCGAGGCGCGCGTGGATCTCGGCGATGCGGTGCGGGTCGGCGGCGGTCTCGGCCTCGGTCATCAGGCCCGCGCGCTCGGTGTCGGCGGCGAGCACGGTGTCGAGGAGGCTGTCGCGCGTCGCCGGGGCCTCCTGCGCGACGCCGCCGATGCGGGCGCGCCTCGGCACCTCGATCTCGCCGCCGTCGAGCGCGAGCTCGCCGCGGATCAGCCGGAACAGCGTGGTCTTGCCGCTGCCGTTGCGGCCGACGAATCCGACCTTGTGCCCGGCCGGGATCAGCGCCGAGGCATCATCGAAGAGCTTCTTGCCCTCGAGCGTGAAGGTGACGTTCCGGAACGCGAGCATGGCGCCGATGTGGCGCGGGGCCGGAGAGTTGTCAACCGAGCCGGCCCGCCGACCGAGCTGCCTCAGGGAGTAGGGCCGGGAGGTTGTTACGTGACATCATGGATCGCCTGTCGCAGTTCACTGGTGGCATCGGCCTGTGCTCGGCGTCCCTTTCTGTGGGCGTAGTGCAGGGAGCAATGCGTGCGTGCGCTGGGTAGAGCCTGCCTCACGGCCTCGGCGAAACTGTGGGTGGCGCTCCCTGAAAGGATGACCAATTCCGGGGCGAGCGCCTGCAACAGGCGCCGGGTGTGACGCGAGGAAGCATGCATGGAGCATTTCCGGCGGGTATTCGTTGGACTGGGTGGCGCACCAGGCGAGGTTCAGCAATGCTAATTGTTCCAGCCTAAGCCTCGCGCCCTCCAGGAAGAACCTTGCAAACCGTCCACGTCCCCAGCTTGGGATGTCTCGCCGTTGGTGCTCCAAGATTTCCGATAGGCGGTCCTCACCTCCGGCGAATGCGTGCAGAAGGCTCCTGAGGGCGGCGTCCGCGCCATCTGATCGGAAGGTTCCGCTGCCGGGGTTGAGCATGACCACTGCAACTCTCGGGCGCGTGATCCAGTAGTCCGGCCCAATCCACCGCGGCTGCGGCAGGTCGACAAACGCGGGTCGAAGCTTAAGGGCAAAACAGAAGCGGCACTGCATCGCACCGGACACCACGTCGGTGAACCGTCCGATCTCCGGTGAGAGTGCTTCCATTCACGAAGCCCTATCATGGAGAAGCCGTGGGCGAGTGAAAAATAACCCCGCGAGCCTACAGCACCGGCTGTTCGCGCCCGGAATCCGCTCTTTCGCTATGGGCGGGTGCATGCTAACCGACGCCGGCACAACGAGGGGAATGCTTGACGATGGCGATTCAGCGCACGTTCTCGATCATCAAGCCGGACGCGACGCGGCGCAACCTGACCGGCGCGATCAACGCCAAGCTCGAGGCGGCGGGCTTGCGGATCATCGCGCAGAAGCGGATCCACCTGACGCTCGCGCAGGCCCAGGCGTTCTACGCGGTCCACAAGGAGCGGCCGTTCTTCGGCGAGCTGACCGAGTTCATCAGCTCCGCCCCGATCGTCGCGCAGGTGCTCGAGGGCGAGGACGCCATCCTGAAGAACCGCGAGGTGATGGGCGCGACCAACCCCGCCGAAGCGGCCGACGGCACGATCCGCAAGGAGTTCGCCCGCTCGATCGGCGAGAACTCGGTGCATGGCTCCGACGGCGCCGACACCGCCGCCATCGAGATCGCCTACTTCTTCGCCGGCCTCGAACTGGTCGGCTGAGGGCCGGTCACTCCGACGACACGCTGGCGGTGGAAAGCACCAGCGCCAGGATGACGACGCCGACGAGCGCGCCGATCGCCGCTCCCTTCGCCAGCTGCGACGACCCTCGTGGCGCCTCGTCCTCGACGGCCACCGGTGGCTCGGCCGGTGCGGTCTGGGCGCCGGCGCCGAAGGGCACCAGCAGGCCCGCGAGGATGCAGGCGACCAGGCGGGGCCTCATGCCGGGCCCATGAATGCCATCGAGCTCAGCAGGACGATCCCGAGGACGACGACGAGCACGCCGGCGCCCACCCCCATGCTCACCGCGCCAGGCCCTGACGAGCCGGCCGGAGCGTCCTGCGGGACCGGGATCGGCGCCACCTCGGCATCGGCGACGACGGTGGACTGGGCGACGGCCGGCTGGGCGGCCGTCTGCGTCGCGGACTGGGGATAGGCCGGCACGGCAAGGCAGGCGGCCAGGGCCGCCGCAATGATCGCCTTCTTCATCTGATTTTCTGGTCCTCTAAAATAAGTGCGCGAAATTATCACGGCGTGATCGCGCCGTCATCAGGCAAGTTCAAGTCTTCGGCCAGCTTCGGCAGAGTTTCAGGAACTCGTCGACGGATCTTGACTTGCGCGGCCCGCGCCTTTCTGACCGCCGTCTTGGAGAACGCGCCGCCGGGGCTACAGCAGCGCCAGGCGGCGGCGGTCGCCGGCCGCGAAGCGGCGCAGCACGGCCGGGTAGAGCCGGTGCTCCATCGGCAGCAGCCGTGCCGCCAGCGTCTCCGGGGTGTCGTCCGGCTCGACCGGGATGACCGCCTGGCCGAGGATCGGGCCGGAGTCGAGCGCGTGGGTCACCTCGTGGACCGTGCAGCCGTGCACGGCCATGCCGGCGGCGAGCGCCCGGGCATGGGTGTCGAGGCCGGGGAACAGCGGCAGGATCGACGGGTGGATGTTGAGCATCCGCCCGCTCCAGTCGGCGATGAAGGCCGGCGTCAGCACCCGCATGAAGCCGGCGAGGCAGAGGATCTCGGCGCCGCTGGCGCGGAGCGGCTCCGCGAGCGCCGCCTCGAAGCCGGCGCGGTCGCCGCGGAACGGGCGGTGGTCGACGCAGGCGACCGGCAGCCCGAGCGCCGCCGCCCGCGGCAGGCCGCCCGCCTCGGGCCGGTTGGCGAGGACGAGGCAGGGCTCGGCCGGATGCGTGGGGTCCGCCATGTCACGCGCGAGCGCGAGCATGTTCGACCCGCCGCCCGAGATCAGGATCGCGACGCGTCGCCGCCTCACAAACGCCCCGCGTAGCAGACGCCCGCGCCCGGGGCCACCTCGCCGATCCGGAGCACGGTCTCCCCCGCCTCGGCGAAGACCGCGACGAGCGCCGACGCCCGCTCCGGCGCCACCACCGCCACCATGCCGATCCCGCAATTGAAGGTCTTGAGCATCTCGCCCGGCGCGATCCCGGCGGTCTCCGCGAGCCAGGCGAAGACCGGCGGCAGCATCCAGGCGTCGAGGTCGACCTCGGCGCCGAGGCCCGCGGGCAGCACCCGCGGCAGGTTCTCGGTCAGCCCGCCGCCGGTGATGTGGGCGAGGCCGTGCAGCCCGCCCGTCCGCAGCGCCGCGAGGGCCGGGCGCACGTAGATCCGCGTCGGCTCGAGCAGCGCCGCGCCGAGATCGCCGGAACCGAAGGGGGCGGGCGAGGTCCAGGCGAGCCCCTCCGCCTCGACGACGCGCCGCACCAGGCTGAAGCCGTTCGAGTGCACGCCGCTCGAGGCGAGGCCGAGCAGCACGTCGCCCGCCGCCACCCCCCGCGGCAGCGCGGCGCCGCGCTCCATTGCGCCGACCGCGAAGCCCGCGAGATCGAAGTCGCCGCCCGCGTACATCCCCGGCATCTCGGCGGTCTCGCCGCCGACCAGCGCCGCGCCGGCCTCGGTGCAGCCGCGGGCGATGCCTTGGATGACGGCGGCCGCCGCGTCGACGTCGAGCCGCCCGGTCGCGAAGTAGTCGAGGAAGAACAGCGGCTCTGCCCCCTGGCAGACGAGGTCGTTCACGCACATCGCGACGAGGTCGATGCCGACGCTGTCGAGCCGCCCGGTCTCGATCGCGAGCCGGAGCTTGGTGCCGACCCCGTCGGTGGCGGCGACCAGCACCGGGTCGGCATAGCCGGCCGCGCGCAGGTCGAAGAGCGCGCCGAACCCGCCGAGCCCCGCCATCACCCCGGGGCGGTCGGTCGCCGCCGCCGCCGGCTTGATGCGCTCGACCAGCCGGTTGCCGGCATCGATGTCGACGCCGGCCGCGGCATAGGTCAGCCCGTTCGGCCGTTCGCTCACCGTCGTCCTCCTTCGGCTTCTCGGTGGCGTGTGCTCTAGCGCATGTCGGCGGGCAAGGGAACGCCGCTTGACCCCCGGCCGGTCTGGCGCAATAGCAGGGTCCGGCCGGGCCCGTAGCTCAACGGTCAGAGCAGAGCGCTCATAACGCTTTGGTTGCAGGTTCGAGTCCTGCCGGGCCTACCAACCGGTCGCCGGGCGTGCAGCCGGCGCTACTCGCGCCAGACATCGTCGCCGGGTGGCCGGTACTTGATCGACGAGGCCTTGCCCAGGGCCGCGAGCGTCTCCTCGACGCTCAGCAGAACCGTCGTGTGAATGGAGCTCAGCGCCCCGCCGGAGCCGATCGCCAGCGCCGTGGCGGCCATCGAGACGTTGTCCGGAGCTTCCCACAGGGTGTATCCATCGTGGTCGCCGAAAGCATACCAGAAGCCGTGCAACTTGCCGCCGACGCTTTCGATGTACTCCTTGGCCGCCGCGCGGCGGTCCTCCGGCTTCTTGATGAGCTTCGCCCATGTTGCCGGCGTGTAGCTGAATTCGGGTCAGGTAGAGCGGCATGGCTTCCTCCGTCGCTTCGTATTCTTCGCAGCGAGCATACAGAAAGCCACGGTGCGGCGCGATGGCCGGGGTCGTCCGCCGTGTCGTCGCGGACGATCCGTGGTAACGTCCCGGCCCGAGGGGGGCTTCCATGACCGATCCGTTCCAGAACGTCTCGGCCGCCGGCGCCGAGTTCATCGAGACCATCGCCCAGGGACTCGAGGCGCGTGCCGCGGACCCGTCGATGGTCCCGATCATCGCGGCATACCTCGACGCCATCGACTGGAGCGCCGTCCGCCATGCCATCGAGATCGGCAGCGGCACCGGTCCGATCGCGCGGATGATCGCCGACCGTGCGCCGGCGGCTCAGGTGACGGGGGTCGAGCCGTCGGCCGAGCTCGTCGCGCATGCCGAGCGCCTGCGGGGCGCGCGGCCGAACCTGCGCTTCGAGACCGGCGACGGTGCGCGCCTTCGCCACGCCGCCGGCAGCTTCGATCTCGCGGTCCAGCACACCGTCCTCAGCCACGTCACCGATCCGGGCGCGCTGCTCGCCGAGGCATTCCGCGTGCTTCGTCCCGGCGGCACGCTGGTCGTCTGCGACGGCGATTTCTCCAAGGCGAGCCTGGCGATCGCCGCGTCCGACCCGCTGGATGCCGTGGCGCAGCACTTCGTCGAGAACTTCGTCACCGACCGGTTCCTGATCGGCAAGCTCAGGACGATGAGCGAGGCGGCGGGCTTCGTGACCCGCGATTTCCGGGTCGCGAGCCGCCTGCTGACGGACAGCCCCCAGATGGGCATCTGGGTCAAGCTGAGCGGCGATCTGATGGTCGAGGACGGCACGATCGGCCGGCCGCTCGCCGATGCCCTGCTCGAGGAATACCACCGGCGGCTGACCGAAGGCACGCTCTATGGCTATCAGGTATTCGCCACCCTGGTGGCTGCCAGGCCCTGACGCGCTGAGCGGCATTTGACAACGCGGGCCTGGTGACTTAGCCATGACTTGTCTGGTATAATAGGTATGCCACATGGGCGGCCCGTTGGTCCGGAAGCGGCGGTTGTCCGAGGATGTCGCGGAGCATCTCGAGCGGATGATCCAGGACGGCACCTTCGCCGAGACCGGCCGGCTGCCATCCGAGCGCGAGCTCATGCGGCATTTCGGCGTGGGGCGGCCCTCGGTGCGCGAGGCGCTCCTGCACCTGTGCAAGATGGGCCTCGTCGAGATCGGGTCCGGCGAGCGGGCGCGCGTCACGCGTCCCACGCCGCAGTTCGTCATCGACGCGCTGAGTGGGCCTGCCCGCTACATGCTCTCCGAGCCCGGCGGGATCCAGAACTTCCAGAGCGCCCGCATCTTCTTCGAGACCGGGCTGGCCCGGCATGCCGCCGCCCACGCGACCGACGAGGACATCGCCGGCTTCGAGGCCGCGCTGGAGGCAAACCGCCGGTCGATCGGCGACCTCGAGCGGTTCGAGCGGACCGATGTCGGCTTCCACTACGTGCTGGCGCTGATCCCGCGCAACCCGCTCTTCACCGCCATCCACGCCGCGCTCGTCGAGTGGCTGCTCGAGCAGCGCCGCACCACGCTGGCCCCCGGCGAGGATGCCAGGGCCTATGAGGCGCACCGGGCGATCTTCGAGGCGGTCGCCGCGCGCGATCCGGACCGGGCCGAGCGCGCGATGCGCGATCATCTCGAGTACGTCGCCCGCCGCTACACCGAGATCGTCGGAGCCGCCGGATGACCGGGTTCGTCGTCATCGTCGAGTTCCGGCTCAAGGCGGGCGCGCGGCCCGACTTCCGGAGGCTGATCGACGCGAACGCCTCGGCGTCGGTCGCGCGCGAGCCCGGCTGCCGGCGCTTCGACGTGGTCGAGCCGAGGGACGCGGCGGATCGGGTGCTGCTCTACGAGATCTACGACGACGAGGCCGCGTTCGACGCGCATTGCCGGTCGGCGCACTACGCGCATTTCAACGGCGCCAGCGCGCCGCTGGTGAACGCGAAGACCGTCATGCGCTGCGATCTCGTGCACGAGGGTCTGGCGACGGACATCTAGGTTCGGGACCGGCGGAACCGGGACGCAAGGGGGAGGACGTGATGGCAGAGCCGGGACTGAAGGAGATGGCGGGCACGCGCTCGGCGAAGCTCGGGCATTTCGTCGTCGAGTTCGCGACGCCGGGCATCGGCCACATCCTGAAGTCCGCCGGCTGCGACTTCGTGCTGTTCGACCTCGAGCACTCGGGTTTCGGCTTCGAGACCGTCAAGAGCGCGATCCGCTACTTCGAGGCGGCGCGGCTGCCCGCCATCGTGCGGGTGCCCTCGCGCGAGTATCACCACATCGCGCGGGCGATGGACATGGGCGCCGAGGGCCTGATGCTGCCGATGGTCGGCAATCCCGACGAGGTACGCCACATCGTCAACTCGATGAAGTACCACCCGGTCGGCAGGCGCGGCGTGGCGCTGCAGGTCGCCCACGACGGGTACCGGCCGGGCGCGGTCGCCGACAAGTTCGTCGCCGCGAACCGGCGCACCACGCTCTTCTGCCAGATCGAGACCGCCGAGGGCGTCGAGAATGCCGACGCCATGGCGGCGATCGACGGGGTCGAATGCCTGTGGGTGGGCCATTTCGACCTGTCGGTCTCGCTCGGCGTGCCCGGCGAGTTCGAGCATCCGACGTTCAGGGCCGCGATCGAGAAGACCGCGGCCGCGACCCGCAAGCACGGGAAATCGCTCGGCCGCCTGGTGCCGACCGTCGCGCAGGGCGTCGAGTTCTTCGGTCAGGGCTTCGACTTCATCTGCTATTCGGGTGACGTCTGGGTGCTGCACAACGCGCTCGCCGAGGCGATCGGCGAATTGCGCGGCGCGTGCCGATAGGGGGCGACGATGGCCAAGTTTCGCGTGGCGCTCTCCGGAGACTTCCGCAAGCCGGACGGCTCGCCGACCTACCCTGACTTCGACCTCGAGCCGCTACGCAACGCGCCCGGTGTCGAGGTGGCGTTCCTCGAGTCCGCGAGCCCGCTCCGCGCCGAGCAGCTCGAGGCGTTCGACGCGCTGATCCTGCTCACCCACCGCTTCGCGGCCGAGAGCGTGCCGAAGAGCGGCCGTCTCGCCGTCGTGGCCCGCTTCGGCGTCGGCTACGACACCGTCGACGTCGAGGCCTGCACCCGGGCCGGGATCGCCCTCGTCATCACCCCGGACGGGGTGCGGCGGCCGGTCGCGGCCTCGGTGCTGACGCTGATGCTGGCGCTGACCGGCAAGCTGATGGTCAAGGACCGGCTGACCCGCGAGGCCGCCGCTGGCTACGCCCGGCGCTCGGAGCACATGGGGGTCGGGCTCGTCGGCCGCACCCTCGGCTCGCTCGGCATCGGCAACATCGGCGCCGAGGTGTTCCGCCTCGCCCGGCCGCTCGACATGCGCTTCATCGCCCACGACCCGTTCGCCGACCAGGCGGTCGCCGCCGAGCTCGGCGTCGAGCTCGTCGGGATCGAGGAGCTGTTCCGCCGGGCCGACGTGCTCTCGGTCAGCTGCCCGCTAACGCCCGAGACCCACTACATCGTCAACGCCGAGCGGCTGGCGCTGATGCAGCCGACGGCGTACCTGATCAACACCGCCCGCGGGCCGATCGTCGACCAGAAGGCGCTGACCGAGGCGCTGCAGGCGCGCAGCCTCGCCGGTGCCGGGCTCGACGTGCTCGAAGAGGAGCCGCCCGACCCGGCCGACCCGATCCTCGCCCTCGACAACGTCATCCTCACGCCGCACGCGCTCTGCTGGACCGACCAGTGCTTCGCCGGCAACGGCGCCGCCGACGTGCGCGCCGTGCTCGACGTGCAGCAAGGCCGCGTGCCGCGCGGCGTGGTCAATCGCGAGGTGCTCGAGAGCGAAGCCTGGAAGAACCGGCTGGCCGGCCTAGCGGCCCGCTTCGCCAAGCAGGAGGCGCCGTCCTAGACACCGAGCGCCGCCGAGACCGAGGCCGGTCGCCGCTGGCGCCCGGACCACAACAGAGGGAGGAGCTACCATGAACGACCGCGAGAAGCGGGATTTCCAAGCCGGCCTCACCCATGAGGTCGACGCATTCCTGAGAGGCGAGCCGACCCGCCGCGACTTCATCAGGCGCTTCGGGGTGATGACAGGAATGCTGGCCTCGGGCTCGCTGCTTCCGGGCATGACCGACTGGGCCTGGGCGCAGGCCGCGCTGCAGCTCGCCGATCCGAGCACACCGCTCGGCAGGGCCCAGGCGCTGGCGCTCGAGGCTTCGACCACCGGGCCGACCGACGGCTCGGCCTACCGCGCGGCGCAGGCGGCGAAGCAGTTCTCCGGCGTCACGCTCAACATGACCTACGAGGCCGGGCTGCAGGCGCTCGACCCGCGCAACTTCTCCGGCCCGATGTGGGAGCAGCTGACCGGGATCAAGTCGAACGTCGTCGAGTTGTCGAACCCCGACCAGTACTCGAAGGCCGTCGCGGAGCACATCGCCGGCTCCGGCGCCTACGACGTGCTCGACATCTCGCCGGCCTGGACGCCGTCGCTGGCCGACGGCGGAGTGATCGCGCCGCTCGACGACTACATCGCCAAGTACATGAACCTCGCCGACCTCGACGACTACCACCCGCTCTACAAGGCGCTGCCGACCTACAAGGGCAAGATCTGGGGCTTCTTCGACGACGGCGACATGTTCGCGCTCTACTACCGCAAGGACATCTTCGAGGATCCGGCGCTGATGGAGGCCTACCAGGCCAAGTTCGGCGTGGCCCTGGCGCCGCCGAAGACCTGGGAGGAATATGCCCAGATCGCCCAGTTCATCACCGACCAGAAGGCGCCCGAGATCTACGGCGCCGGGCATTTCCGCAAGGCCGGGAGCCCGGGCAACCAGTTCGACTTCCTGCAGCAGTTCCGGGCGAACGGCGGTCAGCTGTTCGACGCGGAGATGAAGGCGGGCATCGCCTCGCCGGCCGGCGTCACCACTCTCACCAACATGCTCGCCGCCAATGCCGCCTCGATCCCCGGCAACAGCGAACTCGACGCGGTCTCGCTCTGGGCCGCGTTCCTGACCGGCAAAGTGGCGATGATCTACTCCTGGCCGCCCTCCGGGCGCATGGCGGCCAACTACTCGCAGAGCGACACGGCGATCAACTTCGTGCCGCACTCGGAGATCGCCGGCAAGGTCGGCTACGCGGTCGTCCCGGGCAACCCCGAGCACGCGACCGGCTTCAACAAGGCGCTGTCGGCGGATTCGCCCAACCCCGAGGCCGCGTATCTGTTCATGCAATGGGCGACCTCGCCGCCGGTGTCGCTGGCGCGGGTGATGCTGCCCTACGCGCTGCGCGATCCGTACCGGCAGTCGCACTTCACGTCGGACCTCTATGCCCAGCTGTGGCCCGACGCGAAGGCATACCTCATCAACCTCAACAACTCGGCCAACGTCGGCCTCCTGGACCCGATCATGCCGGGCGCGCAGGACTACTTCCTGAGCCTCGACCGCATGGCGACGGCGGTCTGGGCGGGCACCGATCCGCAGGAGGCGCTGAACACCGCCGCCGCGGAGTGGGACGACACCACCGACCGGCTGGGTGTCGACTCGCAGAAGGCGTTCTACGCCGAGTTCCTCAAGCTGCCCGGGGCGACCGCCGAGAACACGGTGGAGAAGCTCGGGCTCGCCGTGAACCTCGGCGGCTGACACTTGCCGGCCGGCGCGCACCGCGCCGGCCGGCCGCATCGAGCAAGCAGACGATGTCGGACGCAGTCCTCGCCAGCCGCACGCCCGCCGCGCCGCCGCGGCTCTCGGCGCTGTCGCGCTGGGCCGACCGCAACTTCAAGTGGCTGCTGGTGGCGCCGGCGGTCCTGCTCATCCTGGCGCTGTCGGTCTACCCGCTGCTCTTCTCGCTGGTCGTCTCCTTCATCAACTACGACTTCCAGATCCCGGGCCATGCCTTCGTCGGCCTGAAGAACTTCGAGCGCGTGATCGGCGACCCGGTGGCGCGATGGTCGCTGGCGGTGACGGCCATCCTCTCGGGCGCCAGCGTCGCCATCGAGTTCGTGCTCGGCCTTGTCCTCGCCCTCAGCATGGTGCGCGACTTCCGCGGCCGCGGGCTCATCATGTCGATCCTGATCGTGCCGCTCTTCATCAGCCCGGTGATCGTCGGCCAGGTCTGGTCGCTGTTGCTGCAGCGGCCCTTCGGCCCGACCAACTATATCCTGAGCCAGATCCTCGGCACCGAGGTGACGATCAGCTGGCTGACCCAGACCCCGTGGAATTTCCTCGCGCTGATCCTCGCCGACGTCTGGCAGTGGACCCCGTTCATGTTCGTGATCCTGCTCGCCGGCCTCACCTCGATCCCGCCGAACCTCTACGAGGCGGCCGAGCTCGACGGCGTCGGCGGCTGGCAGACCTTCTGGTGGATCACCCTGCCGCACATCGCCCCGATGATGCTGCTGGCGCTGACCTTCCGCCTGCTCGACGCCATCCGGATGTTCGACACCATCTTCATCATGACCGGCGGTGGCCCGGGCACGCAGACCTACACGGCGTCCTACTACCTCTACACCGTCGGCTTCACCCAGTTCCACCTGTCGCAGGCGACCGCCGGGAGCTGGCTGTTCCTCATCATCACCGCGCTCGTCGTCACCCTGCTGGTGCGCCGGCTCCTGCGCGCGGAGCCCAGCTGATGGCCAGCGCCGTCCCCCCGGCCCGCCGCCGCGGGCGCCGCGCGCCGCCGATCGGCCGCATCCTGCTCCTCGGCTTCTTCGTCCTCTTCGTGCTCCTGCCGCTCTACTGGATGTTCAACACCTCGATCAAGCCGAGCGACGACTACCTCGCCATCCCGCCGGTCTGGTTCCCGGACGAGCCGACGCTGGTGCATTACACGGCGGCGCTCTTCACCTACCGGGGCCTCGAGGGCCTGATCAACAGCATCATCGTCTCGACCTGCGCGACCGTGCTCTCGGCGCTGCTCGGGACGCTGATGGCCTACAGCCTCGCCCGCTACAACACCGGCGGCCAGCATCTGTCCTTCTGGGTGCTGTCGCAGCGCTTCCTGCCGCCGATCGGGATCATCCTCCCGGTGTTCCTGATCTACCGCAACCTCGGCATCCACGACACCCGCTTCGGCCTGATCATCGCCTACACGGTCTTCACCCTGCCGGTCTCGGTCTGGATGATGTTCGCCTACTTCCGCGGCATGCCGCGATCGATGGAGGAGGCGGCGCAGGTCGACGGCTGGACGCGCTGGCAGGCGTTCTGGCGCGTCGCCGTGCCGCTCGCCGCCCCAGGCATCGTCGCCGCCGCGGTCTTCGCCTTCATCGCCTGCTGGACCGAGTTCTTCTTCGCTCTCGTCCTGACCAGCCGCGATGCCTTCACGCTCCCGACCGTGTTCCGCGCCTTCATCGGCTTCCAGGGCGCGCAGTACGGCGAGGCGGCGGCGCTCGCGATCGTCTCGCTCGGGCCTTCGATCCTTCTCGGCGTGCTGGCGCAGCGCCATCTCGTGCGCGGGCTGACGCTCGGCGCGGTCCGCGGCTGAGAGGGGGCGCCATGGCGGAAGTCAGGATCACCGGGCTGCACAAGGCCTACGGTGCCGTGCCGGCGGTGCGCGGCGTCGACCTGGAGGTCCGCGACGGCGAGTTCACCGTGCTGGTCGGGCCGTCCGGCTGCGGCAAGAGCACGCTCCTGCGCACCATCGCCGGTCTCGAGGAGGCGTCCGCCGGCACCATCGAGATCGGCGGCGAGGTGGTCAACGACTTCCGCCCTCGGGATCGCGACGTCGCGATGGTGTTCCAGGACTATGCGCTCTACCCGCACATGAACGTCGCGAAGAACATCGGCTTCGGCCTCAAGGCGCGCCGGATGCCGAAGGCCGAGGTGGAGGCCCGGGTCTCCGAGGCGGCCCGGATGCTCGGCATCACCCCGCTGCTCGGCCGCTATCCCCGGCAGCTCTCCGGTGGCCAGCGCCAGCGCGTCGCCATCGGCCGCGCCATCGTGCGCAACCCCCGGGTTTTCCTGTTCGACGAGCCGCTCTCCAACCTCGACGCCCAGCTCCGCGACGAGATGCGCGGCGAGATCAAGCGGCTGCACCAGGACATCGCCACCACGATGATCTACGTCACCCACGACCAGATCGAGGCGATGACGCTCGCCGACCGGATCGTGCTGATGCGCGACGGTGTGGTCGAGCAGCAGGGGGCGCCGCTCGAGCTCTTCGAGCGCCCGGCGTCGACCTTCGTCGCCGGCTTTCTCGGCTCGCCCCGGATGAGCTTTCTTCCTGGGACCCTGACGGTGAACGGCAGCGATCGGGCCGTCCGGCTCGGCGACACCCGGGTGCCGATCGCGCCCGGCCGCAGCCTCGATGGCGCCGCCGACGGCCAGGCCGTCCTGCTCGGCCTCCGGCCCGAGCACCTGACCCGCGCCCGCGGCCCGGCGTCGTCGGCGGGCTCGTTCCGCTGCGCTGCCACGATCGAGCTCGTCCAGCCGACCGGCTCGCGCAGCTACGCGACCTTCCGGCTCGCCGGCGCTCCGGTGGTCGCGGAGCTCCAGGCGCACGACGTCGGCCAGCCCGGCGAGCAGATCGAGATCGACATCAACATGACGCGCGCCTCGATCTTCGACCGCGGCACGGATCGCGCGTTGTGATCACTTCGCCTCCGAGCGCAGCGCCCGGCCGCCCTCATCCCCGGCCGTGCGCAAGCACGGCCTGCGCCTGCCTGCCCCCCGGGCAGGCGCACCCGGCCGTCGTGCAGGACGCACCGTCGGTCGCTTACCCGAACGCCCGCGCGGGGCGGCGTACGGCAAGGTGCGCCAGCCCAGGCAGGCGCAGGCCGTGCCTCGGCAATCGTCGCAGAGGCCAACGCTCGCATCCGGCGAAGCGATCAGCCGGAGTTCGTATGAGGGGAGGGGCGGCATGGTCTCGCGCGCGGTAAGGCTCTACGGCACCGAGCTCGTCGACCCGCCGTTGCGGACGCTGACGGCGGGCCCGCTCTCGGCCGAGCTCGACAACGGCGCGCTGCGCTACATCCGCTTCGGCGGCGTCGAGGTGCTCCGCGGCATCGCCTTCCTGGTCCGCGACGAGAACTGGGGCACGTTCACGCCCACGATCGAGGACCTGCGGGTCGACGCCTCCGATAGCGGGTTCGCGGTGTCGTATCGCGCCACCATCGCCGACGCGGTTCGCCGCCTCGACTACCGGGCGACGATCTCCGGAGACCGCACCGGGTCGCTGGCGTTCGAGGTCGTGGCCGAGCCGATGACCGACGTGCTCACCAATCGCACCGGCTTCATCGTCCTGCACCCGGTCGACGGCATCGCCGGACGGCCGGTGACCATGCTCCACGTCGACGGCCGCGAGGAGCGGTCGCGCTTCCCCGACGCCATCGACCCCGCGTGCCCGTTCCGCGACATCCGCGCGATCAGCCACGAGATCGCCCCCGGCACCCGGGCGACCTGCACGATGCAGGGCGACGCCTACGAGATGGAAGACCAGCGCAACTGGTCCGACGCCTCCTACAAGACCTACGTCCGCCCGCTCGCCAGGCCCTGGCCCTACACGCTGCCCAAGGGCGTGCCGGTGCTGCAATCGGTCACGCTCGCGATCTCCGGCAACCAGCCTGCGGCCACGTCCGCGGATCCCGGTCGCGTGCGCATCTCCATCGGCCGCGAGCAGGGCAGGTTCCCGGCGATCGGCCTCGGCGTTCCTGCCGGGGAGGCCGAGCATGCGCTCGCGGCCGGTGACCTGCTCGCACGCCTCGCCCCGCGTTGGCTCGCCTGCGAGGTCGACCTCCGCCGCGGCGACGGCCTGGCCGATCTCCGCCGCTACCGCGCCCTCGCCGACCTGACCGGCGCCGAGATCGTGCTGGAGATCATCACGCGCGGCAGCCTCGATCCCGCGGCGGAGCTTGCCGCGCTCGCGGCATGGGCCGCCGAGGCGGGCCTCGCGCCGGCGGCGGTGTCGGTGTTCCCGGCCCAGGACATGGTGTCGGTGCAGCCCAATGCGCCGTGGCCGGAGATGCCGAGCTTCGAGGAGACCTACGCCGCGGCGCACGCCGCGTTCCCGGCCGCGAAGCTCGGCGGCGGCATGGCCGCCTACTTCACCGAGCTCAACCGCAAGCGGCCACCCGCCGGGCCGCTCGACTATGTCACCCACACGACCTGCCCGACCGTGCACGCCGCCGACGACCGGTCGGTGATGGAGACCAACGCGGCGCTCGGCCACCAGAATCCGTTCGACCCGCGGCTTCATGGGGGCCGGGCTTGCCTACCGCATCGGCCCGAGCCAGATCGGCTGCCGCGAGAACCCCTACGGCAATGCCCCGGCGCCGAACCCCGGCAACGGCCGCGTCTGCCTCGCCACCATGGACCCGCGCCAGCGCGGCCTCTTCAACGCTGCCTGGACCCTCGCCTACGCGGCCGCCTGCGCGCGTGAGGGGATCGACGCGCTCGCCTTCGGCGCCCCCACCGGCCCGTTCGGCCACATCTACCGCCGGACCGGCTACGCCCAGCCCTGGTTCGACGGCCTCGACGGCCCGAGCGTCTATCCGGCCTTCCACGTCCTCGCCGGCCTCGCCGCCCTCGACGGCGCCGCGGTGCTTGCGACCGATGTCACCCCCGGCGGGACGGTCGCGGCGCTCGCGGCCCGCGACGGCGCCAGGACGATCCTCTGGCTCGCCAACCTGACCGCCGACGCCGTCGACGTCGAGCTCCCCGCCGACCTGGCCGGAGCGCGTATCGCCGCGCTGGACGCCGATGCCTTCGAGGCGCTCACCCGCGCCGCCGACTACCTGAGCACGGCCCCGCGCGCCCTGCCCGCCGGCCCGGTCCGCCTCGACGCCTGCGCGGTGGCACGGCTCGAGGCCCGGGCCCCGTTAACGATGCAATCCTGACAGCTTTACTGGCCATATGGATTCCATACGCCTTCCATATGCGTTCCAGATCGAGCGAATCCGCGTAAACCTTTGACGTCGACGGCCCCACCCCCTTGATGCCCGGCGCCGGCAGCGATATATCCGCCGCCGAGAGGTTGGCGCGGGCAGGCGCTCCGCCAACCCGGTCAGGTCCGGAAGGAAGCAGCCGTAACGGTTCCCGCTTGGGTCGTTGTCCAGCCTCTCGCTTCTCCAAGGCCCATTCACACCTCCGGTCCTCGTCGCGAGGTGTTTCGCGGTTCGCGGTCGACTATAGTCGGCGCGGGCCGGAAGGCCTCAAGGAGGGAGAAACCATGAAAACGACAGTGATCATCCTCGCGGCCTCGGCGGTATTGGCGGCTTGCGCCGCCGAAGAGCGGGTGTCCGACACCGGTCAGACCGTGGGCCAGTGGCGAATCGAGGTGAACCAGAACGCCGGTCCGGGCTGCTTCGCCGTCCGGAGCTTCGTCAACCCGAACTCCGAAGTGCAGATGGGCATCAATGCCACCTCGACGCCGCCGTCAGGCTACCTGTCGATCTTCGTGCAGGGCTTCGAGGGGATCGAGCCCGGGCAGTCCATCCCGGCGACCTTCGCGGTCGGTGACCGGGAGTTCAGGGGGACTTTCACCGGGCAGCAGACCGCCGGGTTCGGCGGCGCGACCGTCCCGGTGGACAGCGCCGACTTCATCTACAGCCTTGCCGACCAGGACCAGCTGATCATCACCTATGGTGACGACCGCCGGGTGATCGTCCCGCTCGAGGACGCCGACCCCGCCATCGCCGCCCTGCGCGCCTGCCAGGAAGGCCTGTAGCCCCGGGGGCGCCGGTGCCGCGGCCGCGCGGCGCCGGCGCGAACGGCCGCCCTCCCTTGCTCCTCGCCGGGTGCGCGCATAGGTTGGGGCGGAGCCCGCGCCCCAGCACTGGATCAGCGATTGCCCGAGCCCGTCGACAGCGCCTACCGGGTGCTTGCCCGCAAGTACCGGCCCTCGACCTTCGCCGACCTGATCGGCCAGGAGGCGATGGTGCGCACGCTCAGGAACGCCTTCGAGGCGGGCCGGATCGCACATGCCTTCATCCTCACCGGCATCCGCGGCACCGGCAAGACCACGACGGCGCGCATCATCGCCAAGGGGCTGAACTGCACCGGGCCCGACGGCGCCGGCGGGCCGACAATCGATCCCTGCGGCGTCTGCGAGGCCTGCGTGGCGATCGCCGAGGGGCGCCACGTCGACGTGCTCGAGATGGACGCCGCGAGCCGCACCGGCGTCGGCGACATCCGCGAGATCATCGACGGCGTCGCCTACCGTGCGGCGAGCGCGCGCTACAAGGTCTACATCATCGACGAGGTGCACATGCTCAGCACCTCGGCGTTCAACGCGCTCCTGAAGACGCTCGAGGAGCCGCCGGCGCACGTCAAGTTCATCTTCGCGACGACAGAGATCCGCAAGGTGCCGGTGACGGTGCTGTCGCGCTGCCAGCGCTTCGACCTCCGGCGGATCGAGCCGGAGGCGATGCTCGGCCATCTCGCCGCGATCGCCGCCCGCGAGGGCGCAGACGTGGCGCCGGACGCGCTGGCGCTGATCACCCGCGCCGCCGAGGGGTCGGTGCGCGACGCGCAATCGCTGCTCGACCAGGCGATCGCGCACGGGGCGGGGACAGCGACGGCGGCCGAGGTGCGGGCGATGCTCGGGCTCGCCGACCGCGGCCGGGTCCTCGATCTCTTCGAGGCGGTGATGGCGGGCGACGCGCGCGCGGCGCTGGCCGAGCTCGCGGCGCAATATGCGGCGGGCGCCGACCCGATGGCGGTGCTGCGCGATCTCGCCGAGGTCACGCACTGGGTGACGATGGTGCGGCTGGCGCCCGAGGCGGCGGATGACCCGACCGTCGGGCCGGACGAGCGCGCCCGCGGCCTCGACTTCGCCGGGCGGCTGTCGATGCGGGTGCTGTCGCGGGCCTGGCAGATGCTGCTCAAGGCGCTCGAGGAGGCGGCCGCCGCGCCGAACGCGATGATGGCCGCCGAGATGGCGATCATCCGGCTGACCCACGTCGCCGAGCTGCCGACCCCGGAGGAGCTGGTGCGCCAGCTCGGCGACATGCCGCCGGCGCCGCCGCCGCCCGGCGGCGGGGGCGGCGGCGCGCGGCCGTCGCGCGGCTCGGCGGCCAGCGCCGCCGCGCCGGTGCCGGTCAGCGCGCCGGCGCCGGTGGCGGAGGCGGGGCCGCTCGCCCGCTACGCCCGGTTCGAGGACGTGGTGGCGCTGGTGCGGGCGCGGCGCGACGTCAGCCTCCTCGTCGAGATCGAGGCCGGCGTCCGGCTGGTCCGCTATGCGCCTGGACGGATCGAGTTCGAGCCGGCCGAGGCGGCCGCGCCGGACCTGGCGGCGCGGCTCGCGCAGCGGCTGCAGCTCTGGACCGGGGTGCGCTGGGGCGTGGCGGTCGTCGGCTCCGGCGGTGCCGCGACCATCGCCGAGGTGCGGGCGGCGGAGAAGGGCGACCTGCGCGCCCGCTCGCTCGCCCATCCGATGGTGCAGGCGGTGCTCGCCGCCTTCCCGGGCGCGGAGATCAAGGACGTGCGGCCGGCGGACGCGCTGGACGTGCCGGGGCCGGCCGCGCCCGCCGCGGCGGACGTGGACGAATCCTGGGATCCCTTCGATCCCTTTGAAGAGGAGAGCTGAATGCTCAAGGGGCTCGGTCCGCTTGGCGACATGGCCAAGATCATGAAGCAGGCGCAGGAGATGCAGAGCCGCATGTCGGACGCGCAGGCCAAGCTCGACGCGATCGAGGTGGTCGGCGAGGCCGGGGCGGGACTCGTCAAGGTGACGGCGACCGCGAAGGGGGCGGTGAAGGCGCTCTCGATCGACCCGTCGCTGTTCGTGCCCGAGGAGCGCGAGGTCGTCGAGGATCTGATCGTCGCGGCGGTCCAGGATGCCCAGGCCCGCGCGATGGTCGCGGCGCAGGCGGAAATGGCCAAGGTGACGGACGGCCTCGACCTGCCGCCGGGGATGAAGCTCCCGTTCTGACATGCGCGAGGCGGATGCCGCCATCGACCGGCTGATCGCGCTGATGGCGCGGCTGCCGGGCTTGGGGCCGCGCTCCGCCCGCCGGGCGGTGCTGGCGATGGTGCGGCGGCGCGAGGTGCTGCTCGAGCCGCTCGCCGGCGCGCTCGCCGAGGTGGCGGCGACGGTGCGCGAATGCCCGCGCTGCGGCAACATCGCGACGGCTGAGCTTTGCGCGATCTGCGCCGACCCGGGTCGCGCCACGGGCGAGCTCTGCGTCGTCGAGACGGTCGCCGACCTCTGGGCGATGGAGCGCGGCGGCGCGTTCCGCGGCCGGTACCACGTGCTCGGCGGGGTCCTCTCGGCGCTCGACGGCGTCGGGCCGGAGGCGCTGCGCGTCCCCGAGCTGGTGGCGCGGGCGGCGGAGGAGGGGGCGCGCGAGGTGATCCTCGCGCTCAACGCCACGATCGACGGCCAGACCACCGCCCACTACATCGCCGACCAGCTCGCTCCGCTCGGCGTCAGCGTCACCTCGCTCGCCAAGGGCGTGCCGATCGGCGGCGAGCTCGACTACCTCGACGACGGCACGATCGGCGCCGCGCTGATGGCGCGCCGGGCGCTCTGAAGCTGGAGCGGGGTCAGTTCAGGCCGGGGCCGGCCCGGTTTCGGTCGCAGCACGGCACCGAAATGGCCCAGCGGCCGCGATGGCCATGCCAGAAAGCTCGAAGCATCGGCGATAACGGGCTTGGTCAAGGAACCGAAGCACCGTCGCGACGACCTTCGGGTAATGATGATTAACCACGGATCGACTTGGCAAGACGGCGCGCGTCCCTCTCGTTTCGACCGTCGGCTTCGGAATCGTGCCGCAGGGCGTCCCTCCGATGGCCGCCGACTCCTGCGCAAATCTGGTGCATGGATTGTGCATATGATGTGCATACGTCGTGCATGCCTCGCCGGACACCACGTCCGGCGGCTTTCCGAGCGATATCCGCGGCTTGCCCGGCCCCGTCAACCAAGGTTAACACCAGCCCAGCTCTAGCGGCGGCCGAGGAGCAGGTGGGTGGCGAAACCGGCGAAGACGCTGGTGAAGGCCCAGTCGATCGCCCGGGCGACGCGGGGGCGCTCGCGCAGGGTCGCGGCGACCCGGCCGGCGGCGAGGATCATCGGGACGGTGATGCAGTTCGCGATGACGATGAACAGGAGCCCGAGGGTCACGAGCTCGGCGGCGGCGTCCGGATCGCCGGCGCGCACCACCTGCGGCAGGAAGGTCATGAAGAAAATCACGATCTTCGGATTGAGCAGGTTGATCGCGAGGCCGGACGCCCAGGTCGCGGCAAGGCCTGACCGCGCCGGCGGGCGATCCGGCAGTGACAGCGCCGAGCCGCGGCGGATCGCCTGGACCGAGAGCCAGGCAAGGTAGAGGGCGCCGGCGACCTTGAGCGCGAGGAAGGCGGTCGGGGCGGCGACGATTAGCGCCGAGAGGCCGAGCGCAACCAGCATCGTATGGACGAGGATCCCGGTGGTGGCGCCGGCCATGGCCGCGAGCCCGGCCGCGCGCCCCTGGGTCAGCGCCCGCCCGAGGAATAAGGTCATGTCCGGCCCCGGCGTGAGCGCGATGACGACGACGGCAAGCGCGAACGGCAGGAGCACGCCCGGCTCGGGGAACATCATCGGCTGGATTCGGTCAGTCGCTGGCGGACGTAGGCGTCGACGGTGGCGATCATCTCGTCCATGCCGGGGTCGAAGAAGTGGCCGGCGCCCTCGATCGTCTTGTGGGTGATGGTGATGCCCTTCTGCTGCTTGAGCTTGTCGGCGAGGCCGGCGACGTCAGCCGGGGGCACGACCCGGTCGTTCGAGCCGCCGATGATCAGGCCCGAGGATGGGCAGGGGGCGAGGAAGGAGAAGTCGTACTGGTTGGCCGGCGGCGCCACCGAGACGAAGCCGGCGATCTCGGGGCGGCGCATCAGCAGCTGCATGCCGATCCAGGCGCCGAACGAGAAGCCCGCGACCCAGCAGTTCTTGGCGTTGGCGTTCAGCGCCTGCAGGTAGTCGAGCGCCGCGGCGGCGTCGGAGAGCTCGCCGATGCCCTGGTCGTACTCGCCCTGGCTGCGGCCGACGCCGCGGAAGTTGAACCGGAGGCAGGTGAAGCCGATGCGGTGGAAGGCGTAGTGCAGGTTGTAGACGACCTTGTTGTTCATCGTGCCCCCGTAGAGCGGGTGGGGGTGCAGGATGATCGCGATCGGCGCGTCCTTGTTCTTCTGCGGATGGTAGCGCCCCTCCAGCCGCCCGTCGGGGCCGGGGAAAATCACCTCGGGCATGGGGGAAGCGACCTCCTACAGCGCACGCCTGAACTTGACGGAATCGCTCGCCCAATCTAGAAGGATTCTAACGTATCGATGCGGCGACCCCGGAGCCACCCGCAGTTAAGGGCTCGGATGGGAACCGTCAACACCGACATGGTCGCCCGCGGAGGCACGCGATGAAACTGAGCACCAAAGGGCGCTATGCGATGATAGCGCTGACCGACCTCGCTGCCCAGAGGCCGGACCGGCTGGTCAGCTTGAGCGAGATCGCCGAGCGGCAGGCCGTCAGCCTCGCCTATCTCGAGCAGCTCTTCGTGAAGCTGCGACGGGCCGAGATCGTCGAGTCGGTGCGCGGGCCGGGCGGCGGCTATCGGCTGGCGCGGCCGGTCGAGCAGATCCGCATCTCCGAGATCCTCGCGGCCGTCGACGAGACGATGGATGCGCTGGCCCGTGGCGCCGGCGCCTCCGGCGGCTCGGCCGGAACCCGCGAGCAGATCCTCGCCGACAAGCTTTGGGAGCAGCTCTCGGCCAACGTCTACGTGCTCTTGCACCAGACCCGGCTCGGCGACGTGGTGAAGAACCAGCTCGCGCCGTGCCCGGCCGTCCCGGCCTTCGTCGCCGTCGTCGACGAGGCGGAGCGGGAGAAGGTCGTGTGACCCGGCGGGTCTACCTCGACTGGAACGCAACGGCGCCGCTGCGCCCGGAGGCGCGGGCGGCGATGGCCGCGGCTATGGACGCGCTCGGCAACCCGTCCTCGGTGCATGCCGAGGGCCGGGCGGCGCGGGCGATCCTCGAGCGCGCCCGCGCTCAGGTCGCGGCCGCGACCGGCTGCATGGCGGGCGAGGTCGTCTTCACTTCCGGCGCCACCGAGGCGGCCGCGCTGGCGCTCGCCGGGCGCGGGCTGGTCGGAGCCGCGATCGAGCACGACAGCGTCGCGGCCTGGATCGAGCCGGCGCTCGCGGTCGATGCCGACGGGCGGGTGACGGTCGAGGCGCCTGCGTACACGGCATTGCAGGCGGCGAACTCCGAGACCGGGATCGTGCAGGACCTGCCCTCCGGGCTCGCCTGCGTCGACGCGGCGCAGGCAGTCGGGCGCCTGCCCTTCGCCTTCGACTGGAGCGGGGCGCGGAGCGCGATCGTCTCGGCGCACAAGCTCGGCGGCCCGAAGGGGGTCGGCGCGCTCCTGCTGGCGCCGGGGACCGAGGTGGCGCCGGTCGTTCGTGGCGGTGGGCAGGAGATGGGCCGCCGGGCCGGCACCGAGAACCTGATCGGCATCGCCGGGTTCGGCGCCGCGATCGAGGCGGCGGCGGCCGAAGTGGCTGCCGGAGCCTGGGAGGCGGTCGCCGAGACCCGAAATATTCTGGAGGATGCACTGGCATCCGCGACATCGATGATTATTTTTGTCGGGAAAGCGGCGCGCCGTCTGCCGAACACCAGTTGCTTCGCGCTTCCGGGCTGGAAGGGCGAGACGCAGGTGATGCAGATGGACTTCGCCGGGTTCGCCGTATCGGCGGGGTCGGCCTGCTCCAGCGGTAAGGTGCGCGCCAGCCGGGTCCTGACGGCAATGGGGCTGGCGGAGGCCGCGGGCCATGCAATCCGGGTCTCGATCGGACCGACGACCGGGCGCGACGACGTGCTGGCCTTCGTGGAGGCCTGGGAAAGACAGTATCGCCGGTTCGCCGCCAGGGCCGCATGAGCGGGCCCGGGGGACCGGCGGCGAAAGGGAGCAAGATGGCCGCATTCGACGACATCACGGTGCGCGAGGGGGTCGACCAGGAGACGGTGGACGCGGTCCGCTCGGTCGGCGAGCGCTACAAGTACGGCTTCTCAAGCGACATCGAGACCGAGTATGCGCCGAAGGGGCTGAACGAGGACATCGTCCGGCTAATCTCGGCGAAGAACGAGGAGCCGGAGTGGCTGACCGAGTGGCGGCTGAAGGCCTATCGCCGCTGGCTGCAGATGGACCACCAGCCGGATTGGGCGATGCTCGACCTGCCGGAGATCGACTTCCAGGACCAGTTCTACTACGCCCGGCCGAAGAGCATGGCGGTGCGGCCCAAGTCGCTCGACGAGGTCGACCCGGCGCTGCTCGCGACCTATGAGAAGCTCGGCATCCCGCTCAAGGAGCAGATGATCCTCGCCGGCATCGACGGCGCCGACGCCGCGCCGGCCGAAGGCCACAAGGTGGCGGTCGACGCGGTGTTCGACAGCGTGTCGCTCGGCACGACCTTCAAGGCCGAACTCGCCAAGGCCGGGGTGATCTTCTGCTCGATCTCCGAGGCGGTGCGCGAGCATCCGGAGCTCGTGCGGAAATATCTCGGCACCGTCGTCCCTTACAGCGACAACTTCTACGCGACGCTGAACTCGGCGGTGTTCTCCGACGGCTCGTTCGTCTACGTCCCGCCGGGCGTGCGCTGCCCGATGGAGCTCTCGACCTACTTCCGGATCAATGCCGAGAACACCGGGCAGTTCGAGCGCACACTGATCATCGCCGACAAGGGCGCCTATGTCAGCTACCTCGAGGGCTGCACCGCGCCGCGGCGCGACACCAGCCAGCTGCACGCGGCGGTGGTCGAGATCGTCGCGCTCGAGGACGCCGAGGTGAAGTACTCGACCGTGCAGAACTGGTACCCGGGCGACGAAGAGGGCCGGGGCGGGGTCTTCAATTTCGTGACCAAGCGGGCTGACTGCCGCGAGGCGCGGGCGAAGGTGATGTGGACCCAGGTCGAGACCGGGTCGGCGATCACCTGGAAGTATCCGTCGTGCATCCTGCGCGGCGAGGGCAGCCAGGGCGAGTTCTACTCGATCGCGATCGCCAACAACCACCAGCAGGCCGATACCGGCACCAAGATGCACCACCTCGGCAAGAACACCCGCTCGCGCATCGTGTCGAAGGGGATCAGTGCCGGCTTCGCGCAGAACACCTACCGCGGCCTCGTCTCGGTGCATCCGAAAGCGACCGGCAGCCGCAACTACACGCAGTGCGACAGCCTGCTGATCGGCAGCGAGTGCGGCGCCCACACGGTGCCCTACATCGAGGTCAAGAACAACGCGAGCCGGGTCGAGCACGAGGCGACGACCTCGAAGGTCGACGAGGATCAGCTCTTCTATTGCCGCCAGCGCGGCATGGACGAGGAGGAGGCGGTGGCGCTCGTCGTCAACGGCTTCTGCCGCGAGGTCCTGCAGGCGCTGCCGATGGAGTTCGCCATGGAGGCGCAGAAGCTCGTCGCGATCAGCCTCGAGGGGAGCGTGGGGTGAGTTCGGGCGACCTGCGCGGCTATTCCGGGACCGTAAGATAGAGGATGCTATGGAAGATCTAAGGGGTGAAGTGATCGCGGATGCGCGGCGCGCCACGGGCGCTTCGGCCGAGGACCTGGCAATCGCGGCGCTGGTGATGATGCCGTTCACCCTGACCGCCGTGGTGCTCCTGAGCTGGATCGCGCCACTGCCTAGCCTCCTGCTGCAGCTCGTGTGGCTGGTGGCGACGGTGGCGGCGACCGCGTGGAATGCCGGCTGGCGGGCGCGCACGAGCGCCTGACGGCCCGAAAAACTCAAGGAACGAACGCATGCTCGAAATCAGAAATCTGCACGTCCGGCTCGAGGAGGAGGACAAGGTCATCCTCAAGGGCGTGGACCTCGCGGTGAAGGCCGGCGAGGTGCACGCGATCATGGGGCCGAACGGCTCGGGCAAGTCGACGCTCTCCTACGTGCTCGCCGGGCGCGACGGCTACGAGGTGACCGAGGGAACGGCGACGCTCGACGGCCAAGACCTGCTCGGGATCGAGCCGGAGGAGCGCGCGGCGCTCGGGCTGTTCCTGGCGTTCCAGTACCCGGTCGAGATCCCCGGGGTCGGCAACATGACATTCCTGCGGACCGCCCTCAACGCGCAGCGCAAGGCGCGCGGCGAGGCGGAGCTCAACGCGGCCGAGTTCCTCAAGCTCGTGCGCGAGCGGGCGAAGGCGCTCGACATCGACGCCGAGATGCTGAAGCGCCCCGTGAACGTCGGCTTCTCCGGCGGGGAGAAGAAGCGCAACGAGATCATGCAGATGGCGGTGATCGAGCCGCGGATGTGCATCCTCGACGAGACCGATTCCGGGCTCGACGTCGACGCGATGAAGCTCGTCGCCGCCGGGGTGAACAGCCTGCGCTCGCCCGACCGGGCCTTCCTCGTCATCACCCACTATCAGCGCCTCCTCGACCATATCACGCCCGACGTCGTGCACATCATGGCCGACGGCCGCATCGTGCAGTCGGGCGGCCCGGAGCTTGCGCTCGAGGTCGAAGTGAACGGCTATGCCGGCATCCTGAAGTCCGTGGCCTGAGAGGAGGAAAGGATGCGACCGGTTGTTCTGCTCGTGGGACGGCTCCCCGGCGTGGTCGGGGGCATCGCCCAGGAGCTCAGCGACATGCCGGTCGAGTGGCTCGGGGCGCATGATCGCGACGAGGTCATCCGCCAGCTCGACGCCGAGCCGCGCATCGCCTGCGTCGTCATGGGCGCCGGCCTCGACGACGCGGTGCGAGGCGAGCTGGTCGGGGTCGTCGCCGGCCGCCGGCCGGATATATCGATTCATCTGAAGGAGCGGACCTCGGGCCCGGACGGCCTGGCGCCGTTCGTGCGCAAGGTCGTCGAGGCGATGGTGATCGCCTGAGGCGCGGCGCGAGAAACAACGGAGACGACATGCCTGTTGACGGCAACGCGGGACGCCTGAGGGCGGTCCCGGCACCGAAGCTCGACGGCGCGCAGGCGCTGCTCGCGGCCTGGCCCGAGCCGGGCGGCGAAGCCGGTTGGGCGCGGGCGGCGCGGACGCGCGCGGCCCGGCGGCTCGCCGAGGGCGGCGCGCCGGTCCGGCGCGACGAGTACTGGAAGTTCACCGACCCGAGCGGGCTGACCCGGCTGCCGGCCCCTGCGGCGGCGGTGCTGGCCGCGGACGAGAAGCCGGCCTTCGATGATGTCGACCGGGTGCGGCTCGTCTTCGTCGACGGCGTCTTCGCGCCCGAGCTCTCCGATGCGCCGGAGCTCGCCGGCGTCGAGATCCAGCCGCTTGCGGCGGTTCTCGCCACCGACATCCACTGGGCGCGCGAGCTCTTCGGGCAGCTCGAGGCGCGCGGCCAGGCGCCGGTCGACCGGCCGCTGGCGTCGCTCAACACGGCCCGCGCCACCGAGGGCGCGGCGATCCGGGTGACGGGGCGGGCCGAGAAGCCGGTGGCTCTCGTCTATCTCCACCGCTCCGAGACCTCGGATGCGCTGATCCGTCACCTGGTCCGGCTCGAGCCCGGCGCCGACCTGACCCTGCTCGAGACCGGCGCCGGGGCGGCGCGGCTCAACACCGTGCTCGAGGTGGAGATCGGCGACGGCGCCGCCTTCCACCACGTGCGCAGCCAGGGGCGCGACCACGAGCGCCGGACGGCGACCGCCGTCTTCGCCCGGCTCGGACGGGAAAGCCGGTTCAAGTCGTTCACGCTGACCGTGAACGGCCGGCTCACCCGGAACGAGAGCATCGTCGAGTTCACCGGCGACGATGCCATGGCCCACGTCGCCGGCGCCTGCGTCGGCGACGGCGACTTCCTGCACGACGACACCGTGTTCGTGACCCACGACGCGGTCGGCTGCGAGAGCCGGCAGGTGTTCAAGAAGGTGCTGCGCGGCGGTGCGGTCGGCGTGTTCCAGGGCAAGATCCTGGTGAAGCCCGGCGCGCAGCAGACCGACGGCTACCAGATCAGCCAGGGGCTGCTGCTCGGCGAAACAAGTCAGTTCCTGGCCAAGCCCGAGCTCGAGATCTACGCCGACGACGTCAAGTGCTCCCACGGCTCGACCTCCGGTGCCGTCGACGAGGACGCGCTCTTCTACCTGACCTCGCGCGGCATCGCCCGGGGCACGGCGCAGGAGCTGCTCGTGCTCGCCTTCGTCGACGAGGCGATCGCCGAGATCGAGGACGCGGCCCTCGCCGACGACGTGCGCGACGGGCTCGCGGCCTGGCTCGCGCGCCGGCGGGGCTAGGGCGATGCGGCGCCGCGGCCTCGTCGACACGATCTGGGGCGGCTGGCGCAACCCGCGCCGGGCGATGGCGGCGGAGCTCGCCGGCGGCCCGCGCGAGGCGAGGTCGCTCCTGCACGCCCTTGTGGCCTGCGGGCTCCTCTTCGTCGCGAGCCTGCCGAATGCGCTGCGCGAGGCGCGCGGGCTCGACATCGAAGACCCGGTGGCGGGGGCGGTCGCCGCGCATCTCTTCGGCTATGTCGCGCTGGCGCCGCTCCTCCTCTATGGCCTCGCCGCGGCCGTGCACCTCGCGGCCCGTGCCTTCGGTGCGACCGGCAGCTTCGCGGCGGCGCGGGCGGCGCTGTTCTTCTCGGTGCTGCTCGCGGCACCGCTGGCGCTGGTCCTGGCGCTCGTCGGCGTGGCGGCGGAGGCGCGACCCGCGCTGTTGCCTTGGGTGTCCTGGCTGGGCTATGCGGGGCTGGCCCTCTGGCTCTGGCTCCTCGCGGCCAGCCTTGCGGAGGCGGAGGGCTTCCCCGCGACGGGCACGGTCGCCGCCGTCGTGGCCGCAGCCTTCGCCGGAATTGCAGGGATGCTCGCGCTCGTCGCATCGCGCGGTGGTACATGATGAACGGGACGGGGCGGAAACAGGGGGTAGCGGACACCGCGATGTGGGGCCAGCTCATCACCGACAGCCTGCTGCGGCCGCGGACGGCGGCGCGGCAGGTGCTGGCCGTGCCGATGCCGGGCGCCACACTCCTGCAGGCCGCGGTGGTGGTCGCCTGCGTTGGCATGGTGCTCGGCTATGCCGCCTACCGGCTGAGCCCGGACGCGGTGGACGTCGTCTCGGCCGCGGTGATCGGCAATCCGCTCGTCGGGATGCTGGCCCAGCTGGCGGTCATGGCGGTGATCGTGTTTCTGACGGTCCGCGTCGGCCGGCTGTTCGGCGGCACCGGCGGCCTCGCGGGCGCGCTGGCACTCGTGGTCTGGCTGAACGCGATGATGGTGCTGATTCAGGCGGTCCAGCTCGTCGCGCTCGTGCTGCTGCCGCCGCTGGCGGCGCTCCTCGCCATCGTCACGATCTTCTGGGCTCTCTGGGCCTACGCGAACTTCGTCGCCGAGCTGCACGGCTTCCAGAACCCCTTCATCGTGCTCGGGGCCGTCATCCTCACCGCGATCGTGCTTTTCTTCGGCGCCGCGATGCTGCTCGCGATCCTCGGCATCACCCCGCAGGAGGTCTCCTGATGTACGACGTCGCGGCGGTGCGCCGGGATTTCCCCATCCTCGGCCGCGAGGTGCACGGGCGGCCGCTCGTCTATCTCGACAATGGCGCCTCGGCGCAGAAGCCGCAGGTGGTCATCGACGCGATCGCCGACACCTACGCGCACGACTACGCGAACGTGCATCGCGGGCTGCACTATCTCTCGACCGTCGCCACCGAGAAGTACGAGGCGACGCGCGGCATCGTGCAGCGCTTCCTCGGCGCGGAGCACGAGGACGAGATCGTCTTCACCACCGGCTCGACCATGGGGATCAACATGGTGAGCTACGCCTGGGCGGCGCCACGCTTCGAGCCGGGCGACGAGATCGTGCTCTCCGTGATGGAGCATCACGCCAACATCGTGCCCTGGCACTTCCTGCGCGAGCGGCAGGGGGCGGTACTGAAATGGGTCGACATCGAGCCCGACGGCTCGCTCGACCCGCAGAAGGTGATCGAGGCGGTCGGGCCGCGCACCCGGCTGATCGCGCTCACCCACATGTCGAACGTGCTCGGCACCGTCGTCGACATCGGGACGATCGCGACCGCTGCGCGGGCGATGGGGGTGCCGGTGCTGGTGGACGGCAGCCAGGCCGCAGTGCACCTGCCGGTCGATGTCACAGCACTTGGCTGCGACTTCTATGTCATCACCGGCCACAAGCTCTACGGGCCGACCGGGTCGGGCGCGCTCTATGCGAGGCGCGAGCGGCTTGCGGAGATGCGCCCGTTCATGGGCGGCGGCGACATGATCCGCGAGGTCCGCAAGGACGCCATCACCTACACCGATCCTCCGCTCCGGATGGAGGCGGGGACGCCGGCGATCGTGTCGATGATCGGCCTCGGCGTGGCGCTCGAGTACATGCAGGGGCTCGGCATGGAGAACATCGCCGCGCACGAGCGGAGCCTGCGCGACTACGTCACCGCGCGGTTCCAGGGGCTGAACTGGCTGAACGTCCAGGGCAAGGCCCGCGACAAGGGGGCGATCTTCTCCTTCACGCTGCAGGGTCCGGCGCATGCCCACGACATCTCGACCGTCGTCGACCGCAAGGGCGTGGCCGTCCGCGCCGGCCACCACTGCGCCCAGCCGCTGATGACGCATCTCGGGCTGACCGCGACCTGCCGCGCCTCGTTCGGCCTCTACAACACCGCGGAGGAGGTCGACGTGCTCGTCGACGCGCTCGAGACCTGCCACGAGCTCTTCGCCTAGGCACGGTCCCAAAAACAGGAGTCCCTTCGGCCGGCGGTTCTGATTCAACCTTCCGGGGCCGGCCGGGTTTTCGATCGCCGACTGACTCCGATCAACGGACGATGGGGACTCCCGAGGTCGCGTCCGGGCAGGTCGAAGCCCGAAATGATCCGGCGACCGCGATGGCCATGTCCGAAAGATCGGAGCATCGGCCATGCCGGGCTTGGTCAAGAAGCCGAAGCACCGTCGCGACGACCTTCGGGTAACGATGATTAACCGCCGATCGACTTGCGAGGATGGCGCGCGCCCCTCTCGTTTCGACCGTCGACTGCCGGAATCGTGCCGTAGGCGTCCCTGCGGCGGCCGCCGGCGCCGGCACGGATTCGGTGCATGGATTGTGCATGCGATGTGCATACGTTGTGCATGCCTCCCCGGACATCACCCCCGGCGGCTTTCCGAGCGAGATCCGCGCCTTGCCCCGCCCCGTCAACCAAGGTTAACGCCACGTTCGGACCGACTCCGCCGAGCCTCGTCCCGCACTAGCGCCCGTCGTTCTCGAGCGTGAAGCCGGCCTTGAGCACGACCTGATAGTGCCGGACCCGGCCTTCGTCGACGTGGCCGCGGATCTGGGCGACCTCGAACCAGCGCAGGTTCCTCAACGTCTCGTCGGCGCGCTTGACCGCCGCGTCGATCGCGTCCTCGATGCTCTTCGGCGAGGAATCCCACGAGTTCAACGATCTTGTAGACATGCTCGGACATGCATCCCTCCCTGTGCCGATCGGAAGGTCGTAGCGCCGGCGGCGCGACTCAGCTAGAGTAGAACGTGCCGGGGGGGCGAACTCGTCCGAACGGAACTTCCGCCCGGACGGAGCGTTGGCGCGGCGGGGGAGGACGTCCGATGCGTCGCATGAGCTTCAGCCACGACCAGTTCGAGCTACCGCCACAGCGCTGGCACGAGTCCTGCGATGAGCCCAGACCCGATGCCGAGGTCGAAGCGGACCTAGGCGACGGGGCCATCTGGTGCGGCATCCGCTACGTGGCGAAGGTCGAGGCGTTCGTCGACGCCGAGTCCGGCGCGCCGATCCGCGTCGTGATGTGGCGCTACGCCCACTGACTGCAAGTCGGACCGGGCGCCTTCATCCTAGCGCACCGGCATTTACCTTTCGTCAACGCTAACCGGCAAACGTGCGGTCACTTTGACGGCAACCCGGACAGGCGGAGACGCGACGTGTCGCACCAGCGACGGCTCCTTGCGATTGCGGCACTCCTTTTCCTCGGGCTCGGCGTCGATCCGGCGGATGCCGCCTGCCTGCGTCCAGGCGACGGGGTGGACGTGGCGATCGGGGTGCGCGAGGCACCCCCCTTCATCATGGCGGACCCGATCCGCGGCCAGCGCGGCCTGACCTTCGACCTCTGGGAGAGCATCGCGCGCGAGCTCGGCGAGGCCGGGCTGATCGGCCGGACCGCCTTTGTCGAGTGCCCGCTCGGCGACCAGCTCGACGCCCTGGCCAGCGGCGACCTCGACCTCGTCATCTCGCCCCTCACCATCACGGCCGAGCGGCTGGAACGGCTCGACTTCACCCACCAATACCTGAGCTCCGGCCTGACCGTCGCGCAGCGCAGCTCGAGCGCAATCGACTTCGGCTACGCCGCCGGCATCCTGCGCGAGACCGTCACCCACGAGGGCGTGCCGCGGGCGATCCTGATCTTCCTCGTCGCCAACCTGGTCCTCGCCGCGGTGATCGCGCGCGGCCTGCGCCGGAGCGCCGACTTCGGCGTCGTCGCCGGCGAGGCGCTGCCGCTCCGGCTCTGCCGCTACGGAATCGAGACCATCGTCCGCACCATCGGGCTCAAAGGCATCGGCGACGGCGGGCGCCCGACGCCGGTCCGCATCGTCGAGATCTTCATGGGGGTGGTCGGCACTGTGCTCTCGGCGACGATCTTCGGCGTGCTGACGACCGCACTCGTCGGCTCGATCGGCGGCAGCCGCGAGATTGCGCTCGGCGACCTGCCGCGCCACCGGGTGGCGACGCTCAAGGACTCGACGGCCCAGAGTTTCCTCGAGCAGCTCCCGGCCGACGAGGCCTCGACCGTGCGACCGGCAACGGCGGGAGTCGATCCGCGCCTCGACCCGATCATGCAGGCTCGGCGGTCCGCGACTCCGGCCGGCGGCGTCTGCGTCGATGCCGTGACGGCCGACTCAGGCGCGCGCTGTGTCGCGGCGGGATCCTGGCAGGAGGCGATGCAGCTGCTGGCACGGGGCGAGGTGGAACTCGTCCTCGGCGACTGGGCGCAGCTTACCTATCTAGCGCGCCAGCCCGAGCTCTCCGAGGCCGTCAGCGTGCAGTCCTCGACGTTCCGGCTCGAGCCCTACGGCTGGGGTGTGTCGCCGCACCGCCCGGAGCTCCGCGCTGCGGTAGATCGGGCGCTGATGCGGCGGGTCCGCAGCACCGAATGGCGGTTCGTGGTCCAGGAGTACATGGGCAGCGGCAGCATCTCGCCGGAGTGACGCGATGGCGGTCCCCGATCCCCAGCGCGACACATCGCGGGCCGAGGCACCCGCGCGCGGCGTGCCCGAGGCCTACGAGCACTACTTCGCGAGCGGCCACTACGACCGCCGCTATCCGCGCCCGAACCCGACCGTCCTGCGGCTGATCCGTCGCGAGCTGCCGCCGGGCGGGAACGTCATCGATTTCGGCTGCGGCAGCGGGCGCTACCTACTCGCGCTGCGCGGGCAGGCCGGGGTCGCCGCCGGCTACGACATCTGCAGCGCGGCGCTCGACGCGTTCCGGCGGGTCGCGGGCACGGACCGGCGCGGGCGTTCGCCCCACGTCCTCGGCCCGGACCCGGACGACCTCGACCGGCACGTCCAAGCTCACGGCGCCGCCGACCTCGTGCTTTGCCTGTTCGGGGTCCTGTCGCATATCGAGGGCGCCGAGAAGCGGCGGAGGGCGCTGCGCCGGATGGCCGGGCTGCTCAGGCCGGGATCGGGACGGCTGATCCTGTCGGTGCCGAACCGGCGGCGCCGGTTCCGCCACGAGCAGCGCGAGCAGGCGGCGCTGCTGTCGGGCGAGATCCGCTACCTGCGCCGCTTCCGCGGCCTGTCGCTGGCGCTGCCCTACAAGCTCTTCGACCTCGACGACCTCGGCACCGAGCTCGCGGGCGCCGGCCTCGTGATCGTCGAGGCGCGGGCCGAGAGCCTAGTGCCGGAGGCGCTGGTGGCGAACTCGCCGATCCTGCGGACGCTCGACCGCTGGCTGGCGCCGCTGGCGCCGGCGTCGTTCGGATACGGCATACTGGTGCTGGTGCGCCCGGCGACGGTGGAGGACGGTGCGTGATCGCGCGGCTGGTGCTGGCGCTCGCCCTGCTCGCCGGCGCCGCCGCGGCCGAGGCGCCGGGCGGGCGCCTGCAGCGCATCGAGGAGCGCGGCCGGCTGATCGTCGGCGTGAAGGCCGACTATCCGCCCTGGGGCATGGTCGCGCCCGATGGCAGCATCGTCGGCCTCGAGGCGGATCTCGCGCGGGATGCCGCCGAGCGGCTCGGCGTCGAGCTCGAGCTGGTGCCGGTCACCGCGGGCAACCGGCTGCAGCGCCTCGAGCAGGGGCAGGTGGACCTCGTCATCGCGACGCTCGGCGACACGGCCGAGCGGCGGCTGGCGGCCGACCTCGTGCTGCCGCACTACTACGCGAGCGGCGTCAACCTGCTGGCGCCGTCGGGGTTGCCGTTCGACGACTGGGGCCAGCTGCGCGGCCGGCCGGTGTGCCTGACCGACGGCGCCTTCTTCAACCGGGTGCTGACCGAGCGCTACCTGATCGATCCGCTGGTCTTCCCCGGCAACCGGGACGCGCTGATGGCGCTGCGCGACGGCCGCTGCGTCGGCTGGGCCTTCGACGACACGGTGATCGCGCAGCTCCTCGCGGGCACGGACTGGCCGGGCTACGGGATGGCGATGCCGACGATCCTGCCGGCGCCCTGGGCGATCGCGGTCCGCAAGGGCGAGGGCGTCGCGGCGCTCGGCCGCTTCGCCGCTGACCTGGTCGCGGACTGGCACCGCGGCGGGCGGCTGGTCGAGCTGCAGGCGAAATGGGGCCTCCCGCCAAGCGACTTCCTCGCGGCCCGGCGCGAGCTCTGGTCGCGGAACGTCGACGGGGCGCCCGTCTGTCGCCGTGGCGCCGACGACGGCTATCCGGCGGCCTGCCTCGACAGCGCGGTGGCGGGGCTCGACGCGAAGGCCGTGGACGGCGCTGGCTGGACCGGGCGGTTGCGGGCGGCGAGCGGGATCGACCTCGGGCCGCTCGTCGACCCGCTGAACCGGGCGCGGCTGCTCAACGGCATCGGGCTGACGCTGGCGCTGAGCCTCGTCGCTATCGCGGGCTCGCTCGGGATCGGGGCGCTGATCGCGCTGGCCGACCGCAGCCTCGGGAAGGGCCTCGTGTCCCGCCTCGCGCGGCTGCCGATGCGCGCGCTGGTGGCGACGGCGCGGATGACGCCGCCGATCCTGCAGCTCTACGTCGTCTTCTTCGGCCTCGGAGGGCTGCTCGCCGGCCGCGCCGGTTTCGCGCCCGGCAGCTTTCTCGTCGCCGCGGTGGTGCTGTCGCTCTATGCCGGAGCAACGAACGCCGTGCTGCTGCGCGGCGCGGTCGGGCAGCTCGCGCGCGAGCGCCCCGGCGTCCGGCCGGCGGCGCTGATGCCGGCGGCGGTCGAGCGCTGCTACGAGGGCCTGGCCTCGACCTCGGTCAACATCGTCAAGGCGGCGGGGCTTGCCAGCACGATCGCGCTGCCCGAAGCGATCTCGGCGGTCAACACCATCATCGCCGAAGGCGCCGGCGCCGCGACGATGATGAACCTGCTCCTCGTCTTCTACTTCGTCTTCGTGCTGGCGGTGCTCGGGCTGCTGCGCGTGGGCAAGGGGGCGCTGACATGGGCGAGATAGCCGTGACGCTCTGGGGCTGGACGCCGTTCCTTGCCGGCGGCTTCGCCGGCAACCTGATGATCGCCGCGCTGGCGATGCTCGCGGGGACGGCGATGGGGGCGGGGCTCGGGCGCGGGCGCGACGCCCGGCTGCGCGCGGTGCGCGGGCCGGCGGCGGCGGCGACCAGCCTCTGCCGCAACGTCCCGAGCTTCGTCCTGATGTTCTACCTGGCGCTGGTGCTGCCGGTCGAGGTCGCCTGGGCCGGCTCGGGGGTCGCGGTGCCGCTCTGGATCAAGGCGACGCTGGCGCTCATGATTCCGGTGGTCGGCTTCGCCTCCGACCAGGGCCTCGCCCTCCGGCGCCAGCGCCGCGCCGGGATCGCCGAGGCCGAGGCGACCTGGCTCGCGTCCTGGCTCCAGTATTTCCTGATCATCCTGATGGCGACCGCCACCGCCTCGGTGATCGGGGCCGACGAGATCGTCGGCCGGGCGAATCGGGTCATCGCGACCGACCACCGGCCGGAATTCCTGATCGCCACCTACCTTTACGTCTCGGGCTGGTTCCTCGCCTCCGGGCTGCTGCTCACCGGGGCGATCTCCACGCTCGCGCGGGCGCGACGGTCGGGCGCGGGTGCCGTGAGCGAGGCGAGCTGATCGCGATGCTTGCAAGAAGGCTGACGGACTGATGCCGATCGGGAAGGGAAGCGGGGTCGCTGCGATGGCGCTGGCTCTGGCGGTGTCGGGATGCGGACTGCTCGGCAAGGACGAGCCCGAGGCGCCGGTCGATCCCTGCCCGCGGGTGGACCTGCCGGCGCGCGACCTGAGCGGTGCGCTGATCCGGCAGCCGAAGGGCGTCGGTCTTTTCGAGGTGCTCGCGGTCGACGGGCGGGCGAAGCGGTCGGGGGCGGTCGCGCGGCTGCACTTCGGCGACTACACCTTCAAGGCGCGCTCCGGGGACGACGGCGGCCTCGACGGCCGGCGCGGCGCCCGTGCCGAGCCGATCGCCGGCCTCGCCGACGCGGTCGACGGCGCGCGCGCCTTCGCCGTCACCTGGCGCGACAACGGCGAGGACTTCGCCGGCAGCCTCGCCATCGGCAAGCCGACGCCGGGCTCGCGGCTGCCGACCAACGGCCAGGTGCGCTACCGCGGCCCGGTGCGGCTGAGCGTGCAGGCGGCGCCGCCGGCCGCCCCGGTCGCCGTGGCCGGGACCGCCGAGATCGACGTCGGCTTCGGATCGCGCCAGGTGACGATGCGGTTCGCCGCGCTCGAGCCCGCGGCGGGCGGACTGCCCTTCGAGGCGATCGACTGGACCGGCATCGGCATGTGCGGCCCGCGGCTCGGCAGCAACGGCCAGGGCGGCTTCCGCACCGTCGCGCCGGGCGGTCGGTCGGTCAACTTCGTCGGGCCCGGCAACGGCGCGCCGGGCGGCTCGGCGATGATCAACGCCACCTTCTACGGCGTCGACGAGGCGGCGGCGCGGCCAGCCGGAGTTGCCGGCGTGCTGCTGATCCAGGGCGACACCGGCGTGATCTCGGGAATCTTCGCCGCCGGCACGGCCGAGTGAGGCAAGGGGGCCGGCGGCTGGCGCCGGCCGGCGGGGAGCGGCGCGCCGGAGTCGCGCGTGTGGCGGCGCTGTGCCCGCGCCGCGCTGGGGCGGAGTTGCGGGTTTCGGCGTTGAAAGGGAAGGAAGATCTGCGCCGAGGCGCTGATGAAGCAGCTGCTTCATCAGGCACCTCTACACTGTGGTGCTGCGAGTCGGGCCGGCGTCAAGGGCAGGCGGGCTTGCGCCCGCGGCTTCGCCGCCCTTGACCCCGGCCCGACTCGCGAAGGGAAGGGGGGTGGCGTGGGCTTCGGGGTGGGCTTGGCTGCGGTCGCGCAGTGGTCTAACCACGAGGGATGCGGGGCGCGCGGGTACTGCGAGCGGCGGCGATCGCGGTGGCGCTGGTCACGGTGCTGGCCGGTGCGTCCGTGCGGCGCGGCGGACCGGCGGTGCCCGGCGACCCGGCGCTCGCCGCCTATCTGCAGATGGGCGGGATGCTCGCCGAGCTCTGCGGCGACGGAGCGGGCCACGGCGGCGATGATCGGTGCCCGCATTGCGACGGCTGCCGGCTTCTCGCCGTGGCGCTGCCTGCCGGCGCGGACGCCGGCGCGCGGGCGGTCCGGTTCGCGCCAGTCGCGGCCGCCGTCGCGGCAGGCCCGGGGCGGCCCGGGCGCCGCCTGTTGCCGTGCGGCCCGCGGGCGCCGCCGGCCGTTCCGGCTGTCTGGCACCGCAACGAAGCACCGTTCACGGGCAGGCTGCCGCCAAGGCGGACCGTGCCGCCCCTCTTTGCAGGACCTGGACCATGCGAGATCATTCCCTCCTCGCCGCGCTCGCCGCGGCGCTTTCCGTTGCCGGCGCCGCCCGCGCGCACGAGTTCAGGGTCGGCGACCTGACCGTCGGCCATCCCTACGCGATCGAGACGCCGGCGACCGCCAAAAGCGGCGCGGGGTACCTCACGATCACCAACGCCGGCGACGCGCCCGACCGGCTGCTCGCCGTCGAGGCGGCAGTTCCGCGGGCGGAGATCCACACCTCGGAGACCGACGCCGCCGGCGTCACCCGGATGCTGCCCGTCGACGGCGTGGAGATCCCGCCCGGGGGCACGGTGACGCTCGAGCCCGGCGGCCTGCACGTGATGTTCATGGGCCTCGGCGCGCCATTCGAGGCGGGGGCGAAGATCGACGCGACGCTGGTGTTCGAGAAGGCGGGCGAGGTCGCGGTGGAGTTCAATGTCGAGCCGCGCGGCGCGGGGACCGACGACGTGGACCATGACGCCCTGCATCCGGGGGGATGACCGCCGACAGAGGCCCGCGAGCCGCGCTGGACCTTCGGCCGGCGCGCGGCTAGGAACGGGACAGGCCCCGGTCGACGGGGGAGCCAACGCGGGAGGGGACGGTGACACGGGCGTTCGTCTTTCCGGGCCAGGGCGCTCAGGCGGTCGGCATGGGCCGCGACCTGGCCGAGGCGTATCCGCAGGCGCGGGCGGTCTTCGAGGAAGTCGACAGCGCGCTCGGCGAGGCGCTGTCGCGGCTGGTCTGGGACGGCGAGATCGCCGAGTTGACGCTGACGCGCAACGCCCAGCCGGCGCTGATGGCGACCTCGATCGCGGCGATGAAGGCGCTGGAGGCGGAAGGGGTGCCGGTGACTTCGGCCGCCTTCGTCGCCGGGCATTCGCTCGGCGAGTATTCGGCGCTCTGCGCCGCGAGGGCGCTGCGGCTCGACGACACCGCGCGGCTGCTCAGGCTGCGCGGGCACGCGATGCAGGACGCGGTGCCGGTCGGCGACGGGGCGATGGCGGCGCTGCTCGGACTCGACCTCGCCGCCGCCGAGGCGGTGGCAGCGGAGGCGCAGGCGGGCGGCGGGGTCTGCGCGGCGGCGAACGATAACGACCCAGGCCAGGTGGTCGTATCGGGTAGCCGGGAAGCGGTCGAGCGGGCGGTCGAGATCGCCAAGGCCAAGGGAGCCAAGCGGGCGCTGCTCCTGCCGGTGAGCGCGCCATTCCATTGCACGCTGATGCAGCCGGCGGCGGACGCAATGGCCGAGGCGCTGGAACGGGTGGAGATCGCGGCGCCCTCAGTGCCGCTGGTGGCGAACGTCAAGGCCGAGGCGGTCGCCGATCCCGAGGAGATCCGCGGGCTCCTGGTCGCGCAGGTGACCGGGCGGGTGCGCTGGCGCGAGAGCGTCGCCTGGATGGCGGGCCAGGGGGTGACCGAGACCGTGGAGGTCGGCGCGGGCAAGGCGCTGTCGGGGATGATCCGGCGAATCGCGAAGGAAATCGAGACGAGGACCGTGGGCACGCCCGACGAGGTGCGGGCGCTCGCGGCCGGCTGAGGGAGGGACGCGATGTTCGATCTGACGGGGAAGGCGGCGCTCGTCACCGGCGCCTCGGGGGGCATCGGCGGCGCGATCGCCCGGGCGCTGCACGCGCAGGGCGCGGCGGTGGCGCTGTCGGGGACGCGGACGGCGCCGCTCGAGACGTTGGCGGGTGAACTCGGGGGACGTGCGCACGTGCTGCCCTGCGACCTCTCGGACGCGGCGGCGGTCGAGGCGCTGCCGAAGCGGGCGGCGGAGGCGCTCGGGCAGATCGATATCCTGGTCAACAATGCCGGGATCACCCGCGACCAGCTGTTCATGCGGATGTCGGACGCGGACTGGGACGCGGTGATCGCGGTCAACCTGACGAGCGTGATGCGGCTCGCCCGCGGCTGCCTGCGTGGGATGATGAAGGCGCGCTGGGGGCGGATCGTCAACGTGAGCTCGGTGGTGGGGGTCACCGGCAATCCGGGGCAGGCGAACTACGCGGCGAGCAAGGCCGGTGTGATCGGCATGTCGAAGTCGCTGGCGCAGGAGGTGGCGAGCCGCGGCATCACGGTGAACTCGATCGCGCCGGGCTTCATCGCCACGGCGATGACGGCGGTGCTGAACGACGAGCAGAAGGCGCGGATCAACGCAGGGATCCCGGCCGGGCGGATGGGGACGGCCGAGGAAATCGCGGCGGCGGCGGTGTTTCTCGCCTCGGACGAGGCCGGCTACGTGACCGGACAGACGCTGCACGTGAACGGCGGAATGGCGATGATCTGAGCGCTCGCGGGTCCGTGAGCAATTGCATTTGCCAGCCGCCGCGGTTGTGCTATAGCGCGCGGAACATCGATCCGGGGTCGAATTCTGGCGCTGGGGGCTTGCGGGGCGACAACAACCGGCCAAATTCGGTCAGGTGGGAATGAATAGCCGGGCCCGAAAGCCGGAACCGGAGCAAAACGAGGAACTAGCAATGAGCGATATCGCAGAACGCGTCAAAAAGATCGTGGTGGAGCACCTGAGCGTCGACGAGGCGAAGGTGACGGAGTCGGCCTCCTTCATCGACGATCTGGGCGCGGACAGCCTCGACACGGTCGAGCTGGTGATGGCGTTCGAGGAAGAGTTCGGCATCGAGATCCCCGACGATGCGGCGGAGACGATCCAGACCTACGGCGACGCGGTGAAGTTCATCGAGGCGAACGCGAACGCCTGAGCCGCTGCGCTCGCGGCGGGACTTGTTGCGACGGCGTCCGGGAAACCGGACGCCGTTTCGCTTTGGAGCGGGATGAGGCTCGGAGTTGGCCGGCGTCCGATCTGGCGTTAACCTTGGTTGACGGGGCGGGGGTTGACGGGGCGGGGCAAGACGCGGATCTCGCTGGGAAAGCCGCCGGGGGCGATGTCCGGGAAGGCATGCACAACGTATGCACAATCCATGCACCAGTTCCGTGCCGGAGCCGGCGGCCGCCGCAACGATGCCTGCGGCACGATTCCGGCAGTCGGCGGAAGAAACGAGAGGGACGCGTGCTGTCATCGCAAGTCGATCCGCGGTTAATCATCGTTACCCGAAGGTCGTCGCGACTGCGCTTCGGCTTCTTGACCAAGCCCCGCATCGCCGATGCTTCGAACTTTCGGGCATGGCCATCGCGGCCGCCGGGTCATTACGGTTCCGACCTGCCCGGGCGCGAGCCCGGGCCGCCCCTAGTGGGTTCGGGAGATCCGGTGGCCGCGGCGCCAGCTACCGGGGGGCATGCCGACGTACTTCTTGAAGGCCCGGTTGAAGGCCGCCTCGGATTCGTAGCCGACCTCGGCGCCGGCCTGCGCGATGCTGATGCCGGGGAGCTCCAGCCGGCCGGCGGCGAGCTGCATGCGCCAGCGCCCGAGGTAGTTCATCGGCGAGGTGCCGATCGTGGCGCTGAAGCGGTCGGCGAAGGCGGAGCGGCTGAGGCCGGCCTCGCGGGCGAGGCGGTCGAGGGACCAGTCGTCGGCGGGGCGGGCGTGGATGAGGCGAAGCGCCGCGCTGAGCTGCGGGTCGCGCAGGCCGGCCAGCCAGCCGGGGGTGCCTTCCGGCAGGGAGTCGATATAGCCGCGCACCACCTCGACGAAGAGGAGCTCGCTCGCCTTGGCGAGCACGGTCTCGCCGCCGGTGCGACGACCCTCGCTCTCCTCCACGGCAAGGCGGATCACCTGCGCGAGCCAGCCGCCAGGCCCGCCGGGGTAGTGCAGCAGGCGCGGCAGGGCGTCGAGGAGCGGATTGAACGGCCGGGCGTCGCAGCCGAAGTAGCCGCAGACGAAGCGGACCTCGCCCGGCTGGCCGCGCTGGGCGCGGTTCGGCACGAAGGGGAGCTGGCGGTCGAGCGGGCGGTAGTAGTTGGCGAGGTCGGGGGTGTCGCGGAGGCCGGGCGTGGAGGTGACCACGTTGGGATCGCCCCTGGGGAAGATCACCACGTCGCCAGGCCCGAGCCGGACGGGCGGCAGGTCGGTGCCGACGATCTCGGCGAAGCAGCGGCCGGCGAGCAGCATGTGGAAGCTGATCACATGCTCGGCGTCCGGCATCACCGAGCCGGCGATCGCCGACATCGGCGGGGACTCGCCCACAAAGGGCGGGACGAAGCTCATGTCGAAGAAGATGGCGCCGGTCAGGCGAACGGCGCGAA
This sequence comes from uncultured Alphaproteobacteria bacterium, assembly GCA_963763295.1. Taxonomy (GTDB): domain Bacteria; phylum Pseudomonadota; class Alphaproteobacteria; order Rhodobacterales; family Rhodobacteraceae; genus Amaricoccus. The sequence continues at coordinate 96,706 of CAVXOH010000004.1, forward strand.
GGACATCCGAAAGCACATCCATCTCGGTCCCCAAGTCTCTCGGGAAGGGCTATGCAGTAAGGTAAGCTATTCTAAACTATAGAGAAAAGTGAATTTAGTTCGGACATTATACATCAATGGCCGAACGCCGTCCACGTGGCGAGGCAGTTCGGACGATCGGTCAAGAAAGATGGAGGGGCGAGCATGGCCGTGCGGGCCGATGTCGTCCACGCTGACCGCGGATCGTGGAGCCTGGGGAGGCCGGCATGGAAGGCGAGACCATTGCACAATTCGGGGCGAGCTTGCGCGGGGCGCTGATCGGGCGCGACGGCGCCGACTACGACGAGGCGCGCAAGCTCTTCAACGGCATGATCGACAAGCGGCCGCTGCTGATCGCGCGCTGCGTCGACGTGGCGGACGTGGTCACGGCGGTCAATTTCGCGCGCGAGAACGGGCTGCTGCTGGCGGTCCGCGGCGGCGGGCATAACGGGCCGGGGCTCGGCAGCTGCGACGACGGGCTGGTGATCGACCTCAGTCAGATGAAGGGGGTGCGGGTCGATCCGGCCGCGCGGACCGTGCGCGTCGGGCCAGGGTGCACCTCCGGAGATGTCGACCACGCCACCCACGCCTTCGGCCTGGCGGTTCCGTTCGGGCTGGTGTCGACGACCGGAGTTGCCGGGCTGACGCTTGGGGGCGGGATCGGCTACCTCTCGCGCAAGCACGGGCTGACGATCGACAACCTGCTCGAGGCCGACGTCGTGCTCGCCGACGGCAGCTTCGTCACGGCGAGCAAGGACGAGAATCCGGACCTGTTCTGGGCCCTGCGCGGCGGCGGCGGGAACTTCGGGGTGGTGACGAGCTTCCTGTTCCGGGCGCACCCGGTGAAGATGGTCTATGCCGGGCCGATCTTCTGGGACGCCAAGGACGCGGTCGCCGTCATGCGCGCCTATCGCGATTTCCTGCCCGGGGCGCCGGAGGAGCTCGGGTCGTTTGTCGGCCTGAAGACGGTGCCCTCAATGGATCCGTTCCCGCAGGAGCACTGGGGCAAGCGGGCCTGCGCGGTGATCTCCTGCTTCAACGGCTCGGCCGAGGACGGGGAGAAGGCGATGGCGCCGCTGCTCCAGCAGGTGCCGCCGCCGATCTTCAACTGGATGAGCGAGATGCCGTTCACGGCGATGCAGAGCCTGTTCGACGGTTTCTTCCCGCCGGGGCTGCAATGGTACTGGAAGGGCGACTTCGTGAAGTCGCTGCCGGACGAGGCGATCGAGACGCATATCGCCGAGGCGGCGAAGGCGCCGAGCGAGCTGTCGCTGATGCATCTCTATCCGATCAACGGGGCCGTGCATCGCGTCGGCAAGGGCGAGACGGCGTGGGGCACGCGCGACGCCACCTGGGCGATGGTGATCGCCGCGATCGACGCCAACCCGCAGCTGGCCGGGCCGCTGACGCGGTGGGGGCGAGGCTACTGGGAGGCGGTGCACAAGTACAACCTGCCGGGCTCCTACTCGAACTTCATGATGGACGACGAGGGCGACGAGCGGGTGCAGGCCACCTATGGCGAGAACTATGGCCGGCTCGCGGCGCTGAAGGGGAAGTACGACCCGGCCAACCTGTTCCGGGTCAACCAGAACATCCGGCCGGCGGCGTAGCGTCGGCGGACCATCGGCCGAGGCTCCGAGGCGCCTCGGCCGGCACCCGGCGTTCCGGGCGAACGAGGCTTGTCGGCTCGGCGGATTTCGCGATACACGGTGCGGACCTTCGGACAAGGGGAGGCAACCGCATGCGGCGCGTGGTCATTACCGGACTTGGCATGGTGTCGCCGCTGGCCAGCGGGGTCGAGGAGACCTGGTCGCGGCTCGTCGCCGGGCAGTCGGGGGCGGGGAAGATCACCCGCTTCGACGCCAGCCATCTCGCGAGCCACATCGCCTGCGAGGTGCCGCTCGGCGACGGGTCCGACGGCACGTTCAATGCCGACGACTGGATGTCGGGCAAGGAGCAGCGCAAGGTCGACACCTTCATCCTCTACGCGATGGCGGCGGCGGAACAGGCGGTGCGCGACGCCGACTGGATGCCCGAGGACGAGGCGGAGCGCGAGCGCACCGGGGTGATCATCGGGTCGGGGATCGGCGGCCTGCAGTCGATCGCGGAGACGACGCTGACGCTGAAGGAGAAGGGGCCGCGGCGGGTCTCGCCGTTCTTCATTCCCGGCGCGCTGATCAACCTCTGCTCGGGGCAGGTGTCGATCCGCTACGGCTTCAAGGGCCCAAACCATTCGGTGGTGACCGCCTGCTCGACCGGCGCGCATGCGATCGGCGACGGGGCGCGGCTGATCAGGTACGGCGACGCCGACGTGATGATTGCCGGCGGGTCGGAGGCGGCGATCTGCGAGATCGGTATTGCCGGGTTCAACGCCTGCAAGGCGCTGTCGACGAACTTCAACGACGAGCCGGAGCGGGCGAGCCGGCCGTACGACCGCGACCGCGACGGGTTCGTGATGGGCGAGGGCGCCGGGGTGGTGGTGCTCGAGGAGCTCGAGCACGCTCGGGCGCGGGGTGCCAAGATCTATGCCGAGGTGGTGGGCTACGGGCTGTCGGGCGATGCCTATCACATCACCTCGCCGGCGCCGGACGGCGACGGCGGCTTCAGGGCGATGACGGCGGCGTTGAAGAGTGCCGGGCTGACGCCGGACGACATCGACTACGTGAACGCGCACGGCACCTCGACGCCGGTCGGCGACGAGATCGAGCTCGGGGCGGTGGCGCGGCTGCTCGGCAACGCTGCGGCCAAGGTGACGATGTCGTCGACGAAGTCGGCGACCGGGCACCTGCTCGGCGCGGCCGGCGCGGTCGAGGCGATCTTCTGCACGCTGTCGATTCGCGACCAGGTGGCGCCGCCGACGATCAACCTCGAGAACCCCTCGGTCGCGACGCCGATCGACCTCGCCCCGCTGAAGGCGGTGGAGCGGGACATCGACGTCGTGCTGTCGAATTCGTTCGGCTTCGGCGGCACCAATGCCTCGCTCGTGCTGCGCCGCGTGCAGTAGCCGTCGCCGATGATGCGCCACGTTGCCGCGAACGCGCTGACCCTGCTGATTCTCGGGCTGGTGGTGATCTTCGGGATCGTCACCTGGGCGCAGCAGGCCTATCGCGAGCGCGGGCCACTGGCGGCGCCGGTCGAGCTGCAGGTCGAGCGCGGCGAGGGGCTGGCGAGCGTGGCGGACAAGCTCGCCGAGGCGGGTGCGATCTCCAACGCGACGATCTTTCGCATCGCGGCGCGCTACGGCGACCTAGAGGCGGGCTTGAGGTTCGGCGACTACAGCATCCCGGCCGGGGCCTCGATGGAGGAGATCCTCGAGCTGCTGAACCGCGGCGGCAACGTGGTGCGGCAGGTGGTGGTGCCGGAGGGGCTGACCAACTGGCAGGTGGCCGAGCTCTTGCGGGCGCGGCCGGAGCTGACGGGCGAGATCACCGAGCTGCCGCCCGAGGGGATGCTGGCGCCGGCCGGGTATGATTTCCAGCGCGGCGACACGCGGGCGGACGTGCTGGCGCGGATGGTGGCGCAGCAGGAAGAGATCCTGGCGGCGGCCTGGGCGGCGCGGGCGCCGGAGCTGCCGCTCGCGAGCGCCGAGGAGTTGCTGACGCTCGCCTCGATCGTGGAAAAGGAGACCGGGGTGGCGGAGGAGCGGCGGCAGGTGGCGTCGGTCTTCGTCAACCGGATGCGGCGCGGCATGCGGCTGCAGACCGATCCGACGGTGATCTACGGCATCACCAACGGAGAGGGGACGCTGGGGCGCGGACTTCGGGCCAGCGACCTCGCGGCGGCGACGCCGTTCAACACCTATGTCATCGCCGGGCTGCCGCCGACGCCGATCGCCAATCCGGGCCGGGCGGCGATCGAGGCGGCGGCCAATCCGGACGCGACCGACTATATCTACTTCGTCGCCGACGGCTCGGGCGGGCATGCCTTCGCGCGGACGCTCGAGGAGCACAACCGCAACGTCGCGGCGTGGCGCCGGATCGAGGCGCAGCGGCTGGCGGAGGAGCGGGCGGCCGAGGCGGCCGCGGAGGCCGAGGGCGTGCCCGGGGCGGTCGAGGGACCGAGGCCGCGGGGGGATCTGCCGTAGGACGCTGACACCTGCGAAAAGCGCGTATGGAAAGCATACGCGTGTCGGTGAGGGCGATCGCCGGCCGACGGAACACGGGCGTAGCGCCGGGGATCGTGATAGGCGCCGCCGCCGGAAGCCGAGGCGTTCCGGGCGGCGGACCCGGACTCTACCAAGAGTTTAGCAGTTGACACTGAGATCGCTCTAGGGTATAGCACTGGGCAAGCTGGAAGAAGTGAGTTGGCAGGTCGCGGCAACGCGGCCTGCCGTTGCTTTTCTGCCCGGGCGGAGCAGCCAGGGCATCAATCACACATGACAATTTCAGCGTCGGATCGAGCGGACAGCGACAGGCTGGAAAACTCGCTCGAGTTGTACCGTGACCTGGCCGTGGTGCTACGCGGACAGATCACGCATCTGAAAGCGGGAACCGGGGACGGAGACTGCAGGCAGTCGGAGGAGGCGCTGAAGGCGCACCACCGCGCGTTGCGGACGGTTCTCGAAGCCGAGGCAAGTCTTGTCAAGCGAAGCAAAGCCGACGGGTCGGGCGTCAAGCTCGACCTCGATACAGCACGTGCCGAGATCGTTGCGAGACTTGCTGTCTGGGGTGCCGGAAGGTGACCTGGCGGCGTTCCTCGCTGCGCTGACACCGAATGCCCTGATGTCGCTCCCCTGGCTCTTCGAGCACTGGGCGATCGAGGGACATCAACTGCCTCCCGAGGGAGACTGGACGACCTGGGTCATCCTGGGCGGCCGGGGGGCAGGCAAGACCCGCGCCGGAGCCGAATGGATCCGCGCGCAGGTCGAGGGGGGCAAGCCGGGCGACCCGGGGACCAGTTCCCGGGTCGCCCTGGTCGGCGAGACGATCGACCAGGCGCGCGAGGTCATGGTGTTCGGCACGTCCGGCATCATGCCCTCGACGCCGCCCGACCGCCGGCCCGAGTGGCAGGCCAGCCGCAAGCGGCTTGTCTGGCCGAACGGGGCGGTGGCGCAGCTCTTCTCGGCGAGCGACCCCGAGTCGCTGCGCGGGCCGCAGTTCGACTGCGCCTGGTGCGACGAGCTCGCCAAGTGGAAGAAGGGCGAGGCGGCCTGGGACATGCTGCAGTTCGCGCTCCGGCTCGGCGAACGGCCGCGGGCGCTGGTGACGACGACGCCGCGGGCGAACCCGCTGCTGCGCGCGATCCTCGACGAGCCGCGCACGGTGGTGACGCGGGCGCCGACCTCGGCGAACCGCATGCACCTCGCGGCGAGCTTCCTCGAGGCGGTGACCGCGAAGTACGGCGGCCAGCGGCTCGGGCGGCAGGAGCTCGACGGCGAGCTCATCCTCGACGTCGAGGGCGCGCTCTGGACCTGGGCGATGCTCGACGCGGCGAAGGCGCCGCGCGAGCTCGAGCTCGAGCTCGACCGGATCGTGGTGGCGGTCGACCCGCCGATGACCGGCAAGGCGAACTCGGACGAGTGCGGCATTATCGTCGCGGGCGTCGCGAGAACCTCGGCGCCGGGCGGCTGGATTGGCCAGGTGATCGAGGACGGCAGCCTGAGCGGCGCCTCGCCGCAGGCGTGGGCGGAGCGGGTGGTCGAGCTCTACCATGCGCACGCGGCCGACCGGATCGTCGCCGAGGTCAACCAGGGCGGCGATCTCGTGGCGACGATGATCCAGGGCGTCGACCGGACCGTGCCGGTCAGGAGCGTCCGGGCGACCCGCAACAAGGTGGCCCGGGCCGAGCCGGTGGCGGCGCTCTACGAGCAGAACCGCATCTTCCACCGCGCCGCGTTCCACGCGCTCGAAACGCAGATGGCGGCGATGACGGTCGAAGGATTCAAGGGCCGGGGCAGTCCGGACCGGGTGGACGCGCTGGTCTGGGCGTTCACCGAGCTGATCATCGAGCCGGGCGGCCGCACCGCGCCGCGCGTCCGCAGCCTCTGAGCCGGCCGCGAAACCGGTGCCTCTCCTTCAAGCGTTTCGCAGCGGCCGCGTATCCCCGACCGTGCGCAAGCACGGTCTGCGCCTGCCCCCGGCAGGCGCATTCGACGTTTCCGCGAGCGGTGGCGTTCGGCGCTGAACGGAACGCCCGAATGTGACGGCGACAGGGCCATGCGCCAGCCCAGGCAGGCGCAGACCGTGCCTCGGCTGGCGTCGCAAAGGTCATCGGTCCGGCGCGACACTTCGTAACTCAGGAGCGAGCTTTCATGGTCTTGCAGATTTTCCGCAAGTCGCGACCGGCGCCGCCCGAGGCCAAGGCCTCGGCGGCCGCGCCGGTGGTGGCGTTCCACGGCGCAGGGCGCGTGGCCTGGTCGTCGCGCGACAGCGCGACGCTGACGCGGGTCGGCTTCCTGCAGAACCCGGTGGCGTTCCGTTGCGTGAAGATCATCGCCGAGGCGGCCGGGGCCGTGCCGGTGGTGGTGCAGGACGACGACCGCCGCTTCGACGTGCATCCGGTGATCGACCTCCTCGCCGCGCCCAATCCGGGGCAGGGCGGCGCGGCGCTGATGGAGAGCTTCTACGGGTTCCTGCTGCTGACCGGCGACGGGTACCTGGAAGCCGCCGGCATGGGGGCCGGCGGCGGCCCGCGCGAGCTCTACGTGCTGCGCTCGGACCGGATGAAGGTGGTGCCGGGGACTGACGGCTGGCCGGTCGCCTACGAGTACAGCGCGGGCGGGTCGAAGCATGTCTTCGACATGCGGCAGGACCGGGTTCCGGTCCTGCACGTCAAGAGCTTCCACCCGCAGGACGACCACTACGGGCTGTCGCCGCTGAACGCGGCGGCGAGTGCGATCGACGTGCACAACTCGGCCAGCACCTGGTCGAAGGCGCTGCTCGACAACGCGGCGCGGCCGTCGGGAGCGATCGTCTACAAGGGCGCGGACGGGCAGGGGGCGCTCGGCCCCGACCAGTACGAGCGGCTGGTCGAGGAGCTCGAGAGCCACCACCAGGGGGCGCGGAACGCCGGGCGGCCGATGCTGCTCGAGGGCGGGCTCGACTGGAAGCCAATGGGGTTCTCGCCCTCCGACATGGAGTTTCACCGGACCAAGGAGGCGGCGGCGCGCGACGTGGCGCTCGCCTTCGGGGTGCCGCCGATGCTGCTCGGGCTGCCGGGCGACAACACCTATGCGAATTACGCGGAGGCGCACCGGGCGTTCTACCGGTTGACGGTGCTGCCGCTGGTCGCGCGGACGCTGGCGGCGATGTCGGGCTGGCTGCCGGCGTATTACGGCGCGCGGTTCCAGCTCAAGGTCGACTTCGACAACGTCCCGGCGCTGGCCGAGGAGCGCGAGACGCTCTGGCGGCGGATCAGCGCCGCCGCGTTCCTGAGCGATGCGGAAAAGCGGCAGCTGCTCGGGCTGCCGAAGTTCCGCGACGGATGATGCGTGGAACCGGCGCCCGCGGCGGCGGCTCGCGCTTCCTCTACGAGCCCTTCGATGCGGCGGCGGCGCGCATCGAGGTGAACGAGCGTATCCAGGAGGAGCGCTGGCAGCAGCTCGAGCGGCGGCTCACGCATATCGAGGTCGCGCTCGACCGGTTGGAGAAGCGGATCTGGCTCGCCGTCTATGGCGCCGCCTCGCTCATCCTCGCCGATATCGCCTACGGGCTCCTGTCGTTGACTGTTTCCTGAGGGAAGGTGTGATGATCCAACGGATTGGCGGCTTCGGCTCGCTGGAGACGAAGTTCTGCAGCTTCGACGGCGCGCTGGCGCTGAAGGAGGGCGCCGAGATCGCCGGCTACGCGAGCCTGTTCGGCGCCGCGGACCAGGGCGGCGACGTGGTGCAGAAGGGCGCCTACGGCGGGTCGCTCGCGCGGCTCGCGAAGGCGCGCTCGGGCGTGAAGATGCTCTGGCAGCACGACCCGTCCCGGCCGATCGGAGTCTGGGACGAGGTGCGCGAGGACGAGCGCGGCCTCTACGTGAAGGGGCGGCTGCTCCTCGAGGTGCAGGCGGCGCGCGAGGCGCACGTTCTGCTGCAGGCGGGCGCGATCGACGGCCTGTCGATCGGATACCGGACGCTGCGCGCCGAGAAGGCCGCGGGCGGGCAGCGGCTCCTGCACGAGATCGAGCTCTGGGAGGTGTCGCTCGTCACTTTCCCGATGCTGCCCGAGGCGCGGGTTGAGGCCGATCCGTCCGACGCGGAAGCGGACCTGGCACAGGCGCTTGCGGAGACCTTCCGCGAGGCCAGGGAGTTGCTGGCGTGACGCCGGCGAAGTCACTCATCAAGGGAACCCATTGATGCAGAAACCTGAAACCAAATCCCGGGCGGGGGCTGCCGCGCTGGGCCAGAGCCCGCATATGGAAGTCAAGGCTGTCTTGACCGGGTTTCTTGGCGAATTCAATGCCTTCCAGTCCGAAATCAAAGCGAAGCTCCAGGAACAGGAATCCCGTTTGGCCATGCTCGACCGCAAATCCATCGCGATGAACCGCCCGCCGCTCGCGCGGGCCGCCGAGACCGAAACGCCGCACAAGAAGGCTTTCGCGGCCTACCTGCGCTCGGGCGACGACGACGGGCTGCGCGGCCTGACCGTCGAGGAGAAGGCGCTGTCGACCGCGGTGGCGGCGGACGGCGGCTACCTGGTCGATCCGCTGACCGCGAGCCAGATCGTCGGCGTGCTGCGCTCGTCGGCCTCGATCCGCACCATCGCCAACGTGGTGACCGTGGAGGCGAGCGCGTTCGACGTGCTGGTCGATCATACCGACATCGGCGCGGGCTGGGCGACCGAAACGGCGGCGACGGCCGAGACCGGCACGCCGCAGGTCGACCGGATCTCGATCCCGCTGCACGAGCTCTCGGCGCTGCCGAAGGCGTCGCAGCGGCTGCTCGACGACAGCGCCTTCGACGTCGAGGGGTGGCTCGCGCAGCGGATCGCCGACAAGTTCAGCCGCGCCGAGGCGGCGGCCTTCGTGGCGGGCGACGGCATCGACAAGCCGACGGGCTTCCTCCACTACCCGAAGGTCGACAACGAGGTCTTCGCCTGGGGCTCGCTCGGCTACGTGCCGACCGGCGCCGCCGGCGACTTCTCCTCGGCCGACCCGGCGGATGCGATCGTCGACCTCGTCTATTCGCTCGGTGCGCGCTACCGCGCCAACGCGACCTTCGTGATGAACTCGAAGACCGCGGGCGCCGTGCGCAAGATGAAGGATGCGGATGGCCGCTTCCTGTGGTCCGACGGCCTCGCCGCCGGCGAGCCGGCGCGGCTGATGGGCTATCCGGTGCTGATCGCCGAGGACATGCCCGACATCGCCTCGGGCGCCTTCGCGATCGCCTATGGCGACTTCCGCGCCGGCTACACGGTGGCGGAGCGGCCGGACCTGCGCATCCTGCGCGACCCGTTCTCGGCGAAGCCGCACGTGCTCTTCTATGCGACGAAGCGCATCGGCGGCGACGTCAGCGACTTCGCGGCGATCAAACTCCTGAAGTTTGCGAGCGCCTGACACGGGGGAACCCGGAGCAGCGCACGCAGATGATCCGCCTCGGCTTCCGGGGCGGATCCGGCACACCCCCGTACTCTCCAGCTGCTGCTCCTCCCTTCGCTCGGGCGGTGCGGGGGTGTGCATGCGATGGGCGAAGATCGATGAGCGGCTACATTCTGAAGGCCGCCGGCCGGGACGCGACCTGCGCGATGGACTGGCGGCGCGGATACCTCGGCAGCGACGAAACGGTCGCTGCCGACCTGGGCTGGACCATCTACCCGCAGACGCAGGCCGAGCTGGAGGTGGTCGCGCAGGAGATCGACGCGACGAGGTCGACGGCCCGGTTCGCCGGGGGTGCGCCCGGGCGGGTCTACATGATCGCGAGCCGGGTCCGCACGACGCGGGGCCGCGTGCTGGAGCGGGCGATCGTCCTGCGGATCGCGCTCGACGACGGCGGGCATTGAGGAGTTTTCGGATGAACTTGACGGAAGTGAGCGCGCCGCCGGCGGCGGCGGTGCCGGTGCGCGCCTTTGCCGAGCATCTGCGCCTGGGCAGCGGCTTCGCCGACGACGGCTCCGAGGATGCGGTGCTCGAGCTTTACCTGCGCGCGGCGATGGCCGCCATCGAGGCGCGGCTCGGGCGGGCGCTGCTCGCCCGGGAGTTCGTCTGGACGGTGACGCATTGGCGCGAGGACGCGAGCCAGGGCCTGCCGGTCGCGCCGGTGCGATCGGTCGATGCGATCACCATGGTCGACGCCGACGGTGCCGAGACGGCGGTCGACCCGGAGAGCTGGTCGGTGCTGCGCGACAGCCAGCGGCCGCGGCTCGTCGGCCGCTTCGGCCGCAGCCTGCCGCGCATCCCGCGGGCGGGTCAGGCCGAGATCCGGTTCACCGCAGGCTTCGGCGCTTCCTGGGAGGATGTGCCGGCCGACCTGCGACAGGCGGTGTTCCTGCTGGCCGCACATTTCTACGAGAACCGCGCCGAGGGCGCCGGCGGCACGATGCCCTTCGGGGTCCTGGTGCTGATCGAGGCCTACCGCGCGACCCGGATCGGGCCCGGGGGGCTTTCGTGACGGGGGTTCGGCTGACGCGCCGGATGACGCTCGAGGCGCGGCAGAGCCAGCCCGACGGCGCCGGCGGGTTCATCGTCACCTGGGTGCCGGTCGGCACGATCTGGGCGGACGTGCGGCCGGGCTCGGCGCGCGAGGACTTCACCGGCGCCGCGGTGCGGCCGCGGGTCGCCTGCCGGATCCTGGTGCGCGGGGCGCCGGCGGGGTCGCCGTCGCGGCCGCGCGCCGACCAGCGGCTGCGCGAGGGCGCGCGGGTGTTCGACATCCTGACGGTGACCGAGCACGACCCGGCCGGGCGGTTCCTCGAGATCCGGGCCGAAGAGGGGAGGCTGCCGTGAGCTTCGCGTTTGCGCCTGGCCTGCAGGCCAAGGTCTATCAGCGCCTTGTCGGCGACGCGGCGCTCGGCGCCCTCGTCGAGGGCGCGATCTTCGACGCCCCGCTCGCCTGGGCCGAGGACGACCAGCGCGCCGACTATGTGACGCTCGGCGAGGAAACGGTGCGGGCGAACGGCACCAAGACGAGCGCGGGGGCGATCCACGACTTCGTGGTGACCGTGCATACCGCGCGCGACGGGTTCGATACGGCGAAGCGGATCGCGGCGGCGGTCTGCGCCTGCCTCGTCGATGCGCCGCTGGCGCTCGAGACGGGCCGGCTGGTCGCGCTGCGCTTCCTGCGCGCCGGAGCGGAACGCGGGCCGGCGCCGGAGAAGCGCAAGGTGACCCTGCGCTTCCGGGCCGTGGTGGACCAGGACGACTAGAGCGGAGTCCGACCCGGCAGAGCCGGCTCGTCCGCTCTAGATTGTTGAATTGCCGCGATTTCTCAACCATCGGACGATTTTGTCCGATTGGAAATCGCTCTAGCTCCTTTTCGAGAGGACCGAGACATGGTGGCCCAGAGAGGCAAGGACCTGTTGATCAAGCTCGACATGACCGGCGCGGGCGTCTTCGAGACGGTCGCCGGTCTGCGGGCGACGCGGATCAGCTTCAACGCCGAGACGGTGGACGTGACCAACCTCGGCAGCGAGGGACGGTGGCGCGAGCTGCTGGCCGGGGCGGGCGTGCGCTCGGCCGCGATCAGCGGCTCGGGCGTCTTCCGCGACGCAGGCACCGACGAGCGGGCGCGGGCGATTTTCTTCGCCGGCGAGATCCCGGCCTTCCAGGTGATCATCCCGGACTTCGGGATCATCGAGGGGCCGTTCCAGATCACCTCGATCGAGTATTCCGGCCAGCACGACGGCGAGGCGGTGTACGAGCTCGCCCTCGCCTCGGCGGGCGCGGTGACGTTCGAGGCGCTGTGATGGCCAACCCGTGGCGCGGCGAGGTCGAGCTTGTCGTCGACGGCGAGCCGCGGGTGATGCGGCTGACGCTGGCGTCGCTCGCCGAGCTCGAGGCGAGGCTGAAGAGCGAGTCGCTGATCGAGCTGATCGGCCGGTTCGAGGCGGGCAACTTCCGGGTGAAGGACCTGATCGCACTCTTGACCGCCGGCCTGAACGGCGGCGGCTGGCGGATCAGCGAGGCGGAGCTCGTGAAGGCACGGGTCGACGGCGGGCCGCTGGCGGCGGCGCAGGCGGCGGCGCGGCTTCTGAAGATCACCTTTACCTTGCCCGACGAGGACGGCGGCGAATGACGCGGATCGCCTGGTCCGGGCTGATGCAGCTCGGGCTGGTGCAGTTGCGGCTGACGCCGGAGACCTTCTGGGCGCTGACGCCGGTCGAGCTGATGCTGCTGGCCGGGCAGGGGACCGGGCGCGCCGCGCTGACGCGGGCGGGTTTCGCCGAGCTCGCCGCACGGTTTCCTGACAAGCCAAGGGCAGAACTGGAGTGACCATGGCGGATTTCGAAGGCGACCTTGGCCGGCTCGAGGCGCAGTTCGCGGGGCTCGAGGGCACGCTCGCCGGGCTCGAGGGGGTGACGGGTGCGTTCCAGCGCGAGCTGGAGGGCGTCCAGGGCAGCATGAAGGAGGCGGGGCGCGAGGCGGGCGGCATGTCGCGCTCGGTGTCGAGCTCGATCAGCAAGGCGTTCAACGGCGTCATCTTCGACGGCAAGCGGCTGTCGGCGGCGCTGGCCGGGATCGGCAGGAGCCTGTCGGGCTCGGTGCTGAACCAGGCGCTGGCGCCGGTCAAGGGCGCGATCGGCTCGGCGGTGGGGCAGGGGATGCAGTCGCTCCTCGGCGGCATCCTGCCGTTCGCCAAGGGGGCCGCGTTCGGCGCCGGCCGGGTTGCCGCCTTCGCCCGGGGCGGGGTCGTGGACGGGCCGACGCACTTTCCGATGCGGGGGGGCGTCGGTCTGATGGGCGAGGCGGGGCCGGAGGCGATCCTGCCGCTGAGCCGCGGCGCCGACGGCAAGCTCGGCATCCGGGCCGGCGGGAGTGGCGGCGCGGTGCAGGTGACGATGAACATCTCGACCCCGGACGTGGCCGGCTTCCGGCGCTCGCAGAGCCAGATCGCGGCCGAGATGAGCCGTGCGATCCAGAGCGGCCGACGCAATCTCTGAACGAGGGACGCCATGAACTTCCACGACGTCAGGTTTCCGGCCGCGCTGTCGGTCGGCTCGAGCGGCGGTCCGGAGCGCCGGACGGAGATCGTCGTGCTCAACAACGGCTTCGAGGAGCGGAACAGCCCCTGGGCGCATTCGCGGCGGCGCTACGATGCCGGGCTCGGCGTGCGGTCGCTCGACGACCTCGCCGAGCTGATCGCCTTCTTCGAGGCCCGGCATGGCCAGCTCTACGGATTCCGCTGGAAGGACTGGACCGACTACAAGTCCTGCCTGCCCTCGGCGACGCCGTCCCCGCTCGATCAGCGGCTGGGCGACGGGGACGGGAGCCGGACGGTGTTCGCGCTGGCCAAGATCTACGCTTCCGGAACGCAGGCGTATGTGCGCCCGGTCGCGAAGCCGGTACCCGGGACGGTGCAGGTGGCGGTCGGCGGGGTGCCGCTCGCGTCCGCCGGTTTCTCGGTCGATCACGCCACCGGCAACGTGCACCTCGCGGCGGCGCCCGCCGCGGGCGCGGAGGTGACCGCGGGATACGAGTTCGATGTTCCGGTGCGGTTCGACTCCGACCGGATCAACGCGAGCCTTGCCGGGTTTGCGGCCGGGGAGATCCCCTCGGTGCCGGTGGTCGAGGTTCGGGTCTGATGCGCGCGATCCATCCGGAGCTGCAGGCGCGCCTCGACGGCGGGGCGACGCATCTCTGCAGGTGCTGGCTGGTCAGCCGGCGCGACGGCGTCACGCTCGGCTTCACCGACCACGACGAGGATGTCGTCTTCGACGGCGCCGTCTTTCCCGCCAGCAGCGGCATGGACGCGAGCGCGCTGCAGTCGGCGACCGGGCTCAGCGTCGACAACGCCCAGGCCGTCGGCGCGCTGAGCGACGCGGCGGTGAGCGAGGAGGACGTGCGGGCGGGCCGGTTCGACCGGGCCGAGGTCAGGCTATGGCTGGTCGACTGGCAGCGCCCCGAGCTGCGCGTGCTGATGTTCCGGGGCGAGTTCGGCGAGATTCGGCGGCTGGACGGGGCGTTCGAGGTCGAGCTGCGCGGGCTGGCCGAGGCGCTGAACGCGCCGGTCGGGAGGTCGGTCCTGCGCACCTGCGACCGGGCGCTCGGCGATGCCCGGTGCGGCGTCGATACCGGGCGGGCGGGTTTCGCCGGGGAGGGCGAGGTGGTCGAGGGCAGCTCGGGGTCGGTGCTTCTGGCGACGGGCCTCGACGCGTTCGACGACGGCTGGTTCACGCATGGGGTGCTGACCTGGATCGACGGCCCGAATGCCGGCCAGGCCGGGACGATCAAGACCGACCGTCGGGGGTCGGCGGCGCGCACGCTTGCGCTCTGGCAGGAAGCGGGGCGCAGGCCCGCGGTGGGCGATCGCTTCCGGGTCGTCGCCGGATGCGACAAGCGCGCAGAGACGTGCCGGGCGAAGTTCGCCAACTTTCTCAATTTCCGCGGCTTTCCGCATATCCCCGGCGACGATTGGGTCACCGCGTATCCGAAGGAAGGGGCGATCCATGACGGCACGAGTCTGCAACAGCCCTGAGGCCGTCCGCGGCGAGGCGATCGTCGCGCTGGCGCGGGGCTGGATCGGAACGCCGTACCGGCACCAGGCGAGCTGCCGCGGCGCCGGCACCGATTGCCTCGGGCTCCTGCGCGGAATCTGGCGCGAGACGCTCGGCCCGGAGCCGGAGACGGTCCCGAGCTACACGCCCGACTGGTTGGAGCCGAGCCGCTCGGAGGAGCTTCTCGGCGCGGCCGGGCGGCATCTGCTTCCGGTTGCGGCAGCCGACGCGATGCCCGGCGACGTCCTGGTGCTGCGGATGAAGGACGGCGGCGTCGCGAAGCACGTGGGCTTCCTGGCGCGGTCGCCGGTCGGGCACCCAACGCTGATCCACGCCTACTCCGGGCACGGCGTGGTCGAATCGCCGCTGACGCCCGCCTGGGCGCGGCGGATCGCGGGGGCATTCCGCTTTCCCGACAGGAGGTTGTGATGGCGACGCTCTTGCTGTCTGCTGCGGGATCGGCGCTTGGCGGCGCGCTCGGCGGATCGATTGCCGGCATCGGGTCGCTCGCGCTCGGCAAGGCCGCGGGCGCGATCATCGGCTCGGCGCTCGATCAGCGTCTGCTCGGCCTCGGCTCGGCACCGGTGGAGACCGGGCGCGTCGAGCGGTTCCGCGTGATGGGGTCGAGCGAGGGGGCACCGCTGCCCCGGGTCTTCGGGCGCAACCGGGTGGCCGGTCAGGTCATCTGGTCGAGCCGGTTTCTCGAGAGCGTCAACGCGCAGGAAGTCGGCGGAAAGGGGGGCGGGGCCACTGTCCGCGAGTACAGCTACTCGGTGAGCCTCGGCATCGCGCTCTGCGAAGGCGAGGTGTCGCGGATCGGGCGGATCTGGGCCGATGGACAGGCAGTGGATCAGTCGGGGCTGACCTTTCGGCTCCATTCCGGCGACGAGGACCAGCTGCCCGACCCGCTGATCGAGGCGCTGGAAGGCGACGCGCCGGCCTATCGCGGCACCGCGTACGTGGTCTTCGAGAACCTCTACCTCACCCCGTACGGCAACCGGATTCCGCAGTTCAACTTCGAGGTGTTCCGACGCCCGGCGGAGGGGCTGCCGGGTGCGCCGCGGCCGCCGGCCTTGGACGTTCGCGGGGTGGCCCTGGTTCCCGGCACCGGCGAGTACGCGCTGGCGACGGAGCCAGTGCATTTCCGTCGCGGCAAGGGGGACAGCGCGGTTCTCAACGTCCACAATGATCGGGGATTGCCGGATCTCGAGGTGTCGCTGGAGCAGCTGTCGGCGGAGTTGCCGAACGCGAGCTCGGTTTCGCTTGTGGCGACCTGGTTCGGCGACGATTTGCGCTGCGACCGCTGCACGCTGCGGCCGAAGGTCGAGCAGGCCGAGGACGACGGCGAGCCGATGCGCTGGGTCGTCTCCGGGCTCGCACGTGGTGAGGCGCCGGAGGTGAGCCGGGTGGCCGGGCGCCCGATGTTCGGCGGGACGCCGGCTGACGCGTCGGTGCTGCAGGCGATCGCCCACCTGCGCGAGCGCGGCAAGTTGGTGATGTTCTATCCGTTCATCCTGATGGACATCCGTGCCGGCAACGGCCTCGCCGATCCCTGGACGGGTGCGCCGGACCAGCCGCGGGTGCCGTGGCGCGGGCGGATCACGCTGGCGCAGGCTCCTGGGCAGGCGGGGTCGAGCGACAAGACCGCCGCGGCTGCGGCCGAGGTCGCGACATTCTTCGGCCAGGCGTCGGCGGGGGATTTTTCGGCTGCCGGCCAGACCGTCAGCTATCACGGACCGCAGGAGTGGTCGTACCGGCGGTTCATCCTCCACTACGCGCATCTCTGCGCACTGGCCGGCGGCGTCGACGCCTTCTGCATCGGATCGGAGATGCGGAGCCTGACGCAGATCCGCGACTCGGCCGACGGGTACCCGGCGGTGCGGGCGTTGCGCGAGCTCGCCGAGGACGTTCGGGCGATCCTGGGGGCGGGAACCAGGATCGGTTACGCGGCCGACTGGTCGGAGTACTTCGGGCATCAGCCTGCGGACGGGTCGGGCGATGTGCTCTACAACCTTGATCCGCTGTGGGCGTCGCCGGCGATCGATTTCGTCGGAATCGACAACTACATGCCCCTTTCGGACTGGCGCGACGGCATGAGCCACGCGGACGCGGCGGCAGGATCGGTCTACAACCTCGACTACCTGACGGCGAACGTCGCCGGCGGCGAGGGCTTCGACTGGTGCTATGCCGATGCCGCCGGCCGCGACGCGCAGGTGCGCCTGCCGATCACCGACGGGGCCTATGGCGAGCCCTGGGTGTATCGCTACAAGGATTTGGTCAGCTGGTGGTCCAAGCGGCATACCAACCGCCTTGGAGGCATGAAGGCAGCGGCGGAGACGGCCTGGCTGCCGAGGTCGAAGCCGATCTGGTTCACGGAACTCGGGTGCCCGGCGGTCAACAAGGGGACGAACCAGCCGAACGTCTTCTGGGACCCCAAGTCGTCGGAAAGCTTTTTCCCCTATTACTCGGATGGTTCACGAGACGACTTCATCCAGACTCGCTACCTGGAGGCGACGTTCGCGCATTGGCGCGATCCGGCCAACAATCCGGTTTCGGACGTCTATGCGGGGCGCATGGTCGACATGTCTCGGGCCCACGTCTGGGCCTGGGACGCGCGGCCATGGCCAGACTTTCCCGATCGGCTCGAGACCTGGGTTGACGGCAGCAACTACAGCTGCGGCCACTGGCTGAACGGCCGGGCCAGCGGGGCTTCGCTCGCTCAGGTAGTCACCGAGATCTGCCACAGGTCCGGCGTCGCCGACGTCGACGTGGCGCGCCTCTACGGTGGGGTCACCGGGTACTCGGTCGAGGGTCTGGAGAGCGGGCGTCAGTCGCTGCAGCCGCTGATGCTCGCCTATGCCTTCGACAGCTTCTCGGTCGACGGCAAGCTGAGCTTCGTCAGCCGGGGCGGGACCGTGGCGGGCGAGATCGCGCCGGCGGACTGCGTCGCGGTTGGGCGCGAGCCGGCGCTGGCGCTGACGCGATCTCCGGCCGCCGAGACGGCCGGACGGGTGACGGTCGGATTTGTCCGTGCCGACCTAGACTACGTTCCGGGGGCGGCCGAAGCGCTTGCGCCCGACGCGGCGGAACCGCGGACCGAGCAGACCGCGCTGCCGATCGTGCTGTCCGAGGGACAGGCGAAGGTGATCGTGGAGCGGGCGTTGGGCGAGGCGCGGGTAGGCCGTGACAGCCTGAGCTGCAACCTGCCACTTTCGATGCTGTCGATCACGCCGGGGGATGTCGTCTCGCTGGCTGACGGCGGCACGACCGATCTCTATCGCATCGACCGCATCGAGGACCTGGGGCATCGCGCGATCACCGGGGTGCGGGTCGAGCCGACTTTTTACGCGGCGCCGGTGGTGGTCGAGACCCGGGTAAACCGGCGCAGCGCCTTGGCCGCGGCGTCGCCCGTGGACGTGGAGTTCATCGAACTGCCGCTGCTGACGGGGGATGAGGATCCGGTGGCGCCGCACGTCGCGGTCGCCAGGACGCCCTGGGCGGGAGCGATCGCCGTATACTCGGCGGCCAACGACTACGGCTACGCGCTCGATCGGGAGATTCGCCGGCCGGCCGTGGTCGGCACCCTTCTGGATCCGTTGCCGGCCGCGCAGGCCGGGGTCTGGATGCAGGCCGATGTCCGCATACGCCTCGCGACCGGGTCGCTGCAGGGGCGCAGCGAGGCCGACATCCTGAACGGGGCGAACGTGGCAGCGCTGCGGTTCGGCACGTCCGGGGATTGGGAGGTCGTCCAGTTCCGCGATGCCCAGCTGATCGCTTCGGGGGAGTACCTGGTCAGCGGGCTCCTGCGGGGGCAGGCGGGAACCGACGGAATCATGCCGGACGTCTGGCCGTCGGGAAGCGACTTCGTGCTGCTGGACGGGGCGGTCACGCAGACTCGCCTTCAGGGGTCGATGCGCGGCGTCGAGCGGCACTACCGGGTCGGGCCGGCGCGCATGCCTTATGACCACGCGAGCTATGTCCATCGGGCAGAGACGTTCGCGGGCGTTGGGCTGAGGCCGTATCGCCCGGGCCATCTCTGTGTGCTGCGCCGCGGCGATCTCGCGATCGAGGTCACCTGGGTCCGGCGGACCCGGATCGACGGTGATAGCTGGGCGGGTTCGGATGTGCCACTCGGCGAGGACACGGAAGCCTACCTGCTTCGCATACGCTCGGGCGAGACGGTGCTGCGCGAAGTCGCCACCGATGCGCCGCGCTATCTCTACATCGCGGCCGAGCAGGCCCAGGACGGCGCTGTGGGCGAGCTCCTGTTCGAGGTCGCCCAGGTTTCGGTTCGCTTCGGCCCCGGCCCCTTCGCAAGGATAACGTTCGATGACTAGAACGGCTCAGCTGGACCTTCCGCTCGTGCTGCCGTCGCAGGCTCAGAAGCATGTGACCGTGAACGAGGCGCTCGTCAGGCTTGACGCGACGGCGCAGTTGCGCGTCGTTTCCTCGATCCTCCCGGAGCCGCCTGTTCAGGCGAGCGACGGCGCGGGATACCTGGTGCCCGAGGGCGCCGGCGGCGCCTGGCTCGGGATGGCCGGACGGATTGCCGTTCGCAGCAACGGAGGCTGGATTTACCTGGTCCCGAAGGCCGGCTGGCGGGCCTGGGACGAGAGCACGGCGACGCATCGGATGTTCGACGGCTCGGAATGGATCTCCGATGCGGTGACGGTTTCCCGGGGCGGGGCAGCCACGAGCTGGAGCATCCAGGAGTTCGATCACGTCATCACGCCCGGCACGGTGAACTCCACCGCCGTCGCGATCCCGAACCAGGCGCAGGTGGTCGGCGTCACCGGTCGGATCGTGAGCCCGCTGAGCGGTCCGGGCCTGGCCGGCTGGCGCGTCGGTGTCGCCGGCTCGGACAATCGCTACGGGTCGGGGCTCGGGCTGGCCCTCGGGTCATACCTGGTCGGCCTGAGCGGTGCTCCCGTCACTTACTACGCGCCGACGCCGCTGCTCCTGACTGCCGAGTTGGGCTCGTTTGCCTCGGGCGTCATTCGGCTGGCGCTGCATCTGGTTCGGCTGACCCCGCCGCGACCGGTCTGAGGAACTTAACCGCCGCGGTGGTTCGGCCCTTGATTTTTCGCCGCTTCCGGACAAGTTTCCGCCGAGGTCGGATGGAGGGCAAGGCATGGCACGGGCGCAGACGAACATCGCCAGCCTCGACCCGGTGTGGTCGACGATCCGCCGCGAGGCGGATCAGGTGGCCCGCGACGAGCCGTTGATGGCGAGCCTCGTGCATTCGGGCATCCTCCACCACAGCAGCCTCGAGCATGCGCTCAGCTATCGGGTCGCGCAGAAGCTGGCGTCGCCGGAGATGAGCGAGCTGATCCTTCGGGAGATCGCCGAGGAAGCGTATCAGGACGATCCGCATCTCGGCATCGCCGCACGCGCCGACATCCTGGCGGTTTTCGAGCGCGATCCGGCCTGCCACCGCTATCTGCAGCCGCTGCTTTTCTTCAAGGGCTTTCAGGCGCTGCAGTGCTATCGGATCGGGCACTGGCTCTGGCGCCACCGCCGCAAGGACATGGCGTACTTCATCCAGATGCGGACGTCGGAGTCGTTCGGCGTCGACATTCACCCGGGTGCCCGGATGGGCAGCGGGATCATGATCGACCACGCGCATTCGATCGTCATCGGGGAGACGGCGGCGGTTGGCGACAACGTGTCGATGCTCCATTCCGTGACGCTCGGGGGCACCGGCAAGGAGGACGGCGACCGGCATCCGAAGATCGGCGACGGCGTTCTCATCGGAGCGGGGGCGGCGATCCTCGGCAACATCCGGGTCGGCCATTGCAGTCGTGTGGCCGCGGGCTCGGTGGTGCTTGAGGACGTGCCGCCGTGCAAGACGGTCGCGGGCGTTCCCGCGCGGATCGTCGGCGAGGCTGGATGTGCCGAGCCGTCGAAGACTATGGATCATCGGCTCGGCGATCCCAGCGTCGTCAGCTAGGATCGCCGGCTCACGCTCCCTAGGCGAGCATCCCGAGGGGATGTTCGAGGTTGTCCTTGACCGCGGCCAGGAAGGTCGCGCCGAGAGCGCCGTCGATGACCCGATGATCGACCGACAGCGTCGCCGACATCATGGTCGCGACCTCGATCTCGCCGTCGGCACCGACGATCGGCCTGGCGATCCCGGCGCCGACCGCGAGAATGGAAGCGTGCGGCGGATTGATGACGGCGTCGAAGTTCTCGATGCCCATCATGCCGAGGTTCGACAAAGCGAAGGTCCCACCCTGGTACTCATGCGGGGCGAGCTTGCGGTTCCGAGCCCGGGCCGCAAGATCCTTCATTTCCGCCGACAGCGCCGAGAGCGACTTCTTGTCGGCATCCCTCAGCACGGGGGTGAACAGGCCACCTTCGATCGCGACCGCGACGGCGACGTCGGAGGGCTTGAGCCGAAGCACCCGGTCACCCGCCCACACGGCGTTGCAGTCGGGAACCTGCTGGAGGGCCAGGGCCGACGCCTTGATGATGAAGTCGTTCACCGAGAGCTTCACGCCGCGGCCCTCGAGCTCGGCATTGAGCTGAGACCGAAGCGCGAGCAGCGGATCGAGACGGATGTCGCGGCGCAGGTAGAAGTGCGGGATCGTCTGCTTTGCCTCGGTGAGGCGCGCGGCGATGATCTTTCGCATCCCGTCGAGCTTGATCTCCTCGAACTCGCGATCGGCGTAGAGCTTCTTTATGCTCTCGACGTCGGGCGCCTGCGGCGCTGCCGCCGCGGGCCGCACGTCCGCCGGCGCCGCGGCAGGTTGCGCCGCGACTCCGGGCTTCGCGGCTTCCACATCGGCCTTGACGATCCGGCCGTTCGGGCCCGAGCCCTCGATCGAAGCGAGATCGATGCCCTTCTCGCCGGCGATCCGACGCGCCAGCGGCGACGCAAAGACGCGTGACCCGGCTTCGGCAGGCGCCCGACTGGCTGCTGGCGCCGGTTGGGGCGCCTCGGGCGCAGCTTGCGGCGCGGGCGAGGCCGGCGTCGCCTTCGGCTGCGCCGGCGCCGGCGCGGCGATTGCGTCGGCGCTCTCGCCCTCCTCAAGCAGGACGGCGATCAGGTCATTGACCTTCACGCCCTCGGTGCCTTCGGGCACCACGATCTTGCCGATAACACCCTCGTCGACGGCCTCGAATTCCATCGTCGCTTTGTCGGTCTCGATCTCGGCGATAACGGCGCCGGAAGAAACCTGATCCCCCTCCTTGACCAACCACTTGGCGAGTGTGCCCTCCTCCATCGTGGGCGAGAGCGCGGGCATCAGGATGTTGATCGGCATGGCGCGCGCTCCTCAGCTGTAAGTGACGGACTTGCAGGCCGCAATGACCTCCGCGGTGGTCACGAGCGCGAGCTTCTCGAGGTTCGCGGCGTAGGGCATCGGGACGTCCTTGCCCGTGCAATTCAGGACCGGCGCGTCGAGGTAGTCGAAGGCCTTCTCCATGAGAATCGCCGACAGGTAGCTTCCGATCGAGCAGACGGGGAAACCTTCTTCGACCGTCACGCAGCGATTGGTCCTGCGCACGGAGGCGATGACCGCGTCCGTGTCCATCGGCCGGAGCGAGCGAAGGTCGATGACTTCGGCCGAAATCCCTTCCTTCGCCAGCTCGTCCGCAGCCTGAAGCGCATATGTCATGCCGATGCCGAAGCTCACCACCGTCACGTCGGTACCCTGGCGGGCGATGCGCGCCTTGCCGATCGGCACGACGAAATCGTCGAGCTCGGGCACGTCGAAGCTTCGTCCATAGAGGATCTCGTTCTCGAGCACGATCACGGGGTTCGCATCGCGGATGGCCGACTTGAGAAGGCCCTTGGCGTCCGCCGCGGTGTAGGGTTGAACCACCTTCAGGCCGGGTATCTGAGCGTAGAGCGCCGCGAAGTCATGGCTGTGCTGGGCGCCGACACGGGCGGCGGCGCCGTTCGGCCCACGGAAGACCATCGGGCTGCCCATCTGGCCGCCTGACATGTAGAGCGTCTTCGCCGCCGAGTTGATGATGTGGTCGATCGCCTGAAGCGCAAAGTTGAAGGTCATGAACTCGACGATCGGCTTGAGCCCGGCGAACGCGGCTCCGACCGCAAGTCCCGCAAAGCCATGCTCGGTGATCGGCGTGTCGATCACTCGGCGGGCGCCGAACTCGTCAAGGAGCCCCTGGCTGATCTTGTAGGCGCCCTGGTACTCGGCGACCTCCTCTCCCATCAGGAAGACGTCTCCGTCGCGGCGCATTTCCTCGGACATCGCGTCGCGCAGGGCCTCGCGCACGGTCTGGGTGCGGAAGCTGGTTCCGGCGGGAACCTCGGGCTCCGCCTCCGGTGCGGCGGGCCGGGCCGGGGCGGTCGGAGCGGGCGCCTGCTTGGCCTCGGCGGCCGGCTTTTCGACCTTGGGCTCGGCCTGGGTCGCTGCGATCGCCGCCCCGGCCTCCTCTCCATCGTCGAGAAGCACGGCGATCGGGGTGTTCACCTTCACCCCCTCGGTCCCCTCGTCGATGAGAATCCTGCCGACCTTCCCCTCGTCGACCGCCTCGAACTCCATCGTCGCCTTGTCGGTCTCGATCTCGGCGATGATCTGGCCGGAGGTGACCGAGTCACCCTCCTTGACCAGCCACTTCGCCAGGGTCCCCTCTTCCATCGTGGGCGAAAGCGCGGGCATCAGAATCTGGGTCGCCATCGGTCGTCCTCCCCCTCAGGCGTAAACGTCGGTCCAGAGCTCGGCCACGTCCGGCTCCGGGCTGTCCTGGGCGAACTGGGCGGCCTCGTTGATGATCGCCTTGATGTCGCGGTCGACCCCCTTCAGCTCGTCCTCCGTCGCCATCTTTCCGGCGAGGAGAAGGTCGCGCACGTGATCGATCGGGTCGCGTTCCTCGCGCATCTTCTGCACCTCTTCCCGGGTGCGGTACTTGGCCGGGTCGGACATCGAGTGGCCGCGATAGCGATAGGTGTTCATCTCCAGGATGTACGGCCCTTCGCCGGCTCGGGCTCGGTCCACCGCCTTCTGGCTGGCATCGCGGACCGCCAGGACATCCATCCCGTCGACGGCCTCTCCGGGAATGCCAAACGCCGCTCCGCGCGTATAGAGCGCCGGGCTGGACGACGCGCGCTTCAGCGATGTGCCCATCGCGTACTGGTTGTTCTCGATCACGAAGATGACGGGCAGCTTCCAGAGGCTCGCCATGTTGAAGGTCTCGTAGACCTGCCCCTGGTTCGCGGCCCCGTCGCCGAAGTACGTGAAGGCGACATTGTCGTTGCCCCGGTACTTGTTGGCGAAGGCGAGGCCAGCCCCGATCGGAACGTTCGCGCCGACGATTCCGTGGCCGCCGTAGAACTGCTTCTCCTTCGAGAACATGTGCATCGACCCGCCCTTGCCGCGGGAGTATCCCCCGGACCGGCCGGTCAGCTCGGCCATCACCCCCTTCGGATCCATCCCGGAGGCGAGCATATGGCCATGGTCGCGGTAGGTGGTCACTCGCTGGTCGCCGTCCTTGGCCGTCGCTTCGATCCCGACGACGACCGCCTCCTGACCGATGTAGAGGTGGCAGAACCCGCCGATCAGACCCATCCCGTAGAGCTGCCCGGCCTTCTCCTCGAAGCGGCGGATGAGCAGCATCTCGCGATAGAAGTTCAGCAGTTCGTCCTTGGATGCGTTCGGCTTCGCGGCGCGTCTCGTGGTCGCCATCGACAGATTCCCCCAATCGCAGTTTTTGGTTTACCCTTGAACTACCTCAATTATATCGGGGTTTGCCGAGCAAGGAACCCCTAATCGTCCCGGGCGGCGCTGCCAGCGCGAGACTCGCTCAGCGAATGATGATCTCGTCCGGCCGCCCGAAGCCGAGGCCACGGCGCGCCTGCTCGTCCAGGAGGTCGAGGTCGAGGGCTTCCGACGAGAGGCGACGCGTTTTGTTGGCGATCGCCGCGCGCTCCGCTCGAAGCGCGTCCAGCTCCTCCTGCAGGCGGACCGCCTCCGACTCCGTGCGGAACAGACTGAAGAGCCCATGCTCGCCCTGCAACGCCGCGAGGCTCAGGTACGCGAACAGCGCGATCGCCATGATCGCAAAGACCGCGCCGCCCAGGCCGCCGCGGCGCGTTTCGGTTTCGGGGTGCATTTCGCCTGCTACACGAGTTCCTGCCTCTGCCGGCGATCATCGCAGAAATGTCGTGCGATGGGAATCCCCAAGATCCGCGGTCAGTCCCGCCCCTTGTAGATCTCGACCAGACGGTCGAGCATAGCCATCGCATCCTGGCGCGAGCGCTGGAAGGTGTTGCGCCCGATGATCGAGCCGTTCCCGCCGCCGTCGCGGATGGCGCGGGCGTCCTCGTAGACTGCGTCCTCGCCCTTAGCCGCGCCGCCCGAGAACACCATGATCCGCCGTCCGCCGAACGCCGCCTGCACGCAGTGCCGCACCCGTGCGGCCTGGGTCGCGACGTCGATCTTGTGCTTCTCGTAGACCTTCTTCGCCTCGCCCTGCTCGAGATGGTCGCTCGAGAGCTTGGTCTTGATGATGTGCGCGCCGAGGAGCGCCGCGATCTGTGCCGCGTAGGCACCGACGTCGATCGCGGTCTCGCCGTCCTTGGACAGGTCCTCGCCGCGCGGGTAGGACCAGATCACGGTCGCGACCCCCTTGGCCGCCGCCTCCTCGCGCATCTCCGAGATCTCCTCGAACATGTCGAGCCCGACGCCCGAGCCCGGGTAGATCGTGAAGCCGATCGCCGAGCAGCCGAGCCGCAGCGCGTCGTCGACCGTCGCGGTGATCGCCTGGTCCTTCGGCGCCGCCGCCGGCATCAGCGAGTTGGCCGAGTTGCACTTCAGGATCGTCGGCAGCTGGCCCGCGAACGTATCTGCCCCGGCCTCGATCATGCCCAAGGGCGCCGCGTAGGCGTTGAGCCCGGCGTCGAGCGCGAGCTGGAAGTGGTAGTGCGGGTCGTAGGCGGCCGGGTTCGGCGCGAAGCTCCGCGCGGGTCCGTGCTCGAACCCCTGGTCCACGGGCAGGATGATCATCTTGCCGGTCCCGCCGAGCCGCCCCTGCATGAGGATGCGGCAGAGGTTCCCTTTCACCCCCGGATTGTCCGACTCGTAGTAGCCGAGGATCTTCTGGACGGTTCGCGTGGCCTTCATGGTCGTTCCTCTGTTCCGCTCAATGCTGGTCGAGTGCGGCGACGCCGGGCAGGGTCTTGCCTTCCAGCCACTCGAGGAAGGCCCCGCCCGCCGTCGACACGTAGGTGAAGGCTTCGGCCGAACCGCTCGCGTTCAGCGCGGCGACCGTGTCGCCGCCGCCCGCCACCGAAAGCAGCCGCCCCGCCCGTGTCAGTTCCGCCGCTCGCCGCGCCGCCGCGTCGGTCGCGGCGTTGAACGGCGGGATCTCGAAGGCACCGAGCGGGCCGTTCCAGACCAGCGTGCGGGCGTTCGCGAAGACCTCGATGATCGCCGCGGTGGCCCGCGGCCCCGCGTCGAGGATCATCGCGTCCGGCGGGCAGGCATCGACCGGGACCACCTCGTGGGCGGCGCCGGCCTTGAATTCGCGCGCCACCACGACATCGGCGGGCAGCAGGATCGCGCATCCCGCGGCCTCGGCCTTGCCCATGATCGCGCGCGCGGTGTCCGCGAGGTCATGCTCGCAGAGCGACTTGCCGACATCGATCCCCTTGGCGGCGAGGAACGTGTTGGCCATGCCCCCGCCGATCACCAGCGTGTCGACCCGGCCGACCAGGTTGCCGAGCAGCTCGAGCTTGGTCGAGACCTTGGCGCCCCCCACGACCGCGACCACCGGCCGCTGCGGACTGCCGAGCGCCTTCTCGAGCGCTTCGAGCTCGGCCTGCATCAGCCGCCCGGCGCAGGCCGGCAGCAGCCGGGCGAGGCCCTCGGTCGAGGCATGCGCGCGGTGCGCGGCCGAGAAGGCGTCGTTGCAATAGACGTCGCCGAGCGCCGCGAGCTCGGCGGCGAAGCCCGGGTCGTTGGCCTCCTCGCCCTTGTGGAAGCGCGTGTTCTCCAGGAGCAGCACCCCGCCCGCGGGAAGCGCCGCCACGGCGCTCGCGGCGACGTCACCGACGCAATCCCCGGCGAAGGCGACCGGCTGGCCGAGCGCCTTCTCGAGCGCCGGCAGCGTCACGCGCAGGCTCATCTCCGGCACCACCTTGCCCTTGGGGCGGTCGAAATGCGCGAGCAGGACCGGCTTGCCGCCCTTCGCCAGGATATCCCGGATCGTCGGCACGATACGCTCGATCCGGGTCGCGTCGGTGACTTCGCCCGCCTCGACCGGCACGTTGATGTCGACCCGGGTCAGGACGGCCCGACCCGCCAGGTCCATGTCGTCGAGCGTCTTCCAGGCCACCGAGCTTCCCCCGTTGCTTTGGCGCCGGCCGTCAGAGCAGCGCTTCGGCCTTTGCGGCGACCGCTTCCGCGGTGATGCCGAAATGCGGGTAGAGCGCCTCGATCGGCCCTGACGCGCCGAAGCCGGTCATCCCGACGAACCCCGCTTTCTTCTCCGAGCCGCGCTCGCCGCAGAGCCAGCGCTCCCAGCCGAACTCGACGGCAGCCTCGACCGCCACCCGGACCGGCCCGGCCGGGAGCACGCTGCGCCGGTACTTCTCGTCCTGCGCCGCGAAGAGCTCTGAGCATGGCATCGAGACGACGCGGGTGCCGATGCCCTTCTCCTGCAGGATGCCGCGCGCGGCCAGCGCGATCTCCACCTCCGAGCCGGTGGCGATGAGGATCGCCCGTCGCCGCCCCTCGGCCTCGGCAAGCACATAGGCGCCCTGCGCCGTGAGGTTGCGCCGGGCGTGCCGGGTCCGGACCGTCGCGAGGTTCTGCCGCGTCAGCGCCAGCACCGAGGGCATATCGCGGTTCGTCAGCGCGAGCTCCCAGGCCTCGGCCGTCTCGATCGTGTCGGCCGGGCGGAAGACGTTGAGCTTGGGGGTGGCGCGCAGCATCGCCAGATGCTCGACCGGCTGATGCGTCGGCCCGTCCTCGCCGAGGCCGATCAAATCGTGGGTCAGCACGTAGATGACGCCGGCGCCCATCACCGCGGAGAGCCGCATCGCGCCTCGGGCATAATCGCTGAAGACGAGAAACGTCCCGCCATAAGGGATGACGCCGCCATGCACGGCGATCCCGTTCATCGCCGCCGCCATGCCGTGCTCGCGGATGCCGTAATGGATGTAGCGCCCCGCGCGATTGTCGGCGTCGAAAACCGCGAGCCCCTTAGTCAGCGTGTTGTTCGACCCGGTCAGGTCGGCGGACCCTCCGAGCGTCTCCGGCACCACCGCGTTCACCACCTCGAGCACCATCTCCGACGACTTGCGGGTGGCGACCTTGGGCGCGGCCTCGGACTGCGCCTTCTTGAAGGCGGTGATCGCGCTGCCAAGGTTGCGCGGCATCTCGCCGGCCATCACCCGGGCGAATTCGGCGCGCTTCGGCGCCGACAGCTTGGCAAGCCGCTCCTCCCAGCCCTCGCGCACCGCGACGCCCTTCCTCCCGATCGCGCGCCAGGCATCGATGATCTCGCCGGGCACCTCGAAGGGCGGGTAGGGCCAGCCGTAGACCTCGCGGACCTTGGCGATCTCGTCGTCGCCGAGCGGCGAGCCGTGCGCCGCCTTGGTGTCCTGCTTGGTCGGCGCGCCGAAGCCGATATGGGTGTGGCAATCGATCATCGCCGGCCGGTCCGACGCCTTCGCATCGGTGAGCGCCCGGTCGATATCCTCCGGATCGTGGCCGTCGCACTCGTGCACCGACCAGCCGGCGGCCGCGAAGCGCTGCTTCTGGTCGGTGACGTCGGCGAGGCTGACCTTGCCGTCGATCGAGATGCCGTTGTCGTCCCACATCACGATCAGCCGGTTCAGCCGCTGCTTCCCGGCGAGGCCGATCGCCTCATGGCTGATCCCCTCCATCAGGCAGCCGTCGCCGGCGATGACCCAAGTGCGGTGGTCGACGACCTTGCGCCCGAAGCGGGCGGCAAGGCTCTCCTCGGCGATCGCCATGCCGACGGCGTTCCCGAGCCCCTGGCCGAGCGGCCCCGTCGTCGTCTCGATCCCGGGCGCGTGCCCGTACTCGGGATGGCCCTCGGTGCGCGAGCCGAGCTGGCGGAACCGCTTGATCTCGTCGATCGTCATGTGGCTGTAGCCGGTCAGGTACAAGAGGCCGTAGAGCAGCATCGACCCGTGCCCGGCCGACAGCACGAAGCGGTCGCGGTCCGGCCACGACGGCGTGCTCGCATCGAACTTCAGGTGCTTCTCGAACAGGACGGTCGCCACGTCGGCCATCCCCATCGGCAGTCCCGGATGCCCGGAATTCGCCTTCTGCACCGCGTCCATCGCCAGCACCCTGAGCGCGGCTGCCTTCATCCAGTGGTCGGCGAAACGCTGGCGGAGGACGGGGATGTTCACCGGGGGCGGCCTTTCCTGCACGCGGGGCGCGCGCCGCACGTCCGTCGGACGGGTCCCCGAGACTGGGCACTGATAGGCAGCCCTCCTCCTAGGGTCAAGGCCGCGCGCGCCGCCGACCCCGCGCGAACCTCATGCGCGCCCGAGGAAAACCATCGTAAGCGTCCGATAAGAGGGCGCGACTGTGGCGCGCGCTTCTGCGCTCGCTCCTGTGCCGGGACTGATTGCATTCACCCACGCGGCTGCCTAAAACGGGCGGTACCAGTTCGAAAGCGCACAGATGAGTCAGATCACCCAGCTCGAATCCCAGCTCGCCGAGGCGCTCGATCGCCTCCGCTCCGCCATGGCCGCGCGCGACGCCGCCGCGGCGCCCCAGCCCGACGAGCGGGCGCTGGTCGACCGCATCGCGGCGCTCGAGGCCGAGAGGGCGGAGCTTTCGGACGAGCTCGAGCGGCTCAGGGTCAAGCGCGACAAGGATGTCGCCGCGCTCGACGACCTGATCGCCCAGCTCAAGCCCCTGATCGAGGAGGTCTGACATGCCCGAGCTCATCCTCGAGATCGGCGGCCGCGTCTTCGAGGTCGCCTGCGAGCCGGGCCAGGAGCCCTCGCTCGAGCGGGCCGGGCGCCTGCTCGATACCGAGGCGGTCCGCATCGGCGACGCCGGCCGCTCGACCGAGAAGCGGATGCTGCTGCTCGCCGGCCTGATGCTCGCCGACACCATGACCGGCGTGCAGGAGCAGCTCCGCCAGACCGAGGAGCGGCTCCGCCACGCCGAGGAGCGCGTGCGCATCGCCGAGGCGAAGTCGGCGATGCTCGCGGCGAACGCGCTGAAGCTCGAGACCGAGGCGTCGCACAAGACCTCGCCCGCCGAGGTCGCGGCGCTGCGCGAGGAGAACGAGGCGGCGGCGATGCTGCTCGCCCAGGTCGTCAACGAGATCAACGCCCTCGCCGAAGCGGCCCAGCCGGCCTAGCGGCGATGAGGTAAGATCCGCGCGCTGTGACGCCGCGGAGCCGCGTGCGTCATGCAAATATACTTCACGCAACGGCTCCAATGCGCAGGCACGCCCGCGCTCGCCGCGCAGGTTCGGCGATTTCGGTCCGCGTTGCTGCATTCCCGGCTCGCCGCACGCTCGCTCGTCTCAGCGCCGGGCGCGGTCTGTCGCAGCGATCGGTTGTCAAGTCTGGACCTTATCCCTCGTTCCGCGCCGCGCCGCCTCGATGGCGGCGACGTCGATCTTCTTCATGGTCAGCATTGCATCAAAGGCGCGTTTTGCTTCAGCGCCGCCAGCCTCCAGCGCCTCCAGCATCACGCGCGGCGTGATCTGCCAGGAGACGCCCCACTTGTCCTTGCACCAGCCGCAAGCGCCCTCCTCACCGCCGTTGCCGACGATGGCGTTCCAGAAGCGGTCGGTCTCCTCCTGGTCGTCGGTCGCGATCTGGAACGAAAAGGCCTCGTTGTGCTTGATCGCGGGACCGCCGTTCAGCCCGACGCAAGGGATGCCGGCGACAGTGAACTCCACCACCAGCACGTTGCCCTCCTTGGCGGACGGATTGTCGCTCGGGGAACGGATGACGGCGCCCACGACGCTGTCGGGAAAGGTCGCCGCGTAGAAACGCGCGGCCGCCTCGGCGTCCTTGTCGTACCACACGCAGATCGTGTTCTTGGCGATCTTGTTCTTGGCCATGACTTGTCCTTTCGCTTTCAGTGAAGTGTCGGAGACCTGCTCTCGGGTCGATCAGGCGCGCACGGTCGCGACGACGATGGCGACTGCGAGCACGACATCCAGAACGCAACAGAACTCCGCCATCGAGCGCGGGACGACCCTGTTCGCGGCGTGATGATATGCGTCCCAGGCGGCATGGGCGAGCAGCCCCGCGGCGACCAGGTATGCGCCGACGACCTCGTCCACGAACAGGGCAGCGCCGGCAACTATCCCCAATGCCACCATCGCAATCGTCTGCAGCGGCAGGCCGCCCGCCGGGCGCGTCACGCCGCGCAACACGCCATAGCCGAAGAACAGCCCCGCGACGCCGAGCAGCGGCCATGTCGCATCCACGCCGATCAGCCCGATTTTCGCGGCGGTGATGACGACGACCGATCCAAGAAAAACCAGCCACGCGACCCGTGGTTGGTTCAGTGCCGCAGCGCCGAGATAGACAAGCCCGGACGCAGCGACGATGGACGCCAGCTCGTGCCCGCGCTCTTCGCCCCGGAACAGGTCGAGCGCAACGAACATCGCAAACGCTATTCCGGCAACGGTGGGCCACCATTGTATTGAGCGCAAGCCTGCGCTCGTCGGCGCTTCGGTCATTTTTCTTCCCGCTCGCCCTGCCGCTACCTGCCGGCGCGGTTCCGGATCGCCGCCTCTCCGGCATCCGGTGCCCGGCCGGAATCGTCGTAGCTGTCGTGCCAGCGCCACCAGTCGTAGGGCGGGGTCTGCGGGTAGCCCTCGGGCAAGTCCTCCCATTCCTCCTGGCGCCCGAGCGCGGTGATGTCGAGGTAGTTCCAGGTGCCGCCCATCTGCTCGTCGCCGCGGTTGTTGAGGAAGTAGGTGCGGAACACGCGCTCGCCGTCGCGGATGAACGCATTCGTGCCGTGCCATTCGTCCACGCCGAAGTCGGCGTCGAAACCGTCCGTCACGGTGAACCACGGAATATCGTCCCAGCCCATCCGCGCCTTCAGGCGCTTGATCTCCGGCTGCGGTGCCCGCGACACGAAGGCGAGGCTCGTATTTCGGGCGCTCAGATGCGCGGGATGGGCGACCTGGTCGGCCACCATCGAGCAGCCGACGCAGCCATGGGCGGGCCAGCCCTCAACTCCGGGCTCGAAGAAGGCGCGGTACACGATCAGCTGGCGGCGCCCGTCGAAAAGGTCGAGCAGGCTCGCCTTTCCCCCGGGGCCTTCGAATTCGTACGCCTTCTCCACCGCCAGCCACGGCATGCGCCGGCGCTCGGCGGCGAGGGCATCGCGGGCGTGGGTCAACGCCTTCTCCTTCACGAGCAGCTCCTTGCGCGCCGCCTCCCACGCCTCGGGGGACACGATGCGAGGTCGGGCGTTCAGCCGTTCGTCGTGCGTATCGGTCTCGTAAATCGTCATCCTCGGTCTCCCTTCCAGAGAAGCTGCTACCTGCTGAACCATCGCCATGGCGCTTCCGTCAGCGGTAGGCCCCCCGCTGCTCCTCGACCCGCATGGCATTTCTCCTCTCTGACCTGCAAACGGCCTGACGGCTACTCGGTTGCCGGCGGGGCCTCGATCGCCCGGGTCGTGTAGGCGCTTTCATGGCGGCCTATCGGCCCCAAGTGTCCGTCGCCGGCGTTCAGGCTTTGTCATCGCTAGAGGTAACGGGTCTCGGCCGGCGGCGAGGACCAGTCGTTGGCCCGGCCGTTCTGGAAGATCACCGGCGCCTCCGCGAGTTCCCGGTCGGTTGCGTCGTCGAGGCAGGCCACGTTGACGGCGACGAAGTCGCCGAACCCCTCGAGGTGGCCGCGGGCAAACGACTTCACGCCGCAGCGGCTGCAGAAGAGGTGATGGATGCCGGCGCTGCTGGCGCCGTCGAACTGGTAGTCGGCGAGCGCGTCCTCGCCGGCCAGGAGCCGGAAGGAGTCCGCCGCAACGATCGTCTTCCAGAATCTCGCCTTGGTGCAGGTCGAGCAGTTGCATTTGCTGGTTTCGGCCGCGAGGTCGATGTCGGCCTCGAAGCGCACCGCGCCGCAGTGGCAGCTTCCGTGATACGTCTTCTGCATTGCCGGTTCTCCTTTCTGCGCCGCCGCAAGCACCGCCTCCCGGGCGCTGCTTCAGCCCCGACAAGCGCGCTCGCGGCCCGCGATGACAATCGTCATCATCCTGTACATGGCCCGCTTCGCGCGACCGGCCTTTTCCCGGTCCGAGTGCGCGTACGTCCGGCCTTCTTCCGTCATTCCGTTGGCGGCGGCGCGTCAACGGCCCAGGCCGCGTCCGCGCCGAACGGGTGGTCGATGAAGAAGGCCCAGGTTCCGTCCGGCAACTTCCGGTGCACCTCTATCCCGTGGTGATGAACCTCGATCGGGTTTCCCCCGGCGCCCTTACCCTTGATCAGCCATTGCGACCGCGTCATCGCGAAGTCCCCGGCCACGGTCGTGTGGTGGGTGATGACATCCATGTGCGGCTCGAGGCCGATATAGCCGGCCATCGCCGCCCGGATGGCGTCCGCGCCATGCGCGACCCGCGTGCGCCCATGCACCTCGTCGAGCTGCACCACCGCTGCGTCCGGGTGATACATCGCCGCCGCCGCCTCGACGTCCTGCGCGTTGAAGGCCCGCGCCAGCCACAGATTGCAGAGTTCGGGAGAAGGGGCGCCCATCGCCGTCTCCTTGTCCGGTTGCGGTGCTCGCCCGGAGATCTGGGCCACGCGCCGCCGATGCCAAGGTGGTGAACCGGCAAGCC
Source organism: uncultured Alphaproteobacteria bacterium (assembly GCA_963763295.1). Lineage (GTDB taxonomy): Bacteria > Pseudomonadota > Alphaproteobacteria > Rhodobacterales > Rhodobacteraceae > Amaricoccus. The sequence continues at coordinate 130,070 of CAVXOH010000004.1, forward strand.
CCGCTTGCGTTGACTGCAAGGAGGAGACGATGGCGCAGAGCGGCCTCAGCCTCGACGACCTGCGCCTCGTGCGAGCGATCGGCGCGGCCGGCTCGCTGACCGGCGCCGCGCGACGGCTGCGGATCGACCATTCCACCGCCTTCCGGCGGCTGGGCGCGATCGAGGCCCGCACCGGCGCCCGGCTCTTCGAGCGCGCCCGTGGCGGCTACGCACCGACCCCGGCAGGCGAGGCGGCGATGACGACGGCGCGCCGGGTTCTCGACGACCTCGCGACCCTCGAGCAGCGGCTGGCTGGAGAGGATCTGCGCCTGTCCGGCACGGTCCGGCTCACGACGACCGACACGCTGGTCGAGCTCGTGACCCCGATCCTCGCCGCGCTCCGGGACGAGCACTCGGAGATCACCGTCGACCTCGTGGTCGCCAACAGCTTTTTCACGCTGACGACGCGCGACGCGGACGTGGCCCTGCGCCCGGCCGCCGCCGCCCCCGAAGGGCTCGTCGGCCGGCGGCTCGCGGCGCTGGCGACCGCGCCCTATACCGCACCCTGCTATCTCGCCCACCGGCGGGGCAGCCTCGCCGACCACGATTGGCTCGGCTTCGACGACAGCCTTGGGCACCTGCTCTCCGCGCGCTGGCTGAGCGCCCACGTGCCCCCCGAGCGGATCGTGCAGCGCGCCAACTCGCTCGTCGCGCTTCGCGAAGCGGCGCGCGCGGGCCTCGGCGTGGCGGCGCTGCCCTGCTATTTCGGCGATACCGATCCCGGACTGCGCCGCCTGGCGCCGCCGATCGCCGAGATGGAGGTGTCGCTCTGGCTGCTCGTCCACCCGAGCCTCCGCCGGGTGGCGCGCGTCCGGGTCGTCCTCGACGCCATCGCCGCCTCCCTCGCGCGCCAACGCCCGCTCGTGGAAGGACGCGCGGCGTAAAGCGCCTGCGCCGAGTTGGCCGCGTTAATCTTGGCCATCCGCGCACACCGCACGCACATGCGTCGTGCATGCGTTGTAATGTGTGCATCGAACAAAACGCCGTTAACCCGTGGTACGGCCGGTAAATTGCCTCAGCGGTTAGCCTCGCGGATCTTCTCCGCCGCCGCCTTGTCGAACGCCACCCCCTTGGCGGTGAACAGCTCGTCGAGCTCCCCCGATAGCGTCATCTCGGTGACGATGTCGCAGCCGCCGACGAACTCGCCCTTGACGTAGAGCTGCGGGATCGTCGGCCAGTCCGAGAAGCTCTTGATCCCGTTGCGGATATTCTCGTCCGCCAGGACGTTCACGTCCTTGTATGCGACGCCCATGTAGTTGAGCACGCCGGCGACGCGGCTCGAGAAGCCGCACTGCGGCATCTGCGCGGTACCCTTCATGAAGAGCACGACGTCGTTGCCGTCCAGATCGGCCCTGATCGCCTCGTGGGCGGTGGCTTCCGTCACGTTCATTCTCTACTCCGGTGCCTTGGTCGTCAGCGCGAGCGCATGCAGCTCGCCCCGCGATCCTTCCATCTTTCCCTTCAGCGCGGCATAGACCATCTGGTGCTGTTTCACCCGGTTCACGCCGCGGAACTCCTCCGCGGTGACGCTGGCGGCATAGTGGTTGCCGTCGCCGGCGAGATCGGTGATCTCGACCCGCGCGGTCGGAAACGCCGCCCGGATCAGACGCTCGATATCCGCCGCTTCCATCGCCATCCGCCGGCCGCCTCAGTCATTCACTCACGCCGAATCTAGAGCCCGGCCGGTAGCCCCGCAAGGGTCAGCCGAGCAATCGCTCGAGCGCCCCGCCGTGGGCGGCAGCGAGCGCCTCCAACCCGACCCGGCTCTCCCCCAGCACCAGATCGCCGCCGCGCGCCTCCCCGACGACCCGGAGCGGCACCCCCGCGTCGAGCGCCCGCACCAGCAGCCGGTCAACGTCGTCCGCCGGGCAGGCGAGCAGGTAGCGCCCCTGGTCCTCGCCGAAGAACCAGCCGGCCGCGCCGAACGCGGCATCGGCGAAGATCTCGACGCCGACGCCGCCCGCCAGCGCCATCTCCGCCGCGGCCACGGCGAGCCCGCCATCGGAAAGGTCATGCGCGGCCGAGACGAGCCCCGCCGCGTTCGCATCCCGGACGAACCTGCCCGCCGCCCGTTCCGCGCCGAGATCGACCGGCGGCGCCTCGCCTTCCTCGCGCCCGAAGACTTCGGCAAGCAGCGCCGACTGCCCGAGATGCCCGTGCGTCGTCCCAAGCAGCAGCAGGACGTCGCCCGCCGGCGGCGCCATCCGGATCAGGCCGCCGAGCGACGGGAGCAGTCCGACCGCCCCGATCGTCGGCGTCGGCAGGATCGCGCGGCCCTCGGTCTCGTTGTAGAGGCTGACGTTTCCCGACACGATCGGCATGTCGAGCGCGGCGCAGGCCGCCGCCGATCCCCCGGATGCAGCCGACGAACTGGCCCATGATCTCCGGACGCTCGGGGTTGCCGAAGTTGAGGTTGTCGGTCGCCGCCAGCGGCAGCGCCCCGGTGGCGCTCAGGTTGCGGTAGGCCTCGGCCACCGCCTGCATGCCGCCGCGCTCCGGGTTCGCCCGGCAATAGCGCGGGGTGACGTCGGAGGTGAAGGCGATCGCCTTGTCGGTGCCATGGACGCGGACCACGCCCGGCGTCCGACCCCGGCGGCAGCACCGTGTCGGCCATCACCATGTGGTCGTACTGGGCCCAGACCCAGGACCGCCCGCCGAGGTTCGGGCTCCCGACCAGGCGAAGCAGCGCCTCCGCCGGATCGATCTCCGGCACCGGCCCGAGCGGCGCCGGCGCCGCCGGGGTCGCGATCCAGGCGCGATCGTACTCCGGGGCTTCGCCCGACAGCGCCTTCAGCGGCAGGTCGGCCTTCACCTCGCCGCCTAGGCGGACGATGAAGCGGTCCTCGGCGATGGTCTCGCCGACGATGGCGAAGTCGAGGTCCCACTTCTCGAAGACCGCGCGCGCCTCGGCCTCCTTCTCCGGCCGGAGCACCATCAGCATGCGCTCCTGGCTCTCGCTCAGCATCATCTCGTAGGCGGTCATGCCGTCCTCGCGCACCGGCACGCGGTCGAGGTCGAGCCGGATTCCGAGATCGCCCTTGTCGCCCATCTCGACGGCCGAGCAGGTGAGCCCCGCCGCGCCCATGTCCTGGATCGAGATGACCGCCCCGGTCGCCATCAGCTCGAGGCAAGCCTCCATCAGCCGCTTCTCGGTGAACGGGTCGCCGACCTGCACGGTCGGCCGCTTCTCCTCGATTGTGTGCGTCGAACTCGGCCGAGGCCATCGTCGCGCCGCCGACGCCGTCGCGGCCGGTCTTGGCGCCGAGATAGACCACGGGCATCCCCACGCCCGAGGCCGCGGAGTAGAAGATCGCGTCGGCTCTCGCGAGCCCGGCGGCGAAGGCGTTGACCAGGCAATTGCCGTTGTAGGCGCGCGTGGAAGCGCAGTTCGCCGCCGATCGTCGGCACGCCGAAGGCGTTGCCGTAGCCGCCGATGCCGGCGACGACGCCGTGGACCAGCGACTTCGGTCTTCGGATGCGTCGGCTCCCCGAAGGAAAGCGCGTTCATCGCCGCGATCGGCCGCGCGCCCATGGTGAAGACGTCGCGCAGGATGCCGCCGACGCCGGTCGCCGCCCCCTGGTAGGGCTCGATGTAGGAGGGGTGGTTGTGGCTCTCCATCTTGAAGACCAGCGCCTGGCCGTCGCCGATGTCGACGACGCCGGCGTTCTCGCCGGGTCCGCAGATCACTTGCGGCCCGGTGGTCGGCAGGGTCCGCAGCCACTTCTTCGACGATTTGTACGAGCAATGCTCGTTCCACATCGCCGAGAAGATGCCGAGCTCGGTCAGCGTAGGCGTGCGCCCGATGAGGTCGAGGATACGCTGGTACTCGTCGGGCTTCAGGCCATGCGCCGCGACGAGTTCCTCGGTGATCTCGGGCTCGCGGGTGAGGGCGGTATCGGACATCGACGCTCCATGGCTGGGCTCGCCGCTATGTACGGGCCCGGAGCGGCAAGCGGAAGGGCCGCCGGGCCTCCAATCGCCATGCGCAAAAAGCCCTGCGCAAAAAAAGAGGCCGAGCGCTCAGCTCGGCCCAAGTCCAACAGGGAGGTTGAAGAGGACATGCCGAGGCGTGCCCAACTTCGAGTTGCAATATAACGCTAGTGAGCCGATCAGGCAAGGGTCGATGCCCAAATGTTGTGCATGGCCGGTATCGCCGTCACTGCATGGCTCACGAGGCGGCCGCGCTGGCGACCTTGCCCTCCCGCTTGAAGGCCGTGATCTCCTCAAGCATGAAATCGCGAAACGCGCATACACGCTTGGAATGCCGCAGTTCCTCGACGTAGGCGAGGTAGGTCGGGATGGGCGCGCTCTGCTCTCCCGGAAGGATATTACCAGGTCGGGGAAGTCCGCGGTCAGGTAGTCGGGCAGCGAGCCGATGCCGAGGCCGTGGATCACGCCCTGCAGGATGCCGAAGTAGCTGTTGACCGCCAGCGACGAGGACGGCCCGAGGGCGAGGAAGCGGCTGGACGAAGTCCGCCCCGGCGCGCACCTGCGGCGAGGTCGGGCTCTGGGTGATCAGCCGGTGGTCGGCGAGTTCCTCCGGCGGTCGCCGGGCAGGCCGTGCTTCTCGACGTAGGCGCGGCTGGCGTAGAGGCGGATATGCACCTCCATCAGCCGGCGCCGGATCAGGTCGGCCTGGCTCGGCTCCTTCAGCCGGATCGCCACGTCGGCCTCGCGCATCGGCAGGTCGAGGATGCGCTCCTCGAGCATCAGGTCGATCTTGAGGTTCGGGTAGCGCTCGAACAGCCGCGGCAGCCGCGGCGCGAGCCAGAGCGTGCCGAAGCCCGTGGTCGTGGTCACGCGCAGCTCGCCGAAGACCTCGTCCTCGCTGTCGCGGATGCGCGCCGCCGTTGCCTCGAGGCGCTTGGTCATCGTGCGCGTCGCCTCGAACAGCAGCTCGCCCTGCTCGGTCAGCAGCAGCCCGCGGGCATGCCGGCGGAAGAGCGTCGTGTCGAGGCTCTCCTCGAGCGCGCGGATCTGGCGGCTGACCGCGGACTGGCTGAGATGCAGCGTGTCGCCGGCGTGGGTCAGGCTGCCCGCGTCGGCCACCGCATGAAAGATTCGCAGCTTGTCCCAGTCCATCCCGTCTCCGGATCGTTCTTCTGCTCGGCGCCGCCTATGTAGGCGCTCCCGGCTGCAATACCATAAGTTTCCGCGAGGCGGGCCGGAATCAGCCGCCAATGCGCTTTGGGCAATCCCCTGTCGACAGATTCTTTCGTTTGGGCCGCTTCAGCCCCGTTCAAGCGAATTTTGCTTGGTTGGTCAAGCCCTCTGACCTATACTCTCGGCCGCCATGTCTCCGGGAGGTGCCATGACCCTCCACGACGTCTCGCTGACGGACCGTTTCGACCTCTCAAAGCGCACCGTGCTTCTCGGCGGCATCCAGGCGCTGGTGCGCGTGCTCCTGATGCAGAAGGCGCGCGACGAGGCGGCGGGGCTTTCCACCGCGGGCTACGCGACCGGATATCGCGGCTCGCCGCTCGGCGGGCGTCGACCTTGCGATGATGAAGGCGCGCAAGCAACTCACCGCCGCCGACATCAAGTTCGAGCCGGGCCTGAACGAGGATTTGGCCGCCACCGCGCTCTGGGGCACCCAGCAGGTCGGCCTGCACGGCGAGGGCCGCGTCGAGGGCGTCTTCGGCCTCTGGTACGGCAAGGGTCCGGGCGTCGACCGCTGCGGCGACGTCTTCCGCCACGCCAACATGGCCGGCACCGCCGAGTTCGGCGGCGTCGTCGCCTGCATGGGCGACGACCACACCGGCGAGAGCTCGACCGTTCTGCACCATTCGGAGTTCGCGCTCGTCGACGCGATGATGCCGATCCTCTCGCCCGCCGGCGTCCAGGAGGTGCTCGACTACGGCCTGCTCGGCTGGGCGCTGTCGCGCTACACCGGCTGCTGGGTCGGCCTGAAATGCGTCAAGGACACCATCGAGGTCACCGAGGTCGTCGACGGCGACCCGCACCGGCTGAAGATCGTCACCCCCACCGACTTCGCCATGCCCGAGGACGGGCTCAACATCCGCCGCCACGACAACCCGGTGGCGCAGGAAGCGCGGCTGCACGACTACAAGCGCTTCGCCGCCGAGGCCTTCGCGCCGGGCGAACCGCATCGACCGCCGGGTCTGGGGCAACGCCAAGGCGAAGATCGGCATCGTCTCGGCGGGCAAGTCCTGGCTCGACACCGCCCACGCGCTCGACCTTCTCGGCCTGAACGCTGCCAAGGCGGAGCGGCTCGGGATCACGACCTACAAGGTCGGCATGGTCTGGCCGCTCGACATGGAGAGCTTCCGCGAGTGGTCGCACGACCTCCAGACGATCATCGTCGTCGAGGAAAAGCGCAAGCTCATCGAGGTCCAGATCAAGGAGGCGATCTTCGACGATCGTCGCGGCCGCCGCGTGATCGGCTGGAAGAACGAGGCCGGCGAGACGGTCTTCTCCGTCAAGCAGGCGCTCGACCCCGTCAAGGTCGCCCGCACCCTCGGCGACCTCCTGGCGCTCGAGGGCGTCGAGACCGAGACCCTGAAGGCCCGCCGCGCGATCCTCGAGGAGGCGGTCCGCGCCGACAACGCCGAGGACCTGGCGGTGCGCCACCCCTGGTTCTGCTCGGGCTGCCCGCACAACACCTCGACCCGGCTGCCCGAGGGCGCCCGCGCCTATGCCGGCATCGGCTGCCACTACATGGTGCAGTGGATGGACCGCGGCACCGAGGGCTTCACCCACATGGGCGGCGAGGGGGCGAACTGGATCGGCGAGGCGCCGTTCTCCACCCGCAAGCACATCTTCCAGAACCTCGGCGACGGCACCTACAACCACTCGGGCGTCCAGGCGATCCGCGCCGCCCTCGCCGCGGGCGTGAACATCACCTTCAAGATCCTCTTCAACGACGCCGTCGCGATGACCGGCGGCCAGCCGAACGAGGGCGGGCTCACGGCGCAGCAGATCGCGCGCGAGCTGGTGGCGATGGGCGTCGGGACGATCGTCGGCGTCTACGACCCGAAGGAGGACCTGGACCTCGCCGCGTTCCCGCCACAGGTGAAGATGCGCGAGCGCTCCCACCTCGACACCGTGCAGCGTGAAATGCAGGAGATCCCCGGGGTTTCCGCGATCATCTACATCCAGACCTGCGCCGCCGAGAAGCGCCGCCGCCGCAAGCGCGGCGCCTTCCCCGATCCCGACCGCCGGGTCTTCATCAACCCCGACGTCTGCGAGGGCTGCGGCGACTGCGGCGTGAAGTCGAACTGCGTCTCGATCCTGCCGCTCGAGACCGAGTTCGGCCGCAAGCGCGCCATCGACCAGTCCTCCTGCAACAAGGACTTCTCCTGCCTCGACGGCTTCTGCCCGAGCTTCGTGACCCTCGAGGGGGCCAGGGTGAAGAAGGCGGCGCGGGCCGAACTGCAGCTGCCCGATCTCCCGACGCCGACGCTGCCGGCGATGCGCGGCACCTACAACATCGTCATCACCGGCGTCGGCGGCACCGGCGTCGTGACCGTCGGCGCGCTCATCGCGATGGCGGCGCACCTCGAGGGCAAGGGCGCCGGAGAGATGGAGATGGCGGGCCTCGCCCAGAAGGGCGGCGCCGTCAGCATCCATTGCCGGATCGCCGAGAAGCCCTCGGAGATCACCGCGATCCGGGTCGCGGTCGGCGAGGCGGACGCGCTGATCGGCGGCGACCTCGTCGTCTCCGCCGGGGCGAAGACCCTCGGTCTGATGGCGCGCGGCCGGACCCGGGGCGTCGTCAACGCCCACGAGATCGTCACCGGCGACTTCACCCACGACCGGGACTTCCACCTGCCGACCGACCGCCTGTCGCTGGCGCTGCGCGCCCGGCTCGGCGACGACGCGCTCACCGTGCTCGACGCGACCCGGCTGGCCGAGAAGCTGCTCGGCGACGCGATCTATGCCAACGTCCTGATGCTCGGCGCCGCCTGGCAGGCGGGCCTCGTCCCGGTCGGCGACGCGGCGCTCCTGCGCGCGATCGAGATCAACGGCGCCAACGTCGAGGGCAACATCCAGGCCTTCGCGATCGGCCGCTGGGCGGTTGCGTACCCGCGGGAGGCGGCCGCGGCCGCGCCCGAGGCGGCGCCGCCGGCCGAGGACCTCGACACCATCGTCGAGCGGCGGGCCGCGCACCTCGCGAAGTACCAGGGCAGGCGGCTCGCGCGCCGGTACCGCGACCGAATCGCGGCCGCGCGTCGCACCGATCCCGAGCTCGCCGCCTCGATGGCCAAGGGCTACCACAAGCTCCTCGCCTACAAGGACGAATACGAGGTCGCCCGTCTGCACGCCGAGACCCTCGAGGCGGCCGTCGCGGCCCAGTTCACCGACGTCCGGGCGATGCGCTTTCACCTCGCGCCGCCGATCCTCGGCGGCAAGGACGCCGAGGGGCGGCCGCGCAAGCGCGTGTTCGGCCCCTGGATGCTCGGTGCGTTCCGCGTGCTCAGCCGCTTCAAGTGGCTGCGGGGGACGCCGCTCGATCCGTTCGGCCACACCGCCGAGCGCCGCCTGGAACGCGCGCTGATCGCCGACTACGAGAAGGACATGGACACCGTCATCGGCGGCGTGTCCCCGGCCACCCGCGACATCGCGGTCGAGCTGGCCGAGCTTCCGCTGCAGATCCGCGGCTTCGGCCATGTGAAGGCTGCTGCCGCCGCCGCGGCCGAAGCGCGGCGCTCGGAGCTCAAGGCGGCGTTCGCGGCCGGCGGCTGGCCGGCGGTGCGTGCGGCGGAGTAGGGGCGGTGCGCGCGCTGCCTGGGCTCGCGGCGCTCCTGCTGGCGGGCTGCGCCACCGGCGTGCCGGTCGAGCGGCAGGTGGTGGTGCCCGGCGACCGCTTCCAGGCCGTGCAGGGCGAGGCGGCGTTCCTCGTCCGCACGTTCCTCGCGCCCGAAGGCGACGTCCGCCGCGAGGTCGTCGGCGCCGACTGCGAGCTGACCTCGAGCCTCTACACCGCGACGCTGGTGACGCCGTCCCGCCTCGTGGTGCCGAACTTCGGCCCGCAATCCCCGGAGCTCAACGTCGCCTGCCGGGCCGACGGCCTTTCCGGAGCCGGCCGCCTCGAGATCCTCACCCGCTGGCAGGAACCGCCGGGCTACTGGGGCTATCCGGGCTTCGGCCTTTACCCCGGCTACCCCTGGGGCTGGGGAGCCTATGGGCCGGGCTACCCGGTGTCGGACTATCCCAACCTGAACATCACCCTGCGCTGATCGCCTGACAGCAAGGGACCAAAGGCGAGGCCGGCGGTCGTCGCCCGCCGGCGGTGGCGGCGCGTCGGCGTCGCGCCGGTGGCAGCACTGCGCCCGCGCCGCGCGGCGGCGGAGTCGCCGGTGTCGGCGTCGCAAGGAAGAGAAGGAAGATTCTGCGCCGAGGCGCTGATGAAGCAGCTGCTTCATCAGGCGCCTCCTCCAGTGTGGAGCTGCGAGTCGGGCCGGCGTCAAGGGCAAGCGGGCTTGCGCCCGCGGCTTCGCCGCCCTTGACCCCGGCCCGACTCGCGAAGGGAAGGGGGGCGGCGCTGAGCGCGGCTCGGCTGGACAGCGCCGGGGTTTCGCGCGACGATCGTGCCCGGAGCGCGCGAGCTTCGGGAGAACGGCATGGCGATCACGGTCAACGAGGCCTCGGCGGTGCTGCGCGAGGCGGTGCGCGACACCATCCGCAAGAGGTCGCTGCTCTTTCTGATCCAGGGCGGCGTGATGGTCGCCGCGGGGGTGCTGGCGCTGATCTTCCCGGCCTTCATGAGCGTCGGGCTGCTCGCCCTCCTCGGCTGGCTCTTGATCCTGAGCGGGATCGTGCAGATCATCTCGCTCTTCGGCGCGACCCAGGTCCCGTATTTCTGGCTTCAGCTCGTCACGGTCACGCTCGAGATCCTCGTCGGCTACCTCCTCGTCAGCAGCCCGGCGGCCGGGCTGGTGGCGGTGACCTTCCTGATGCTCGTGCTCTTCCTCGTCGGCGGGATCACGCGGGTGGTGTTCGCGCTGATGATCCGGCCGATGCAGGACTGGCTCTGGATGCTGGCGAGCGGCCTCGTCGCCATCGTCTGCGCCCTCGTCCTCTTCGCCAACCTGCCGGAGGCCGCGACCTGGCTGCTCGGCGTCCTGCTCGGGATCGAGCTCATCGCCATCGGCGGCGCCCAGGCCTATCTCGCCTGGCGCACGCGCAGGGCCATCTGATCTCAGAACTTCGCCTGCACCGGCAGTTCGACCCGACCGTCATCCTCGAGGACGTCGCGGGAGCGCGGGTCGACGTTGCAGAGATCGGCGAGCAGGCGCGACAGGCCGACGTCGACGCCGGCCCCGCGCGCGCCGCCGCGCGTGACCGTCACCGTCGCCCTTGCCTCGGTTTCGGCGCTGGTGCCGGCGGTGTCGAAGCGCACCCACGCCGCGACCGGCCGGACGGCCGGGGGCGCATCGCTGCCGCCCGCCTCGAAGTCGCGGCCGGGACCGACGTGCGTCGCGCCCCTGCCGGCACCGGGCCGGGCGCCGAAATGGACCTCGACCTCGCCGGCGCGCACAGGCTCGGCCTCGGCTGCGGCCTCGACGCCGGCGTGGAAGGCAGCGGCCTCGAAGCCGTCGCTGGCCACCGGGTCGCGGAGGGTCTCGTCGATGCGCGCGATGAAGTCGCTCGAGCTCAGGTTGATGCTCTCGCTGGCGCCCGCGGTGGGAAGCGCCAGCGCGAGGATCGCGGCGGGGAGGGAGAATCGTTTCATCGGCGACCTCGTCATGCTGAAACCAGCAAGCGCGAATCCGGTTACCGATAGGCTAATGCGGCGAAAGCCGGCGCGAGGAGGAGGCTGACATGCGGGTCATGCAGGGACTGGCCGGGCTGGTGCTGGCGGGGTGTGCGGTGAACTCCGCCGCGCCGCCCGGCGCGACGACGGTGGCGGCGGTGGCGCGATCGGGCGTGGCCGCGCCGCTGGCCCAGGGCGAGACGCAGCTCGTGGTCCGGACGGTTCCGGCCGGCGATGCGCGGCAGGAGCTCCGCGGCGTCGCCTGCCGGGCGGAGACGGCGTGGTTCACCGCCGACTTCGCGACGCCGGCGCGGCTGCTGATGCCCGACTACGGGGCCTCGGCGCCGGTGGTGGTGGTGACCTGCCGGTCGGGCGAGCTGACCGGGCAGGGTGCGGCATCGCCGCAGGCGGCGTGGTCGGGCGGCCTCGGCGGCTGGCCCGCGGTCGGGATCTCGGTCGGCACCGGCAGCGCCGAGGGCGTCGGCGTCGGCATGGGCTGGTACGGCGGCGGGGTCGGCACGACGAGCGGCGTGCCGGTCACCCGCTATCCGGAACTCAGGGTCGAGATGCGCTGAGCGCTCAGCCGCCGCTGCAGGGATAGAAGCGGGTGACGAGGGTGCGGACGCAGCGGCCGGCGAGGTCGTACTGGCGGCAGGTCTCCTGCCAGCCGGAATACGAGCCGGCGCCGGCGTAGCCCCAGGAGCGGCAGCGGCGGTCGGCGCCGTCCTGCGCCTCGCGCCAGTCGGCGGTGACCGGGTTCCAGATGGTGCCGGCCGAGGCCATCGTCACGATCCCTTGGGCGCGGCTCTCGCCGGCCGGAAACGGGCGCACGCCCTGCGGCGACCCGCTGCAGGCGGCGAGGAGGACGAGGCTGAGGACGAGGAGCCGACGCATGCAGGAGAGCTTGCGGGCGGCGCGCGCTTCGGTCAACGCCGACGGTTAAGCCCGGTTAACCGGGGCGCCCGCGGATTGGGGCTTGCGCGGCGCGGGCCGGCGGGGCTTGATCACGGCAAAAGCGGCGGAGGACGGGATGCGTGGGATCGGGATCGTGCTGGCGCTCGGGCTCGCGGGGTGCGGCGGCATCACCGACTATCCATGGGAGGGGCCGATCGGCGGCGGCAAGAGGCTGCCCGTGGTCGCGATGCAGTCGTCGCGCGACGTGGTGGTCCCGCCGGGGCGGGGCAAGCCGCTCGCGCTCGCCGTCCGCGCGTTCGTGCCCGGGGCCGAGGGCTGGCAGGAAGTGACGGGCGCGCGCTGCCGGGTGACCGGCGGTGAATTCTTCCGGGCCGATCTCATCGCCCCGGCGCGGCTCATCGTGCCCGACCTCGGGCCCGACGCGCCGGTGCTGCGGGCCGAGTGCTCCGGCGACGGGGCCGCGGGCGCGGCGGCGGTGGCGCCGGTCTTCGGCTGGCCGGAGGAGGGGCGGCCGGCGGCGGTCCACCGGATCTGGTGGGGCGGCGGCTGGTGGTGGGGCTTCGAGAAGACCGGGCCGATGCGCTACCCGGACCTTTCCGTCGGGATGCGGCAGCAGGCGCGGGGATGAAGAACCCCTGGATGAGCCTCTGGCTGAGTGCGGCGAACAAGGCGGCGGGAACGGCGCGCGGCCATTGGATGGCCGAGGCGCGCCGCCAGCAGAAGGCCCTGGCCGCGCGCACGGCGCGGGAGCTCACGGCCGCCCCGAAGAAGCGGGCGGCGCCGAAGCGGCGGGCGAAGTGATCCGGGTCCTGCTGGCGCTGGCCCTGCTGGGGCTCGTGGCCTGCAGCGGCAAGCCCGAGGCGCCGGCGGCGCGCGCCGGGCTCTACCCGAACGAGACGCCGGAGCTCCGCGCGCTGATCGAGGGCTATGCGCGCAGCTACGGGGTGCCGCCCGACCTCGTGCAGCGGGTGGTGGTCCGGGAGAGCCGGCACGTGCCCACCGCCCGCAACGGCCCCTATTACGGGCTGATGCAGATCCACCCGCAGACGGCGCGGACGATGGGCTACCAGGGCCGGCCGGAGGGGCTGCTCGACGCCGAGACCAACCTCAGGTACGCGGTCAAGTACCTGCGCGGCGCTTGGCTGGTGTCCGGCGGCGACCGCGACGAGGCGGTCGGCTGGTACGCGAAGGGCTACTACTACGAGGCCAAGCGCAAGGGGCTGCTCGAGGAAGCCGGCCTGCGCTAGGGCATGCGCCTGGCGCTCGAACGGCTCGGAACCTCGGATCATACCATTTCCGCTTGATCGCCTCGGGCAAGCCGGCGGGTGCATCGCTCCTTTTCCGGTCCGGCCCCAAAGGCCGGGCACAAAGGCCGGACCATGACGCACCCCGTGGTTCCGAACCGGTAAGAGCGGCGCATTGCGCCGCGCCGGTTCGTCGGCCGGAGCGCGCGAGCGCGGAGGCCGAGGGGCGCCCCGCAGTCCCGTCGCTCTCCATCGGGGCGCGACCGCCCCTCGGACGCGTCTGCGCGTCCGCCCTGTGGGGGGCGGACGCGGCCCGATCAGTCACGGGCCTGATCGGGCGGGTCGGCGGCGCCGGCGCGCGCAACGCCAGACGGTGGGACGAGGGATCAGTCGGAGGCCGTATCAGTCGCTCTCCTCCTGAACGCTTCGCGCCAGCGCTTCTTAACGATTCAATCCTGACTGTTTCAGGTGCCATACGGATTCCATATGGATTCCATACGCGTTCCAGATCGAGCGAATCCGCGTAAACCTTTGGCATCGAGCCCGCATCAGTCGCCGCCGAGCGCCTCGGTCGCGGCGTCCGCGAGCGGGCGGTCGGGCTGGCCGGCGCAGGCGGCGGCGACCTCGTCGGACCATTGCCGCGCGGCCCCCGCGTCCTCGGCGTCGATCTCGTCGCCGAGCGGCTGGATCGTCGTCAGCATCTCGAGCCGCCCGCCCGAGTTCGAGCGCGCTGAACCCGCCGCAGGTCGGCGCGCCGTTAAGCGGCGACGGCTCCAGCACCGACTGGGCCAGCGCCGGCACGGCGGGGGCGGCAACCACCAGGGCGAGAAGGACGCGGTGCATCGAAGGACTCCGGTCGGGCCGATCGCGGTCGGCGGCTCGCGCACTATGCCCGGATCCGGCCCGATGTTCCAACGTTCTCGCGCGATCAGCCGGCCGCGTCGAGATGGGCGTCGAGCAGCGGCAGCCGGTCCTGGCCCCAGAAGATCTCGTCGCCGACAAGATAGCTCGGCACCCCGAAGACCCCGCGCCGCAGCGCCTCGTCGGTGTTGCGCTCGAGGATCCCGACCGAGGTCAGCATGCCCCGGTCGGCGAGAGCGGGGTCGAAGCCGGCCTCGGCGAGCACGTCGCGCACCACCTCGTCCTCGGCGATGTCGCGCTCCTCGACCCAGACCGCGCGCAGGAAGCCGCGGACCAGGGGCCCGACGTCGCCGCCGCCGGCCGCGGCGGTGATGATCGCCGAGGCCGCCGGCACCGGGTTGGTCGGGAAATGGCGCGGCGCGACGTTGATCGGCAGACCGTTGGCGCGGGCGACGCGCGCGAGGTCCTGCAGGCGGTAGCTGCGCCGCGAGGCGTGGCGATCCTTGAGCTGCGGGGTGCCGGTCTCGGCGAAGATGCGGGTGAGCTGTACCGGCTTGTAGGCGACGGTGGCGCCGTGGCGGGCCGCGATCTCCTCGAGGCGGCTCCCGGCGAGGTAGGTGAAGGGCGAGATCGGTGACAGGTAATAGTCGATCTCGGCCATGGCTTCCCTCCCGCTTCCGGGTCCAGCATCGACAGATTCCGGGGCTTTGCAAGGCTGGGTTGCGGTGGTAACCCACGCCTGAGCCAGCCTGCGGAGAGGTCCCTTGTGCCGATGAACCCCCTGTTCAAGCCCAAGCTGATCGCGGGCAACTCGAACCGGCCGCTGGCCACCGCGATCGCCCGGCGGATCTCGATGCACCGGGGCGAGACGGTCGAGCTCGTCAGGACCCGGGTCGAGCGCTTCAACGACGCCGAGATCTTCGTCGAGGTGTTCGAGAACGTCCGCGGCGAGGACATGTTCATCATCCAGTCGACGTCGAACCCGGCGAACGACAACCTGATGGAACTCCTCATCATGTGCGACGCGCTGCGCCGGTCCTCGGCGCACCGGATCACCGCGGTGATGCCCTATTTCGGCTATGCCCGGCAGGACCGGCGCTCGAAGGCGCGCACGCCGATCAGCGCCAAGCTGGTGGCGAACCTGCTGACGGTCGCCGGGATCGCCCGGGTGCTGACGCTCGACCTGCACGCGGCGCAGATCCAGGGCTTCTTCGACCTGCCGGTCGACAACCTCTACGCGGCGCCGGTCTTCGCGCTCGACATCCGGCACAATTTCCGCAACCTCGACGAGATCACGGTGGTCTCGCCCGACGTGGGCGGGGTGGCGCGGGCGCGCGAGCTCGCCGAGCGGATCGGCGCCGACCTCGCGATCGTCGACAAGCGGCGCGGTGCGCCGGGGGAGATCGCCTCGATGACGGTGATCGGCGAGGTCAAGGACCGGGTCTGCGTGATCGTCGACGACATCTGCGACACCGCCGGGACGCTGGTGAAGGCGGCGGAGCTCCTGAAGGGCCACAAGGCAAGGGAGGTCCACGCCTACATCACCCACGGGGTGCTGTCGGGTCCGGCGGTCGAGCGGATCAGGACCTCGTCGATGAAGAGCCTCGTCGTCACCGACTCGATCGAGCAGAGCGAGGCGGCGCGCAAGGCGAAGAACATCCGGATCGTTCCGGTGGCCCCGCTGTTCGCCCAGGCGATCCTGAACATCGCCAACGGCACCAGCGTCTCGTCGCTCTTCGACTCCCACACGCTCGAGCCGATCTACGAGGCATTCTACCCGACGGCGGCCTGAGGCGGCGCTTCCACCGGCGCCGGCTAGCCCTGGACATCCTCGAAGCGGCCGTTCGGACCGATGCGGAGGCGGCCGCCGAGGTAGGGCGCGAGGACCGGGGGCAGGGTGACCGAGCCGTCCGCCTCCTGGCCGTTCTCGAGGACGGCGATCAGCGTGCGGCCGACGGCGAGGCCGGAGCCGTTCAGCGTGTGGACGAACTCGGGACGCGCGCCTTCGCCGCGGCGGAACCGGGCGTTCATCCGGCGGGCCTGGAAGTCGCCGCAGACCGAGCAGGACGAGATCTCCCGGTAGGTGTTCTGGCCGGGCAGCCAGACCTCGAGGTCGTGGGTGCGACGGGCGCCGAAGCCCATGTCCCCGGTGGCGAGGACCACGGTCCGGTAGGGGAGGCCGAGCGCCTCGAGGATGTTCTGGGCGCAGGTCGTCATCCGGTCGAGCTCGGCGCGGCTGTCCTCGGGCCGGGTGACCGAGACCATCTCGACCTTCTCGAACTGGTGCTGGCGCAGCATGCCGGCGGTGTCCTTGCCGGCCGAGCCCGCCTCGGAGCGGAAGCACTGGGTGTGGGCGGTCATCCGGATCGGCAGTTCCGCCTCGTCGAGGATCCGGCCGGCGACGAGGTTCGTCAGCGTTACCTCCGAGGTCGGGATCAGCCACCAGCCGTTGGTCGTCTGGTAGCTGTCCTCGGCGAACTTCGGCAGCTGGCCGGTGCCGAACATCGCCTCGTCGCGGACGAGGACGGGTGTCCAGACCTCGGTCAGCCCGTGGCTCTCGACGTGGGTGTCGAGCATGAACTGGGCAAGCGCGCGATGCAGGCGGATCATCGCGCCCTTCATCACCACGAAGCGCGCGCCCGACAGGCGGCCGGCGGCCTCGAAGTCGAGGCCGGCCTTCGCCGCTGGGATCTGGTAGTGCTCGAGCGGGGGGGCGGCGAAGTTGCGCGGATGACCCCAGCGGTGGATCTCGACGTTGGCGGTGTCGTCGGGGCCGTCGGGGACGTCGTCCATCGGCAGGTTCGGCAGGCCCATCAGCAGATCGCGCAGCGCGTCGTCGGCGGCGGTGGCCTCGGCCTCGAGCCGGGCGATCTCGTCCTTCTTCTCGGCCACGAGGGCGCGCAGCCGCTCGAACTCCGCGGTGTCGCCGCGCGCCCTGGCGGCGCCGACCTCGCGGCTCGCGGCGTTGCGCTCGGCGAGCGCGGACTCGGCGGCGCTGATGCGGCCGCGGCGGGTCTCGTCGAGCGCGAGGATCTCGGCGGCCGCCGCCGGGAGGCCGCGCCGCGCGAGGGCGGCGTCGAAGGCGTGCGGCTGATCGCGGATCAGGCGGATGTCGTGCATGGGCTCGGTCCCGGGATCGTCCGCGGCGGGTTATGGCCGAGCCCTGCGCGGAAGGGAAGCGCTCAGAGCGGCACGGCGTCGGCGAGGTCCCTGAGGAGCGCGGCGCTGGCGCGGAGCGCGGCGTGCTCGGCCGGGTCGAGCTCGGGGAAGAGGTCGGCGGCGACGCCGGCGCGGGTGATCACGCGCGCGGGATCGAGAGCGCGACGTCGGTGGCGATCCGGGCTCGAATGGGCGGCGAGGCGGCCGGGCTACTTGTACGCGATTGCGGCGCTGCCGGGACCGGCGAGGTGGAGGAGCTCGAAGCGCTTGAAGCCCGCGCCCCGGCACCACCCACGAAAGTCCGCGAACGTGAAATCGAACGCGTCGCCGAACTCGATCAGCATGTTGAGGGAACTCATCAGGGCGAACGCGTTCTCCCTCCGGTCATCGTCGATCAGGCGTTCGATGGCGACGAAGGCCCCGCCCGCAGGCAGGGCATCATAGGCTGCGCCGACCAGCCCCAGTTTGTTCTCCAGGTTCCAGTCGTGCAGGATCATCCCCATCGTGATCACGTCCGCCTTTGGAAGCGGGTCCTTGAAGAAGTCTCCGGAGACGGCCTCCACCCGACCCGACATACCGTCGCTCTCGATGTGCTTCCGCGCGATCGGCTCGACGATCGGAAGGTCGAATGACCGGCACTCCATGTGCGGGTGCCTGCGCGCCACCGAGGTCGCCAGGAGACCGGTGGCGCCGCCCACGTCGCACAGGGTCCCGTAGTCGGAGAAGTCGAACTTCTCGGCGAAGGCCGTGAAATTCCCCGCCGAGATGCTCCGCATCGCCAGCATGAACTGCTCGAGGCGCGCCGGCTCGCTGTAGAGCACCTCGAACATCGGCTTCGCACCGCGGCTCGCCTCGTTCTGCGGCTTGCCGGTCCGGAGGGCGATGTCGAGATCGGCCCAGAACCGGAACAGCCGGTCGTTGGTCATCTCGAGGATGCTGCCGATGTAGGTCGGCTTCGCCTTGTCGAGGAACCGGTCCGTCTCCGGCGTGTTCGCGTACTTCGCCGCCGGTCCGTTGCCGGACCGCTGCAGCATCCCGAGCGCCACGAGCGCGTCGAGAAAGTCGTAGGTCGCGCGCGGATGCAGCCCGAGGTCCGTCTGGAGCTCCTCTCCGGTCAGCGGACCCGGCGCCAGTGCCGTGAAGACCCCCAGCTTCACCGCACTCAGCAAGACCTTCGATGCCCGGTAGCCAAAGCCGACCTGCAGGATCTCCGATGGGTCTATCGGCTGCGGCATTCGCACCACCCTCACAAAACGCGATAATTCTGGCAAAGAAGTCGCTTGAGATCAAGGCTCACAGGGATCTCCGGCCCTATGCCTTGCCGTGGAGTATACAGTCGAATTTACTTTAGCAGTACGAGTTACCTTGTTGCCAGTATCGTGGAATTTTCGATCAGGTTTCGGGAACCTCGTCGGTCCAGACGCGGAAGGTCTGCATCACTCCAGGGCCGAAGGTGGTGGTGAGCGCCACGTCGGCGGCGTCGCGGCCGTAGGCCATGAGGACGCGCGACTGGCGGGGGACGTTGTTGCGCGGGTCGAACAGGCGCCAGGCGCCGCCGAGATAAGCCTCGAACCAGGCGGCGAAGTCGCCGGGCGGGTAGGGCGGCGGGGTGCCGACGTCGCCGAGGTAGCCGGTGCAGTAGCGGGCCGGGATGTTGAGGGCGCGGCAGAAGGCGACGGCGAGGTGCGCGTAGTCGCGGCAGACGCCGACGCCTTCGTCGTAGGCCTCGAAGGCCGAGCGGGTCGGGCGGGCCTGGCCGTAGTCGAAGCGGATATGGCTGTGGGTGAAGTCGCAGACCGACTGTACCCGCGTCCAGCCCGGCTTGGTCTGGCCGAACAGGCTCCAGGCGAGGTCGAGCATGCGGTCGCTCTCGCAGAAGCGGCTGGCGAGCAGGAAGACCAGCGCGTCGTCGGGGAGCTCCTCCACCGGGTGCTGGCGCGCGTCGGACACGACCGGATCCGGCAGGCCGCTGTCGCGGATGACGGTATCGGTCGAGATGCGGATGCGTCCCTCAGGCGCCGTGAAGCGGCCGCACCAGTTGCCGAAGCCGTCGCGGTAGCTCGAGAGCGGCACCGCCGGGTCGAGGCGGATGAGGTCGGGTCGCTCGAGGTCGGAGGCGCGGCTGAAATGCACGTTCAGCACCGACAGCACCGGGGTCGGCTGCGGAAACTCGAACTCCAGCTCGTAGCCGATCCGCAGTCTCACCGCGCCCCTCCGCCGTCGATGCCGGGTCGCGGCGGTCGCGGCCCCGGGGACAACGATAGACCATCGCACGGCGATGGCCAGCGCCTTCGGAACGGCGCCAAGTCGCCTTGCCAATCCCGGGGGGCGGGGCTAGTGTCCGCGCGATTTTCGGGGCCGGGATGGACCGCGGGCCTGCGGAACAGGGAGGGAAGATGTTCGCGACACCCGCACTCGCGCAGGCCGGCGGCGGCACCGGAGCGGCCGGGGGGCTGATCAGCTTCGTCCCGATCATCCTGATCTTCGTCATCATGTACGTGCTGATGATCCGGCCGCAGCAGAAGAAGGTGAAGGAGCACCGGGCGATGGTCGAGGCGCTCCGCCGCGGCGACCAGGTGGTGACCGCCGGCGGAATGATCGGCAAGGTGACCAAGGTCGACGACCAGAAGGGCGAGCTCGAGGTCGAGCTCGCGCCGAACGTCAAGGTCCGGGTGGTGCGCTCGACGATCAGCCAGGTGGTCAGCAAGACGGAGCCGGCCGAGGCGTAAGGGCGGCCGCAGGGCCGCCAGGGGACGACAGCGTACATGTTGAACTTTCCGCTCTGGAAGAGGGTGCTGATCATCGGGGTCTCCGTGCTCGGCATCCTGATCGCGTTGCCGAACGCCTTCTATGGCCGGGTCGAGCGCGCAAACGACGCCCGCGCTGCCATCGCGGCCGGGGCCGCGACGACGCCGGAGCTCGATGCGGACGCGGCGCTCTGGCCGCGCTGGCTGCCGCATCGGCTGATCAATCTCGGCCTCGACCTGCGCGGCGGCGCGCATGTGCTGGTGCAGGTGGAGACCGCCGAGGTCTATACCGAGCGGATCGAGGGGCTGTGGCCCTCCGTGCGCGACCGGCTGCGCGACCTGCGCGACCAGGTCGGCACCGTGCGCCGGCTCGACGGGCCGCCGGACGAACTGCACGTGCGGCTTGGCCAGCCCGCGGGCATGGACGCCGCGGTAGAGGCCGTCGCCGCGGCGGCGCAGCCGGTCTTCTCCATCACCGGCGGCGCCAGCCGCGAGTTCGATGTCCGCGCCGAGGGTGACACGCTGATCGTGACGCTGACGCAAGCCGAGAAGGCGGCGATCGACGCGCGCACGATGCAGCAGAGCCTCGAGATCATCCGCCGCCGCGTCGACGAGACCGGCACCCGCGAGCCGTCGATCCAGCGCCAGGGCGCCGACCGCATCCTCGTGCAGGTGCCGGGGATCGGCTCGGCCGAGGAGCTGCTCGAGGTCATCGGCCAGACCGCGCGGCTGTCGTTCCACCCGGTGGTCAGCCGCAGCACCGACCCGGGCGCCCAGGCCGGGCTCGACGAGCTGGTGCTGCCGTCGATGGACGAGCCGGGCGCCTACTACATCGTCGAGCGCCGCGCGGTGGTCACCGGCGAGCAGCTCGTCGACAGCCAGCCGTCCTTCGACCAGAACGGCCGGCCGGCGGTGACCTTCCGCTTCAATCCGTCGGGCGGCGCCGCCTTCGGCGCCTACACGGCCGAGAACATCGGCAAGCCCTTCGCCATCGTGCTCGACAACGAGGTGATCTCGGCGCCGGTGATCCAGGCGCACATCTCCGGCGGGTCGGGAATCATCACCGGCACCTTCACGCCCGATGAATCCTCGCGGCTGTCGATCCTGCTGCGGGCGGGCGCGCTGCCGGCGGAGATCACCGTGCTCGAGCAGCGCACCGTCGGGCCGGAGCTCGGCGCCGACTCGATCCGCTCGGGCACCGTCGCGACGTTCGTGGCCTTCGCCGGCATCATCGGCTTCATGGTGCTGGTCTACGGCTTCTTCGGCATGATCGCCTCGGTGGCGCTGATCATGAACATGGTGCTGACCATCGCGCTCCTGAGCATGCTCGGCGCGACGCTCACCATGCCCGGCATCGCCGGCCTCGTCCTCGGCCTCGGCATGGCGGTCGACGCGAACGTGCTGATCTACGAGCGCATCCGTGAGGAGCTGCGTACCGCCCGCGGCCCGGCGCGCGCGATCGAGCTCGGCTTCGACAAGGCGTTCTCGCCGATCCTCGACGGCAACGTCACGACGCTGATCGTCGCGATCATCCTCTACCTGATGGGCGGGGGCCCGGTGCGCGGCTTCGGCATCACGCTCGCGCTCGGCCTGATCTGCTCGATGTTCACGGCGATCTCGCTGTCGCGGCTCCTGATCGCCATGTGGTTCGACCGGCGGCGTCCGAAGACGCTCGCCATCTGAGGAGACGGAAATGAGCTTCCGGATGCTCTCCGAGGTTCCGAGCTTCGACTTCTTCAAGCCCCTCAAGTTCTGGCTGGCGGTGTCGATCCTCGGCGTGGTCCTCACCCTCGTCATCCTGCCGATCCGCGGCCTCAACTACGGCGTCGACTTCCTCGGCGGCACGCTGATCCTCGCCGAGTTCCCCGAGACCCGCGACATCGGCGACTACCGCGCGGCGCTGAGCGGGCTCGATCTCGGCGAGCCGACGGTCACCGAGGCGTCCGGGGGGTCGGGCGGCCAGGTGATCCTGATGCGGGTCGGCAACCCGGAGGACGCCGGCGAGGGCGCCGCGCCGGTCGCCGACCAGGTGCGCGCCGCGCTCGACGCCGAGTTTCCCGGGGTCAAGTACCTCCAGGTCGACCAGGTCGGCGGCAAGGTGTCCGACGAGCTGGTGACGACCGGCATCATCGCGGTCGGGCTGTCGCTGCTCGCGATCATGTTCTACGTCTGGCTGCGTTTCGAGTGGCAGTTCGCGGTCGGCGCGGTGGTATCGCTGTTCCATGACGTCGTGGTCACGGTCGGGGTCTTCTCGCTGTTCCAGCTCCAGTTCGACTTGACGATCGTCGCGGCGCTCCTGACGATCATCGGCTACTCGATCAACGACACCGTGGTGGTCTTCGACCGGGTCCGCGAGAACCTGCGCAAATACAAGAAGATGCCGCTCCGCGACGTCTTGAACCTGTCGCTCAACGAGACGCTGAGCCGGACGATGATGACGATCTTCACTGTGATGATCGCGGTCGTGTCGCTGCTCGTCTTCGGCGGGCCGGTGACGTTCGGCTTTGCGCTCGCCACCACGCTCGGGCTGATCTTCGGCACCTACTCCTCGATCTGGGTGGCGACGGCGATCGTGCTCTGGCTCGGGGTGAAGCGCGACTGGGGTCCGCGGTCGGGCGAGGCGGGGACGCAGTTCGGCAAGGCCCGCGCCTGATGCGCACGATCGAGGTCGACTTCGAGGGTCGGCTGCCGGTCAACTCCTATGGCGCGGGCGGCTTCCGGGTCGCCGGGGAGGTTCACCGGGGGCCGCTCGGCCTGGTTCCGGCCGGCGTGGTCGACTGGGCGGGGCTGCCGGATCTCGCGCCGTTCCTGGAACGGGTGGCGAGCTTCGACGTTCTCCTGATCGGGACCGGCGCGGCGCTCGCGGTGCTACCGCCGGCGTCCGCCGAGGCGCGGGCGAAGCTCGAGGCGGCGGGCGCGGGGGCGGAGGTGATGGCGACGCCGTCGGCCTGCCGGACCTACAACGTGCTGCTCGCCGAGGGCCGCCGGGTGGCGGCGGCGCTGATGCCGATCTGAGGCCGGCCCTTCCGCGGCGCGTCCGAGCGGGTATAACGGGGCGGGGCCTGCCTGCCCGACAACAAGCGAGGATCTGACATGGCTTTCGAACTTCCCGACCTTCCCTATCCGCACGACGCGCTCGCGGGCTCCGGCATGTCGAAGGAAACACTCGAGTTCCACCACGACATCCACCACAAGGCCTATGTCGACAACGGCAACAAGGCGATCGCCGGCACCGAGTGGGAGAACAAGAGCGTCGAGGAGATCGTCAAGGGCACCTACAAGTCCGGGGCGGTGGCGCAGTCGGGCATCTTCAACAACGCCTCGCAGCACTGGAACCACAGCCAGTTCTGGCAGATGATGGCGCCGAAGTCGGGCGCGATGCCCTCCGAGCTCGAGAAGGCGATCAAGGACGCCTTCGGCTCGGTCGACAAGTTCAAGGAGGAGTTCGGCGCCGCCGGGGCCGGGCAGTTCGGCTCCGGGTGGGCCTGGCTCGTGAAGGACAAGGACGGGTCGCTGAAGGTGACGAAGACCGAGAACGGGGTGAACCCGCTCTGCTTCGGCCAGACCGCGCTCCTCGGCTGCGACGTGTGGGAGCACTCCTACTACATCGACTTCCGCAACAAGCGCCCGGCCTACCTGACGAACTTCCTCGACAAGCTCGTCAACTGGGAGAACGTCGCCTCGCGGATATAACCCTATTCGAGGTTCGCCGTCGAAGGCGGCGAACCTTCTCTTCGGGAACTCTTTGATTTTTGGTTCGGCCTGAGCCAAGCTGCCGGCTCTTGCAGCAGACAATACCGAAGCATGGCCGATGTCGTTGTCGACACCCTGCCGCTAGAGCCGATAGGTCCCGATTTGCGCCGAGCAATCCGGCCGGTGGTGGCGTTGGCTATGGTGGTCGGTCTCTTCTGGCTCCAGCGCTTCTTCGCGGGGCCGTGGCTTCCCGCGCTGATCATGCTCTGCCTCATCGTGCCGTGCGGGGCGTTCAGCATCTACCTCGCAACAATCCGGCGTATGCACGACCTGGCAGCCTTCGCCGACGGGTCGCTGGCGCAGCGGTTTCTCACCGGGACGTGGCTCAGGCTGCTTTTCGGGTGGGGGCTCGCCCTCATCGGCGGGCTTGCGGTGTTCACCGGTCTCCTCGGGGCCGAGCGTTTCGACTGGCTCATGCTTGCGCTGGCGCCAGGGGTGTATTTCGCCTGCCTACTGGTCGTGAAGGGAAGGGTCGACAGGGAACTCAAGAAGCCCTTCCACCGGACTGCCGTTTCCCTCTGTCTCGCCGTGTGGCCCGCATCGTTCGTTCTTCTGCTGAGCTTCGGGGCACTGCAGTGGGCCAGCGGCGGCGTGCCGCAATACGCCTCACTCAGGGATGCGATCGCGGCCGGCAAGGCCGGGTCTGCCATGCTTGGGTCGAGTGCGATTGCCGCCGCTCTGGCGCAGGCTGCCGGCATGTGGACCGGTTTACAAGCCTATCTTCTCGGTGTTGCTTCCGGCTGGGGCAGCCAGGCGGCGCTGGGGGCGCTCGCCACCGCCTTGCTCCTGCGCTGGACCTTCTACTTCACGGTCTGCTGGTTCGTGGCGAGCTTCATGGTGCCGCGCCGGGAGTACGCACGCGTGCTGGCACCCTTGGTGGCGACCGACGTGCCGCCTCCGATCTCCCGGGTCCGGCTGGCCGTCGCGTCGGCGGTGGCCATGGCCATGTTCGTCGGCATCTACCCGATAGTCGTCCTGAAGGCCGAGAGCATTCTCCACGCGCGACCGGGAATCCAGGCGGCGCTCGAGAAGACGGAGGTCCTCCTCGAGAAGATCGACGACTACTATGTCGCCGAGGGCACGCTGGAGGAGATCGGCGAAGCTGCCATCGAGATCCTGCGACGCGAGGGCAAGACGATCCCGGCGCTGAAGACCGAACTCGACGCGGGGTTCGACCTCATGAAGGGCAACGTCGATGCCTATCTCGACTGGTACTACAGCGTCTTCGGGGAGTGGGGCCGCATCGGGCACCTCCTCGTTGGAAATGCGGAGGAGTATCTCGCCCGCAGGCTTGAGGAAAAGCTGGCGGAAGGCGCGCCGTTCGCGCGGCTGGACGGGGCGCTCAAGGCGGCGCTGGACTCCGATGCTGCCGCGCTGAACGAGTTCCGGCAGATCGCGGAGGCCATCATCGCCCGCAACCGCGTCGAACCCGGCTCGTGGCGGAACGTCAACGTGGTGACGAAGGCGCAGCTGGACGATGTGCTGAGCCTGCCGATGCAGCGGCCGGTGATCTCGTTCCGCGAACGTCTCGGTGCGGGGTTGGCCGCCGGAGGCGTTGCCGGCGCCGTGGGCGGTGTCGTTTCGTCCAAGGTCGTCGCAAAGCTCACCGCGAAGGGGACGGTCAAGGTGGCGGCGAAGGCACTTATGGAGGTCGCCGGCGAGAGGGGGTTCAGCGTCGGTGCCGCCGGTGCCGGTGCTGCGGCGGGCGCCATAGCCGGAAGCGCTGTCCCCCTGGTCGGAACTGCGGCGGGGGCCGTGATCGGTGGGGCGATCGCCGGTCTCGCGGCGAGCTTAGGAACCGACTACCTCATGCTGAAACTGGAGGAGCGGATCAGCCGGGAGACGCAGAAGGCGGAGATCCTGACCGCCATCGAGGAGAAGCGACTGGAGCTGCACAGGGCGCTTGAACGCACACCCGCAGTCGGCTCGGAGCTACCTTGAGTGCGACGTCTCGCGGGTCGGTAGCAGGAGCATCCATAACCCGCAGCGCCGGCCAGTTCGGCTCAGGCGCTTCGCGGATGTAACGGCTCAAAAGTCAGCCTTTTCCCGGCCCGGCGCGGTGAGCGCCGGACCATTTCGTGCGTGGGGCGCGGTCAGGGTGGTTTGAGCAGGAGACGCTTGCCGGCTAGGCTCGGCCGAGCTGTCGGGGGAGGGGGATGCACCGAATTCGCGCCGAGGACTGGTACGCGATACGTGGCGTCGGCGACGGGGTCACCTGGATCGGCGAGCCGTTCGTCAAGGAGTTCTATCGCTGCAACGTCTGGCACGTGCGGGGGCGGGAACGCGACCTGCTGGTCGACAGCGGAATGGGGGTCGTGCCGCTGCGGCAGCACGTGCCGCTCGTGACCGAGCGGCCGCTGGTCGCGGTGGCCTCGCATACCCATTTCGACCATGTCGGGGCGCATCACGAGTTCGCCGAGCGCTGGGTGCACGCGGCCGAGGCCGCGATCCTCGCACGGCCGACCCGCGCCAGCACCGGCGCCGAGGCCTGGGTCCGCGACGACATCTTCGAGGCGCTGCCGCCGGAGCCCTACGCGTCGACGACCTATGCCGTTCGCGCGGCGCCGGCGACGCGGCTGCTCGCCGACGGCGACGTCGTCGACCTCGGCGACCGGCGGTTCGAGGTCATCCATACGCCGGGGCACTCGCCCGGCGGCATCGCGCTCTGGGAGGCGGCGAGCGGGATCCTGATCTCCGGCGACATCGTCTATGACGGGCCGCTGATCGAGGGGACCGGGCCGGGGGAGGCGGAGGACTACCTGCGCTCGATGCGCCGGCTGCTCGCGCTGCCGGTCCGGGTGGTGCACGGCGGGCACTACCCGAGCTACGACGGCGCCCGGCACCGGGCGATCGTCGCCGACTGGCTGGCGCGCCACGAGGGCTAGGTCGGCGTGACGCCGGCGCGCCGCCGGTCCAGGGCGAGGGTGCGGGTCGTGTCGGCGAGCTTGCGGCGGAGGTCGCCGGCGACCGACTGTTCGAGGGCGACGCGGATGTCGTCGTTGCGCTGCAGGAAAGCGTCGAGCCCGTCGCGCTCGAAGGCGAGGATGCGCGCCGGCGCGTCGACGACGACGGTTGCCGTCGCCGGCTGGCCGGTGTGATAGGTCATCTCGCCGACGAGGACGCCGGGACCGAGGATGGCGACGGTGGCGCCGTCGAGCTCGATGCGGCACATGCCCTCGGCGAGGTAGACCAGGTGGGTGACCGGCTCGCCCTCGCGGGTCAGGACCCGGCCGGCGCCGACGTCGCTCCAGGCGCCGCGCGACAGCAGCTTGCGCGCGCGGTCCTTGGCGAGCCCGGGGACGAGGCGCTGGGCGGCCGCCTGCTCCTCGTCGGTGAAGCGGAAGTACTTGTGCACGACGTAGAGCCGGACGAGGCCGACGAGGCTGATCGCCACCCAGGCGGCTTCCATGGCCATCGAGTAGGGGTTGAACTGCCGCAGCAGGCTCGAGATCATCATCAGCGCCGCGACGAGGTTGATCGCCGGGAACTGCCAGCCGTCGCCGCGGATCAGGCCGAGCTGCAGCGCGAGATAGCCGCCGATGTAGAGGACGAGCGCGAGCACGCCGAGGACGCTCGTCGCGCCCGCCGGCACCGCGTTCAGGAAGCCGAGGCTGGCGCCTTCGGTCATGTCGGTGGTCCCCCTCGTCGCGGGCAGTCTAGCCGCACCACCTCGCGGCGGACCAGCGCATTTCGGCCACGCGGGTCATCCGCGCTTGAACGGCCCGGGAAATCCTGACTCTTTTCCTTGGCATATGAGTTGTGCATACTTTGTGCATGCCCTGTGCATGAGCAATTTTCCCGATGTGGCTGTCGACGCGGGGGAAAACCGCCCCCGGTCCGGGCCGCCGCGTCAGAGGCCCGGCGGCCGCAGGACCGCCTCCCGGCGGGCGAGGCTCTCGGCCGGCCAATACCCGCCGCGGTCGTAGTACTCGGGCACGGCCGGCACGTCGGGCGGGAGGATCACCCAGGGCTGCTTCGAGCGCGTGAAGATGTGGATCTCGGGCGGGAAGCGGTCGGGATCGTCGAGGGTGCCGACGCGCACGAAGCGGAAGCAGTCGCCGGCGCCGGAGTAGATGCTCCAGAGCGCGATGCGGCAGACCGGGCAGCGGGCGATCCTCTGGCCCTTGCCGCTTGCGCTCGGGGTCAGAACGAGGTCGGGCTCGCCGGCGAGGAGGATGACGCGGTCGGCCTCGATCAGCGCGTTCATCACGAAGGCGGAGCCGGTCTCGCGCTGGCACCAGCGGCAGTGGCAGCAGTGGACGAAGAGGGGCCGGCTCTCGAGCCGGTAGCGGACGTTGCGGCAGTCGCAGCCGCCTTCGTACCCTTCCATCCCGCCCTCCCTTGCCGGCGCCGGCAGTCTCGGTCAAGTTCGGCCGCATGAACGAGGGGCGCAAGGGGGTGCTGGCGATCGTCGGCGCCGCGACGATCTGGGGCCTCTCGAGCATCCTCTACAAGGCCTTGGCCGCGGTGCCGCCGCTCGAGGTGCTGAGCCACCGTACGCTGTGGAGCACCGTCTTCCTCGGCGCCGTGCTGCTGGCCCAGGGCCGCGCTGCGGAGGTGCGGGCGCTCGCCGCGCGGCCGCGGGTCTGGGCCGTCCTCACGGTGAGCGCGACGGCGGTCGGCGCGAACTGGCTCATGTTCATCCACGCCGTGCAGACGGGGCAGGCGCTCGAGGCGAGCCTCGGCTACTACATCTTTCCTCTCATCGCGGTGGGGCTCGGGTTCCTCGTGCTCGGCGAGCGGTTCACGCGCGTGCAGTCGGTGGCGATCGGGCTGGCGGCGGCCGCGGTCATCGTCCTGACCCTCGGCCTCGGGGCGGCGCCCTGGATGGCTCTGATGCTGGCGGTGACCTTTGCCGCCTACGGCCTGATCAAGCGATGGGTGTCGGTCGGGCCGCTGCTCAGCGTCTTCGTCGAGACGCTCATCCTGTCGCCGCTGGCATTGCTCTGGCTCTGGGGCATGCACACCGGCGCCTGGACGGACATCGGCGGGCGGCCCGGCGGCATGTTCGGGCACGATCTCGCGACGAGCGCGATGCTCGCCTGCTCGGGGCCCCTGACCGGCGGGCCGCTGATCCTGTTCTCCTATGCGACGCGGCGCATCCCCTATGCTACACTCGGGCTCGTGCAATACCTGAACCCGACGCTGCAGTTCATTGTGGCGGTGGCGCTTTTCGGTGAGCCGTTCACCTGGTGGCACGCCATCGCCTTCACGCTGATCTGGTCGGGGCTCGCGCTCTACTCGGGCGAGGCCTGGCGTCAGGAGAGGGCGGCGCGAAGCCGGGAGACGAGCTTCGGCACGGTGTCCTGAGGCTCGAGGTAGCCGAGGAAGCTCGGGTCGGCGAAGCCGCGCGCGACGATATGGTTGAGGAGCCGGGTCAGCGGGTCCCAGTAGCCGCCCACGTTGAGCAGGAATACCGGCTTCGCGTGCAGGCCGAGCTGGCGCCAGGTGAGGACCTCGAAGAGCTCGTCGAGGCTGCCGGGGCCGCCGGGCAGCGTCACGATGGCGTCGGCGTTCATGAACATGACCTTCTTGCGCTCGTGCATCGTCTCGGTGACGACGAGGCGCGAGAGGTCCCGCCGACCGGCCTCGCGGGCGACGAGGTGCTGGGGGACCACGCCGAAGGTCTCGCCGCCGGCCTCCATCGCCGCGCGGGCCACGGCGCCCATCAGCCCGACGTCGCCGGCGCCGTAGACGAGGCGCAGGCCTGCGCCGGCGAGGGCGGACCCGAGGTCGCGTGCCGCCGCGGCGTAGGCGGGTTCGTTGCCCTCACGCGATCCGCAGAAGACGCAGACGGATTTGCGCGGGGCAACATGCATGGACAGGCTCCTGATCTTTCTCTGAATTTGCGCAGCGGCACTTTTTGTGACATGCTATCAGCTAGCAGGTTGCCGCCCGGGGAGCGAGCCCCGGCGGTCGCGCAGGCCGGGAGGCCGGGGACGGCTCTCGGAGGGAAGACGGATGAGTGAAGGGTACCAGGGCCGGCATCGGGTGGCCGCGATCGTCATTCTGGCCGCGGCGTCGGGCGCCTTGGTCTATGCAGCCACCCGCGAGCGCGTGGAACCGGATGCCATGGCACAGGCGCCGGAGGCTGCCGGCTGGTCGGAGACAGCCGCGGTGACTGGCGAGCCGACGCCGCCTCCGCCGCCGGTCGAGGCACCGGTAAGCGCAACAGAGTCGGCGGGGACGGCGCCCGAGACACCCGCCTTCGGCCTGCTGCGTGTCGAGCCGGACGGCGCGACGGTGGTTGCAGGGACGGCCGAGCCGGGCGCCGAGGTGACGATCTATGCCGACGCGGCGCCGCTCGCCACCGCCGAGACGGATGCCGAGGGCAACTTTGTCGCGATCTTCGAGGTCGAGCCGTCGTCGGAGCCGCGGGCGCTGACGCTCGGCGCGACGACGCCCGGCGCCGCGCCGGCGACGTCGGACGAGGTGGTGATGCTGCTGCCGAGCGCACCGCCCGCCCCGGACGGCGAGGCCACGCCGGCGGGCGAACCGGCGGTCGACGACGGCGCGGCGGCCACCGAGCCGGCGCCCGCCGATGCGGTGGAGGTCGCGGCGGCCGATCCGGAGCCGGCAGTGGCGGCGACGGCGATCCTGCGGGCGGACGGGGTCGAGGTCGCGAGCGTCGGCGCCGGCGCGCCGGACGGCGACGTGTCGCTGGCGAGCATCTCCTACGCCGAGGCGGGGGACGTGACGCTGGCCGGGCGCGGCACAGCCGGCGCGGTGGTGCGCGCCTACGCCAACGACGAGCTGGCCGAGGAGGCGCAGATTGGCGCCGACGGCCGTTGGAGCATGGACCTCGGCGATGTCGAGGCCGGGCTCTACCAGCTCCGCATCGACGAGCTCGCGGCCGACGGCCGGGTGGCGAGCCGGGTCGAGACGCCGTTCCAGCGCGACTATCCGCGGGCGCCATTGCCGCGTCCCGGGCGGCCCGGTGACCCGGGCACGCTGTCGGTCACCGTGCAACCCGGCCACAACCTCTGGACTTTGGCGCGGGAGCACTATGGTTCGGGCGTGCTCTATACCCAGATCTTCACCGCCAACAGCGACCTGATCCGCGATCCGGACCTGATCTATCCCGGGCAGATCTTCGCCATGCCGGCCGCGAGCGCCGCCGACTGAGCATGGCCGTCGCACCGTCCGATAGCTCCGGCGCCAGCGGCTGGCGCACGGTCAGGCGGGTCAGCCCCTACCTGTGGCCCGAGGACGCGCCGGACCTGCGGCGGCGGGTGGTGCTGGCGATGGTCGCGCTCACCCTCGGCAAGCTCGCGACGGTGGTGACGCCGTTCTTCTTCAAGGCGGCGGTCGACGGGCTGGCGCCGACGGACCCGAAGGCGCAGGTCGGCTACCTGGTGGCGGCGGGGCCGGTGGCGCTGACGCTGTTCTACGGGCTCATGCGCCTCGCCGGCGTCGGCTTCGCGCAGCTCCGCGACGGGGTCTTCGCGCAGGTCGGGCAGCGGGCGCTGCGCCGCCTCGCGCTCGAGACCTTCGGGCACATCCACGCGCTGTCGCTGCGCTATCACATCACGCGACGGACCGGGGGCCTGAGCCGGATCATCGAGCGCGGCGTCAAGGGCGTCGACTTCCTGCTGCGCTTCCTGCTGTTCTCGATCGTGCCGCTGATCCTCGAGCTGGTGCTGGTCGG
This sequence comes from uncultured Alphaproteobacteria bacterium, assembly GCA_963763295.1. GTDB lineage: Bacteria > Pseudomonadota > Alphaproteobacteria > Rhodobacterales > Rhodobacteraceae > Amaricoccus. The sequence continues at coordinate 161,154 of CAVXOH010000004.1, forward strand.
GGCGATCCTCTTCTTCGTCTTCGACGTCTGGTACCTGGTCGTGGTGACGGTGACGATCGCAGTCTATGTCTGGTTCACCTTCAAGGTCACCGAGATGCGGGTGCGGATCCGCGAGCGCATGAACGAGCGCGACACCGACGCGAACCAGAAGGCGATCGACAGCCTGCTGAACTTCGAGACGGTCAAGTACTTCAACGCCGAGGCGCGCGAGGCCGGGCGCTACGACCGATCGATGCAGGGCTACGAGACGGCGGCGGTGCAGACGGCGGTGAGCCTGAGCTGGCTGAACTTCGGCCAGACGCTCCTGATCACGATCGGCCTCGTCATCGTGATGGTGATGGCGGCGCAGGGCGTCGAGGCCGGCCGCTACACCGTCGGCGACTTCGTGATGGTCAACGCCTACATGATCCAGATCATGATGCCGCTCGGCTTCCTCGGGACCGTCTACCGCGAGATCCGGCAGAGCCTCGTCGACATGGCGGCGATGTTCGACCTGCTCGGGCAGCCGGCGGAGATCGTCGACAAGCCCGACGCGCCGCCCCTGAGCATCACCGCGGGCCGGATCGAGTTTCGCGGCGTCGACTTCGCCTACGAGACCGAGCGGTCGATCCTGCGCGGGCTGAACCTGACGGTGGAGCCGGGTCAGACGGTGGCGGTGGTCGGGCCGTCGGGGTCGGGCAAGTCGACGATCGGGCGGCTGCTCTTCCGCTTCTACGACGTCACCGGTGGCGCGGTGCTGATCGACGGGCAGGACGTGCGCGACGTGACGCAGGTCAGCCTGCGCTCGCAGATCGGCATCGTGCCGCAGGACACCGTGCTCTTCAACGACACGATCTACTACAACATCGCCTATGGCCGGCCCGAGGCGAGCCGCGCGGAAGTCGAGGCGGCGGCGCGGGCCGCGCAGATCCACGACTTCGTCAGCCGGCTGCCGCTGGGCTACGACACGATGGTGGGCGAGCGCGGGCTGAAGCTTTCGGGCGGCGAGAAGCAGCGGGTCGGAATCGCGCGGACGCTGCTTAAGGATCCGCCGATCCTGTTGCTTGACGAGGCGACGAGCGCGCTCGACAGTGAGACCGAGCGGGGAATCCAGGAACTCCTTGAGGGCGATGGGGGTGGGGCGCAGCGTCATCACCATCGCGCACCGGCTGTCGACGGTGGTCGATGCCGACCTGATCGTGGTGCTCGACCACGGCCGGATCGTCGAGAGGGGGACGCATGCGGCGCTGCTCGCCCAGGGCGGGCGTTACGCGCGGATGTGGACGCGGCAGCTGACGGAGCCCGACGCGGAGGACGCGGAGGAGATCGACGCCGCCTGAGCCTCGGCGCGGTGGGGAGGGGAAGATGCAGCGATTGGTCTGGCTGGTCGCGCTCGCGGCCGTCACCCTGGCGGCCGGATGCGCTGGAACGCGCTACCCGATCGGCCGCGCGCTCGCGGGTCCGAACGACCCGGTGCTGGAGCTGCAGGCGCCGCTGCTGCCGACGACGCTGGGCTTCCCGGGGTAGCGGCGGCCGTTGGGCCTTGGCACCGCCGGGACCGGGCGGTAATAGGGCGCCACGGAGGATCGGAGGCGCCGCGTGCACGACAGTGATTCCTTCATCAGCGAGGTGAGCGAGGCCGTCCGGCGCGACCGGCTGGCATCGGCACTCCGCCGGTATGGCTGGCTGATCGGCGCGGCGGTGGTCCTGATCGTCGGCGGCGCGGCGTTCAACGAGTGGTACAAGCTCCGGACCGCGGCGCGGTCGGCTGCGGCCGGCGACGCGCTGCGCGCGGCCTATGCCGAGACCGACCCGGCGACCCGGGCGGGGCTGCTCGCGGACTTCGCCGCGGCCCGGCCGGACGCGGCCGTTCTCGCCCGGCTGGCCGAGGCGGGGAGCCGGGCCGATGCCGGCGAGACCGACGCGGCGGCGGCGATCCTCGGCGAGATTGCGGGCGACGGCTCGGTGGGCGAGCTCTATCGCGGCCTCGCTTCGCTCGAGCGGGTGATGCTGCTCGGCCCGGCGATGGAGGCGGGCGAGCGGCAGGCGACGCTCGAGCTCCTGGTGGCGGACGGCGCGCCGTTCCGCCCGCTTGCGCTCGAGCAGCGGGCGCTCATGCACCTCGAGGCCGGCGACGACGCGGCGGCGATCGCCGATCTCGAGGCGGTGCTCGGGGAGCCCGGCGCCACCGAGGCGCTCAGGGCGCGGGCCCGCCAGCTCATCATCGCAGCCGGCGGCGAGCTCCCGCTGGCCGGCTCGGCCGACGGCTGACCGGGTCAGGATGCGATCGGTGGCCTTCGCCCGTTTCGCTCCCGGCCTTGCGCTCGCAGCGCTGCTCGCGCTCACGGCCTGCGCCGATCGCGATCCCGCGCTGCCCGGCGAGCGGATCCCGATACGCCCGGAGGAGGAGCCTGCCGCCGGCGCGGCGCGGGGCCATCCGCTGCCGCTGCCGCCTGCGGTAGTCAACGCCGAGTGGACGCATCGCAACGGCGCGTCCGGAGGACGGCTGATTCATCCGGCGCTCAGGCCGGTGCCGCAGCTGATCTGGTCCGCCGACCTCGGCGCCGGCAACACCAAGCGCTCGCGGCTGCTCACCGGGCCGATCGTCGCGGGCGGCCTCGTCTTCGCGATGGACGCGGCCGGTCGGCTCAGCGCGGTGACGCGCAGCGGGCAGGTGGCCTGGGCGCGGAGCCTGGTGCCCGAGAAGCAGATCCCGGACTCGGCGCTCGGCGGCGGGCTCGCCGAGGCGGGCGGCGTCCTCTACGTGACCACCGGCTTCGGCGAGGTCTTCGCCATCGATCCGCGCAGCGGCGGCACCATCTGGCAGCGGACGCTCGAGGCGCCGATCCGCGCGGCGCCCGTGGTCTCCGGCGGCCGGGTCGTGGCGGTGCAGCGCGACGACATCGCCTATGCGCTCGACGCCCGCACCGGCGAAACGCTCTGGACCGTGCAGGGCATCGGCGGCACCGGGCTGCTCGGGGGCGCGAGCCCGGCGGCCGAGGGGCAGCTCGTCGTCGTGCCCTTCGCGTCGGGCGAGGTGCTTGGCGTCCTCGGGCGCAACGGGCTGACGGTCTGGGGCACCGCGGTGACCGGCGGGCGGCGCAACCTCGCCCGCAACCGGATCACCGACATCAGCGGCGACCCGGTGATCGACGGCGGCACCGTCTATGCCTCGAACCAGAGCGGCCGCACGGTGCGCCTCGACAGCCAGACCGGCGAGCGCGCCTGGACGATCGCCGAAGGCTCCTACGGCCCGGCCTGGCCGGTCGGCGGCTCGGTGTTCCTCCTCTCCGACGTCGGGGCGCTGGTCCGGGCCGACGCCGCGACCGGCGAGCTGCTGTGGCAGGTGCAGCTGCCCGAGTTCTTCCCGAACCGCAGGCTGCTGTTCGGCCGCGGCACGCCGTACCTGGCGATCCCGCACTACGGGCCGATCCTCGCCGGCGGGCGGCTCTGGGTGGCCGGGGCGGACGGGCTGCTCCGCGCGTTCAATCCGGCCGATGGCAGCCAGCTCGCGAGCGTGCCACTGCCCGGCGGCGCCGCGGCGGCGCCGGCGGTGGCGGGCGGCGTCATGTACATCGCCACGCGGGAGGGGCAGCTTCTGGCTTTCCAATGACGGCGGCAGTCGCTAAGGATCGCGGCTGATCATCGAAGGCCGGGCCATGCCCCTCACCCTCGCCATCGTCGGCCGGCCCAATGTGGGCAAGTCGACCCTGTTCAACCGGCTGGTCGGCCGCCGGCTGGCGCTGGTCGACGACCAGCCCGGGGTGACACGCGACCTGCGCGAGGGCGCCGGCCGGCTCGGGGCGCTGCGCTTCACCGTCGTCGACACTGCCGGGCTCGAGGAGGCGACCGAACTCGAGCCTGCCGGGCCGGATGCGGGCGCTGACCGAGCGAGCGGTCGACGCCGCCGACGTGTGCCTCTTCATGATCGACGCGCGGGCCGGGGTGACGCCGGTCGACCGGACGCTGGCGGAGCTTCTGCGCCGGCGGGCGGCGCAGGTGATCCTCGTCGCCAACAAGGCCGAGGGCCGTGCGGCGGAGGCGGGGTTGATCGAGGCCTACGAGCTCGGGCTCGGCGAGCCGGTGGCGCTGTCGGCCGAGCACGGCATCGGCATGGACGACCTGCTCAGGGCGCTCGAACCGGTGGCGGAGGGTTTCCCGGACGCGGCGGAGGTCGTCGAGGTCGAGGTCGGCGAGGAGATCGACGACAGCGTCGACGAGGAGGGGGAGGGCGCCGCCCTGCCGGCGGGCCGGCCGATCCAGATCGCCGTTGTCGGGCGGCCGAACGCGGGCAAGTCGACGCTCGTCAACGCGATCCTCGGCGAGGAGCGGCTGCTGACCGGGCCGGAGGCGGGCATCACCCGCGACGCCATCGCAGTGCAGGTCGACTGGTTCGGCACGCCGTTCCGCATCTTCGACACCGCCGGCATGCGCAAGAAGGCGAAGGTTCAGGCGAAGCTCGAGAAGCTGTCGGTCTCGGACGGCCTCAGGGCGGTCAAGTTCGCCGAGGTGGTTGTGGTGCTCCTCGATGTGCAGGTGCCGTTCGAGACCCAGGACCTGCGGCTCGCCGACCTTGCCGAGCGCGAGGGGCGGGCGGTGGTGGTCGCCGTCAACAAGTGGGATCTCGAAGAGGAGAAGCCGCAGAAGCTCAACGAGCTGCGCGAGGCGTTCGGGCGGCTGCTGCCGCAGCTGAGGGGTGCGCCGATGGTGATGGTCTCGGCCCTGACCGGCAAGGGCCTCGACCGGCTGCACACCGCAATCCTCAAGGCATATGCTGTATGGAACACGCGGGTCTCCACGGCGCGGTTGAACCGCTGGCTGAGCGTCCAGACCGCCGATCATCCGCCGCCGGCGCCGGGCGGCCGGCGGATCAGGCTCCGCTACATGACCCAGGTGAAGACGCGGCCGCCGACCTTCGTGCTCTTCGCATCGCATCCCGAGGCGGTACCCGAGGACTACAAGCGCTTCCTCGTCAACGGGCTCAGGCGCGACTTCGACATGCCGGGGGCGCCGATCCGGCTCTACCTGCGCGCCGGCGAGAACCCCTATGCCGGCCGGCGGAAGACGAACGTGACCTCGCTCGACAAGCACAAGCCGCGCCGGCTTGAGGGCTGACGCCCGCGAGGGCGCTCTCCGTCTGAACGCTCCGCGTTAACGATCCAATCCTGACCGTTTCAGGTGCCATACGGATTCCATATGGATTCCATACGCGTTCCAGATCGAGCGAATCCGCGTAAACCTTTGGCACTGAAGGCTTCACCCGATCCCGATGTATACCTTGCGTGCCGCCCCGACGCCGCACGCGGGGAGACGGTGCCGTCGCCGCAGGCGCTTCCGCGAAGATTGCGATTTTTCAACCTGTCGCGGCTAGAGTGCGCGGCCGCGGCGGCGCCGGCCGGCGCGGATTTCCCGAGACACCCGATTGACGATCGCCCCGGCCGGGGCCGCCCGCGCGTCCGGGGCGATCCGGAGCGCGCCCATGAAACGGATCATCATCGCCTGCGACGGCACCTGGAACCGGCTCGACGCCGAGCATCCGACCAACGTGGCAAAGCTCGCCCGCGCCGTGCTGCCGGTGGCGCCGGACGGCGCCGCACAGGTGACCTGCCACCTCGACGGGGTGGGCAGCGGCCGCGGCACCGGCTGGCTGGCGCGCGCGACCGACCGGGCGCTCGGCGGGCTGCTCGGGCTCGGGCTCTTGGCGAACATCGCCGACGCCTACCGATTCCTCGTTTTCGCCTATGCGCCGGGCGACGAGATCTACCTGTTCGGCTTCTCGCGCGGCGCCTTCACCGCGCGCTCGCTGGCCGGGCTGATCCGCAACTGCGGCATCCTCGAGCGCGCGCATGCCGGGGCGATCCCGGAGGCGCTGGCGCTCTACCGCGCGCGTTCGGCCGAGACCGGGCCAGACAGCGACGCCGCCTGCGCCTTCCGCGCCCGCCATGCGGCGCACGTCACCACCGGCCGGGCCGAGATCGGCTGGCGGGCGGCGCGCGGGCTGCCGGCAGGAACGCCGCTCGGGCTCGCCTATCTGGGCGTCTGGGACACGGTGGGGGCGCTCGGGGTGCCCGGCCACCTGCGGTTGGCGGCGCTCGCCAACCGGGGCCTCGCCTTCCACGACACCGCGCTGTCGCGCGGGGTGCGGGCGGCGCGGCACGCGGTGGCGATCGACGAGCAGCGCCGGGCCTTCCCGCCTACGCTCTGGGACAACCTCGCCGTGCTGAACGCCGGGGGGGCGCCGGCCTACGAGCAGCGCTGGTTCCCCGGCGACCATGGCTCGGTCGGCGGCGGCGGGGTGGTCACCGCGCTTTCCGACGATGCGCTGCTCTGGGTGGCGGAGGGTGCGGCGGCGCAGGGGCTGGCGCTCGACCCGGCGGCGCTGGCGGCCTGGCGCGACGGCCGCGACTGGCGCGGCCCGCTGGCGGCGCGCCGGGCGCCGACAACGATCGGCCGGCTGCTTGCGCTCGACAGCCGCGACCGCGGCGGCCCCGCCGGGGTCGCGGAGCTTGCGGACGCGGCGCTGCGGCGTTGGCGCGGCGATCCCGGCTATCGGCCGCGGGCGCTGCGGCGGGTCGCGGCGGCGCTTCAGCCGGCGTAGGTCTCGTCGAGGGCGTAGCCGGAGGAGCGGACGGTGCGGATCGGGTCGCGGTCGCCGCGGCGGTTGAGCGCCTTGCGCAGCCGGCCGATGTGGACGTCGACGGTGCGGATCTCGACGTAGACGTCCTGGCCCCAGACCCGGTCGAGAAGCTGCTCGCGCGAATAGACCCGGCCCGGGCGCTGCATCAGCGCGTCGAGCAGGCGGAACTCGGTCGGTCCGAGATGGACGTCGCGCTTGCCGCGGCGCACCCGGCAGAGCTGGCGGTCGAGCACGATATCGGCGAAGACCGCGACGTCGCCGGCGAGCGCCGGGGCGGTGCGGCGCAGCACCGCGCGCATCCGCGCGACGAGCTCGGACATCGAGAACGGCTTGGTCACGTAGTCGTCTGCGCCGACGTCGAGGCCGCGGACCCGGTCCTCCTCCTCGCCGCGGGCGGTCAGCATGATGACCGGGATGTCGCGGGTCGCCGGGCGCGTCCTGATCTGCCGGCAGAGCTCGATCCCCGAGACGTTGGGCAGCATCCAGTCGAGAAGCACGAGGTCGGGCTTGACCTCGTCGACCGCGATCAGCGCCTCGTCGCCGTCGGCCGAGGTCGAGACGGTGAAGCCTTCCTTCTGGAGGTTGTAGGCGAGGAGCTGGCTGATCGGCTCCTCATCCTCCACGACGAGGACCTTTGCGGACATCGGCTGGGCTCCTGACTATTCCTGGACGAAGTCGATGCCCGTGGGCTCGCCCTTGGGCCGGTCATCGCCGAGGCTGTTGCCGGTGACGATGTAGTAGACCATCTCGGACACGTGGGTGGTGTGGTCGCCGATCCGCTCGAGGTTCTTGGCGATGAACATCAGCTGCGCGCCGACCCCGATCAGCCGGCTGTCCTCGACCATGTAGGTGACGACCTCGCGGAAGATCGCGTTGTAGAGCTCGTCGATCTCGTAGTCCTGGTTCCAGATCTGCACGGCGAGGTCGACGTCGCGCGAGGCGTGCGCGTTCAGCACGTCGGAGAGCTGGGTCAGGGTCTGGCGCCCCATCCGCACGATCGAGGTCGTGAGCCGGATAGGCCGGGCCGAGGAGAGCGGGATCGCCCGCTTGGCGATGTTCTTCGAGAGGTCGCCGATCCGCTCGAGCGTCGAGGCGATCTTCATCGCGGCGATGAGCACGCGCAGGTCGGCGGCGACCGGCTGGCGCAGCGCGATCACCTTCACGACGGTGTCCTCGAGCGTCACCTCCATGGCGTCGAGGACGCGGTCCCGCTCGATGACCTGCCGGGCCAGCGCGGCGTCGCGGCTCTGCACCGACTCGAGCGCCTTCGACAGCAGGTCCTCGCAGATCCCGCCCATTTCGGAAATCTTGGCCTGAACCTGGACGAGATCCTCGTCGAAGGCCGAAACAATATGCGCCATGCCGTCGTCCTGCTCCTCCGCCTCGCCCCGGCGGCGCGTTGCCCCGCTTCGCCGCGGATGGTCAAGCACACTACAGCGGCGGTGAAAACAGCTTTGCGTCGGTTGAGCGACATTTTCGTGATGGCGGAACGGGTTCAGGCGGAACGGATATTCTGCGCAGCCGGCGGATTCGCCGCGGCGGACGGCGGCTCGTCGGCGACATCCTCGCGGCGGGGGAGCCAGACCGTGAAGGCGCTGCCCCTGCCGGGGGCGGAGGCGATCTCGAGCCGGCCCTCGTGCCGGTTCAGGATGTGCTTGGCGATGGCGAGGCCGAGCCCGGTGCCACCCTTGTTGCGGCTCGAGGCGACGCTGACGCGGTAGAAGCGCTCGGTCAGGCGGTGGATGTGCTCGCGCGGGATCCCCGGGCCGGTGTCCTCGACGGTCACGCCGCAACGGTTGGGGTGCGACCGGCTCTCCGGAGCCGCGCGCACCCGCACCGTGGCGCCGGTGCCGCCGTACTTCATCGCGTTGTCGATCAGGTTGGTGAAGACCTGGGCGAGCTGGTCGCGGTCGCCGAGCACCGGCGCGCCGTGCGGCGCGAGGCCGATCTCGAGGCAGACCCCGTGCTGGCGGGCGACCGGCATCAGCGCGGCGGCACTCTCGGCGGCGATCTGGTTCAGCGACCAGGCCTCGACCGGGCGGAGGTGCTCGGTCATCTCGATGCGGCTGAGCGACATCAGGTCGTCGACCAGGCGCTGCATGCGGCCGGCCTCGCGCGCCATGATGCCGAGGAACTTCTCGCGCGCCTCCGGGTCGTTCCTGGCGTGGTTCTGCAGCGTCTCGATGTAGCCGATGATCGAGGAGAGCGGCGTGCGCAGCTCATGACTGGCGTTGGCGATGAAGTCGGAGCGCAGTTGCTCGGCGCGCCGCGTCTCGGTACGGTCCTCGATCTGGACGATGGCGAGCGCTTCCGGCCCGAAGGCGTCCCCCGGCGGCAGCAGCCCGACCCGCGCCTCGAAGAAGCGCTCGCGGCCCTGGTGCGCCGCGAAGCGGGCTTCGCGCTCCTCGCCGTCGGCGATGGTCGCGCCGACCGCCTCGACGAAGGCCGGGGCGCGGATGACGTGGGCGAAGTGGGCGCCCGGCTGCAGCCGGGGCAGGGCGTCGTGCGCCGCCGGATTGGCATAGCTGACGCGGCCGGTGCGGGAGACGATGAGGAGCGGCGTCGGCAGCTTCTCGATCAGCGCGCGCCCGAACGCGGAGGGCATCGCGTCGACGGCTTCGTCCCGCGCCAACGGCGGCTCGGGCACGACGCCCGGCGCCGGCGCGGGGCGAGGCTTGAGGAGCGCCACCGCGAACAGCACCGCGAGAACGCCGGCAAAGAACGCGATCAGCGGCGGGAGCGAGACCGCCGAGGCGAACGCCGCGAGGCCGCCGGCCACCAGCGCCAGAACCGGATGGAACCACTTTCCCGTCATCGCGACCCTTGCCGCCCGCGCGCCCGTTGTCTAGCAGGGCCGACGGGCACGGAGAAGAAGGATTGTCTTCACCAGACCGCAATATATTTATTGGGTTACAGGTCGATGACGAGGCATGCCGAATGATCCGCTACGCGCTGCGCTGTGAGAATGCGCACCGGTTCGACTCCTGGTTCGGGTCGGGCGCGGATTTCGACCGCCTCGAGACGGCGGGCCTGCTGGTGTGCTCGGTCTGCGGGTCGAGCACGGTCGGCAAGGACCTGATGGCGCCGAGCGTCGCGGCGGCGACGCCGGAGCGGCCGCTGTCGGCGCCGCTGTCGCCAGCCGAGCAGGCCGTGGCCGAGCTCCGGCGCCGGGTCGAGGCGGAGTCGGAGGACGTCGGCCGCAACTTCGTCACCGAGGCGCGGCGCATCCACGAGGGGCTCGCCCCCGAGCGGGCGATCATCGGCGAGGCTCGGCCGTCCGATGCCCGGGCGCTGATCGAGGACGGCATCCCGGTCGCGCCGCTGCCCTGGTCGTCGGGGCAGCGCCGGTCGAACTGATCGGCCGGCAGGCGCCGACGGTGCCGAGCCCGGGTTGGCGCGTCGGGGGCCGGGCGCTAGACTGCGGCAATGCTCGCCATCGGCTCCATCGTCTGGGGGGTGCGCGACGTGCCCCGCGCGATCGAGTTCTGGTCCGCGGCGCTCGGCTACCGGCCGTTGCGCCCGCCATCGGAGGACTGGGCAATCCTGGTCCCGAGGGCGGGCGGGGGGCCGCAGCTCGCGATCTCCATCGTCAGCTCGGACGCCGCGAGCCATCAGCGCCACCACCTCGACCTCTACGCCTCGGACGCGGCGGCCGAGATCAAGCGGCTGCTCGGCCTCGGGGCGCGGCGGGTCGACTGGCGGTATCCGTCGGACGCCGACTACGTGGTCCTCGCCGATCCGGACGGCAACACCTTCTGCGTGGTCGAGAAGCCGGAGGCGCCGGCGGGCGGTGCTTGAAGGCGCCCGGCGGAGGCCCTAAGAGGGCCGGGTTTGACCGAGAACGCGCAGGGACCATGCCCCGTCTGGTGATGAAATTCGGCGGCACCAGCGTCGCCGACCTCGACCGCATCAGGAACGCCGCCGCCCGGGTCAAGCGGGAGGTCGATCGCGGCTTCGACGTGGCCGTGATCGTCTCGGCGATGGCCGGCAAGACCAACGAGCTGGTCGGCTGGGTGCGCGGGACGTCGCTGTTCTACGATGCCCGCGAATACGACGCGGTCGTGGCTTCGGGCGAGAACGTCACCGCCGGGCTGATGGCGCTGACGCTGCAGGAGATGGGGGTTCCGGCGCGCAGCTGGCAGGGCTGGCAGGTGCCGCTCCGCACCAACATGAGCCACGGCGCCGCCCGCATCGAGGCGATCGAGACCGAGAACCTCCTGCGCAAGTTCGGCGAGGGGCTGCACGCGGTGATCGCCGGCTTTCAGGGAATCGGCCCCGACGACCGGATCACCACGCTCGGCCGCGGCGGCTCGGACACCACCGCGGTCGCCTTCGCGGCCGCGCTCGACGCCGAGCGCTGCGACATCTACACCGACGTCGACGGGGTCTACACGACCGACCCGCGGATCACCCGCAAGGCGCGCAAGCTCGAGCGCATCGCTTACGAGGAGATGCTCGAGCTCGCGAGCCTTGGGGCCAAGGTGCTGCAGACCCGCTCGGTCGAGCTCGCCATGCGCTACAAGGTCCGGCTGCAGGTGCGCTCGAGCTTCGTGGACGTGCCCGGAACGCTGGTCTGCGACGAGGAGGAGATCATGGAATCGAGGGTGGTCAGCGGCGTCGCGCACTCGCGCGACGAGGCGAAGATGACGGTGATCGGCGTGCCGGACCGCCCCGGCGTGGCGGCGGCCCTGTTCGGGCCGCTCGCTCGGGGTGGGGTCAATGTCGACATGATCGTGCAGAACATCGGCGCCGACGGCCGCACCGACATGACCTTCTCCTGCCCGGTCGACGAGGTGCCGCGCGCGCTGCAGGCGCTCGAGGCGACCCGGGCGTCGGGCGAGATCGCCTATGCCAGCCTCGACATCGACGAGGAGGTCGCCAAGGTCTCGATCGTCGGCATCGGCATGCGGAGCCAGGTCGGCGTCGCGCACCGGATGTTCGAAGCGCTGGCGCGCGACGGCGTCAATATCAAGGTAATCACGACGTCCGAGATCAAGGTGTCGGTGCTGATCGACCGCAAATATCTGGAACTTGCGGTGCAGGCGCTCCATGATGCCTTCGAGCTCGACAAGGTCGGTTGAGCGGCGGGGACTTGCGATCCGGATGTCCTTTTCCCAGGCGGTTGACAGCCGGGTCCTCCTGACCCGCCTCCGTGCCACGCTGGCCGAGCCCGGCGGCGGCCAGGAGCGGCTCGACCGTATCGTCCGGCTGGTCGCCGAGGGGCTGGTCGCCGAGGTCTGCTCGGTCTACCTGCGCCGCGAGGACTGGATGGAGCTCTCCGCGACCGAGGGCCTGAACCCGGACTCGGTGCACCTGTCGCGGCTCAGGGTCGGGCAGGGGCTGGTCGGCCAGATCGCCGAGAGCGCCGAGCCGATCAACACCCGCGACGCCGCGCATACCCGCGGCTTCCGCTACCTGCCCGAGACCGGCGAGGAGATCTTCTCGAGCTTCCTCGGCGTGCCGATCCAGCGGCTCGGCGAGGTGCTGGGGGTTCTCGTCGTGCAGAACCGCGACCCGCGCGAGTACACCGACGACGAGGTCTACGCGCTCGAGGTCGTGGCGATGGTGATCGCCGAGATGGCCGAGCTCGGCGTCTTCGTCGGCCCGGGCGCGATGGAGCTCGCCCGGCCGCACAAGCTGCCGTTCTTCGTCCGCGGCCTCGTCGGCCAGGAGGGCGTCGCCGAAGGCACCGTGGTGCTGCACGAGCCGCATATCATCGTTTCCGACCCGATCAGCGACGACCCCGAGCGCGAGCGGCTGCGGCTGCACGCCGGCATCGAGGCGCTGCGCGCCGAGGTCGACGAAATGCTGGCCGCCGACTACCTGACCTCGACCGGCGAGCACCGAGACGTGCTGAACGCCTACCGCATGTTCGCCCAGGACAAGGGCTGGGTGCGGCGGATGGAGTCCTCGATCAATTCCGGCCTCGCCGCCGAGGTCGCGGTCGAGAAGGAGCAGTCGGCGACCCGCGCCCGGATGTCGCGCGCGGCCGATCCCTATATCCGCGAGCGGCTGCACGATCTCGACGACCTGTCGAACCGGCTCCTGCGGCTGCTCTCCGGCGGCGAGCAGTACAACGGCCGCGAGCTGCCGGAGGACGCGATCCTCGTCGCCCGCAACATCGGTCCGGGCGAGCTGCTCGACTACGGCCGCAAGCTGCGCGCCGTCGTGCTCGAGGAGGGCTCGGTCGGCAGCCATGCCGCGATCGTGGCCCGGGCGCTGGCGATCCCGCTGGTCATCCATGCCGCGCGCATCACCCGCGAAGCGATGAACGGCGACCCGATCCTCGTCGACGGCGACCAGGGCCTCGTCCACCTGCGGCCCGAGGAAAACGTCGCCAAGGCGTTCCGCGAGAAGGTCGACATGCTGCATGAGGCGCAGGCGGCCTATGCGGCGCTGCGCGAGAAGCCGGCGACCACCCGCGACGGCGTCACGCTGTACCTCTACATGAACGCCGGCCTGATGGCCGACCTGCCGAGCCTGCCGAAGTGCGGCGCGATCGGCGTCGGGCTGTTCCGCACCGAGCTGCAGTTCCTGATCCGCACCACGGTGCCGAAGCGCGCCGAGCTCGCCGCGCTCTACGCCCGCATCCTCGACGCGGCCCGCGACAAGCCGGTGGTCTTCCGCACCCTCGATATCGGCTCGGACAAGGTGCTCCCCTACATGAAGCGCGCCGACGAGCCGAACCCGGCGCTCGGCTGGCGCGCGATCCGGGTCGGGCTCGACCGCCCCGGCATGATGCGGATGCAGGTGCAGGCGCTGATCCGCGGCGCCCGGGGCCGGCCGCTGCAGATCATGTTCCCCTTCGTGACCGAGGCCAGCGAGTTCGAGGCGGGCCGCGCGCTGGTCCTGCGCGAACTGGACCGCGAGTGCGCGCTCGGGCACACCGCTCCCGCGAGCCTGAAGATCGGCGCGATGCTCGAGACCCCGAGCCTCGCCTATGCGCCCGACCGCTTCTTCGACCTCGCCGACTTCATCTCGATCGGCGGCAACGACCTCAAGCAGTTCTTCTTCGCCGCCGACCGCGAGAACGAGCTCGTCCGCCGCCGCTACGACATGCTGTCCCTGAGCTTCCTCGGCTTTCTCGAGCAGGTCGTCGGCCGCTGCACCGCCCGCGGCACGCCGCTGTCGTTCTGCGGCGAGGATGCCGGGCGGCCGCTCGAGGCGCTGGCGCTGGCGGCGATCGGGTTTCGCAGCCTGTCGATGCGCCCGGCGTCGATCGGTCCGGTCAAGTCGCTCCTGCGCCAGGTCGACCTCTCGGCGGTCCGCGCCGCGATCGACGCCGCCCGCCGCGCCGGCTTGCCGAGCGCCCGCCCGGTGCTCGAGGACTGGCTGCAGCGGGCCGGCATCGCCCACTGACCGCCTGCCGGATCGGAACCCGCTCCCACCGAGAAACGAGGCATCCGCATGACCGCCGCCTTGACGCTGCTCTTCCTCTGCCAGCTCGCCGGGGAGGTGGCCGTGCGCAGCCTCGGCATCACCTTCCCCGGCCCGGTGCTCGGCATGGGGCTGCTCTTCGCCATCGTCGCAACCCGCGGGCGCTCCGGCCCGGCCCTCGACGCCGTCGCCGACACGCTGCTGCGCAACCTGTCGCTGCTCTTCGTGCCGGCCGCCGTCGGCGTGGTGCAGCAGATCGGGCTCATCGCCGCCAACTGGGTCGCGATCACCGCGGCGCTGGTCGCCTCGACGGTCCTCACCCTCATCGTGACCGTCTATACCTTCCGCGTCGTCGCCAGCCGCGTTGCCGGGGCGCACCCGTGAACGGCGCCGGCGATCTCTACCGGATCTGGGTCTATCTCTCCGAGACCCCGCTCCTCTGGCTGACGGTGACGCTCGCCGCCTTCGCGCTCGGCGACGCCGTCTCGGCGCGCTTCCAGCGCAACCCGCTCGCGAGCCCGGTGGTGATCGCGGCCGGGCTCCTGATCTCGCTCCTGGTCGCGACCGGCACCGGCTACGAGACCTACTTCGCGGGCGCGCAGTTCGTGCACTTCCTGCTTGGTCCCGCGACGGTCGCGCTCGGGCTGCCGCTCTGGCGCAACCGGGTGGCGGTGCGCCGCAACCTCCTGCCGATGCTGGCGGCGCTCTTCGCCGGCTCGCTGACCGCGATCGGCTCGGCGGTGGCGATCGCCTGGGCGCTCGGGGCGCCGCGCGAGATCATGGCCTCGCTCGCGGCGAAGTCGGTCACCGCGCCGATCGCGATGGCGCTGACCGAGTTGATCGGCGGCATCCCGGCGCTCGCCGCGGTGCTCGTCGTGCTGACCGGCATCCTCGGCTCGGTCATCGTCACGCCGCTGATGAACGCGCTCGGCATCCGCGACTACGCCGCCCGCGGCTTCGCCGTCGGGGTGGCGTCGCACGGCATCGGCACCGCGCGCGCGTTCCAGGTCAGCGAGGAGGCCGGCACCTTCGCCGGCATCGCCATGGGGCTGAACGGCGCGCTGACCGCGCTCGTCTTCCTCCTCCTGCCGCTCCTCTTCTGACCCGCCGCGGCTCAGCCGCGCGTCGGCCGCCCGAGCGAGACCGTGACGTTGAGCGGGATCTGAAACGACACGGAGCCAGTTGGCATGTCGGGCGGCGCAGGCGGCGCCGATTCGTTCGCCGCGGTCCCGGAGGTGACCGGAACGCGACGGGCGATCTCCGCGTCGCTCGCGAAGGGATCCTCCTCAGCGGCCCTGCGGCCGACCTCGAGCACCGACCTGATCAGCTCCCGCGCGGGGCCGGTCGCCGTGGCATGGTGCTGCTCGATCCTCTTGACCAGCCGGGAAACCCGGATCCCCTCGTTGGCGACCCACTTGACCCGTTCCATCTTCGGATCGGTATCCCTGTCCCAAGGGTTGCCGTTTACGTCGAGCCAGCCGCGCTCGTCGGTGTCCGGAACGCCGGAGTGGTGCAGGGCGATCACCTCCCAGGCGTCGCTGAAGACCGGTGACCCGGAGGAACCGGGCTTGGTGTCACCGGTGTAGTGGGCGACGTTGTCGAGATCCTTTCCCTTCGGCAGCAGCTTGAGCGTGCTCTCGCGGAACACGATCTGCTTTCGCCCACCGCCGGGGTGCTGAATGATGTTCACCGGCTGACCGACATGGATCTTGCCCTCGATTCCAGCGAGCGGCAGGTAGCCGAACTTCGCCAGCTCGACCCGCTTGGCCGGGTCCTTGTCCTCGGAGAGGTCGGCGACCGCCACGAGCGCGAAGTCGAGCTCGCGATCGGCCAGGAACAGACGATCGGGATCGAGGCGGAACAGGTGGCCGCCCAGCTCCCGCAGGCCGATGTCGAGCTCGTACTGGAACTGAACGAGCGCCGCGCCGGCACGGGCGGCGGTGTCGAGTACGTGCTCGTTGGTCATCAGGACGTTCGGAGCGACGAGAAAGCCGGTGCCAAGGCCGTTCTTGTCGCGGCGGTTGATGATCCGCCCCACCGAGCGCAGCACGAAGGCGGCGCGGGCGATGAACATGACCGAGAGGAACTCCTCCGCCGCCCCGATCATCCGCTCGAGCTTCTGGCGCGGCATCGCCTCGACCGTCTCCCGATTCGAGCCCGGCTCGGCGAGCGCCTCGCGCAGATCGTCCGGCATCTGTGCCCCGGACGGCATCGCGCTTGCCTTGGTCAGAAGCCGCTCGGCGTATTTCCGGATGCGTCCGGGATCGTCGCCGGCAAGTGGGCCGCCGCGGCGGATCCTGTCTTCAGCGTCCACGCGATCGCGCTCGCATCGCCTCCAGTTGAGCGCGGCTGCTTCGGCCAGCCTTCGGTCGTAGCCGGCGATGCCTGCTCGGGGCGCTTCGCCCCGCGATTGCGGAATGAACCCCGCGGCAGCTTCGTCGAGGACGCCCATGAACCCCCCGTATCACTTGTCGCCTGGCCCTTGACAAAACCGGGGCACAGGCCGCGAATGATCAGATGTTGGAGTAAAAGTCAGGTCGCAATACGCGAACTATAGTAGGATCCGACCTGCGCGTCCAGATGCGGCTCTGGCCCGTCAGGCATCGCCGCGATCGAGGTCGAACATCTTGCCGGGGTTGAGGATGTTCTGCGGATCGAGGGCGCGCTTGATCGCGCGCATCAGGTCGACGCCCTCGCCGTGCTCCTGCTCGAGGTAGTGCATCTTGCCAGTGCCGATGCCGTGCTCCCCGGTGCAGGTGCCGCCCATCGCGAGCGCCCGCTCGACCATGCGGGCGGAAACCGCGTCGGCGCGGGCGAGCTCGTCCGGGTCGGCCGGGTCGAGCAGGAAGGTCATGTGGAAGTTGCCGTCGCCGACATGCCCGACGATCGGCGTGAGGAGGCCGTTCGCCGCCGCGTCGGCCCGGCTCTCGAGCATGCATTCGGCCAGCCGCGAGATCGGCACGCAGACGTCGGTGGCGCGGCCCTCGGCCCCCGGCCGAAGCCCCTTCGCCGCCCAGTAGGCGTCGTGGCGCGCCTGCCAGAGCCGGTTGCGGTCCTCGGCCTGGGTCGCCCAGCGGAAGCCGCTGCCGCCGAAGCCGTCCGCGATCTCCCCCACCATCCGTGCCTGCTCCTCGACCCAGGCCGGCGTGCCGTGGAACTCGAAGAAGAGCGTCGGCGCCTCCGGGTAGTCGAGCTTCGAGTAGGCGTTGCAGGCGCGCATCTGCACCTCGTCGAGGAGCTCGATACGCGCGACCGGCACGCCGCTCTGGATCGTCGCCATCACCGTCTCGACCGCGCCGCCGAGATCGCCGAACGAGCACACCGCGGCCGAGATCGCCTCGGGGATGCCCTGGAGCCTGAGCTGCAGCTCGGTGATGATGCCGAGCGTTCCCTCGGAGCCAACGAAGAGCCGGGTGAGGTCATAGCCCGCCGACGACTTGCGCGCCCGCCCGCCGGTCTTGATCACCCGGCCGTCGGCGGTGACCACGGTGAGGCCGAGTACGTTCTCGCGCATCGTGCCGTAGCGTACGGCGTTCGTGCCGCTGGCGCGGGTCGCCGCCATGCCGCCGAGCGAGGCGTCGGCGCCGGGGTCGATCGGGAAGAAGAGGCCGGTGTCGCGCAGCTCGGCGTTCAGCGTCTTGCGGGTCATCCCGGCCTCGACCCGGCAGTCGAGGTCCTCGGCATTGACCTCGATCACCCGGTCGAGGCCGGAGAGGTCGATCGAGATGCCGCCCCGGAGCGCGGCGATATGGCCCTCGAGCGAGGTCCCGGTGCCGAAGGCGATGACCGGCGTCCGGTGGCTGGCGCAGATGCGCACGAGCTCGGCCACCTCCTCGGTGCTGCGCGCGAAGGCGACCGCGTCGGGAGCGTGGCCGGCGTGGTAGGTCACGTCCTTGCCGTGCTGCTCGCGCACCGCCTGCGCCGTCGACAGCCGCTCGCCGAGGAGGGCGCGCGCCTCGGCGATGGCGGGTGCCGGGTCGACGCGGTCGAGGGTGGCGGCGGCGGTGGTCATGGCGGATCCCTTCCGGTCTGCCGCGCGATCATGCCCGATCGTGCCGGGACGGTCACGAGCCTTGACCGGGCCGGGTCGGCATCCTATTCAGGCGGGCGCGCGGGTGTAGCTCAATGGTAGAGCTCTTGCTTCCCAAGCAAGTGACGAGGGTTCGATTCCCTTCACCCGCTCCACCCCGACAGGCTAAGGCCCCGGCCATGTTGGCAGAATTGGACCGCCAAGCGCGTCAGCGCGGATGGTACGGCGGCCGGCTTTGTTCCGCGCCGGGCCGACCGGTGATCCGCTCGACGTCGCCCGGTCGGCCCGGGCCGGTGTCGGCACTCTGTCAAGGCGCGCGGCAGGATGCCTCTGCCCATCACCCGGCGACGGCTCGCCCTCCGGCCCTGCCGGGCGGGCGGAAGACGTCGGCGATCCCCGGGTCGTCGCTCGAGCCCTTCGTCGTCGATGTATTGGGCGCGGTCTGGCGGGCCCGTCCCGACTGGCGGAGCGGCTTCCCGCCTCTGCCGCGCGGCGCCTGAGGGGCCGCCGGCCGCGGAGACAGGAACGTGGTTGCGGGAGCGCGGTGCCGCCGCGCTCCCGCGTCCGATCCCTCAGGCGAAGAGATCCCCCATGTCCTCGAAGGTGAACCTGTGGGTGCCGTTGCTCTGCCGGACAATCAGCACCAGGTCGTCGCCGTCGATGTCGGTCGTGACCCGGCTGGAGCGCTCGTCGAGTTCGCGGATGTCAGCCGTCGAGTTGAGCACCGTCCTGGTGCCGTTGTTGGTGACCTCCAGCGGGTTACCGCCGGAGCGGTGCTGGAAGGTGTTGCTGTCGTAGTCGAAGAGCACCACCCTGTCGCCCTCGAGGAAGTCGACGTCCCGGGTGACGTTCTGGCGGCGGTCGCCGTCGAAGCGGAAGGTGTCCGCCTGGCCGTTGCCGAGAACGTCCTCGGGGGGCGGAGTGCCGCCGCCGCCGCCCGTCGAGTCGATGTCCTTGATCGTCACGGCGACATTCGCCTTGGTCACGCCGCCATGCCCGTCATTGGCGCTCACCGTCAGGGTCACCTTGCGGTCACCATCCCCAGTCAGGTCGGCACCTGCCGCCACTACCAGATCCGCGCCATTCACCGTGAACCGCGAGTCACCCATGACACTGAAGCCGAGCGCGTCCCCGTCGGGATCTTTGGCCGACAGTCGGCCGACCACCGTCCCTCCGGCGGCCGTCTCGTCGACGCTCGATCCCGTCAGGGCGACATCGTAGGGCACCCGGTTGGCAGGAACGCCGCGCGGATGAAGGGCTTCGATCATCTCGGGCGCTCGCAACATATCTGACCCGCTGTGCCCGACCCCCTCGGCGATCACGAGGGTCCAGTTGAACTCCCAGCCGTTCTCCTCTGCTACCTCCTGCCCCATTTCGAAGGTTTTGATGCCCCGTTCGAGGCGGTTCGCACCCTGCCGCATCGCGGCGGACCCCGTTGCCAGGTCCGAATCGTTGGGATCGTCGTCCTCGCTGCCGAGAAGGATCGTCATCGGAAGAGCGAGGTACTCCTTGAGCATCTGGCGCTCTTCCGCGTCCGTGCCGAGACCGTCGAACCCGTAGGGTCCGTCTTCGGTCAGCGACGGCAGAACCCAGGTCGAGGGGCTTGCGACCACGATGCGGGCGATATCCTGCGGGCGTTCGTAGGCCGCCACGCGGCTCAGATACTGCGCCCCGGCCGAGAAACCGAACAGGTAGACATTCTCGTCACCGTCGACCTCGCTGCGCGCCCAATCGACCATCGGCTCCTCGAGCCGTGTGGTCCACTGGTCTTCCGGCAGCACGCTGCCCCTGCTGTCCACGATGCCGCCGCGCTGATAATCGTCGGAGTCGTAACTCGACTCCGGAAATATGGGCGAAAAGACGGCAAGACCTTCTTGCTCAGCGAGCCGTTCGCTGCCGGAGCTATAGGTGCTTCGGCTCGATCCGTGATGGACAAAAAGTATATCCGGGTCACTATCTCTCGGATTATATATCTCGACTTTGATTGACTCGCCGTCAAACGTCCTTGTCTGGGTTGGCAACTCTGATTTCCTCGATGGGTTCATGCGGCTTCTGCGACCGCGGCCCGGAGGGTCGTGCAAATTTCGTTAACGGTTGGTTAACGCTGGATGTTGTCGCGGCCGAATTCCCGCGTAAGGCGAGTCATCGGTGGAATGTTGCCGATCTTGGGGAAGGCGCCGCCGCCGGACCCCGTCGATCTCTCAATGCGGCAGCTGGTCTTCGCGAGGCTCGAGGGCTGGTGCTCCGTCGCGGGTAACCAATCGCTCGCGACTACCGAGCAAGCGACGAGAGTCCGATTCCTTTGAGCTGCTCCACCCGCCCGCCGCCGTCCACGGCTTGACCTGGATTGAGATCAGGTTGCCGGGCAGAGGTGTTTCCAGGGGAATCGCTTGAAGGTCATTGGTGAGGCTGGGTGAGCGCGGCGAGGAGGTAGTCGTCGTCCCATCCGAGGGTCTTGCGGCGGACCTTGAGGCTGGCCTTGTCGGGTATCTGCTTGACGATGTTGAGGGCGGCGTGGCGGATGGTGGCCATGTTGGCGGGTCCGCTGCCGGTCCTGAGACGCATCAGGTCGTCGTGGAAGACGACGTCCATGACCCAGTGCAGCCGGTTCTCGATCCCCCAATGGGCGCGCACGGCGGCGGCGAAGGCCTGGGCGGTGAGCGGGGCGGAGGAGAGGTAGAAGCGGCGGGCGCGGGTGGTCCTGCCGTCGCGCTCGACCTCGGCCTCGAGCATGCCGATCATCGCGAGGTCCGGGAAGCGCCACTCGTCGGGGAAGCGCCGGCCGGAGGCGAGCCAGGCCACGTCGTGGCTGACGAAGGCGCGGCGGATCTCGATCCGGCCGTGGTCGCCATCGGTGGTCTCGTGGGTGGCGAGGGCGACCGCGGGCGCGCTGTCGAAGTAGCGCCGCACCTCCTCGGCGAGCGCGGGCCAGTTGTCCTTCAGCGCGAAGAGGTAGTCGGCGCGCCTGGCCCTGATCGCCTTTGCGATCTCCGTCTGGCAGCCGAGGGCGTCGATGGTGACCAGCGCGCCCGCGAGCTCGAGCCGCTCGAGGAGCAGCGGGATCGCAATGATCTCGTTCGACTTTTCCGCGACGGCCTCCTGGCCGAGCACCAGCCGCTGCCGGCTCGCCCAGGCCGAGACCAGATGCAGCGGATCGCTGCCCCGGGCCTTGGTCCGCCGCGAGGTCTTGCCGTCGATCGCCACGATGTCGGGCGCCCTCGCGCAGGCCCTCCACCCAGGCGGCGAAGCATTCGGCGAAGAGCGGCGCCGGCAGTGCGTTCATCACGTCGTTGAGCGTGTCGTGCGAGGCGATGCCGCGCGCGTAGGGCAGGAGCCGGCGCAGGAACTCGAGCTTGCGCCGTCCCCAGCGCGCGACCTCCACGAAATCCTCCGCTCCGGCCAGCGTCGCGCACAGCACGAGCAGCAGGACCTCGGGCAGCGGATAGACCACCTTCCACGCCTGCCGCGGATCCTCGAGCGCCGAGAAATGGTCGATGAACGCCTTGCCGGACATGGATGACCCCGCTGATTCGAGGTCTCCTATGAATCACAGCAATTCCCGTGCCGGAATCTGGAGGGTTCTGTGAGGCGCGGCGAGACGTTGGCGCGAGCGCGACGGTGGTCGGCGCCTCATTGAAGCCGGATTGAGCGAAGCCGCGGTGTGTCTCTCGCTATGGGCGGAGTATCTCGGAGCGTTGGGTACCACGATCGCTGTCGACGATCCGATGTGCCTGGGCGCTCCCGTGGAGAGAGCGGCTCTGGTTGCGTCTGGGCGGGGATCGGCGAGAGGCTGGCGCCCGACGTGATCAGGAGGGCGGTGATCGACGGCTGATAACCGTGCCGGCCGAACGGCGCGCGCGCGGTTCCGGGCACGGGCCGCGAGGACGGGTGCCGTCAGCATGCCGGAGGGGATGGAAGCCGCGATCATCATCGGCGGGCCGGCGCTGGATGGGGCGGCGCGCGGGGCAGCGTCGACAGGATCAGCGAGAGGCTGCCGCAGCAGGGGCAGGTATCGGGCTCCGGCGTAGGCGACATGGCGGGGCGGAGCGGTGGCCGTCGGGCTCGGCGCCGCGCCCGCCCTGCCGACCGGGGACGGGTTGGGCCAGCAGCTGGCGACAAAGCGCGAGGCGAGCTGCGCGATGGCCATTGGCGAGGAAGCCGAAGTGGCGGATGCGATGGAAGCCGGTGGGCAGGACGTGCAGGAGGAACCGGCGCATGAACTCGCCCGCATCGAGCGTCATGACCTTGCGGCGGCCTTCCTGCCGATAGTCCTTCCAGAGGAAGCTGACGGCGTCGTCGGTCATGGCGACGAGCCGGCTGTTGGCGATGGCGACGCGGTGGGTGTAGCGGCCGAGATAGGCGAGCACCTGTTCCGGGCCGCCGAAGGGCGGCTTGGCATAGACCACCCAGTCGATCCGGCGCAGCGCCCCGCAGTGGGCTGCGAAGGCGCGGGGCTCGGCAAGCGGAGCGAGGTCGCCGAAGAAGCGCAGCCCTCCGGCGGCGAAGGCGGTGGCGAGGCGTTCGAGAAAGAGCCGCCGGAACAGGCGCCCGAGCACCTTGACCGACAGGAAGAACCCGGGTGGGCAGGCGACCCAGCGCCTGCGGTCGGGCGAGAGACCACCGCCCGGCACGATGCAGTGGACATGCGGATGGTGCTGCATCGCCTGACCCCAGCTGTGCAGCACGGCGACGCCGCCGATTTCGGCGCCGAGGTGGCGCGGATCGGCCGCGATGAGGCGCAGCGTCTCGGCGGCGGCGCGGAACAGGATGGCGTAGACCGCCGCCTTGTTCTGGAACGCGATCGCGCCGACCGGCGCCGGCAGGGTGAAGACCACGTGGAAATAGGGAACGGGCAGCAGCTCCGCTCGCCGTGCGGCCACCCACGCCTCCCGCGCCCGCCCCTGGCATTTGGGACAGTGACGGTTGCGGCAGGAATTGTAGGCGATCGCGGTGTGGCCGCAGTCGAGGCATCGGCGGACGTGCCCGCCGAGCGCAGCGGTGCGGCAGGCCTCGATCGCGCCCATCACCCGGCGCTGGTCGCGGTCGAGGTGCGCGCGGCGCGCGGCGCGGAACGCTTGGCCGTGGCGGCGGAAGACGTCCGCCACCTCGAGGCCGCCAGCCATGACGGTGCCGCCTCAGGCTGGCGGGACAATCTCGAGCTTCAGCCCCTCCAGCGGGCTCGCCGTCCGGCCGATGAGACCCTGCGAGACGTGAGCGTAGCGCGCCGTCGTCGACAGGTGCGCATGGCCCAGCAGCACCTGGATCACCCGGATGTCGACGCCGCTCTCCAGCAGATGGGTGGCGAAGCTGTGCCGCAGGATATGAACGGTCACCTTCTTGTCGATCCTCGCCGCCGCCCGCGCCGACCGGCAGGCGGCATGCAGGACCGTCGGCTCGATCGGTCGGCCCGTGTCGCGCCCCGGAAACAGCCAGTGCTCGGGACGCGCCAGCCGCCAGTAGGTGCGCAGGATCGCCAAGAGCTGCGCCGACAGCATCACGTAGCGCTGCTTG
Source organism: uncultured Alphaproteobacteria bacterium (assembly GCA_963763295.1). Taxonomy (GTDB): domain Bacteria; phylum Pseudomonadota; class Alphaproteobacteria; order Rhodobacterales; family Rhodobacteraceae; genus Amaricoccus. The sequence continues at coordinate 184,688 of CAVXOH010000004.1, forward strand.
CCGCCCTTGCCGTGCTCGATGCGGATCATCATCCGGCCACTGTCGATGTCGGCGATCCTAAGGCCCGTGACCTCCGACACCCGCAGCCCGGCCGCGTAGGCGGTCGTCAGCGCGGCGCGGGCCTTCAGGCTGGGAACGGCCTCGAGGAACCGCACCACCTCGTCGGCGCTCAGCACCACCGGCAGCCGCCGGGGCTCGCGGGCGTAAGCTATCCGCTCGGGGATCTCCGCTATCCCGAGCGTCACGCCATAGAAGAACCTCAGCGCCGCCACCGCCTGGTTGAGGCTCGCCCAGGCCACGCCCTTCGACGCGAGGTGGACCTGATAGGTGCGAACGTCCTCCAGCGTCAGCGTCTCCGGGGATCGGCCGAAAAACCGGCTGAACTTCGACACCGCGTGGACGTAGGATCGCTGCGTCGCCGGCGAGAGGTTGCGGACCGTCATGTCCTCGATCATGCGGCGGCGAAGAGGGCTGGTCTCGGCCATCGGAAAGCTCCTGTCTGGAAAGGGGTCTCAGCAACCCAAACCTTCCAGTCAGGAGCACCGCCCGCGAAGCTCTAACCCTGCCGCGCAGCGGCTTCGTTCAATCCCCCTCCCCTTCAAGCGATTGCCCTGAGAGGTGTTTCCCTGGCCTATTGATGGCATAAGTCCGAGCGCGTAATTTGGGCACCGGCGCGCCTCAGGTGCTCGCCCGCGCTGCCGGCTCGGCGAGGTCCGGCATGTCGTCGAACGACGCGTAGTTGAGCGTGTAGAGCCGCCAGTAGAGTCCCTTCGCCGCCATCAGCTCGGCGTGGGTGCCGGTCTCGACCACCTCGCCCGCCTGCAGCACGATGATGCGGTCGGCGCCGCGGATCGTCGCCAGCCGGTGGGCGATGACGAGGCCGGTGCGGCCCTCGAGCAGCCGCACCAGCGCCTTCTGGATCAGCATCTCGGTGTAGCTGTCGATGCTCGCCGTCGCCTCGTCGAGGACGAGGATCTTGGCGTCGGCGACCAGCGCCCGGGCGAAGCTGATCAGCTGGCGCTGGCCGAGCGACAGCCCGACGCCGCGCTGGCCGAGCTCGCTGTCGTAGCCGTCGGGCAGGCGCATGATGAAGTCGTGCGCGCCGACGACGCGGGCGGCCTCGATCACGTCCTCGCGGGTGGCGTCGGCCTTGTCGTAGCGGATGTTCTCGAAGACCGTCCCGGTGAAGAGGAACGGCTCCTGCAGCACCATGGCGATCTGCCGGCCGAGCGAGTCCTGGGTCAGGCTCGCGCACGTCGTGGCCGCCGACCAGGACCGCGCCGCCCTGCACCTCGTAGAAGCGGTGGACAAGCGACATGCAGCTCGACTTGCCCGAGCCGGTCGGGCCGACCAGCGCCACGGTCTCGCCCGGCTTCACCCGGAAGCTGACGTCGCGCAGCACCGGATGCGCGGGGTTGTAGCCGAAGGTGACGTGGTCGAACTCGACCGAGCCGTCCATGTCGGGGTCGAGCTCGATCGCGTCAGGCGCGTCCTCGATGCCGACCGGCACGTCGAGCACCTCGGCGATGCGGTGGCCCGACGCCATCGCCCGCTGCATGACCGAGTACTGCAGGGTCAGCGAGCGGATCGGGTCGAAGAAGCGCTGGATGTAGAACAGGAACGCGACCATGACGCCGACGTCGAGCGAGCGGTCGAGCACCATCGAGCCGCCGACGACCACGACGACCGCCATCGCGATGCCGGTCAGCGTGTCGACGATCGGCACCATGATCTGGGCGTAGCGGGCGGCGGTCAGATGGGCGGCGAGGTTCGCGCGCGCCTTGTCGTCGTAGAGCATGAAGTTGACGCGCTGGCGGTCCATGCTCTGCACCGCGCGCACGCCGTTGATGCCTTCGGCGAGCGCGCCGTTGGCGACCGAGTTCGTCTCGTGCGCCGCCATGAAGGCGAGCCGCGCCCGCGGCAGCCAGATCAGCCGCACGACGAACAGAACCGGCAGCACCGAGAGCGTCAGCAGGCCGAGGCGGAAGTCGAGCAACAGCATCACGAAGACGATGCCGAAGAGCAGCGCGATGTCGCCGACCGAGAGCACCGAGGTCTCGAGGAACTCCTGCATCGAGTTGACGTCGCCCTGCAGCCGCGACATCAGCCGGCCGACCTCGGTCTTGTCCATGAACGACAGCGAGACGCGCTGCAGATGGGCGAACATCGCCCGGCGCATGTCGAAGAGCACGTCCTCGGCGGCCCTGCCGACGACGGTCTCCTGGACGTAGCTCGCCGCGTAGTTGATGAGGATCGCGACGGCGAAGGCGGCGACCGACCAGGCGAGCGCCGCGCGGCCCTCGGGGCCGGCCGCGAGGCCGCTGTCGATCGCGTGGCGGATGATCAGCGGGATCGCGAGCTGGGTGCCGGTGAAGACCAGGACGGCGATGACCGCGACCAGCATCTGCGTCCGGTACGGGCGCACGAAGCCCCAGATCCGCCGGACGATCTGGGCGTCGAAGGCGCGGCCGAACATCTCCTCCTCGATGCGATGCGAGCCGACGACCGCATAGGGCGGGCGGCGGCCTTCCTCGGGCCGGCGGCCGGTGCCGCTTTCCTGTTCCTCGACGGTGGTCATGCCGCCGTCTCCGCGTCAGGCTGGCCCTGCAGGTCGCTGAGCGCGCGGTAGCGGCCGCCGAGCGCGAGGAGCTCCTCATGCGTGCCGTCGCTCGACGATGCGGCCGTCCTCGAGGAACAGGATGCGGTCGGCATGCATCAGCGAGCTCAGCCGGTGGGCGATGATGATGCGTGACCCGGTCGCGGCTGTAGCTGCGCATCGCTGCGCGGATCCGCTGCTCGGTGGCGGCGTCGATGGCGGCGGTCGAGTCGTCGAACACCATCACGGCCGGCTTCAGCATCAGCGCCCGGGCGATGGTCAGCCGCTGGCGCTGGCCGCCCGACAGCGAGACGCCGCGCTCGCCGACGACCGTGCGGTAGTCCTGCGGAAGGCCGAGCACGTAGTTGTGCAGCTGCGCCGATTCGCTCGCCCGCTCGATGCGCGGCTCGTTGGCCCAGGGATCGCCGTAGGCGATGTTGTTCTCGAGCGTGGTGGTGAACAGGAAGGCGTCCTGCTGCACCACCGCGACCGCCCGGCGCAGCGACTGCAGCGTGACGCCGCGGATGTCCTGGCCGTCGATGGTGATGCGCCCCGATGTCACGTCGTAGAAGCGCGGGATCAGGTGCGCGATCGTCGACTTGCCGCTGCCGGGCGGGCCGACGATGCCGACGGTCTCGCCGCGGCGCGCCTCGAAGCTGATGCCGGTGAGCGTCGGGCGCCCGAGGCCCGGATAGGTGAAGTCGACGTCCTCGAAGCGCAGCACGCCCGTCGCTCACCTCGAGCGGCCGCGCGTCGGGGGCGTCGGCGATGTCGACGTCGAGGTCGAGCAGCGCGAAGAGGCGGGTGCCGCAGGTCGAGGCGCGGGAGAACGAGTTGACCATCAGCCCGAGCTGGCGCACCGGCATCTGCAGGATGGTCATGAAGGCGAGGAACGAGGTCAGCGTGCCGACGGTCATCTGCGCCGGCGGCGACCTTGCTGCCGCCGAACCAGAGCACGAGCCCCATCGCGGCGAAGAACGAGAAGGTCATCGCGCTGGTGTTGATCACCCGGATCCTCACCCGCTGGTGGGCGAGCTCGAGCGCGCTCCTCGACGCGACGTCGAACTTCAGGCAGCTCGTGCGCGCGGGCGGTGAAGGCGCGCACCACCCGGATGCCGCCGAGGTTCTCCTCCATCACCCGGGTCAGGATCGACAGCCGCTCCTGCAGCTCGAGCCAGGCGGCGCGCAGCCGCAGGTGGGTGACCGACGAGCGCCAGGCGACGAACGGCACGAAGCTGAGCGCGAGGAGCCCGAGCAGCAGGTCGGTCGAGAGCAGCAGGTAGGCGCCGAACGCCGATCAGGACCGTGAGCAGCACCATGCGCACGAGCCCGGTCGAGAAGAACATCCGCACGCCCTCGAGGTCGAGCATGCCGATGGTGATCAGATCGCCCGAATGCACCCGGTCGTGGAACGCGAAGCTCAGCCGCTGGATCTTCTCGTAGAAGGCGAGGCGCAGCTCGTAGCCGATGTGGTGGCCGACCGACTCGGCGTAGTAGTTCTGCACCATCGTGAAGAGGCCGCGAAACACGCTGGCCCCGAGCAGGAGCAGGGCGGTCATGAGGAGCGCGGTCTCGGCGGCGGCGCCGGCATCGCCGCCCGCCATCGCGACCTGGCTCTGGTCGACGGCGCGGCCGAGCAGGCGCGGGATCATCAGCTGCAGGGTCGCGGCGACGAGCGTCGCGCCGATCGCGAGGCTGACCTGCCAGGGATGGCGCAGCGTCATCCGGGTGATGCGGAGCAGGGTGTTGAGTCCGCGCCCCCAGCCTGCGGCCGCAACATGGGCGAGCGGGTCGCCCCGCTTCGCCGCATCTTTCACTGCACCGGTCGTCACGGTCTGTCCAATCTGGCGCGGCCGACAGGGGCTGCCGGCCAACCGCTCCGGGGCTCGCGCCTCCGCCGGTCTGGCGCCGTCAAAGGGATTCGGGCTGATGCCAACGCTTTGGCCGGATGCGCGGCGGTATGCAAGCCCCGATTGTCAATATTCCGCGTCGCGCGACCGCTTGTTGTCGCCTCCGCCACAGCGGGGCGATCGGTTGGCGATCAGCATGGCTTTTCGGCAGGCCGGTGAAACCGCTGCGATATCAGGGCACCGCCTGCGGTCTCGCGACGATGGTGCACGGCGCCTCCCGACGCGCTCGCGTTTCGCGGGAGCCCGGCTCTATCGACGGCGGGCTCAGCCGCGGCGGCGCCGCCGGGCGCTCTCGGCGTTGAAGGCGACGTCGGGCAGCGGCGGCAGGTGCGGTAAGGCGGCGGTCGCGTGCGGGATGGCGTTGGCCGCGACGAAGTGCTCCTGGAAGCGCGGCTCGATCGCGGTCTCGACCTTGTGGATGCGGGTGACGAGCGTCTCGACCTCGCGGCGGGCGGCGACGTTGAGGAGGGCGATGCGCGCGCCGGTGCCCGCGGCGTTGCCGGCCGAGCTGACGCGGGCGAGGTCGCAGTCGGGGATCATGCCGAGGATCATCGCGTGCTTGGGCGAGATATGGGCGCCGAAGGCGCCGGCCAGCACAATGCGGCCGACGGTGTCGGTGCCGAGCTCGTCCATCAGCAGGCGGGCGCCGGCGTAGAGGGCGGATTTGCCGAGTTGGATGGCGCGGACGTCGCCCTGGGTGACGAGGATGTCCTCGTGCAGGCGGTAGGCGTGGGTGCGGCCTTGCGCGACCATGCGCGCGGTGCCGGTCTGCTCGGCCGAGCCGACGAGGCCGGAGGCGTCGACGAGGCCGGCGGCGCGCATCTCGGCGATCGCCTCGATGATGCCGGAGCCGCAGATGCCGGTGACGCGGGCGTCCGCGGGAAAGCCGGGGTCGTCGGACCAGGCGTCGCTGCCAATGATGCGGAAGCGGGGCTCCTTCGTCACCGGGTCGATCTCGACGCGCTCGATGGCGCCGGGGGCGGCGCGCTGGCCGGAGGAGATCTGCGCGCCCTCGAAGGCGGGACCGGTGGGCGAGGAGCAGGCGAGCACCCGCTCGCGGTTGCCGAGGAGGATCTCGGCGTTGGTGCCGACGTCGACGACGAGCACGAGCTCGTCCGACAGGTTCGGCGCCTCGGAGAGCGCGACGGCGGCAGCGTCGGCGCCGACGTGGCCGGCGATGCAGGGCAGGATGTAGATGCGGGCGTCCTGATGCAGGCGGAGCTCGATCTCCTCGGCCCAGAGGTTGAGGGCGCCGGCGGTGGCGAGCGCGAAGGGGGCCTGGCCCAGCTCGGTCGGATCGATGCCGAGCACGAGGTGGTGCATGATCGGGTTGCCGACGATCACCGCCTCGAAGATGAGCTCGCGGGGGATGCCGGCCTCGGCGGCGGCCTGGCCGGCGAGGTCGTTGAGGGCGGTGCGGACGGCGCGGGTCATCTCGTCGGCGCCGCCGGGGTTCAGCATCGCGTAACTGACGCGGCTCATCAGGTCCTCGCCGAAGCGGATCTGCGGGTTCATCAGGCCGGTGGAGGCGAGGACCTCGCCGGTCGCGAGGTTGCACAGGTGGCCGGCGATGGTGGTGGAGCCGACGTCGATGGCGAGGCCGAAGATGCCGCCCTCGTAGTAGCCGGGCCAAACGTGGAGGATGCGCGGCTCGGGGCCGTCGCTGTGGACCGCGCAGGTGACCTTCCAGTCGCCCTGGCGCAGCGCGGGCTGGAGCATCTGCAGCGTGCGGAGGTCGCCCTTGACGCCCTGGAGCTGCCACTGCTCGGCCAGCGCCCGTTCGAGGCGCTGCAGGTCGCCCGAGGGCTCGTGCATGTCGGGCTCGGCCACCTCGACGTAGTAGAGCCGGGTCGCGGGGTCGAGGGTGATGGCGCGGGCTTCGGCGCGCTTGCGCACGACCTGCTTGTGGACCTGGGATTCGGGAGGCACGTCGATGACGGCGTCGCCGAGGAGCTGCGCCTGGCAGCCGAGGCGGCGGCCGCGGGCGAGGCCGCGGATGCGGTCGTAGCGCTCCTCGACGGCGTTGAAAGGGGAGAGGGCGTCGGAGGACGCGGTGATGCCGTGCTTGGGGAAGTCGCCGAAGGCGGGGGTGACCTGGCACTTGGAGCAGATCCCGCGGCCGCCGCAGACCGAGTCGAGATCGACGCCGAGGCTGCGCGCGGCGCTGAGGACGGGCGTGCCCACGGGGAAGCGGCCGCGCCTGCCCGAGGGGGTGAAGATGACGAGGGGGTTGCGCGGGCGCTGGTTCATGCCCTCGTCATAGCCCGCGTGACGCCGGGCGCATCGCGCCAATCCGACCGGCGGGCGTCAGGAAGCGTCCGCCGTTCAGGAGGCGGTTGAAAGCAGGAGGCGAGGCGGACGAGGTCGTGTCAGGAATGGGGAGAGCCGCGAATTGAAACGGCAGAGCCGGCTGCGAGGACTTCGCTACCCGCACGATCTCGGCGGCCCTTTCGTGTAAGCGTGACTGAACACTGTTGATTTGCATCGCATTTGGATTAGTGCTACCTTTCATCTTCGCAGATGGCACAAAGCCTGGGTGGGGTGTGAAGATGCGACTCCTGCTGATCTTGGTGGCATGCGTGGCTTTCGGGGCGTTCATGCTGGACTCGGGGAGCGTCGCGCACGCCGGCAGCGCGTGCAACCCGGACATCCAGAATTGCTGAGTCCGGCCGAGCCTAACGTTCGGTTTAAAGCGACCTTGATCTAGCGCCGTATTCTTCGGCGCACAGTATCTCCTTGCCAACATTGCGGAGCGGACATGAGCGATTCATGGCCTTCGGGCGTGGCTGAGACACTCTGGAACTATGGTCTTTTGCTGCCGCAGGACCAGCCGCAACTGCCGATGATGGGCGTCCAGGTCGCCCGGGAGGTCTGGGTCGCTTTCGCGATCGGTTGCGCCTTCGTCGCCTATTTCGCCTGGGACCGTTTCAAAAAGCATGAAACAAAGACCGACGACTTTCGCTATCAGGTGATGAGGAAGGCCGGGGTCGCGGACCTGGGGGGGTCCGCCGCCTTGCGACAGGCGTATCTGATTTACCTGATCACCCTGCTCAGTCTCTACGTGGCGATGACCTTCTTCGGAAAGCTCACCGTGCAGACGCTGAACGCCCTCAACGTCGTCGGTATCCAGGTGGACTCGAGCTCGCTCCAGTTCGACAGTCCGCAGTGGCCGCTGACGCTCGCATTCGGCTTCGCGGGGCTTGCGCCGCTTATTCCGCCGCTTCGAACCGCGGAAGCATGGCTGTTCCGGCGCGCCTATCGGGCCGTCGGCATCCCGGTGCGGATCCACCAGACGGCGGGGAATCTCATCGACATCCTCGATGCGGCCGCCGCAACAGCTTATCGCAGCCTTGTTTCCAAGAGACCGGGCCGCTTGCCCGAGGCGCAGGAATTGAGCCGCGAGATGGAGCGGAAGCTGGCGGCTGACAGGAAGGAGATGCAACGAACATGGGTGTTCCGTAGCCTGGAGAAGCGGCCCGCCAAGCTCGAGAGCCTTCTTACCCTGCTTGCGCAACTGGAGATCCTCGTCGAATGGGCGAGAGGAAAGCGGGGCGCGTGGCCCGGGTCGGAGGTGTCGGACAAGGTTCGCGCACTGGAGCAGGAGGTTGCCGGTAAGGCGGAAGAACTGCTCGACGGATTCGACAAGCGGCTGCGGGAAAAGGCCGCCGGAAGCGACGGGGCGGATGGCGACGGGACGTCCGGCCCGCCGAGCGCCGGGACGACGGAGCGACGAGAGGCGTTCCTGACGACCACCATCGTGGATGCGCGCGCCCTGCGCGACGAGTTGGTCGCCTTCCTGGCAGTCTACGTGGAGCGCGACCCGACCTATGTCGGAGGCTCGGTCTCACGCGAGGGCGCCCGAGCCGAAATGCCGGCCGAGGACGAGTCCCTTTCGATCAGGGCGGTTGGCCTCCGCGAGCTGATGCGCCGCGCGGATCCGCCCAATCTGGCCGGCACCGGACCCGAGTTCGGGGTTCTCATTTGCATCGTCTTCGCTATGCCGATCTACGCGATCTTCGCGTGGAAGGGCCTGCATCCGCTCCTGGCGAACAACGCGCTGCCAAACTATCTGAACGTCGTTCTCGCCACGGCGGGAGTCGAGGCGCTCAAGCTGATGTCCATCGCCTGGCTGCCGCTTCTCGCGGCCTTCGGCCTGCGTCAGTACTACTACGACGAAGGGACCTGGGTCGCACAGGCGCATGCAGACGAATCGTCCGCCTACACCGAACAGCGCCTGGCGGCTGTCGGGCTGGCCTTCGCGGTGTCGTTCCTGTGCCTGAGCGGCGTCGCCACGCTGTGGGCGTTCTTCATCGCGAGGGACGTCAGCAACTTCAAGCAATTGCTCGTCGGCGGGAACCCCTTTCTCCTCTTCTATCCGACGATGGCGTTGGTAACCGTTCCGCTCGTCTGGCTCACGCTGGCCGCGGCCGATGCCAGAGCGCGAGGCCGCCCGGTGGTCGCCTACGGCGTGGCGAGCGTCCTCCTCGTGTTAGGCTGCCAGATCGCGCATCTCGCGTTCTGGTACAGCGGGCGCGCTTGCACGGGGCAATACGCGGGCTTTCTCACCGACCTGTTCGCCGGCGGATGCTTCCACTGGTATGGCGGCCTGGACTTCTTCGTGCTCCCGACCCTGGCGTATCTGGCCGCCGTGGTCTTCGGCAACCCGCGCGCCGCATCGCTGGCGCTCCGGCGGCTCCGGCTTCTTCGGCTGCGACGGCAGTCGGCGGCCGCGGCAGCGGCGGTCGTCCTCGTGTGCGTGATGGGGAGCAGCGTGGCCGCCCTGAGCCAGGGGCGGCCTGCGAATGAGACGGTCACGGGCACCAGGATGGTCATGGAAAAGGAGCCAGACACGAAACAGCCGACGGTCAAGATAGGATTCCGCGAGGATACCGAACCCTTCTCCTACAAGGCTGACGGTGGTCGGCAAGGTGGCGACCAGCCGCTTTACGAGGGCTTTCTGGCGGACCTCTGCTACTGGATCTTCCGCGGAACCTACACCGTGCAGGAGGAAAAGGTGGAGGCGGACAACCGGTTCGATCGGTTGGAAGACGGAACGATCGACGTGCTGTGCGACCCGGTCACCCTGCGCTACTCCGATGAGAAGCGCGTCAAGGCGGGGATCTTCTCGCCCATGGTCTTCGCGACGGGAATCACCTACCTGCAACGGCGAGACCGCGAGGGTAGATCGTCGATCTACATCGGCTATGCTCGCGGGTCGACCGCGGAGAGGGCAGCCCAGCGGGCCTGCGAGGTCGATCTTTTCGGCGTCGTTCCTGCAGACCAGAAGGCCGAGCTCGCCGTTATGTGCGAGACGGCATGGGCGGCGCGCAGAATAGCCGATGCCGCCGAGCAAGTCGGTGACGGCAACCTGGAAGAACTGGAGTGGGAGCGTGTGTTGGCGGCGGCCAAAGCGGAGAAACACTTCGCCCAAGAACGAATAGATAGGGTGAGCGAGCAGAAGAAACCGTCAATAGAGAAGGCAGTGAAAAGCTGGGAGAATATTATCGGCGAGATTGAATCCTGCACGTCGAACAAATGTATTTTACATGAACTCGTGACGAACTTTGGGAACTCGTGCGGGGCTCTGGAGGATTCTGCCGAGGCCAGTGCGACCGAGATGGAGGAGCCAGAGACTCGCCCATGGACCCGCACGACCTATCGCTTCTGCCCCGAAGCGACGCACACTGAGCTGATCGATTGGTTCTGCAAGCAGCGCCTCGGCGAGAATCGCGCCAGCCTGATCTACCTCGGCGATCGCGAGATCATCCTGTGGAAGATGCGGACGTGGAACGAGCAGCACGGGCCGGACTGCGACGTCGAGAACCCGGAGGGCGCCGGCGACCTCACGTACGAGCCCTATGCGCTGATGGTGGCGCGACCGTCGAAGACGACCGATCTCGTTGAGGTGCGTCGCCGGCAAGATATCGCGGATCTGGTGCAGCGGCGGATCTACGAGTTCTTCTCGTTCGGCACCCAGGCGCGCGACGAGTTCAACACCTACTTCGTGGGCGTCGGCAAGGATCGGAAGATGTCCACGGCGCTGGCGTACCTATTCCTGCTCAATGGTGTCGAGGACGACTGGCTATTCAGCTATCCGACTGATCCCGTGAAGGCGGCGAAGGCGGAGGCCGCCGCGGTGTCGGACTGACGCGCTACCCGCGGCGGCGGCCGCGGCCCTCGCGGCGGCCGCGGGCGCCAGGCTCGACCTCGCCGTCGGCGAGCGGGGCCTTGTTGGCGGCGATCCACGACGCGCCCCAGGGATCGTTGTTGCTGAGCAGGTTCGCGGCGCGGATGGCGTGCATCTCGGCCTCGCGGGTCGGGTTCATGATCGCCGAGGTCATGCCGGAGGCGATGGCCATCGGCAGGAAGGCGGCGTTGATGCCGTGGCGGTTGGGCAGGCCGAACGAGATGTTGGACGCGCCGCAGGTGGTGTTGACGCCGAGCTCCTCGCGGAGCCGGCGGACCAGGGCGAAGACCTGGAGGCCCGCGGTCGCCATGGCGCCGATCGGCATGACCAGGGGGTCGACGACGATGTCGTGCGCCGGGATGCCGAAGTCGGCGGCGCGGTGGACGATCTTGCGGGCGACCTCGAAGCGGACGTCGGGGTCCTCGGAGATGCCGGTGTCGTCGTTGGAGATGGCGACGACCGGGACGCCGTACTTCCGGACCAGCGGCAGCACGAGCTCGAGGCGTTCCTCCTCGCCGGTGACGGAGTTCACCAGCGGTCGGCCCTGCGCGGTCTCCAGGCCCGCCCGCAAAGCGCCGGGGACGCTCGAATCGATGGAAAGCGGAACGTCGACAAGGCCCTGCACGAGCTCGATCATCTGCCGCATCAAGGGCGGCTCGGTCTCGTTCGGGTTGGGATTGGAATTGTAGACCACCCCGGCGTTGACATCGAGCATGGTGGCGCCGCAGGCGACCTGCTGGAGCGCGTCGTGCTCGACGGTGGAGAAGTCGCCGGCCTCGAGCTGGGCGGCGAGGAGCTTGCGGCCCGTCGGGTTGATCCGCTCGCCGATCACGCAGAACGGCTGGTCGAAGCCGATGATCACGGTCCGGCTGCGGGATTCAACGATGGTGCGGGTCATGCGACGCGGGACCTGAACCGGTCGAGGAAGGCCCAGAGCGCCGGGTCGGTGAAGTCGGCGATGGCGGTGTGGGCACCAGCGGCCCGGAGCTCGTCGGGCGCGAGGCCCGTCGTCATGCCGAAGACGTGGGCGCCGGACGCGCGGGCGGCGCGCAGGCCGGAGCGCGAATCCTCGAAGGCGACCGAGCGCGACGGGGTGGCGCCGAGCGCGGCCATCGCCGCCCGGTAGGGGGCCGGGTCGGGCTTGGGGCGGCCGCATTCGTCGCCGATGACAAGCGTCGGCAGCCGGTGGGCGAGGCTCGCGGCGGCGAGCATGGCGACGGCGTTGTCGCGGGGCGCGTTGGTCACGACGGCGCAGCCGGCGCCGCTCGCCTCGGCCCAGTCGAGGAGCGCATGGATGCCGGGGACCGGCTCGACGCTGGCGGCGAGGCTGTCGCGGAACATCGCCTCCTTGCGGTCGAGGATGCCACTGTCCTCGCCGGGAAAGAAGCGGGCGAGGATCGCGTTGTTCGGGTGGCCCATGATGTGGGTGCGGTACTCGGCGAGCGACAGGTCGCGGCCGCGCTCGGCGAGGATCGCCGCGAAGGCGCCGTGATGCAGGTGGTCGGTGTCGACGAGGGTGCCGTCGAGGTCGAAGAGCAGCGCGAGCCTCATGCCCGCACGCGCTGCGGCCGCGCGACGGCCCCCGCCGTGAAGTCGGTCGTCGCGGCGATGCCGCCGAGCGGGAAGAAATGCACGCGCTCGACCGGGAATTCGGGGTGCGCGGCCTTGTGGGCGGCGAGCTCGGCGAGGAGCTCGGCGGGCTCGAACGGGAGCATGAGCTTGCTCAGGTCGGCGGCGCGGCGCTGGAGGACCCGCAGCGAGGCGCCGACGCCGCAGGCCATCGCGAACTTGAGCATGGTCTGGAGCCGGGCCGGGCCGGCGACGCCGAGATGGACGGGGAGCGCGATGCCGGCCTCGCGCAGCCGCTCGGTCCAGGCGATCACCGGGGCGGTCTCGAAGCAGAACTGGGTGGCGATCGCCATCGCGGCGTCGGTCTCGCGGGCGAAGCCGGCCTTGGCGACGAGGGCGTCGAGCGCGCGGGCGTCGCCGCCCTGCGGATCGATGTCGCGGTTGCCTTCCGGGTGGCCGGCGACGTGCAGGCGGGTGAAGCCGCGGACGTCGAACAGGCCGGTGCGCAGCAGGTGCAGGGCCTCGTCGTAGGGGCCGCGCGGGGTCGCGATGCCGCCGGCGATGACGAGCGCCTCGGTGACGCCGACATCGGCGTAGGCGACGATGCGGGACTCGAGCTCGGCGCGGGAGGCGATGCCGCGGGCGGGAAAGTGCGGCATGACCGCGAAGCCCTCGTCGGTCAGCCGGCGGGCGGTGGCGCGCATGTCGGCGAAGTCGGTGCCGTCGATATGGGCGAGGTAGATGCGGGTGCCGGCAGGGAGGATGGCGCGGAAGTCCTCGATCTTCGCGGCCGTGCGCGGCACCACCTCGATCGAGAAGTCCTCGAGCAGGCGCGCGACGCCGGGCTCGCGCGGGGGCGCAGCCGGGCGGCGGACGAAGTCGAGGATTTTCGCCATGCGGGTCGCTCCGGGAAGGGCAGGGGGCGTCAGGTCTTCGGGCTGGCCCAGCCGTCGTTGGCGATCAGGGCCTTGATCGCCTCGGGACTAAACTCCGCCTCGAGCCGCGCCGCTTCGCCGGAAGCGACATCCGCCGCTTCGCCTTCGACAAGGTAAGGCTCGCCCTTGCGCCACTCGGCGAGGTAGGCGTCCAAGTCACGGGCGCCGGCCCGCATCGCGCAGCGGTCGATCGCCAGCTCGAACCGCTCCGGCATCGGCATCTTCGAGGCGCGCCGGCCGTTGCCGACGATGACCTGCGCGGGGATGTCGCGCCAGTAGACGATGGTGACCTCGGGCATGCGGCTCTCCTGTCGCAAAGGCGGGGTAGAGTTAGTCGTTGCCCGGAGCCGTTTCCAGCGCTATTCTCGCGGGCGCAAACTTCATTGTCGGTATGGACCGGTGCACATGACCACGACCCAGGGGGCTCTCCCGAGCCTGTCGTTCGAATTCTTCCCCCCCCCACACCCCGGAAGCGAGCCTGAGGCTCTGGCGCTCGGTCGAGCGGCTGGCGCCGCTGGCGCCGCGCTTCGTCTCGGTGACCTACGGCGCCGGCGGCACGACGCGCGATCGCACCAACGCGGCGATCCAGACCATCGTAGGCCGGGCGCGGCTCAACGTCGCCGGGCATCTGACCTGCGTCGGCGCGAGCCGCGAGGCGACGCTCGAGGTGGCGCGCGGCTACGCCCGGCTCGGGGTCCGGCGAATCGTCGCGCTGCGCGGCGACCCGCCCAAGGGCGAGACGGCGTTCGTGCCGCACCCGGACGGGTTCGCGAGCGCGGCCGAGCTGGTCGCGGGCCTGCGCGAGGTCGGCGACTTCGAGATCACGGTCGGCGCCTATCCGGAGGTGCATCCGGAGGCGCCGAGCGCGGAGGCCGACATCGACAACCTCAAGCGCAAGCTCGACGCCGGGGCCAGCGCGGCGATCACCCAGTTCTTCTTCGAGAACGAGGATTTCCTGCGCTTTCGTGACGCCTGCGCGAAGGCGGGGATCACCGCGCCCGTGCATCCGGGCATCCTGCCGGTGGAGAACTTCGCGAAGATGGTGAACTTCGCCGGCCGCTGCCGGGCCTCGGTGCCGGAGTGGATGCACAAGGCCTATGCCCGGGCCGAGACGCCGGAGGTGGCGTACACGCTGTCGGTGGCGATCGCCTGCGATCAGTGCGCCGCGCTGATCGGCGAGGGGGTCGAGCACCTGCACGTCTATACGCTCAACAACCCCGACCTGACCTTCGACGTCTGTCGGGCGCTCGGCTACGTCGCGGCGCCGCTCGCCTTCGCGGCGGAGGCGTGAGCGCGGCCCTCGCCCGTCATGCCGGCGGATAGGGCGGCGCGGGCGGCGTCGCCAGCGTGAGCAGGTTGCCGTCGGGATCACGCACCTGGGCCAGCGTCGAGTAGTCGCCCGCGATGTCGTCCCCGAGCACTCCAGCCGACGAACCTGTCTGTGCGTGAACTGGTATATAAGGAACCGGCGGCGCACCCTTCGATGAACCTGGGAACGAAGCCCGTGCGCCGGATCGGGACGCCGCCGGTCGATCTGACCAAGCCTGAACAGTTGCGTGGGCCGCAAGCCCGAAGACATGGACAGGAACTCAGCATGACACGGAACTACATCGGCATCGATCTTTCCAGGGACTCCATCGACATCTGCGATCCTCGCCGCGGGGAGAGCCGCATCGCCAATGAGCCGGCTGCGATCCGCCGCTGGATCGCGGGCCTCGAGTCGGACGATTTCATCGTCTACGAGGCAACCAGCGGCTGCGACCGGGCGCTGCGGACCACCCTCGACGCGGACGGCATGGCCGGCAAGCGCCTCAATCCGCTCCACGCCTGGCATTTCGCCCGCTCGCTCAACCTCGCCAAGACCGACCGGGTCGATGCTGCCATGCTGGCCCGGCTCGGCGCCGAGCGGGAGCCCGCGGCCGATCCGGCGCTCGAGCCCGCGCGCGAGGAGCTCCGCAGCCTCGTCCAGCGCCGGGACCAGCTCAAGCGCATGGAAACCCAAGAGAAGAACCGCCTCTCCGCCGCGACCCATCCCCTCGTCCTGCGCGACATCCGCGCCGAGCTCGCCGGCCTCGCCCGGATCGAGGCGGCGATCGCCGCCCATGTCGCCCGCCATCCCGCCCTCGCCGAGGCCGAGCGGCTCCTCCGCTCGATCCCCTGCGTCGGCGCGGTCACGGCGATGACGCTCCTCGCCCATCTCGGCGAGCTCGGACAGGTCGACCGCCGCGCCATCGCCTCGCTGGCCGGCCTCGCCCCGAGAGCGCGGGAGTCGGGGCGGTTCCGCGGCCGCCGCGCCCTGGGTGAGGGGCGGCGGCAGGTCCGGCGGGTCCTCTACATGGCGAGCCTGACCGCCATGAGAACCGGCTTCCTCGCGGACTTCGCAGGCGCATGAAGGCCGCGGGGAAGCCGGCGAAGGTGATCCTGATGGCGGTGGCGCGGCGCCTGGTGACCATTGCCAACGCCATTCTCCGCTCCGGCCTCCCCTTCCAACCGGACCGACCCACGCCAGCATGACGCCCCACCCGCACCAACACAGTTGCCGGCGCGACGCAGTGCGTCGCTCTTGCCGGTTCGGGGCGTCGGGCCTGCCATCGGGCCTAAGCGGCGCGGCGAGGAGGGACGCCGCCCGCGATCCGAACAATTCAACCGTCGATCGTATCAGTCATCGAGAACGACAGGCGAAGCGGGAGCCCGCTTCACGCGTGAAGAGCGCGAGTGGTGTCCGTCACATCGGTGATCCTCGGCAGTTCCTGTCAGAACAGCGCCAGCTGCTCGGGGCCGCTCGGCGGCACGCGGAAGAGGTCGGCCCGCAGCCGCGGCAGCCTGTCGTAGCCGAGGCGCGCCTTGGCGGCGGCGAAGCGGCGGCCGATCAGCTCGGCGACCACGCCCTCGCCCTTCATCCGCTTGCCCCATTGCGGGTCGTAGTCCTTGCCGCCGTGCATCTCGCGGACGAGGCTCATCACCCGCTTGGCCCGGTTCGGGTAGTGCGCCTCGAGCCAGTCCTTGAAGAGCGGCCCGACTTCGCGCGGCAGGCGCAGCACGACGTAGCCGGCCTCGCGGGCGCCGGCCTCGCGCGCGGCGGCGAGCAGGGCCTCGAGCTCTTGGTCGTTGAGCCCGGGGATCACCGGGCCGATCGAGACCCGCATCGGGATGCCGGCGTCGGAGAGCCGGCGGATCGCCAGCAGCCGCCGCTCGGGGGCGGCGGCCCGCGGCTCCATCGCCCGGGCGAGCTTGCGGTCGAGCGTCGTCACCGAGAGCCCCGCCGCCGCGATCCCCATCTCCGCCATCTCGCCGAGGATGTCGGCATCGCGCTCGATCAGCGCGCCCTTGGTCAGGATCGCCACCGGGTGGCGGAAGTCCTGCAGCACCCGCAGGATCGCGCGCATGATCGCGAGCTTCTTCTCGATCGGCTGGTAGGGGTCGGTGTTGGTCCCCATCGCGATCGTGTCGGGCACGTAGCCCCTGCGCGAGAGCTCGGCCGCCAGCACCTTCGCCGCCTCGGGCTTTGCCGTCAGCCGGGTCTCGAAGTCGAGGCCGGGCGACAGGCCGAGATAGGAATGGGTCGGGCGGGCGAAGCAGTAGATGCAGCCGTGCTCGCAGCCGCGGTAGGGATTGATCGAGCGGTCGAAGGGAATGTCCGGGCTCGCGTTGCGGGCGATGATCGACCGCGGCCGTTCGATCGCGACCTCGGTGCGGGTGACCGGCGCCGGCTCGTCGAGGTCCCAGCCGTCGTCGACCGCCACCCGATCGAGGCGCTCGAACCGCCCGGCCATGTTGAGCCCGGCGCCGCGCGCCTTGCGGGCGGCTTCGGGAACCCGTCTCAATTCGTCGCCGATCATCCGGCCAGACTAGAACGAATGCGGAACATCCGCCAGCCCGTCGGTGGCGGAGGCCCGGCTGTCGCTTCCGGGCGCGGCGCTGTTGCCGGCGCGGGTATAGGCGGCTAGACGGACTCCCTTCAGCCGCGGGACGCGAGATGGCCGACGACGACGACGAGATCATCCTGAGCGCGCTCAGCGACGACGAGCTGGTGCCGCAGATGCACGACGACCTCTACGACGGCCTCAGGGACGAGGTGGTGGAGGGGGTGAACATCCTGCTCGCGCGGGGCTGGACGCCCTACGACGTGCTGACCAAGGCGCTTGTCGAGGGGATGCGGATCGTCGGCATCGACTTTCGCGACGGCATCCTGTTCGTGCCCGAGGTGCTGCTGGCGGCGAACGCGATGAAGGCCGGGATGGCGATCCTGAAGCCGCTCCTGATCGAGACCGGGGCGCCGCGTCTCGGCAAGATGGTGATCGGCACGGTCAAGGGCGACATCCACGACATCGGCAAGAACCTCGTCTCGATGATGATGGAGGGCGCCGGGTTCGAGATCATCGACCTCGGCATCAACAACCCGGCCGACAAGTACCTCGAGGCGCTCGAGCGCGAGGACGCCGACATCCTCGGCATGTCGGCGCTGCTGACCACGACCATGCCCTACATGAAGGTGGTGATCGACACCCTGAAGGAGCGCGGCCTGCGCGACCAGTTCGTCGTCATGGTCGGCGGCGCCCCTCTCAACGAAGAGTTCAGCAAGGCGATCGGCGCCGACGCCTATTGCCGCGACGCGGCGGTGGCGGTCGAGACCGCCAAGGAGTTCATGGCGCGCAAGCACAACCAGATGGCGCCTGCCTGAGCGATGGACCTCGCCGTCCGCCTGCTCGGCGCGGACGATCTGCCGCTCGTGTCGGACGCCGAGGCGGAGGTGTTCGACTCGGCCGTGCTGCCCGATCAGGCGGCCGCGTTCCTCGCCGATCCGCGCCACCACATCATCGGCGCCATCGTCGACGGGCACCTCGCGGGCTTCGTCTCGGGCGTCGTCTGCCTGCACCCCGACAAGGCGCCCGAGCTCTTCGTGATGGAGCTCGGCGTCGCGCCGCGGCTGCAGCGGCGCGGGATCGGCCGGGCGCTGCTCGCCGCCATGCTCGCGCACGCGCGCGCCCGTGGCTGCGCGCTCGCCTGGGTCGCGACCGAGGTCGGCAACGCGCCGGCGCAGGCGCTCTACCGGAGCGCCGACGGCCGGCCGGACGACGAGCCGGCCACCGTCTTCACCTTTCCGCTGGCGCCGGCGGGCGGGGCTGCGCCTCGATGAAGGCGGCGATGTCCCAGGCGTCGGCGGCCGTGAGCATCGGCGCGGCCGCGGTGGCGCCGAGCGGCATGTTGTCGTGGATGAAGCGGGCCGCCATGTCGGTCCGGTGCATGCCGGCGCCGGCGTTGAAGCTGTCCGGTCCCCAGAGCGGCGGATGCAGGTAGCCGAGCGCCTCGCCGGGCCGGCCCGCGCGCATGCCGCTGCCGTCGGCGCGGTGGCAGGCGGCGCAGGCCGAGAGGTAGAGGCGCTCGCCGCGCGCCGGGTCGGCCGGGCGGTCGAGCGCGGGCAGCGGGACGGGGTCCTCGGCCGGGTCGCCGAAGCTGCCGGCGTCGCGGGTCAGCTGCCCGAGATAGGCGACGATCGCCGCCATCTCGGCGCCGGCCTCGGGCAGCTCGCGGCCGTTCATCGAGCGGGTCATGCAGTGGTTGACGCGGGCGGCGAGCGTCTCCGAGCCGCCATTCGGCAGCGGCTTCGGATACTTCGCCGACACCCCGACCAGGGCGAGGCCGTGCGACTTCCGCCCCGCGTCGACGTGGCAGCTCGCGCAGGCGAGGTTGTTGCCGGCGAAGCGCATGGCCGGGTCGGCGACCTCGGGGCCGATCAGCGCCGGGGTCTCGGCGACGAGGCGGCGCCCGTAATGGATCGATTCGAGTCCACCCGGCACCCCGTCGGCGGCGCCCGGCGCCACGCTCGCCGCGACAAGCCCCAGGGCAGCCATCATCGCTCGCATCGCGCGCCGTTTCCTTTCGCCAGGGTCGATCCTACATTCCTAGGCTGCGATGAACCCCGAGGATAGCCGCCTCAGCGACTTCGGACTCGCCGCCCCGGCGCAGCGCGGCGGGCGGGTGCTCGTGATCGCCTGCGGCGCGCTCGCCCGCGAGATCCTGGCGCTGAAGCGGCTGAACGGCTGGGAGCACCTCGACCTGCAGTGCCTGCCGGCAAAGCTGCACCTCTGGCCCGACCGCATCCCCGATGCCGTCGAGGCCGCGGTGGCGGAGGCGCGCGGCCGCTATCCCGAGATCTTCGTCGCCTACGCCGACTGCGGCACCGGCGGGCTGCTCGAGGCGCGCTGCGCCGCGCTCGGGGTCGAGATGATCGCCGGGCCGCACTGCTACAGCTTCTTCGACGGCAACGCGACCTTCGCGGCGCGCGGCGACGCGGAGATGCGCGCCTTCTACCTGACCGACTTCCTGGTGCGCCAGTTCGACGCCTTCGTCTGGCGGCCGATGGGCCTCGACCGCCACCCGGAGCTGCGCGACATGATCTTCGGCAACTACGAGGCGCTCATCTATCTCGCCCAGACCGAGGACCCGGCGCTCGACGCCGAGGCCGCCCGCTGCGCGGCGCGGCTCGGGCTCGGCTACGAGCGGCGCTTCACCGGCTACGGCGACCTCGCGGCGGCGCTGGCGCCGCTCGGCTGAGCGGTTTGCCCGCGCGGCGCGCGGCCGGTTCTCACCCGCGCGGAGATCGGCTAGAGTCCGGGCCGGCGGGGGAGGTGAGGGATGGCGAAGGCGCTCCACGCGATGATCCGCGTCCTCGACGAGGCGCGGTCGGTTGGGTTCTACCGCGACGCCTTCGGGCTCGAGGTCGCCGACCGGTTCGACTTCGAGAGCTTCACCCTCGTCTACCTGCGGGGTGCCGAGGCCGACTTCGAGATCGAGCTCACCATCAACAAGGGCCGCACCGAGCCCTACGACCTCGAACGGCTACGGCCACGTCGCGTTCTGCGTCGACGACCTCGAGGCCGAGCACGCCCGGCTGACCGCCGCCGGCCGCGCCCCGCGCCGGATCGTCGCCCTCGAGCGCGACGGCGGCTTGCTGGCGGAGTTCTTCTTCGTCCAGGATCCGGACGGCTACCAGATCGAGGTGCTGCGCCGCCACGGGCGCTACCGATAACCACGAGGCCAGGGGGAACGATGCTCTATCATCTGGAATTCACCGTCGGGTACGGCGCGTCGATGTCGCAGCAGGACCTGTTCCGCATCTGGGCGGAGGAGGCCCCGGCGGCGATCGGCGCGAAGAAAGCCGGCGCGCTCGTCGACCTGTGGAAGGTCGTCGGCGAGCGCCGCGTCATCGCGATCGCCGACTTCCCGAGCCCTGACGCGCTCGACGCCGCGCTGTTCGACCTGCCGATCATGCAGCAGATGGGCCAGCACGTGCAGATCAAGGTCTCGGCGCTGCGCCGCTACGAGGACTTCGCCGATGACGTGAAGGCCCGCCTCGCGACCTGAGCGCGCGGCGGGCCTCGGCTTCAGGCGGGGGCGAACGCCGCCGCGATGCGTTGGACCGCCACCGCGAGCGGCGTGCTGCCGCGCAGGTGCTCGGTGCCGTCCTCGCGGACGGCGCGGCCGGCGGCGATGCCGTCATACATGCCGGCCAGCGCCTCGGCGACCTCGCGCCCGAGCCCGGCCTCGACCAGCATCGGGACCCGGGCCTCGACCGGCACCAGCTGCGCCGCGACCGGGCGGCCGAGCGTGGCCGCGAAGGCGCCGGCGACGTCGGCGGCGCTCGCCTCGGCCGGCCCGCCGAGCTCGACGACGCGGTGGCCGCTCCACGGCTCGGTCATCAGCCGGGCGGCTGTCACCCCGATGTCGATGGTGCTGACCATCGGGATCCTCTGCTCGAGCGGCAGGAAGCTCGGCAGCACGCCGTCGGCCGCGGCCCCGGCGACCTCGCTCCAGGTCTCGACGAAGTAGCCCGCGCGCAGGAAGGCGGTCGCCGGCGCCGCCCCGGCGAGCGCCGCCTCGACGCGGTTGAGCGTGGCGATGATGCCGGTGCCGTCGGCGTGCTGCGCCCCGACCGAGGAGAGGAATACGAGCTTGGGCAGGCGCGCGGCCCGGGCCGCCTCGGCGAGGGCTGCGCCGTTCGCCTCGGCGCGCTCGAAGGGGTCGCCGTCGGGGAAGGGCGGGTTGAGCAGGAAGGCGCTCTCGGCGCCGGCGAAGGCCGCCGTCATCGCCGCGACGTCCTCGATCTCTGCCACCGCGACCTCGGCGCCGCGCTTGCGCCAGCGCTCGCCCTGCTCGGCGCGGCGCACGACCGCGCGGACCCTCGCGCCGCGGGCGAGCAGCGCGCTTGCCGTCTCGCCGCCCGCCCGGCCGTTCGCGCCCAGAACTACATGCATAATCCTTGTCTCCTCTTGCTTGCCGATGGCCCGGAAGCTACGCCGCGGGTTTGCCATGCGTCCAATGCATGGTATGGATAGCTATCATGCACGAAATGGATTTACGCCGGATCGACCTGAACCTGCTGGTGGCGCTCGACGTGCTGCTCGACGAGCGCAGCGTGACGCGCGCCGCCGCCAGGCTGGGGCTCAGCCAGCCGGCGGTGAGCCGGGCACTGGCGCGGCTCCGCGCGCTCTTCGCCGACGCGCTCCTGGTGGAGGGGCGCGGCGGCTACCTGCTCAGCCGGCGCGCCGAGGCGATCCGGCCAAGGCTGCGCAGCGTGCTCGCGGAGGTCGGCGCGCTCCTGGCCGCCGGCGAGTTCGACCCCGCCACCGCGGAAGGGCGGTTGCGGCTGATGATGCCCGACCTGCTCTCGGCGACGCTCGGCCCGCCGCTCCTCGCCCGCCTGGCGGCGGAGGCGCCGGGGATCGGCCTCGACATCCTGCCGCCGGAGCCGAACCTTTCGGATGCGCTCGAGAACGACCTCGCCGACGCGGTGATCGGGCTGATCGACGAGGCGCCCGCCGGCATCCTGCGCCGGGGCCTGCACAGCGACACCTTCCTGACCCTGCTGCGGGCCGGGCATCCGGCGGCAGACGGGCTGACGCTCGAGCGCTACCTCGGGCTTCGGCACGTGGTGATCAGCGTCACCGGGGTCGGCCCGGCCCCGGTCGATGTCGCGCTCGCCGCGATCGGGCGCACGCGCACGGTGAGCGTGCGGGTGCCGGGCTTCCTCGCGGCGGTCGAGATCGTCGCGAGCTCCGACCTCGTCATCACCCTGCCCGCGAGCCTGGCCCGGCGCGTCGCCGCGAGCGGGCGGCTTGCCGCGATCGCGCCGCCGCTCGACCTCGGCAGCTTCACCATGAGCCTGGTCTGGCACGCCCGGCACCAGGACGAGCCGCGCCACGCCTGGCTCCGGCGCACCGTCGCCACCGCCGCCGGGACGATCGAAGGCTGAGTCAGCCGACGCCGGCGCGCCGGCCGCCCAGGCGGAGATCGAGCAGTCCGGCAAGCCGCGCCGCGCCGCCAGGCCCGGATGCCGCCCGGGCGGCCGCGGCGAGGTCGGCCTCGCCGAGCATCTCGCCCACCGATCCGAGGAACTGGGCGCAGTAGGCGACCGTCTCGCTGTCGCCGAGCTTCAGGGCGTCCGCGAGCAGGGCCCGCGCCCGCCGCAGGTCCTCGTCCAGCGCCGCGCGCACCGAGGCCCGCCCGTGCAGCATCAGCTCGCGCTCGTCCGGCCGCCGCCGGGTGTCGGCGTCAGGCAGGACCGAGAGCACGCATTCCTGGAACGCGCGCAGGTTCGCGATCGGCTTCTCGAGGCAGGCGGCGCCGGCGAGGGTCGCCTCGGCCTGCCACTCGGCGCGCTCGCGGCCGCTCATCGCGACGATGGCGGCGAGCGGCGTCGACGCCGAGGCGAGGTGGTGGATCAGCGCCATCCCGTCGCCGTCCGGCAGCCCGAGGTCGACGATGACCAAGCTCGGCCGGTAGATCGCGAGGTGCCGGCTGGCGGCGTGCAGGCTGTCCGCCCGCCGCACCCGGGCGCCGCTCTCCGCGGCATAGAGCCGGATCGCCTCCGACGCGCTGCGGCTGTCCTCGACGAGGAGGATGGTGACGGCGAAGAGGCATTGCCGGCGCAGGCTTCCCAGCGCGCGGAGCTCGACCTCCGGGTCTGAGTGGATCATCGACCAGGCACTCCTTGAACCGAGGAAACACCCGATTGGAAGCCGACTAGGCTAAGAAGAGCTTAAGGGCTTAGCGCGGCCCCATCCGGATCGCGCCGTCGAGGCGGATGACCGTGCCGTTCAGCATCGCGTTCTCGGCGATCTGCAGCACCAGCGCCGCGAACTCGTCCGGATGGCCGAGGCGGGCCGGGAACGGCGTCTGCGCGCCGAGGCTTGTCTGCGCTTCCTGCGGCAGGCCCTCGAGCATCGGGGTGAGGAAGATGCCGGGCGCGACCGCGCAGACGCGCACCCCGGACTTCGCCAGGTCGCGCGCCATCGGCAGCGTCATCGCGGCGACGGCCCCCTTCGACGCGGCATAGGCGATCTGCCCGATCTGCCCCTCGAAGGCGGCGACCGAGGCCGTGCTCACGATGACGCCGCGCTCGCCGTCGTCGTTGAGCGGCGCTGCGGCCGCCATCCGCGCCGCGGCCTGGGTCGCGAGGTGGAAGGTGCCGAGCAGGTTGACCGCGATCACCTGGGAAAACAGCGCGGCGTCGTGCGGCCGGCCCTCGCGGTCGACGGTGCGCGCGGCCGGCGCGATCCCCGCGCAGGCGACGACGATGCGCGCGACGCCGTGCGCTCCCTCGGCGCAGTCCAGCGCGGCCGCGACCGCCTCCGGGTCGGTGACGTCGGCCGCGCAATAGAGGCCGTGGACCTCGCCCGCGACCGCCGCGCCGCGCGCCGAATCGAGATCGACGATCGTCACTGGCGCGCCGCGGCGGGCCAGTGTCCGGGCGACCGCGGCGCCGAGCCCCGAGGCGCCGCCGCTGACCACCGCGGGCGTGTCCGGGCCGGGGCGCATCAGGCACGCTCCCCTGCGACGGCGAAGACGATGACGACCGGATCGGACATGGGCTTCTCCCGCGGCGTGGACGATGTCGCGAGCGATACGCGAGCGCTCGCGCTCCGTCGAGTCCGGTTGACATGCGCGGATTCGAGACAGAGATTGCGGGCATGGGGACGGCGATCTCCCCATCAGGCGACAGCCCAAGCATCGCGTCCCATCGTATCCGGCAGCGAGGACGCACCGATGCCTTCCCCGACCTCCATCTCCGTCGACAAGCTTCTCCGGCTGATCGGCCGGCCCGACACCCCCGACCTCATCGACATCCGCGACGACGACGACTTCGCCGCCGACCCGCGGTGCGTGCCCGCCGCGGTCCGCCGCCCGGCCGCGACCGTGACCGACTGGGCGGCCGGCTTTCGCGACCGGGCGGTCGTCGTCCTCTGCCATCATGGCCACAAGCTCAGCGAGGGCGCCGCGGCCTGGCTGCGCCACGCCGGCGCGCGCGCCGAGACGCTCGAGGGAGGCCACGCGGCCTGGGCCGCCGCCGGGCTGCCGCTGGTGCCGCAGGAGGTGCTGCCCCCGCGCGACGCCCACGGCCGCACGGTCTGGGTGACCCGCGCCCGCCCCAAGATCGACCGGATCGCCTGCCCCTGGCTGATCCGGCGCTTCGTCGACCCGACCGCGGTCTTCCTCTACGTCGCGCCGGCCGAAGTCGCGGGCGTCGCCGCGCGCTTCGGGGCGACGCCCTTCGACATCGAGGGCGAGGGGGTGTTCTGGAGCCACCGCGGCGAGCTCTGCAGCTTCGACGTGATGGTCGCCGAGTTCGGCCTCGGCGGCCTCGAGCCGCTCGTCCATCTCGCCCGCATCGTGCGCGGCGCCGACACCGCGCGGCCGGAGCTCGCGCCGGAGGCGCCTGGCCTGCTCGCCGCCTCGCTCGGGCTGTCGCGGATGTTCCGTGACGACCTCGCGCAGCTCGACGCCGGGATGCTCCTCTACGACGCCATGTTCCGCTGGTGCCGCGACGCCACTGGCGAGACGCACAACTGGCCCTCGGCCCACCCGGTCGGCGCGTCCGCGTGAGCGAGCTGCCCGGCCCGGCCCACGGCATCGGGTTCGCCGCCGCGCTCCGCGTCTGGGCGCGGGTGGCGGCGCTGAGCTTCGGCGGCCCGGCCGGGCAGATCGCGGTGATGCACCGCATCCTCGTCGAGGAGAAGCGCTGGATCGGCGACCGGCGCTTCCTGCAGGCGCTGAACTTCTGTATGCTGCTGCCAGGGCCCGAGGCGCACCAGCTCACGATCTATCTCGGCTGGCTCATGCACGGCGTGCGCGGCGGCCTGGTGGCCGGCCTCCTCTTCGTGCTGCCCGGCTTCGTCTCGATGATGGCGCTGAGCGCGATCTACGTCGCCTACGGCGACACCGACCTGCTCGCCGGCCTCTTCTTCGGGCTCAAGGCGGCGGTGCTCGCCGTCGTCGTCCAGGCGGTCGTGCGCATCGGCCGCCGGGCGCTCGGCAGCCGGCCACTCCAGGCGATCGCCGCGGCGGCCTTCGTCGCGATCTTCGCCTTCGACGTGCCGTTCCCGCTGATCGTCCTCGCCGCCGGCCTGCTCGGCTGGCTCGGCGCCCGCTCCGGCCTGCTCGTCGACAACGGCGGCGGTCACGGCGCCTCCGCCGGCGGTGTCGCCGACGCCGATTCGCTGCTCGGCGCCGAGACGCCGGCCCACGCGCAGCCCGGCCGCCGCGGCACCTGGCGCGCGGCGGCCGGGCTCGCGCTCGCCTGGCTCGTGCCGGTCGCGGCGCTCGTGCTCGCGTTCGGCCCGGACCAGACCTTCGCCCGGCTCGCGGTCTTCTTCAGCAAGATGGCGGTGGTGACCTTCGGCGGCGCCTACGCGGTCCTCGCCTACGTGGCGCAGGAGGCGGTGCAGCACCGCCAATGGCTGGCGCCGGGCGAGATGCTCGACGGGCTCGGCCTCGCCGAGACCACGCCCGGCCCGCTGATCATGGTGGTGCAGTTCGTCGGCTTCCTCGCCGCCTTCCGCAGCCCCGGCGCGGTCGACCCCTGGCTCGCCGCCGTGCTCGGCGCCACCCTCGTCACCTGGGTCACCTTCGTGCCGTCGTTCCTGTGGATCTTCCTCGGCGCGCCCTACATCGAGCGCCTGCGCGGCCGTGCGGCGCTCGGCGCCGCGCTCGCCGCGATCACCGCGGCGGTGGTGGGCGTCATCCTCAACCTCGCGCTCTGGTTCGCGCTGCACGTCGTGTTCCGCCAGGTCGCGCCCTGGACCGGCTTCGGCCTGACCCTCGACCTGCCGGTCTGGAGCTCGCTCGACCCCGCGGCGCTGGCGCTCACCTTGGGCGCGCTCGTCGCCGTCTTCCGGCTGCGGCTCGGCATGGCGCCGGTGCTGGCGCTCTGGTCGGCGCTCGGCCTCGCCTGGTCGGTCCTCGCCGCGAGCCCGTGACGTGCTTGCCGGTCCCGGCTGCGGCAGCTATTCCCGAGCGATCCAATCGGGAACGGCGGCTTGGGCGAAAAGATCCTGAACGGCTTGGCCTGGCTCGTGGCTCTCGCCTGCGTGGCGCCCTTCGTCGCGGCGGCGCTGGCGGCGCTCAGCGGTGACCTCGCCACCTGGCGCGGCCTCGTCGACACGGTGCTGCCGGGCTATGTCGCCAACACGGCTATGCTCGTGGTGCTGGTCGCGACGGGGGCCGCGGCGGTCGGCACCGGCGCCGCCTGGCTCGTCACCATGTACCGCTTCCCCGGCGTGCGCCTCTTCGAGATCCTCCTCGTCCTGCCGCTCGCCTTCCCCGCCTACGTCCTCGCCTACGCCTACACCGACTTCCTGTCGCATCCCGGGCCGGTGCAGAGCGCGCTGCGGGCGATCACCGGCTGGGGACCGCGCGACTACTGGTTTCCCAACGTGCGCTCCCTGCCGGGCGCCGCGCTGATGCTGGTCTGCGTCTACTACCCTTACGTCTACCTGCTGGCGCGGACCGCCTTCGGCCAGCAATCGGCGACGGCGTACCTGGCCGCGCGCACGCTGGGGCGCGGGCCGTGGGCCGCGTTCGTGCGGGTGAGCCTGCCGATGGCCCGCCCGGCGATCGCCGCCGGCGTCCTCCTCGCGGTGATGGAGACGATCGCCGACTACGGCACCGTCGCCTACTTCAACGTGCGCACCTTCTCGACCGGGATCTACCAGGCCTGGTTCGCGATGCAGGACCGCGCCGCCGCCGCGCAGCTCGCGCTCTGCCTCTTGAGCTTCGCGCTCGTCCTCGCCGCGGTCGAGCGGGTCCAGCGCGGGCAGGCGCGATCGCACATGCGCGGCGGCCGGCTGGCCGGGATCGAGCCGCAGGCGCTCGCCGGCGGCCGGGCGCTGCTCGCGAGCGTCTTCTGCCTCCTGCCCGTGCTGGTGGGCTTCCTGCTCCCGGTGGCGATCCTCGGGAGCATGGCGGCCGGATCGGGGCAGAGCGTGCTCGATCCGCGCTACCTGCGCTTCGTGGGCAACTCGCTGACCCTGGCCGGGGTCGCGGCGGTGGTGACGGTCATCGGCGCGATCCTCGTCGGCTTCCGCGCCCGGATCCGGCCGGGACGTCGGTCGCGGACGCTGGCGATGGCGGCCGGGCTCGGCTACGCGGTGCCCGGCGGCGTGATCGCGGTCGGGCTCCTGGTCCCCTTCGCCGGGCTCGACAACCTGATCGACGGCTGGGCGCGCGCGCATCTCGGGATCTCGACCGGGTTGCTCTTCACCGGCTCGATCTGGCTCCTCGTGCTCGCCTACATGGCGCGCTTCATGGCGGTGGCGCTCAACACCTTCGACGCCGGGCTCGCCACCGTCAGCCCGCGCATCGACGCGGTGGCGCGCACGCTCGGGCGCCGCCCGCCCGCGGTGCTCGCCCGCGTCCACCTGCCGATCCTGAAGGGAAGCGTCCTGACCGCGATCCTCATCGTCTTCGTCGATACCATGAAGGAGCTCCCGGCGACGCTCATCATGCGGCCCTTCAACTTCGACACCCTCGCGGTCCAGGCGCACCGCCTCGCCGCCGACGAGCGGCTGGACGCCGCCGCGGTGCCGAGCCTCGTCATCGCGGCGATCGGGCTCCTGCCGGTCATCCTCCTCTGCCGGGCCATCGCCGCCGAAGGCCGGCCGGCGCCGTCCTCGCGGGCGCGGCCCGCCGCGGCGCCCGCGCCGTGAGCGCCGTGATCGCCGGGGACGAGGCCGAGCCCCAGGCATGGCCGTGGGCGCTGGTCATCTGCGGCTACTTCCTGTTCCAGGCGCTCTATCGCCGGCTGCTCGGGGGCGGCCTCCTCATCGATGAGGCGCAGATGCTGCTCTGGAGCCGGGAGCTCGCCTGGGGCTACGGACCGCAGCCGCCGCTCTACTCCTGGCTGCAACGGGCGACCTTCGCCGTGGTCCCGGACCGCCTGCTGGCCCTGGCGCTCCTGAAGAACGCCTTGCTCGCGGCAACCTACCTCGCGGTCTATGCCCTCTTCCGGACCTCCAGACCGCGCCACATTGCGGGTCTTGCCGCCCTTTGCCTGTTCCTCCTGCCGCAGATCTCCTGGGACAGCCAGCGCAGCATGACGCATTCGGTCCTCGTGACCGCGCTGGCGGCGCTGACGACGCTCGCGTTCTGGACCCGGACCCTTCCCGGCGCGCGTGGCGGCTGGCTGCTCTTCGGGGTGCTGCTCGGGCTCGGCGGCCTCGCCAAGTTCAACTTCCTGCTGGTGCCGGCGTCCCTGCTGATCGCCGCATCGACGATGCACGAGCTGCGGGGCCGCCTTCGCGTCTCCGGGATGGCGCTCGCGCTGGCGGTCGCGGCGGCACTGTGGACAGGGCCGCTGTGGTGGGCCTGGACGCACGCCGATCGCGCCTTTGCCACGGCCAACCGGCTGCACCTGGCCGGGGAGGGGGAGCCCCGCTGGCGCGCGGCGCTGGAGGGAGGCGGCGCGTTCGCGCTCGCCGTCATCTCCTGTCTGGCGCTCGGCGTGCTCGTCTTCGGACTGCTCTGTTGGTTCCGTGGCCGGCCTGCCGCCGCTGGCGCCGGACTGGACACGCTCGACCGGCTGCTGCTTCGAACCGTGCTGGTCGGACTGGCCCTCGCGCTCATCGGCATCGCCGCCTCGGGGACGACCCGTGTCCGCGACCTCTGGCTCCTCCCGCTGATCTATCTCGCGTTTCCGTTGGCGGCGGTCCAGGTGCAGCTGCGCCTGACGTCGGCCGGGGTCCGGGCGCTGCGGCGGACGATCGCGGGCCTCGCCGCTCTGGTGACGGTCGCGCTCGCCGTCCACATCCTCTACGGCGACCCGACCCATCCGCCGCTCAGCCGCTATCCCGTCAAAGCGATGGCCGCGGACCTCGAGGCGGCGTTTCCCGAGGCCGACCGGATTGTCGCCCACCCCGAATGGCTCGCGGGAAACCTGATCTACTGGCGCCCCGACCTCGCCGTGGTCTCCGCGGTCGATCCCGGCCCTCCGCCGGACGATGCCGAGACCGCCGTGCTCGTCTGGTGGGACAGGAGGCCGGCCGGCCCGGAGCCCGTGATGGACCAGCTCGCGGCCGCGTGGCACCAGCCGGCCGCCATCGGTCCGGCCCGGCCGCTGACCGAGCCCTTCCCGCTCCACCCTCGGGTGACGTTTCGGGTCGATGCCGCCCGGCTTGCCGTGCGGAGCCCAGTTTCGCCTTAGGTCGTGCACTCATAAAGGGCAGCCGCGTGATGCCGCGATGGCATGTCCGGTTCCGGCCCCGAAGCGGTCGTTCCGTTGTTCCCCGAGGCTGCGACCGCACTATTTCGCGAGATGGCCCCAAGGCGAATTGGTTGCTCAAGCCTCGGCTGGCTCGCCGCCGAACCGCGACCAGAAGTCGCCGCCGTCGTTGAGTCTCGGAAATGGCGTGCAGGGCACCGACACGCCGAGAAAATGGCAGAGCGGCGCCCAGCCGTCGCCGACCGCGAACACGAGCAACCGCTCGGCCGGAACCCCGGCGCGGACCTCGGCAAGCTGACGGTGAAACGCCGCTATCGCTGCGTCGCGGTCGCGCATCTCGGGATCGATGCCTCTGCGGATCATCACTTGCTTCATCGTGTCGAGCGTCTCGGCCACGTTAGTCTGCACCGGCAGGGTCGGGTAGAGTCGCCGGAGCTTGCCGACGGTGCGCGCGTACGACTCCCACCAAGCCTCGGCCGGCCGGGTGCTGAACACAACCTGTGCCTGCGGAAAGGCCTGGAGCAGCTCCCGCCAGACATGCGCGCCTGGCCAGTCGATCTGCGCCCGGAACCCCGCGAAAACCTCGTGCCAGTCGACCGTGCCGTCGGCGGCCAGGGTTCTCCAGAAGGCCAGTTGGACGGGATCGGCGAACAGCGTTTGCATGTGGTGGCACGGGCCGAAGCCGAGCAACTCCAGCGCGGCCTTCAGCGACCGGGTTCCAGTCCGGCCGAAGCCAGGTCCGATGATCTGCAGGGACACGGATTTGCACTCCGCGGGAGGCCACCGGGACGGCGGCCCCCGCCGGGGCCGAGTTTGCGGCGACCCGGGGATTCGGGCAATGCTGCTCTGCGTCGGGCCGCGTCTCCAGCATCAACTTGCTGTTGGGTCGCGGCCCTTGCGGACATTCAAAGCTCGAAGGGCCTACGCTTCTGGCGCAAAGCCGCCACACCGGTAGTCGTATGTTCTCTGGCACCGACACACTTGCCGCGGCATCGACGGTTATCGGTGCAGGACCTAGGGGAAGCTGATCTCGTTGAAGATCCGCTGGGCGAGCGGCTGGTTCTCGCCGAGTAGCGAGAGGTTCAGCGTGTCGCCCTTGAACGCCCCGAGCGAAGCCGGCACCTCGCCGATCGTCGCGTCCGCGACGGCCGGATACTCGAAGTTCTGATCCGCGAAGTACGCCTGCGCCGCCGGCGTCGACAGGTACTCGAGGAAGCTGATCGCCGCGTCCGGGTGCGGGGCGTGCGCCGCGAGACCGGCGGCCGCGATGTTGACATGCGCGCCGGTGGCCTCCTGGTTCGGGAACACCCAGCCGATGTTGTCGATGCCCTCGCTCAGCCCGTCGACCTCGGTCGCGAGCCCGCGGGCGAAGTAGTAGGTGTTCGCCACCGCGATGTCGCAGGCGCCCGAGACGATCCCGGTGAGCTGGTCGGTGTCGCCGCCTTCCGGCGGGCGCGCCAGGTTGGCGAGCAAGCCTTCGGCCCAGCCCCTCGCCGCCGACTCGCCTTCGTTGGCGATGATCGCGCTCATCAGCGACAGGTTGTAGACGTTCGAGGCGGAGCGGATGCAGAATCCGTCCCTTCCACACCGGATCGGCGAGCTCGGCATAGGTCTGCGGCGGAGCCTCGACCCGGTCCTTGGCATAGAAGATGATCCGCGCCCGCTGCGAGAAGCCGAACCAGTGGCCGTCCGGGTGGCGCAGGTGCGCGGGGATGCGTTCGTCCAGGACCTCCGACTGCACCGGCTGCAGCAGTCCGTCCTTGTCGGCGAGCCAGATGCGTCCGGCATCGACGGTCAGGAAGATGTCGACCGGGCTGTTGGCACCCTCGGCCTGCATCCGGGCGATCAGCTCCTCCGGCGTGCCCTCGATGCGGTTGACCTCGATGCCGGTCGCCTCGGTGAAGTCGCTGTAGAGGTGCTCGTCGGTGTCGTAGTGCCTCGAGGAGTAGATGTTGACCTCGTCGGCGAGCGCCGGCACGGCAACGGCGGCCAGGGCGGCGACGATGGCCGGCACGCGGAGGGACGGCATTTGGCTTCTCCAAAGTTGACGAATTCTCTCGGATACCTGCGCCGCCCCCGCCTCGAAGTCAACCGCGGTGGCCGTCCGATACGCTCTCTCCTTCTGAACGCTTCGCGCCTGCATTAACGATCCAATCCTGACCGTTTTAGGTGCCATACGGTTTCCATATGGGTTCCATACGCGTTCCAGATCGAGCGAATCCGCGTAAAACCTTTCAAATCGAGTGTTCCCCGGATCAGTAATCGCGCTCGTAGAAGATGCCGATCGTGGTGTTGCCGTCCGAGGCGACCGAGCCCCGGGCGGTGACGCTGTCGTTGACGTCGAGGGCGATCTCGGCGCGCGTGATGCCGGCGGTATCGGTCTGCACGTCGAGATAGATGTTATCCTCGAGGTACTTGCCGGCGCGGACCGCCGTCGAGCCGTCATCCTCCGTGATGATGTCGAGGTCGTCGAGCCCGGTGGCGCCGCGAAGCTGGTTCATGATGCCGGGGCCGCCGCCCCCGGCGAGCTCGGCCGCCGCGGAGGCGAGCTGCGCCAGCTGGAAGGCCGAAAGGTTCTGCGTGGCCCGGTTGAAGAGCACCCGCGACAGCACCTCGTCCTCGGGCAGCGGAGGCTCGGAGGAGAAGTGGATCTCCGGCGATGACACGCGGCCGTCGACGGTCACGATCGCGGTCACGTCCTGGGACCGGGTGCGCGCGACGAAGTGGATCTGCGGGTCGAGGTTGCCGACGAGCTGCAGCGACCCCTCGTCGAACTCGATGCGCTGGCCGAGCAGCAGCAGGCGCCCGCGCCGCAGGTCGAACTGGCCGACCGGCTGGATGTCGCTCGTGGTGCCGCGCACCCGCAGCTCGCCGCCGAGCTCCACGTCGAGCCCGCGGCCGCGCACGAAGATCTGGTTCGGGGCGCTGATGCGCACGTCGAGACCGATGCCGGCGCTCGAACGCGTCTCCCGGGGGCCCTGCGCCCCGATCCTGGCGCGATCGAGCGTGGCCTGGACCCCCGCCGGCGGGCGGTAGTGCCGGACCTGATCGACCGCGGCGCGGGCGGCCGCGCCGAAGCCCTCGGCGACCGAAATCTCGGTCCGGCCGAGCGCGATGTTTCCCGAGATCATCCCCCCGCCGCCGACCAGCGGTCCGTTGACCGCAAGCTCGCCGTTGATCCGGGTGCTGACGTGCTCGCCGTCGGTGTAGCGCACGTCCTGCAGCCGGGCGGAGAGGTCCGCCGGGTAGCCGGGGGTGAGCGCGACGCGGCCCTGCGCGGTGATCAGACCGCCGGACACCACCTCGGCGCGGAAGCCGCGCAGCAGCGCCGCGTTCCCTTCCAGCCCCGCGTCGAGCGAGATGTTGCGCAGGCGCAGGTTGGTCTGGGGATCGACGAGGGTGCCGCCCGACAACGTGACGTTCCCCGAGAGCTGCGGCGCCGCCAGCGACCCGCGGGCCGCCGCATCGACGCGGAGCTGCCCGCGTAGCTGGGCCGTCCGCTCGGCGAGGAACGGGTCGGCAAGCTCCAGGGGGATGGTGCCGCTCACCCTTGCGTCGAGCCCCGGTCCCGACAGCGGGATGCGCCCGGAGCCCTGGATGTCGAGGCCGCGTGCCGCGGTGACGCGGGCGGAGTTCAGCTGCACCGCCCCGCCGCGAAACTCGCCGGCCGCCACGACGGTGAGCGGCGGCAGCGCATTGTCCGACAGCACCCGGGCGCTGATGCCCTCGCCGCGGATGTCGAAGCCGACGGCGGGGGCCGCGAGCGGCCCGCTCACGCGGCCCCGGCCGGTAAGGGTGCCCCGGAGTCCGCGGTTCCCGGCGATCCGGTCGACGAGCGCGAGGGGAAACGACTGCAGGTCGAGGGCGACGTCGAGGTCGCCGGGGCCGAGCGGAACCGAGCCCTGGGCCCGAGCCGCGAGTCCCGCCGCGCTGACGCGGGCATCGAGGCTGAGCCGGCGGTTCGATGTCTGTCCCCGCGCCTGGACGCCGACCGGTGGAAGGCCGGCAGCACGGGTCGTGGCCCCCTCGACGCCGGCGGCGGTCACGTCGAAGCGGACGTCGGGTGCGTCGCGCGGCCCGGTGACGCGGGCGGTGCCGTTGACGGTCCCGGCGAGCCCAAGGTCCGGCCGTACCGTGTTCGCGAGCCGGAGCGGCACGTCGCGCATCGCGAGCTGGAGATCGAAGGCATCGGCGACGCTGCCCTGCGCCGTCAGGCTGCCGGCGCCGAGGTCGAGCCGCAGCGGCGTCAGCTCGACGGTGCCGTCGCGCACGCTGACCGTGGCCGGGGCCGTCAGCGTCGCGGCCGCGGTCTCGTGGCGCAGCCTGAGCGCGCTCAGCGTCGCCGCGAAACCGCCGTCGAGGCGGGAGAGCTCGCCCGAGACGTCGGCCAGTGTGCCGATCGCGAGCCGGCTTTCGGCGCTGAAGCGCATGCGGTCGGCGTCGAGCTGCGTCGCGGTCGCGCTGAGCGAGGCCACGTCGACGCCCGCCAGGGCGAGGTCACGCCCGTTGAGGCTGCCGTCGATCAGCGGCAATCCGAACGCGTCTTCGACCCTCGCCTGCACCTCGAGCGCGCCGACCCGGTTTGCGCCGACGACGACGTCGTTCGCCTGGGCGGTCAGCGAGACGCCCTGGCCGACCTCGGCCGCGTCGAGCACGATGTCGGCGCGGGCCGAGCCGCTCGCCTCGGCGAGCGCGAGTGCCGCGAGCGGGGCGATCTCGGGAGCATCGAGCGCCAAACGCCCGGTCAGGGGCGCCCCGGCGCGCATCGTCACGTCGCCGGTCAGCCGGTTCGGCCCGACCGCGACCTCGAGCCCCGACACCCGCCGCTCGTCGCCGGCGACCGCGACATCGCCCGCGAGCCGCATGACCAGCCCGTCGAGCGACCCGCTGCCGCTCAGGCTGCCGGCCACGTTGGTGCCGTCGACCTCGCCGTCGAAGCCGATCCTCGCGCCGGTCAGGCCGCGTCCGGTCACCGTCCCCGAGGGCACCGCGGCGGTCAGGGAGACGGCGATCGGCCGGCCCTGGCCGGACGCCCTCCCGGAGGCGGTCAGGCTGCCGCTGACCCGCGGGTCGAGGAGCGCGAGATCGGAAAGCGAGGCGTCGAACCCGATGTCGCTCCGGGTGCTGGAGATCTGTCCGTTCGAGGCGAAGCTGAACTGAGAGTTCTCGAGACGAAGGTCGTCGGTGCGGATCCCGGCCTCGTCGCGGACCGCCCGCCCCGACAGCGTCGTCTCGCCGGCAAGCAGCCGGTCGAGGCGCGGATCCCCGAGCGCGAGGTCGCGGGCGCTGCCGTCGACGGCCAGGTCGAAGCCGCCGCTGAGCGGCGTGACGCTGCCGTCGGCATGCAGGTCGACCGCCCCGGCCAGCGTCCGATCGGCGAGCCCGGCGAAGATCGCGAGGTCGGCCACCCGGATCGCGCTGCGGCCGGTGTAGACGAAGTTCTCGATCTGCCCGGCGCTGAAGATCGACAGGCCGTTGCCACTGACCTGCAGCTGGCGCAGGGAAATCGGACCGCCGGGCGGCAATGCCGCGTCCGCGAAGAGATCGATGCGGGTCCCGAGCGCCTGGGCAACCTCGGGCTCCGTCGCCCAGACGCCGGTCGCGAGGCCCTCGACGTTGATCGTGACGTTGCGCCGGGCCGGGTCGTCGAGGTTCTGCGCGAGGCCCCCGAGCCGGAGCGTCACGTCCTCCATCTCGATGTCCGCCGCCTGCAGCCGGTCGAGCACCACCAGCCCGTTCCAGCGGCTCGCATCGCCATAGTTGACGTGCAGCACGGCGGACTGGAGGCGGGTGCTGCCGCCGGGAACGGGCAGCAGGACGGGCTCGGGAGCCGCGGCGTCGCCGAGGCTGCCGCTCAGCGTGAGGCTGCGCAGGAAGCCGTCGGCGGCGGTCTCGAGGCCGCCGTCGAGGCTGAGAACGGCGCCGGCGACGTTCATATCGTCGATACGCAGGCCGCCGCCGGTCTTGCTGACGCCGCGGACCTGCACGGTGCTGCTGCCGGCGAAGAAGTCGCGATACGTCGGCGGGATCAGGGACGCGAGCTCGCCGGTGAAGTCGACGTCAAAGCCGAGGCCGTCGTTGCCCGCGCGCAAGGCGACAACACCGTCGGCAATGCGCTGCTGCGCGGCGTCGAGCGCGAAGGTGACGTCGACCTGATCGAGCGGGCCGGAGCCTTCGACGCTCAGGTCGATCGCCGGGGTTCCCTCGATCCGCAGCAGGGTGGCGACGACGCCGCCTTCCGGCTCGTGCAGATCCAGGTCGAGATCGAGTTGCCGCGTCGCGTTCGAGAACGCGGCCGCCAGCGTGAGGTTGCCGCCGGGGGCATCACGGCGCTGGATGTCGAGCCTGGTGTCGAGCGCGCCGCGCGTAAGGTTCAGCGACCCGTCGAGCGCGAGCTCCGCCGCCTTGCCGAAGACGCTCTCGTTGAAGCTGATCGTGGGAACCTGCAGCTCGGCGATCTGGATCGACACCGGCAGCTCGGGCAGGGTGAAGGGCTTGGCCTCGACCTGGGGCAGCGGGTTCGCAGGCCGCGCCGGCATCTCGGCCCGCCGCAGCCAGGCGATGCGCCCGGCGCTCAGCCGGTTCACCGAGACGCGGCCGCGAAGCAGCGCGAGCCGGCTCCAGTCGAGCTCGACGTTGTCGATCTCGAGCCAGGCGCCTCGCGCATCCGAGATGGTGATGCGCTGGATTCGCGCCCGCGAGGACAGCGCGCCCGAGACGCCCGACAGACGGATTTGCCGGCCGGGGGTGGAAAGCCGGTTCTCGAGCAGGTTCAAAAGGAAGCCGTTGTCGCTGTCGTCGGACGCGTCCTGCGCGAGCGCGGTGATTGCCACCAGCACGAGCACGCCGAGCATGACGAGAAGCCGCTTCAAAACGCCTGTCCGATGCCGATGTAGAGCGCGACGGCCGAGTCGTCCTCGTCCGGCTGCAACGGTGTCGCAACGTCGAAGCGCAGGATTCCGATCCCGGTATAGTAGCGGAACCCGAGCCCGGCGCCGGTCTTGAAGGTGTGTTCGCCGGAGAGCCCCGGGTTCTCGGTGACGAACCCGGTGTCGACGAATCCGACCGCGCCGTAGCGTTCGCCGATCCGGTAGCGGATCTCGGCCGACGTCTCGAACAGACCGGCGCCGCCGACGACGAAGGTCTCGAAGTCCTCATCGTCGGGCGTGTCGATGGTATCGACGCCGATCGACCGGTAGGGATAGCCGCGGACCGACCCGCCGCCGCCGGCGAAGAACAGCATGTCGGGCGGGCTTTCCGCCACATCGGGCCCCAGGAAGCTGCCGAGCTTGGCGCGGGCGGCGAGCACGACCCGACGCTCCTCGCCGAAGCCCCGGTAGACGCGCCCCTCGAGCGTCGCCTGCAGCGCCGGGTTGCCGTACTCCGCCTCGTAGAACGGCGTAGCGGACGCAGCGAGATAGTAGCCGCGGGTGGCGTCGAGCGGATCGTCGCGCCTGTCGTACTGCCCCGTGCCCACCAGCCCGAAGATCGTGAAGTGGCGGACGCCGAAGTCGTCCTCGTAGCGGGCCCGCGAGATCTCGGCGAAAATGCTTCCGGTCAGCCGATCGCCGAACGTGCGGCTGAACCCGGCTGCCGCGGTGATCGAGCGCTCGCGGTAGGTGTCGAAGTCGACCCGCTGTCCGACGAGCGAGGTGACGAAGTTGGTGTCCGGGTTGAAGACGCCCGGCCGCGTGAAGGTGACGCCGAGATTGTAGTCGTAGTCGTCGGGGTTCAGTGACCCGCCGAGCCCGTCGACTCCGACGTCGAAGCGCAGCTGCTCGGCACGGCCCATGAGGTTGCGGTGGACCCAGAATGCCGAGACGCCGACGCCGTCGATCGTCGAGAGCGTCGCGCCGACACCGATCGTCCGCGGGCGGCGGTCCTCGACGCGGACCGTGATCGGCAGGCTGCCGTCCGGCTCGATCGCCTCCGCTTCCTCGAACCGGAGGGACCGGAAGATCTGCAGGCTCGTCAGGCGGCGCTGTGCCGCGTCGATGTCGTCGGGGTCGAACGGCGCGCCTTCCTCGAGGTCGGCCATGTAGGCGATGAAGCCCGGATCGGTACGCCGGCTCCCGGTGACGCGGGTCGGGCCATAGGTCGCCGCGCGGTCGGGATCGATGGTGACGGTCGCGTCGAGCGTGCTCGACGGGTGCTCGGCGATCACCTCGCGGCCGGCTTCGCGCGCCTTGGCATGGGCAAGCTGCCGCCAGCGCTCGACCGAAACCGCCGAGGCCTGATTGATCACCCCGGAGAGCGCCGGCTCGCCGGTGCGGAACCCGATCGACGCGGGGGTCTCGACCTCATCGTCGACATCGTCGCCCTCCGGCGGTTCGTTCACGATCCGCGCGACGCCGAAATCGAACCGCGGGCCGGTCCGCACGTCGATCACGACCGGCACCGGCGGCCGCAGGTCGACGTCGAGCGTCAGGTCGGAAACCTCCTGCCCGGCGGCGCGGATGCTGATGACCGGGCCGTAGTAACCCGCGGCATAGAGCGCGGCGAGCAGGCGGCGGTAGTCGCCGCGCGCCTTCGAGACGAGGCCGCCGACCCCGGAGGCGGGGGTCTCCCGGTCGGTCCAGAGCGAGGAGGCATTGCGAATTTGCCGCTCGACCCCGTTACCCGTCCCGACGACATTCATCGTCACCGTGTAGGGCAGCGGGTCGATCACCTCGAAGGCGTCCTCCTCCTCCTCGCGCTCCCCCCAGAGGTGGATCCCGAAGAGCGAGAACGCAGAAGCCGGCGCCGCCACGAGGACAGCGGAAGCCAGCAGCAGCCCCGCAAGGATCCTCGGCGTCGGCGCGGTCGCCATGTGCTGTGTGCCTGTCGTTCTGCCGTTGGTGTTTTGATTAACGAAACCCTAACGGAATTGGTTCACGGAACAAGCGCATGGCGCTGAGAGTTGGGTTTTTCCTCGCGGCGCGTGCACCCGTGCAACGCTCACCCGGGCGGGGCGCGGAAGGGGCTGGACGCCTGCCGGCCCTTTCGACTAACGGATCCGCATGGAAATCCGCGCGACCGACCTGCCCGACGTGAAAATCCTGACGCCCCGCCGGTTCGGCGACGCGCGCGGCTACTTCAGCGAGACCTGGAGCGCCTCCCGCCTTGCCGAGGCCGGCCTCGGCCTCGCCTTCGTGCAGGACAACGAGAGCCTGTCGGCGCGGAAGGGCACCCTGCGCGGGCTGCACTACCAGGCGCCGCCCTTCGCCCAGACCAAGCTGGTGCGGGTGGCGAAAGGCGCGATCCTCGACGTGGCGGTCGATGCGCGGCGCGGCTCGCCGACCTGGGGCCGCTGGGTCGGCGAGGAGATCTCGGCGGCGAACGGCGCGCAGATCCTGGTGCCGCGCGGCTTCCTGCACGGCTTCGTCACGTTGACGGAAGACACCCTCGTCATCTACAAGGTCGACAGCGTCTACGATGCCGCCAGCGACGGCGGCGTGCTCTGGAGCGATCCGGACCTCGGCATCGACTGGGGCGTTAACGAGGGGGACGTGACCCTATCCGACAAGGACCGCCGGGCGCCCGCCTTTCGCGACTGGACTTCGCCCTTCGAGTACGGAGTTGATGCATGAGGCTTCTGGTGACGGGCGGCGCGGGCTTCATCGGCTCGGCGGTGGTGCGGCAGGCGATCGCCGACGGCCACGACGTGATCAATCTCGACGCGCTCACCTACGCGGCGAA
Source organism: uncultured Alphaproteobacteria bacterium (assembly GCA_963763295.1). Taxonomy (GTDB): domain Bacteria; phylum Pseudomonadota; class Alphaproteobacteria; order Rhodobacterales; family Rhodobacteraceae; genus Amaricoccus. Next base: position 224,058 of record CAVXOH010000004.1, read on the forward strand.
CCTCGCGAACCTCGACGGAGTCGCGACCAGCAACCGCTACTGCTTCGAGCGCGCCGACATCCGGGACCGGGCGGCGCTCGACCGGGTCTTCGCGGCGCACCAGCCCGACGCCGTCATGCACCTCGCGGCCGAGAGCCACGTCGACCGGTCGATCGACGGCCCGGCGGCCTTCGTCGACACCAACGTCACCGGCACCTATACGCTGCTCGAGGCGGCGCGCGCGTACTGGGCTGGCGAGCGGGACTTCCGCTTCCACCACATCTCGACCGACGAGGTCTTCGGGACCCTCGGCGCGACCGGCCGCTTCACCGAGACGACGCCCTACGCGCCGAACTCGCCCTACTCGGCGTCGAAGGCTGCAAGCGACCACCTGGTCCGCGCCTGGGGCGAGACCTACGGGCTCCCGGTGGTGCTGTCGAACTGCTCGAACAACTACGGCCCCTACCACTTCCCCGAGAAGCTGATCCCGGTCGTCATCCTGAACGCGCTCGCCGGCCGCGAGATTCCGGTCTACGGCCAGGGCGAGAACGTGCGCGACTGGCTCTTCGTCGAGGACCATGCCACGGCGCTGCTGGCCGTGGTCGCCCGCGGACGAACCGGCGAAAGCTACAACATCGGCGGCAACGCCGAGGCGCGCAACATCGACATCGTCCGCCGGATCTGCGCGCTGATGGACGAGATGACGCCGGACGGCGCACCGCATGAAAGGCTGATCCGCTTCGTCACCGACCGCCCCGGACACGACTTCCGCTATGCGATCGACGCCACGAAGATCCGCGACGAGCTCGGCTGGGAGCCGTCGGTGACGCTCGACGAAGGACTGCGCCGGACGGTGCGCTGGTACCTCGACCATCGCGACTGGTGGCAGGCGATCCAGGCGCGCGGCCACAAGCTCGAGCGCCTCGGCCTGAAGCAGGCCAGCGCCTGATGCGGGCACTGGTCTTCGGCGAGACCGGGCAGGTGGCCCGCGAGCTCGCGCATACCGCCCGCGCACGAGGGATTGCCGCGACGTTCGTGGGCCGCGAAGGCGCCGACCTCTCGGATCCCGCCGCATGCGCGGCCGTCGTCAGGGCAGCCGACGCCGACGTGGTCGTGAATGCCGCGGCCTACACCGCCGTCGACAAAGCCGAGGACGAGCCGGACCTCGCCCTCGCCGTCAATGCCGCCGCACCGGGCGCGATGGCGGCGGCCGCGGCGGCGAAGGGCCTGCCGTTCCTCCACATCTCGACCGACTACGTCTTCGACGGCACCACCGGCCGGGCCTGGCGCGAGGACGACCCGACCGGCCCGCTCGGCGCCTACGGCGCGAGCAAGCTCGCCGGCGAGCGCGCGGTGGCGGCAGCGACACCGGACCACGCGATCCTGCGCACGGCCTGGGTGTTCTCGGCGCGCGGCAAGAACTTCGCGAAGACGATGCTCAGCGTCGGGCCCGGCAAGCCCGAGATGCGCGTCGTCGGCGACCAGCGCGGCGGCCCGACCGCGGCCCGCGACATCGCCGGGGCGCTCTGGACCATCGCCGATGCCTGGACGACGGGCCGCGGGCGGCCGGGCGTCTTCCACTACGCCGGCGCGCCGGCGGTCAGCTGGGCCGAGTTCGCCGACGCGATCTTCGCCCGCAGCGGCTGGGATGCGCGGCCGAAGGTGACCGCGATCGCCACCGCCGACTGGCCGACCAAGGCGGTGCGGCCGGCGAACTCGGTGCTCGACTGCGCCAGGATCGCGTCGGCCTACGGCATCGCCCAGCCCGACTGGCGGCCGGCGCTCGACGCGGTGATCGCCGAGCTGGCGGAGGCGGAAGCGTGAGCGCGACCCGCAAGGGCATCATCCTCGCCGGAGGGTCGGGGACCCGGCTCTACCCGATCACCCATTCGCTGTCGAAGCAGCTGCTGCCGCTCTACGACAAGCCGATGATCTACTACCCGCTCTCCGTCCTGATGCTGGCGGGCTTGCGCGAGATCGCGATCATCACGACTCCCGAGGACCAGGAGCAGTTCCGCCGCCTGCTCAGGGACGGCGCGCAATGGGGGATGCGCTTCGAGTACATCGCCCAGCCCAAGCCCGAGGGTCTGGCGCAGGCCTACCTGCTGGCCGAGTCGTTCCTCGACGGCAGTCCGTCGACGATGGTGCTCGGCGACAACATCTTCTTCGGCCACGACCTGCCGCTCATGCTGCGGCGGGCCGGCGAGCGGCCGGCCGGCGGAACCGTCTTTGGCTACAAGGTCGCCGACCCGGAGCGCTACGGCGTCGTCGCCTTCGACGGCGACGGGCGGGTGCTCTCGATTGAGGAGAAGCCGGAGACGCCGAAGTCGGATTTTGCGGTCACCGGCATCTACGTGCTCGACGGCAGCGCGCCCAAGCGGGCGCACGCGGTGCGGCCGAGCGCGCGGGGCGAGCTCGAGATCACCGAGCTCCTGAACGCGTACCTCGCGGAAGGGCTGCTCAACGTCGAGCGGATGGGCCGCGGCTTCGCCTGGCTCGACACCGGGACCCATGCGAGCCTGCTCGACGCCGGAAACTTCGTCCGCACGATCGAGGAGCGGCAGAACGTCAAGATCGGTTGCCCGGAGGAGATCGCCTATCTCGAGGGCTGGATCGGCGTCGACGCATTGAAGGAGCTCGCGGCGCCCTACCTGAAGACCGAGTACGGCCGCTACCTGGTCCGGGTCGCCGACGGGAGCTGAGCGCGCGTGCGCTAGGGGCTCCCCGCCGTCGGATAAGTTCGGGTAGGCTGGCTGCAAGCAGGGAGGGAGCGATGCTGAACGCGCTCACGATCGACGACCTGAAGGCGATGGCGCGCCGGCGGGTGCCGAAGCTCTTCTTCGACTACGCCGACAGCGGTGCCTGGACCGAGAGCACCTACCGCGCCAACGAGGCCGACTTCGCCCGGATCCTGTTGCGGCAGCGCGTGCTCGTCGACATGGCGGGGCGCTCGCTCGCCTCCGAAATGGTCGGCGAGCCGGTCGCGATGCCGGTCGGGCTGGCGCCGACCGGGCTCACGGGGATGCAGCACGCCGACGGCGAGATCCTGGCGGCGCAGGCGGCCGAGGCGTTCGGGGTGCCGTTCTGCCTCTCGACGATGAGCATCTGCTCGATCGAGGACGTGGCCGGGGCGACGAAGCAGCCGTTCTGGTTCCAGCTCTACGTGATGCGCGACCGCGACTTCGTGGCGAACCTGATCGACCGGGCGAAGGCCGCCGGCTGCGCCGGGCTCGTGCTGACGCTCGACCTGCAGATCCTCGGGCAGCGGCACAAGGACCTGAGAAACGGCCTGTCGGCGCCGCCGAGGTTCACCGCCAAGCACGTCTGGCAGGTGGCGACGCGGCCGTTCTGGGCGATGGAGATGCTCGGGACGCGGCGGCGGAGCTTCGGCAACATCATCGGACACGCGAAGAACGTCGGCGACCTGCATTCGCTGTCGTCCTGGACCAACGAGCAGTTCGACCCCCGGCTGTCCTGGGCGGACGTCGACTGGATCCGGGAGCGCTGGGGCGGAAAGCTGATCCTCAAAGGCATCCTCGACCCCGAGGACGCCCGGCTCGCCGCCGAGACCGGCGCCGACGCACTGATCGTCTCGAACCACGGCGGGCGCCAGCTCGACGGCGCACGTTCGTCGATCTCGGCCCTGCCGCGGATCGTCGACGCGGTCGGCGACCGCATCGAGATCCATATGGACGGCGGCGTCCGCTCCGGGCAGGACGTGCTGAAGGCGGTGGCGCTCGGCGCGCGCGGCGTCTGGATCGGCCGTCCGTTCCTCTACGGGCTCGGCGCCGGCGGCAGGCAGGGCGTGACCCGGGCGCTCGAGATCATCCGGAGCGAGCTCGACATCTCGATGGCGCTTTGCGGTAGGCGGGACATCCGCAGCATCGACGCGGCGATCCTCGACGGCCCGCCCGGCTTCGCCGCCGGTCCGGGCGCCGAGGCCAACGCGCGTGCCGAAGCCGTGCTCGGGCCGGCGCTCGCCTGAAGCGTGCTGCGCTGACCGCGTCAGGCCTCCGTTAACGATTCAATCCTGACCGTTTTAGGTGCCATACGGTTTCCATATGGATTCCATACGCGTTCCAGATCGAGCGAATCCGCGTAAACCTTTTGGCACCGAAGACTTCAGCGGAGCTTGTATCACTCCTTCACCGCCCCGGTCATCGACGACACGTAGTAGTCGACGAAGAACGAGTAGAGGATGACGACCGGCAGCGAGCCGACCAGCGCCCCCGACATCAGCGCGCCCCATTCGTAGATGTCGCCGCGCACGAGCTCCGTAAGAACACCGACCGGTACGGTCTTGTTTTCCGACGAGGAAATGAAGGTCAGCGCATAGATGAACTCGTTCCACGAGAGCGTGAAGGCGAAGATCCCCGCCGAGATCAGTCCGGGCACCGCCAGCGGCAGGATGACCCGGGTCAGGATCTGCCAGCGCGAGGCGCCATCGACGAGCGCGCTCTCCTCGAGCTCGAAGGGGATGGTGCGGAAGTAGCCCATCAGCAGCCAGGTGCAGAACGGGATCAGGAAGGTCGGATAGGTGAGGATCAGCGCCAGACGCGAGTCGAAGATGCCGACCTTGAACACGATAAAGGCGAGTGGAATGAACAGGATAGACGGCGGAACGAGATAGGCGAGGAAGATCAGGAGCCCGGTCACCCGCGCCCCGGTGAAGCGGATGCGCTCGATCGCGTAGGCGGCGAAGACGGCGGCCGCGAGCGCGAGGAAGGTCGAGGCGACCGAGACGATCATCGTGTTCCATAGCCACCCCGGGTACGAGGTCTCGAGGAACAGGTACTTGATGTGGTCGAGGGTCGGGCCGACCACCCAGAACGGGCTGTATTCGGTGTAGTTCGTGAGCTGGTGGTCCGGCTTCACCGCGGTGATCGCCATCCAGTAGAACGGAAACAGCAGCACGAAGACGAAGACCGCGAGCGGCAGGTAGATGACGAAGACCCGTCGCGACAGGGTGTTGTACTGCTCCATGCCGACGATATCGTCGACCGGCGCCTGCACGGCCCGCGCCGCCGCCAGCGCCTCGCTGACGATCTCGGTCTCGGGCTCGCGGTCCTGCGCGCGCATCAGTCGCTGCCTCCCTGCTGCCACCGGCGGCGTTGCAGGCCGAAGAAGCTGAAGAGGATCGCCGCGAGCAGGAACGGGATCATCGCGACCGCGATCGCCGCGCCCTCGCCGAGCTGGCCGCCGGGGATCGCGCGCTGGAAGGAGAGGGTGGCCATCAGGTGGGTCGCGTTGACCGGGCCGCCGCGGGTCAGCACGTAGATGAGCTGGAAGTCGGTGAAGGTGAAGAGCACCGAGAAGGTCATAACCACCGCGATGATCGGAGTGAGCAGCGGGAGGGTGACGCGGCGGAACCGTTGCCAGCTCGTAGCGCCGTCGAGCGCGGCCGCTTCGATCAGCGACTGCGGGATGGTCTGCAGACCGGCCAGCAGCGAGATCGCGACGAAGGGGACGCCGCGCCAGACGTTCGCGGCCACGACCGACCAGCGGGCGTTCCACGGCTCGCCGAGGAAGTTGATCGGCGCGTCGATGAGGCCCCACTGCATCAGCACCCACGAGAGAATCGAGAACTGGCTGTCGAAGATCCACCAGAACGCCAGCGCCGAGAGCACTGTCGGGACGACGTAGGGCAGCAGGATCACCGCGCGGAAGAAGGTCTTGAAGCGGATGTTCTGGTTGAGCAGCACGGCGAGCCAGAGACCGAGCCCGAACTTCAGGACCGAGGCGACGACGGTGTAGAACAGTGTGTTGAACACCGAGAGCCAGAACACCCGATCCTCGGACAGCCAGATGTAGTTCTCGAGGCCGATGAAGATGCCCTCGCGGCCGATCCGGGTGTCGGTGAAGCCGAGCCAGACGCCGAGGCCGAGCGGGTAGGTAAGGAAGCAGAGCAGAAAGACGGCCGCCGGCAGCATGAAGAACAGCCCGAGGCCGTTCCGGCTTTCGGTGATGCGGCGGATGAGACCGCGGCTCCTGGGCGTGCTCGGCATGACTCGGCTTCCGGCGAGGGCGCCGGCAGGCCGCGACCCGCCAGCGCCGGATGCGTCAGGAGTAGTAGCGGCCGGCCCTGCGGGCGGCGTTGGCGATCGCGTCGTCGGTCGAGCTCTGGCCGGTGACGGCCTCGGCGAACATGTCGACGAGCACGTAGTCGGCCATTACCCCCGCCGAAGCGTAACCGAGCGGTCCGGCATAGCCGTTCGGCCTGAGCGTCGAGGACGCCTTGGCGTAGGGTGCGTGGATCGGGTTCGAGGTCCAGATCGGGTTGTCGGCGAAGGCCTTTGCCGCACCGCAGCAGTAGGCGCTCGCGCCCTCGATCCAGGCGTTCATCCGCGCCGCGTCGTACATGAAGGCGAGATAGGCCATTGCCGCCTGCGGATACTGCGTGTGGTTGAAGATCGAGATCGACGTGGTCTGGTGCAGCTCGACCGAACTGCCGACCGGGCCGATCGGCATGTTCGTCGTGCGGATGTCCTCGGCAATCTCGGCGAGCGCCGGATCGTTGATCGCGGCGTAGTAGAGCGAGACGCCGTTCGCGGTCAGCGACACCTGGCCGGCCAGGAAGGCGCGGTTGTTGTTGATGTCGAGCCAGCTCTCGGTGCCGGGAATGAACGTCGCGTAGAGCTCCTTGGCGTACTCGATCGCGGCGCGGGCCTCGGGCGTGTCGATGCCGACGGTGCCATCCTCGTTGATCATCTTGCCGCCGTGGCTCCAGAGCAGCCAGTGCGCGTAGTTGTTGCCGTCCCCGACCGCCTTGCCGTGCGGGAAGCCGGCGGGCGTGTTGTTGGCCTTGAGCGCCTTGCAGAGCTCGAGGAAGCCGGCGCTGTCGGCCGGGAACTCGCTGAAGCCCGCCGCCTCCATGTGGCTCTGCCGGTAGCAGATCGCGTTGCCGATCGCGCAGAGCGGCATGGCGATGAAGCTGCCGTCGCGCACCGCGTAGCCGCGCGGGCCGTCGTACCAGCCGCCGTTCGCGGCACCCACCGCCTCGGCGAGCTCGGTCACGTCGACGAGCTTGTCGGGGTACTGGAAGGGGTCGTCGAACCAGCTCATCACCATGTCGGGCCCGGAGCCGACGTTTGCGGCGACCGCTGCCTTCGGGCGCACGTCCTCCCAGCTCTCCTGGTCGATCTGCACCGCAACGCCGGTCGCCTCGGTGAAGGCGGCCGTGTTGGCGTTCCAGGCCTCCTCCTCCCCCTTCACGAACGGCACCCAGCGCAGCAGGCGCAAGCTCGCGCCGTCCTCGGGGGTGTAGGTCGGAATGTCCTGGCCGAAGGCGCGCGGCACGCCGAGGGCGCTCGCGGCGGCGAGACCGGCGGCGCCGACCATCAGGTCTCTCCGGGTAATGTTGCTCAAGAGCGTGTCCTCCTTGTCATGCGGGCTCGTTACGTCGGCGGACACCGGGCCCCGCAGCCCGGTCCGCCTGCCGCTCAGGCGGCGATGCGCGCGCCGGAGCCGGCATCGAAGAGGTGCGTCGCCCCCGGATCGATCGAGATGCGGATCGCCTCGCCCGGTCCTGCCCCGATGCGTTCGCGGAAGACGCCGACGACGTCGGCGGCGCCGAGGCGGCCGAGCACGTGGGTTTCCGAGCCCGTCGGCTCGACCACGTCGATCGTCAGCGGGATGTCGCCGCCGAGGCGCATCGATTCCGGGCGCAAACCGTAGATCGCGCCGTGCGCCGGCGCCGTGGCGAGCGGGCGGCCGAGCGGCAGCGCGATGCCGTCGCCGGTCAGGAACCGGCCGGCGTTGTCCGGATCGACGCGGCCGGCGAGCATGTTCATCGCCGGCGAGCCGATGAAGCCCGCGACGAAGAGGTTCGCGGGCCGGTCGTAGAGGTCGAGCGGCGCGCCGACCTGCTCGACCCGGCCGTCGTGCATGACGACGATCTTGTCCGCCATCGTCATCGCCTCGATCTGGTCGTGGGTGACGTAGACGGTGGTGGTCTTCAACCGCTGGTGCAGGTTCTTGATCTCGGCGCGCATCGAGACGCGCAGCTTGGCATCGAGGTTCGATAGCGGCTCGTCGAACAGGAACACCTGCGGGTCGCGCACGATCGCCCGCCCCATCGCCACCCGCTGGCGTTGGCCGCCGGAGAGCTGCCGCGGGTAGCGGTCGAGCAGGTTGGTGAGCCCGAGGATCTCGGCGGCGGGCCGAACCCGCGCGGCGATCTCGGACCTCGGTGCATTCTTCAGGGTCAGCGAGAACGCCATGTTTTCGGCGACGGTCAGGTGCGGGTAGAGCGCGTAGTTCTGGAACACCATCGCGATGTCGCGCTCCTTCGGCGGCAGGTCGTTGACCACCTTGCCGCCGATCCGGATCTCTCCCGAGGTGACGTGCTCGAGCCCGGCGAGCATCCGCAGCAGGGTCGACTTGCCGCAGCCGGACGGACCGACGAGGACGACGAACTCGCCTTCCTCGATGCCGATCGAAACACCGTGCAGGATCTCGACCGTGCCGAAAGATTTCCGCAGGTCGCGGAGTTCGACCTCCGCCATCGCTTCCTCCCCAAGCCTTTGCGTCGGACCTTAGCGGGCGGCATCGGGCGGCACAACCGCCGGCGGGCAGGCCAGGGCGCCAGGGGTTCGCCAGGGGTCCGCCGGCATTGACAGGGCCACGGCGTCGGCGCCATCAAGGGGATGGGCGGAGCCCGATCCTGGCGCGTTCGCCCCGCGATGCGAAGAGGATCACGGTCATGGCCAAAGGCCAGAAACGCAGCACCAAGGAACCGAAGAAGCCCAAGCAGGTGAAGCCCAAGACGCCCGCCACCGCCGGGCTGGGCGCGCGGGCCAGCACGCCTCCGGCGAAGGGCGGCAAGTCCTGATCCGGTCCGGTCCGGGCGACGGGCCGGCCCGACCCTCCCGGTGCGAGCCGCGCGGACGGGACGGCCGCAGCAGCGATGCAGCGCGAAACCGCGCCGTGGACTTGCGGCCAGGCTCGGGAACGGTATTGTCCTCCCTCCATGGCAATTGAGTGCGGCCAACGAGTGGACAGGGAGGAAGAGATGGGAAAACGCGACGAACTGATCGCGGTCTATGCCGGCGACCTGCGCGACAAGTGCGGCGTCAACCCCGACATGGACCTCTTGACCAAGGTCGCCGTTGGCCTCGGTCCGGTGATCTACCGGGAAGATTCTTCGACCGTGGCCGGCAGCGAGCCCTCCGAGCTCGCCACGATCCGCGCCAACTTCCTGGTGAAGAAGCTCGGGCTGCCCGATGGACCCGAGCTTGATGTCGGCATCGAGCGCGCGATCGAGACCTACGGCCGGGGCAACCGCAACAAGCACCGCGCGGTGATCTACTACCTGCTCACCAAGCACTTCGGCAGGGAGGCGGTCTACGCCTGACCGTTGCTCCGAGGCGCGATGCGGATGACATGCCCCATCTTGCGCCCCGGCCGCAACTCGGCCTTGCCGTAGAGATGCACCCGGGCGTCGCGCAGCAGCGGCGCCTCGGCGGCGGTATCACCGAGCAGGTTCAGCATCTCGGCGTCCGAGTGCCGCGCGCCGTCGCCGAGAGGCCACCCGCAGATCGTCCGGATATGCTGCTCGAACTGGTCGATCAGGCAGGCGGCCTCGGTCCAGTGGCCGGAGTTGTGCACCCGCGGCGCGATCTCGTTGACGACGAGGCTGCGGCCGGTGACGAACATCTCGACCCCGATCACGCCGACGTAGTCGAGCCCGCCGAGGATCCGACCGGCGATCAGCACTGCGTCCTCGGCCAGCCCACGCGGCAGCCGTGCCGGCACTGTGGTGCGGTGGAGGATGCCGTCCCGGTGCTCGTTCTCGCCCGGGTCGTAGGCGGCCACGGCGCCGTCGCGTCCGCGTGCCGCGATCACCGAGATTTCGCGCTCGAAGCCGACGAAGCCCTCGAGGACCGCGGGCGCACCGCCGAGGGCGAGCCAGGCCTCGCCGGCCGAGGCGCCGGCGTCGATACGGACCTGGCCCTTGCCGTCGTAGCCGAGGCGCCGCGTCTTCAGGATCGCCGGCGTCCCGAGCCGCTCCAGCGCCTCGGCCAGCGCCTCCGGCCCGTCGACGGCGGCATAAGGCGCGGTCGCAAGGCCGAGCCCGCGCAGGAAATCCTTTTCGGCGACCCGGTCCTGCGCCACCTCGAGCGCGCGCCGGCCCGGCCTGACTGGCACCAGCGGCGTCACCGCGTCGATCGCCGCGAGCGCCACGTTCTCGAACTCGTAGGTCACGACGTCGACCGAGCCGGCAAAGCTGCGGAGCGCCGCGACGTCGTCCCAGGCCGCGCACGTCACCGCATTGGCGACCTGGGCAGCGCAGGGATCGGCCGCGGGCTCGAAGATGTGGGTGCGCATGCCGAGGCGCGCCGCCGCCATCGCCAGCATCCGGCCGAGCTGGCCGCCGCCGAGGATGCCGATCGTGCTGCCCGGCGGCAGCGGCTCAGGCGCCATCGGGCGCCTCCGGCACCGCCTCGGCCTGCGCGGCGCGCCAGGCGTCGAGCCGGGCCGCCAGGTCCGCGTCCCGCGTCGCCAGCATCGCCGCGGCGAGAAGCGCTGCGTTGGCGGCGCCGGCCGGACCGATCGCCAGCGTCCCGACCGGTACCCCCTTCGGCATCTGCACGATCGAGAGCAGCGAATCGAGCCCCGAGAGCGCCTTCGACTGCACCGGCACCCCGAACACCGGCAGCCGGGTCTTCGCCGCCAGCATGCCCGGAAGGTGCGCGGCGCCGCCGGCGCCGGCGATGATCGCGAGAAGGCCGCGCCCGACGGCGCCCTCGGCATAGGCGAAGAGCCGATCCGGCGTGCGGTGCGCCGAGACGATCCTGACCTCGCAGGGCACGTCGAGCGCCGCCAGCACCTCGGCGGCGGCCCGCATGGTCTCCCAGTCGGACTGGCTCCCCATGACGATGCCGATCAGCGGTTCGGCCACGGCTCACTCCCGGCTGCGCGAAGGCGGCGACTATATCCGGGCGCGACCGCCGCGCAAGACGGGTTCGCGCCACGCCGACGCGGCCCCGGGCCTCGGGAGCCGAGCGGTCGCGGCTTTGCCTCCGCCAGGGAAATCGGCTAGGGCCGGACGCGGCGACACGGGCAGGGACGCAATGACCGAGATCATCGGATCGCTGGACGAAATCGACCCCGGCTACCGGGTGCTCTACTGCGACCTGTGGGGTTGCCTGCACGACGGCGTGCAGGCGTTCCCGGCGGCTGTCGCGGCGCTCGAGCGGTTCCGCGCAGGAGGCGGGGTGGTGGTGCTGCTCACCAACTCGCCCCGGCCGGCCGGCGACGTGGCGCGCCAGCTCGCGACGCTCGGGGCGCCGCGCTCGGCCTGGGACGCCATCGTCTCGTCCGGGGACGCGGCCCAGGCGGCGATGGCGGCGGGCCAGTTCGGGCGGCGGGTCTATCACATCGGCCCGGAGCGCGATCTCGTCTTCTTTCAGGACGCCCAAGGCCGGCCGATCGAGGTCGAACGGGTGCCGCTCGAGGCGGCGGAGGGCATCGTCTGCACCGGCCTCTTCGACGACCGGCGCGAGACGCCGGACGACTACCGCGCGACGATCCTCTACGGCAAGACCAAGGGGCTGAAGCTCCTCTGTGCCAACCCCGACATCGTCGTCGACGTCGGCGAGACGCGCATCTACTGTGCCGGCGCGATCGCGCAGGCCTACACCGAGGCGGGCGGGCGAAGCTACTACTTCGGCAAGCCGCATCCGCCGATCTATACGCTCGCCCGCCGCCGGGTCGCCGAGTTGCAGGGCTTCGAGCCGCGCCCCGACGATGTGCTCTGCCTCGGCGACGGGATCGGCACCGACGTGCTCGGGGCGATGGGGGAGGGGCTGGACGCGCTCTTCGTCACCGGCGGCCTCGCCGCTGAGCAGACCGGGACGAACGAGACCGCCGGGCCGGATCCCCGGCTGCTGGCCGAGTACCTGAAGGTCGCGAAGATGGCCCCGAAGCTCGCGATGGCCTATCTGCGCTAGCATGGTCGCCGGAATGACCGCGTCCTATCCGGCGAGCTACTATGCCGCCACCGCCCACGCCGCGCCGGAACGGCCGCCGCTCGAAGGCGAGGTCGACGCCGAGGTCTGCATCGTCGGCGGCGGATTTACCGGGCTTTCGGCCGGCCTCGAGCTCGCCGAGCGCGGGCACCGGGTCGTGCTGCTCGAGGCGACGCGGATCGGCTGGGGCGCCTCGGGGCGCAACGGCGGGCAGATCGTCAACGGGCTGAACGCGAGAACTCGAGACGATCGGGCGGCGCTACGGCCGCGAGGTCGCCGATTTCATCGCCACGGTCGTGCAGGAGGGCGGGCAGATCATCCGCGAGCGGGTGGCGCGCTACGGCATCCGCTGCGACCTCAAGGACGGCAACATCTTCGCCGCCTTCACCGCGAAGCAGATGCGCGAGCTCGAGGCCAGGCAGGCGCTCTGGCGCCGGCACGGGCACGACAACTTCGCGATGCTCGACCGCGACGGCCTGCGCGCGCACGTGGCGAGCGACCTCTACCTCGGGGGCATGATCGACCGGACCGGCGGGCACCTGCATCCGCTCAACCTCGCGCTCGGGCAGGCGGCGGCGCTCGGCGGGCTCGGCGCCGCGATCCACGAGACGAGCCCGGTGACCCGGATCGACGACCTGCACGGGCGGCCGGTGGTGCGCACGGCGAACGGGGCGGTGCGGGCGGAGGCGGTGGTCCTCGCCGGCAACGCCTATCTCGGCGCGGTGGTGCCGGAGCTCGCCGACCGGATCATGCCGTTCTCGACCCAGATCATCGCGACCGAGCCGCTCGGCGACCGCGGGCGCGCGCTGCTGCCGAGCGACAGGTGCGTCGAGGACGTGCGCTACGTGCTCGACTACTACCGGCTCTCGGCCGACCGCCGGCTGCTCTTCGGCGGCGGCACCGTCTATGGCGGCACCGACCCGGCCGACATCCGCGCCAAGCTGGTGCCGAACCTCGAGCGGGTGTTCCCGCAGCTCAAGGGCGTGCGCGTCGACTTCGCCTGGTCGGGGAACTGCGCGATCTCGTTCAGCCGGGTGCCGCAGCTCGGCCGGCTCGGCCGGGCCGTCTATTTCGCCCAAGGGTACAGTGGCCACGGCGTCGTCGGCAGCCATCTCTTCGGGCGAATCCTCGCCGAGGCGGTGCACGGCGACCGGTCGCGGTTCGACGTGTTCGCGCGGGTGCCCTGGATCGCTTTCCCGGGCGGACGACGTTATCGCCGTGCCCTATTCCGTTCTCGGATCGTGGTGGTATGGCTTGCGCGACCGCCTTGGCGTGTAACCGAATTCGGAAGGGATCCGCTGGATGAACTATCGCCTTCTTCTCTCTGCTTTCGCGAGCCTGGCCGCGCTGCCCGCCCTGGCGCAGGGGCAGGAGCTGCATGTCTACAACTGGTCCGACTACATCGCCGAGGACACGGTCGCGAAGTTCGAGGAGGCGACCGGGATCGACGTCGTCTACGACGTCTACGACTCGAACGAGGTGCTCGAGGCGAAGCTGCTCGCCGGCGGCTCGGGCTACGACGTCGTGGTGCCGACCTCGAACTTCCTGCAGCGCCAGGTCGGGGCCGGTGTGTACCAGCCGCTCGACAAGTCGAAGCTGCCGAACCTCGCCAACATGGACCCGGCGCTGATGAAGGCGGCCGAGGCCTACGACCCGGGCAACGCGCATTCGGTCATCTACATGTGGGGGACGCTCGGCATCGGCTACAACGCCGCCAAGGTCGCCGAGCGGCTGGGCGAGGACGCCCCGACCGACAGCTGGGCGCTGGTCTTCGACCCGCAATATGCGGCGAAGCTCGCCGATTGCGGGATCAGCTTCCTCGACGCGCCGTCGGACATGATGCAGCTGGCGCTCGCCTATCTCGGCCTCGACCCGGCGAGCACGGAGGCCGAGGATCTGCAGGCGGCGGCGGACGCGCTGCTCGCGGTGCGGCCCTACATCCGCTACTTCCACTCGTCGCAGTACATCTCCGATCTCGCAAACGGCGAGACCTGCGTGGCCGTCGGCTTCTCCGGCGACATGTTCATCGCCGCGGCCCGGGCCGAGGAGGCGGGGACGGGGGTCGAGGTCGCCTACAGCGTGCCGGCCGAGGGCACCCAGCAGTGGTTCGACATGATGGCGATCCCGGTCGACGCGCCGAACCCGGAGGCGGCCCACGCCTGGATCAACTTCATCATGGACCCGCAGATCACCGCCGACATCACCAACTACGTCTGGTACGCCAACGCCAACACCGCCTCGATGCCGCTCGTCGACCCGGAGGTCGCCGGCGATCCGGCGATCTTCCCGCCGCCGGAGGTGACGGCGAAGCTGTTCCCGACCGTCGTCTACGATGCCCGCACCGACCGGTTGCTGACCCGGCTCTGGACCACGGTCAAGTCCGGCCAGTAGCCGCCGCCGTAAGGCCGCCGCCCCGCGCGACAGCGACGTGGCGCTATCGCGCAAGGTCGAGTCGGCCCGGGGCTAAATATGCGCTAACCGCTTGTCGCGCAGGGCGATTGGCGTTCTGCGAGTACCCTGTAACTCCATCCTGCCGATTCCGGGCGACGAATCGCGGAGTCCTGCTATTCTCGGTTGATTAAACCTCGCTGCCGTACAATCCACAGCAGCAGACGCTGTGGAGAGACGAGTTCGCGACATGACCGGGATCGGAGCAGCGGGGCGCTCGATCATGCGAATCTCGTATGTTTCGGCCATCGTGGCCGCGCTCGGCGTGGGCGTGCTCGGCGGGTTCTACGAGAGCAAGAGCCGCGAGGCGAGCCGTGGCCACGAGCGCGCGGAGGCGCTCGACCTGCTCAACGTCCTGCGCTCGGAGCTGCAGGGGCGGCTCGACGGCGACATCCAGCTGATGCGCGGCCTCGCCGGCGTCGTCGCCTACCAGCCGGAGATCGGCCAGGCGGATTTTGCCCGCCTCGGCGCCGAACTGATCCGCGGCCGCGGCGAGATCCGAAGCATCGCGGCGGCGCCGAACCTGGTCGTCACCATGCTGTATCCGACCGAGGGGAACGAGCCCGCGATCGGGCTCGACTACCTCGCCACCCCGCACCAGACCCGGGCGGCGGTGACGGCGCGCGACCTCGGCACCACCGTGCTCGCCGGCCCGCTCGAGCTGAAGCAGGGAGGGCGGGGCTTCGTCATCCGGACCCCGGTCTTCGTCGGCCCGGACACCGGGGCGCGCCGGTTCTGGGGCCTGGTGTCGACGGTGATCGACCAGGACGCCTTCTATCGGGCGAGCGGCCTCCACGACCCGAGGCTGGCGCTCGACGTCGCGCTGATCGGGCGCGACGGCCGCGTCGCGGACGGCGAGGTCTTCTACGGCGACCCGGCGATCCTCGCGCGGGACCCGGTGACCGCCCGGGTCAACCTGCCGTTCGGCGCCTGGGAGATGGCCGCGGTCCCGAAGGGCGGGTGGCCCGGCCCGGGCGGCGTCTGGCTGCCGCGGGCGCTGTTCGTGCTGGTCGGCTTCCTGATCGTCGCGCCGATCCTCGGCACCGCGCGTCTCGTCGCCTCGCGGCAGAACAAGCTCGCGCTGATCCGCGACCGCGAGGCGGAGCTGTCGCGGCTCTCCTGGCGGCTCGAGTTCGCGCTGGCGGCCTCGAACGTCGGGGTCTGGGACGTGGACCTCGCGACGGGCGATCTGCTCTGGGACGACCGCGCCAAGGCGCTCTTCGGCTTTCCCGAGCGCACGGGGCTGTTCGGCGACGCCGACTGGACCGGGGTGCTGCACCCCGACGACCGCGAGCGGGCGGTGGCCGAGGCGAACGCGGCGGTGGCCGGCAACGGCCGCTTCGTCTCGGAGTACCGGATCGTCCGGCCGGACGGAGAGGTGCGCCACATCCGCGACATGGCCGCGCTCTACCAGGGCGCCGACGGGACGCGCCGCCTCGTCGGGCTGATCTGGGACGTGACGGCCGACGTCGCGCGCGGGGAGGAGCTCGACCAGCGCCGGCTCGCGGCCGAAGCGGAGACAGCGGCGAAGTCACGCTTCCTCGCGGCGATGAGCCACGAGATCCGCACGCCGATGAGCGGCGTGCTCGGCGTGCTCGGCCTGATGCTCGACGACCCGCTCCCCGACCGGCAGCGCGAGCGGGCGCGCATCGCGCTGGCCTCGGCGGAGAGCCTGCTCGAGATCTTGAACGACATCCTGGATTTCTCCAAGCTCGAGGCCCACCAGATCCGCGTCTGCGAGGAAAGCGTCGATGTCCGCCGGCTGGCGGCGGAGGTCATCGATCTGATGGCCCCGGCCGCCGAGCGCAAGGGACTCGCGCTCCGCCTAGACGTCGACGCGGCGGTGCCCGAGGCGGTGGCGACAGACCCGATGCGGCTGCGCCAGGTGCTGACCAACCTGCTCAGCAACGCGACGAAATTCACCGAGACCGGCTCGATCGACGTGCGCATCGGCTATTCCGCCGACGCCGGCGGCACCCTCGCCGTCGAGGTCGAGGATACCGGGATCGGCATCGACGAGGCGCAGCGCGAGCAGATCTTCCTGCATTTCGTCCAGGCCGACAACTCGCTGACCCGGCGCGTCGGCGGCACCGGGCTCGGGCTCGCGATCTCGCGCCAGCTCGTCGAGCTGATGGGCGGCACGATCGCGGTGCGCAGCGTGCCGGGGATGGGCAGCACGTTCAGCTTCTCGGTGCCCGCCCGCCCCGCGCCGGCCAGCGCGGCGGAGGCGCAGGCCGAGGAGGCGCCCGCGCAGGCGATGCTCGCGCCGATCCGCGTGCTCCTCGCCGAGGATCACGCCACCAACCAGTACCTGATCAACGCCTACCTGCGCGGCGCCGGTCATGCGGTGACGGTGGTCGCCAACGGCCGCGACGCGGTGGCCGAGGCGGCGGCGGGCGACTACGACGTGGTGCTGATGGACGTGCAGATGCCCGAGCTCGACGGCCTGGCGGCGACCCGCGCGATCCGCGCGCTCCCGGGGCCGGAGGCGCGGGTTCCGGTGATCGCATTGACCGCGAACGCGATGCCCGGAGACCGCGACGACTGCATCGCCGCCGGGATGAGCGACTACCTCGCCAAGCCGATCGACGTGCGGGCGCTGCACGCGGCGCTCTACCGGGCGTGCCCGCACCGCCGCGAGGCGCCGGGGGCGCCGCTGCGCTCGGTGGCGGGCTAGGCGCGAGGGTCTGGACAGGGAACCGGCCGGGACCCTAAGCTCGGCGCGCCGCGCGGCGGAACGCGCCCCGGCGTCCGAGCCACGCCCGCGGAGTCCGCATGAACGAGACCGTGACCGTCGCCTCGGCGAAGCCATGGGCCACCGGCACCGAGCGGCCGTTCGTCCGGATCGACAAGATCACCAAGAAGTTCGGGGACTTCTACGCCGTCGACGACGTCAGCCTCGACATCTACCGGGGCGAGCTGTTCTGCCTGCTCGGCGGGTCCGGCTGCGGCAAGTCGACGCTGCTCCGGATGCTCGCGGGCTTCGAGACGCCGACCGCGGGACGGGTCGAGATCGACGGCCAGGACATGTCCGGCATCCCGCCCTACGAGCGCCCGACCAACATGATGTTCCAGTCCTACGCGCTGTTCCCGCACATGACGGTGGAGAACAACGTCGCCTACGGGCTGCGCCGCGACGGCATGAAGCGCGACGAGGCGCGCGACCGGGTGGCGGAGATGCTCAAGCTCGTCCAGCTCGGCCGGTTCGCCGCGCGCAAGCCGCACCAGCTCTCCGGCGGCCAGCGCCAGCGGGTGGCGCTGGCGCGGAGCCTCGTCAAGCGGCCGAAGCTCCTGCTCCTCGACGAGCCGCTCGGCGCGCTCGACAAGAAGCTGCGCGAGGAAACTCAGTTCGAGCTCGTCAAGATCCAGGAGACGCTCGGGGTCACCTTCATCGTGGTCACCCACGACCAGGAGGAGGCGATGACGCTCTCCACCCGGATCGGGGTCATGGATGCCGGCCAGATCGTCCAGGTGGGCGAGCCGCCCGAGATCTACGAGTACCCGAGCACCCGCTTCGTCGCCGACTTCATCGGCTCGGTCAACCTGTTCGAGGGCCGCGTCACCGAGGACGAGCCCGACTACATCCGCCTCGCAAGTCCGGAGGCCGGAGCCGAGCTCTACGTCGGGCACGGCGTGTCCTGCACGCTGAACCAGACGTTGTGGCTCGCGCTGCGGCCGGAGAAGCTCAGGCTGTCGCGGGAAAGGCCGGACGCGCTCAGCAACGTGCTGCCGGCGACGGTCGAGGACGTCGCCTACATGGGCAACCTGTCGGTCTTCCGGCTGCGGCTCGAGACCGGCAAGGTGCTGCAGGCGAGCAAGGCCAACCTCACCCGCTTCGACGATGACGCCATCTCGTGGGACGAGAAGGTCTGGGTGACCTGGGACGACACCGCGGGCGTGGTGCTCACGCAATGATGCGGACGATCGAGCGCGTGCCCCCGTTGCGCTGGACGGCGTCGGCGCTGCGCCGGCTCGGGCCCGACGGGCGCGGGCTCGTCGTCGGGGTGCCGCTCATCTGGCTGCTCGTGTTCTTCCTGATCCCGTTCCTCGTCGTCGCCAAGATCAGCCTCAGCACCGCGGCGATCGCGATGCCGCCCTACGTGCCGCTCTTCGAGTGGGACGGCGAGCAGCTCCTGATCACGCTCAACCTCGGCAACTTCGCCTACCTGCTCGACGACCCCCTCTACATCAACGCCTACCTGTCGTCCCTGAAGATCGCCTTCGTCTCGGCGGTGATCTCGCTCTTCGTCGGCTACCCGATCGCCTACTACATCGCCCGGAGCCCCGAGCCGCGGCGCTCGATCCTGCTGACGCTGGTCATCCTGCCGTTCTGGACCTCGTTCCTGCTCCGCGTCTACGCGTGGCAGGGCTTCCTGCGCTCGAACGGGGTCATCAACAACTTCCTGATCTGGACCGGCATCATCGACACGCCGCTCGTCATGCTGCAGACGAACTTCGCCGTCTATCTCGGCATCGTCTACACCTACCTGCCGTTCATGATCCTGCCGCTCTATGCGAACCTCGTGAAGCTCGACGAGAGCCTGCTCGAGGCCTCGGCCGACCTCGGCGGGCGGCCGCTCGCCACCTTCTTCCACGTGACCCTGCCGCTCTCGATGCCGGGGGTGATCGCCGGCTTCATGCTGGTCTTCGTCCCGGCGATCGGCGAGTTCGTCATCCCCGAGCTCCTCGGCGGCCCGGACACGCTGATGATCGGGCGGGTGCTCTGGAACGAGTTCTTCTCCAATCGCGACTGGCCGGTGGCGAGCGCCGTGGCGATCGCGATGCTGCTGGCGCTGGTGGTGCCGATCATGATCCTGCGCAGCGCCCAGACGCGGACGGAGGAGAGCTGATGCGCAACACGCGTGCCATTCCTGCTAACCGCCGGACTTTTCAGGGGACAAGTTTCACCAGGTCGTTACGCTCACACGACGCAGTCCAGAAGAAGCGCACCGGCGGAGCTGTCCCGCCCGGGCCCCAAGCCCGGGCTGCGGCCGCCCGCCCCCCCGGGGCGGCCGCAATGCGGCCCCCCCGCGCGCGTGCCGCAGCCCTCCTCGCGGGCGGGTGCCAGAAGCGGGTCGGCGACGTTGGAGGTCCAGGTGCCCGCGTCGTGTCGTGTGCGCAGCGGGGGCGGAGCCACTAGATGCGCGCCGCCACGCTCCTGCTGATCTTCACTATCCTCGGCTTCATCTTCCTCTACGCGCCGATCCTGTCGCTGATCGTCTTCAGCTTCAACGAGAGCAAGCTCGTCACCGTCTGGGGCGGCTTCTCGACCAAGTGGTACGGCGAGCTCCTGCGCAACCCGCAGATCCTCGGCGCGGCCTGGATCAGCCTCAAGGTGGCGTTGGCGTCGGCCACGCTCGCCGTGGTGCTCGGGACGCTCGCCGCCTATGTCCTGACCCGCTTCGGCCGGTTCCGCTCGCGCGCGCTGCTGACCGGCATGTCGACGGCGCCGCTCGTCATGCCCGAGGTGATCACCGGCCTGTCGCTCCTCCTCCTCTTCGTGTCGATGGAGCAGCTGATCGGCTGGCCGCGCGGCCGCGGCATGACCACGATCATCATCGCGCACATCACCTTCTGCATGGCCTATGTCACCGTCGTCGTGCAGTCGCGGCTCGCCGACATGGACGAGAGCCTCGAGGAGGCGGCGATGGACCTCGGCGCGCGGCCGGTGCGGGTGTTCTTCGACGTGACGATCCCGGTGATCGCGCCAGCGCTGATCGCGGGCTGGCTCCTCGCCTTCACGCTGTCGCTCGACGACCTCGTCGTCGCGAGCTTCGTCACCGGGCCCGGCGCCTCGACGCTGCCGATGGTGATCTTCTCCAAGGTGCGGCTCGGGGTCAGCCCCGACATCAACGCGCTGGCGACGATCATCATTGCGATCGTGGCGCTCGGCGTCTTCATCGCCTCCTGGCAGCTGCGGCGGGCGGCACGCCGTGGATAGGGCAGGGGATTCGGCCTTCCGCGCCGAGGGCGCGCGCGAGCACTGGGTCGAGATGACCTATGGCGGCGCGCTGTCGTTCCTGCGTCGGCGCTACACCCGTGACCTCGCCGGGGTCGACGTGGCGGTGATGGGCTTTCCCTATGACGCCTCGGTCACCTACCGCCCCGGCTGCCGGCTCGGCCCCCGGGCGATCCGGGCGGCCTCGGTGCAGCTCGCCGAGCTCAAGGCGTTCCCCTGGGGCTTCGACGTGATGGAGGCGCTCGCCGTCGTCGACCGCGGCGACTGCCTGATCGACCCGCACCATCCGGCGACCGTGGCACCGGCGATCGAGGCGGCGGCGGCCGAGGTGATCGCGGCGGGCGCGAAGCTGCTCGCGCTCGGCGGCGATCACTTCATCGCTTGGCCGCTGCTCCGCGCCCACGCAGCGAAGCACGGGCGGCTCGCGCTCGTCCAGGTCGACGCGCACGGCGACCTCTGGCCCGATGACCCGGGGCGGCTCGACCATGGCACGATGATGGGCCGGGCGATCCGCGACGGGCTGGTCGATCCGGCGCGCTCGACGCAGGTCGGGATCCGAACCTACCACGACACGACCGAGGGGCTCGAGGTGCTGACGGCGCCCTGGCTGCATCGCAACGGGATCGCCGCTGCGCTCGAGGTGATCGGCGACCGTGCCGGCGGCGCCCCCGTCTACCTGAGCTTCGATATCGACGGCCTCGATCCGGCCTTCGCGCCGGGAACCGGCACACCGGTGCCAGGCGGGCTCGCCAGCTGGCAGGCGCTCGAGCTCGTGCGGGGGCTCGCGCCGCTCGATCTCGTCGGCATGGATCTCGTCGAGGTCTCGCCGCCGTTCGACCATGCCGAGATCACCGCGCTCGCGGCCGCGCACATCGCCCACGACTGGCTCTGCGTGCTCGCCGGGAAGGCGGGCGCGGAGCCGCATCCGGTGGGTCGTCTCTGACTCCGGTTCGGCCCTGCCGCCGACTCCGCCTCGCTTCATTAACCTTCCGACCGCGCGCACACGGCCCGTGCATGCGTCGTGCATGTGTTGTGCATCATTCGTGCATTTAAGGAATCGCCGTTAACCATTGCCGCGTCAGCGAATCCCCCGCTCGCCGCCCCGAGGCGATCACCCCGGAATTCGCATGACTGCCAGCTTTTTGTTTTTGACGCGCCTGCGAAGTCGTCGGATGCTCGCGCGGCTTCGTTATTCAGGACATCGCATGCCCCCGCCATCCGCCGCCGAATTCGTCGACCGACTACCCGAGGCGTTCCGTGACTGGCTCGCGGGACGCCGCATCGAGGAGGTCGAGTGCGTGATCGCCGACATCGCCGGCGTCTCGCGCGGCAAGGCGATGCCGTTCTCGAAGTTCATGCGCGAGGACCGCATGTTCCTGCCGACCTCGATCTTCCACCAGACGATCGCCGGCGAGTACGTCGACATGGAGATCGCCAACCAGTGGACGGAGTCGGACATGGTGCTGAAGCCCGTCTACGCGACCGGCACGGCGAGCCCCTGGGCCGACGACGTGACGCTGCAGGTGATCCACAACGTGGAGGACCTCTCCGGCCGGCCGGTGGACGTGGCGCCGCGCAACGTGCTCAAGCGCGTGATCCGGCTCTACGAGGAGTCTGGATGGCGGCCGGTGGTGGCCCCGGAGATGGAGTTCTACCTGATCAAGCCGAACCTCAACCCGAACGAGCCGATCGAGCCGCCGCTCGGCCGGACCGGGCGGCAGATGGTGAGCCGGCAGGCCTACTCGATGAGCGCGGTCGACGAGTACGGCAAGGTGATCGACGACATATACGACTTCGCCGAGGCGCAAGGGTTCGAGATCGACACGATCATCCAGGAGGGCGGTGCCGGGCAGGTCGAGATCAACTTCCTGCACGGCGACCCGCTGGCGCTTGCCGACCAGGTCTTCTTCTTCAAGCGGACGATCCGCGAGGCGGCCTTGAGGAACAACTGCTTCGCGACCTTCATGGCCAAGCCGATGCAGGAGGAGCCCGGCTCGGCGATGCACATCCACCAGTCGGTGCTCGACGTGAAGACCGGCGCGAACATCTTCACCGACGCCAAGGGGACGCCGACCAAGGCCTTCTACAGCTTCCTCGCCGGGCAGCAGAAGCACCTCCCGAGTGTCGTCTGCATGCTGGCCCCCTACGTCAACAGCTATCGGCGCTACGTGCCGAACGGGTCGGCGCCGATCAACCTCGAGTGGGGCCCGGACAACCGCACGACGGGCCTCAGGGTGCCGATCTCCGAGCCCGAGGCGCGACGGATCGAGAACCGGGTGGTGGGGATGGACTGCAACCCGTACCTCGCGCTGGCGGCGTCGCTTGCCTGCGGCTATCTCGGCATGAAGGCGAAGCTGAAGCCGCGCGACCCAGTGGCGGGGGAGGCGTATCACCGGCCGCGGGCGTTGCCGCGCGACCTCCTGGCGGCGCTCGACCTATTCGACGAATGCCCGGAGGTCACCGAGGTGCTCGGGGTCGGATTCTGCAGCCTTTACAAGGCGATCAAGCGCGACGAGGTCGAGACCTTCCTCCGGGTGATCAGCCCCTGGGAGCGGGACCACCTGCTGCTCAACGTCTGAGGCGGTGGTTCGGCGTCAAAGGTTTACGCGGTTTCGTTCGATATGGAACGCGTATGGAATGCGTATGGCCAGTAAAAGAGTCGGGATTGAATTGTTAAAGGGCGACCATCAGGTCGCGCCGATCAGTATCCGCTTAAAGCCGGTCAGGCGGGTCTTCGGCGGAGGCCTACGCCTCGTCACCGCCCTCTCGATACATGCCCTCAGACCACGCGACAGCGAAACAGCCCGAACCTCCGGGCAAGCTTCGTTTCCGTCACCCCTTGGGCAAGACGGTCGCTCAGAAAGAAGGCGTGCCTAACGCGTGGATCGACCCAGAGATCGGGTCCGGCGAGCGCCGTCTGGTCTACCGCCATGTCGCCGTCCTTCGGGACGAGGGAGAGCGTCCAGAATCCCTTGGGGTCTGAGATATGGATCCCTTGCTCGCGAAGAATGCTCCGGGAGGAACGCGGATTTCTGCTCGCCTAAGTTTAGGCAGAAGTACTCGCCCTCCAGCGGGGTCTTGCGGTCGTAGCGAAAGGCCTTGGTCGGATAGAGAGACGAGCGCCCGAGGTCGAAAGCCCGAAGGACGTTCGCCACCCCGGCAGAGACCGTCCAGAAGCCGCCGGCGAGCGCGAGGTCCGGGAGCTTTCTGATCTTCTGGCCCGGATCCTTGACGTAGTGCTCAGTCGGAAACCGCTCGGGTGGGAGGGCCTCGCCAGTCCTATTGCGCTCCATGGCGTCGATAGCGCGGGCCTCGTCCGCAAGGAAGACGTCGCTCAGGAACCCCTTGATAAGGATCGAGACAATGGGAGCTCTGCTCACCCAGACGACGTGATCTATATCGTTCATTTCGTCGGTTCGTGTTGTTGCATGGCTTTACTCCGTCGATTGTCGCAAACGAGCGGGTGGAGGAGGTTCTGTCAATTTACCTCGACGCGATAATGCCTTAATCTCCATGTATTGGTTAGTGTGGACGATGGCTGCTCAGGCAATCGCGTACGTCGCCTCCGGAACGCGGGCAGGATGGACCTGCTGACCGCCAACGACCGGTCGGGGGCCTATCCGGACAGCTGGTACGCGGCGAGCGCCGAGCTGCTGGCGCCGTTCCCGGCGCTGGAGGGCAGTCTCGCCGCCGACGTCTGCGTGATCGGCGGCGGTTATACCGGGCTTTCGGCGGCGCTGCACCTGGCGGAAGCCGGCTACGACGTCGTGCTCCTCGAGGCGCAGCGGGTCGGCTGGGGCGCGTCGGGACGGAACGGCGGGCAGATGGGATCCGGCCAGCGGCGCGACCAGGACTGGCTCGAGCGCCGGCTCGGGGTCGGGACGGCGCGGGCGCTCTGGGAGATGGCCGAGGCGGCCAAGGCGCTGGTCCGAGGCCTCGTCGCGCGGCACGGCATCGCCTGCGACCTGCGCCCCGGGGTGATTCATGCCGCCTGCCGGGCGGGCGAGGTGGCAGCGTTCCACGCCGAGGCGGCGAAGCTCAAGCGCGACTACGGCTACGACGCGCTCGAGCCGCTCGACCGGGCCGGGATCGAGGCGCACCTCGCCACCAGGGCGTATCACGGCGGAGTGCTCGATCGCGACGCGGCGCACCTGCACCCGCTCAACTTCGCGCTCGGGCTAGCGCGGGCGGCCGCGGCCGCGGGCGCGCAGATCTTCGAGGCGAGCCGGGTCGAGGCGATCGGCGGGGGCGCCCATCCGGAGGTGCGGACCGGCGAGGGGCTGGTCCGGGCGCGCTTCGTCATCGTCGCGGGCAACGGCTATCTCGGCGGGCTCGTGCCGGAGATGGCGGCGCGGGTGATGCCGATCAACAACTTCATCGTCGCGACCGAGCCGCTCGGCGCCGAGGCGGCGCGGGCGCTGATCCGCAACGACGTCGCGGTCGCCAATTCGCGCTTCGTGGTCAACTACTTCAGGCTTTCGGCCGACCACCGGCTGCTGTTCGGCGGCGGCGAGAGCTACGGCTACCGCTTCCCGCGCGACATCGAGGCGCTGGTGCGGCCGCGGATGCTGGGCGTCTTTCCCCAGCTCGCCGGCGCGGCGATCGACCACGCCTGGGGCGGGACGCTCGCGATCACCGTCGAGCGGTTGCCGGCGCTCCGCAGGCTCGCGCCCAACGTCTTCGCGGCGGGCGGCTATTCGGGGCACGGGGTGGCGCTGGCGACGCTCGCCGGCAAGCTGATGGCCGAGGCGGTGCAGGGAACCGCCGAGCGCTTCGACCTCTTCGCCGGGCTGCCGCAGCCGCGCTTCCCCGGCGGCGCGGCGCTGCGCTGGCCGCTCCTCGTGCTTGCAATGAGCTGGTACGCGATGCGGGACCGGCTTTGACGGCCGGGCTGGCACGGCGGCGCGGATCGGATACGCTCGGCGGAAACGCTGGAGTGGTGGGGAGACCTTGGCGCTCGTGCTTCAGGGGCTGGTGGTGGTCGCGGCGGTGCTGCTCGCGGTCGTGACGCTGTTGCCGCTCGTCCGCAGCCACGTCTGGTGGGTGCGGATGTGGGATTTCCCGCGGATGCAGATTGCCGCCGGTCTGGCGGCGGTGCTGCCACTCGGGTTGGTGCTTCCGGCGCCGCTGCGCTGGGTGATCCTCGCCGTCGCGGCCGGGTGCCTCGCGTACCAGGCGGTCCGCATCTACCCCTTCACGCCCCTCGCGCGGAAGGAGATGATCCTCGCCACCGGGCAGGGTGAGGGCGCCGGGGCGACGCTGTTCGCCGCGAACGTGCTGATGGAGAACACCGAGCACGCCCGCGTGCGGGCGCTGATCGAGAAAGTCGATCCCGACGTGCTCCTGCTCATGGAGACAGACCGCGTCTGGGTCGACGCGCTCGCGCCGGTGCTGGCGCGCTACGCGACGGTGCTGGCCGAGCCGCGCGACGACTGCTACGGCATGGTCTTCGCCACCCGCCTCGAGGTCGAGGAGGCGCGCATCGTCCGGCTGACCGCCGAGGACAATCCGGCGACCTTCGCCACGCTCCGCGCGCCGAGCGGGGCGCCGTTCCGCTTCGTCGGGCTCCACCCGCAGCCGCCGGTGCCGGGCGACGACACCGACGAGCGCGACGCGCAGATCCTCTACGCCGCCCGCTTCGCCCGCACCGCCGAGCTTCCGCTGGTGGCGATGGGCGACTTCAACGACGCGGCGTGGTCGGACACCGCCAGGCGCTTCAAGCGCTACGGCCGCTACGTCGACCCGCGGGTCGGGCGCGGGGTCTACGCGAGCTTCGACGCCAACCGCCCGCTCTTCCGCTGCGCCGTCGATCAGCTCTACCTGACCGAGGACATGGCGATCTCCGAGTTCCGCCTCGGGCCGCATGTCGGCTCGGACCATTTCCCGATAATCGCGCGCATCCGGGTGGACCGGGCACTGGCGGCACGGCTGAACCGACCGCCGCCCGAACTGGGCAAGGAGGAGCGGGTCGCCCTCGACGCGCGAGTGGAGGGCTACCGGCGGCGGCTGGCCGAAACCGGCAGGGGGTGAGGGCCGGTGGAGCTCTGGGTCGCGCTGGCGCTCGGCAGCGCCTTCCTGCAGAACCTGCGCTCGGCTTGGCAGAAGGCGCTGACGGCGCGGCTCGGGCTCCTTGGCGCGACCTACGCCCGGTTCGTCTTCGCGGCGCCGCTGGCGGTCGGGCTTGCGGTCGCACTGACCGTGGGCGGTGCGGCCGCGCCGGAGGTGACGCCGGTCTTCGCCGTGGCGGCGCTTTCGGGCGCGCTCGGGCAGATCGCGGGGACGCTGCTGCTGCTCCGGCTCTTCGGCTTGCGGAACTTCGCCGTCGGCAACACCTTCGCCAAGACCGAGACCGTGCAGGCGGCGCTGATGGGCGTGGTGCTGCTCGGCGACCGGATCGGGCCGCTGCCGCTCGCCGGCATTGGCGTCAGCCTCGGCGGCATCGTGCTGCTTTCGGCGGGCGGCTGGCGGCGGGGCAGCGACGGCTCGGCGGCGCTCGGGCTCGCCTGCGGCGCGGCGTTCGCGCTCTCGGGCGTCGCCTACCGGGCGGCGGCGCTCGGGCTCGCGGGCGAGGCCGGGTACTTCACCCGCGCCGCCTTCACGCTCGCGGTGGTGACGGTGGCGCAGACGCTGATCCTCGGGGCCTGGATGCGTCTGCGGGCGCCGGGCGGGGTGCGCAAGGTGCTCCGGGCCTGGCGGGCGGCGGCGCCGGTCGGCGCGTCGGGGATGCTCGCCTCGCTCGGCTGGTTCACCGCCTTCACGCTCGCGTCGGCGGCGGAGGTCAAGGCGGTCGGGCAGGTCGAGCTCGTCTTCAGCTGGCTGACCGCGCGCTTCGCCTTCGGCGAGCGGCCGCGGCCGCGCGAGACGCTCGGGATCGCGCTCGTCGCCGGCGGGATCGTGCTCCTGATCGTCACGACGTGACGTCGGCGGCCGGGAACCGCAAGGTCGCGCGCAGTCCGGGGCCGTTGTCGCCGAGGACGATCTCGGCGCCGTGCATGCGGGCGACGGCGGCGACGAGCGCGAGCCCGAGGCCGGCGCCGGGGCTGCCGCGGCTCGGGTCGAGCCGGACGAAGCGGCCGAGCGCCCGCTCGCGGTCCGCCGCCGGGATCCCCGGGCCGCGGTCGGCGACCGAGAGCGCGGGGCGCCCGTCCGCGAGCGCGGCCGCGACGGTGATGGTCGAGCCGGCCGGTGCGTGCTTGAGCGCGTTGTCGACCAGGTTCGAGACCGCGAGCGCGAGCAGCTGGTCGTGGCCGCGGACCACGAGGCCGGGGGCGGTCTCGCAGGCGATCAGGACTCCGCGCTCGTCGCCCGCCGCCTCGTAGAGCTCGGCGACGTCGCCGGCGAGCCGGGCGAGGTCGACCTCGGTGAACTGCTCGGCGCCGATGCCGGCGTCGATGCGCGAGATGTCGAGGAGCGCGGTGGCGGTGGCGAGAACGCCCTCGGCCTCGCGCTGCGCCTGGTCGATGCGCAGCCGCCGCGCCTCGGGGGCGAGGCGGTCATCGGCCGCCTGCTCGAGGTTGTGCACGAGGCGGCCGAGCGGGCTGCGGAGGTCGTGGGCGAGGCTGTCGGTGACGGTGCGCAGGTCGCGCACCAGCGTCTCGATGCGGTCGAGCATGGCATTGAGCGTCGCGGCGAGGCGGTCGAACTCGTCGTCGGTGCCGCGCAGTGCCACCCGGCGGTCGAGCCGGCCGGCCATGATGCCGCGCGCGGCGCGGTCGATCTCGGCGATCCGGCCGCGCACGAGGCGCGAGAGCAGCCAGCCGGTGGCGAGCGCGAGCGCGGTGAGCGCGGCGAGCGCCCAGAGCAGCGCCCGCCAGAGGCTGCGGTCGAAGGCGGCGCGGGCGGCGACGTCGCGGCCGACGAGGAGAAGCTCGCCGCGGGGCAGGCGGAGCGCGAGGGCGGAGATCTCGGTCGGGCGCGAACGGTCGGTGCGGTAGAGCTCGAGCGTCGTCCAGCCGGCGTCCGGCGCGACGGTCGGCGGCCAGCCGGAGAGGTTGCCGGCGATCCGGCGGCCGGCGGAGTCGGCCAGCAGGTAGACCGCGTCGCGGTCGGGCGGGTTGGCCAGCCGCTGACTGATGGCGCCGGCGAGCGCCGGCGCACCGCCGCGCGCATAGTCGTCGGCGAGGCCGCCGAGCTCCGCCTCGACCACGGCGC
Organism: uncultured Alphaproteobacteria bacterium; assembly: GCA_963763295.1. Taxonomy (GTDB): domain Bacteria; phylum Pseudomonadota; class Alphaproteobacteria; order Rhodobacterales; family Rhodobacteraceae; genus Amaricoccus. The sequence goes on from CAVXOH010000004.1 coordinate 252,564, forward strand.
GCTGCTCGGCGTCGATCACCCCGCCGACGCGCCAGTAGAGGAAGCCGAGGACGAGCGCGGTCGATGCCGCCACCAGGACCAAGTGCGCCGCAACCAGGCGCAGGGTGGCGCTGCGCAGCATGCCGTTCAGGCGCTCGAGCTGAGCTTGTAGCCGCTGCCGCGCACGGTGTGGATCAGCGCGGGCTCGCCCTCGCCGTCGATCTTGCGGCGCAGGCGGCTGATGTGGACGTCGATGACGTTGGTGCGCGGGTCGAAGCGGTAGTCCCAGACGCCTTCGAGCAGCATGGTGCGGGTGACGACGCGGCCCTGGCGGCGCATCATGTACTCGAGCATCTGGTATTCGCGCGGCAGGAGCTCGATCAGGCGGCCGCCGCGGCTGGCGGTGCGCGAGATCAGGTCGAGCTCGAGGTCGCCGCAGGCGAGGCGGGTCTCCTCGGGCCTGGTCTCGGCCGGGCGGCGCAGGATCGCCTCGAGCCGGGCGGAGAGCTCGGCGAAGGAGAACGGCTTGACGACGTAGTCGTCGGCGCCGGCGCGCAGGCCGCTGACCCGCTCGTCGATGGCGCTCATAGCGGTCAGGAGGATCGCGGGCGTCTGGGTGCCGGCGGCGCGCAGCGACCTCAGGAGCGACAGGCCGTCGAGGTCTGGGAGCATCCGGTCGAGGAGCAGGACGTCGAACTCGCCGCCGAGCGCGTGCATCAGGCCCTCGCGGCCGGAGGCGGTCGCCTCGACGGAATAGCCGCTCTCGCGGAGCGCCTTGGCGAGGTAGTCCCGGGTGTCGTCGTCGTCCTCGACGACCAGGATGCGCCGCGACATACGGGAGGCTCCCCATGAATGCGGGAAGGCCGGCGGACCGGCCTTCCCGGGTTGGCGTGCGCCGGCGTCAGGCCAGGCGGACGCCGACGAAGATCCGCGAGCCGCCGCGTTCGATCTGCATGAGGACCGCGTCGGACTTGGCCGCATGCAGCGCGTCGTTGACTTCGCCCGGGGTGCGGACCTCGGCGCCGGCGACCTGCAGGATCACGTCGCCGACCTCGAGGCCGGCATCGGCGGCGACGCCGCTGCCGTCGAGCGAGGTGATTACGACGCCCTCGGTCGTCTCGTCCAGCCCGAGCTGCTCGCGCGCCGCCGGGGTCACCGGCGCGAGCGTCGCGCCGAGCCGATCGGAAGCGAGGCCCTCGTCGGCGTCGCCGGGCTCGAGCGCGGCAGTGCGCTCGGCGTCGAAGCGGCCGAGCTTGAACGCGACGGTCCGGTCCTCGCCCTGGCGCAGCACCTCGACCTTCACCTCCGAGTCGGGCGAGGCGGCGGCGACGAGCTTCGGCAGCTCGCGGCTCGATTCGACCCGCTTGCCGTCGAAGGAGACGATGACGTCGCCGGTTTCGAGCTTGCCGGCCGACGGGCCGTCGTCGAGCACGTCGGAGACGAGCGCTCCGTGCGGGTCCTCCATGCCGATCGCGGTGGCGATCTCGGGCGTGACGTTCTGGATCGTCACGCCGAGCCAGCCGCGCTCGACCGCGCCGCCGGAGCGGAGCTGCGCGACCACGGTCTTCACCGTGTTCGACGGGATGGCGAAGCCGACGCCGACCGAGCCGCCGTTCGGGGAGTAGATCGCCGAGTTCACCCCGATCACCTGGCCGTCCATGTTGAGGAGCGGGCCGCCGGAGTTGCCGCGGTTGATCGCCGCGTCGGTCTGGATGAAGTCGACGTAGGGCCCGGCGTTGATGTCGCGCGCCATCGCCGAGACGATGCCGCGGGTCACCGTGCCGCCGAGGCCGAACGGGTTGCCGACGGCGATCACGTCCTCGCCGACGCGCACGCTGTCGCTGTCGCCGAGCGTGAGCTGCGGCAGGTCCTTGGCCTCGATCTGGATCAGCGCGAGGTCGGTCTGCGGATCGGTGCCGATCACCTCGGCGTCGAACTCGCGGTCGTCGCTGAGGCGGACCTTCACGCTGTCGGCATCGTCGACCACGTGGTTGTTGGTGACGATGTAGCCGTCCTGGTCGATCACGAAGCCGGAACCGACGCCGACGGCCTCGGGGCCGCCCTGCGGCGGGTGCTGCGGCATCGGGCCGCCCTCGGGCAGGCCGAACTGGCGGAAGAAGTCCTCGAACGGCGAGCCGGGGCCGAACGGCGAGCCCTCGGGCATCGCCTGTGCCATCGCATCGCCCTCGTGGGCGGCGAGCACCGTCACCACCGCCGGGCTAGCGCGCTCGACCAGGTCGGCCACCGCACCCGGCTCCTGGGTATCGGCGCCGGCGACCGGCGACCAGGCGAGCCAGGCACCGGTGACGGCGGCGAGCGCCGTCGCAGCGACGGGAACCGGTCGGATGAATGTCGCTTTGGGCGTCATATCGGGAAAAGCCTTTCGTCTTGAGCCACGCTCGTCGCGGAGCGTCAGGACGAAGATCGGTTGCGGACCTGACGGCCGTGTCGCCGCGAGATTACAAATCATTCATCTGCGCCGGGGACCGGCCCGCTCGGGCGCGAGCCCCGAGAGCGTCGCGGGCGAGGCGAGGACGGCGAAGGTCTCGCGGGCGTCCAGCCGGTCGAGCGGCAGGCCGTCGGAGAGCTTCAGGAGCGCGCTGCCCAGGGCGGCATCCGGCTCGCCCGGTCGGCGGGACGTCGGCGGGTCGAGCCAGGCCAGGTGCCGCGCCAGCGCCCGCGGGTCGGCGAGGAGGCCGGGCAGCCCGTCGGGCACGCGGCCGCGGGCGCGCAGCGCCTCGGCCTCGGCATCGGCGGCCGCGGCGAGGGCAGGGGGGTCGCGCTCCTCCGGGGTCAGGAGGATGCCGCGGCGCTCCAGCGCCCGCCCGGCGGCGGCGCTGCCCATGAAGGCGGCGAGCGGGACGGCGAGCACGAGGCCGATCAGCGCCGGGCTCATCCAGGCGAGGAGCCGCCAGGAGATCGCGCCCGCCGCGACCGCGAGCAGGGCGCCGGCGATCATGTGCCGGCGGTGGAAGTGCCACAAGAGCGGCCAGGGCACCCGGTCGCTGTCGCGCGCCTGTGGCTTCCAGCCGCTGTCGCGCCCGGTCAGGATCTGCACGACCGCGCTCGTCTGCACCAGCATCATGATCGGCGCGACCAGCGCCGAGAGCAGGAGCTCGGCCACGAGCCCGAGCACGGTCGCGCCGCGCAGCCCGCGCGAATCGCGGTGGCGCAGGAACGCGGCGGTGCCGAGCAGCTTTGGGGCATAGAGCACGAGCATGCAGAGGCCGAACAGCGCCATCGCGCGTTCGGGGTCGATGCGCGGCCAGTCGGGGAAGAGCGAGAAGCGGTCGAGGAAGTAGTCGGGCGGCACCAGGTAGGCGTGGAGCGCCAGCGACATGCCGGACAGCAGGAAGAGGAGCCAGAGCGGCGAGGCGAGATACGACATCACCCCCATGAAGAGGTGGAGCCGGCTCAGCGGGTGCAGCCCGGCGGTTCCGAGCAGGCGCACGTGCTGCAGGTTGCCTTGGCACCAGCGCCGGTCGCGCGAGGCGAGCTCGACGAGATTGGGCGGCGCATGCTCGTAGCTGCCGGGCAGGTCGTCGGCCATGCGGACCGCCCAGCCGCCGCGGCGGATGAAGGCGGCCTCGACGAAGTCGTGGCTGAGGATCAGCCCGCCGAACGGCGGCTTGCCGGGCAGCTCGGGCAGGCCGGCGAAGCCCGCAAAGGCCGCGGTGCGCATGATGGCGTTGTGGCCCCAGTAGTTGCCGGCGTTGCCGAACCAGGCGCGCAGGCCGCGGGTCAGGACCGGGCCGTAGACGCGGCTGGCGAACTGCTGGACGCGGGCGAGCGGGGTCTCGCCGCCGATCAGGTACGGCGAAGACTGCAGGATCCCGAGCGTGTCGTCGGCGTCCATGCGGCGGGCGAGCCCGATGATGCAGTCGGGCTCCATCAGGCTGTCGGCATCGAGCACCAGCATGAACGGGTAGGCGCCCCCCCAGCGCTCGACCCAGTCGGCAATGTTGCCGGCCTTGCGGCGCAGGTTGCGGGGGCGGTGGCGGTAGAAGATGCGCGGCCCGATCACCGGGTCGGTGCGGGCGGCGTCGACCATCGCCTGCTCGGCGAGCCAGACGTCGGCGTCGGTGGTGTCGCTGAGCAGGAAGAGGTCGAAGGCCTCGCCGGCGCCCTTGGCCTCGAGCGCGCGCAGCATCGCGCAGGCGGCGCCGAGGATGCGTGCCGGATCCTCGTTGTAGGTCGGCATCAACAGCGCGGTTCGCTTGGACGGCCCGCTCGGGGTCGGCTGGCTGGCGGTGCCGAGGAAGTACCCCATCAGGGGCGAGAGCGCGCCGAACGAGATCCATGTGATGTTGATGACGAAGAGGCCCAGCATCACCCGCTCGACCCCGGTCAGCTCGCCTACCGACAGCACCAGCCACATCTGGTGAATGAGCAGGATGCTGAGCAGCGCCGCGGCGAGCGCGAGGCCGGCGCGGGCGAAGTTGACCGAAGCCCGCTCGGTCAGCCGCGGCCGGGTGTGATCGTAGCTCGACAGCCGCTGCGCCGGCATTTCGAGCGGCGCCGGCGGCGGCAGCGGGGCGGCGGCGTCGTCGAGCGGCGGGGCGAGGGTCAGTTGCTCCATCGGTAGACCCAGGTCTCGGCGATCCGGCGCTCGCCGGAGCGCAGTTCCAGCCGCATCTCGACCGCGTCGGCGCCTTCGGGGTCGAGATCGAAACGCAGGCGCAGGCCGTTGATCTCGGCATTCTCCGATATCTCGGGGTCGTGCATGACCCCCGGGCTCGACTGCGCGACGAGCTGGACCGCCGAGGCGCGGACTACCGGCTCGCCGTGCCCGGCGAAGTCGACGACGAAGCGGCGGCGCTCGTTCGGGCCGGCGCCGGTCAGGGTGCGGGCAACGCGGAGGAGGCCGTTGAGGTCAGGGACATCCCAGCCCCAGCTCAGCCGATAGGTGAGCGAGATCTCGCTGCCGGCCGCGATCGGGTCCACCGGCCGCCAGTAGGCGACGATGTTGTCGTGGATCTCCTCGCTCGACGGGATCTCGACGAGAACGACGTGGCCGCGGCCCCAGTCGCCGATCGGCTCCACCCAGGCGCTCGGGCGGCGGTGGTAGAAGGACGCGAGGTCCTCGTACTCGGTGAACCGGCGCTCGCGCTGGATCAGGCCGAAGCCGCGCGGGCCGGTGTCGGAGAAGGCGCTGATCTGCAACAGGCGCGGCGCATGCAGCGGCCGCCACAGCCGCTCGTCCGAGCCGTTCCACATGGCCAGACCGTCCGAATCGTGGACGCCGAGGCGGAAATCGTCGTGCTGGGCCCGGTCCTTGGCGTCGAAGAGGAACATCGAGGTCAGGGGCGCCAGGCCGATATGGGCGATGTCCTCGCGCGCGAAGATCGTCGCCTCGACGTCCATCTCGGTGACCTCGCCAGGACGGACGCTGAAGCGGTAGGCGCCCGCCGCGCTCGGACCGTCGAGGAGCGAATGGATGACCATGCGCCCGTCCCGCGGCGTCTCGAGCCAGTGGGCACGGAAGAACGGGAACTCCTCGCCCTCCGCCTCGGCGGTGCCGATCGCGAGGCCGCGGGCGCTGAGCCCGAACGCCTGGCCCTTGGAGAGCGCCTGGAAGTAGCTCGCTCCGGCGAAGACGAGGAAGGCGGAGAGCACGGCGGGATCGTTGATTCCCGTCAAGGCGCGGAATCCGGCGAACTCGAGCGGCGCATCGGCGGCCGGGGGCGGCATGCTGCCGAAGGCGAAGAGCGCCGGATCGTAGGCGATCTTGCGGGCTTCGTCGCCGTCGACCACGAAGATCTCGACCGGCACGTTGAAGATGAAGCCCGAATGCATGAGCTCCACGGCGAATCCGGTCGGCGGATCGGTGAAGAGACGTCGGTTGTCGGCGTAGCGGATGCCGGCGTAGTCGGCGGCGGCGAGGTTGACGAACGCTTCCGGCAGCGCCGGCTCCGGCGGGGCGAACGGCGTGGCGGCGAGCTGGCGGGCACGCTCAAAGACGATCGATCGGTTGAACCCTTCGTCCTGCGCCGCGGCGCCGCGGCGCGACGGCCGGGCGGCCAGCGACAGCGCTGCGGCGCCGGCGAGGAAATGGCGACGCGGGATCATGCGCGCGCCGCCCCTGCGCGCCGGCCACGCCACCGCCGGCGAACCACGGAGCACCAGCGCAGCAGATGTTCCGATTCTGTCACCAATGCCCCCGATCCGACAGCCCGAATACAGTATATGCCTTTGTCGCCCGCAAGGGTGGCTCGAACACGTGCGGGCGAGCGAAGGCGCGATTTGGCCGGTGGGACACGTAGTGGCGCGGCTTTCGGCCGCCGGCGGCCGCGCCGGCCCTGCCTGCGACGCTTGGCCGCGCTGCGCCGGCCGGCGGCGGCGATCGAGCGGACGTGGCCCATCCGGGGCAATCCCGACATCGCGACATGGTTCCGGGCGTCGGGCGGACACGCACGCGGCGGCGGGCGGCCCGCCGCCGGAGGCGTCAGTGTCGGCCCCATCTCCGCAGGTCGACCCGGCGGCGGGTAATCTCCGTCAGGGTCACGCCGTGGGCCTGGTGCGGCCCGGGACCCGCCGCGACGACGCGCCGCCTCGGGCTCACGTTGTCACAGACCGTGTGGCACGGGATCGACACCGTCACGTCATCATCGGCCGCGCCGTCGCGGTTGAACTTGTGCGCGGCGAGCTCGGACAGGGTCATGCCCTCCGCCTCCGCCGGCGACAGCCCGGCGGCGGCCACCAGCTGCGACCAGTGGCCGGCCGCGGCGGGAGCGGCCGCTCCGATCGCGAGCGCGACGGTCGCGGCGCCGACCGACAGGGTCGAGTTCATCGCAGTTCCTCCTTCTCTCCGGCTTGCGATGGAGCGGAGATTACGGGAGGCGCGTCACCACGGCGGGAACGCGGCGTGAACAGGGGGTGAGAAATCGCCGAGCGCCGCCGCCGGCGGCGCTCGGGGATCAGCCGTCGCGGAAGGCGCGCGAGAAGTAGTCCGTCAGCGGCTTGACGAGGTAGCTCATCGCGGTCCGGTCGCCGGTGCGGATGAACGATTCGACCGGCATCCCGGGCACCAGCGTCACGTGGTCGAGGCGCTCCAGAATCCCGTCGTCGAGCGCGATCTCGACCTTGTAGAAGCGGCTGCCGAGCCGCTCGTCCTGGTAGGCGTCGGCGGAGACGGCGGTGACGTGGCCGATCAGCTCGGGCGTCGTGCGCTGGTCGAAGGCGGAGAAGCGCAGGATCGCCTCCTGGCCGACATGCACCTGGTCGATATGGATGGTGTCGACCTGGGTGCGCGCGATCAGCCGCGCGTCCTTGGGCACGATGTACATCACCGGCTCGGCCGGCCGCACCACGGCGCGCAGCGTGTCGGCGGTGCTGCCGTAGACGATGCCGGCCACCGGGGCGCGCAGGTCGAGCCGGGCGATCTGCTCGATCAGCGACTGGCGCTTCTCCCGGAGCTCGATCTCGCGGAACTCGAGGTCGCGCAGCTCGGCGATCGCCTCCTCGCGGGCCTCGGAGGTCAGCCGCACGCGCGCGATCTCGATCTCGGCGATCTTGCCGCGGTTCTCGGCGACCGCTGACTCGGCCTGTCCGGCCGCGCCCTCGAGCCGGGCCAGCTCGCGGCGCGGCGTGAGCACGCGCGTCACCTGGGTAAGGCCCTGGTCGAGCAGCGTCTGCTGCCCCTCGATCTCCCGGGTCAGGAGCTCGATCTGCGACCGCGTCGAGCGCTGCACCGATTCGAGGCCGACGTTCTGGTTCGCGATCTGGGTCTGCTGCTCGACGAACTGCGCATCCTCCTCCTGCTGCAGCTTGCGCCTGGCGGCGAACTGCTGCTCCTGCGCCGCGATCAGCGTCGCGATGCCGGACGAGGTCTCGGCGCGCGCGACGAGCTCGGGGTCGAAGTCGATCGCGTCGAGCCCGTCGCGCTCGGCGCTGAGCCGGCTCTTCCGGGCGAGAAGCTCGAACCACTGGCCCTCGACGATGCCGAGCTCGGGGAAGAGCTCCTCGCCGTCGAGCTCGACGAGAACGTCGCCCTGCTGCACCTCGTCGCCGTCGCGCGCGTTGATCGCCTTGATCACCCCGCCGGTCGGATGCTGGACGACCTGGCGGTTGCCCTCGACCTCGATCGCCCCGGCGCCGACCACGGCGCCGGAGATCCGCGTCACCGCGGCCCAGGCGCCGATCCCGAAGACGAAGACGAAAAGCGTCAGGTAGCCGATGAAGAGGAGCCGGCGCAGGCTCCAGCGGTCCACGGACGGGGTCATCCCTGCGCCTCCGTCCCGATGCGGCCCGCCACCTGGGCATAGTTGCGCACGTGGGCCTTGAGGACCTCGTCGCGCGGCCCGAAGGCCTTCGCCACGCCGGCCTCGATGATGAGGATCAGGTCGCACTCGGCGATGCCCGCCGGGCGGTGCGCCATGATGACGACCGCCTTGCCCTCGGCCTTGGCCTGGCGGATCGCGAGGTTCAGCGCGTCCTGGCCATGGCTGTCGAGGTTGGAGTTCGGCTCGTCGAGCACGAGCAACACCGGGTCGCCGTAGAAGGCCCGCGCGAGGCCGATCCGCTGCTTCTGCCCACCGGAGAGCCGCGAGCCGCCGGCCATCACCATGGTGTCATAGCCCTGCGGCAGGTCCAGGATCATCTGGTGCGCGCCGGCCTTCTTGGCGGCCGAGACGATCTGCGCCGGGTCCGGGTCGGGCTGCATCCGCGCGATATTGTCGGCGACGGTGCCGTCGAACAGGACGACGTCCTGCGGCAGGTAGCCGATGTAGCCGCCGAGCACGTCGGGATCGTAGTGCGCGAGCGCGGCGCCATCGAGCCGGACCGAGCCGGCGGCCGGGCGCCAGATGCCGGTCAGAACCCGCGCCAGCGTCGACTTGCCCGAGGCGGAGGCGCCGATCACGCCGACCGCCTCGCCGGGCGAGAGGCGGAAATCGAGCATCCTGAGGCTCGCCTTCTGCTGCTCGGGCGGCACCACCGTCAGCTGGTTCACGTCGAGATAGGCGCGCGGCCGGGGCAGGGCGGTGACCTCGGCATTCTCCGGCGTCGAGGCCAGCAGTGTCTTCAGGTTCGCCCAGCCCTGGCGCGCGCGAATGACCTGCGGCCAGCCGGCGATCGCCTGCTCGACCGGCGCCAGCGCGCGCCCGAGCAGGATCGAGCCCGCGATCATCGCGCCGGCCGTCATCTCGCCGGTGAGGACCACGTAGGCGCCGAGCCCGAGCATCGCCGACTGCAGGAAGAACCGGAACGTCTTGGTCATCGTCGCGAACTGGCTCACCCGATCGCTCGAGGCGAGCTGCGCGTCGAGGGCGCGGCGGCGCATCTGCTGCCAGCGCTCGATCGCCGCGCCGCGCATGCCGAGGGCCTGGATCATCTCGCCCTGCTGGCGGATCGTCTCGGCGAAGCTGTCGCCCTGGAGGACCGCGTGCGTCGCCTCCTGCTCCGGACGGCGGGTCAGCATCTGGGTGAGCAGCGTCACCACGACGAGGATCGACATCCCCGCGAGGGCGAGGTGGCCGAGATAAGGATGGAACGTGTAGATCGCGAAGAGGAAGACCGGCGCCCAGGGCATGTCGAAGAGGGCGAAAAGCACCGGCGAGCCGGCGAGCCGCTGGACCGTTTCGAGATCCCTCAGCCCCGACGACGGGCGCGAGCGCTCGCTCGACAGCACCGACCGGCGCAGCGTCGCCTCGAAGACGCGGCCGTCGAGCCGGCTCTGCGCCGTGGCGCCGATCCGCGCCGCGACGCGGCCGCGGACGTAGTCGAGCACGCCCATCACCGCGAACAGGCCGGCGATGAGGATGGTCAGCGCGAGAAGGGTCTCCTGCGAGCGGCTCGGGATGACCCGGTCGTAGACCTGCAGCATGTAGAGCGGCGCGGTCAGCATCAGGAGGTTCACGACAGTGCTGAAGATGGCGATCGTCCAGAACAGACGACCCAGACCGGCGAAGCCCGCGGCAGGCCCCGTCAATTTTGAACTCACTTCGTCCCTCCTGGCGTGGTCACGCCCCGCTCTCTGAGCGCCTGATACAGACCAGAACGGTCTGCGCAAAGGCCCCGGCCGGGGTCCGGTGAACGGGAGTTCCATTAAGCCTCCGGACACTAACAGAAAAACCGATTCGGCGAAAACCTGCTCATCCCGATGGCGCAGTTTTTGCGTCTGTTCCTGCGGCTTATGCGAGTACTTGACCAGTTACGCTCCAAGCGAGTGGCGGGACGCGACCCTGCAGAGGGCTCCGAATCCGTTTCAGCTGGGTCCTGAGACGAAGGTCGCGGAACCCGCCACTTGCCCGATGCCGCCGATCAGGCGAACAGGAAGTCGCCGGCAGTGAAGTTGGCGTTCTGGAGATCGTCGAGCGAGTCGATGTTGGCGAAGCGCGCGATCGAGTGAGCCGTGTCGAGCGCATCGACGAAGAGGAGACTGCCGACTTTCACCGTGGTGTTGAAGTAGATGATGAAATCGCCGGCGGCCTCGTTGTTGGCCTCGAGAACGGCCTGGGCTCCGGTGGCGAAGCCCTTGTCGGTCAGGATCATCACCGACTCGCCGTTGCTGTCTTCGGTGTCGCCCTTGAAGAAGCTCGCGGCCTTGCCGCCCACCGTGCCGTTGCCGCCGTCGATGAAGTTGGCGCCGGCGGCGTCATTGCCGAGGCCGGCGACGTCGAAGACGAAGCGGTCCTCCTCGGGCTTGAAGTCGGTGAGGGTGGTGAAGGATCGGCCGGTTCCGACGGAGAGCGCGATCATCGGGTCCTGCCACTTGAAGGCGAGCGTGTCGCTGCCGCTGCCGAGGGTCGCGGTGTCGTTGCCGTCGCTCTGGTAGAGGGTGTCGTTGCCGCTGCCGCCGTCGAGGTTGTCGGAGCCGAGGTCGGCGCCCTTGATCGTCTGGAGGCCGCTGTCGCCGTGCAACACGTCGTTGCCGTTCTGGCCGTAGACGTTGTCGTTCTGGGTGCCGCCGAAGAGTTGGTCGTGCCCGTTTCCACCGAAGAGGTTGTCGAATCCGCTTTCGCCGAAGACCCGATCGTTGCCTGCCAGGGCCGAGATCGTGTCGTCGCCGCCGCGGCCGAGGATCCTGTCGTTGCCGAGCCGGCCGATGAGGAAGTCCATCCCGTCGGTGCCGGCAATATTGCGGTACTTGGTCATCCTGCGTGTCTCCGTTCTGAAGGACGGGCCCCCTCACGAGGTCCCGGCGCAGGTACGGGACCGGGGACGGCAGGAGTTTCGTTCCCCGCGTCACAGGGCTGTGAACCGCAGCGCCGGTGCGGGCGCCGTGGCTCGGGCCAAGGCGATAGCCGTGTGGCCCAGGCGCTGCGCCTGCGACCCTACACCGGGCGGTTGACCTGGATGACGGGCTGCATCGAGTCGAAGACCTCGCGCGAAAGGTGGCAGAGCACCTTGTGGCCGGAGGAAAGCTCCACCATCGGCGGCAGCTCGGTCTCGCAGAGGTCGCCGGGCACCTGCGCCTTGCGCGGGCAGCGGGTCTGGAAGGGGCAGCCCGGCGGCGGGTTGACCGCGGAGGGAATGTCGCCTTGGAGGACGATGTGCTCCTTGTGCACGCTGGTGTCGGCGATCGGGACCGCCGAGAGCAGCGCCTCGGTGTAGGGGTGATACGGCGGCTCGAAGACCTGGTCGGTGGTGCCGATCTCGACGACATGGCCGAGGTACATCACCATGACCCGGTCGGCGAGGTAGCGCACTATGCCGAGGTCGTGACTGATGAAGAGCATCGTCGTGCGGCTGACCCGCTGGATGTCCATCAGGAGCTCGGTCACCGCCGCCTGCACCGAGACGTCGAGCGCCGAGACCGGCTCGTCGGCGACGACGACTTGCGGCGTGCCGGCGAAGGCGCGGGCGATGCCGATGCGCTGCTTCTGGCCGCCCGAGAGCTGGCGCGGCATCCGGCGGGCGAAGGCGCGCGGAAGCTTCACGAGGTCGAGCAGCTCGAGCATGCGGGACTCGCGGTCGGCATTCGACTTGCCGACGCGGAATTTCTCAAGCACGCGAACGATCTGGCCGCCGATGCTGTGGCTCGGGTTGAGGGTGTCGAACGGGTTCTGGAACACCATCTGGATCGACGCGACGGTGCGGGTGTCACGGCGCTCGATGGCGCTCGAGCCGATCTCGAGGTTGCCGAGGCTCACCGTCCCCTCGGTCGCGGTCTCGAGCCCCAGCAGCACCTTCGCGAGCGTCGACTTGCCGCACCCCAACTCGCCGACGATCGCCAGCGTCTCGGCCTCCCGGGCCTCGAAGCTGACCGATTCGTTGGCCTTCACCACGCGGGTGTCGCCGCCGAAGAGCGCGTTCGACCCGACCTCGTAGTACTTCTTCAGGTTGTCGACGGTGATGACGACGTCGCCGATCGGGGCGGCGCGGGCACTCGAGCCGATGGCGGGCTGCGCGGCCCAGTCGATCTCGTCCCAGCGGATGCAGCGGCTGGCGTGGGTCGGGCTCACGCCGAGCATCGGGATTTCCTGCGCGTCGCAGCGCCCCTTGACGAAGTAGCTGCAGCGCGGCCCGAAGTTGCAGCCCGGCGGCCGCTCGTAGGGCAGGGGGAAGTTGCCGGGGATGGCGATCAGCGGCCGGCGGGTCTTGTCGGCGCCGGGCAGCGGGATCGAGCGGAACAGCCCCTGGGTGTAGGGGTGGCGCATCTCGTCGAAGACTTCCGCGATCGGCCCGGTCTCGACCGCCTCGCCCGAGTACATCACGCAGATCCGGTCGCAGGTCTCGAGCACCAGCCCGAGGTTGTGGCTGATGAAGAGCATCGACGTGCCGAACTCGCGGCCGAGATCCTTGACGAGATCGACGATGCCGGCCTCGACAGTGACGTCGAGCGCCGTCGTCGGCTCGTCGAGGATGAGGAGCGACGGCTTCGACATCAGCGCCATCGCGATGACGATGCGCTGCTGCTGGCCGCCGGAGAGCTGGTGCGGGTAGCTGCCGAGGATGCGCGCCGGGTCGGGCAGCCGCACCGCCTCGACGACGCGCAGCGCCTGGGCGCGGGCGTCCGCCTCGCTGGCGCCCTCGTGGATCAGCGGCACCTCCATCAGCTGGCGGTCGATCTTCATCGCCGGGTTCAGGCTCGCCATCGGCTCCTGGTAGATCATCGCGATCTCCGAGCCGCGGATCCTGCGCAGCTCCGCCTCCGACATCGTGGTCAGCTCGCGCCCCTTGAACCGGATCGAGCCGCCGGTGATCCGGCCGTTCTTGCCGAGGTCGCGCATGACCGCGAGGGCGACCGTCGACTTGCCGCAGCCCGAACTCGCCGACGAGCCCGAGCGCCTGGCCGGCCTCGACGCTGGCCGAGAAGTTCATCACCGCGGGGATCTCGGCGGCGCGGGTGAAGAAGGAGATCGACAGGTCGTCGATGACGAGGATGGGCTCAGTCATTGCGCGACCTCATTTGTCAGTCCCTCAGGCTCTGCTCGCGCAGCGCGTCGGCGAGCAGGTTGAGACCGAGCACCAGGCTCATGATCGCGAGCGCCGGGGGCAGGGCCGGGTGCACGTAGATGCGCAGGAGCTTGCGCCCCTCGTTGATGGTCGAGCCCCAGTCGGGCGACTCCGGGCTGACCCCGAGCCCGAAGAACCCGAGCGTGCCGAGCAGGATCGTCGTGTAGCCGATCCGGAGGCACGCATCGACGATCAGCGGCCCGCGCGCGTTCGGCAGGATCTCCCACATCATGATGTACCACGGCCGCTCGCCGCGGGTCTGCGCAGCGGCGACGTAGTCGCGGGTCTTGATGTCGAGGGTGAGGCCGCGGACGATGCGGAAGACCGTGGGCGAGGTGATGAAGACGACGGCGAGGAAGATGTTGAGCGTGTTCGGCGGCATCCGGAGCAGCCCGGTCGGGTCCCAGAGCCCGGTCAGGCCGACATAGCCGAAGCCGCCGACGAGAAGCACCGGGGCGAGCACGCGCCAGAGCACCTCCGGCCGCTCGCGGAAGCGGCTCCAGAGGAAGACCGTCACGAAGATCACCGGGAAGAGGAAGAACACCGCGGCCATCGTCGAGGGAATCGGCGTCTCCCGGATCTCGGGGGTGACCAAGAGGTAGAAGAGCAGGATCACCGGGAAGGCCAGCACGAGGTTCGCAAGGAAGCTCAAGGTCGTGTCGAGCCAGCCGCCGAAGTAGCCGGCCGGCAGGCCGAGCGTGATGCCGATCATGTAGGCGAAGAGCGTCGCGAGCGGCGCGATCGCCATCACGATCCGGCTGCCGTAGACCATGCGGGAAAAGACGTCGCGGCCGAGCGCGTCGCCGCCGAACAGATAGGGCAGGCCGGTCTCCGGCTCGATGGCGCCCGGCGCCTCGTTCTGCAGCGCGCGGAACTGGACGAAGGGGTCGAAGGGCGCCACCCAGTGCGCCATCAGCGCGGTGAGCAGCCAGAACAGCACCAGCGCGAAGCCGACCATGCCGATCGGGCTGTCGTAGATCCGCCCGTAGGTGGCGAGCCGGTCCCGCCAGACGAAGCTCGCGGCCATGATCACAGCCATCGCGATCCAGACCGGCAGGAACTGGGCGAGGGTGCGGCTGACGATGGCGCCGGTCGACAGGAACTCGACTTCCATCAGGCGACCCGGATCCGCGGGTTCAGGTAGACGTAGCCGATGTCGGAGATGAGCTGGGTGACAAGCACGATGAAGACCGCGACGATCGAGCAGGCGAGGAGCAGGTCGATGTCGTTGTTGGCCGCCCCCTCGATCAGCAGCCAGCCGAAGCCGCGGTAGTTGAACAGCGTCTCGACGATGACGACGCCGGTCAGGAGCCACGGGAACTGCAGCATGATGACGGTGAAGGGCGCGATCAGCGCGTTCCGGAGCGCATGCTTGAGCACGATGCCGCGAAAGCTCACCCCCTTCAGCCGCGCGGTGCGGATGTACTGCTGGGTCATCACCTCGGCCATCGAGGCGCGGGTCATCCGCGCGATGTAGCCCATGCCGTAGATCGCGATGGTGAGGACGGGCAGTGCGAAGTTGTAGAGCGTCGGCCCGTCGTCCGCCGCCGAGGTCGCCGAGCCCGAGAACCACTGTAGCCCGACCATCTGGCTGGCGAAGATCACGGTAAGCACGACTCCCGAGACGTATTCCGGCGTCGATGTCGTGCCGATCGCGACGGTCGAGAGCACCCGGTCCTGGGTCGAGCCCTCGCGCATGCCGGCGAGAATCCCGAGCAGCAGCGCCCCCGGCACCATCACCACCATCACCCAGAACATCAGGATCGCGGTCAGCCAGAGCCGCGGCCAAAGCACCTCGGAGACCGGCGCGTTGAACCGGGTCGAGTGCCCGAAGTCGCCGCGCGCCACATCGCCGAGCCACTCGCCGTAGCGCACCAGCAGCGGCCGGCTGAAGCCGTTCTGGTCGAGCCAGACCTCGACCTGCTGCTCGGTGATCCGGCTGCCGGTCTGCTCCTTGGCGAGCTTGACGAGGTTCGGCTTGAGGTTGACGAGGCTGAACACGATCAGCGTCAGGCAGAGCGCGGTCAGCACCATCACGCCGATGCGCCGGATCAGGAAGATGAGCATCCCGGCCTCCGTGGCTCAGCGCCCCGGCGACGGGCGCCGGGGCGGAATGCGGGGCAGGGGCTCAGGCCGTGAGCCAAGTCCTCTCCAGGTGGATCTCGAAGGTCGGATGCATGACGAGGCCGTTCACCTCCTCGGTCATGTGCCGGAAGGTCGAGCGCCAGTACGGTTGGACGATGATCCCCGAGTCCTGGATGATCTTCTCCATCTTCTCCATCACCGCGCGCCGCTGGTCGGCATCGGCGATCGCGTAGGCCTCGGCGAGCAGGGTGTCGAACTCCTCGTTCGCGAACCCGGTCTCGTTCCACGGCTCGCCGCTGCGATAGGCGAGGGCATAAACCTGCACTCCGAGGGGGCGCATGTTCCACTCGGTCGAGGAGAAGGGATACCCGGTCCAGTTGTTCCAGAATGTGTTGCCAGGCAGCACCGTCCGCTTGACGTTGATCCCGGCGTCGCGCAGCTGCGCCGCCACCGCGTCGCAGGTGTTGCGGTTGATGTCGTCGTCGAGCGAGATCAGGTCGAGCTCGGTGGCGGCATGGCCGGCGTCGGCCATCATCTGCTTGGCCGCCTCCGGGTCGCGCGCGATCGGCGGCAGCTCGGCGTACTCGGGATGCATCGGCCCGACATGGTGGTTCTGTCCGAGCGTGCCGAGCCCCTGGTAGCCGAGGTCGAGCACGACGCTGTTGTCGACGGCGAGCTGCACCGCGTTCCTGACCGCCTGGTTGTCGAACGGCGGCTGGGTCACGTTCATCCGCACGCAGAGCGTGTTGGCGGTCACCGCTTCCGACTTCACGAGCCCGAGCGCGTCGTAGATCTCGACGTAGCTCGCCTGCGTCTCGTAGCTCGTGTGGATCTCGCCGAACTCGTAGGCGGAGATCTCGGCCGACGGATCGGTGCCGTAGTCGATGAACTCGACGCCGTCGAGATAGACAGGCCCGAGGTCGGGCACGGCGTCGCCCCACCAGGTGCCGTTGGTGCGCTTCTGATAGACCGCGCGCACGCCGACCTCGGTCGAGACGAGCTCCCACGGCCCGGTGCCGACCGGCGCGGTGGTGAGGTCGCCGCCGGCCTCTTCGAAGCCGCGGTGCACGATCAGCGCCGGATAGTCGGCGAAGTTCGGCACCGTTGTGATGTCGGGGTTGGCGAGGTTGAGCCGGATCGTCATGTCGTCGACCTTCTCGATCGCGCCGTCGCGCGCGCCGAAGATCTCGCGGGTCTGCTCCTCCTGGACGACGGTGCCGTCGGGCTTGGTCACGTCGCCCATGAACTTCTCCTCGCCCTTCTTCTCGATCAGGGGCAGCATGCGCGTCGACATCGAGTTGTTGGGCACGTGGGATTCGCACCAGCGGGTGAGGTTGAAGATCACGTCGTCGGCATTGAAGGCGTCGCCGTTGTTCCAGGTCACACCCTGGCGCACCTTCAGCACGTAGGCCGTTGCGTCGTCGTTGACTTCCCAGCTCTCGAGCAGCCACGGCGCGAAGGTGAAGTCAGCGGTATAGCGCACGAGCGGCTCGATGAAGAGGCGGGCCTGGTTGCCCGGCTGCGACCAGCTGAAGATGCGCGGGTCCTCGAGGCGCATGATCGTCATGGAGATCCGGATCGTGCCGCCCGGCGTGCCTTCCTGCGCGCGGGCGCGCGTCGGCATGGCGAGCCCCAGCATCCCGTAGGCCGCCGGGCCGGTCACACCGAGGGCCGTCGCCGTCGCCAGAAACTCGCGGCGGCTGAGCTTGCCGGCACGCGCTTCCTCGGCAAGCCGCGGCACCGCCGGATGCACTGGCTTGCCATTGATGGTCGCTGTGCTCATGATCGTCTCCCTGTCGCGCTTTTTCTGGATGTCGCGGCATTGCAGAGCGATTTAGTCGCGGCGTCAACCATTCTCTCGGGAACCCGACGGTTTCGCGGCGCTGGCCTGAACGGGCATTTTCCCGGTGGACGTGGCGGCACTATCGGCTTGATTGCCAGCATCGGAGAAGAACATGCAGACTGTCCTCTGGTCGTTGCTCGGGATCGTGGCCGGCGCCTGCATCGCGATCCAGGCCCCGATCAATGCCGATCTGTCGCGCGGCCTCGGATTGGCGATCGCCGCCGCCGCCGTGTCGTTCCTGGCCGGGGCGATCGCGCTCGGCAGCCTCACGGCGGCGGGCGGCATCGCTGGCGGGGCATGGCCGCAATTCGCCGCGCCGCGGCCATGGGTCTATGTTGCCGGCGGGCTTCTCGGCAGCTTCTACGTCACGACCGTGATCCTGCTGGCACCGCGCGTCGGCGTGGCAGCGGTCATGGGGCTCGCGATCGCCGGCCAGCTTCTCGCGGGCATTCTGCTCGACCGGATCGGCTTCATGGGCCTGCCGGTGCGCGAGATCACGGCGGGGCGGGCGGTCGGCGGGCTGCTGCTCATCGCAGGCGCGCTGATGATCCGGCTGACGTGAGCTTACGCGCATAACGAAGATTATGTTGTGTCTCCGATGACCCAGCCGCGCCCGGTGATCCTCGCCGGCCCGACCGCTAGCGGCAAATCGGCCTTGGCCCTCGCCCTCGCCGAACGCGACGGCGGCTGCGTGATCAACGCCGACGCCTCGCAGGTCTATGCCTGCTGGCGCGTCCTGACCGCGCGCCCCGACGACGCCGATCTGGCCCGCGCGCCGCATCGTCTCTACGGCCACGTCGGCTGCGCCGCGCGCTACTCCGCCGGCGCGTGGCTACGCGAGGTCGCCGACGAAATCTCGGCCGCCAAGCGCCGCGGCCAGCGTCCGATCATCGTCGGCGGCACCGGGCTCTACCTGACGATCCTCACCGAGGGCATGGCCGACATCCCGGAAATCCCGGCCGAAATCCGCGCCCGGTCGGACGACCTGCTGCGCGCCGGTCGGATCGACGTCCTGCTCGACGACCTGGCGCGCCTCGACCCCACCACGCTCGCGCGCCTCGACCGGCGCAACCCGATGCGGGTCCAGCGGGCCTGGGACGTCGCCGTCGCCACCGGTCGCGGACTCTCGGAGTGGCATCGCCGCACGTCGGCGCCGCTCCTGCCGTCCGACACCGCTGTCTGCATAGTCGTTGATCCACCTATATCCGTTATAAACAATAGCATACAGCAGAGATTTTCACTGATGCTTGAGCAAGGCGCCCTCGACGAGTGTCGTCGCTATCTGGACGGCGGCCTCCCGATGGACACGCCAGCCGCCCGCGTCCTCGGCGCGCAGCCGCTGATGGCGCATCTTCAAGGCGAGGTCTCGCTCGCCGACGCACGCGACGCGGCCGTCGTCGCCACCCGCCAGTTCGCCAAGCGTCAGCGTACCTGGTTTCGCAACCGCATGCCGGCCTGGCCCCGGATCGACCCGCATGGCGGCGATCCGCTGGCGGCAATCGCCTAGCTCAGCGCCTGGTACTGGCTCTTGTCGCGGTCGGTCCAGCGCACCGCCACCTCGTAGCCGCCGTCGGTCTGCACCTCGGAGCGCACGAGCTTGCGATCGAACAGCCAGGCCCGCTTGCGGCCCTGGTCGAAGCCGAGGCGGATGGTCTCGTCCTGCGTCGGCTCGGCCAGCTCGTCCGCGATCAGCGCGAGGAGCTCCGGCACGCCCTCGCCGGTGGTGGCGGAGATCGCCCGGACCCGCGGCGTGCGCTGCGCGGTCTGCCGGAGCGCCTCGGCCTTGTCCGGCGCGAGCAGGTCGACCTTGTTCCAGACCTCGATCATCCGCGACTGCCCGGCCTGGTCGATGCCGAGCTCGGCAAGGATGCCCCGCACGTTCTCCGCCTGTCCTTCGCTCTCGGGATGCGCGATGTCGCGCACGTGCAGGATCAGGTCGGCCTCGAGCACCTCCTCCAGCGTCGCGCGGAACGCGGCGACGAGCTGGTGCGGCAGGTCGGAGATGAAGCCGACGGTGTCGGAGAGGATCGCCCGCTTGCCGTCGGGCAGCGCGATCGCGCGCATCGTCGGGTCGAGCGTCGCGAAAAGCATGTCCTTGGCCAGCACCCCCGACCCCGTCAGCCGGTTGAACAGCGTCGACTTGCCGGCGTTGGTGTAGCCGACCAGCGCCACCACGGGGTACGGCACTCGCTGCCGGGCGGCACGATGCTGGCCGCGGGTCCGCACCACCTTGCCGAGCGCCGCCTTGATCTTCTGGATCCGCTCGTCGAGCGCCCGGCGGTCGGCCTCGATCTGCGTCTCGCCGGGGCCGCCGAGGAAGCCGAAGCCGCCGCGCTGCCGCTCGAGGTGGGTCCAGGACCGCACCAGCCGCGACTTCTGGTAGCTGAGATGCGCGAGCTCGACCTGCAGCACGCCCTCCCGGGTATGCGCGCGGTCGCCGAAGATCTCGAGGATGAGCCCGGTGCGGTCGAGCACCTTGGTCTTCCAGGCCTTCTCGAGGTTGCGCTGCTGCACCGGCGACAGCAGCCCGTCGATGATGACGAGCCCGAACTCGCCCTCGGCGATCAGCGCGCCGAGCTCCTCGACCTTGCCCTTGCCGAATAGCGTCCCTGCCTTCGCCCGCGCCAGCGGCACGGCCAGCGCGTCGACCACGTCGAGATCGAGCGCCGCCGCGAGGCTCGCAGCCTCGGCCACCGCGTCCTTCGGGTCACGGTCGTCGGATTTCGGCCTGACGGGATGCAGGACGAGCGCCCGCATCCGGGAAGTAGGTTCAGTGATCTTCAGCCTCGTAGAGCGTGATCGGCTGCGACGGCATCACCGTCGAGATCGCGTGCTTGTAGACGAGTTGCGACTGTCCGTCGCGGCGCAGCAGCACACAGAAGTTGTCGAACCAGGTGATGACCCCCTGCAGCTTCACCCCGTTCATCAGGAAGATCGTCACCGGCACCTTGGCCTTGCGGACGTTGTTCAGGAACGCGTCCTGGAGGTTCTGTTTGGTTTCGGCAGCCATTTTTTCAGCCTTAAGTTGTATCAGCCGCCGACTCGGCGACCTTTGTTGTTCTTGCAGTGCAGTATGGGCGGGGAGACGGCTCATTTCCAGTGCGCGCCGGCGAAATTTCGCGGGCGCGGCGCGACTGTGGTTTCGGGGTCGCGATGGCCGGGCTATTGCCGCCAGTACGAGGGGTTGAAGAGCGCGATGATCACCAGCGCCTCCATGCGCCCGACGATCATCGCGGCGCAGAAGATGAACCGGGCCGGCCCCGACAGGTCCTCGTAGCCCAGCCCCTCGCCGAGCGTCTGGATGGCCGGGCCGGTCGTCGTGAGCCCGGCGATCGCGAGCGCCACGCTGCGCTCGAAGCTGACTCCGGTCGCAGCGAGGGCCATCATCACCACGGCGAGCGCGATCAGGAAAAGCATCAGGAAGATGAAGGCGATCCGCGCGCCGCGCTCGGAGATCAGCCGGTCGCCGCTGCCCCGCCGGCCGAGGCTCGACGGATGGATGAGCCGGTCCATCTCGCGCAGGCCGTGGCGGTAGAGCGCGTAGAGCCGGAGGAGCTTGACCCCTCCGGCGGTGGTGGCGATCCCGCCCCCCATGACGGCGACCCCGAGCAGGATGGTGCCGGGCTCCGGCAAGTCCGACCACAGCTGCATCGCCCGCCAGTCGTGGCTCTCGAAGCCGGTCGTCGTCAGGTAGGAGAGCACGGTGAAGATGCTGCCCCAGATCGCCTGCATCGCCGCCGTCAGGTTGTCCTGCCGATCGATCTCGGCGGCGCCGACGAAGCTGCGCAGGAAGAGCACGACGGTGATGCCGATGACCGAGATCAGCATGAGCTGGATCTGCGGGTCGGAGAGCCGCGGCCCGAACTCGCGGCGGCGCATGGTGCTCAGCCCCCGGCTCGACACCGCCGGCAGCAGGAAGAGCGCCATCGCGACCTCGCCCCAGCGTCCCGCCGGGTTGCCGTCGATGCCGCCGACCGGGGAGATGCCGCTCGTCGAGAGCGTGGCCATCGCGTGGCAGACGGCGAGGAACGGCCGGTCGCCGGCAAGGATGAGGAGGAGCGCGAGGACGCCGGTGAAGCCGGCATAGATCGGAGCGATCTCCCGCGCCGCGCGCAGAATGCGCGCGCTCGCCTCATCGATCGTGCCGCGGCGGCCGCCCTCGAAGCGATCGCCCGACCGGCTGATCTCGAAGCCGCCGAGGTTCAGCGGCGCGAGGATCGCGAAGGCGGAAACGAGCACCATCAGGCCGCCCATCCAGCCGACCAGCGAACGCCAGAGGTGCAGCGGCTCGGCGATCAGTTGCGGCCGCTCGAACAGCGTCGCGCCGGTCGTGGTCAGGCAGGACAGCATCTCGAAATAGGCGCCGGCGAGGCCGAGGCCCGGCGCCAGCGCCACCAGCGGCCCCGCCAGAACCAGGGGAAGCAGCAGGTAGACGAGGAGCAGCGTCATGAGCAGGTAGCGCGCCGGCACCCGCGGCTGCCGGTTCATCGTGGCGAGGCCGAGGAGGACGGCGAACAGCGCGAAGACGACCGCGTTGTGCAGGAAGCCCCGGGCGATCGGCCAGTTCTCCAGCCCGGCCGCATGCAGCGCCGGGACCAGCATCAGGCCGGACGCGATCAGCATGACGATGACGAAGGCCGGGAACTGGCGCAGCGTGGCCATCGATCAGAAGAAGTCCAGGCCTACCTGGAACAACCGCTCGACGTCGGCGACCGAGTCGCGCATCGCGAAGATCGTCAGCACGTCTCCTTCCGCCAGCCGGGTGTCGCCGCGTGGCACGATCACCTTGTCGCCCTTCTGGATCAGCCCGATCAGCGACGCCTCGGGCAACTCGGTGTCGCGCACCGCCTTGCCGGCCAGGGCCGAGGTGCCCAGGACCTGCGCCTCGATCATCTCCGCCTCGCCGTCGCCGATCGAGTAGACGGCGCGGATCCGCCCGTGCCGGACATAGCGCAGGATCGACGAGACGGTCGTGGAGCGCGGGTTGACGTAGGCGTCGATCCCCATCGGCGCGATCAGCCCGATCAGCGACGGGTCGTTGACGAGCGCGACGACCAGTTTCGCCCCCTCGGTCTTGGCCCGGACACAGGCGAGGATATTGGTCTTGTCGTCGTCGGTGAGGGCGAGGACGGCGTCCATCGTCGTGATGTTGGCTTCCTCGAGCAGTTCGACATCGAGGCCGTCGCCGTTCAGCACCACCGTCCGCTTCAGCGCGTCGGCTGCGATCTCTGCGCGAGCTCTGCTCTTCTCGATAATCTTCAGGCGATTGCGCCGGCCGTCGGCCTCGAGGGTCTGCGCCACGTGCAGGCCGATATTGCCGGCCCCGACGATCAGCAGCCGCTCGACCTTCAGGTGCTGCTTGCCGAAGACCTCCATCACGCGCGGCAGATCCTCGGTGGCGGTGACCAGATAGACCTGGTCCTCGGCGTAGAGCTGGTCGGTGGGCTCGGGGACGAACAGGTGCTCGGCCCGGCGCACGCCGACGACGACGACTCGCAGCGTAGAGAACAGCTCGGAGAGCTGGCGCAGCGGCGTGTTCAGGACCGCGCAGGCGCTGTCGAGCGAGATGCCGACCAGCTGCGCCTTGTTGTCGAGGAAGCCCTCGATGTCGAACGCTGCCGGCGCGGCCAGCCGCTGCATCACCGCGTCGGCGACGGCGTACTCCGGCGAGATCACCACGTCGATCGGCAGGTGGTCGTTGCGGTAGAGATCGGAATAGATCGCGTTGAGGTAGGCGGGCGCCCGGAGCCGCGCGATCTTGCGCGGGACCGAGAAGATCGAATGCGCGACCTGGCAGACGACCATGTTGACCTCGTCCGACTGCGTGGCCGCGATGACCATGTCGGCGTCGCGCGCGCCGGCCCGCTCGAGGATGTCCGGGTGCGACGCGAAGCCGGCCACGCCGCTCACGTCGTAGGTGTCGGTGATGCGGCGGATCAGCGCCGCGTTGTTGTCGATGACGGTGACCTGGTTCGCGCCTTCCTCGCGCGCGAGATGGCGGGCGATCTGGCCGCCGACCTGCCCTGCCCCGCAGATGATGATCTTCATTGCGGCGCTCCATGCTCGGGGCCTACGCGGTTGAACACGCGCGACTTTCCGCTAAGCAATTGGATAGATTGCCATTCGTCGTCACAGATTTCCGCGCGCTCATTGGCCGGGAGCCACATCGCTCAAGTTAGGCGAGGGTTGCGGCCCGAGCAAGCGCCGGCTTGACAGCCGCCAACGCGCTCGTCCCGCTTATGACGAACACCTGCGCGCCGGCCTGTTAACCTCTCGCCTCGGCCCATGACGACGCATATGCGCCGTGCATGCCCCGTGCATGAAGCGTGCATCGAACTTTGCGCCGTTAACCCTTGGATTCCCAGCGGAAGTCAGACGTGCGCCTCGGCCTCCTCGCTGCGATCGCTCCGCCCGGCCGAGATCACGTTCAGCGACTTCAGCTTGCGATGCAGGGCCGAGCGCTCCATGCCGACGAAATTGGCGGTCCGCGAGATGTTGCCGCCGAAGCGGTTGATCTGCGCCACCAGGTACTCGCGCTCGAACATCTCGCGCGCCTCCCTGAGCGCCAGCCCGGCGAAGGCGGCGCCCAGCATGCCGCTCACCGCTGAACCATTCGGCGCGGCGTCGTTGACCAGTTCCTCCGGCTCGATCGGCCCGTGGTCCGGCCCGAGGATCAGCGCCCGCTCGAGCGTGTTGCGGAGCTGGCGCACGTTGCCCGGCCAGCGCATGGTCTGGAGCTGCGCCTCCGCCTCGGAGGCGAGGCTCCGGTGCGGCAGGCCCTGCGTGGCGTTGAGGTCCTCGAGGAACCGCTGCGCCAGCTCCGGGATGTCCTCGCGCCGCGCCTCGAGGCTCGGCACGCTGACCGGCACCACGTTGAGCCGGTGGTAGAGCTCGGTGCGGAAGCGCCCGGCCTGCACCTCGCGGCCGAGGTCGCGCGTCGTCGCCGAGATCACCCGCACGTCCACTCGCACCGTATGGGCGCCGCCGACCCGCTGGAACGCCTGGTCGACCAGCACCCGCAGGATCTTCGACTGGGTGCCCGGCGGCATGTCCGCGACCTCGTCGAAGAAGAGGATCCCGGTATGGGCTCGCTCGAACAGCCCCGGCTCGACGCCGCGCTCGGCGCTCTCCCGGCCGAACAGCACCTCCTCCATCTGCTCGGCACCGATCGAGGCCGAGTTGACGATCACGAACGGTCCCTTCGCCCGCTCGGAGTTGCGGTGCAGGTAGCGGGCCGCCACCTCCTTGCCGGCGCCGGCGGGGCCGCTCAGCATCACCCGGCTGTTGGTGCGCGCCACCTTGTCGAGCTGGCCCTTCATGTGGCGGAAGGTCGGGCTCGAGCCGACCATCGTATGGTTCGCGCCGTCCCGTCCCTTCAGCACCGCGTTCTCGCGGCGCAGCCGCGAGGTCTCGAGCGCGCGCCCGATCACCACCATCAGCTGGTCGATATTGAACGGCTTCTCGATGAAGTCGTAGGCGCCCTGCTTGATCGCGGCGACGGCGATCTCGATGTTGCCGTGGCCAGAGATGATGACCACCGGGATCGCCGGGTTGTCGCGGCGCACGCGCTTGAGGATGTCGATGCCGTCGAGCCGGCTGTCCTTGAGCCAGATGTCGAGGATGATCAGGTCCGGCGCCGCCCGATTGATCTCGCCGAACGCGCTGTCGCTGTCCCAGGCCATGCGGACGCCGTGGCCCTCGTCCTCGAGGATGTCTCCGATCAGGGTGCGGATGTCGGGCTCGTCGTCCACCACCAGGATGTCGGTCATCACATGCTCTCCCTCAACTTCTCGGTGATCTTGCTCTTCTCGTCGCCGTCCCACCCGTGCTCCGGCAGCGCGCGCGGCAGCACGATGCGCGCCCACGCCCCCGCCCGCTCGCTTCCGTCAAAGATCGGCGCCGGAATCAGTTCCAGCGTGCCGTCGTGTTCCTCGATGATCTTCTTGACGATCGGCAGCCCGAGGCCGGTCCCCTTGGCGCGATGGGTCACATATGGCTCGAATAGCCGCGACGGCTGGTCCGGCAGGCCGATGCCGTTGTCCTGGATGTCGATGACGAGCTGGTCGGGCTCGGCGGCGAGCTGCACGCGAATCTCGCCCGGCGCCGAGGCGGGCTTCGCCGCCAGCCGCTCGTCGATGGCCTCGGCGGCGTTCTTCAGGAGGTTGGTGAAAGCCTGGTTGATCATAGTCCCGTCCAGATGGGCCAGCACCGCCGCCTCCGGCAAGGCCACCCGGTAGCGAATGTCGGGACGGGCGGATTCCTGCAGGACCACCGCCTCGGTCACGAGCTTGCCGAGATCGAGGGTCCGGCGCTCGGGCGCCGGCATCCGGGCGAACTTGGAGAACTCGTCGACGATGCGGCGCAGGTCGTTGGTCTGCCGGACGATCACGTCGGCGTACTGCTCGAGCGCCGCCCGCTCCTCGCCGACCATCGGCCCGAACTTCCGCCGGAGCCGCTCGGCAGACAGCTGGATCGGCGTCAGCGGGTTCTTCACCTCGTGCGCGATGCGCCGCGCCACGTCGCCCCAGGCCGCCATCCGCTGCGCGACGACGAGGTCGGTCACGTCGTCGAACGAGACGACATAGCCCTCGACATGCCCGTCATCGGCCTGCCGCGTCGCGACACGGACGAGGAGGTCGCGCTCGGCGCCCTTGCGGCGCAGGCGCACCTCGGCCTGGGCGACGCCGCCCTTGCGGCCGTCGAGCCGATGCAGGAGGTCGGCGAACTCCGGCACCGCCTCCGGCAGGGCGAACCCGGCCGCCGCCTCGCGGTCGAGGTCGAGCAGCGCCGCCGCCGCCGCGTTCAGCATCTCGATCCGGCCGCTCCCGTCGAGGCCGATCACGCCCGCCGTCACCCCCGACAGCACCGAGTCGAACAGCCGGCGCCTCCGCTCGGTGTCGGCGTTGGCGGCGATCAGCGCGTCGCGCTGGCCCTTCACCTGGCGGGTCATCTCGTTGAAGGTGCGCCCAAGGAGCGCAATCTCGTCGTCGCCCTGCTCCTCGCGGACGCGGACGTCGAGATCCCCCTGCCCCACCCGCTCCGCCGCCCCGGCGAGCCGGCCGACCGGCCGCGCCAGCCGCTCGGCGAACCAGAGGCCCGTCCACATCGCGGCGAGGATCACGACGAGCGCGAAGCCGATGTAGACGAGCGCGAACTCGAAGAGCAGCCGACCGCGGTCGGCCTCGAGCTGCTGGTAGAGCCGCACGGTCTCCTGGGTGTCGTCGAGCAGGCTCAGGATCTTGCCGTCGACGTTGCGGCTCACGTAGAGGAAGTGATCGGCGAAGCTCGCCATCTGGAGCAGAGCCCAGAACTCGTTGTTCTCCCAGTCCTGGATGATGACGACCTCGCCGGTGCGCGCCCGGGCGATGTCCTCCGGCGACGGCGACGTGTACCAGAACAGGTAGCTGCGGTCGCCGCGGGCACGCAGCTGGCCGTCGCCGTCGATCACGTAGGCCTTGGTCAGCGCGCGCTGCATCTGCTGCTGGCCGCGGGTCAGGAGGTCGCGCAGCTGCCCGCCGGCGAGCAGCGGATAGCGGTCCTTCTGGTCGTCGAGGAAATCGCCGAGCGCGCGGGCGTCGGTCTGCAGGGTGACGCGATGCTCTTCCTCGTAGGCTTGCGCCGCCGCCATCGAGTTCGCCACCACGTCGCGCACCCGGTCGGAGAACCAGCCCTCGAGCCCGAAGTTGAGGGTGATGGTGGCGAAGACGGCGACGAGGATGGTCGGGATCAGCGCGATCGCGGTGAAGAAGCGCACGAGCCGCATGTGCAGCTTCGAGCCGGCCGAGCGCCGCCGCCGTGCGGCGATCATCTCGGCGATCCGGCGCGCGACGAACGAGGCGACGATCAGTGCATAGACGAAGTCGGCGAGCAGCACCGGCCGCAGCATGTCGCCGCGCAGCCACTGCATCTCGCTGAGCGCCGCCACTGTCGCGATCGCGAGCAGCGGGCCGAGCGCCACCAAGGTCCAGAAACTGGCCTGCCGGATGTTGTGGCGGGTACGCCACCGCGCCAGACGCAATCCGGCGTAGGTCAGTTCATGGCTGCGCATTCTTCGCGACGCTGTTTCGCTCGACTGTGGCAGTCTTACATCATTCTTTTGCCACGTGTAACCCGAATGTCGAGGTCCTTGATCTTTTTGCGCAGGGTGTTCCGGTTGATGCCGAGGAGCTCAGCGGTGCGTACCTGGTTGCCGCGGGTCGCCGACAGGCTGAGCGCGATCAGCGGCAGCTCCATCTCCTTCAGGATCCGGTCGTAGAGCCCGTCCGGCGGCAGGCTGTCGCCGTGCAGGTCAAAGTAGCGGCGCAGGTGCGACTCGATCGCCTGGGCGAGCCGCTGCGGCTGGGAAGCCTGCGGGCTCGACGCCGAGCTCGGCCGCGCCGAGAATCTCCTGCCCGACGACGGCCCCCGAGATCACGTCGTCCGGGCAGAGCACGCAGAGCCGGCGCATCAGGTTCTCGAGCTCGCGCACATTGCCGGACCACTCCTGCTTCTTCAGGATGTCGAGCGCTTCCTTCGAGATCGTCTTGCGCGGCAGCCCTTCGCCCTCGGCCTTGCGCAGGAAGGCCCGCGCCAGATCCGGCACGTCCTCGAGCCGCTCCCGGAGCGGGGGCAGCCGGATCGGCACCACGTTCAGCCGATAAAACAGGTCCTCGCGAAAGCGGCCCTCGTTGATGAGGCTGCGCAGGTCCTGGTGCGTCGCGGCGATGATGCGCACGTCGGCCGTCTGCACCTCCCGCCCGCCGACCCGGGTGAACTCGCCCTCCTGCAGCACCCGAAGCAGCCGGGTCTGCGCGTCGAGCGGCATGTCGCCGACCTCGTCGAGGAAGAGCGTGCCACCCCGCGCCTGCTCGAACTTGCCCGGCATCGCCCGGTCGGCGCCGGTGAAGGCGCCCTTCTCGTGCCCGAAGAGCTCGCTCTCGATCAGGTCGCGCGGGATCGCGGCCATGTTGATCGCGACGAAGGGCCCGGCCTTGCGCAGGCCGTAGTTGTGCAGCGCCCGCGCGACGAGCTCCTTGCCGGTGCCGCTCTCGCCGGTGATCATCACGCCGAGGTCGGTGTTCATCAGCCGGGCGAGGATGCGGTACACCTCCTGCATCGCCGGCGAGCGCCCGATCAGCGGCAGGCTGTCCTCGCGGACCTGGTCCTCCTCCGCCGGCGGCGCCTTCCGCGCGCGCTGGTTCAGCGCCTTCGACACCTGCCCGAGCACCTCCTTCAGGTCGAACGGCTTGGGCAGGTATTCGTAGGCGCCGACCTCGGCGGCGCGGATCGCGGTCATCACCGTGTTCTGCGCGCTCATCACGATCACCGGCAGCTCGGGCCGGCGCTTCCGGATCGCCGGCAAGAGGTCGAGCGCGTCGCCATCGGGCATCATCACGTCGGTGACGACGACGTCGCCTTCGCCCTCCTCGATCCAGCGCCAGAGAGTCGTCGCGGTGCCGGTGGCCCGCACCCGGCAGCCGGCGCGCGTCAGCGCCTGGGCGAGGACCGTGCGGATGCTGCGGTCGTCGTCGGCGACCAGGATGGTGCCCTCCATCGCCTAGCCCTCCGCCTCGACTTCGCCGCGCCAGACCGGAAGCCGCACCCGGAAACGCGTGCGCCCGGGCCGGCTGTCGCACTCGACGACACCCCCATGGTCGGAGACGAACTTCGACACCAGGGACAGGCCGAGCCCGGTGCCGTTCACCTTCGAGCTCACGAAGGGGTCGAAGACGTCGCGGATCAGGTTCTCGGGGATGCCCGGGCCGTTGTCGGCGATGGTGACGAGGAGCGGCAAGCTCTCGCTCGAGCGCCCGGGCCGGGCCATCTTCACGCCGGGGCGATAGGCCGTGGCGATCGAGATCGCGCCGCCGACGCGCGGCACCGCCTCGGCCGCGTTCTTCAGGAGGTTCTGGAACACCTGCAGCAGCTGGTCGGGGTCGCCGGCCGTCGGCGGCAGCGACGGGTCGAACTCCTCGGAGAAGCGCGCATGCGCGGCGAAGCCGGCCTGGGCCGCCCGCCGCGCCCGGTCGAGCACGTCGTGGATGTTCAAGGGCTTGCGCTGCGCGGGCCGCAGGTCGCCGAACTGCTCGACCCGGTCGACGAGCTTGCCGATCCGCGCCGCCTCGGCCTGGATCAGCGCGGTCAGCTCGCGGTCGGCGTCGCCGAGCCCCATCTCCAGGAGCTGCGCCGCCCCGGAAATCCCGGCGAGCGGGTTCCTGATCTCGTGGGCGAGCATCGCCGCCATGCCGGTCACCGAGCGCGCGGCCGAGCGGTGGCCGAGGCTCCGGTCCATCTTCTCCGCCATCCCTTGCGGGTGCATGAGGATCAGGATCTCGCCGGTGCTCTCCAGCGGCGCGGCGTGGACGTTCTGCAGCTGCGGCGGGTGGTCGGCCCAGCTCACCATCAGGTTGTATTGGGCCACCGAGACGCCGTTGCGCCGCGCCTGCCCCACCACGTCGAGCACCGCGCTGTCGGCGCCGAGGAACCGGCCGAGCGGCCGCCCCGCCATCTGTCTGAGCGAGGTCGCCCCGAAGCTCTCCGCCGCCGGGTTGGCATCGAGGATGCTGTCCGCCTCGTCGACGACCAGCGCCGGGTACGGGATCGCGCTCCAGAACGCCTCGAAGCCGCCGTTCATGCCGCGGCCGCCTCGGCGAGCCCGCCGCAATCGGCGAGGCCCCGGGCGAGCTCGCCCAGGACCACCGCGGGGTCGGTGGCGGTCAGGACCCGGCCGCGCAGGCCGGCCGCGCCGGCAACCCCGTCGAGATACCAGCCGAGATGCTTGCGCGCGACGCGGAGCCCGAGGTCGCGCCCGTAGAAGCCGAGCATCGCCTCGTAGTGCGCGCAGACGATCCCGCTGAGCTCGGCGCCGGAAGGCGGTCGGGGCGCCGGGCGCCCCGCCAGCGCCGCCGCGACCTCGGCGAGCAGCCACGGCCGCCCGCGCGCGCCGCGCCCGATCATCACCGCGTCGGCGCCCGAGCGCGCCAGCGCCCGGCGCGCGGTCGTCGCGTCGACGATGTCGCCGTTGGTGACGACCGGGATGCGCACCGCCCGCCGCACCCGAGCGATCGCCGCCCAGTCGGCGGCGCCGCTGTAGAACTGGCAGCGGGTCCGTCCATGCACCGTGATCATCCGCACCCCGGCTGCCTCGGCCCGGGCGGCGATCTCGGCCGCGTTCATCGAGCCCGCGTCCCAGCCGAGCCGCATCTTCAGCGTCACCGGCACCTCGACGGCGCCCACCACCGCGTCGATCAGCCGCACCGCGTGGTGGGGGTCACGCATCAGCGCCGAGCCCGAGAGCCCGTTGGTGACCTTCTTGGCCGGGCAGCCGAAGTTGATGTCGATGATGCGGGCGCCCTCCGCCGCGCAGTACCGGGCCGCCTCCGCCATCCAGCGCGCCTCGCGTCCCGCCAGCTGCACGGCGGTCCTGCCACGCCCGAACCCGAGCTCCGCCCGCGCCCGCGCCGACGGTTTCGCCTGCACCACTTCGGCGCTCGCGACCATCTCCGACACCACGAGCCCCGCGCCGCAACGCAGCGCGAGGTCCCGGAACGGGACGTCGGTAATCCCCGCCATCGGTGCTAAAAAAACGGG
Organism: uncultured Alphaproteobacteria bacterium; assembly: GCA_963763295.1. GTDB lineage: Bacteria > Pseudomonadota > Alphaproteobacteria > Rhodobacterales > Rhodobacteraceae > Amaricoccus. Next base: position 283,438 of record CAVXOH010000004.1, read on the forward strand.
CGGATCCAGTATGATGCGCCCCAGATCCACAGACATGTGCCCATTCCATAAGCAGCGTTGTCCATTTTATACCGCAGGGCAGCAAAACTGACAAGCGCAGCCGCGTGGATACCGCGCCGTCGCGGCATTGTGGCGGTCCGGGGATCCGCCTTATATGACCGGCAGATCAGCGCGGGAAGGGTAATGCGGACGGCGGGTTTGATCGTGGCGGCCGGACGCGGCCGCCGGTTGGGAGGATCGACGCCGAAGCAGTTCCTCGCTCTCGGCGGCGGCTCGGTGCTCAGCCACGCCATCGCCGCGCTGTTCGCCCATCCCGGGATCGACCCCGTTCAGGTCGTCATCCACCCGGACGACCGCGACCTCTACGGCCGCGCGGTCGCCGGCATCGAGGACGCCCGGCTGCGCCCTCCGGTCGCAGGCGGCGCTGCCCGGCCGGAATTCGGTCCGCGCCGGCCTCGACGCCCTCGCGCCCGAGGCGCCGGACCGGGTGCTGATCCACGACGCCGCGCGTCCCTTCGCCGGGCGGCGGCTGGTCGCCGACGTGATCGCGGCGCTCGACGCGGCGCCTGCGGCCTTCCCTGCCCTGCCGGTCGTCGATGCGCTCTGGACCGCCGCCGACGGCCGCGCGCTGGCACCGGTGCCGCGCGAGGGGCTCTGGCGGGCGCAGACGCCGCAGGGCTTTCACTTCGCGGCGATCCGCGCCGCCCACCACGCCCACCGCGGCGAGGCCGCCGACGACGTGGCGGTGGCGCGGGCCGCCGGGCTCGAGGTGCGGCTGGTGCCGGGCGACGAGGCGAACTTCAAGCTGACGACGGCCGCCGATCTCGCGCGCGCCCGGGCGATGACGGAGATGGCGATGGACATCCGCACCGGCAACGGCTTCGACGTGCACGCCTTCGGGCCCGGCGCCGACGTCACCCTCTGCGGCGTCGCCATCCCCTTCGAGCGCGGGCTCGTCGGCCATTCCGACGCCGACGTCGGCATGCACGCGTTGACCGACGCGATCTTCGGCGCGCTCGCCGAGGGCGACATCGGCCGGTGGTTCCCGCCCTCGGACCCGGCCTGGAAGGGCGCCGCCTCCGAGGTATTCCTGCGCAAGGCGATCGAGCGCGCCGCCGACCGCGGCTTCTCCGTCTCCCATCTCGACTGCACGCTGGTCTGCGAGGCGCCGAGGATCGGCCCGCACGCGCGGGCCATGCGCGCGGAACTGGCCCGGATCGCCGGGATCGAGGCCGAGCGGATCAGCGTCAAGGCCACCACTTCCGAGCGCCTCGGCTTCACCGGCCGCGGCGAGGGGATCGCCGCGCTCGCCACCGCCACGCTGGTGCGGCCGTGACCCGCGTTATCGCGACTTTCGGCTTCATCGGACTGATCCCCGTCGCCGCCGGCACGTTCGCCTCGCTCGCGGCATTGGCGACGGGCTACCTGCTGCACCGGCTGGGCGGCTTTCCGCTCTTCGTCGTCGCCGCCGTCATCGCCTACGCGCTCGGCACCTGGGCTGCGCGGGCCGAGCGCGACCGCTCGCGTATCGTCGTCGACGAGGTCGTCGGGCAGTGGATCGCGCTGATGCCGCTCTCGGCCGGCCTCTGGTTCGCCGGCGCGCCGCCGCAGCTCTTCCCCTGGCCGGGCTGGGTGTCCGCCTTCCTGCTGTTCCGCCTGCTCGACATCTGGAAGCCGGGGCCGGTCGGCTGGGCCGACCGCCGGCCCGGACCGACCGGCGTCATGCTCGGCGACGCGGTCGCCGGCCTGATCGCCGCGGCGCTGGTGACCTTGCTCGCCGCCCTCGCCCACGGCTGGCTCGCATGATCGCCGAGCCGCACGCCCGCGCGCTGGTCGAGGCCGCGCGCGCCCGCGGCTGGAAGATCGCCACGGCCGAGAGCTGCACCGGCGGCCTCGTCAGCGCCGCGCTCACCGACATCGCCGGCGCCTCCGACGTCTTCGACCGCGGCCTCGTCACCTACTCCTACCCGTCGAAGGTCGCCCTTCTCGGCGTGCCGCAGGCGCTGCTGGCGGCGCACGGGGCGGTCTCCGAGCCGGTGGCGCGGGCGATGGCGGAGGGCGCGCTCGCGGCCTCCGACGCCGACCTCGCCATCGCGGTCACCGGGGTGGCCGGCCCGGGCGGGTCGGATGCGAAGCCCGAGGGGCTGGTCTGGTTCGGCGTCGCCACCGCCGAGGCGACCCGGGCCGAGCGCCGCGACTTCGGCGCGCTCGGCCGCGACCGGGTCCGTACACGCAGCGTCGAGGCGGCGCTCGAACTCGCGCTTCAGGCGCTGCTGCGGACGCCGTAGAGGGCCTGGGCGCGCCGCTCGAAGGCGCGCACGATCCGCAGCATCGCCTCGTGGAACACGAGGCCGATCAGCCGCTGCAGGATCGCCGAGCGGAACTCGAAGTCGACGAAGAAGTCGACGTCGCACGACCTCTCGCCGGTCGGAATGAAGCGCCAGTGGTTCTGCAGGTAGCGGAACGGGCCCTGCAGGTACTCGACGTCGATCGTCCGCGCCTCGGGCCGCAGCGTCACCCGGCTGCCGAAGCGCTCGCGGTAGACCTTGAAGGAGATGACGAGGTCGGCGTCCATCACCTCGCCGTCGCCCTCCGGCAGCGGCCGGGTCTCGCGGATGCGGGCGGCGGCGCACCAGGGCAGGAACTCCGGATAGCTGCCGACGTCGGCGATCAGCGCGTACATCTCGTCGGCGCTGTAGGGGACGTTGCGCCTCTCGGCGTGCGTCGGCATGGCGTCTCCCGGGCGGAGTTGCGGATTGTCGGGTGCCGACAATGCCAATAGGATGCCCGGCGGCACAAGGGGGGCGGATTCCGACGTGAGCACGCGGGGATACGCGATCGACCAGCTGATCTCGGCGAAGGCGATCGCCGCGCGGGTCGAGTCGCTCGCCCGCGAGATCTCGGCCTTCTACGCCGGCACCGACAAGCTCGTCGTGGTCGGGCTGCTGCGCGGCTCCTTCGTCTTCATCGCCGACCTCGTGCGCGAGCTCGACCTGCCGGTCGAGGTCGACTTCCTCGAGGTCTCCTCCTACGGCAACTCGACGCAGTCGAGCCGAGAGGTCCGTATTCTCAAGGACTTGCGCGGCGCCATCGAGGGCCGCGACGTGCTGGTGGTCGAGGACATCGTCGACACCGGCCACACGCTCAAGCGCGTGCTCGAGATCCTCGGCACGCGCCGGCCGGCCCGGCTCGAGGCCTGCGCGCTGCTCGACAAGCCGTCGCGGCGCGAGGTCGACATCCGGGCGAAATGGATCGGATTCGAGATTCCCGACGAGTTCGTCGTGGGCTACGGGATCGACTATGCGCAGCGCAACCGCAACCTGCCGCATATCGGCAAGGTGCGCTTTCTCTCAGAGGGTTAACGCCGTTTCTTCGATGCACGCTTTATGCACGAAGCATGCACAACGTATGCACCGAGGACGCAGCCACGCGTAAGCGTTAACGGGCTCAGGCGCGGGCGGCTCCGACGAGCTTCCAGAGGCCCGGCACCACGAGCGCCGCGAGCGCGAGCTTGAGCGCGTCGCCGATCAGGAACGGCGTCAGGCCCCAGGCGAGCGTCTGGTCAGAGACCGAGGCGTAGCGCGCCGGGTCGAAGAGGCCGTTCGCGATCAGGTAGCCGAGCCAGAGCAGGCCGGGCACGTAGATCAGCACGTTGCCGGCGAGGAGCGCCGTCGCCATGCCGCCGACGCTGCGGTCCCAGCCGCGCCGCGCGGCGAAGCCGAGCGCGAGCGTGGCCAGCACGTAGCCGGCGAGGTAGCCGCCGGTCGGGCCCATCATGTAGGCGATGCCGTACGTCTCCGCCGACGAGCCCTGGAACACGTCGAAGCCGAGCGCGCCGACCAGCATCCAGCCGAGCATGGTGGCGAGGCCGAGCCGCGGCCCGTAGGCGGCGCCGATGGTCAGCACCGCGAAGGTCCCGAGGCTGATCGCCACCGGCGACGGCCAGACCGGAACCTTGACCTTGGCCGCGATCGTCAGCGCGACGATGCCGAGGACCACCAGAACCGCGCGCCTGACCCAGAGCGAGGCGCCTTCGGCCGGCCAGACGGCCTCGGTCAGAACGTCGTGCGTTGCGGTATTCGCCATGGCAGGGAGATCCTCGCTTGGTGCCTCGTCGCGTCAGTGATGCCGCAACTGCGAGAAGCTGTCCAGTCGTCGCCGGGCCCCCGGGTTCAGTCTCGGGCGCATTTGCGGTATCGTGGCTGGATCGCGACGGCGGCTGCAGGAGACTGCTACATGACCGACGATGCTTCGAGATCAGCGCTTCGCAAGACATGGGAGTCGGCGGCGCCCGGATGGGCGAAATGGGAGCATGTGCTCGCCGACGCGTTCTTCCACGCCACCGACGTGCTGATCGACATGGCGAGGGTCCGGCCGGGGATGCGGGTCCTCGATCTCGCCTGCGGCGCCGGAAGCCAAAGCATCCAGGTGGCGAAGCGCGTGGGTCCGCACGGCAGCGTCGTGGCCACCGACATCTCAGGCATCATGCTGGAGCACGCTCGCCGGAACGCCGCCGCCGCGGGAGTCTGACAACATCGAGACGATCGAGTGCGCCGCCGACGACCTCCGAGAGACGCTGGCGCCGTTCGACGCGGCGATCTGCCGGATGGGGCTGATGCTCTTCCCGTCGCCGCGCACCGCGGTAGAATCCGCGCGACACGCCCTGAATCCGGGCGCGCGTTTCTCCGCCCTGGTCTTCACGGCGGGGTCCAGTAATCCTCTGCTGGCGCAGCCGATGGCGATCCTCTTGCGCCAAGCGGGAAAGACGCCTCCCGCGTCCGGGCAGCCGGGTCTGTTCGCCCTCGGCGGCGCGGGCGTCCTTGAGCGCGTGATGAGCGATGGCGGGCTCGAGGCGGTGGAGACCGAGACCGTCCGCGTCCCCCTCGCCCTGTCCGGAGCCTCGGAAGCGGTGCAGTTCCTGCAGGAGGCCGCAGGGGCGTACCGGGCGGTCGTGGCGGAGCTCGACGACAGCGCGAGGTCCGCGGCGTGGGACGAGGTCCGTGAGCAGCTGAAGCGGTTCGAGACCGCCAATGGGCTGGAGGGCGAATTGGAGGTGGTCGTCGGCTCGGGGCAGAGGCCCGGCTGACCCAGGACGTCAGCGACAGGTCTCGTCGAGCAGATCCTCGGCCTCGGCGGCCGCGTCAGGCTCGGTCGAATCGGTGACGAGGAAGAAGCCGCCGTCGGCGCTGCCGATCACCGCGAGCGATTGGCCGGCCATGTCGGTGCGAGCGCCAGGGAGCTCGGCCAGCCGCAGGAAGGGGCTCGGGTCGAGCGCGGCGACCTTGCGGACGTTGTAGGCATGGTCGCCGAAATGCAGGAACGGCTGCGCCGCCCAGTCCGGGCCGATGGCTGCGCCGGCGAGCGCCGCACGGACCTCGGGAAGCACGCAGGAGATGTGGATGTGGAGCAGGTTCTGGCTGCGGCCGGCCTTCGAGTTGATCGCGAGCGCCCGGTCGGCGACCGGCTCGTCGTGCACCAGCGTGGCGCCCGCGTCCCAGCCGTAGCGCCAGAAGTCGGCGACCGGCGGGCGGAAGACGGCCGGGCTCTCGATGCCGGTGACCTCGCGGTCGGGCACGATCAGCCACGCCTTCGGCTTCGCGGGGTCGTCGTCCTTGATGATGACGAAGCCGCGGGCGCGGTCGACCTCGGTGCAGTCCGGCTTCTCCGGGTCGGCGAGGCAGGCGCGCATCGCCCGGTAGAGGCCGTTCGGATCGGGCGCCTTCGACCCCGCCGGTCGCTCGGCGGGAGCGCAGGCGGCGAGAAGCGCCGCTGCGGCGAGGAGCAGGCTACACGACGCTTCGGGAGGAAGCGCGCCGGTTGAGGCCGTCCCGCCCGGGCCCCGAGCCCGGGCAGCGGCCGACCGCCCCCCGGGCGGCCGCTTCTCGGCCGCCCGCGGTCGTGCCGCTGCCCTCTTCGCGGGCGGATGCGGGGTTCGGGCGGCGAGCGCCGGGCCTATCACGTGCACCGTCGTGTAGTGTGGGCGAGAAGGCGCCACCCGCTCACCCGGCGCTCCGCGCCGGGCGGTACCGGCTGACCATGCCGTAGTCCTTGCGCGGCCCCTCGACCCGCCACGCCGCCTGCCAGCGCGGCCAGCGGCCGAAGTCGTAGCGGACGCGGTAGCGGTCGGGCGGGCAGTCGTGCTCGGCCGCCGGTTCCGGCTCGTCGGCGCAGAAGCGGTGGAAGAAACGGCCGTCCTCGAAGAGGACCTCGAGCGTCCCGGCCCCGCCGTCGCGCCAGAGGTAGGACCGGCTGGCCTCGAGCGGCGGCGAGCCCTGGAAGCTCAGCGTCCCCTCCTCGCGGTAGGCGAGGCCGCCCGCCGCCAGCGCGAAGCGCGCGGTGCCGGAGAAGCGGCCGGTGCGCCCGGCGCGGACGTCCTCGACCTCGCGCTCGAGGTCCCAGAGGCCCGCGAAAGCCTGCAGCCGCATCCTCGCCTCGCTTGTGCCGCAACCGGGGGCAGTCTATCAGACGCCCGGACCCCCTCAACCGCGAAAGGCGCCGCCCGTGATCCCCCGCTACTCGCGCCCCGAGATGGTCGAGATCTGGGCGCCGCAGACGAAGTTCCGCATCTGGTTCGAGATCGAGGCGCATGCCGCCGACGCCCAGGCCGCGCTCGGCGTCATCCCGAAATCGGCCGCCGCGGCGGTCTGGAAGGCGAAGGACGTCGAGTTCGACGTCGCCCGCATCGACGAGATCGAGGCGGTGACCCGGCACGACGTCATCGCCTTCCTGACGCATCTCGCCGAGCACGTCGGCGAGGAGGCGCGCTTCGTCCACCAGGGGATGACCTCGTCGGACGTGCTCGACACCTGCCTCGCCGTGCAGCTGACCCGAGCGTCCGACATCCTGCTCGCCGACCTCGACGCGCTGCTCGCGAGCCTGAAGCGCCGCGCCTTCGAGCACAAGGACACGGTGACGATCGGCCGCAGCCACGGCATCCACGCCGAGCCGACGACCTTCGGCGTGAAGCTCGCGCAGGCCTACGCCGAGTTCGACCGCGGCCGGGCGCGGCTCGTCGCGGCGCGGGCCGAAGTCGCGACCTGCGCGATCTCGGGCGCGGTCGGCACCTTCGCCAACATCGACCCGGCGGTCGAGGCGCACGTCGCGAAGGCGATGGGGCTGGTGCCGGAGCCGGTCTCGACCCAGGTGATCCCGCGCGACCGGCACGCGATGTTCTTCGCGACGCTCGGGGTGATCGCGAGCTCGATCGAGCGGCTGGCGATCGAGATCCGGCATCTGCAGCGGACCGAGGTGCTGGAGGCGGAGGAGTACTTCGCCCCCGGGCAGAAGGGTTCGAGCGCGATGCCGCACAAGCGGAACCCGGTCCTGACCGAGAACCTGACCGGGCTGGCGCGGCTGGTGCGGATGGCGGTGGTGCCGGCGATGGAGGACGTCGCGCTCTGGCACGAGCGCGACATCTCGCATTCCTCGGTCGAGCGGGCGATCGCGCCCGACACCACGGTGACGCTCGACTTCGCCCTGGCGCGGCTGACGAGCGTGATCGACCGGCTCGTGGTCTATCCGGAGAACATGCTTGCGAACATGAACCGGTTCCGCGGGCTGATCCACTCGCAGCGGGTGCTGCTCGCGCTGACCCAGAAGGGCGTCAGCCGCGAGGACGCCTACGCGATCGTCCAGCGGAGCGCGATGAAGGTCTGGGAGCAGGGCGCCGACTTCATGGCCGAGCTCAAGGCCGACCCGCAGGTGCAGGCGGCCCTGAGCGAGGCGGAGATCGAGGCGAGCTTCGACCTCGGCTACCACACGAAGCACGTCGACACGATCTTCCGCCGCGTCTTCGGCGCGGTTTGACCGACCCGGCGTGGAGCCTGCCCCTCGCCTTTCGCTGGTGAAAGCGCTACCTTGTCCCGCACTCAGTAATGCCTCTTGAACGTTGGCCGGGCCTTGTCGGTGCCGGGGGTAGGAAGGTTCCAGGCATGCGTGTTCGGGGAGTCGTGAAGTGGTTCAACGCCGAGAGGGGCTACGGCTTCCTGGTGGCCGAGGACGGCGGCAAGGACATCCTTCTGCATAAGAGAGAGCTTCGGGCTTTCGGCGAGACATGGGTCGCCGAGGGCGCGCGGGTCCTGGTTCGCGTCGGGACCACGGCGAAGGGCCGGCAGGCGGTGGAGGTCCTCGACATCGAGCCGCCGGGCATGAAGGAGCCCGCTCCGGGCGCCGGGCCGCTGGAGCCGGCGCGGGTGAAGTGGTTCGACCGCGACAAGGGCTACGGCTTCGTGAATATCTTCGGCCGGCGCGAGGACGTGTTCCTGCACCAGTCCATCTTGAGCCAGTGCGGCTTCGGGGAGGTCATGGACGGCAGCGCGCTGGTGGTGCGGGTGGCGGCGGGGCCGCAGGGACCGATGGTCTGCGAGGTGCGCGACTGGAATGATGCCTGCCTGCAGGGCCGGCGGCGGGCGGCGCATCGACCGATCGCGCTTCCCGGCGGCTCCGCGCGGGGGCGCCGCGACGAGCTGAAGGAGCGGGCGATGGCGGCGGTTCTCGAGGTGCTTTCTGCCGACGTTCGCCACGGACCTCGCCGTCGCCGGCCGGCTGTCCCCGGGATCAAGGCCGGGCTGCGGTACCGCGAGATCGAGGCGAGCTTCGACCTCGGCGACCCCGCGCACGTCGACGCGGTCTTCCGGAGCTTCTTCAGCGCGGTATGAGCGAGCGCGCGGTCGCCTTCGGCCCTGTGGTCGACGCGGGCGTGCGGGTGCTGGTGCTCGGCAGCCTGCCCGGCGTCGAGTTGCTGCGGCGGGCCGAGTACTACGCCCATCCGCAGAACGCGTTCTGGCGGCTGGTCGGGGCGCTGGCCGGGCGCGACCTCGCCGGCCTGCCCTACCCGGCGCGGCTCGAGGCGCTGCTCGCGGCGCGGATCGGGGTCTGGGACGTGATCGCGACGGCGGTGCGGCAGGGCAGCCTCGACGCCGCGATCCGCGCGCCCGAGCATGCCGACCTCGCGGCCCTGGTCGCCGGCCTGCCGGATCTGCGGGCGATCGGCTTCAACGGCGCCACGGCGGCGAAGGCCGGCCGGCGCCAGCTCGGTGCGGCGGCGGGCGGGCCGGCGCTCGTCGACCTGCCGTCGTCGAGCCCAGCCCATGCCGGCATGCCCTACCCCGAAAAGCTCGCCCGATGGTCGGCGCTGGCGCGCTACCTCGGCTAGGACGTGTACCCATAACGTGCCAGTATGTCAGGTTTCAGCCCCCGCAGCGGAGGTTCCCGAAACTCGCCCCTGTCGCGATCTCGCCAAGCGACACGCTGAGCGGCCGCAGGGTTTTCACGGCGCCCGAGGCGATCTGGGCGCGTCCGTCGCGATCACAGCGAACGGCTGTCATACACCCAGTGCAGCAGCGCCTGGCGCTGGCGCGGCCGGCACCAGCGATCTCCGGGTTCGCAGGCGCGGCGCAGCTGGGCGAGATGGCGGCGCATGGCCTTCCAGCGGCCGATCTGGCGCTCGTCCTCGCCGGCCATCCGGCGGCCTTGGTAATAGCGGCAGTACCACTGGAACCAGCCGCGCGGGTCGTCGGGATGGATCCATCCCTTGGCGCGCCAGACGCTGAGCGGCTGGCTCGCATCCACGCCGAACCAGTTGAGCGAGGGGTCGCGCCTCTCCGGCGAGAGCTTGGCCGCGGCGAACCAGCTCGCAGGGAACTCGCCGCGGCAGTCGGTCATGTACTTGCCGCCGAAGACCCCGAGGGCCAGCATGTCGGCCGGCGTGAGGTCGGGCCGGAAGTCCGGATGGAACGCGCTGCCGGCAGGCGCCACGAGCGCATAGCGGTATCCTCGCTGCATCCGGTCGTTTACCTCGACGAAGCGGGGCGTCATGGGGCGCCCTTCGCAACATGCGGCGGGAGGTTGCGCCGCCAGATGGAAATATTGAACGCAGCGGCGAAGCTCACCCAGACCAGGTACGGGACAAGCAGCCAGGCCGCGGCCGGCCTGACAGGATAGAAGAACCAAATCGTTGCGAGAATCGAAGCCCAGACCATCGAGATTTCTATCGCTGCGAGGCCCGGCCGGCGCAGCCCGAAGAAGAGGGGCGTCCAGGCCGCGTTCAGGATGAGCTGGATCGCATATGCGCTGAGCGGCACTGCGGCATCTGCGAACCCCTTCTCGCGCCAGACCAGCCATCCCGACAACGCAATCATCGCATAGAGCACCGTCCAGACCGGCGCGAACAGCCAGTCCGGCGGCTGCCAGCGCGGCTTGTCGAGCCGCCTGTACCACTCGCCCGGCCGGAAGATGGCGCCGGTCGCCGCGGCGCCGAAGCTGGCGCCGCCGAACGCGATCAGCATGAGCAGGGAAGATGCGTCCATGGAACACGAAGGTGGAGGGAGCCGCCGGGGTTAGCGCGGCTCCCTCCGACCTCCTACCGGTGTCGCTCTGCAGCGATCTCGCCGGAGCTCATTGCCGAGAACAGCGGGGCGATCTGCCAGGCGGCGGACAGACCTACCAGGACATAGACGATCCTCGACAGCACCGAGCCCCCGCCGAAGATCGCGGCAACGAGATCGAAGTCGAAGAGCCCGACCAGCCCCCAGTTGAGCCCGCCCACGATGAGGAGGCCAAGTGTCAGGATGTTGATGAACTTCATGGTTCTTCTCCGGGGTTGAGGCTGGGCGTCAGCTTTCGGGCGGCAGGATCACCGTGTCGATGACGTGGATGACGCCGTTCGAGGCCGCGATATCGGCTGCGGTCACGGTCGCGTCGTTGACCTTGACGGAGCTGCCGTCGACCTCGATGTCGATCATCTCGCCGTTGACCGTTCGGGCTTCATCGATCTCCGCCACGTCCGCGGACATCACCCTGCCGGGGACGACATGGTAGGTCAGGATCGCGCTGAGCTGGTCCTTGTTCTCCGGCTTGAGCAGGTTCTCGACAGTGCCAGCCGGCAGCTTGGCAAAGGCTTCGTCCGTCGGGGCGAAGACCGTGAAGGGGCCCGCGCCCTTCAGCGTTGACACGAGGCCGGCGGCGTCGAGGGCGGCGGCGAGCGTCTGGAACTGCCCCGCTTCGACCGCGGTGTCGACGATGTCCTTCTCCGCGGCGTGCGCGCCGAGGCTCCCTGTAAGGCCGAACGCAACGGCTAGAATGGCTGGCTTCAGATTCATTGACATTGTTCCTCTGATGACCCGTACGCCCGATGCGAACGGCACGTCTTGTCATCAGGTGCAAAACGGCTTTCTTGCCAATAACATTTTCGTTATAGTATGCCGTATTTTCTTGAGAAGAAAATTGCACTAGAGTGGTTTCACGGGACGAAAAGGAAGTTTGCGGACGTGCTCTCCGACACGCTCACCAACGAACTCCACCGCTACGCCATCGGTCCGCGCATCCGTGCGTTGCGCCTGCGGAAGAAGCTTGGGCTGGTTCAGCTCGGCGACCACACGGGACTATCGCCGGCCATGCTGTCGAAAATCGAGCGGAGCCAGCTCTTCCCGACCCTTCCCACCCTGCTCAGGATAGCGATGGTCTTCGGTGTCGGCCTCGATCACTTCTTCGCCCCGGACAGGGAGAAGCCGCTGGTTGCGGTGGTGCGAAAGGACCAGCGGATCCGGCTTCCCGCGCCGCCCGGCGGAGAGCCGCCGGCCTGGATCTTCGAAAGCCTGGACTATCCGGTCGCCAACCGGCGCATGGATGCGTTCTATGCCGAATTCCCGCTCGACGCCCGTCCCGCGGGTCGCCACGAGCATGGCAGCGCGGAGTTCATCTACGTACTGAGCGGCCGCCTCGTGGTCGACGTGAACGGGGAGGAAACGGCGCTCGATACCGATGACGCGATATATTTCGATTCCAGCGTGCCGCATAGCTACCGCCGCGAGGGCACGGTCGTCTGCAAGGCTTTGGTGGTCGTAATCCCTTAGGCGCAACGCGACTAACAACGGTATCGGAACATCGCTCGGCAGCTTGTGGCGCGAAGCTGATTCCGGCAGGGGCCGCTCGCCCAGCTGCGAGGACCAGGGATGCCACCGTGGCCATATGCGTACACGCCCTAGTCCCGCACCTTGATCCCGACCGCAGCGGCGCTACGATACCCGATGCCATGACCCTGAGCCGACGGAGCCTGCTGCTGGGCCTCCTCGCCGCGCCGATCGCGACGGCGGCGCGCGGCGCGTCGCCGGCCGGGTCGCGCTGGGTCTTCGAGGCGATCGACGGCGGGACGCTCGACCTCGCCGACTTCCGCGGCGGGCCGGTGCTGGTGGTGAACACCGCGTCGCGCTGCAGCTCGACGCCGCAGTACGACGACCTCCAGGCGCTCTGGGAGAGCTACCGGGACCGCGGGCTCACCGTGGTCGGGGTGCCCTCCGACAGCTTCGGCCAGGAGCTCGGCAGCGCCGCCGAGGTCAAGGAGTTCTGCGAGCTGAACTTCGCGATCGACTTCCCGATGACCGGGCTCGTCGAGGTCAACGGGCCCGATGCGCACCCGTTCTATGCCTGGGCCCGCGACCAGGGCCATGCACCGAGCTGGAACTTCCACAAGATCCTGCTCGACGGCGAGGGCGGAGTCGTCGCCGGCTTCGACCACTCGACCGAGCCGCGGTCGCCCGGGCTCGTCGCCGCGATCGAGGCGCTGCTGCCGCGCGACTGACCGGACGGCGTCAGCCGGGGGGCCGGCGCTCAAACAGCTGGTAGGTGACGTAGTACTTGAGGATGTTCCGCACGTAGATCACCGGTTCACGGCCGATCGTGCGGCCCGCCGCGACCTCGACGCTGCCGAACCAGACATTGGGATCGAGCCCCATCGCCGCCGCGCGTTTCCGCGCCCTGGCGATGTTGCCGGGACCCGCGTTGTAGGCGGCGAATGCGAACAGCGCGCGGTCGAGGTCGCGCATCCCGGGGTCGCTGAAGTAGTGGTTGCGCAGGAAGCGCAGGTACTTCACTCCCGCCTCGACATTGCGCTCGGCGATCTCGATGTCGGGAATGCCGACGTTCGGGTCGCGCGCGGTGGCCGGCATCACCTGCATGATGCCGACGGCGCCGACCGGGCTGCGCTTTGACTGGTCGAGCCGCGATTCCTGGTACCCTTGCGCCGCGACGAGGATCGGGTCGAAGCCGTAGCTGGCGGCGTGGGCGGCGATGAAGCCGATCGTCGCGGTGAATTTCGCGTCCTCGCCCGGAGCCATGGCGTTGCGCAGACGGTCGGCGTCGGCGATCCAGCGCCGGTAAAGGATGTTGCCGATCTCCGTGCCCTTGCGCGCCCGCTCCATGAAGCCGTTGACGGCCTGCATCAGCTCGGGCGAGGCCTTGCGCATCGCCCAGGCGATGTCCCCGCCCTCGTTGATCGCGAGGTCGGGTCGCGACGTCAGGTGCTCGAAGATCTCGGCGTAGACCTCCGCCTTGTGGCTATCGACGACGACCGCCGGGATCACGCCCACGTCGACCAGTTCGAGGAGATCGTAGTCCTCGAGGTTCTCGTCGGCTGAGACGAGCGGAATCGGGGGCCGGCCCGCCGCGGCCCGCGCCGCGTTGAGCGCCTCCAGATGCTCGAAGTAGCTGCTCGACCGGCGGACGTGGACCGCGGTGCCGGCCAGGTCGTCGAGGCTCGCGATCGCGGGCGCGGCCGGCCCGGTGACGACGATCTCGTCGACGCCGGTGAGGATCGGATCGGCGAAGTCGACCCGAGCGGCCCGCTCGGGCGTCACCGTGAGGTTCGCGGTCAGGAGGTCGACGCGCCCCTCGATCAGCGCGTCGAGCATCACGTCGCGCGGAAATGGCGCGAGCACGACCGTCAGGTTGCCGGCGCCCTCTCCGAGCGTCGCACGCAGGTGCTTCTCGAACTCCTGCGCGAGATCGACCGACAGTCCCTGCTGGCTCGCGCGGTCGTAGCTGAAGAAGATCGGCTCGTAGGGCACGCCGATGCGAAGGAAGCCCCTCGCCACCATGCCGTCGAGATCGCCGGTCCACGGCATGACCCGCGCGGCAACCCGCGCGTCCTCCTCGACCTCGGACGAGGGTTCCGTCGCGTCCGCGGCCACCGCGATCCCGTCGCCGCGCCCGCCCGCCGCCGGAAGCACCCAGATGAGCGAAGCCAGCAGCAGCTTCGCGGCCATGAGCAGCCTGAACACGACCCCGCCCGCCTGGCGGGACGTGCCCGCCTCCCGGGCATGCTACCACAACGCGGGACAGAAATCCCGCGCCGGGAGGACGGCGCGGACCCCGCCGGGCCTCGGCCTACGCGCGGGGCCGCTCTTCCATAAGCTGCGCCTTGGCCAACCCGAGCAGCTCGGTCATCTTGGCGCGGATCGTGTGCTCGTCGGCGCGGTAGTCGAGATCGGCGGCGAGCTTGCGGAAGACGTCCTCGTGCCCGACCTCGACGAAGTCGGCGCGCACGACCTCCATCGCGTAGGCGTCCGCGTCCGGCGCCGGTCTTGCCGAGGAGCGCCGCCGCCCAGAGGCCGAGCAGCTTGTTGCGCCGCGCCTGCGCCTTGAACTGCATCTCCTCGTCATGGGCGAACTTGCTCTCGAAGCCCTTCTCCCGGTCGTTGAACGTCGTCATCGCGGTCCTCCCTGGCCGTCGGGTCCGTGCAGGAGATAGACAATCGCACCGTTGCGAACAAGCGGCACGCGCCGCGCCCGGGGCTGATTTGCCGCAGGCCCGGGGTCAACTTTATGCTATTGCACGACATTGCATTTCGCGGGCGCGCGGCGCCCGCCGCAGCCGTCCGAGACGCTTGCTCCTTTTCCGGCGCAGGTATAGAGAGCGCATAACCGGGAAGGACGGGCATGCCGCCCGGTCCTCCCTTGCGCATTTCGGAGACAGGCATGGCCCGACGCAGGCTGGTGTACGAGGGCAAGGCGAAGATTCTGTACGAGGGCCCCGAGCCGGACACGCTGATCCAGTACTTCAAGGACGAGGCGACCGCGTTCAACGCGCAGAAGAAGGCGGTGATCGAGGGCAAGGGCGTGCTCAACAACCGCCTCTCGCGAGCACTTCATGACCGGGCTGAACGCGGTCGGCGTGCCGACGCACTTCATCCGCCGGCTCAACATGCGCGAGCAGCTGATCCGCATGGTCGAGATGATCCCGCTCGAGGTGGTGGTGCGCAACTACGCCGCCGGCTCGCTCTCCAAGCGCCTCGGCATCCCCGAGGGCCAGCAGCTGCCGCGCCCGATCATCGAGTTCTACTACAAGGACGATGCGCTCGGCGACCCGCTGGTCTCCGAGGAGCACATCGTCGCGTTCAACTGGGCGAGCCAGCAGGACATCGACGACATGGTCGCGCTCGCGCTCCGGGTGAACGACTTCCTCTCCGGCATGTTCCTCGGCGTCGGCATCCGGCTCGTCGACTTCAAGATCGAGATCGGCCGGGTCTACGACGGCGACTTCCAGCGGCTGATCGTCGCCGACGAGATCTCGCCCGACAGCTGCCGGCTCTGGGACATCGAGACCGGGCGCAAGCTCGACAAGGACGTGTTCCGCCAGGACCTCGGCAACCTCTCGGACGCCTATACCGAGGTCGCCAAGCGCCTCGGCGTGATGCCGCGCACCAACGGCCGCACCCATGCCGGCCCGAAGCTGGTGAACTGATGAGGGCGCGCGTGCACGTGACGCTGAAGCGCGGCGTCCTCGACCCGCAGGGCGAGGCGGTGCGCCACGCCCTCGGCACCCTCGGCTTCGACGGCGTCGGCGAGGTCCGGGTCGGCAAGGTGATCGAGGTCGAGCTCGCCGGCAGCGATCCGCGAGGCCGCCCGCGCCCGAGGTCGGCGAGATGTGCGAGAAGCTGCTCGCCAACACGATCATCGAGAACTACGACGTGGAGATCGCATGAGCTTCCGCGCCGGGGTCGCTGGTCTTTCCGGGCTCGAACTGCGACCGCGACATCGCGGTGGCGCTGCGCGCGCGCCGGCGCCGAGGTCGCGATGGTCTGGCACAAGGAGACCGGCCTGCCCGCCGGGCTCGACCTCGTCGCGATCCCCGGCGGCTTCTCCTTCGGCGACTACCTGCGCTGCGGCGCGATCGCGGCGCGCTCGCCGATCATGCGCGCGGTCGTGGCCTTCGCCGAAGCCGGCGGCCACGTCCTCGGCGTCTGCAACGGCTTCCAGGTGCTGATCGAGGCCGGCCTGCTGCCCGGCGCGCTGATGCGCAACGCCGGGCTGAAGTTCGTCTGCGCGCCGGCGGCGCTGACGCGTCGCGACCGCCGACAGCGCCTTCACCCGCGGCTACGCCGCGCGGCGAGACGATCGGGCTGCCGATCGCCCACCACGACGGCAACTACATCGCCGACGCGCGACACCCTCGCGCGGCTCGAGGCCGAGGACCGCGTCGCCTTCCGCTACGCGGCGAACCCGAACGGCTCGGTCGCGCGACATCGCCGGCATCCTGTCGCCGAACCGCCGCGTGCTCGGGCTGATGCCGCATCCCGAGCGCGCGGTCGACCCGGCCCACGGCGGCACCGACGGGGTGCGGCTGTTCAAGGGCCTCGCCGCGGTGCTGGCTCCGGGCGCCTTGCAGGGCGCTTGAGCGCGCGCGGCGGCCGGGACTAGGATCGGTGCGATGAGCAAGGCAGCCGACGCGCCGCGCCCGAATGCGGATCCGGGCCGTTTCTGGATGCGTGCCGGGCTGCTCGCCTCCGTGCTCGGCATGGTGCTCGTCATCTGGGCGAGCCACATCTACCTCACCCGCGCCTTCAGCGAGGACCAGGACACCGACGCGACGGTGCGCGCGACGCTCTACGCCGGCTCGATCCAGAGCTCGATGCAGCGGCATTCGGTGGTCCCGCTGCTGCTCTCGCGCGACCCGATCCTGATCCTCGCGCTGCGCATCGGGCCAGTACGCCGGCGCCGAGGAGCGGCTGGCGACCTTCCGGGAGGAGATCGGCGCCGGCTCGATCTTCCTGCTCGACGCCGAGGGCCGCATCGTGGCGGCGAGCGACGAGCGGCCGCGCGAGCAGTACGACGGCGACAACGGCCTACTTCACGCTGGCGACGGCCGACACCGGCACCGTCTTCTCGATCATCGAGAACGACGACGGCGCCTACAGCTTCCACTACGCGCGCCGCATCATGCAGGACGACCAGCTGCTCGGCGTGGTCGTGGTCACCGTCGACCTCGGCCAGCACGAGGAGGGCTGGCGGCGGGCGCGGGTCCAAGGTCGTCGTGACCGACTCCGAGGACCAGGTGCTGCTCGCCTCCGAGCCCAACTGGCGCAAGCAGACGCTGACCAACCTGCTCGCGCGCCGGCCCGGACCCGTCGCGGGTCCGCCAGGCGATCCGCGACGCGCGGCGCAGCATCGGCGCGCCCGCCTACGTCTACATCGCCGGCACGCCGCACCTGCGTCGTCGAGGTGCCGGTCGGGTTCCGCAACTGGCGCCTGACCTACTTCGCCACGCTCGAGGACGTGCGCGCCCGGGTCAACGCGGTGCTGTCGCTGATCATCATGGTGCTGGCGCTGCTGCTCGCGCTCGCCTTCTACCTGCTGTCGCGGCGCACCCGCGCCGAGAGCCGGCGCATCCAGCGCGAATCCGAGGAGCTCCGGGTGCTGAACCGGCGGCTCAGCGCCGAGATCGGCGCCCGGAAACGGGTGGAGAGGAACCTCAAGGAGGCCGAGCAGAGCCTCGAGCAGGCCTCCAAGCTCGCCGCCCTCGGCCAGATGTCGGCGGCGGTCAGCCACGAGCTCAACCAGCCGCTCGCGGCGATGAAGACCTATCTCGCCGGCGCGCGGCTGCTGCTGACCCGCCGGCGGCCCGAGGAGGCGCTCTCCTCGTTCCAGCGCATCGACGACCTGATCGACCGCATGGGCGGCATCACCCGCCAGCTCAAGTCCTACGCCCGCAAGGGCGACGTCGACGTCGAGCCGGTCGACCTGCGCGACAGCGTGCGCGCGGCGCTGTCGATGATGGCGCCGCAGCTCGGCAAGATGTCGGTGAAGATCCAGACCACGCTGCCCTCCGAGCCCGCGGTCGTGCAGGCCGACCCGCTCCGGATCGAGCAGATCATCGTCAACCTGCTGCGCAACGCGCTCGACGCCGTGCGCAGCCGCGACGACCGCGAGATCAAGATCCTGCTGGTCCAGGGCGAGACGATCCTGCTGTCGATCGAGGACAACGGCCCGGGTCTGCGGGATCCCGACAAGCTCTTCGAACCCTTCTACACCACCAAGAAACCCGGCGAGGGGCTCGGGCTCGGGCTCGCCATCTCGGCAGGCTTCGCGGCCGAGCTCGGCGGGCGGCTCGTCGCCCGCAACGCCCCCGACGGCGGCGCGGTCTTCGAGCTGGTGCTGCCGCGTGACCGGGCACCGCAACAGGCTGCGGAGTGAGACATTCATGAACGGAAAATCCAAGGTCGCCATCATCGACGACGAGGCGGACATGCGCGAGAGCGTCGCGCAGTGGCTGCAGCTCTCGGGCTTCGAGCCGATCGCCTTCGAGGCGGCCGAGCCGGCGCTGAAGGCGCTCGGCGCCGACTTCCCCGGCGTCGTGATCAGCGACATCCGCATGCCCGGGATGGACGGCATGGCGCTGCTGCGCCGGCTGCAGTGGCATCGACCCCGGCCTGCCGGTGATCCTGATGACCGGGCACGGCGACGTGCCGATGGCGGTCGAGGCGATGCGGATCGGCGCCTTCGACTTCGTCGAGAAGCCGTTCGACCCCGAGCGGCTGGCCGAGCTCTGCCAGAAGGGCGGCGAGGCGCGCTCGCGCACGCTCGAGACCCGGGCGCTCCGGCGCGAGCTCGCCGACGGCAGCGTGGTGATGCGCCGGCTGATGGGATCGAGCCCGGCGATCGAGAAGCTGCGCGAGACCATCCTCGACGTGGCGCAGGCCGACGGCCACGTCCTCGATCCTCGGCGAGACCGGCACCGGCAAGAGCCTGATCGCGGTGGCGCTGCACGCCTGCGGCCCGCGGGCGAGCAAGCCGCTCGTCACCCTCAACTGCGCCTCGGTGCCGCCCGAGCAGGTCGAGCCGATGCTGTTCGGCGGCCCCGACTGGCCGGAGAAGCCGCTGATCGACCAGGCCGAGGGCGGCACGCTCTGCCTCGAGGACATCGAGGCGCTCGCGCCGTCGGCGCAGGCGCGCCTGCTCGACGCGATCAACGCCAACGACCCGGCCGGCGAGGCGGCCCGGCACAACATCCGCATCATCGCCGTCTCGACGCCGCCTCGGCGCGGGCACCCCGCCCGCCGAGGTGCTGCGCGACGACCTCTACTTCCGCCTCGCCGGACTGATCGTCGAGGCGCCGCCGCTCCGGGCCCGCGGCGAGGACATCCTGACGCTGTTCTCGCACTTCACCGTGCAGTTCGCCGAGGAATACGGCTGCGAGCCGCCCGACGCTCGGCGCCGGCGACGCCGCGAACCTCGTGCAGGCGCCCTGGCCCGGCAACATCCGCCAGCTGATCAACCTCGCCGAGCGGGCGGTGCTGCAGGCGCGGCGCGGCGACAACAACATCTCCGCGCTCCTGATCGACGACGGCTTCCAGGCGCCGGCGATCACCCTCGACGCCGAGAAGCCCTGAAGGAGCACGTCGACGCCTTCGAGAAGATGCTGATCGACCACGCGCTCCGGCGCAACCAGGGCAGCGTCAGCGCGGTGATGACCGAGCTCGCCCTGCCCCGCCGCACCCTGAACGAGAAGATGGCCAAGTACGGTCTCAGCCGGCAGGACTATCTCTAGCCTCCACGCGACGACCCAGCGGACAGTCGGGTGCAAGACCCCGCCTGTCCGCCTCGGGCGTAGCGGTGGAGAACAAGCGCTGCTACACCGACAAAGCGGCGCGCAGATCGTTCCAGCCCGCTTCTGCGCCCCGTCGGTTCAGGCTATTCCAGAAGAGCTGGGGCGAAGGATTTGTATCATGGCGAAGCTCGTCTTTGGAATGAACCAGTCCTTGGACGGCTACGTCGACCACATGGCGTTTGCGCCCGGCCCAACGGTTTTCCATCACTTCATCGAGCAGGCGCGCGACCAGGTAGGTAGCGTGTACGGTCGCCGCTTGTACGAGGTGATGTCTTATTGGGACGAGGATCATCCCGAGTGGGACGCTGCGGAGCGCGACTTCGCGGCTGCGTGGCGGCGCCAACCGAAGTGGGTCGTGTCGCGCTCCCTGAAGTCGGTCGGCCCCAACGCCACGCTTGTCGACAATGACATCGAGGCGGCGATACGCGGGCTCAAGGCTCAGCTCGCCGGAGAGATTGAAGTTGGCGGACCAGATTTGGCGCGAAGCCTCACCGACCTTGGTCTTATCGACGAGTATCGCCTTTACCTCCACCCCGTCGTGCTCGGCCGCGGCAAGCCGTTCTTCGCCGGTCCCCGGCCACCGCTCCGCCTTGTGGCCAGCGATCTCATTGGCGAAGACGTCATCAGATTGACGTACGCTCCTGCTTGATCGCGCGACGGACTGCGCCGATGCGTCAGGTCCGCTTCGGGAACGGACCGAAGTCCGCCGGGGCGAACTTCACCCGCAGCCACAACCGCCGCAGGCCAGCCTTGACCTCGCCTATGGACGATCGGACGTCTCGTTCGATCGGGCAGGGTTCCGCGAGATGGACGAGGTCAGAGGCTCAGGCGCGGCCGAACGCCGCGAGGACGGGTCGCTCGAAATCGAGCTAGACTATCACCCCGGCGATGAGGCCATCCTCAAAGCCGAGCGTGCGAATCCTTCAGCAGCTTCCTGGGTCCGGGCGCAACAACAATCGGAGGGCGGTCATGTACGACTGGTGGCGAGGGTCGGTGACATACCAAATCTATCCGCGCTCGTTCCAGGACGCGAACGGCGACGGGGTCGGCGACCTCGCCGGCATCACGGAGCGCCTGCCCTACGTGGCGGATTCTCGGGGTCGACGCGATCTGGCTGTCGCCGATCTTCACCTCGCCGATGGCCGACATGGGCTACGACGTCTCCGACTACACAGACATCGACCCGACCTTCGGCACGCTCGCCGACTTCGACGCCATGGTGGCGCGCGCGCACGCGCTCGGGCTGAAGGTGATCGTCGACCAGGTGCTGTCGCACTCCTCCGACCGGCACCCGTTCTTCCGCGAGAGCCGCGCGAGCCGGACCAACCCGAAGGCCGACTGGTACGTCTGGGCCGACCCGAAGCTTGACGGCACGCCGCCGAACAACTGGCTCTCGCTGTTCGGCGGCAGCGCCTGGACCTGGGACTCCCGGCGCTATCAGTACTACCTGCACAACTTCCTCGCCGAGCAGCCCGACTTCAACTTCCACAACCCCGACGTGCAGGACTGGCTGCTGTCGACGATGCGGTTCTGGCTCGAACGCGGCGTCGACGGCTTCAGGCTCGACACCGTGAACTTCTACTTCCACGACAAGCTCTTGCGCGACGATCCGCCCGACTTCCGCCGCAAGGACAAGCCGGACTGGAATCCTTATGCGATGCAGTACCACCTGTTCTCGAAGAACCAGCCGGAGAACCTCGCTTTCCTCGAGCGGATGCGCACGCTCCTCGACGAGTACGAGGCGCGCGCGATGGTCGGCGAGATGGGCGAGAGCCACCACGCGATCCGGATGATGGGCGAGTACACGACCGGCAAGCGGCTGCACAAGTGCTACTCGTTCGAGATGCTCGACTATCCATTCAGCGCCGCGCACTTTCGCCGCACGATCGAGGAGTTCTTCACCGGCGCTCCCGGCGGCTGGCCGACCTGGGCATTCTCGAACCACGACGTGGTGCGGCATGTGAGTCGCTGGGCCCGGCACGGCATCGGCCGCGAGCCGCTGGCCAAGCTCTCGGCTGCGCTGCTGCTGTCGATGCAGGGCTCGATCTGCCTCTACCAGGGCGAGGAGCTCG
Organism: uncultured Alphaproteobacteria bacterium; assembly: GCA_963763295.1. Taxonomy (GTDB): domain Bacteria; phylum Pseudomonadota; class Alphaproteobacteria; order Rhodobacterales; family Rhodobacteraceae; genus Amaricoccus. The sequence goes on from CAVXOH010000004.1 coordinate 305,170, forward strand.
GCCAGACCGAGGCCGACCTCGAGTACCACGAGCTGACCGACCCGCAGGGCCTGCGCTTCTGGCCCGAGGACAAGGGCCGCGACGGGTGCCGGACGCCGATGGTCTGGGACGCGAACCAGGCCAACGCCGGCTTCTCGCGCGCCAACGTCGCGCCCTGGCTGCCGATCAAGGCGGCGCAGGCGGCGAACCACGTCGCCGGACAGGCGGGGCGCGAGGATTCGGTGCTCGAGTTCTATCGGCAGATGCTGCGGCTCCGCCGCGACACCGAGGAGCTGCGCGCCGGGCGCACGGTCTTTCTCGACGCGCCCGAGCCGGTGCTCGCGTTCACCCGCGGCGGCACGGTGCTCTGCGTCTTCAACCTTTCGCCGGAGCGGCACGAGGTGCGGCTGACCGGCGGCGGCGCCGTCGCGCTCTGCCAGGGGATCGAGCATCACGGCGATCGGCTGACGCTGCACCCGAACGGGTTTGCGATCATGGAGGTGGTCGGGGAGCTCGCCGTCGGGGATGCGGCTTCGGTCGCGGTCTGACCGGAGCCCAGATGTGGGTTGCGGAACGGCCGGAGGCCGGGCACTGATATCAGGCGCGGGGGTCGAAGCGGCAGAGGAGGGGGTCGATGTCGGGACGGATGTCCTGGGCGCGCCTCGGCGGGGCAATGGCGGCGGCGCTCCTGGTGCTGGCCGGCTGCGCGCCGGGGCCGGCCGGGGTCACGGAGGTCGGGGCGCCGCAGGTGAGCGCGGCGACGCGGGCGATGTACGCGGCGGTGGACGACGGGGCGTTCGTCGTTCCGGCGATCCCGGACCGATACCTGACGCCGGAGAACGTGCGGCAGGAGGTGAACTTCTGGACCGACGAGCCGCCGGGGTCGATCGTGGTCGACCCCTATTCCTATTTCCTCTACTACGTGCTCGGCAACGACCGGGCGATCCGCTACCGGGTCGGCGTCGGCGCGATGGGGCGCACCTTCGCGGGGCAGGCGACGGTCGGGCGCAAGCAGGAATGGCCGGGCTGGACGCCGACCGCCAACATGATCCGGATCGAGCCCGAGCTCTACGGGCCATGGGCGGGCGGCATGGCGCCGGGGCTGGAGAACCCGCTGGGTTCGCGGGCGATGTACCTCTACCAGGGCGGGCGGGACACGATGTACCGCATCCACGGCACCTATGCGCCGTCCTCGATCGGCGACTCGGTCTCGGCCGGCTGCATCCGGATGTACCAGCAGGACGCCATGAACCTCTACCAGCGGGTACGGCCGGGTGCGCGGGTGCGCGTGCTGGCCCCGCACGAGTCCGGCCTGGGGACGGTGCCGTCCGCCTCGGTGTAGAGGATGCACCCGAACCGACGAAAGCCGAAGCCGGCACGGGCCCCGGCCCGCAAGAGATCAGGCGGAGGATGGCGGGCCGGCTGGTGTCACCGGATCGGCTGGCCCTTGTCGTCGAAGCGGTGGAGGTTCTCCTCGAGCGGGCGGATGCCGATGTTGGCGCCCCAGGGGATCGAGGTCTTGCCTTCCTGGCGGACCAGCACCGGCTCGTCGGACCCGATGTCGACGAAGAGGTAGTTGTCGGAGCCGAGGTTCTCGGCGTGCACGACCTCGCCCTTCCAGGTCGGGTTGTCGTTGTCGACGACGATGTGCTCGGAGCGGATGCCCAGGGTCGCGCAGTTGTAGGCCTTGGAGATCGCGCCGTTCAGGAAGTTCATCTTCGGGCTGCCAATGAAGCCGGCGACGAAGATCGAGTTCGGCCGCTCGTAGAGCTCGGTCGGCGAGCCGACCTGCATGACTAGGCCGTCGCGCAGCACGCAGATCCGGTCGGCCAGCGTCATCGCCTCGACCTGGTCGTGGGTCACGTAGACCATCGTCACGTTGCCCATCGAATGGTGCAGCTTGGCGATCTCGAGCCGGGTCGCGACGCGCAGCGCGGCGTCGAGGTTCGACAGCGGCTCGTCGAACAGGAACACCCGCGGATCGCGCACGATCGCCCGACCGATCGCGACGCGCTGGCGCTGGCCGCCGGAGAGCTGCTTTGGCAGGCGGTCGAGCAGGTGGTCGATCTGCAGCAGCTTGGCCGCCTTCATCACCCTTTCCTTGATGTCGTCGGCGCCGGCCTTCTGCAGCTTCATCCCGAAGGCCATGTTGTCGTAGACCTTCATGTGCGGGTAGAGCGCGTAGGACTGGAACACCATGGCGATGCCGCGCTTCGAGGGCGCGAGCTCGTTGACGCGGACGTTGTCGAACAGCATGTCGCCCGAGGTGATGTCCTCGAGCCCGGAGATCAGCCGCAACAGCGTGGACTTGCCGCAGCCCGACGGGCCGACGAACACCATGAACTCGCCCGACTCGATCTCGAGGTCGACGCCCTTGATGACGTCGACGGCGCCGTAGCTCTTGCGGACGTTCTGGAGTTGCAGATGCGCCATGGCGGACCCCTATCCCTTGACACCGCCGGCGGTCAGGCCGGCCACGATCTTGCGCTGGAAGATCAAGACGAGAATGATCAGCGGCACGGTGACGATGACCGAGGCCGCCATGATGATGCCCCAGGGCACCTCGAACGATGTGGCTCCGGACAGGAGCGCGATCGCGACCGGCACCGTCCGCGTCGTGTTCGACGAGGTAAAGGTCAGCGCGAACAGGAACTCGTTCCAGGCGCCGATGAAGGCGAGGAGGCCGGTCGTCACCAGCGCCGGCCACATCAGCGGCAGGAACACCTTGGTGATGATGACCCAGGGGCGTCGCGCCGTCGACGATGGCCGCCTCCTCGATCTCGATCGGCAGGTCGCGCATGAAGGTCGTCAGCACCCAGACGGTGAACGGCAGGGTGAAGATCGTGTAGCTGAGGATCAGCGCCCAGGGGGTGTTGAAGATGCCGATGAAGCGGATCAGCTCGAAGAGGCCGGCGAGCACCGCGATCTGCGGGAACATCGAGACGGCGAGGATGGTGAGCAGGAGCAGCGTCCGGCCGCGGAAGCGCACGCGAGCGAGCGCGTAGGAGGCGGTGACGCCGAGCAGGAGCGCCAGCGCCACCGTCAGCGTCGCGACGAACACCGAGTTGAGAATGTTGCGCGGGAACTCGCCGGACGTGAAAACGTCGCGGTAGTTGCTCCAGTTGAACTCCTTCGGCCAGTAGTTGACCTCGAAGAGCGCGGTCCCGGTCTTGAAGCTCGTGATGATCGCGTAATAGAACGGGAAGACCGCCACGACCACGATCAGCACGACGGCGAAGTAGAAGGCCGTTGTCTTGACGATGCTCATTGCTTCTGCCCTCCGAGGTCGACCTTGCCGAGCCAGATGTAGAGGATCACCGACAGCGCGATGATCAGGAACAGGAGCGTCGACTGCGCCGAGCCGTAGGCGAACTTGTCGAAGTCGATCAGGTTCTCGCGGCTGATCACCGACATCGTCTTCGTCGCCGTCGAGTTCGGCGTCAGCACGTAGATGAGGTCGAAGATGCGCAGCGCGTCGAGCACGCGGAAGATGACCGCGACCATCAGCGCGGGCTTCACCAGGGGCAGGGTGACCTTGAAGAACACCTTGACCGGGTGGATGCCGTCGATCCGCGCCGCCTCGTACATGTCGCGCGGGATCATCTGCAGCCCGGCGAGGCAGAGCAGCGCCATGAACGGCGTCGTCTTCCAGATGTCGACGATCAGCACCGCCCACATCGCGGTCTCGACGTTCGCAGTCCAGGCGATCTTGGTCGAGATCAGCCCGAGACTGAGCAGCATGTCGTTGATCATGCCGAACTGGTCGTTGAAGAGCCAGGCCCAGAGCTTGGCCGAGACGATGGTCGGGATCGCCCAGGGGATCAGGATGGCGGCCCGGACGATGGCGCGGCCCTTGAACTCGGCGTTGAGCACCAGCGCGACCATCAGGCCGAGCACGGTTTCGACCGAGACCGAGATGATGGCGAAGCGGAAGGTGTTCCAGACCGCATTCCACCACGCCGGATCCACTAGCGTGCCGCGCCAGATGGTGCGGCCGGATTCGAGCGTGCGCCAGTTCAGGTAGTTGTCGAAGCCGATCCACTGGCCGCCCGCCAGGTCGCTGAGCGAGGTGTCGGTGAAGCTGAAGTAGATCGTTCGCAGGAGCGGCCAGGCCGCGACGAGGAACAAGCGCCGCCATCATCGGCAGCAGGAACAGGCGGGCCGCGCGGATCCGTTCGGCCTGAAGCTCGGAGCGGTTCGCTGCCCACATCCCGGACGCGCCGCGCCGGTCGATGGTGGTTGTCGTCACGGGTTCCTCCCCAGCCTGTTCTATTTATTTGTCGCCGGGAGGATCACTCCTCCCGGCCAGGCTTTCGAGCCGCGAAGCGTCGCGGCGGGCGGCGCTACCAGCCGCCGCCCCTCATCTCCTCAAGCTCGAGCTGCAGGATCTCGAGGTTCTCCGACGCCGAGCCGGTTCCCGAGAGCGTCTCGTGCACCGCCGACCAGAACTTCGAGGACACCTCGTTGTAGGCGACCTTGGTCGGCGCGGACGGCCGCGGCACCGTGTTGAGGAAGATCTCCTTCCAGCGCGGGATCAGCGGCTGCGCTGCCGCGACCTCGGCGTCGTCGTAGAGCGCCTGGATCGTCGGCAGGTGCGAAGTCTCGATCGCGAACGCCTTCTGGTACTCGGTCGAGGCCATGAAGAGCGCGAGCGAGGTCGCCGCCTCCGGGTTGGGCGAGTACTTCGACACCGCGAGGTTCCAGCCGCCGAGGGTGGCCGCCGAGGTCGCGCCCTCGCCGCTGCCCTTCGGCAGCGGCGCCACGTCGAAGAGGCCCTTGATCGGGCTGTCGTCGCTGTTGCCGGTGGCATAGGCGTAGGGCCAGTTGCGCATGAAGACGGCGTTGCCGGTCTGCCACACGCCGCGGCTCTCCTCCTCCATGTAGGAGAGGACGCCCGGCGGGGAGATGGTCCCGACCCAGCCCTTCGCCATCTCGAGCGCGGCGACCGCGTTGTCGTTGAAGATGGTGATCTCGCCGTCGGGCTCGATGATCTGGCCGCCGCCGTTCGACTTCACCCATTCGAGCGCGTTGCAGGTCAGGCCCTCGTAGGCGCTGCCCTGCCAGACGTAGCCCCAGAGGTCGCCCTTGCCCTCGGCGCGCTCGGCGTCCATCACCATCTGCGCCGTCGTGGTCAGTTCTTCCCAGGTGGTCGGGACCGTCGACCCCGTGCTTGTCGAGCAGGTCCTTGCGGTAGTAGAGCGCTGGCGCGTCGGTGAAGAACGGCATCGCCACGAGCTTGCCGTCGACGGTCTGGGACTCGATGATCGATGGAAAGTGGTCGGGGATCACGTCGGCGGCGGCCTCGGTCAGGTCGAGGAAGCTGTCGGCGAGTTGCGGAGGCCAGATCACGTCGGTCATGTAGACGTCGACATCGGCGTTGCCCGCGGCGAGCCACAGCCGGTACTGCGCGAACTGATCGGTGGTGGACGACGGCATCGGGACGAAGGTTACGGTGTTGCCGGTCTCCTCTTCCCAGGGCGTGATCAGCTCCTTCATCGCTTGCTGGTCGATGCCGGTGGCCCCCGAGACGAAGTTGATGTTGACCGCCAAGGCGGTCGTCGCCCAGAGCATCGCAAGGGTGGCGCCGCACGCGGCGACCCCCCTGATCGTTCGCCGTTGCATCTGCATGTCTTCCCTCCCGCTGGTTGCGCGTTGTCGCTGCCATGACCCTAGCAAGGTCCGCGTCGCTTTACGACAAGGCAAAAGCGGTCGGGGTGCAAGTCCGGAATCGGTTCCGCCGTGGCGGCGCTCAGAGCAGGCCGAGGCTCCGGAACGACACCTCGGTGCCCTTGCCGACCACGACGTGGTCGTGGAGCGTCACGCCGATCGCCTGGCAGGCGAGATCGATCTGGCCGGTCATCGCGATGTCGGCCTCGCTCGGGGTCGGGTCGCCCGAGGGATGGTTGTGGACGAGGATCAGCGCCGAGGCGTTGAGCTCGAGCGCCCGCTTGACGACCTCGCGCGGATAGACCGGGACGTGGTCGACGGTCCCCTTCGCCTGCGCCTCGTCGGCGATCAGCACGTTCTTGCGGTCGAGGAAGAGGATGCGGAACTGCTCGGTGTCGCGGTAGGCCATGACCGTCCGGCAGTAGGTCATCAGCTCGTCCCACGAGGTGAGCACCGAGCGCTGGATCACCCGCGCGCGGGCCATCCGGTGCGCGACCGCCTCGACGAGCCGGAGCTGCAGGCAGGCGCGCGGCGTCATGCCCTCGATCTGGAGCAGCCGGTGCTCCGAGGCGGCCACGACGCCGTTGAGATCGCCGAAAGTCGCGAGCAGCGCCTTGGCGAGCGGCTTCACGTCGATGCGCGGGATGGCGTTGAAGAGCACGAGCTCGAGCAGCTCGTATTCCGGCATCGCCGCATGCCCGCCCTCGACGAAGCGCTGGCGCAGCCGCTCGCGATGCCCCCAGTAGTGCGGCCGCGGATCCGCCGCCGCGGCCTGCACCTTCCCGTAGAGCTCGAGCGGCGGCAGGCGCAGCTCCATGTCGCTGAGGCCGCGCAGCGCCTCCTCGGAGAAGCCGATCCGTCCCTGGTCCCTGTCCGCCAACGCCGCCTCCGCCGCACGGGCGCCAAGACTGGGGCGACGCGGTTAACGCGCGGTTACCATGAGGCCACCCGGTCGCCGGACTGTCCGGTAGTGTGCGCTCCCGTGCTCCGGTAGCATCAGCGCCATGCAAAGGCAGCCAGACCGGAGAGGAAGCATGACCAGGGGAGCGCTGACGAGATCCAGCCGGGGCGCCGTCGCGGCCGGCGCGACGGCGGCCGGAGCCGCGTCGCTCGGCGCGGTGGCGTTGGGCGCGGTGGCGCTCGGGGCGATTGCCGTGGGTGCCCTGGCGGTCGGCCGCCTCAGCGTGGGCCGAGCCCGACTGCGGCGCGTGGAGATCGGCGAGCTCGCCGTCGGGCGGCTCGACGTCGGAGCCGTCGGCACGGCCGGCAGGCTTACCGCCTTCGCGCGCATCCGCGCGATGCGCGGCAAGGGCGACGCGCTGGAGCGCCTCCTGCTCGAGCAGCTGGCCAAAGACGATCCGGACGCCCTCCTCGACCGGGCGCATCGCTCCGCGATCGATCCCGACTCGTTCCTGATCTGCGAGTCCTATGCCGACGAGGCGGCATTCGAGGGCCAGCCGCCGACGCCGCGATTGAACGCCCTGCTCCGGCAGGCCGCCGAGAAGGGGCTCGTCGCGGCCTCCGATGGTGCTCCGGTCGAGGTCGAGCTTTATCGGACGATCTGACCGCGATCCTCGGCGAAGCCGGCCACGCCCGGAACGGCGGCCAGACAGGCGCATTGTGCTAAGACGGACGGGAAGGTCGCAGGATCCTCGTCCCAAGGGAGGTCAACCGATGCAAACCCGGCGCGCGGCCGCGCCCATTCCCTGCGAGAGCTGCCCGCTGCGCGAACGGCCGGCCTTCCGCGCGCTCAGCCGGGAGGAGGTGGCCTTCATGCACCGCTTCAAGCGCGGCGAGCTCGTCGTCGAGGCCGGCGCCACGATCCTCCTTGAGGAGAGCGCCAGCCCGCACCTCTACACCATCCTCGAGGGCTGGGCGTTTCGCCACAAGCAGCTGGTCGACGGCCGGCGCCAGGTGCTGAACTTCGCACTTTCCGGCGATCTCATCGGCCTGCAGGTCGCCATCATGAACGACATGCAGCACACGGTGACGGCGCTGACCCGGGCGCGGCTCTGCGTGTTCGAGCGCGACAAGGTGTGGTCGGTGTTCACCGACAATCCCGCCCTCGGCTTCGCCATGACCTGGAGCGCGGCCCGCGAGGAGCAGCTCCTCGACGGCCACCTGCTCAGCGTCGGCCAGCGCACCGCCCGCGAGCGCGCCGGCTATCTCGCCCTCCACCTCTACGAGCGGGCCGCAGCGGTCGGCTATGCCGCCGACGACGTCATGCGGGTCCCGTTCAGCCAGGCGCATTTCGCCGACGCGCTCGGCATCACCCCGGTGCATCTCAGCCGAACCCTGCGCAAGCTCCGCGACGACAAGCTGCTGGTGTGGCGCGACGACAGCATGACGTTCCTCAACCGCGCGGCGCTCGAACGGATCGCCGCCTACGAGCGCGTCGAGGGCCAGACGCGGCCGCTGATCTGATCGGCGGAACCGAAACCGCGCATCGGCGTTATCGCGCGAACGGCTTGCACAGGGAGACGACCATGCTCGGCTGGGCTCTGACGTTTCTGATCATCGCCCTGATCGCCGCGATCCTCGGCTTCGGCGGCATTGCCGGCACCGCGATCTCGATCGCCAAGATCATCTTCTTCGTCGCGATCATCCTGTTCGCGATCTCCGCGATCGCCCACCTGGTGCGCGGCCGGCCTTGAGCCGGCCTCGGTCAGTGGCCGGTGCGGAAGAGCCGGCCGCGCTCGGTGGCGACGACGATCGCGAGCCCGACGAGGCCGAAGCCGGCGAAGCCGGCGAGGAGCGGAAAGACGCTTCCGTCGAAGCTCAGTCCGACATAGAGGCCGAGCGCCGCGGCGATGCCGGTCGTGACCGCGCCCACGAATGACGAGGCGGTGCCGGCGATGCGCCCCATCGGCTCCATCGCAATGGCATTGAAGTTCGGCATCATCAGGCCGAAGCAGAGCAGGTTGAGCGCGAGAAGCACGACGAAAACCGGCAGGGGCGGCTGCCCGGTGGCGAGGTCGAGGCCGAGGTGCAGCGAAGGCGACCGCCACGAAGCCGAGAAGGGCGGCATGCGAGATCCGTCGCATGCCGAGGCTGAGCACGAGCCGGCTGTTGGCGAAGGACGCCACCGCCAGCGCCGCGGCGACGCAGCCGAACAGCACCGGGAACCAGCCGCCCATGCCGTAGGCCTCGACGAAGATCTGCTGGGCGGAGTTCACGTATCCCATCAGGGCGCCGAAGATGACCCCGGTCGCGAGCGTGTAGCCGAGGGTCTGGCGTGTCCGCATCGCCTCGCCGAAGGCCGCGCCGAGCCAGGCGAGCGACAGCGGCTCGCGCTGCTCGGGCGGGCGGGTCTCGGGCAGGCGCAGCGCCATCCAGGCCATCGCGGCCACCGCGATGGCGCCGAGGGCCGCGAAGATCAGGTGCCAGCTGCCGACCAGCAGGAACGCGCCCCCGGCCGTCGGGCGCGAGGATCGGCACGATGATGAAGACCATCATGACGAAGGACATCACCTCCGCCATCCGCCGGCCGCCATAGACGTCGCGAACCACCGCGATCGCGACCACGCGCGGCGCGGCGTTGGCCAGTCCCTGGACGAAGCGGGCGCCGAGCAGCGCGTCGAAGCTGCCCGCCGCCAGGCAGCCGAACGACGCGACCGCGTAGATCGCGAGGCCGACGAGGAGCACCGGCTTGCGGCCGAGCCAGTCGCTGAGCGGGCCGTGGAAGAGCTGGCCGGCCGCGAAGCCGAGCACGTAGCTCGTGACGACGAGCTGCTGCCGGTTCGGGTCGGTGAGGCCGAACTCCTCGCGGATCTGCGGCAGCGCCGGCAGCATCACGTCGATCGACAGCGCCGTCAGCGCCATCAGCGCCGCCATCATCGCCACGAACTCGGCAAAGTCCGGCATGGTCCGCGGCGCGGCGGCTGGGTGGGCCTGGGTCATTGGGCTGTTCGGCTTTCGAGGAAGGGGACGGTTTCAGTATAGGCCAATCGCCGGGCGGCGTCAGGCGACGCTCGGAGAGCACCTCCGAGGCGATCTCGAACGACCGCAGGCGGGCGGCGTGGTCGTGGATCTGCCCGGTCAGGATCAGCTCGTCGGGCTGGTAGCGGGCGATGAAGGCGCCGATCTCGCGCTCGACGGTCGCCGGGCGCGCCGGTCGCCGAGCAGGCGAGCGCGCGGTCGACCATCGCCAGCATCTCCGGGCCGACCGTCGCCGCGATGTCGTCGACGGGGCGCGGCAGCGGGCCGGGGCGGCCGGTGCGCAGGTTGACGAAGGCCTGCTGCATCGACGAGCGCAGGTAGCGGCCCTCGGCGTCGCTTTCGGCGGCGAAGACGTTGAAGGCGAGCATCAGGTGCGGCTGCGCCAGCTGCGCCGACGGCTGGAAGCTCGCGCGGTAGAGCGCGACAGCCGCGTCGAGGTCGCCGGGCGCGAAGTGGGAGGCGAAGGCGTAGGGCAGGCCGAGATGCGCGGCGAGCTGCGCGCCGTAGAGGCTGGAGCCGAGGATCCAGAGCGGAACGCTGCGTGCCGACGCCGGGGATCGCCCGCACCGTCCGCCCGGGTTCGTCGTCGGCGAGGTAGCCGAGGAGCTCGACGACGTCCTGCGGGAAGCTGTCGGCGCCGCCCGCGAGGTTGCGCCGGAGCGCGCGCGCCGTCGCCATGTCGGTGCCCGGCGCGCGGCCGAGCCCGAGGTCGATGCGGCCGGGGAACAGCGTCGCGAGCGTGCCGAAGGCCTCGGCGACCATCAGCGGCGCGTGGTTGGGCAGCATGATGCCCCCTGCCCCGACCCGGATCGTCGCGGTCGCCGCCGCGACCTGCCCGATCACGACCGCGGTCGCGGCGCTGGCGATGCCCGGCATGTTGTGGTGCTCGGCCAGCCAGAAGCGGCGGTAGCCCCAGCGCTCGGCGTGGCGGGCGAGGTCGAGGGTGTTGGCGAGCGCCTGCGCGGCGGTCGCGCCTTCGGGGATCGGGGCGAGGTCGAGGACGGACAGCGGGATCATGGCTCCGGCATGTAGAGGCGCCCGTCGCCGAGGCAAGCCTTTCCTGCCCTCGCGGCTTGGTGATATGCGACTTAGGAGCGAGGGGGGAAAGCAAATGTCCGAAGGTTCGCCGGAGCAGCACTGGTCGGGGCCGAACGGCATGCTGCCGAACAGCCGCTTTCCGCTGCTGGTCCACCGGGGCGGCATTGCCGGCGGCGGCGCCGAGGCGGTGCAGGCGCGCTTCCGGAAGAACGGGTGGCTCAACAACTGGCGCTATCCCGGCATCTACACCTACCCGCATTTCCATTCGACGACGCACGAGTGCCTGGGCGTGGCGGCGGGCTGGATGGAGGTCGAGCTGTTCGGCCGGGGCGGGGCGCGCGTTCGCGTCGAGAGCGGCGACGTCATCGTCATGCCGGCAGGCGTGTCGCACAGCATGGCCGGCCAGTCCGACGACATCCTGATGGTCGGCGGCTACCCCGACGGGCGCGACTGGGACAACATCCAGGAGGACCACATCACCGAGGAGGTCCGCCGCGCCGCGGCCAAGCGGATCATGATGCTGCCGATCCCGCAGCGCGACCCGGTGACGGGCGAGGCGCTCGTCGAATGGATCGAGGCGCCCTCGTCGGTCGACGCCGAGCTCAACGGGTTCCGGGACGGCCTCGACCCGGCCTGATGCGAGGGGGGATTTGCTTTTCTTGCAAGGGTTAACGGCGGTTTGTTCGATGCACGCATTATGCACAACCCATGCACGGAGCATATGCGCGCGGCGTGCTTGCGGCCGGAAGGTTAAGGGACGCGCGACGGGTGGCGGGAGGGCCGTGCAGTTCACTCGGAACGCGTGCCGGCCGGCGTCGGGCGCGACGGTGCCGCATTCACTTCGCGGATTTAGCGAGTGACAAATCCGCGCGCGCCTGCCTGCCCTCGGGCAGGCGCGATTCCGCGCCTACCCCAGGCACGCGCGCGCGGATTGCGAACGATCGGTCCCGGCGACACCCCCCTCGGCCTCCGCGCTCGCGCGCTCCAGCCGACGAACCGGCGCGACGCAGTGCGTCGCTCTGGCCGGTTCGGGGCGTCGGGCGATCCGAACGATTCAACCGGCTATTGTATCACACGCCGTCAGCCGTAGCTGCGGCGGTCCTCGATCACCTTTCCGTCGTTCGGCAGGTCGCCGGGCGCGCACGAGCACGACCTCGCCCTGGAGCTTCAGCACCGCGCTGGACGCTCGCGGCCAGCGCCGCCGCGTCGGCGTGCGTCGGCCTCGACGAGCACGGTCAGGCGTGTCGCGCTCGCCGGCGCCGGTCGGCGACGACGCGGGCGCGCAGCACCTCGGGGTGGCGCGCCACCAGCGCCGCCACCTGCTCGGGCCGCACGAACATGCCCCGGACCTTCGTCGTCTGGTCGGCCCGGCCCATCCAGCCGCGGATCCGCAGGTTGGTCCGCCCGCAGGGGCTCGCGCCCGGCATCACCGCCGACAGGTCGCCGGTGGCGAAGCGGATCAGCGGGTAGTCGGGGTTCAGCGTGGTGACCACCACCTCGCCGACCTCGCCATCGGGCACCGGGTCGCCGGTGCCCGGCCGCACGATCTCGACGACCACGCCCTCGTCGGCGATCATCCCCTCCATCGCCGGCGCTCTCGTAGGCGATCAGGCCGAGATCGGCGGTCGCATAGCACTGGCGGCAGGCGATCCCCGCCGCCTCGTACGCCTGCCGCAGCGACGGGAAACAGCGCGCCGCCCGAGACCGCCGCCTTGCGGAAGCCGAGCGCGATGCCGTCGGCGGCGGCCGCGTCGAGGATCGCCTTCAGGTAGTCGGGCGTGCCCGCGTAGGTCGTCGCGCCGAGGTCGCGCGCGGCGCGGACCTGCAGCTCGGTCTGCCCGGTGCCGGCCGGCAGCACCGCCGCCCCCACCGCCGCCGCGGCGTTCTCGAACATCATCCCGGCCGGCGTCAGGTGGTAGGCGAAGCAGTTCTGCACGATGTCGCCCGGCCCGACGCCGCAGGCATGCAGGAAGCGGCCGATCCGCCACCAGTCGCGCCCCCGCCCGCCCGGCTCGTAGATCGGCCCCGGGCTCTGGAACACCTGGGCGAAGCCGGCCGCCGGCGCGCGGCGAAGCCGCCGAACGGCGGCGCCGCCGCCTGCGCCGCGACGAGCGCCGACTTGCGCAGCACCGGCAGCCGCGCGAGCGCCGCCCGGTCGGTGACCGCGCCGGGTCGATCTCCCCGAGATGCGCGGCCATCGCCGGCGCCACCGCCATCGCGTGGCGAATCTGCCGCGGCAGCGCCGCCGCGAGGTCGGCGGCGCGCCGGTCGGCGCTTCGCGTCTCGAGGTCGTCGTAGTGCCCGCTCATCGAGCTCAGCTCAGCCACCGCTTGCGCCGCCGGTAGCTGCGCACGTCGCGGAAGCTGCGGCGGCCCTGGTCCGACATGCCGAGGTAGAACTCCTTCACGTCGGCGTTCTCGCGCAGCTCCGCGGCCGGCCCGTCCATCACCACCCGCCCGGATTCGAGGATGTAGCCGTGATGCGCGAAGCGCAGCGCCACGTTGGTGTTCTGCTCGGCGAGCAGGAAGCTCACCCCCTCCTTCTCGTTGAGCCGGCGGACGATCTCGAAGATCTCCTCGACGAGCTGCGGCGCGAGGCCCATCGACGGCTCGTCGAGCAGCACCGTCTCCGGCCGGCTCATCAGCGCCCGGCCGATCGCGCACATCTGCTGCTCGCCGCCGGAGGTGTAGCCGGCCTGGCTGCGGCGCCGCTCCTTCAGCCGCGGGAAGTAGCCGTAGACCATCTCGAGGTCGCGCGCGACCGCCGCCGCGCCGTCGCGGCGGGTATAGGCGCCGGTCAGCAGGTTCTCCTCGACCGTCAGGTGCTCGAAGCAGTGCCGCCCCTCCATCACCTGGATCACGCCGCGGCGCACCAGCTCGGCCGGCGAGAGCGCGCCCACGTTCTCGCCGCGATAGAGCACCCGCCCCTTGGTGATCTCGCCGCGCTCCGAGCGCGAGCAGGTTCGAGATCGCCTTCAGCGTCGTGGTCTTGCCGGCGCCGTTGCCGCCGAGGAGCGCGGTGATCCCGCCCTCGCGCACCGTCAGGCTGACGCCCTTCAGACGAGGATCACGTGGTCGTAGATCACCTCGATGTTGTTGACCTCGAGCAGGGTCTCGCCCTGCGGCGCGGCGTCGAGCATGGCGTCTCCGTAGGGCGCGCCCCCGGCCGCGAAGGCCGGGGGCGCGGGCGATCAGCTCGCCGGGCACTCGCGCTGCTCGACGCCGGACTCGGCGCGGAAGGCGGCGGCGTCCTCGTCGATCAGCGGCTGGATCACGTCCTCGTCGGCGGCGATGAAGTCGGTGAGCTGCACCCAGGTCTTGGCCTCGGCGTCCCACTGGGTCATCAGCCCGACGCCGGGGCCGCGGTGGTTGGCGCAGGTGACGGTGAGCTCCGGCCCGAAACCGGTCATGCCGAGCTCCTCGAGCCGGGCGGCGTCGATCGAGAGCGCCTCCATGCCGTCGCGCATCATGCGCCGGGCGTGATGTCGGGCGTGCCGTGCGATCTCCTGCGCCTTGCGCGCGGCCTCCGCCGCCAGCATCGCCGCGAAGATGCCGCGGTTGTACTGGACGGTGCCGACCGAGGTGCCGTCGCCCGCGCCCTTGCCGGCGTCGATCACGTACTCCCTGAGGTCGGCGTAGAACGGGAAGTCCATGCCGACGCCGGTGAAGTTGATCGCCTTGTAGCCGTCGGCGCCGGCGCCGGCCGGCAGCACGTCGGGCTCGGCCCCCGACCACCAGACGCCGATGAAGTGGTCCATCGGGAAGCCGATCGACGCGGCCTCGGTGACGGCGACCGAGTTCATCACCCCCCAGCCCCACATCAGCACGTAGTCCGGGCCGCTCGCGGCGGATCTGCAGCCACTGCGACTTCTGCTCCTGGCCCGGGCTGTCGACGGCGATCGGTGGTGAGGGTGAAGCCGTGCTTCTCGCCAGCACCTCGAGCGTGCGGATCGGCTCCTTGCCGTAGGCGGAGTTGTGGTAGAGCGAGCGCGATCTTCTTGCCGTCGAGGCTGCCGCCGTTCTCGTCGAGCAGGTACTTGATGATGATCGAGGCGGCGTCCCAGTAGGTGCCGGGATAGTTGAAGACCCACTCGAAGGTGGTGCCGTCGGCCGCCGAGGTGCGGCCGTAGCCCATGGTGTGCAGCGGGATCTCGTCCTCGGTCACGCGCGGGATGATCTGGTAGGTGATGCCGGTCGAGAGCGGCTGCAGAATCAGCGGGTTGGTGCCGCGCACCTGCTCGTAGCACTCGACGCCGCGGGTGGTGTCGTAGGCGGTCTCGCATTCGGGCACCGACCGCCCTGACGCCGCCGATGCCGCCGTCGCGCTCGTTGAGCAGCGTGAAGTAGTCGGCGTAGCCGTCGGCGAAGGGCGCGCCGCCGGCGGCGTAGGGGCCGGTGCGGTAGGAGAGCGAGGGGAAGTTGAGCTCGGCGAGCGCCGGGCCGGCGGCGAGCGCGCCAGCGAGCGCCAGCGCCAGGGGTGTGAGTTTCATTGCGGGTCCTCCCTTGGTTTCTGGTTCAGTGCGGGAACGGCCAGAGGCGAAGCTTCTCCTTGGCCAGTTCCCAGAGGCGGGCGAGGCCGTGCGGCTCGACGATCAGGATGACCATGATCAGGAGGCCGACCAGCATGATCTCGACATGCGCGGCGAGGTCGGTCGGCCAGCCGAGCGTCGCCGACCATGACGTTCTTCAGCGCGATCGGCATCAGCACCATGAAGGCCGCTCCGGCGAAGGAGCCGAAGATCGAGCCCAAGCCCGCCGATGATGATCATGAAGAGCACGAGGAACGAGACGCGGATGCCGAAGGCGTCGGTGACCTCGACCGCGCCGAAATAGACCGCGAAGTAGAGCGCGCCCGGCGACGCCGATGAAGAAGGACGAGATCGCGAAGGCCGAGAGCTTGGCGCGCAGCGGGCTGACGCCGATGATCTCGGCGGCGATGTCCATGTCGCGGATCGCCATCCAGGACCGGCCGATCCGGCCGCGGGTGAGGTTGCGCGCGGCCCAGGCGAGCACGAAGAGGATGACGAGGCAGAACAGGTACTTGGCGGCCGGCGTCGGCGGCGGCGCCGGTGACCTCCCAGCCGAGCACGCTGCGCACCGGCGCGTTGATCTGGCCGGTGGCCGAGTAGTTCATGAACCACGGCACCTTGTTGAACAGCCAGACCAGGAAGAACTGCGCGGCGAGCGTGGCGACGGCGAGGTAGAAGCCCTTGATCCGGAGGCTCGGCAGGCCGAAGGCGAGGCCGACGAGCGCGGTCATCACCCCGCCGCCGAGCACGGCGAAGGCGACGTTGAGCTCGGGGAAGGCGGTCATCAGCTTGAAGGAGGCGAAGGCGCCGACCGCCATGAAGCCGCCGGTGCCGAGCGAGACCTGGCCGCAGTGGCCGGTCAGGATGTTGAGCCCGATCGCCGCGATCGACCAGATCAGGAACGGCAGCAGGATCGCGTTCGAGCCAGTAGCCGTCGATGACCAAGGGCACGACGAGGAAGGCGGCGGCGATGACCAGGCGGTAGCGCCAGCGGTCGAAGGCGATCGGGAAGGTCTGGCCGTCGGCGGCGTAGCTGGTCTTGAAGTCGCCGGCCTCGCGGTAGATCACGCGCCGTCCTCCCAGGTGTTGGCCTTGGCGTCGAAGTCCGTGGTCTGGGCGCGGATCACGCAGAAGCGGTGGCCGGTCGGCGCCTCCATCACCACCCAGGTCCGGATCCTGGCGATGCGCTTGGCGCCGAGCTTCTCGAGGCGCGCCGCCTCGGCCTCGACGTCGTCGCTCTCGATGTCGAGATGGACGCGGCTCGGGTGGTCGACCTTCTGCACCTCGACATGCAGTCCGGCCTGGGGGTCGAGCTTCACGTACCTGCCCTGCGGCTTGCGCGCTCTGCGGTCGCCGAGGGCCTCGCGCCAGAAGGCGGCGGCGCCGGCGAGGTCGTCGGTCCGGCAGTCGATGATGAAGCCGGCGAGGCGGCTGCGGTGGGTCATCTAGGGATGCTCCCGTGCGTCGCCGGGGAAGTCGCGGCCGCTGCGGAGCGACCAGGCAGAAGCGGTGGCCCGTGGGTGCCTCCATGATGATCCAGCCCTTGGGATGGCGCTCGACGAGGCGCGCGCCGAGGCGCTCGAGGCGGGCGCCCTCGGCTTCCCGGTCGTCGGTCTCGAGGTCGACGTGGACGCGGCTCGAATGCTCGACCGCCTGGAGGAGAAGCTTCGGCTCGTCGTCCGGGCGGTCGATCGCCGCATAGCGCGGATCGTCCGGGTCGACGCGGACGGCAGAGCCGAGCGCCGCCGACCAGAACCGGATCGCCTCGGCGAGGTCATCGCCCTGGCAGTCGATCACCAGCGTCCCGAGCCGGCTGCGATGGCTCATGGCACCAGTCCGGCGACCGGGTGGCCCACCTCACGGCGGCAAAGCGCAACGAGCGGTGGTTTTCCGATGGGCTTGGCATTGCGCGGAGTATTGTCGAAGGTCCGGGAGGAGGGCAGCGGGCGCGCATGCCCGCGTGGCACCGTCGCGTGAAGTATATTTCGAAATATTTTTATCAAAAAGGTGAAAACAAAGTGAAACGGTGCCTGCGCCACATTTCGTGGCGCATATCGGCAACGTCGATGTTGGACGCTTTTATCTATATCCACTGGCGCGCCCGGAGCGGACATGCGGGTGCCTGCACCCGCATGTCCGCGGGGTCGGGTAGTGTACAAAGCGTCAAAGTGAACCATTGTAACCTCGACCTTTCCGATGCTTGACCACAATGTCAGGCGTAACACCTCACACCCGCTCGATGATCCGCTCCCCGAACAGGCCCTGCGGGCGGAACATCAGGAAGACCAGCGCGAGCACGTAGGCGAACCAGTTCTCGGTGGCGCCGCCGATCATCGGTCCGATGGAGAACTCGAACAGCTTCTCGCCGACGCCGATGATCAGCCCGCCGACGATGGCGCCGGGGATCGAGGTGAAGCCGCCGAGGATCAGCACCGGCAGCGCCTTGAGCGCGATCAGGGACAGCGAGAACTGCACGCCCGCTCTTCGCCCCCCACATCACCCCGGCGACCAGCGCGACGAGCCCGGCGATCGACCAGGTGATGACCCAGATCGTCCGGAGCGAGATGCCGACCGACAGCGCCGCCTGGTGGTCGTCGGCGACGGCGCGCAGCGCCCGTCCGGTCTTCGTCACCTGCGAGAACAGCGTGAGCCCGGCGACCAGCACCGCGGCGACCAGGCCTGCGACGATGTCGAGCCGGTCGATGTACATGCCCCAGTAGCCGGAGTCGGCCGGCGCCCAGCCCTTGGTCAGCTCCTCGAACCAGAGGCTGCCGCCCGAGGGCAGCCCGACCTCGACCGCCTTGACGTCGGCGCCCCACATCAGGTCGCCGAGGCCCTCGAGGAAGTAGGCGAGCCCGATCGTCGCCATGAACAGGATGATCGGCTCCTGGTTGACGAGGTGGCGCAGCAGCAGCCGCTCGACCAGGAACGCGAGCCCGACCATCACGAGACCGGTGAGCGCGAAGGCGGCGATCGCCGGCAGCGTCCAGCCGAAGTGGCTGACCTCGTGCCCGGTCGCCACGCTGATCAGGTGCGCGAACGGCACCTGCCCGGTCTGCAGCCCGACGAGCGTCAGCGCCGCGAAGAGCG
Source organism: uncultured Alphaproteobacteria bacterium (assembly GCA_963763295.1). Lineage (GTDB taxonomy): Bacteria > Pseudomonadota > Alphaproteobacteria > Rhodobacterales > Rhodobacteraceae > Amaricoccus. The sequence goes on from CAVXOH010000004.1 coordinate 323,411, forward strand.
CGAGCACCCCCTGCGCGTAGTTGAAGATGCCCGAGGCCTTGAAGATCAGCACGAAGCCGAGCGCGACGAGCGAGTAGAGCACGCCGACCATCAGGCCGTTGATGATCACCTCGATCAGGTTCAGAACCCCGACGCTCATCCCCCCTCCCCCGGCTCGTCGGTGCGAAGCGACCCGGCGGTGCCGGGGAGCGCCGGTGGCGCCTCGACGTCGTGGTCCTCGGCCGCGATGGTCCCGTCATCGGCGCACCAGGGGCAGAGGTAGCGCAGCGTCTCGCGGGTCGCGGGCGCGAGCGCGGCGTCGTCGAGGATGCGGGCGCCCGCCTCGTGGAACGTGCGTCGGAACATCTGGACCTCGGCGGGGCTGAGCAGCGTGTGGTCGTTGACCGCACGGTGGGCCGACCTGCCCTCGGCCGCGGCGAGAAAGTGCGTGCGGATCCGGGCGAGGTCGGCCGCGGGCATGGCGTCGAGCCGGGGATCGTCGCGCGTGAAGACCGAGAGGAAGCGCTTCGAGAGCATCCCCGGGGCGAGCCCGGCGGCGGCCTCGAGCTCGGCGAGGAAGGCGCGTGAGCGTTCAGTCATGGTCACCCCGAGGTAGGCGTCGATCACCTCCGGGTTCGCGCGGACCTCGCCCGGCGTGCCGTCGCCGATCTTGCGGCCGTAGTCGAGCACGACGACCCGGTCGGAGATGTCCATGACCACCCCCATGTCGTGCTCGATCAGCGCGATGGTGGTGCCGAACTCGTCGTTCACGTCGAGGATGAAGCGCGACATGTCCTCCTTCTCCTCGACGTTCATCCCGGCCATCGGCTCGTCGAGCAAGCAGGAGCTTCGGCTCGGCGGCGAGCGCGCGGCCGAGCTCGACCCGCTTCTGCAGCCCGTAGGGCAGCCGCCCGACCGGCGTCTTGCGGATCGCCTGGATTTGGAGGAAGTCGATGATCCTCTCCGCCACCTCGCGGTTCGCGATCTCCTCGCGCTCGGCCGGCCCCTTCCAGATCGCCTGCCAGAAGAGGCCGCGGCGCATGTGGGTGAAGCGCCCGGTCATGATGTTGTCGAGCGTCGTCATGCCTTTGAAGAGCGCGATGTTCTGGAACGTCCGCGCGATCCCCTGGCGCGCGATCGGCGTGCGGCCGCATCCGGCCGCGCTTCGCGCCGCGGAACCAGATCTCGCCCTCCTGCGGGTGGTAGAAGCCGTTGATGACGTTGAGCATCGACGACTTGCCCGCGCCGTTCGGGCCGATGATCGCCCGGATCTCGCCCTCGCGGATGTCGAAGGAGATGTCCTGGATCGCGGTGACGCCGCCGAAGCGCAGCGTGATGTGCCGCATCTCCATCAGCACGTCGCCGATGCGCCGGGGCGCGGTGGCCGGGGCCGCGACGCTCACCCGCCGCCCCCCGGGATGATCGCGACGTAGGGCGCGCTGCGCGCGCCCGGCCCGTGGTAGACGGCCTCGACGTTGTTGCCGTCCGGATCGAGCAGGAAGGCGGCGTAGTACCCCGGATGGTACGACCGCTCGCCGGGGGCCCCGCTGTCGCGCCCGCCGGCGGCGAGCCCGGCGGCATGGAAGCGGTCGACCGTCGCGCGGTCCGCGGCCTGGAAGGCGAGGTGCACCTGGCTGACCTGTCCCGCCGGCTCTCCGTCGGCGGCATCGACGTAGAGTTCATCGATCGCGAAACGGTCGGGCTCGTCGATCAGAAAGGGAATGCCGATCGCCTGCATGCAGGCCGCGTAGAAGCGCCGGCTCGCCTCGAGGTCGGCGGCCCGCAGGCCCACATGGTCGATCAGCCGCCCGATCTTCAGCTCCATCACGCTGCCTTTCGCTGCTCGGGCCCGACCACCGCCGCGTCGCGGATCTCGAGCGTTGCGCGGATCCGGCCCTTGCGGCCGTCCTCGTAGGTTACCTCGGTCTCGGTGGCGATGCGGTCCGAGCCGTCGTAGAGGGCGCGGATCAGGTCGGCGAACTTCTCCTCGATGATCCGCCGGCGCACCTTGCGGGTGCGGGTGAGCTCGCCGTCGTCGGCGTCGAGCTCCTTGTGCAGGATCAGGAAGCGCCGGACCTGGCAGCCGGCGAGCATCGGGATCGGCGGCGAGGCTGCGGTTCACCTCCTCGACATGCTCCTGGATCATCGCATAGACCTGCGGGTGCTGGCTGAGCTCCTGGTAGCTGCCGTAGGCGATGTTGTTGCGCTCGGCCCAGTTGCCGACCGCGGTCAGGTCGATGTTGAGGAAGGCGGTCGCCATCGTCCGGCCGCTGCCGAACGCCACGGCCTCGAGGATGTTCGGGTAGAACTTGAGCTTGTTCTCGACGAATTTGGGCGCGAACAGGCTGCCGTCGGCCATGCGGCCGACGTCCTTGGCGCGGTCGATGATCCGGAGGTGCCCGGTTCCGGGGTCGATGAAGCCGGCGTCGCCGGTGGCGACCCAGCCCTCGGCGTCCTTGGTCGCGGCGGTGCTCTCCGGGCTCCTGAAGTACTCGACGAAGACGCCGGGCGAGCGGTAGAAGACCTCGCCGCTTTCGGCGATCCGGAGCTCGACCCCGGGCGAGGCGACGCCGACGGTGTCGGCGCGGACCTCGCCGTCGGGCTGCTGGGTGATGAAGACGCTCGCCTCGGTCTGGCCGTAGAGCTGCTTGAGGTTGATCCCGAGCGCCCGGTAGAACGCGAAGATCTCCGGCCCGATCGCCTCGCCGGCCGTGTAGCCGACGCGGATTCGGCTGAGCCCGAGCACGTTCCGGAGCGGGCCGTAGACGAGGAGATCGCCGAGCGCGTAGCGGGCGCGGTCGGAGGCGCCGACCGGGCGCCCGTCGAGGATCGCCGGGCCGACCCGGCGGGCGAGCGCCATGAAGTGGCGGAACAGCGCCCGCTTGACGCGGCCGGCGTCCTCCATCCGGATCATGACGTTGGTGAGCAGGCCCTCGTAGAACCTTGGCGGCGCAAAGAAATAGGTCGGCCCGATCTCGCGCAGATCGTGCTGCATCGTCGCGGCGCTCTCCGGGCAGGCGACGCAGAACCCAGCCCAGTACGCCTGGCCCATCGAGAAGATGAAGTCGCCGACCCAGGCCATCGGCAGGTAGGCGAGCACGCTGTCCGCGGCGCTCAGCCGGTCAAATCCGGCGCTCGCCTGCGCGGTCGCGATGATGTTGCGGTTGGAGAGCACGACCCCCTTCGGCCGCCCGGTGGTGCCGGAGGTGTAGAGCATGACGCAGGTGTCGTCCGCGCCCTGCCCGGCGACGCGCGCCTCGAGCGCCGCGCGGGCCGCGGCGCCGGCGCCGCGTCCCTGCGCCTGGACGCCGGCGTAGCCGTACAGCCGGGCGTGGTCGTAGTTCCTGAGGCCGCGCGGGTCGAGGTAGACGATCTCTTCGAGCGCCGGCAGCCGGCCGGAGACCTCGAGCACCTTGTCGACCTGCTCCTGGTCGCCGGCGACCACGAAGCGCGCGCCGCAATGCTCGAGGACGAAGGCCATCTCCTCGGCGACGGCGTCCTGGTAGAGCGGCACCGGCACCGCGCCGCAGACCTGCGCGGCGACCATCGCCCAGTAGAGCGCCGGGCGGTTGCGGCCGATGATCGCCATATGATCGCCGGGGCCGAGACCGAGCCCGGCGAGACCGGCGGCGAGCGCCATGACCTCGGCCTCGGTCTCGGCCCAGGTCCAGCTCTGCCAGATGCCGTATTCCTTCTCGCGGTACGCGGGGCTCGAGCCGCGCTCGCGGGCGTTCCGGGCGAGCAGCTTCGGAAAGGTGTCGGGATCTGCGGTGCGCACCGCTTCGCTCATGCCGCCGATGTCCTCCCCTCGCGCGGCGGTCTCGGGCTGCCTGCACGCCCGAGGAGACTAGCAACAATCGGTCGGGCGTCCCACAGGAAATTGGACCCGCGTTCGATCGGCCCGCTCAGCGCGGGCGCGAGCCGTCCGACGCGGCACCGCCGGCAGCCGCCTGAATCTCGATGAAGACCCGGCTGACCTCGTGGTGCCGCGCGCGGATCTCGGCCTCGAGCGCCGAGACCCCGGTCTCGACCTCGCCCGCGGTCAGGTGGTCGCGCGCGTCGACGCTCAGGTTCACCAGGACGTCGCCGGGGCCGAAATGGACGGTGCGCACCTCGTTCACCCCCTCGACGAAGGCGGCAGCCCCCGCCACGCCGAGCAGGTCCTCGACGAGATCGGGGCTCGCCGCCTCGCCGATCAGGAGGCGCCGCGTCTCGCCGGCGAGGGCGAGCGCCGCCGCCGCGAGCAGAACGCCGATGAAGAGCGCCGCCGCGCCGTCGGCCCCGAGCCAGCCGAGCCGGTCGGAGCAGAAGACGCCGAGGAGCGCCACCCCGAGCCCGGCCAGCGCGACGCCGTGCGCGAAGAGAAGGACGAAGCGGGCCGGACCCTTCGACGCCGCCGCCTGCCAGGCCACCGCCAGGACCCCGGCGTCGAAGGCGATCGCGACGGCCAGGACCAGGTAGGCCCAGCCGACGGCCTGCAGCGGGCGGGGATTGGCGAGCCGGTCGAGGCCCGCGTGCACTGAGACGCCCGCGCCGAGGCCGAAGAGCAGGATCGCCAGGACGACGGCCCAGAAGTGGACCTCGCGGCCCTGCCCGAACCGTTGCGCCGCGTGCTCCGCCCGGGGCGCCCGCTGCAGGCCGACGAGGAGCAGGACCTGGTGGCCGGTGTCGACGGTCGAATGGACGGCCTCGGCGAGCATGGCGACCGAGCCGGTCACCGCGGCCGCCACGTACTTCGCCGCCGCGATGGCCGCGTGTCCGAGCAGAGCGGTGATGACGACCCGGGGTGCTCTTTCCGCCAACGGCGCCTCCTGCCCAATGCCGGACGCCAGTGAAGCAGGCCCCGGCCCGGCCATCAAGCCCGCATGTCTCGCGCCGGAAAACCGGTAAACGATCTGTTCACGGCGAGAATCCGCCGAGGCAATTTCCACCAGTGGACTAGTTGCACTGCAACATGCGAACCTGCTTCCAAAGTAGTCAACGTCTGGACAGTGCCCCTTGCGACCCCTCCCCCGCGCCGCGGCGTGTATTGCCGCTCTCCTCGTCGTCGCCAACTGCAGCGCGACTCCGCATGCCACCCAGACCTCGCGCAATGCGCCCGAGGCTGCGACAGCCGAGATATCGCGGGCGGTGGCGCCGCGCGACCTCGGCTGCCTCGCCGAGGCGGTCTACTTCGAGGCCCGGGGCACCGGGGTCACCGGCGAATCCGCGGTGGCGCACGTGGTGGTGAACCGGGCGAAGAGCGCGAAGTTCCCGCGCACCGTCTGCGGCGTCGTCGCCGACGGCTGCCAGTTCTCCTACCGCTGCGACGGCCGTTCGGACGTGCTGGCCGATCCCCGCGCCCGCGCCCACGCCTTCAAGGTCGCCGAGACGGTGCTCGAGGGCGCCCCGGACATCACCAAGGGCGCGCTGTTCTTCCACTCGGCCCGCGTCGCGCCCGGCTGGTTCAACAGCCGCCCGCGCATCGGCACCTTCGGCGGCAACGTCTTCTACCGCTGATCCGTCATCCAATGTGATCGCAAGGAACGGCCATGTCCGCGGGGGCGCCCCGAGGCCCGGTGGCGCCCCCGCCGCGTCTCGACGCAGGCTCTAGCAATCGCAGAATGTGTTGACCGGATACCACTGCAGGCGTAACGTGAAATCGAGGGCAGGTCCCAATACTTTCAAGTGTGCTTCCAATAATGGAAGACATACGCAAAGATGCGACGGGCGAACGCTCGGCCTCGCGGAACGTTTCGGATCCGCACACACCTGCCGATAGAAAATCTAGAGTTCGAGTTCTCCTTCTGATTCAGGATCGGGACGGGGAGCGTCTGCCCACAACTTCTTCGTGCTGAAGGAGAGCGCCTGATGCCGGCCACAAACTTCGTGATGATCTCGATTGACGACATGAGAACCGTGAACAACTGGGGTCATTTCACCCCGCTCATCGAGACACCGAACATGGATCGGCTTGCCGACATGGGAACAGTGTTCGAGCGAGCCGTCACGCAGGTGCCTCTATGCAATCCGGCGCGCACCAGCGTGCTCACCGGCATGCAGCCAAGCAAGACCAATGTGCTCGACAACGACACGCCGTGGTTCGAGAGCGTCGAGCCCGCGGATACGCTCCCGGCGGTCCTGAGGGACGCCGGCGTCTATGTGGCGATGTTTGGCAAGCACTTTCATACCGACACGCTGAGCCAGGCGCACCAGAACCGGATGTTCGACGAGTGTCTCGCGCCCTTTACCACCAGCGGCTCGCGTTCGCAGGTGATCGAGGATGGCGTGCAGCACGACACGCCCTTTGCTTCGGGGCGCTACAGCGGCGCCGACCTGCCGGACGAGGCCACCACGAATGCCGCGCTCGACTTCCTGCGCGAAACCGCCGGGAACCTGTCGGACCCGTTCTTTCTCGGCGTGGGGATCTCCAAGCCGCACCTGGACTGGTGGGTCCCCTCCCGTTACTTCGACCTCTACGACCCGGCCGAGATCCGCGCGGCGCTGCGCCAGAGCCTCGAGGATGGCACCATCATTCCTGGCAACGGCGAGTACTTCGACGTCCCGCCGATGACCAACGCGTCGCGCGAGCATCCGCAGATCGCGGCGGACTTCGATCTTTGGGCCGACTACATCCACGCCTACCTCGCTTCGGTCAGCTACGCGGATGCGAAGGTTGGCCAGGTCCTCGACGCCATCGCGGCCAATCCGGCGCTTGCGGCCGACACCGCGATCCTGCTGTGGAGCGATCACGGCTACCACCTCGGGGACAAGGACAGCTGGGGAAAATTCACGCACTGGAAGGAGGCCACGCAGGTCCCCTTCATCCTGTTCGATCCCGAGGCATCTGGCGGTCAAACCGCAGACCAGATCGTGAGCCTCGTCGACATCTTTCCCACGGTTCTCAACTCGATGGGGATCGACATACCCGACAGGCTCAGCCTGAGCGGCGAGAGCCTGCTGCCGATCGTGCAAGATGCCGAGATCGACTGGTATGATCCCGGGACCGGTAAGGGGATCGCGCTGACGACGATCTACGGATCGGTATCGATCCGGGCCCATGTGCCCGGTCGCGGAGATCTTCGTTACACTTGGTATCCCGACGGGACCGAGGAACTCTACGACATCACGAGAGATCCGAACGAGCACGTCAATCGCCTGGACTACCAGACGGGCCAGGGGCTGACGGCAGCGGACAACACCCTCAGGAACATCATGCGCGACCTGATGGATGACCATCTGGAAAGGAACGGCTATCTGATCAGCGATGGCTCCGGTCAGACGACCGGCTCGGCAGCCGAAGAGATGCTGATCGCTCCCAATGAGCCGGGCCCCCACATCCTTGCCGGTGGCGACGGCGACGACGCGTACATGCTTTATCGAAACGCGAGCATCATCGAAGCGGCGGGTGGGGGAACCGATACCGTGTTCCTTCGCAACAACGTCGAAGCGAGCTTCGTCCTACCGGCCCAGGTCGAGGTCGTGCACGTCATGACCAACTTCACCGCCAACGGTTCGGCCAACCGGGTCTACGGCAGCGGGCAGCCCAATGTCCTCAACGGCGCCGGTGGGAACGACCTGCTGTACGGCGCCGGCGGCGCTGACACGCTTCGTGGCGACTCCGGCGCTGACACTTTGCGCGGCGGCGCAGCGAGGGACCGTCTCACCGGTGGCGCCGGTCGCGATACGCTCGACGGGGGAAGCGGGAACGACATCTTTCTGTTCGTTGCCGCCAACAACTCGACGCCGACGACTTCGGATGTGCTGGTCGCGTTCGACGCGCCCGGCGCCACGCCGGGCGACCAGATCAACCTGTCCGCAATCGACGCCAATACCCAGGCAAGCGGAAATCAGGGTTTCCAGTTCGGGGGGAGCGGCATCGGGCGGGTTCGGGTGGTCAACAACGGCAACAACACGGAGGTTCTTGCCAACACGGATACGGACAGCGCTGCCGAGGTCCGCATTATCATTCAGGACGGTTCGGCGCAGGCGGGGAACTACACGTCGAACGATCTCGTCCTGTGACGTAGCTATTCGATGATGCGGTAGCCGACGCCCGGCTCGTTGGCGATGTAGCGGGGGTTGGCGGCGTCGTCGCCGATCTTCTGGCGGAGCTGGCGGACCAGGACGCGCAGGTACTGCGTGTCGGCCTCGTGCGCCGGGCCCCAGATCTCGCGGAGCAGCATGCGGTGAGTCACGAGGCGGCCGGGGTGGCTCGCCAGCATCCAGAGGACATCGAACTCCTTGCGGGTCAGCTTCACGGGCCGATCGCCCTTGCGGACCTGCCGGGTGCCGGCGTCGATGAGGAGATCGCCGACGGCGAGCGTTGCGGAGGTCTCGATCGCGGCCCGGTCGCGCAGCTGGCCGCGGATGCGGGCGAGGAGCTCCTGCACGCCGAAGGGCTTGACCACGTAGTCCTGCGCGCCGGCGTCGAGGGCCGCGACCTTCTCGGCCTCGGACGGCGCGCACGGAGAGGACGATCACCGGGACCTGCGACCACTCGCGGATCCGCGCCAGTGCCGCCTTGCCATCCATGTCGGGAAGGCCGAGGTCGAGGATGACGAGGTCGGGAGCCTCGAGCGCCGCCGCCTCAATTCCGCGCCGGGCGGTGTCGGCCTCGATGGCCGCGTAGCCGTGCGCCTCGAGGGTGACGCGCAGGAAGCGGCGGATCGGCCGCTCGTCGTCGACGACGAGGATGCGGGCTCCGGTCATTTCGACCGGCCTTCCGGACCGGCGAGCGGCAGCACCACGTCGATGCGGGTGCCGGTGCCGTCCGCCCTGCCCGGGACCGCGCTGATCTCGCCGCCATGGGCGTCGACGATGCCCTTGCAGATCGCGAGCCCGAGGCCGGTGCCGGCGCGCTGGCCGTCGCCCTCGTCCACGCGGTAGAACATGTCGAAGACGCGGGTGCGGGCGCGCGCCGGGATGCCCGGTCCCTCGTCGCTGACGGCGATGCGCGCCCGACCCCCCTCGACGCGGGCGGAGACCCTGATCCGGCTGCCTTCGGGCGCGTACTTGGCGGCATTGTCGAGCAGGTTGATGAGCACCTGCTCGATGAGGACCGGGTCGACGTCGAGGGCCGGCAGGTCGGGGGGAAGGTCGAGGTCGAGGGCGTGGCCGCCGAGCGTGGCGGCGAGCTGGCGGCGGGCGGCGGCGAGGAGGTCGGCGAGGTCGGTCGGCCGCCGGTGCAGCTCGAGCGCGCCATAGCCGAGGCGGGTCATGTCGAGCAGGTTCTGGATGTAGCGGTTCAGCCGCTCGCCCTCCTCCTTGATCGTCTCGGCGAGCTCGCGGCGCTGCCCGGGAGTGAGCTTCGCGTCGGCCTCGAGGATGCCGCTGGCGGCGCCGATGATGCCGACCAGCGGCGTGCGCAGGTCGTGGCTAACCGAGGAGAGGAGCGCCGCGCGCAGCCGTTCGGTCTCGGAGAGGACCCGGGTCTGCTCGAGGTCGGCGACGAGGCGGGTGCGCTCGAGCGCGATGGCGACCTGGTCGACCAAGAGGTCGAGCAGCCGGCGTTGCGCCGGGGCGAGCGTGCGCGCGTCGTCCCAGGCGATGCCAAGCACGCAGAGCCGTCCCTGCCGGGTGCCGACCGGCAGGAACAGCCAGCGCGAGGAGGGCAGCGTGGCGGAGCCGCGGCCGGCCGGCTCGCCGCGCTCCCAGGCCCAGTCCGCGGCGGACCGGTCGCGCACGTCGAGCCGGTCCTCGGGCGGGAAGGCGCCGACGATCGCGAGGCGCCCGCCTTCGTCGGGCGCGAGCAGGAGCGAGTCGCACTTAAGCGTCGCGCTCACGTGGGTGACGGCGGCCCAGGCCACGTCGTCGAAGGTGGCGGCGCTCGTCACCTTCCGGCTGAAGTCGTAGAGGGTGTTGGTTTGCTCGGAGCTGGCGCGCAGCGCCTCCGCGCGCTGGCGGAGCTGGCCGGCGAGGTTTCCGGTCAGCACCGCGGCGACGTAGAAGAGCACGAGCGTCAGCACTTCCTCCTGATGCGCCATGTGGAGCGTCAGCCGCGGATCGGTGAAGAGGAAGTTGTAGCCGAGGAAGCTCAGCGTCGCGGCGTAGAGCGACGGCCACAGGCCGTGGCGGGTAGCGACGAAGATGACGCCGGTGAGAAAGATCAGCGACAGCGAGGCCACCGGCAGCAGACGGTCGACCGACCAGACGGCACCGGTCGCGAGCGCCACGACCGCGGTCGCCCAGGCGTAGACCTTCGGGTCGCGCTCGACGGTGACGCGGGCGGCGCTGACGACCGAGGCGCCGGCGTCGCGCGCCTCGGGCGAGACCAGCGTCACCTCGAAATCGACCGCCTCGCGCACCAGCGCCTCGGCCACGGTCTCGCGGCTCAGCCAGGCGAGCCAGCCGCGATGGCGCGGCCGCCCGACCAGGAGGCGGCTGACGTTGCGGCTGCGGGCAAAGCCGAGGATCTCCGAGGCGATGTCGCTCTCGGCGTTGAGCGTGGCGATCTCGGCGCCGAGCGACTCGGCGAGGCGCAGGGCTTCGGCGCGGCGGTCCTTGTCGGCCTCGCTCAAGGTCTCGGAGGCGGCGGAGACGACGTTGAGCGCCACCCAGCCGACGCGCGCCCGGTCGGCCATGCGCTTGGCGGTCCTGACCAGCGCCTTGGAGACCGGCGCCTCGTTGACGCAGACGAGGATGCGCTCCTGGGCCGGCCAGGGGCCGGCGATGGCGGTACGGCGCATGTGGGCGACGAGCTGGGCGTCGACGCGGTCGGCGGCGACCCGCATGGCGAGCTCGCGCAGCGCCGTGAGGTTGCCCTTGGCGAAGAAGTTCTGGATCGCGCGGGCGACCTGGTCCGCGACGTAGACCTTGCCCTGGCGCAGGCGCTCGATGAGCTCCTCGGGCGGCAGGTCGATCAGCTCGATCTCGTCGGCGAGCTCGAGGACGCGGTCGGGGATCGTCTCGCGGACACGGACGCCGGAGATGCGCGCGACGGTGTCGTTCAGGGTCTCGAGGTGCTGGACGTTCAGGGTTGTGTAGACGTCGATGCCGGCGGCAAGCACCTCCTCGACGTCGCGCCAGCGCTTGTCGTGCCGGTTCTCGCCGACGTTGGTGTGGGCGAGCTCGTCGATCAGCGCGAGCTGCGGACGCCGGGCGATGAGGGCGTCGAGATCCATCTCGTGCAGGATCCGCCCGCGGTAGAGATGCGGCCGGCGCGGCAGCACCTCGATGCCGCGCACCAGCGCCTCGGTCTCGGCGCGGCCATGGGTCTCGACCACCGCGGCGACGACGTCGACGCCCTCTGCGGCGCGGCGCCGGGCCGCCTCGAGCATCGCGTAGGTCTTGCCGACGCCGGGGGCGGCGCCGAGGAAGACCTTGAGCCTGCCGCGCCCTTCCTTGGCGGCCTCTGCGAGCAGCGCCTCGGGCTCCGGGCGGGCGTCGGTCTCAGTCATGCGCCGAGCCTATTCCTGCTGCACGGCGGGCGGCAGGGGGAATGTCGCGTCGAGCGCCAGGTTCAGGGCCAGCACGTTGACGCGCGGGGTGCCGAAGACGCCGAGCCACCGGCCCTCGGCCTGCTGCGCCACGATCGCCTGCACCTCCTCCTCGGCGACGCCGCGTGCGGACGCCACGCGGGCGGCCTGCGCCGCGGCGTTGGCGCGCGAGATGTCAGGGTCGAGCCCGCTGCCGGAGGCGGTGACGGCGTCGATCGGCACGGTCTCGACGCCGTTCTCCGCCCGGTAGGCGGCGGCGCGCGCGGCGATCACGGCGATCAGCTCGGCGTTGGTCGGGCCGAGGTTCGAGGCGCCGGAGGCGGCGGCATCGTAGTCGACCGCCGAGGGACGCGGGTGGAAGTAGCCGGGCGCCGCGAAGCCCTGCGCGAGCAGGCGCGAGCCGACGACCACCCCGTCGCGTTCGATCAGGCTGGCGCGCGCCGGCTCGGGGAAGGTCGCGGTTGCGAGGCCGGTCATGGCGAGGGGGTACACGACGCCGGTGAGCAGCGTCATCAGGGCGAGCAGGACCAGGGCGGGACGGATGTGGACGAGCATGGCGGAACCTCAGGCGAGGCCGAGGGCGGTCACGGCCATGTCGATCAGCTTGATGCCGACGAAAGGCACGACGAGGCCGCCGAGGCCGTAGAGGGCGAGATTGCGGCGCAGGAGCGCCGCGGCGGAAGCGGGGGCGTAGCGCACGCCGCGCAGCGCCAGCGGGATCAGCGCGACGATGACGAGCGCGTTGAAGATCACCGCCGAGAGGATGGCGCTGCCGGGGCTCTCGAGACCCATGACGTTCAGGACGGCAAGCCCGGGATAGGCGGCGATGAAGAGCGCGGGCAGGATCGCGAAGTACTTCGCCACGTCGTTGGCGATCGAGAACGTCGTCAGCGCCCCGCGCGAAATCAGCATCTGCTTGCCGACCATGACGATCTCGATGAGCTTGGTCGGGTCGCTGTCGAGGTCGATCAGGTTCGCGGCCTCCTTGGCGGGCTGCGTGCCCGAGTTCATCGCCACGCCCACGTCGGCCTGAGCGAGCGCCGGCGCGTCGTTCGAGCCGTCGCCGCACATGGCGACGAGCCGCCCCCCGGCCTGCTCCCGGCGGATCCAGTCGAGCTTCTTCTCGGGGGTCGCCTCGGCGAGGAAGTCGTCGACGCCGGCCTCGGCGGCGATCGCCGCCGCCGTCAGGGGGTTGTCGCCCGTGATCATGACGGTGCGGATGCCCATGGTGCGCAGGTCGGCGAAGCGCTCGCGGATGCCGGGCTTGACGATGTCCTTGAGGTGGATGACGCCGAGCACGCCGCCGCAGCGCGAGACGACGAGCGGCGTGCCGCCGGACTTGGCGATCGTCTCGATCGACTGGGTGAGCGCGGCGTCGGGAGCCTTTCGGACATAGGCGAAGAGCGCGTCGGCGGCGCCCTTGCGCACCTCGGTGCCGTCGGCGAGGTCGACGCCCGAGAGCCGGGTCTGCGCCGAGAACGGCACGAACCGTACGATGGCGTCGCCAGGCCCGGGGCCGCTGAGGCGCCGGCGCGCCAGCTCGACGATCGACTTGCCCTCCGGCGTCTCGTCCGGCAGCGAGGCGAGCAGGGCCGCCTCGGCGAGCGCGCGCTCGGTGACGCCGGGGACCGGGACGAAGGCGTCGGCCATGCGGTTGCCGAAGGTGATCGTGCCGGTCTTGTCGAGCAGCAGCGTGTCGACGTCGCCGGCCGCCTCCACGGCGCGGCCGGACTTCGCGATGACGTTGGCGCGCACCATCCGGTCCATGCCGGCGATGCCGATCGCGGAGAGAAGCCCGCCGATGGTGGTGGGGATCAGCGTCACGAACAGCGCGACCAGGAAGGCGACCGGGATCGTGGCGCCGGCGAAGCGGGCGAAGGGCTCGAGCGTGACCACGACGAAGAGGAAGATCAGCGTGAAGCCGACGAGCAGGATGCTGAGCGCGATCTCGTTCGGGGTCTTCTGCCGCTCGGCGCCCTCGACCAGCGCGATCATGCGGTCGAGGAAGCTCTTACCCGGCTCCGCGGTGATCCTGACGACGAGCCAGTCGGAGACGAGCCGAGTGCCGCCGGTGACGGCCGAGCGGTCGCCGCCGGATTCGCGGATCACCGGCGCCGACTCGCCGGTGATGGCGCTCTCGTCGACCGAGGCGACGCCCGCGACGATCTCGCCGTCCGCCGGGATGATGTCGCCGACCTCGACGAGGACGATGTCGCCGCGGCGGAGCTGCGAGGACGACACCGTCTCGAAGGCGTCGTGCGGCGCGTCGGCGCCCGGCAGCTTCTTGCAGGCGGTCTCCGCCTTGGTGGCGCGCAGGCTCGCCGCCTGCGCCTTGCCCCGGCCCTCGGCGACCGCCTCGGCGAAGTTCGCGAATAGCACGGTCAGCCAGAGCCAGACCGTGATCTGCAGGATCAGGCCAGGGCGCGCCGAGCCGGAGCCGAATGCGGTGGCGACGAGGATCATGGTCGTCAGCAGCGCCACCACCGCGGTCACGAAGATCACCGGGTTCCGCACCAGGGCGCGCGGGTCGAGCTTGCGAAAGGCGGTGGCGAGGGCCTCGGTGAAGAGCGCCGCGGTATAGCGCGGCTGCGCGGCCTTGCGGGACATGGGATCGCTCCGGGATCAGAAGGTCTGGCCGGCGGCCGCGGCGACCGCTTCCGCGATCGGCCCGAGCGCCAGCGCCGGGAAGAAGGTGAGCGCGCCGAGGATCAGCACCGTCGCGATCAGCAGCACCACGAAGAGCGGCCCGTGCGTCGGAAAGGTGCCGGCCGATGGCGGCGCGGGGGTCTTGGCGGCGAGGCTGCCGGCGATCGCCAGCATCGGCACGATGAAGGCGAACCGCCCGAGCTGCATGGCGACGCCCTGCAGCGTGGTGTGGAACGGCAGCGCAGCACCCCAGCCGGCGAAGGCCGAGCCGTTGTTCCCCGTCGCCGAGCTGTAGGCGTAGAGGATCTCGGAGAACCCGTGCGGCCCCGGATCCTGCACCGCCGCAAGCGCCGCCGGCACGGTCGCGGCGAAGGCGCCGAAGACGAGAATTCCGAGCGGCATCGACAGGAAGGCGAGGACGGCGAGCTTCACCTCGCGCGCCTCGATCTTCTTGCCGAGGTACTCGGGCGTGCGCCCGACCATCAGCCCGGCCAGGAACACCGCCAGCACCACGAAGAGCAGCATGCCGTAGAGCCCGGCGCCGACACCGCCGAAGATCACCTCGCCGATCTGCATGTTGAGCATCAGCGCGAGCCCCGACAGCGGCATGAAGCTGTCATGCATCGCGTTGACCGAGCCGTTCGAGGCCGCGGTGGTCGCCTCCGCCCAGAGTGCGGAGAGCGCCGCGCCGAAGCGCACCTCCTTGCCCTCCATGTTGCCGGCGGCCTGGTCGATCGGCAGCGAGGCCAGCAGCGGGTTTCCCCCCGTCTCGCCGACATGGATGACCGCGAGCCCGGCGAGGAGCAGGATCCCCATCGCCGCGAAGAGGGCGAGCCCCTGCCGCCGGTCCCCGACCATCCGCCCGAACAGGAACACGAACGCGACCGGGATCAGCAGGATCGCCACGCATTGCAGCAGGTTCGAGGCGGGCGTGGGGTTCTCGAGCGGGTGCGCCGAGTTGATCCCGAAGAAGCCGCCGCCGTTGGTGCCGAGCTGCTTGATGGCGACCTGGCTCGCCACCGGGCCCTGCGCGATCACCTGCTCGGCGCCCTCGAGCGTCGTCGCCTCGGTGTAGGGCGCCAGCGACTGCGGCACGCCCTCGATCACCAGCGCGACCGCCAGCAGGATCGAGAGCGGCAGCAGCACGTAGAGGACCGAGCGGGTCAGGTCGACCCAGAAGTTGCCGATCGTGCCGGCCGAGCGCGCCGCGAAGCCGCGCACCACCGCCACTGCCACCGCCATGCCGGTTGCGGCGGAGACGAAGTTCTGCACCGTCAGCCCCGCCATCTGGCTGAAGTAGGAGAGCGCCACCTCGCCGCTGTAGGCCTGCCAGTTGGTGTTGGTGACGAAGCTCATCGCGGTGTTGAACGCGACGTCCGGCGCCATCGGCGCCAACCCTTGCGGGTTCCACGGCAGCACGCCCTGCAGCCGCAGAACGAGGTAGAGGAGCAGGAACCCTGCGAGGTTGAACATGAGCATCGCCAGCGCGTTGCCGGTCCAGTGCTGCGACCCGTCCGGGTCGATCCCGGCCAGCCGGTAGGCGGCACGCTCGACGGGCGCGAGCGCCGGGGTGAGGAAGGACCGCTCGCCGGCATAGACGCGCTGCATGAAGCCGGCGAGCGGCCAGGCGAGCCCCACCACGACGGCGACGTAGAGGACATGGCCGAGAAGACCGCTTGTCATCGCCGCGCCTCAGAACCGATCGGGCCGCAGCAGCGCGGCGAGGAGGTAGACGAGCAAGGCCAGAGCCACCGCGAGCCCGAGCACGGTTTCGAACATCGCGTGCCTCACAGCCGCTCGATGCCGCGGACCGCCGCGGCCAGCGCCAGAAAGCCCGCCGCGGCGAGCAGAAGATAGATGACGTCGAGCATCGCTCCGACCTCCGGTTCCGTTCAAATGCCGGCGACAAGTGGTGCCGCGCAGCGTAAGCGCGCCATTCGGAATGCCGCGCGCCGGCGTAAAGGATGCGTAAGAATGTTGGCCCGGACTCGAGCTTGTCCGCAGGGTCAGGCCGCGCGCAGGCTGACGGCGCCGAGCACGATCATGGCGCAGGCGACCAGTCGGGCGCGGCCGATGCGCTCGCCGAGCAGGAGTGCTGCGATCGCCACGCCGAAGAGGATCGATGTCTCGCGGAGCGCGGCGACCAGCGCGATCGGCGCGGCGGTCATCGCCCAGAGCGCGAGGCCGTAGGAGCCGAGGTTGCCGAGGCCGCCGACAACGGCGATCGGCAGTCCGCCGCGCAGGTAGGCGAGGAACGCCCGCCGGCGGAACAGGAGCGCCCAGCCGAGGAGGGGGATGGCGTTGAGGAGGAAGAGCCAGAGGGTGTAGCTGACCGGCGCGCCGGAGACCCGGACTCCGACGCCGTCGATCAGCGTATAGGTGGCGATGACGGCGGCGTTGGCGAGCGCGAGCGCAACGCCGCGCCGCGACGCGTGGCCGCGCACCGCGATGGCGGTGCCGAAGACCCCGCCGCAGATGAGGCCGATGCCGATCCAGGCGGCTGGCGACAGCGTCTCGCCGAGCCAGAGCATCCCGAACGCGGCGACCAGCGCCGGGGCGAGCCCGCGCATCAGAGGGTAGGCGAGGCTCATGTCCGCGGCGCGGTAGGCGCCGGCGACGATGGCGAGGTAGAGGACCTGCACGGAAGCCGAGGCGGCGAGGAACGGCCAGGCGGCCGGGGCGGGCAGCGGGAGGAAGGGCAGCACCGCGGCCGCGACCGCGCCGGAGCTGCTGACGACCAGCACGGTCGTCAGCAGCTTGTCGGTGCCGCGCTTGACGATGGCGTTCCATGTGGCGTGCAGCGCCGCGCCCAGCAGCACGAGGAGGAAGACCGAGGCTGTCATGGCGGCCGCCCGACGGTGCCGGCCCGCTGCAGCGCGCCGGGGATTAGCTCGGCCGCGGCGGACGCCGCCCGGTCAGGGCTGCTCCGCCGGCAGGGCCGACGCCGGACCGGTTGCCATCACCAGTACGTCGGCGCAAGCGAAACCGATCTCGACCGCCTCGCCCACCGCGGGCGGGCGGACGCCGGTCGTGTTGAACATGTCGAGCGACAGCACCTGGCGGTCGAGGCCGACGCGGACCCGCACGACCGACCCGAGGAAGCTCACGTCGCTCACCGTGCCGCGAAAGGCGGCGTCGGTGCCTTCGGCGCGGCCGAGCGCGATCGCCTGCGGGCGCAGCGCCAGCGCGACCGTCGCGCCCGGCGCCACCTCGAGCGGCCGGCCGAGCACGAGTGGCTGGCCGTCGACGGTCACGGCGCCGCGGGCGGGCTCGGCCACCCGTGCGTCGAACACGTTGAGGGTGCCGATGAACGAGGCGACGAAGGCGCTCGCGGGGTGGTTGTAGATCTCGAACGGGTCGCCGATCTGCTCGGCGACGCCGGCGTTCATCACCACGATCCGGTCGGACATCGACAGGGCCTCTTCCTGGTCGTGGGTCACGTAGATCGTGGTGATGCCGAGCTCGCGCTGGATGGCGCGGATCTCCTCGCGCAGCGAGACCCGGATCTTCGCGTCGAGCGCCGAGAGCGGCTCGTCGAGCAGGAGGACCTTGGGCCGCACCGCGAGCGCGCGCGCCAGCGCCACGCGCTGCTGCTGTCCGCCGGAGAGCTGGAACGGGAACCGGCCGCCGAGCTCGGGCAGCCCGATCAGGCACAGCATCTCGCCGACGCGCTTGTCGATGTCCGCCCGGGGCGCGCCGGCGACCCTCATCCCGAAGGCGACGTTCTGCGCCACCGTCATGTTGGGGAAGAGCGCGTAGGACTGGAAGACCATGCCGATGTTGCGCTGGTTCGGCCTCAGGTCCACCACGTCGCGGCCGTCGATGCGGATCACCCCCTGGCTCGGGGTCTCGAACCCGGCGACCATGCGCAGCGTCGTCGTCTTGCCGCAGCCGGACGGGCCGAGGAAGGAGACGAACTCGCCCCTCTCGACACCGAGGTTGAAGGCATGCACCACGTGGGCGGTGCCGTAGTGCTTCTCCAGGTCCGAGATCTCGAGGAACGCCATGAGGCTACCGTGCTGCGGTGGTGTGTTTCTGGAGGCGGGTGACGAGCTGGATCAGCCCCATGCAGGCCCAGGTGATGCCGAAGGCGATCACCGCCAGCGCCGCCGGCTCGTAGGCGCGGTTGGCGCCGAGGAGCTGCATGTACGGGCCGAAGGCCGGACGGTTGAGCAGCGCCGCCATGGTGAACTCGCCGATGACGATGGCGAAGGTCAGGAACGCGCCGGAGAGCACGGCGACGAGGACGTTGGGCAGGATCACCTTGACCATGATGGTGAGCCAGCCGGCGCCGAGGCTCTGCGCCGCCTCGGTCAGGGTCGCGACGTCGATCGCGCGCAGGCCGGTGTCGACGGCACGGTACATGTAGGGCAGCGCCAGCGTGGTGTAGCCGGCGAGCAGCAGGAAGTTGGTGCCGGTGGCGGAGCCGGTCAGCGGCAGGATCGAGGAGGTGTTGTAGAGCCGGATGTAGCCGAAGACGATGACGATGGCCGGGATCACCAGCGGCAGCAGGGTGACGAATTCGATGAACGGCCGCCAGCCCGGCAGCTTGAGCCGCACCCAGTAGGCGGTCGGGACCACGATCAGCACGCCCATCAGGATGGTCAGCAGCGCCATCGCCACCGAATACCCGAAGGTCGCTTGGAAGCGCGGGTCCGCCAGCACCACGCGGTAGGCGTCGAGGCTGTACTCGCCGCGCCGCATCCGGAGCGAGAACTCGAGCGTTCCGATCAGCGGCAGGAAGAAATAGAGCATGCCGACGGCGAAGGCGAGCCACGACCAGACGCGGGTCATCGCAGCGACCCCCTGGCGTTATGGCGCGGGGCGCCGAACCGGTTGCCCGGGCGCGCGGTGCTGAACCTGCACTTCGTGCAGGTGCCTCCGGCGGGAGTATTTTCGCCAAGAAGATGGAGGGGCGCTCGAGAAGGATCGGCCGGCCGGACATGCGCGGGACGGCGAGCGTCGCAAACCGTGCTTGCCGTCAGCCGAGCGCAACGCCGGGGTGGCCTCATGTCCACCCGTGCGTCGCGCGCGCGCGTGAAACGTCGGAAACTCACTTCACCCACCGCTCGGCGCGGGTGCGCAGCCAGATGTAGAGGGCGTTGGCGACGCCGGTGACGACGATCATGCCGAAGGCGAGCGCATACCCGAGGTGCGGGTCGCCGAGCACGTCGCCGCGGATCTGGGCGAAGAGCAGGATCGGCACGATCGAGAGTGACGAGCCGGTCAGCGCGTAGGCGGTGGCGACGGCGCCGAAGGCGTTGGCGAAGAGCAGCGCCAGCGTGCCCAAGAGCGTCGGCCAGAGGATCGGCAGCGCCACCATGCGCCAGTACTGGAAGGTCGAAGCGCCGAGGATCTGCGCCGCCTCGCGCCACTCGCGCTTCAGCCCGTCGAGGGCCGGCGTGACGATCAGGATCATCAGCGGGATCTGGAAGAACAGGTAGGTGAGCGTCAGGCCCCAGAAGCTCAGCAGGTTGAAGCCGAGGGCGTAGATGTTGATGCCGAACCACTCGCGCAGCAGCACGGTGACGAGGCCGAGCCGTCCGAGGGTGGCGAGGAAGGCGAAGGCGAGCGGCACGCCGGCGAAGTTCGAGGCGACGCCGGAGAAGGTGAGCACCGGCCCGCGCAGCCACTTCGGCAGGTCGCCGAGCGTCACCGCCGCCGCCACCGCGAAGCCGATCAGGCAGCCGAGGAAGGCAGAGGCGAAGCTGATCCGGATCGAGATCCAGAAGCTCGCGAGAATGGACGGCGTGAAGAGGTTGCGAACGTTGACGAGAGTGAACTCGCCCGACGGGTTGCGGAAGGCGCCGACGACCACGTGCATGGTCGGCAGGATCAGAAAGAGGAGCGCGAAGGCGAGGAACGGCAGCATGCCGATCGAGGCCCAGGAGCGGGCCACGCGTGCGGAGGGCGCGGTCGCGGCCATCGCGGGCGCGGCGAGGCCCCGGGCGGCGCCCGGGGCCTCGCGCGGGCTCACTGCACGTTGGCGCCGACGGTGGCGTCCCAGCCGCCCTTGACCACCTCGGCCATCGCCTCCTGCTCCTCGAGCGTCGGGAACACCGCCGCCTCGTAGGACGCCGCCGGCGGCAGCTTGTCGAGGAGCTCCTGCGGCACCTTGCCGGCATCGACCAGCGCGCCGAAGCGGATCGGGTGGCAGTAGCCCTCGAGCCACTTGAGCTGGCCCTCGTCGGAGTAGAGATACTCCATCCAGAGCTTGGCGGCGTTCGGGTGCGGCGCGAAGGCGGAGATCGCCTGGACGTAGACCCCGGCGACGACGCCCGACTTGGGGACCACGACTTCGACGGGCGGGTTGCCGTTGAGGGTGTCGCGTCCGGCGAGCGCGTTGTAGTCCCACCAGATGATGAGCGGCGTCGCACCCTGGGCGAGCGGGCCGGACTTGCCGATGACCGGCACGAAGTTGCCGGCCTTGTTCAGCTCGGCGAAGTAGTCGAGGCCCTTCTTGGCGGCGTCGCCGCCCGGCGCGCCGCCGGCGGCGAGGCCGGCAGCATAGACGCCTAGGATTGCCTGATTCGAGGCGCGCGGATCGCCCGCGAGCGCCACTGCGTTCGCGTACTCGGGCTTGAGGAGGTCGGCCCAGTCGGTGGGGCTGGCCTCGATCAGGTCCTTGTTGATCGCGAAGGAGAGCACGCCGTAGTAGTCGCCGTACCAATGGCCCTCGGCGTCCTTGACGTTGTCGGGGATCGTGTCCCAGGTCGAGACCTTGTAGGGCTGGGTCAGCCCCTCTTCCTTGGCCGCCGGGCCGAAGGAGAAGCCGACGTCGATGACGTCGGGCGCCTGCGGCCCCTTGTTGTCCTTGTTGGCGCGGATCGCCTCGAGTTCGTCGGCCGAGCCCGCGTCCGGGTTGAGCTCGTTGACCTCGATGCCGTACTTGGCCTTGAAGCCCTCGATGACGCCGCCGTAGTTGCACCAGTCGTGCGGCAGCGCGATCGTTGTCACGGTGCCCTCGGCCTTGGCCGCGGCGACCAGCTCGTCCAGGCTTTGCGCGTTTGCCGGCAGCATCCCCGCGGCAATCAGGAGCCCCGCGAGCGCTGTCGACGATCTCAGATGCAGCATTGACGACCTCCAAGTTGGTATCGCGTCGCTGTGGACGCTTGTTTCGAGCTCAAGCCATCGGGGCCTGAGGGGCACAGCCCTACTCGACACTCTTGGCGATCCCGCGACAAATAGACAACAGAAAGAGCAAGTCCCGGCGCTCGTTCAGCCGACCCGGGGCCTTGCGGGTCCGCCGTCGATCGAGGCGCTCCGCAGCCGCAGGGCATTTCCGATCACGCTCACCGAGGACAGCGCCATCGCCGCCGCCGCGATCACCGGCGACAGCAGGATGCCGAAGGCGGGGTAGAGCAGCCCGGCGGCGATCGGCACGCCGGCCGCGTTGTAGACGAAGGCGAAGAACAGGTTCTGCCGGATGTTGCGCATCGTCGCCCGGCTCAGGCGGCGGGCGCGCGCGATGCCGGTGAGATCGCCCCTGAGCAGCGTCACCCCGGCGCTTTCGATCGCGACGTCGGTGCCGGTCCCCATGGCGATGCCGACGTCGGCGGCGGCGAGGGCGGGAGCGTCGTTGACGCCGTCACCGGCCATCGCCACCACCCGGCCCTCGGCGCGCAGCCGGCGAACCACGTCGCTCTTGCGCTCGGGCAGGACTTCGGCTTCGACCTCGTCGATCCCGAGCCGGCGCGCGACGGCTTCTGCCGTGGTGCGGTTGTCGCCGGTGAGCATGACGATCCGCACGCCCTCGCCGTGCAGGGCGGCGATCGCCTGCGGCGTCGTCGCCTTCACCGGATCGGAGACCGCGATGATCCCGGCCGGCCTGTCGTCGATCGCGACAAGGACCGCGGTCGCGCCATCCCGCCGCAGCGCGTCGGCCTCGGCGGTCAGCGCGCCGAGCTCGACGCCGGTCTCGGCGAGGAAGGCGGCATTGCCGATGCGGACCGTCCGGCCGTCGACGCCGCCGGTGACGCCCTTGCCGGCCGGACTGTCGAAATCGCGCACCTCGGAGAGCGCGAGGCCCTGCCCGGCCGCGGCCTCGACGATCGCCGCCCCGAGCGGGTGCTCGCTGGCGCGCTCGACGCTGGCGGCGAGCCGAAGCAGCTCCGCCTCCGCGATCCCGTCGACCGGGCGGACCTTCGTCACCGAAGGCCGGCCCTCGGTGAGCGTGCCGGTCTTGTCGACGACGAGGGTGTCGACCTTCTCCATTCGCTCGAGCGCCTCGGCGTTCTTGATCAGGACGCCCGCGCGGGCGCCGCGGCCGACGCCGACCATGATCGACATCGGGGTCGCGAGTCCGAGGGCACAGGGACAGGCGATGATCAGCACCGTGACCGCGGCGACGAGGCCGTAGGCGAGCCGCGGCTCGGGACCCCAGATCGCCCAGGCCACGAACGACAGCGCGGCGACCGCGATGACGAGCGGCACGAACCAGCCGGACACGCGGTCGGCCAGCCGCTGGATCGGCGCACGGCTGCGCTGCGCCTCGGCGACCATCTGGACGATGCGGGCGAGAAGCGTGTCGCGGCCGACCTTCTCGGCGACGATGACGAGCGCGCCGGAGCGATTGATCGTGCCGCCGATGACGTGCCCGCCCGGCTCCTTGCCGACCGGCATCGACTCGCCGGTCACCATCGACTCGTCGATCGAGGACCGGCCGTCGACGACCGCGCCATCGACGGGCACCTTTTCGCCCGGCCGCACCCTCAGCCGGTCGCCGACGTCGATCAGCGCCAGCGAAACCTCGTGCTCCGAGCCGTCCGGCGCGATCCGCCGGGCCGTCTTCGGCGCGAGATCGAGCAGGGCGCGAATGGCGCCGGAGGTCTGCTCGCGGGCCCTGAGCTCGAGGACCTGGCCGAGGAGGACAAGGACGGTGATGACCGCCGCGGCCTCGAAGTAGATCGCGACGATGCCACCCATGCCACGGAACGCCGGTGGAAAGATGCCGGGCAGCGTGGTCGCGACGACGCTGTAGAGCCAGGCGACCCCCGTCCCGAGCGCGATCAGCGTGAACATGTTGAGGTTGCGGCTGACGACCGAGTTCCAGCCCCGCACGAAGAACGGCCAGCCGGCCCAGAGAACGACCGGGGTGGCAAGCAGGAGCTGCAGCCAGCTGGAAGTCCTCGGCCCGATCAGCATGTGCAGGTCGGTCAGGTGCCCGCCCATCTCGAGCGCAACCACCGGAACCGTCAGCACGAGTCCGATCCGGAAGCGGCGGGTCATGTCGGCGAGCTCGGGGTTGGGACCCGAGTCGGCGGTCACCGTCAGCGGCTCCAGCGCCATGCCGCAGATCGGGCAGGAGCCCGGCCCGACCTGGCGGATCTGCGGATGCATCGGGCAGGTGTAGATCGTGCCGTCCGGCACGGGCTCGGCCCGCGCTCGCTCGGGCGCGAGAAACCTTTCCGGCTCGGCGACGAAACGCTCGCGGCAACGCGCCGAGCAGAAGTGGTAGGTCCGCCCGCCATGCTCGGCCCGGTGCCTGGCGGCGTGGGGATCGACGTCCATCCCGCACACCGGGTCCTTCGCGAGGTGGACGCCGTTCGCCGGCGCGGCGTTCTCCCGGATGTGTGAGCTCTGGCCATGATCCTGCATGTCGGGCCTCCTCGGCTTCTGTCGGTAAACCCCGCGGGGGTATCGAATGGTTGACAGATATACCCGCATGGGGTATAGGTCAAGCATGCAGACCGAAGCGAAAGCCGCCGTGCTGAAACGGCTCAGTCGGATCGAAGGGCAGGTGCGCGGCCTCGGGCGGATGGTCGAGGAGGATCGCTACTGCATCGACATCGTGACGCAGATCTCGGCGGTCCGCGCGGCGCTGCGCCGGGCCGAGGAGGAAATTCTCCGCGATCACGTCGCCCATTGCGTCGAGCACGCCATCGAAACCGGCGACAAGGACGATCAGCGGCAGAAGATCAATGAAATCATCGAGGTGCTCGGCCGCACCCAGCGCTGATCCACCCGGATCGAACCACGGCCGCGGCGGTGTGGCGGAGAGGAAGGGATTCGAACCCTCGAGACGGTTCCCCGCCTACGCCCTTAGCAGGGGCGCGCCTTCGACCACTCGGCCACCTCTCCAAGGCCGCTGTTACTGGCTTTGCTCCGGGAGGACAAGGTCGCGCGGGCCGCGCCCGGGTTGAATACGGGCGCAATCGCCATATGGTGGTGGCGGCGGCAGCAGAGCGGGGGAGAATCCAGCGATGCCGGTCGATGCCCTGGACCTCGCGCGGCTGCAATTCGCCTTCACCATCGCCGTCCACATCATCTTTCCCGCCTTCACGATCGGGCTCGCGAGCTATCTCGCGGTGCTGAACTTCCTCCACTTGCGCACCGGCGACGCGGTCTACCTCCGGCTCTTCGACTACTGGAAGACGATCTTCGCGGTCAATTTCGGCATGGGCGTCGTCTCCGGGCTCACCAT
This sequence comes from uncultured Alphaproteobacteria bacterium, assembly GCA_963763295.1. Lineage (GTDB taxonomy): Bacteria > Pseudomonadota > Alphaproteobacteria > Rhodobacterales > Rhodobacteraceae > Amaricoccus. Next base: position 347,876 of record CAVXOH010000004.1, read on the forward strand.
GTCCTACCAGTTCGGCACCAACTGGTCGGTCTTCTCCGACCGGGCGGGCCCGATCGTCGGGCCGCTGATGGGCTACGAGGTGCTGTCGGCCTTCTTCCTCGAGGCGGGTTTCCTCGGCATCATGCTCTTCGGCCGCGCCAGGGTCGGCCCCGGCCTGCACTTCCTCGCGACGCTGATGGTCGCGGTCGGCACGCTCGGGTCGGCGTTCTGGATCCTCAGCGCCAACTCCTGGATGCAGACGCCGGCCGGCCACGTCATCAACGCCGCCGGCCAGTTCGAGCCCGAGGACTGGTGGGCGGTGATCTTCAACCCGTCCTTCCCCTACCGGCTCGTGCACATGGTGCTCGCGGCCTATCTCACGACCGCGCTCGCCGTCGGCGCGGTCGGTGCCTGGCACCTGCTCCGCGACGCCACCGAGCCCGCGGCGCGGCGGATGTTCGCGATGGCGATGGGCATGATCGTGGTGGTGGCGCCGATCCAGATCATCGCCGGCGACCTGCACGGGCTCAACACCTTCGAGCACCAGCCGGCGAAGATCGCGGCGATGGAGGGGCACTACGAAACCCACGCCGGCGCGCCGCTGATCCTGTTCGGGCTGCCCGACGACGCGGCCGAGACCACGCGCTACGCGCTCGAGATCCCCCGCCTCGGCTCGCTGATCCTGACCCACTCGCTCGACGGCGAGGTTCGGGGGCTCAAGGCCTTCCCGCGCGACGAGCGGCCGCCGGCGGCGCTGATCTTCTGGACCTTCCGCGTCATGGTGGCGCTCGGGTTCCTCATGCTCGGCCTCAGCGCCTGGGCGGCCTGGCGGCGCTGGCAGGGGCGGCCCGACTACGACCGGCGGCTGCTGCGCGCCGCGCTCGTCATGGGGCCGGCGGGCTTCGTCGCGCTCCTGTGCGGCTGGATCACCACCGAGGTCGGCCGCCAGCCCTGGACCGTCTACGGCCTGCTGCGCACCGCCGACAGCGTGTCGCTGATCGAGGCGCCGGCGGTGGCGACCTCGCTCACCGCCTATGTCGTCGTCTATTTCGCGGTGTTCGGCGCCGGCATCTTCTACCTGCTGCGGCTGATGCGCCGGCCGCCCGCGGCCGGGCCGGGCATCGAGGAGCTCGGCCTGACCCGCACCGCCGGCATCACGCCTGGGCCGGCCGAAGGCCGCCCCGGGCACTGAGGGGAGCGCTGGGATGGAACTCGACCTCGCCTTCGTCTGGGCCGGGCTCATCGCCTTCGCGGTGCTCGCCTACGTGGTGCTCGACGGCTTCGACCTCGGGGTCGGCATCCTGTTCCCGCTGATCGAGGGCGAGGCGAACAAGGATCTCGCGATGAACACCGTCGCGCCGGTCTGGGACGGCAACGAGACCTGGCTCGTCCTCGGCGGCGGCGGGCTCTTCGCGGTCTTCCCGCTCGCCTACGCGGTGGTGATGCCGGCGCTCTACGCGCCGATCATCGCCATGCTGCTCGCGCTCGTCTTCCGCGGCGTCGCCTTCGAGTTCCGCTGGCGCACCCGGCGGGGCAAGTTCCTCTGGGACGTCTCGTTCTTCCTCGGCTCGCTCGTCGCCGCCTTCGCCCAAGGCGTGGCGCTCGGCGCGCTGGTCGAGGGCATCGAGGTCGCCGAGCGCGCCTATGCCGGCGGCCGCTGGGACTGGCTGACGCCGTTCTCGATGCTGACCGGCGTCGCGCTCGTCGCCGGCTACGCGCTCCTCGGCGCCACCTGGCTGGTGATGAAGACCGAGGGCTACGTGCGGGCCCGCGCCGAGCCGCTCGCCAAGCTCGCCGGGGCCGCGACGCTGGCGCTGATCGGGATCGTGAGCCTCGTCACCCCGTTCCTGAACCCCGAATATGCCGAACGCTGGTTCGGCTTCCCGCACGTGCTCTTCACCATCTGGGTGCCGATGCTGCTCCTCGTCGCCGCCTACGTCTTCGTGCAGGGATTCCGCAAGGGCCGCGACCGCTGGCCGTTCTTCGCCGCGCTGGCGATGTTCGGCTTAAGCTTCATCGGGCTCGGCATCAGCTTCTATCCCAACATCGTGCCGCCGAGCCTAACGATCTGGCAGGCGGCCGCACCCGAGTCGAGCCTCGCCTTCCTGCTTGTCGGCGCGCTGGTGCTGGTGCCGATGATCCTCGCCTACACCGGCTACGCCTACTGGGTCTTCCGCGGCAAGACCGACCCGCGCCACGGCTATCACTGATGCTCGCCCGCCTGCTCTGGTTCGTCGGGCTCTGGGTCGCCGGCGTCGCCGCCCTCGCCGCGATCGGCCTGCTGATCCGGACCCTCGTGGGCTAGGCTCTGGCCCTATAAACAGGGTTCCCCTCATGTCGCGGTTCTGATTTAACCTTCCGAAAGAGGAGGGTTTCATGCGCCGTCACGAGCTGAGCGACGAGGAGTGGGCGATCATCCAACCGCTGCTGCCGAACAAGCCGCGCGGGGTGCCTCGGGTCGACGACCGGCGGGTGCTGAACGGCATCCTGTGGCGTTTCCGGACCGGAGCACCCTGGCGCGACATCCCGGAGCGGTACGGGCCGCGAACCACACTCTACAACCGCTTCGTGCGCTGGCGGGCCGCAGGGGTGTGGGACCGCATCCTCGCCGCGGTATCAAAGGCTTACGACGGCGACATCGTGATGATCGACTCGTCCTGCGTGCGTGTCCACCAGCACGGCGCCGCGGTCAAAAGGGGGGTCCCGACGCCGGGGATGGCAGCATGGGACGTTCCCGGGGCGGGCTGACCACCAAGATCCACGCGCTGGTCGACGCCGACGGCCGACCGGTGAAGCTCATCCTCACGCCGGGTCAGGCGGGCGACGCGCCGGTTGCGGCCACCTTGCTGGAGGACCTCGCCCCCGGCGCGACGCTGATCGCCGACCGGGCCTACGACACCAACGCCATCCGCGAACTCGCCTCCGAGCGCGGCGCCTGGGCCAACATTCCGCCCCGCACGATCCGCAAGGGCAGCTTCGCCTTCTCCAGCTGGGTCTATCGCCAGCGAAATCTGGTCGAACGCTTCTTCAACCAGATCAAACAGTTCCGCGGCTTGGCCACACGCTACGACCGAAAACCCGAGAACTTCCTCGCCGCTCTTCAACTCGCTGCTATCCGCATCTGGCTTGCAGCAATATGAGTCCGCACCCTAGCCGGATCTGCCCCGTTTGGGGTTGCAAAACCGGACCGCCGGGCGTATCTCCCCGCGCGACGGACTGGTAGCTCAGTTGGATAGAGTACTTGACTACGAATTAAGGGGTCCGGGGTTCGAATCCTCGCCAGTCCGCCA
>CAVXOH010000005.1:0-540066 GCA_963763295.1 uncultured Alphaproteobacteria bacterium
GACGGTCAACAGTTTCTCACTCGCGAGCCCGACGGCCTTCGCGAGAGAACAGCAACACCAGCGAGCACAGGATGACCCCGCCACCAATGAGCACGGTCAGCTCCACAGGTTCGCCGAACAGCGCATAACCCAGCCCGACTGCAAGCGGCAGGCGGACGAAGTCTACGGCGACCAGAAGCGAGGCGTCGGCCCGGCTCATCGCACTGGTGACCGCGAGCTGGGCAGCAAGTCCGCCGATCCCCTGCAGGAACATAAGGCCGATCTGCCCCGGCGAGGGCGTCGTCCATACCGCGATGGACATCGCCAGTCCCACCGGGGCCGAAATCACCAGATTGAGCCAGACGATACGGGAGGCCGAGTCCCGGCCGGCGGTGAACTTGAGCACCAGCACCACCGCTGCGAACCCGACTGCCGAGGCCAACGCCAGCACGGCGCCCGCACCTAGCGGCACCGAGTCGGGCGCAAGACGACAATGATGCCGGCGAATCCGACGAGCAGGGCGGCGAGCCGGGTAAGTCGTATCGGCTCGTTCAGAAACAGGATCGCACCGAGGGTAGCGAATAGGGGCGTCGTGAAGGCGATGGCGGTGAAGACCGACAGCGGCAGCAGAGAGATGGCGAAGAATGCCGACGCCATCGCCGCCAGCTTCAGGACGGCGCGAGAACCGTGCGCGAGCCAGAGGCCCTTGGCTTTCAGAGTTCGGTCGGCGGGAGCCAACAAGGGCGCGAGCGCCAGCAGGCTGAAGAGATTGCGGAAGAAGAGGATCTCGAAGGGGTGCAGCTCCTCGGCCAAATAGCGAACGATGACGGAATCCAGCACCTGAACCAGGGCGCTCAGCGCCATGAAGGCCGCCGCAATCCCAAGCGCAGGCATCAATCGCGACGCGCCGAACTTGTCAGCAGGAGATCGACCCGCGATGGTCCCGTTACAGCCGGCAAGCATGCCGCGAATCCTCACGATGCCGTCCCGGCGTTCACGGGCCATGGGATGCCGAGCTTGGCGGCGCGGTTAGAAAGCGCATCCATCATGGACTCGTCGACCAGCACCCCTTGTTTGAGCGCGGCGCGACGGGAGCGGGCGGCGCCGTCGCCGGGAACCCGGACCCCGGAAACGCCCGGGGCCGGTGGCACGGCGCGACAGAGGTCGGCGACAAAGCCGGCGCGTCGAGCGAAGGCTCCGCGGCCGCCGAACGCCTCGGGATCGATGACCTGAATGAACACCGCGAGCGACATCGGCGCAGGCGGATCCTCGCGGCCGAAGTCGGCGAGGCCCTGGCTGAGCACGTCGACCATCAGCGCCAGGCCAAAGCCCTTGTAGCCTTTGTGAGCGCCGCCGAGCGGCAGCAGGGTACCGCCACGCTCGGTCACCTCGCGCGGGTCGTCGGTCGGCTCGCCGGCGGCGGTCAGCGCCCACTTGTCCGGGTAGCGCTCGCCCCTCGCCGCAAGCGAGCGGGTCAGGGTTGTGGTGGTGATCGAGGCGGAAAGATCGATCAGGATCGGGTCGCCGCCGGTCGGGAAGCCGATGGCGAGCGGGTTGGGCGTCAGGACCGGTGTCGTGCCGCCGAACGGCGCCATGCGGGCGGCGGAGGTGGTCGAGCACCAGATCTCAGCGACGAAGCCGCGCTCGGTCACGGGGCGAAGATAGGCGGCGAGAGCGCCGGTGTGGTGGCTGCCGCCGATTGCTACCGTGACGACGCCGTACTGAGGCGCGCGGTCACAGGCGAGATCGAGCGCCTCGCGCACCAGCCAGGCGCCCGGCAGGCGGTTGCCGCGCCAGGTGACGCACGCGCCGCGATCGGCAAGAACGTCGTAGGTGCCGCTCCCGTTGAGCTCGCCGCTGGCAAGCGCGTCGAGATAGCTTTCGACCAGGCCACTGCCGTGTGTGGAGTGGCCGATCAGGTCCGCTTCGACAAGCATTTCGGCGACGACGGCGGCTTTCTCGGCGTCCATCCCGGCGGCGACGAAGAGATCGGAGATGCCGGTGCGCAGGCGGCTGGCTTCGACGCGGATCATGCGGCCACCCGGAGCGGGGCGTACGCCTCCGTGAAGGTGCTCCGCAGGCGCGAATGGTTCTCGGTCTCAGGACATGGAAGCGAACGCTTCGCTTCGCCGTTCGGATATCCTATCGCTGCCGCTTCCTGCTCCATCGCTGTTCCTCTTTCCATCGAGGGTCTAATACATTAGGTTCCACGTCATGCGAAGCAGGAGTGTCGCCAGTGCTCGAACGTGCGTTCCCAGAATTGAAGCTGGTCCAGGTAGATCGGCGTTTGCCGGTAGCAGTGCAGATTTTCGAGGTGCTTCGGACCCAGATCATCGGGCTGCAGCTGGCGCCCGGGACGCCGCTGTCGAGACCCGCCCTGGCCGAGAGCTTCGGGGTTAGCCAGACGCCGGTCCGCGACGCTCTGCAAAGGCTGGAGCAAGAGGGGCTCGTCATCGTCCATCCGCAGTCGAGCACGCTCGTTGCCCCGATCGACATCGGCCAGGCGCACGAGACCCAGTTCCTCCGCACCGCGCTCGAGTGCGAGGTCGCCCGCACCATCACGGCGGCGCCGAGCGACTTCGACCTGCGCCCGGCCGAGCTCGTCCTCGATGAGATGGAGGCGATCTGGACGAAGCATCACGATCGTGCCGCCTTCCGTCTCAAGGACCAGGCGTTCCATCTGGCCCTGTTCCGGGCGACAGGGCGCGAGCGGCTCTGGGAGCTCGTCGTCCAACGCAGCGGCGACATCGACCGGCTGCGCAATCTCCACCTGACCACCGAGGGCAAGGCGAACCAGATCCTGCGCGACCACCGCGACATCCTCGAGGCGTTGCTCGCCGGCAAGGGCAAAGTCGCCGACGCCGCGGTACGCCGCCACCTGGGCGGGACGCTCGCGGCCGTCGAGGAGATCCGGGCAGCCCATCCGCAGTACTTCCGCTAGGCGCTGGCGGCCGCCGGGGCGGCGGCGCCGACCTCGGCGATCAGCTCCGCGAGCATCTCTTCTTCCGCCTGCGTCAGGTCGGTCAGCGGACTGCGGACCGTGCCCGCGTCGAAGCCCTTGATTCGGACGCCGGCCTTGATCGCGGAGACGGCGTAGCCGGGCTGGCGGTCGCGGATGTCCATGAACGGGTAGAAGAAGCTGTCGAGGAGCCGGGCCATCGTCGGCTTGTCATCGGCGCGCATGGCGTTGAAGAAGTCGAGCGCCAGGTCGGGGACGAAGTTGAAGACGGCCGAGGAGTAGGTGGTGACGCCCATGGCGTTGTAGGCCTCGGCGTAGAACTCGTGCGTCGGCATGCCGCCGATATAGGTCAGCCGGTCGCCGAGCGTGGCGACGATGCGCCGGACGGTGGCGATGTCGCCGGTGCCGTCCTTGAAGCCGACGAGGTTCGGGCATTCGTCGCAGAGCTGCGCCAGCGTCGCCGGGGTCAGGCGGGAGTTGGCGCGGTTGTAGACGACGACGCCGATGCCGACGGCGTCGCAGACCGCCTGGACGTGGGCGGCGAGTCCTGCCTGGCCGGCCTCGGTCAGATAATGCGGCAGCAGCAGGATGCCGTCGGCGCCGGCGGCCTCGACCGCCCGGGCGAGATCGACGGCCATGGCGGTGCCGTAGCCGCAGCCGGAAAGGATCGGCACGTCGCCGGCCACCGACTTGGCGGTTCTGACCGCGTCGACCACCTCTTCGGGACGCAGCGAGAAGAACTCGCCGGTACCGCCGGCAGCGAAGAGGCCGGCGGCCGGGTACTCTGCCAGCCACTCGATGTGGGCTCCGTAGGGCTTCGGCGCGAAGCGATTGTCGGAGTCGAAGGGGGTGACGGGGAACGACAGGAGGCCTGAACCCATCTTTTGCTGCAGGTCGAGGGGGGTCATGGTCGGATCCTCTTCGGGGTTAGAGCGCGGTCAACGTCCTTCGGCCTGTGTCGAAGCTCTGCGCGCCCGCGCAGGCCCGGACGGGCGTAGTCAGACGGGCGTGAGCAGCGGCTTGCCGGCGAAGTGCGCCGCAAGATTGTCGACGACGAGCTGGGACATGGCGGCGCGGGTCTCGACGGTGCCGCTCGAGTGGTGCGGGTAGAAGACGACGTTCTGGAGCGCAACGAGCTCCGGATCGACGTTCGGCTCGTTCCAGTAGACGTCGAGGCCGGCGCCGCAGATGGTGCCGTCCTTGAGCGCCGCGATCAGCGCCGGCTCGTCGACCACGCTGCCGCGGGCCATGTTGACGAGCCAGCCCTTCGGGCCGAGTGCTTCGAGCACCTCCCGGCCGATCAGGTTGCGGGTGGCCCCGCCGCCGGGAACGGTCAGCATCAGCACGTCCGAGCGCCTGGCGAGCTCGACCAGGTCCGGAATGTACTCGAAGGGCACATCCTGGGCGTTGCGTCCGGTATAGGCGACACGCATTTTGAAGGCGCATCGCCCGGTCGGCGATCTCGCGACCGATGCGTCCGAGGCCGACGATGCCGATGGTCTTGCCCGAGAGCGTGGTCGTCAGGTGCATCATTCCCTGGCGTCCCCAGTCGCCCGACTTCACGTAGGCGAAGCCCTGCGGCATCTCCCGCATGCACGCGATCACGAGGCCGAAGCCGAGGTCGGCGACGTCGTCGTTGAGGACGTCAGGGGTGTTCGTCACCGGCACCCCGCGCGCCCTGCAGGCGGTGACGTCGATCTTGTCGACGCCGACGCCGGAGGCGCCGACGATCTCGAGGTTCGGAAGCTTGTCGAGCAGGTCTGCGGTGAAGCCGTGGCCGCCGGTGGTGACGGCCGCTCGGATCGAGACGGCCTTGCCGTTCAGGAAGGCGCCCTTATCGGCCGCCTGGTCGTAACGGTGCAGCGTGTAGCGCTCGTCGAGCTGCCGCATCTGGTCAGGCAGAATCGGCCAGACGACGAGGACGTCGGGTCGGGACATGGGGGACTCCCAGTGCGAAAGGATCGGTGAAGGGGTGCCGGCCGGGCGGGCGGGGCCGCCCGGCCGGGCGCTCTCACTGCTTGAACTTGATCTGACTGAGCTGCAGCTCGCTATTGGTCGCGATCGTCGGCTGGAAGTCGAGCCGAGGGCTAACCCGGGTGAAGCCGACCATGTGGAACATCGGAATGTCGGTGATGATGTCCTGGTTCGCCTTGGCGAAGACCTGCTTCCAGAGCTCGGCCCTCTCCTCGCCGCTCGCCGCCGTCGCATTCTCGATCAGGGCATCGAGCTCGGGGTCCTCGACCATCGCGTGCGCACCCTGGCTGTGGTGCTTAACGAAGGCGGTGAAGACAGGGTCGCCCTTGGCGTTGTCGTGCATCTGCTCGGTCAGGGTGACGCCCCGGTCCTCGGGGTAGGGCTTCACGAAGAACTCGTTCCAGCGGCCGACCTCGTACATCTGCAGGCTGACGTTGAGCCCGACGTCCTGCAGCATCGCCATCATCGCCTCCATTGCCTCGGTGGCGTTGGGATGGATGCCGGTGCGGCCGACGATCTGAATCTCGGTGTCGACCGGCACGCCGTCGGCCCGGGCCTCCTCAATCAGCGCCTTGGCGCGCTCGGGATCGTATGGCCAGACCTCGAGGTCGGGGTTGTGGCCGATCGTCGTCGGCACCACCATCTGCGTCGCCGGCTGGACGTCCGCCGGGAACAACGAGCCGAGAAACGCCTCGCGGTCGATCGCGAGGTTCATCGCCTCGCGGACACGCCGATCGTTCGTCGGTGGGACCGTGGTGTCGATCCTGAGTGTGGTCGTCTCCGAGTTCGGGTAGCTGAAGTCGGTCTCCGGGTTAGTCGCCTGATCCATCGAAAGGTTCGGCACGACGTCGGCCTCGCCGGCCTCGACCATCGCCGCTGCGACCGCCGGGTCGCTGCGGAACAGGTAGGTGGCCTCTTCAACCTGCGGCGCCTCGCCCCAGTAGTCCGGATTGCGCTTCAGGACGATGTTCTGGCCGGGATTCCAGACGTCGAAGAGGTAAGGCCCGGTGCCGACCGGCTTCTCCACGAACTTGTCGGCCTGGGTCTCGGAAGGCACGATGGGTACGGTGGAGAGCAGGAGCGGCAGGATCGGCGAGCCCGGCGTGGTGGTGATCTCGACAGTCAGATCGTCGACGGCCTCGGTCGCGAACTCGATGTCGCCGAAGTACTTGATGCCGACCTCGCAGCCGAACTCCGGCACCTTGATGCGGTCGAGGGTAAAGGCGACGTCGGCCGCGTCGAGGGTGGTGCCGTCGTGGAAGGTGACGCCGTCGCGAAGCTTGACCTGCCAGGTGTCCTCGTCGACCGCCGTCCATTCGGTGGCGAGCCGCGGCTTCAGCTCGGACTGCCCGGGAACGAACTCGGTCAGCGTCTCGTTGACGTTTTGCAGGATCACCCGCCCGACGTCGGAGCGTGCGGCCATGCAGGGCTCAACGACGTCGAGCTCCTCGTTCAGAACGATGCGAACCGTGCGGTCATCCTGGGCGAAGGCGGCGGTGCCCGAGAGGAAGACCGCAAACAGGGTGAGCTTCGGGGTGAGGGATTTCTGCATGTCATTCCTCCGTTGCGCGGCAGGTGCTCCCCGCCTTGGGCTTATAAGGGGACGGGCCCGCGTGGCCTCCGTTCCTTCGTCGATACTAATATACTAGAACACGAGCCGCAACCCTTTTCTTTTGAGGGACCACGTCTCGCTGGTTGTGGTTCATCGGGGCCGCGCTGCCGAGACGGGCGGGCCCGGATCCTCGAATGTGATCCCGTTCCGCCCCAGCGCCAGTCGGTCGATGCAGAAGCCGTGCGACCGGCCAGAGATCTCAATCTGGTGAAAGCCGGCGTCCAGGGTCTCGCGGTAAGGGTCAAGCTGGTCCGGACCGCGTTCGCGCCACGTTTCCCAACTCCACTCGCCCGGCTCTCCGCCGCGAACGATCCACCACCGACTTCCGTCGATTCGGACGAAGCAGCTGTCGCCGGTTGCCTCAGCCGCTGGCCGGCTTCGGATCGCCAGCGCGTACTCGCCGGGCGTCTGAATATGAATGCGATAGCGGAGGAGCCCGCTCCCCGGGTTCCAAGTCAGCTCAGGCCCGCCCCAGCGGTAGCAGCAGGCTCCAGTATGCCCCCTGGTCTCCGTGTCCGCGACCCACTCGTCCCACACGCCCTTGAACGAGAGCGCGCGGGTATGGATGCCCTTCAGGGGCACGCTCTCGACCTCGACGATCAGCAGGCCGTCCTGCTCCTGCCAAATCGGGTTCAGCTCTGCCTCGCGCAGAATCGTGTTCTGTTGCATTCTTCCTCCGGGTGCAGGTCGGGTTTCATGCGACACCGTTTCATGCGGCGACGGCTACCAGGTGGGCTCGCCGTCAGGGAGCGGAAATGACTCCGACACCGGCAGCGAAGGGTCGTGGGCTTCGACGCCCTCGCGGACAATGGCGACGCGGTCCAGGATCAGGCCGTGGTTGCGGCCGGAGATCTCCATCTTGTGGATGCCGTGGTCGAAGTGCCGCCAGCATGGGACCCGGCTCGGGTTCTGGTCGGACGGATCATGATAGTGTTCGTACATGAAGCTCCACGTCCAGACGTCGTGCTCCTTGGATTTGACCTTGTGCCACTGGCCGCCATCGATGCGCATGAACGCGCCGTTGCCCCTGCCTGCTGCGTGGGCTCGGAGTCCGCGGCTGATGTTGCGCATGGTGATCCGGTAGGCGCCCGGCTCGTCGATGAAGAACCAGTAGCTGAGGGGCCCACACCCGGCATTCCACTTTACGTCCGGCCCGCCCCAGCGGTAGTAGCAGGCGCCGGTGTAGCCGGGGATCTCGGTTTCGGCGACCCACTCGTCCCATATGCCGCGATAGGCGTCTTCGGGGGAGAAGACGCCCGGCAGCGCGCAGGCGGCAATGTCGAAGAGGATCAGCCCGTTCTCTTCGACGAAGACCGGCGGCGGCGCTGGCGGGGTGCGGGGTTCGAGCATAGGCATCCTCTCTCGGTGTACGGGCCTACGGGAGGGCGGACGGCGTGGCGGCGCGTACGCCGGCCGGGCGAGCGCCGAGGTCGGCAACCGGCACCGCCCGCAGCAGGGCCTGGGTGTAGTCGTGGCTGGGGGTGGTGCAGACCTGCTCGGTCGGGCCGATTTCGACCAGCTTGCCGAGATACATCACCGCGACGCGGTCGCAGAAGTAGCGGATCACCGATAGGTCGTGGCTGATGAGGATGTAGCTGAGGCGCAGCTCCTCCTGCAGCTTCAGCATCAGATCGAGGATCTGCAGCCGCGTGGTGACGTCGAGCGCCGACGTGGCCTCGTCCGCGATCACCACCCGCGGCTCGGGGGCGATGGCGCGGGCTATGCTGATCCGCTGGCGCTGGCCGCCGGAGAAGGCGTGCGGGTACTTGTTCGCCGCGCTGGACGGCAGGCCGACCATCTCGAGCAGGTCGGCGACACGCTGCCGCGTCCGGCGCCTGTCCCAGTGCTCAAGCACGCGCAGCGGCTCGGCCAGGATCTGGCCAACGGTCATGCGCGGATTGAGTGAGCTGAACGGGTCCTGGAAGACGGTGCGGATCTCCTTCCACGGCTCGCGCAGCTGGCGGTCGGACATGTGCGACAGATCGAGCCGCCGCCCGTCGCGGGCGAGATAGCCGACCTGCCCGCCCGAGATCTGATAGAGACGCTGCAGGCAGCGGCCCATGGTGGTCTTGCCCGAGCCGCTCTCCCCGACGATGCCGAGGTTCTCGCCCTCGTGCAGGTCGATCGTGACCTGGTCCACAGCCATCTGGTCGCCGAAGGACTTCGTCAGGTCCCGCGCGACGAGGATCGGCTCGCCGACCGGGCGCAGGTGGCGGGCCTCGAGACGGCGGCGCGACGGGCTGTCCAACCGGTGGACCGCGGCCAAGAGTCCGCGAGTATACGGGTGGCGAGGGGCGCGGAACACCGTCTCGACGTCGCCCTCCTCGACCAGGGAGCCATAGCGCATAACCGCAATGCGGTCGGCGATCTGCGCCACCACGCCCATGTCGTGGGTGATGAAGAGCACCGCGGTGCCCCGCTCGTGCTGCAGCTTGCGGATTAGCTCGAGGATCTCGGCCTGCACCGACACGTCCAGCGCCGTCGTCGGCTCGTCCGCGATCAGCACCGCCGGGTTGCAGGCCAGCGCCATGGCGATCATCGCCCGCTGCCGCATGCCGCCGGAATATTCGAACGGGTAACGGTCGACGGCGCGGTGGGGGTCGCGGATGCCGACCTGCTCGAGCAGCTGGATCGACCGCTCCCTGGCCTCGCGCCGCGACACCTTCTCGTGCAGCGTCAGGACCTCGCCGATCTGCTGGCCAATGCGGTGCAGCGGCGACAGCGAGCTCATCGGCTCCTGGAAGATCATGGCGATGTCCTTGCCCCGCACCGTGCGGATGGCCGAGGAGGTGGGCGCCAGCCGGGCGAGATCGACTACGCGCTCGGCGCCGGCGACCTTGTGGTGGTAGAGTATCTGCCCCGCGACGATGTGCCCCGGTGGATCGACGATCTGCAAGATCGAGCGGGCGGTGACGCTTTTGCCGCTGCCGCTCTCCCCGACAAGGCACAGCGTCTCACCCTGGCGCAGCGTGAAGGAGACGTCCTTCACCGCCTGGAACGGGCGCGGCTTGGTGGCGAACTCGGTGCAGAGGCTCCTGACCTCGAGGACCGGCTCGCCGGGCTGCAGGTGGGAGACGTCGGCCATCAGTGCTCTCCTTGCGAATAGGGATCGGCGGCGTCGCGCATCCCGTCGCCCATGAAGTTCAGCGCCAGCACGGCAACCAGAACCAGCACGGCGGGCGAGAACAGCCACGGGCCCTCGGCGAGCGAGCGGACGTTCTGCACCTCCTGCAGCAACACGCCCCAGGACACGGTCGGCGGCTGCAGGCCGAGGCCGAGGAAGGACAAGGCCGTCTCGGCCAGGATCATCGCCGGGATGGCCAGGGTGACGCTGGCGATGACGTGACTGGTCAGTGAGGGCAGCATGTGGCGGAAGATGATCCGCGCCTCCGAGCCGCCGTCGAGCCGGGCAGCGGCGACGAACTCCTCGTTGCGCAGGGCGAGGAAGCGGCCGCGCACGACGCGCGCCAGTTCGACCCAGGCCATCAGCGAGAGGATCAGCGTGATGGCGAAGTAGCGGGTCACCGACGACCAGTCCATCGGCATCGCCGCGCTGAGCCCGAGCCAGATCGGAATGCTCGGCAGCGACATCACCACCTCGATGATCCGCTGGATCACTGAGTCGATCTTGCCGCCGTAGTAGCCGGCGATGCCGCCGAGGATCAGCCCGAGGACGAGGGTCAAGGCGACTCCGACGAGGCCGATCGACATCGAGATCCGCGTCCCGGCGATGATCCGGCTCAGCATGTCGCGGCCGAGCCGGTCGGCGCCGAGCACGTAGAACCGCTCGTTAGGATCGGAGGGTCCGAAGAGGTGGAGGTCAGTCGGGATCAGGCCGAGGAAGTTGTAGCTCCAGCCCCGGGTAAAGAATTCGACGCCGATCTTGCTCTCAGGGTCGGGCTGGAACTCGCCCTGGAGCGTTAGCGGGTCGCGCACCAGCTTCATGCCGACGAAGTGCGGGGCGAAGTTCCAGCCGCCCTCGGCCGAGCGGTCGAATAGCCGGAACTCCTGCGGCGGGTGGTAAACCGCGCGGCTGTCGTAGCTGCTGGCTTCGAAGGGGGCGAGAAATTCGGCGAAGGCGGCAACGAAGTATAGCAAGGCGACGATGACGAGGCCCAGCACGGCCAAGCGGTTGCGGCGGAAGGCCAGCCACATCAGCCGCCACTGCGACGCCTGCGCCTCGACGTTGAGGCGGGGGTCCCCGTCGGTGTCCACGACCTCGTGGTGGTCCGGCGGCAGGACGGTGGGCAGGCCCGGAACCATCTCCGGGGGCAGGTCGGTGGCGGTGACCGGCGGCACGGCGTCGGAGCGGGTCATTGGTACCTCACGCGCGGATCGAGCAGGGCCAGCAAGATGTCGGACATCAGCATTCCGACGATCGCCAGCGCGCAGAGCAGGAGGACGAAGCCGCCGGCCAAGTACATGTCCTGGGTCTTCAGCGACTGCAGCAGCATCGGCCCGGCCGTGGGCAGGTTCAGCACCACGTCGGCGACTATGGAGCCGCTGATGATGCTGGGGAACACCCAGCCGATGGTCGAGACGAAGGGGTTCAGGGCGACGCGCACCGGGTAGCGCAGGAGCAGCTTCCACTCGGGGAGCCCCTTCGCCCGTGCGGTGGTGACGTAGGGCTTGTGCAACTCGTCGAGCAGGTTGGCGCGCATGATCCGGGTCAGGCTCGCCGTGGCCGAGGTGGCGATGATAACGACCGGGATCCAGAGGTGCTTGGCCAGGTCCCCGACCTTGGCCCAGCTCCAGGGAGCGTTGGCGTATTCGGGCGAGAACAGGCCCGTCAGCTCGACTCCGAAGTAGATGACCCCGACATAAAGCAGGACCAGCGCGAAAAGGAAATTCGGAATGGCGAGGCCGACGAAGCCGATGGCGGTGATTATGTAGTCGCCGATCGTGTACTTGCGGACGGCTGAGTAGATCCCCATCGGCAGCGCCAAGGCCCAGACGAAGAGCACGCTGGCAAAGGCGACGCAGAACGACAGGCCCATTCGGCCCCAGATCAGCTCGCTCACGGGCCGGCGCCATTCCATGGACATGCCGAAGTCGCCGACGACGACGCCGCTGATCCATATCCAGTACTGGACGAGGATCGGCTCATCGAGCCCATAGCGCTCGCGCATCGCGTCGAGCGTCTTCAGGTCGAGATCCCGTCCGCTCTCGGCCAGCTTCGCCGCCACCGAGGTAAGGTAATCGCCCGGCGGCGCTTGGATGATCAGGAAGGCGATCACCGACACGGTGAAGAGCAGCGGGATCGACCAGAGCAGGCGGCGCAGGATGTAGGGGCCGATGGACATGCTTTGCACTCCACTGTTGGGAGGGTGCACCTAGAGGCGCAGACCCTGATCGTCTCGGGCGGGATCAGTCGGCCCAGTACCAGGTCCAGGGCAGCATCAGCGACGGCGGGTACTGCGTGGTCGCGGGGCTGGACGGACGAACGTTCAAGAGCCCTTCCTTGACCACGCCGTAATTCGTTGCGGCGCCGGCTATGGCGAAGGTCTCGAACTCGTCGGCCGCGATGTCGGCGATCTGATGGATATGGTCGCGGCGCTCTTCCAGTGTCAGGGCGACCTGGGCCTTCTCGTAGAGATCATAGCGCGCCCGGATCAACTCCGGCGGCTCGGTTCCGCGCTCGCCCTCCGACTTGTACCAGTCCACCCAGCCGATGGCCCAGCGGCTGTCGTACTCGATGGGGACAATGCCCGAAGGCGGCTGTCCCGGCATCCAGCTGGTCGCGGAGTCCCAGGCGGCCGCGTCATGGTCGTTGTTCCTGTGCCGCGTTTCCATCAGCGTCCGGTCCACGACGGTCGCCACGAGCTCGACCCCGATCTCGCGCCACTGCGCCGCCATGACCTCAAGCGCATCGCGCACGATCGGCCGGGCCGGCGAGATGTCCAGACGGATGATCAGCGGACGGCCCGAGGGCATCAGGCGGATCCCGTCGGGGCCGCGGGCGTCGAGCCCCATCGCGTCGAACAGCCGGTTCGCCTCTGCCGGGTCGTATCCGAGATGCTGCTGCGCATAGCGCTCGTGATACATGAACGCATCCTCGAACGGCGCGTTCTGCCACGGCTTGCCGACCCCGAGCAGGGCCGTGTCGATGATCTCCTGCCGATCGGTCCCCACCGACAGGGCGACGCGGAAGGCGCGGGTGTTGAACAGCGCGCGATACTCGTCGTCCTTGTGCGTCAGGTTCAGATAGAAGACCACCGGAGAGCCGCCGATGGAGGGCGTCTCGAACAGCTGATAATTGCCATCTTCCCGGTTCGCCGCCAGGACCGGCCGGTTTGACGGGCTGTTGATCCCGCGGAACCCGAAATCGATGCTGCCGCTGATGGCAGCCAGCACCATGGCCTCGGTATCGGCGTAGACCTGCCCCACGACGCGGTCGACATAGGGCAGCTGGTTGCCTTCGGCATCCACCGCCCAGAAATAGGGGTTGCGCTCCATGACGACGCGGCTGGCGCCGGCCACATAGGGCTCGTCGGCGACGATCCAGGCCTCCAGCGACGGACGGTCCGGACTGGCGAACCGCGCGGGCGTCTTGTCGGTATCGCCGCAGCGCATCACCATCAGCGCCCGCCAATCCTCTACCCCGGCGGCGGCCAGCTCCGCCTCGAGATCGGTGGCATGATCGGGGTGGAACTGGCCGCAATAGGCCTTCTGGTAGAAGAGGTGATCCAGCGCCTTCGGGTTCGCCAGTTCGAGGAGGAACAGGCCGTAGGGCTCGGCGAAGCTGAACTCGACGGTATGCTCGTCGATCTTGCGCACCGCCACCGGCTTGCCGCCGGACATGTAGAAGGCCGCCGTTGGCGCCCATTCCGGGTTCAGGACGAACCCCTCCATGTTGAAGAGGACGTCGTCGGCGGTCAGCAGCGTGCCATCCGACCACCTGACCCCGTTGCGGAGGTGGAAGGTGAAGGTGCGACCATCCGCGCTGACGTCCCAGCTGCTGGCGAGGTTCGGTAGGACGGTGGTGTAGCCGGTATCCGGGTCGTAGCGGACCAGCCCCTGGTCGCCCGCCCAGTAGGTCAGCGAGTCCTGGTCCGACGTTCCCAGGATGCCGAAGCGGATCTCGCCGCCGTAGCGCCCGATGCTGTCGTAGGGGGTGATGACCTCCGGGTCCTCCGGCAGCCGCTCCTGAACCGGCGGCAGCTCACCCGCGGCGACGCGTTCCGCGAGCATCGGCGCCTCGCTGTACTCCATCCCGAATGCGCTTGTCGCCCCGAGGAACGTCGGCAGCATCGAGGCCAGGAAGCTGGTCTTAACAAGTGCCTTCATTGTCTCCTCCCTTGGAACGGCTCCGGCCGGGTCGGCCATCGCCACGGCGCAGTTTCGCCGGCTCCGCCGCGCCCGACCGCCAGGCCCGGCACTCTTCCGTGATCTCTGATCGGCCGTGGCACCCGCCAAATTGCCGGGCGGAAGCCACCAGGCGTCCGGCTATTCCGCCCAATACCAGGTCCAGGGCAGCATCAGTGATGGCGGATAGAGGCTGGTGCCGGGGTTGCTCTCGCGGACGTTGACGAGGCCCGGCTTCACCACGCCGTAGTTCGGTTCCACCGAGACGGTGCCGAAGGTCTCGAACTGGTCGGCAGCGATGTCCACGATCTGATGGAAGGTGTCGCGATATTCCTCGAAGGTGGCGGCCCTGCGCGAGGCTTCGAACAGCTGCATGCGCTTCAGGATGTGCTCGGGCGGCTCCTCGCCACGCGCGCCGCCGGACTGCAGCCAGTCCACCCAGGCGATCGCCCAGCGGGAGTCGTAGTCGAGCGGCAGGAGCGCGAAGGCCGGGTCGCCGGGAAGCCAGGTCGAGTCCGAGTTCCACACCGCGATGTCGTGGATATTGTTGAGGTGGTGCTCGACCAGTAGCGTGCGGTCGATGACGAGGACATTGAGGTCGATGCCGACCTCCCGCCACTGCGCCGTCATAACCTCGAGAAGGTCGACGATTTCCGGCCGGTTGGCCGATATCTCGACCGTCAGGCTGAGCGGCGCCCCGCTCTGCAAGAGGCGGATGCCCTCGCCGTCGCGCTCGGTCAGGCCGAGGCCGTCGAGCAGCGCGTTTGCCTGGTCGGGATCATGCTCGAGATACTGCGTCGAGTAGCGCTCGTGGTACATCGGGCTGTCGGCGACGGGGCCGGCATGCCAGGGCTTGCCGAGGCCAAGCATCACGGTGTCGATCAGCTCCTGCCGATCAAGGCCGAGGGACAGGGCGACGCGGAAGTCGCGCTGGTTCATCAGCTCGCGCAATTCCGGGTCCTGATGGGTCAGGTTCGGATACACCATGAGATGCGTGCCGCCGGTCGCCGTCACTTCGAAGAGCTCGTACCCGCCCGCCTCGCGGTTTGCGGCCAGCACGGGACGGTTGCCCGGGCTGTCCAGGTCGCGGAAGCCGAAGTCGAGACTGCCGCTGATGGCGCCGAGGAGCAGCGCCTCGCTGTCGGCGTAGATGCGGCCAATGACACGATCGACATAGGGCAGCTGGTTGCCTTCGGTATCCACGGCCCAGAAGTAGGGGTTGCGCTCCATCACGACCTGCGACGCGCCCGGCAGATAGGCTTCCTCGGTCACGATCCAGGCCTCGAGCGAGGGGCGCTCGGGATTGGCGAAGCGGGCGGGGGTCTGGTCGGTGTCGCCGCATTCCTGAACCATGAGCAGGCGCCAGTCGCTCAGCCCCGCCTCGGCCAGCCGGGCATCGAGGTCCTCGGCGTAGCGTGGATGGTTCTGCGAGCAAAACGCCTTCTGGTAGAACAGGTGGTCCAGCCGGCGCGGGTTGGCGAGCTCGAGCAGGAAGGTGCCATAGGGTTCCGCGAAGGCGAACTCGACGGTGTGGTCGTCGATCTTGGTGACCTTCACGGGCTCGCCGCCGGCGGTGTAGGCATCCGGCACGGCGCCCCACTCGTCGTTGAGGACGAAGTCCTCCATATTGAACAACACGTCGTCGGCGGTCAGCGGCGTGCCGTCCGACCATTTGACGCCTCGGCGCAGGTGGAAGGTAAAGGTGGTGGCGTCCTCGTTGATGTCCCAGGAGCGGGCCAGATTCGGCAGCACGGTCGAGTAGCCGCTCTCGGGATCGAACCGCACCAAGCCCATGTCGCCGGCCCAATAGGTCAGCGAGTCCTGGTCGGAATAGCCCGAGACTCCAAAGTTGATCTCGCCGCCATAGGTCCCCAGGCTCTCGTAGGGAATAATGACCTCGGGGTCCTCCGGCAGCCGTTCCTCGACCGGCGGCAACTCTCCGGCAGCCACCTTCTCGGCCAGCGTCGGAGCTTCCTTGTATTCCATCGCCCAAGCCGAAGCCGAGGACAGCAGGGCGGCGGTCAGCGCCCCAAACGTAGTGACCTGCAGTTCGCCAAAACGCATCATTGCCTCCCGACATTTGCCCTATTCGCCCCGTCTACACCGACTCGATGATGCTCGTCTAATATCAATGCTGTTGTGTGCGATACCCGTCTAGCATGGTTGCGACCGCTCGACTGCAGTTCGATGTGGCGCGCCTAGTGCGCCACATCAGGGTAGGCTTCTATCCGCTCGCCGACCTGAAATTCACTTTCCGCCGCAGCGCAATGGCTTCTGCGAGGTCGTTCAAGAGAGTCTCGGTTTCGGTCCAACCGATGCAGCCCGTAGACCAGCGGCTGACCCGGAACCAAAGCCTGCTTCCCGCCGACAAGGTTGGATTCAATCATCACGCCGAGAATTCGCTCGTCGCCACGCGCGACCTGAGCCGAGATGTCGGCTACAACCCTCGGCTGCTTGGTCGGGTCCTTGCCGGAGTTGTCGTGACTTGCGTCGATCATGACAGCGGGCCGCGCACCCTGCTCGACCAATGCGGCCGACGCGGCCTCGACGCTCGCGGCGTCATAGTTCGGTACCTTCCCTCCGCGCAGGATCACGTGACAGTCCTTGTTTCCCGTGGTGGAGGCCACGCCGGCGCGGCCCGCTTTCGTCACCCCCATGAAATGGTGCGGCTGGCCGGCGGAGAGCACCGCGTCGAGCGCAATCTTGAGGTTGCCGTCGGTGCCATTCTTGAAGCCGACGGGACAGGAGAGCCCGGACGCCAGATGCCGGTGAACCTGGCTTTCCGTCGTGCGGGCGCCAATCGCGGCCCAAGAGACGAGATCGGCGCTGTATTGGGGCGCCGTCATGTCCAGGAACTCGCAGGCGGCGGGTAGTCCCAGGTTCGCTAGATCGAGCAGGAGGGATCGAGCGATCCTCAGCCCCCGGTCGATCGCGAAGCTCCCGTCGATGTTCGGATCGTTGATCAGCCCCTTCCAACCGACCGTCGTTCGAGGTTTCTCGAAGTAGACACGCATGACAAGCTCTAGCTGGTCGCCGAGACGTTGTCGGAGCGACAGCAGGCGTCGCGCATAGTCGCGCGCCGCCACCGGGTCATGGATCGAGCATGGGCCGACGATCACGAGGAGCCGCTTGTCCGTGCCCTCGAGGATCCGAACGATCGAGGAGCGCGCGTCGAGCACGGTTCGCGTTGCCGGACCTGTCCTGGGCAGAGCTCGAATAAGCTCCTGCGGCGCGGGGAGCTCCTGGATCTCGCGAATTCGCAAGTCGTCTGTCATTTTCAGCATTTGTCGAACTCCTTGTTTGTGGGAGGCGACAAATGCGAAAGCCGTCTCGAGGGATCGGGGCGGCTTGCTTCTGCGGATGGTATTGAGGTCAGATCACCCGCGCGATAGCTCCCGCCGAAGGCGGATAGCTAAAGTACCAAACAGTGGCTGCGGACCGGATCATGGCGTCGGCTATACCTCAAAAGGAAGGGGAAGGTCTACTGGGTTCAAGCGCCGTTCTTGATCTTGTTCACCGGCGTCAGCGGCCCTTTGCCCTGGAACCAGCTCTCGATGTTGTCGAGAACCAGGTCGCCCATCGCCCGGCGGGTAGCCACCGAGGCGGAGCCCATGTGTGGCGACAGCACCACGTTCTTGAGGGCGGCGAGCTCGGGCGAAATCCGTGGCTCGTCGGGGAAGACGTCCAGACCCGCCGCCAAGAGGCGCTGTTCTTTTAGAGCATCGATCAGGGCTGGTTCGTCGACGACAGTACCGCGCGCGATGTTGATCAAGATTCCATTGGGGCCGAGTGCGTTCAGAACCGTCCGGTCGACAAGCCCATTCGTAGCAGGCCCGCCGGGCACCACCACGATCAGGACGTCAGCGGCAGAAGCGAGATCCACCAGGCTTGGGTAGTAGTCGAAGCCTAGGTCCGGCCTGCGCGTCCGGCTGTGGTACGCGACGTCGAGCCCCATCGCGCTACAGCGCCGGCCGATGGCGGCCCCGATCCGGCCCATGCCGACGATGCCGATCCGCCGGTTCCGCAGCGACGGCGACAGCGGAAAGCTCTCGCCGCGGCCCCATGCGCCGCTGCGCACGAAGGCATCAGCGGCGACGAGTCGACGCGTTGTCGCGACCAGCAGGCCGATTGTGAAGTCGGCCACTTCCTCCGTCAGAACGTCGGGCGTATTGGTGACCACGATGCCGCGGCGCGTCGCTGCTTCGACATCGACGCGATCGTAACCGACGCCGAAGTTGGCCACGATCTGGAGGTTCGGCAACTCCGCCATGAGTTCGTCGGTGATCTTGCGTGTGCCGGCGGCCAAGATCGCGCGTATCTGTGGCGCAATCTCCGGCGACACAGCTAGAGCGTCGCTCGGGTGCTCATGGAGCAGGAACGGATCGCCGAGCTCGCGCGACCTCGGCATCTTGCCGGTCGTGAGCACGCGGACCGGAATTACCTCATCAAGTGGACTGATGTTCTGAGCCCTTGCCGAGATGCGGAACGTTCAGACCCGTCTCAGGCTCGTGGCATGTCGAGCGGCCGCGGGCCGCGAACACACCTGCGGGCTCATGCGGCATCGTCCAATCCAGGTGGCAGAGATTGGCGGTCTCGTCGAAGGCGACCACCTCGTCGAAGTGAGTGACCGGGAACGTCAGGCTCCGTTGCGCCATAAGGCGGGCGATTTCCTGCGGGCCGTCATGTGCCATGGACCTTCCTCTTGTCTGATCTCTAGCTGGGGTGTATCCGACGGGAGCAATGCGTGTCTAATATCAATGCTGAAGGCATTCATCCGATTATTGAATGGCTAGAGGTGGGAACGGTGCTGGAAACCAGTCACTTGCGGTGCTTCGTCGCTGTCGCCGACGAGATGCACTTCGGCCGGGCGGCCGCGCGGCTGAACATGACCCAGCCGCCGCTCAGCCGGCAAATCCAGTTGCTCGAGCGGGCGCTCCACTGCGAGCTGTTCGTCCGGAACAGTCGTTCCGTGCAGATGACGCAGGCCGGAGCCACCTTTCTTCCCGAGGCGCGACGCATACTCCGCTTGATCGAGAACGCTTCTAAGACGGCGCTCGACGTCGCTGCGGGACGACGAGGACTGGCTCGCTGCGGCTTCACCGCATCGGCCGCCTATGAGTTTCTCCCCAGCCTGGTGGCGCGGATGCGGGAGGTACTTCCGGACGCGGAACTGACTCTGCGCGAAATGGTGAGCCGGGCCCAGGCGACGGCGCTCGACGCCGGCGAGATCGAGATCGGTCTCCTCCGTATCCTGGATAATCTCACCTCGTATGAGCACCGCACTGTCGCTAACGAGCCTCTGATGGTCGCCCTTCCCATGGCGCATCCGCTGGCGCGAAAGGAGAAGCTCAAGTGGACCGACCTGCACCGGCAGGACTTCATCATGTACGAGAGCAAGGAAGGGCAGTACTTCTACAGTCTCGTTGCCAGTCGCCTGATCCTCGATGAAGTCTATCCGAATATCGTTCAACAACTCGTGCAGATCCACACCATGCTGGCGTTGGTCCGCGCACGGGTGGGGATTGCGGTCGTGCCAGCGTCAGCAACGATGATGGGGGTTTCCGATGTCGTCTACCGCGACTTCGACGACCCACATGCCATCGTCGCTAAACTCTACGTGGTCTGGCATCACGAAACGCAAAACCCGCTCGTTCCTACCCTTGCGGAACTTGCGGTCTCATGTGGTTCGCATTCCGCCTCTTGGGACCCACGGGGTAGGAGAAGCAATGACTTAGGGCCCAGAGACCCACGCAGGACCTGATACGCTCGCTCGCGGGCGGCTGCCGCAGACCGGTGGCAGAATTTCTGCCCTTTTCTCTTGTGATATCAAAGGGCCCTACGCGACTGTAAATCCGTCGGGGAAACCCTACGCTGGTTCGAATCCAGCCCCCTCCACCAGCCGCCGCAACATCGATTGGAGTTCGGGTCTGTGCTTGGCCGCATCTGCCGGCGTGCCGGCCGGCTTTTCGTGCCGCCGGTCGCGGCTGCGTTACCCGGCGCCGGCGGGCGGGCGCGCACGCTGCCTGTAGACGAGCGCTTTTGCTCAGCGGGTACCCCACCCCTACCAGCCACCCCCTTCAATCGCCGTGTGCGGCCCGCTCAGCGAGTGGTTTTCAGCGGGCCGCGGCCCCAGGTGTGCCAATCCGGAAGTGGGCGGATCGGGCAGTCCACTGTCTGCGTGAACATGCGGCCGGAGTCGTTCATCGCCCTGTACCCGATGCGGGCAAAGAGCTCGTTGCGCCTTCTTCCACGAAGTACACCTCATGCCCGAGCCACTAAACGCTGCCAGGGTACCGCAGATTGGCTTCGATGCCGGACTGACAGGCGGCGATGTCCCGAGTGGTTTTCCACGTGGAGGCCGTCCGCCGCTGTGGACGGCGCGGCGATGGTTCCTTCATGGGTTCCCCTCTAACGTCAAAGTTCTACGCGCGTAGAAGATTCGCTGCCCCTCGAAATCTATTCAACCGAAATCAAACGAGCCTCTCCGAGGCTGTGTTACCCGTAGCGTTACCCTGAGGCTCCCGCCCTACCGCCGTTTACCGTTAAGTGCTTGATTTCGTGGTGCCGCAGAAGGGACTCGAACCCCCGACCCCATCATTACGAATGACGTGCTCTACCAGCTGAGCTACTGCGGCGCGCGCTCGGTTTAGCAACGGGCGGGCGGATCGTCCAGTGCGGGCGCGACGGCCGCGTCGTCAGTCGTCGGCGTCGAGGAAGGCCGAGACCGCCGCGAGGAACGGGCCTGGCGCGTCGGCGTGCAGCCAGTGGCCGGCGCCGGCGATCGCGCGGTGCTCGGCGGCGGGAAACAGCGCGCGGATGCGCGGCCAGTGCGCGGGCCGCACGTAGTCCGACGCCGCCCCGGTCACGAACAGCGTCGGGCCGGGGAACGTCGCGCCGAGCTCGGGAAAATCCATGATCGCCGGCATCTTATCGGCGAGGGCCGCGAGGTTCAGCTTCCAGGCCGCGCCGTTCTCGCCGATCGCGAGGCTCTGCAAGAGGAACGCCCTGACCGCCGGTTCCGGCACGCGCGCCGCCAGAGCGGCGTCGCCGTCCGACCGCCGGCCGATGACGGCGAGATCGACCGCCTGCATGGCGCGGACGTAGTCGAGCTGGCTGTGCGCATAGGCGACCGGCGCGATGTCGGCGACGATGAGCCGCCGCACCCGGTCGGGTTCGCTGAGCGCGAGCACCATCGCCGCCTTGCCGCCCATCGAGTGGCCGAGGACATCGGCGCGACCGCCATGCGCGGCGATCGTCTCGGCGAGGTCGCCCGCCATCGCCGCGTAGCCCTGGTCGGGGCTCCTCGGGCTGTCGCCGTGGTTGCGCAGGTCGACCGCGATCACCTGCCGGTGCAGCGCGAGCCGCTTGCCGATGGCGCCCCAGTTGCGCGCCGAGCCGAACAGGCCGTGGGCGATCAGGAGCGGCGGGCGGCCGGAGGACGCGGCCGGCGGGCCGAAGACATTCGCGTTGAGGTGCATGGCTCGGATGATCCGGCTGGTGATGGCGAGCGGCGCCGGTGATCTCGACGCCATTGAAGTCCTCCCGCGTCCATAAGAGGCGATTCCCGCGGCGAGATAAACCCCGTGCGCCCGGCGCGAGGATGCACCTCCTGCGCGCCGGCCGACCGTGCTAGTCTGCCGGCAGCCACCGACGGAACCCGCGCATGCGCGAACCGCCTGCCGCCACGATCCTCAACGGCATCGTCGCCGACCTGACGCGAGAGGTGCTGCACGCGCGCGACGGCACGGCGATCGCGCTCCGGCCGCAGAGCTTCGCGGTGCTGCGTCACCTGATCGCGAACCCCAACCGGCTGGTCGGCAAGGACGAGCTGATGCAGGCGGTCTGGGGCGACCTCGCGGTGACCGACGACAGCCTCGTCCAGTGCATCCACGAGATCCGCCGCGCGCTCGACGATGGCGGCCGGAGCCTGCTGCGGACCGTGCCGCGACGCGGCTATCGGCTGGTCGTTCCCGGCGGCGACGACGCCCCTCCCCGCGGCCCGTCGCTCGCCGTGCTGCCGTTCGACACCGGCGGCGACCCGGGGCAGGACTACTTCGCCGACGGCCTCGTCGACGACCTGATCACCAGCCTCTCGAAGATCCCCGGGCTTTTCGTCATCGCGCGCAACTCGTCGGCCACCTACCGCGGCGCCGCGGTCGACACGCGCAGGGCGGCCGCCGATCTCGGCGTGCGCTACCTCGTCGAGGGCAGCGTCCGCCGGTCGGGCGACCGGCTGCGGATCAGCGCGCGGCTGGTCGACGCCGCCTCCGCCGGCCATGTCTGGGCCGGCCGGTTCGACGGCGCCGCGACGGACATCTTCGACCTGCAGGACCAGCTGGCCGAGCAGATCGTCGGCGCCATCGAACCCTCGATCCGCCGAGCCGAGATCGAGCGCGCGCGGCGCAAGCGGCCGGGCAGCCTCGACGCCTACGACCTCTACCTGCGGGCGCTGCCGCATGTGCACGCGAACACGGCGGAGGACGGCGACGCGGCGCTGCGGCTGCTCGGCGACGCGTTGCGGCTCGATCCGACCTACATCCCCGCCCACGGCCACGCCGCCTGGTGCCACGAGCAGCGCTATCTCCGCAGCGGTTTCGACCCGGCGGACCGCGCGGCGGCCCTTGCCCATGCCGACATCGCGCTCGGCGTGAACGCCGACGACCCGCAGGCGATGAGCATCGCAGCCTTCGTCCGTGCCAACCTGACTCGCGACTACGACGGCGCCATCCCGGTTCTCGACCGGGCGCTGGCGATGAACGGCAACTCGGCGCTGGCCTTCGGCTTCAGCGCCCTGGTCAGCGCGCACAGCGAACGCCACGAGCGCGCGGTCGAGCACGCCGGGCGGGCGCTGCGGCTGAGCCCGTTGAACGATCCGCTGAACTATCATCCGTACTGCGCCCTCGCACTGACCAACCTGTTCGCCGGTCGGTTCGAGGACGCGGCCCGCTATGCGTCGCTGGCGATCCGCGCCAACCCGGGCTTCAGCGTCCCCTACGCCTACCTCGTCGCGGCCCAGGTCGACCTCGGCGACCTCCCTGCCGCGCGGGCGACCGCACGCCGCCTGCTCGAGGTCGCCCCAGGCTTCTCGGTCGACGGCTTCGCGCGGACGGACCTGTTCCGCCCCGCGCTGATGGAGGGAATCGCGACAGCGTTGCGGAAGGCCGAGCTCCCAGAAGATGGCTCCCGCGCCTGAGCGCGCGCGGCACCTCGCATCCCGCCTGCCGCTATGCGATGGTCGCTGCATCCCGCACGCGAATCCGCAAGGAGACGGCCATGGCCCAGACCCGGCATTTCCATCTCAGCCGGCGCCGCCTGCTGGAAACCGGCGCGGCCGCCGGAGGGCTCGCGATGCTGCACCCGTTCTCGGCGCGCGCGCAAGGCGGCCAGGCGCACCTGCGCATCCTCTCGACGACCGACCTGCACTGCCACGTCCAGCCCTACGACTACTACGCCGACAAGCCGACCGACACCGTCGGCCTCGCCCGCACCGCCTCGATCATCGAGGCGATCCGCGCCGAGGCGACCAACACCCTCCTCGTCGACAACGGCGACTACCTGCAGGGCAACCCGATGGGCGACTACATCGCCTACGAGCGCGGCATGCAGCCGGGCGACGTCCACCCGGTGATCGCCGGGATGAACACCCTCGCCTACGAGGCCGGCACGCTCGGCAACCACGAATTCAACTACGGCGTCGAGTTCCTCGACCTCGTCAACGCCGGCGCCGCCTTCCCGATCGTCTGCGCCAACTTCGCCCGTACGCTCGGCGCGGGCCCCCGCGACGACGCGCTCCATCTCGAGCCTTACGTCATCCTGCCCCGCACGATCACCGACGGCGCCGGCCAGCCGCAGGCGATCAAGGTCGGCCTGATCGGCTTCGTTCCGCCGCAGATCATGCTCTGGGACCGCGGCCACCTCGAGGGCCGCTTCCAGACCCGCGACATCGTCGAGGCCGCCCGCGCCTGGGTGCCGCAGATGCGCGAGGAGGGCGCCGACATCGTGGTGGCGCTCAGCCACTCCGGCATCGAGACCGGGCCGGAGGCGGCGATGATGGAGAACGCCTCGCTGCAGCTCGCCGGCATAGACGGCATCGACGCGGTCGTGACCGGCCACCAGCACCGGGTCTGGCCGTCCGAGGACTTCGCCGGCGACGGCATCGACCTCGCCGCCGGCACGCTGATGGGCAAGCCCGCGGCGATGGCCGGCTTCTGGGGCTCGCACATGGGGCTGATCGACCTGATGCTCGAGCGCGACGGCGCCGGCTGGCGGGTGGCGGGCAGCGAATTCGAGCGCGCGCCCGATCTACGAGCGCAACGAGGACCGCAGCATCACTGCCCTCGTCGGCGACTACACCCCGGCGATCGAGGCGACCGCCGCCGTCCATGCCGCGACCCTCGACTACGTGCGCGCCGAGGTCGGCCAGTCGACGGCGCCGCTCCAGTCCTACTTCGCCACCGTCGCCGACGACCCCTCGGTGCAGATCGTCAGCCAGGCGCAGACCTGGTACGTGTCCGAGCTCCTCAAGGGCACCGAATGGGAGGGCCTGCCGGTCCTCTCCGCCGCCGCCCCGTTCAAGTCCGGCGGCCGCGGCGGCCCCGACTACTACACCGACGTCCCCGCCGGCCCGATCGCGATCAAGAACGTCGCCGACGTCTACCTCTACCCGAACACGCTGCAGGCGGTGGCGATCACCGGGGCCGAGGTCAAGGAATGGCTCGAGCGCTCGGCCGGCATCTTCCTGCAGGTCGCGCCCGGCGGCGCCGACCAGCCGCTGATCGACCCCGCCTTTCCCGCCTACAACTTCGACGTACTCGATGGCGTCACCTACGCGATCGACGTGACCCAGCCGGCCCGGTACGACGTCGACGGCGCGCTGGTGAATCCGGAGGCGAGCCGCATCGTCGACCTCGCCTTCGACGGCCAGCCGATCGACCCGGCGGCGCGCTTCGTCGTCGCCACCAACAACTACCGCGCCGGCGGCGGCGGCAGCTTCCCCGGCGCCGACGGCTCCACGGTGATCCTGGCGGCGCCCGACACCAACCGCGACGTCATCGTCCGCTTCATCGTCGAGCAGGGCACCATCTCGCCCGCCTCCGACAGCAACTGGCGGCTGGCGCCGGCCGGCGGGGCGACGGTGACCTTCGACACCGGCCCCGGTTCGGCCGCCTACCTCGAGGACGTCCGCGCCCGCGGCCTCGCCATCGAGGCGGCCGGCGACGCGCCCGACGGCTTCGTGCGCTACCGGATCAGCCTCTGATCCCGGCTCCGCCTGACTTCACGCGCCTTAACGATCCAATCCCGACTCTTTTGCTAGCCATACGTGTTCCATACGCATTCCATACGGGTTCCATATCGAACGAATCCGCGTAAACCTTTGACGCCGAACCCATGAACCGGATGCCGCATGAGCCGCCCGGCGCCCGCAACCCGAATCACTGCACGGTGAACGCCCGCACGCCGGCGTTGCAACACGAGGGAGTTTGCAGTCAATAGCGGCACCCGAATCGGCCCGGGCGCCCGCCTGCGCGCGCTCCATGTCGATCGCCCCCAGAGACGATGGCCGCCCCCGTGTTCGTATCGTTCTTCCCCAATCCCCCGCGCCTGTTCTTCTGGTCCGCCATTGGCTGGGCGCTCCTCTGCATGTTCGGCTGGTTCGCCGGCGGCCGCGGCCTCGGCGACACGATCGGCTTCGCCGCGCCGGACGGCGGGCTGCCGATCGGCGTCTCGCGTTTCTGGACCGGGCCCTTCCTCTGGTTCTACCTCTACTTCCTCTTTGCCCTCGGCCTCTTCACGGCCTTCTGGCAGACGGTGGCGCCACACCCCTGGTGGCGCTGGTCGGTCCTCGGCTCGGCGCTGATCCTCTTTGTGACCTATTTTCAGGTCGAGCTCACAGTCGCGATCAACGCCTGGTACGCGCCCTTCTTCGACCTCATCCAGGCGGCTCTCGACAAGTCCCGCCCGGTGACGCTCGGAGAGTACTACGGCGGCGTCGCCACCTTCCTCGAAATCGCGCTCGTCTACGTCGCGGTGGGCGCGCTCTCGCTGTACTTCGTCAACCACTACATCTTCCGCTGGCGCACGGCGATGAACGACTACTACATGCGCCACTGGCCGCGGCTGCGCCACATCGAGGGCGCCTCGCAGCGCGTCCAGGAAGACACCATGCGCTTCTCGACCACCACCGAGCGCCTGGGATCGAACTTGCTCGACGCGATCATGACCCTGATCGCCTTCATCCCCGTCCTGATCGCCCTCTCGGCAAACGTCTCCGAGGTGCCGATCCTCGGCGCCATCCCGGCCCCGCTGCTGGTGGTGGGGCTGCTCTGGTCGGTCTTCGGCACGGCTTTCCTTGCCATCGTCGGTGTCAAGCTGCCGGGGCTCGAATTCCGCAACCAGCGTGTCGAAGCCGCCTACCGCAAGGAGCTCGTCTATGGCGAGGACCACGCCGACCGCGCGGACGGGCCGACGGTGCGCACGCTCTTCGACGCCGTGCGGCGGAACTACTTCCGCCTCTATTTCCACCAGATGTACTTTAACGTCGCCAGGATCTTCTATCTGCAGATCGACAACATCTTCGGCTTCCTGGTGCTCGCCCCGACGATCATCGCCGGCGCGATCACGCTCGGGCTGATGAACCAGATCCTCAACGCCTTCGGGCAGGTCCGATCGTCGTTCCAGTACCTCGTCAACTCCTGGAGCACGATCGTCGAGCTCATCTCGATCTACAAGCGCCTGCGCGCCTTCGAGGCGACGCTCCACGGCGGGGAGCTGCCATCGCTCGACAGCGAGTTCCTGGCCGCCGCCCGCGTCCGCGGCTCGGCGCCCCCGGTCGACGGCTAGGCGTGCCCAACGCCCTCGTTCCCGAGCTCGCCGTCTCCGACTGGCGGCGATCGCGCCGGTTCTACTGTGACGTTCTCGGCTTCCTGGCACTCTACGAGCGCCCCGAGGAGGGCTTCTCCTACCTGGCCCTCGGCGCGGCCGAGCTGATGATCGACCAGATCGGACTCGGTCGCAGCTTCGACACGCCGCGCGAGCACCCCTTCGGCCGGGGCCTCAACCTGCAGATCCGCGTCCCCGCCATCCGGGGCCCCCTCGACGCCCTCGCCGCCGCGGGCTTGCCCCTCTTCCTGCCGGCCGAGGAGCGCTGGTACCGCAAGGGCGCGCGTGAAGTCGGCCAGCGACAGTTCGTCGTCGCCGATCCCGACGGCTACCTGCTGCGCTTCTGCGAGCCCCTCGGTGAACGTGCGGCAGTCCTTCCCGGCGCCACGTAGTTGATCTCTCCTCCGACGAGCGCGCACGCTTCAGGGTGAGGATCACGGGAGCCTTCCTTCCGCGAGCTTGCGCGGGGACCGATGCTTGCCCCCGAGCGAGCCGGCCAGCGCCAGGCTTGCCGCGACGAGCGGCAGGCCGATCCCGAACGACCAGCGGATCCCCCAGTGCTGCGCCACGAAGCCGAGGAGCGGCGGGCCGAGCAGGAAGACCACGAAGGAGATCTGCGCGAGCGCCGCGACGTTGATCGCGGCCGGCCGGTCGGTGCGCCGCGCCGCGGCCGAGATCGCCAGCGGGAAGATCGCGCTCGTCCCGATCCCGAGGAGCGCGAAGCCCAGGAGCGAGACAAAGGGCCAGGGCGAGAAGAAGACCAGCCCCACCCCCGCCGTCATCACGCAGAGGAGCACGCGCGCGACCGTGCTCGGCGAGTGCCGGTCGACGAAGCCGTCGGCGAAGAACCGCGTCACCGCCTGGCAGAAGGCGAAGGTCGCCACCGCGAGCCCGGCGACGAGCGGCCCCGAGGCGAAGACCTCGCGCATGTAGATGGCCGACCAGTCCATGCTGGCGCCCTCCATGAGCATCGCCGAGAGCGTCACCGCCACCAGGACCAGGATGGCGCCGGTGGGCCGGGCGAAGCGCGGGACCGCTTCCCTGCCCTCCCCAAGCCGCCGCGGCGCCGGCCGGTAGCCGCCGAGCAGCAGCGCGACCGCCAGCATCGACACCGGCACCATCAGCGCGAGATGCAGCTGCGGCGAGAGGCCCGCCTGCGCCAGCGTTCCGCCGGCGAGGCCGGCGGCGAAGAAGCCGAAGCTCCAGAACGAATGCGCGCGGTTCATGATGCGCCGGCCGACCAGCGCCTCGGTCCGGTCGGCCTCGACGTTGAGGATGATCTCGATCGAGCCGACCATCAGCCCGACCGGCAGCAAGAGCAGGAAGAAGGCGAGCGGGTCCGGCGCATGCACGGCGAGCGCGAACCCCGCCGCCATCAGCGGGATGGCCGCCAGGAGCGACCGGCGGAACCCGATCCGCTCGATGATCGGCGTGGCGAAGGTCAGCGCCACCAGCGTTCCGACCGGCATTCCGATCAGCCCGAGGCCGAGCGCTCCCTCCTCCACCGCCATCGCGTGCTGGATGTCGGGCAGCCGCGGGAAGATGTTGCCGAGCCCGAACGAATAGACGGCGAAGCCGGCATAGACCAGGTTCTGCGGCGTCGTCCGCCAGCCGATGTGCACTGGAGAATCCCTCCCGATCGGCCGTCCGCGAGTTCAGTCCGTCCAGCCTTGCCGGCAGATTGCACGGCGCGGCGCGAACCGCCAGCGCCGCGAGCCCGACTGGCGCTTGTCGTCCCGAGGCAAGCCTCTTGGCTCGGCACCTGCGGTCGTCGTTCTCCCGGGCGTCCCCGAGGGACCGCACTCCCCGAGGCGCCGCCTCAATTGTCAGGTTTCTGTGTCTCTTCGCTTTCCCGACGGCTCATCTCGGCCTGGTACGCGCGCTCCCGTTCCGGCCAGGTGCTCCTGATGAACGCGAGCACCGCGCGAATTTCGGCATCACTCAGCACGTCGCCGAAGGACGGCATGTCGCTCTGGTAGCCGCCGCCGACGACCCCCGCAACGCCCTCCTTGGTAACGCGAAACAGCACGCCATCGGCATGATGCCACGTGTGGCCCGAGGCATCGTGCGGCGGCGCAGGCATCCGCCCAGAATTCAGCGGGCGCTTCCAGTCCGGCTGACCCTCAAGGTTGGCGCCGTGGCAAGATGCGCAGTTCGCAGCATAGATTTCGCGGCCAAGCGAAAGTGCCTCGGCGCCGCCCTCTTCGGCGGAGGCGACCGGCGCGCGAGGCCAAGCCACCCAGATCGCGAGTCCGACAGAGATGAGCGCGGCTGCACGGGACCGGGACAAACCAAGGGCATGGTTCGTCATGAGTTCACTCTTTCGGTGGGGTGGCCCCAGGGCAGCCCTCCGAAACCAGGGCGACCAGGTCGGCGAGGCTCGCGAAGATCACCGAGAAGCGGTCGCCCTGCATGCCGGCGCCGACGATCACGCCAACACCCGTCGGCGGACCGGTCTCGGCGCTGTCGATCTTCAGCCGGATGTTCTGTTCCCAATATAAGCTCGCGCGGCCGTCCGCCGTCTCGATAGCATAACCGTCGCCACAATGACGCACCGCGATGACCCGGGCATTGGGCGGCGCGTCGCGGAGCGGCTCGGGCGCCTGGGCGCGCAGATAGGCATCCGGAATCACGCCCTCCTTCACGAGTTGCTCAGCCCCGCCAGGAGCGCCTGCTAGCTTCAGAAAGGCGATCAGATCGGCGCGAAAGCCGGGATCGGCGATTCCCGCAAAAACCATGGTCGTGCCGGGCAGCATCGCCTGCGGGTCCGCGAGCCATGCGTCGAGCGCCGCCGAGTCCCAGGAAAAGCCCGCGCCGCGCAGCGCGGGAGAATAGCGCACGAAACCCTCGGCCGCACCGGCTGGCCGCATCCAGACACCGCCGAGGCTCGGCCCCGTCAGGTGCAAGTCGCGCGCGAGCGCGTGGCAGGCTACACAGACGCGGTAGACCTCGGCGCCGCGAACCGGATCGCCCTCCGCATGGGCGAGGACGGGCGCCGTGAGGAGCACAACCGTCAGAAGCGAAGCTTATCGCGTCATCCTGGAAGGATACCGACCATTGGCCAGTTCTGTCCATTTGGCGGCTGCTCGAAGTCTTCACGATCACGGGACACCGTCCTGACCGAAACCGGACCGCCACGGTTCGTCAAGACGCATGCATATGCTTTTGTGCATGGGTTGTGCATGCATTGTGCATCCTTCCGCACGGCATTGCTGCCGCCGGCAAAAGTCCCTAGACGGCTTCTCGACCCGCACCAACGGAGGCCCGAATGTCTTCCCCGAAGAAGGTCGTGCTCGCCTATTCCGGCGGCCTCGACACCTCGATCATCCTCAAGTGGCTCGAGACGGAATACGGCTGCGAGGTCGTCACCTTCACCGCCGACCTCGGCCAGGGCGAGGAGCTCGAGCCGGCGCGGAAGAAGGCCAAGCTCCTCGGCGTGCGCCCCGAAAACATCCACATCGAGGATCTGCGCGACGAGTTCGTCCGCGACTTCGTCTTCCCGATGTTCCGCGCCAACGCCGAGTACGAGGGGCTCTACCTGCTCGGAACATCGATCGCCCGCCCGCTGATCGCCAAGCGCCTCGTCGAGATCGCCGAGGCGACCGGCGCCGACGCCATCGCCCACGGCGCCACCGGCAAGGGCAACGACCAGGTCCGCTTCGAGCTCTCGGCCTATGCGCTCAACCCGTCGATCCGCGTCATCGCGCCGTGGCGCGAATGGGACCTCACCTCCCGCACCAGGCTCCTCGAGTTCGCCGAGGCGCACCAGATCCCGGTCGCGCGGGACAAGCGCGGCGAGGCGCCGTTCTCGGTCGACGCGAACCTCCTGCACACCTCCTCCGAAGGCAAGGTGCTCGAGAACCCCGCCGAGGAGGCGCCGCCCTACGTCTACCAGCGCACCGTCGACCCGGAGAAGGCGCCCGACGCGCCCGAGTACGTCGAGATCGGCTTCGAGCGCGGCGACCCGGTCTCGGTCGACGGCGAGGCCCTCGCCCCCGCCGCCCTCCTCACCCGCCTCAACGAGCTCGGCGGCCGGCACGGCGTCGGCCGGCTCGACCTCGTCGAGAACCGCTTCGTCGGCATGAAGTCGCGTGGCATCTACGAGACCCCCGGCGGCACCATCCTCCTCGCCGCCCACCGCGGCATCGAGTCCCTAACGCTCGACCGCGGCGCCGCCCACCTCAAGGACGAGCTGATGCCGAAATACGCCGAGCTCATCTACAACGGCTTCTGGTTCTCCCCCGAACGCGAGATGCTGCAGGCGCTGATCGACAAGAGCCAGGAGCACGTCTCCGGCACCGTGCGCGTCAAGCTCTACAAGGGCTCCGCCGCCGTCGTCGGCCGCTCCTCCCCCCAGTCCCTCTACTCGGAATCCCACGTCACCTTCGAGGACGACGCCGGCGCCTACGACCAGAAGGACGCCGCCGGCTTCATCAAGATCAACGCCCTCCGCCTCCGCCTCCTCGGGCAGCGCGACCGCCGCTGACGGCCCGGCGGCTCCGCATTGATGCCTCATATCCGCACGCGCAGGCGGTTCTCGGCCTCGTCGAGGATCGCCGAGTGCAGTCCGTCCGTCACTGCTTCCAAACCGACGTCCTCGGCAAGCGCCGCGCGACGCTCAGGCCCTCGAGTTCCCCTCGCTCGCGAAGCTGCAGCTCCAGCGCGTCACCCGCCACGCCGGGTAGCTGGCTTGCCACCGCGCCACCTCGCTCTGGCCCGCGACCGCGCAGGTCAGCAGCGAGACTTCGCGCGAATCGTAGAGCAGGGAAGTCGCGGCAGTCGCCCGAGGCGAGGCACGCCGCTATCAAGAGCTCGATCATCGCTATCATCCTTCTGCACTTCCGAGGCAACGTGCCTGGACTGGCGTCAGGCCGGCGTCACGGACGGCGTCACGCGCCCCGTCCAGGGATTGCAGGAGTGGCGAAACCTGCCCGGGAGGCGTAGAATTCCGGCAACTGGCACATCGCGAGACGGACCCATGCCTTCGTTCCGCCTGTTGTTGCTCGGACCCGTTCGCCTGCTCGATTCGGACGGCGTCGATGTGCGCGGCCTCGGCGCCAAGGCGCGCGGCGCGCTCGCTCTCCTTGCCGCGCAACCGCAGCGCGCCTGCGCGCGCGACCGTCTGGCGGATTCTGATCTGGGACGGGCGTCGCCGCGGCACGCGCTCCGCCAGATGCTTCTTGTGCTGCGTCAACGGCTCGGGCCGCATGCCGACCGGGTCGTGGTGGCCGACGGGTTCCGTCTCGTCCTCGGCGCTGCCCTGGAGACCGACCTCGCGGAGTTCGAGGCCCATCTCGCTGCCGGTCGGGTCGAGGCGGCCTGCACTCTCTGGCGCGGGCGGTTCTGCGAGGGGCTCGACGCCGGCGGCGACGGCTTCGAGGAATGGCTGGCGCTCGAGCGGGCGCGTATCGACGACCTCGCCGCCGAGGCCTTCGCGCGAGCCTCCGTCGAGGCCGCCGCCGCCGGCCGGCTCGACGTGGCGGTCGCCGCCGCCCGCCGCCGGGTGGCGATCTACCCCCTCGATGACGCCGCCCAAGCTGAGCTGATCGGCCTCTACCGCCGCCGCGGCTGGACCGGCGCCGCGGCTGATGCGCACCGCCGCTGCGACGCCCTGTTCCGCAGCGAACTCGGAATCGCGCCGGACGCCCGCGTGGCCGCCGCGGCATGCGCCCCGGTCGCGCCGCACGTCCCGACGAGGCCCCCGTTTGCGGGGCTGGGCCGGCCCGCGGCGCGGCGTCTGTCGCGCTGGGCCGCCGCGGCGGCGATCGCGGGCCTTGGCTACCTGCTGGCAACTCCGCCGGGCCTCGAGCCGACGGCCGCGGCATCGACGGCCTGGGTCGACGCAAGCGAATGGCAGGCGGCGGCGCGACCCGACAGCGGCGACGTGCCGCTCGCCGAGGCGATCGCGCGCGGGCTCGCCGGCGACCCCGAGTTCGCCCACCTCGTGCCGGGAGGCTGCTGAGACATGCCGACGCGGCAGCTTGCGAGGATCGCAGGAACCGTCGCGGCCTGTCTGGTCGCCGGGACGGCAGCTGCGCAGGAACTTGCCCCGGAGGGCGCCTTCACGATCAACTTCACCTCGTTCGTCGTTAACGTCGAGCCGACGATCCCGATCGGACCCGACCGCGAGGTCTCTACGAAGGGGTGCTGACGGCGAGCAATGCCGAGGGACAAGGGCTCCTGCACAATCTGACGGGGCGCTGCATGGGCGTGTTCGAGATCGACACCAGCGTCGGGACCTTCGAGCAGCACGGCAACTGCGTCTACACCGACGCGGACGGCGACGCGATCTGGGAACGGTTTGACTTCGAGCGGCAAACGCTCGCTCCAGTCCAGATTGCAGCGGGTCGCTGGATCGGAGGCAGCGGGAAGTACGATGGGCTCCGCGGCGAGTTCGAGATCCGCGTCCGCCCGCTGCGACCCGCCAAGGACGGCTTCGGCCAGGTGATCGGCTCCAAGCAGGGCAGCTACCGGATCGCGCCGTGAGCCCAGCGACCCCGTAGACCGACAGGCGAAGGGCCATGAGGCGCGATTGGCCCGAGGCCTTCGAATGCGGGGCACCTCGATGAGGTCCGATGAAGCGATCCAACCCGGTAGGCTCGAGGACCTCGACGACGCCTCCCTGGTTGATCGTGCGCACCGGCGAGACGGGGCGGCCTTCTGGTTGATCATGAAACGTCATAACCAGCGGCTCCACCGAGTCGCTCGCGCCGTTCTCGACGACGACGCCGAGGCGGAAGACGTGGTCCAGGAGACCTATATCCGCGCCTTCACGCACCTGTCCGATTTTCGCGCAC
Source organism: uncultured Alphaproteobacteria bacterium (assembly GCA_963763295.1). Lineage (GTDB taxonomy): Bacteria > Pseudomonadota > Alphaproteobacteria > Rhodobacterales > Rhodobacteraceae > Amaricoccus. The sequence continues at coordinate 33,506 of CAVXOH010000005.1, forward strand.
AGGCGCGGCTCTCGACCTGGCTCACGCGTATCGCGTTGAACGAAGCTTTGGGACGCCGCCGGCAAAGGCGATCCACGATCGACTTGAATGCCATTGAACCCATGGCCGCTCCATTCAGTGCTCACGAGCTTGATCCCGAAAAGGCCGCGGCGCTCGCGGACATCCGCCGTTTCCTGGAACGGGCGATCGGCAGCCTGCCCGAGCACTATCGCATCGTGTTTGTCATGCGCGACGTCGAGGAGATGAGTATCGAGGAAACCGCTCACCTTTTGGGTCTCCGAGCGCAGACGGTGAGCACACGGTTGCATCGCGCCCGCAAGCTGCTGCGTCAGGCGCTGCAGGATAAGGTCGAAGGTGTGTTTATGGATACCTTTCCCTTCGCCGGCGCGCGCTGTGATCGTCTTACACAAGCGGTCCTCGATCGGCTTGCTGTCCGTCTTTCATAGCTGCAAGCCCCGCTGACGAACCGGACCAGGCGAATGCGAGCTCGCGGCACGGACGGGCTCGCGCTCCCGGCGCACCACGCCAATCGCGGGAGGGGCGGGAACATTTCGGCGGCTTGAAGCATCCAATGTCCGGTCGCCGGCTATGCACGGCTTTCAATCCGGCGAACCTGAAAGGGGCGAGCCCATGCTGTCGCGCGAGAAGCGAATTGCAGGTCTAACCAGTCTCCTGCTCTCGTCGATCCTGGCCCGGCCTCCGCTCAGGTGGACGGCAACGAATACGACGAAGCTGCCGCCGAGCTGGCCAGACGCTACCTGGACGAAGGACGGGAGATTTTCCGCTTTGACACGTTCGGAAGCGAGGATTTCTGGGGCGGCCAGCTGAAGCTCCACCAGGCAATCGCCGGCGAGGCGAACGGCGGCGTGGGTCCCGGCGTCAGTCCGGAAACAGCGCTCGAGCTGGGCCTCAAGGTCGATATCAACGCAATTCCCGCCGATGTGGCCGGGGCGCTCGGGAGAGGCGAGGTCGATCTCTCCGACCCCGCGAGCACACTCGTCCTGCTGAAGGCCAACGCCGTGGTCGGGATGACCGGCTTCTTCTCCGACGACGGAGCGACCCTCACCGCGGTGGGCATTCAATGCGCTCTGTGCCACGCGACGGTCGATGACGCCTACGCGCCCGGAATTGGCCACCGTCTCGATGGCTGGCCCAACCGCGACCTCAATGTGGGAGCGATCGTCGCGTCCGCCCCCGATCTGACTGCTTTCGTCGACATGCTCCAGATCCCGGAAGCCGAGGTCAAGCGGGCCTTGGAGTCCTGGGGGCCGGGCAAGTTCGACGCCGAGCTGAACCTCGACGGCAAAGCCTTCCGGCCGGACGGCAAGACGGCGGCAACCCTCAATCCTCCCGCCTTCGGGCTGGCCGGCGTGAACAACCATACCTGGACCGGGTCTTGGGGGACGGTGACCTACTGGAACGCCTACGTCGCCAACCTCGAAATGCACGGCAAAGGCGTGTTCTACGATCCCCGCCTCGATGATGCCGAGAAATACCCGGTCGCTGCGCGACGCAGGCAAGGTCACAAGCAGGACGAGGAGGACCGGATCACCGCCAAGCTGCCGGCGCTCCACTTCTATCAGCTCGCGCTGCCGACCCCAAGGCCACCCGAGGGCACCTTCGACGGTGCTGCCGCCCAGAACGGAGAAGCCCTGTTCAACGGCAAGGCCACATGCGCGACCTGCCACGTGCCGCCGATTTTCACCGAGCCGGGCTGGAACCTTCATACCGCGGAGGAGATCGGCATCGACGACTTCCAGGCGCTGCGGTCACCGGATGGGCGCTATGTGACGACGCCGCTCCGGGCCCTGTGGAACACGGAAAAGATCCACAAGGGTGGTTTCTATCACGACGGAAGGTTCGCCACGCTTGGCGACGTCGTCGACCACTACGACAATCACCTCGGCCTCAATCTGACCGATCAGGAAAAGAGTGACCTCATCGAGTATCTGAAGTCGATCTAGCGCGCCGCCGGCCGCTCGGGCCTCCGTTGCGCAACGAACGAAGCCGTGCAAGCCTTTGACACCGAAGCCGTCAGCCGATCCCCATCACCCACGGATCAGCGACAGCCCCGTCGCCGCGTCCCGCACCCGCCTGAGGTGGCTCGGCGTCTCGGTGACCAGGACCTCGAGCGTCGGCCGCACCTCGCCCGACTTCAGGTGCCCGGCGACCGCCGAGCCGTCCCGGCGGCCGAGCACGAGGTGGACGTGCAGCGCCGGCGCCCCCGCCTCGTCGATCCCGATGTCGCCGTTGAGCGAGGCCACCTCGACCTGCTCGTCGACCGCGATGTCCTCGTACGCCTTGCTCTCCCAGTCGAAGTACTGGAGCACGGCGCGCCGGAAGGCGCCGATCGCGCTCACCTGCGCACCGTCGACCCCCTCCGCGCGCGCGAACCGCCCGAGGCAATCCATCACCTCCTCGCCGGCCTCGAGGATCACGGCATAGGTCTTCAGCCCGTTCTGGTCGTCGAGCAGCTTCGTCATCATCGGACCACCTCCTCGGCCTGCACGCCTTGCGAACGCCTGCCGTCCGGGCAGCGTTCCGTGGCGGTCGAACTCGGCTGAGGTCCCTTGCGGACCTAGAGGAACGCCCCGGCATTGCGCTGCAGCACCACCTGCAGCCCGTAGAGGATCACGAGCAGCACCAGCGGCGACAGATCGAGCCCGCCCATGTCCGGCAGCACCCGGCGGATCGGCCGGTAGATCGGCTCGAGCAGCCGGTTGAGCCCGTCCCAGATCGCGCCCACCAGCGGCTGGTGCCGGTTGAGCACGTTGAAGCCGATCAGCCAGCTCATCACCACGTGCGCGATGACGATGAACCAGGCGATGTTGATCACGTAGAGCAGGATGATGATCAGCGAACCCATCTGGACCCCGTCGTTCGGCCTCGGCGCGTGCTACCTAGACCGCGCCGCGCCGTGCCGCAAGGGCCGGAGGCGTCACTTCGCGTCGTGAAAGATCAGCCCCACCGTATGCCGCCGGCCCGACCGCAGCTGGCTCACCCCATGCCGCATGTTCACCCGGTAGTCGCCGCGCGACCCTGCGACCGGGCGTCCGGCCACGGCGAAGGCCACCGCGTCGCCGAGGCCGAGCGGCACCACCTCCGCCCGGGTCTGCATCCGCGGGCGCTGCTCGGTCAGCACGAACTCGCCCCCGGTGAAGTCCCGCCCCGGCCGGGAGAGCAGCACCGCCACCTGCAGCGGGAAGGCGAGCTCGCCGTAGAGGTCCTGGTGCAGGCAGTTGTAGTCGCCCGGCCCGTACTGCAGCAGCAGCGGCGTCGGCCGGGTCTGGCCTGCGGCATGACAGTCCGCGAGGAACTCCGCATGCGTCGCCGGATACCGCGTCCCGAGCCGCAGCCGCTCGCTCCAGGCGTTGGCGACCGGCGCGAGGCGCGGATAGAGCGCGGTCCTGAGCCCGGAAACGAGCTCCGGCAGCGGGTAGCGGAAATAGCGGTACTCGCCCTGCCCGAAGCCGTGGCGCGCCATCCGGACGTGACTGCGGAAATGCGCCTCGTCGGGATAGAGCCCGGCCAGGGCTACGCACTCCGCCGGCGTCAGCAGCTCGCCGAGCACCGCCGACCCCCGCCCCTCCAGCTCCGCCGCCAGGCTGCCCCAGTCATACCTCGCGACCCGCTCCGCCGCGTCGAACCTGCCTAAGCCGATGTCCATGCCGATGCTCCCTGATCGTCGTCCCACCACCTAGGCCCGAGCCGCTCGCGGCGCACTCCGCTTCTTGCTGGATCAGCCCGGCTTGCAACCGCGCCAGATCCGGGCGACAGAGGGAACGCCCGCCGGTCGGACCGAGACGCATGTACCCTTTCCTCCGCCTCGGCCTCGAGGTCCTGCGCGCCCGCCGCGCCCCGCCGCTGCCGATCGACGGCGTGCACGTCTCGCACCACACCTGCTGGCCCTGGGACCTCGACCCCTGGGGCGAGCTCAACAACGGCCGCACCCTCACCCTCTACGACCTCGGCCGGGTGCCGCTCGCGATCCGCTGCGGCCTCGTCGCTGCGCTCAAGGCGAACGGCTGGGGCCTGACCGTGGCCGGATCCTCGGTCCGCTACCGCCGCCGCGTCCGCGCCTTCGACCGGGTCGAGATGCGCTCGGCCTATGTCGGCCGCGACGCGCGCTTCCTCTATGTCGAGCAGGCGATGTTCCGCCGCGGCGAGGCCCTGTCCGGCGCCCTGATCCGCGGCGCCGTCACCGGCCCCGGCGGCATCGTCCCGACCGACCGGGTCGTCGCGGCGATGGGCGCCGCCGACTGGGGCCGCGCGCTGCCGGCCTGGATCGCCGCCTGGAGCACCGCCGAATCCGAGCGCCCATGGCCACCCGAGATCTGACCCCGCTCCCCGCGGCCGCCTCCCGGCGGGGCGTCCTCGCCTGGATGCTCTTCGACTGGGCCAACCAGCCGTTCGCGACCCTGATCGTCACCTTCATCTTCGCGCCCTACTTCGTCGCCGAGGTCGTCGGCGACCCGGTCGCCGGCCAGGCGCTCTGGGGCACGGCCGCGGCGATCGGCGGCGCGACGGTCGCGCTCCTCGCGCCCCTCCTCGGCGCCATCGCCGACCGCACCGGGGCGCGCAAGCGCTGGGTCCTCGCCTTCTCGGTGCCCTACGTCCTCGGCTGCCTCGGCTTCTGGCTGGCCACCCCGGGGATGCCCGATCCGCGGCTCGTGCTCCTCATCTACGTCCTCGCCTTCGTCGGCTCCGAGTTCGGCCAGGTCTTCACCAACGCGATGCTGCCGTCCCTGGCCCCGCGCCACGAGATCGGGCGGATCTCGGGCTCCGGCTGGGCGCTCGGCTACCTCGGCGGGCTGGTCTCGCTCGCCGTCGTCCTCCTCTTCCTCGCGCCGGCCCCCGGCGGGACGCGGACGCTCCTCGGCATCGCGCCCGCCTTCGGGCTCGACCCGGCAGCGGGCGAGCCCGCCCGCGCCACCGGGCCGCTCGCGGCGGTCTGGTTCGTCGTCTTCGCGCTGCCGCTCTTCCTCTTCACCCCCGACGAGCCCGCCCGTCGCGCACCCGGCGCGCTCCGGGCCGGCCTCGGCGACCTCGCCGCGACGGTGCGCGCCGCGGCTGGGCACCGGAGCTTCTTCGCCTTCCTCCTCGCCTCGATGGTCTACCGCGATGCGCTGGCCGCACTCTTCGCCTTCGGCGGCATCTACGCCGCCGGCGTGCTCGGCTGGGACCTGTTCCAGCTTGGCGTCTTCGGCATCGTCGCGGCCGGGATCGGCGCGATCGGCGCCTGGGTCGGCGGCCGGGCCGACCGGGCCTTCGGGCCCCGGCCGGTGATCGTCGTCTCGATCTGGGCGCTGATCGCGGTCGGGATCGTCGCGCTCATGACCACGCGAGAGAGCGTGCTCGGCATGCCGGTCGCCGCGGGATCGAGGCTTCCCGACCAGGTCTTCATGCTGGCCGGCGGGCTCCTCGGCGCCGCCGGCGGCGCGCTGCAGGCGGCGTCGCGGACCCTCCTCGTCCATCAGGCCGAAGGGCACGTCGGATCGGCGCAGGCCTTCGGCCTCTACGCCTTCTCCGGCAAGGCCACCGCCTTCATCGCCCCGGCGCTGGTCGCGCTCGTCACCGCCGCCAGCGGGTCGCAGCGGCTCGGGGTCAGTCCCATAATCGTGCTCTTCCTGATCGGGCTCGGGCTGCTATACTGGGTCAAAACCGACAACGAGCAGTCCAGGAACCCTCCCGCATGATCCGCCGCGCGCTCGCGCTCTGCCTTGCGCTCGCCGCCCTGACCGCGCCCGCTGCAGCGCAGACGGCGATGGCGCTGTTCGGCTCCCAGGGGACGCCGTCGCCACACCCGCCCTACTCGATCGGCGCGCCGGCGCGCGGCTGCCTCGCCGGCGGCGTCCAGCTGCCCGAGAGCGGCGCGACCTGGCAGGCGATGCGGCTCTCCCGCAACCACCACTGGGGCAACCCGCAGACCATCGCCTTCATCGAGGACCTGAGCCGGACCGCGACCAGGGCCGGCTGGCGCGGCCTCTATGTCGGCGACATCGCCCAGGCGCGCGGCGGGCCGGTCAAGGGCCATGCCAGCCACCAGACCGGCCTCGACGTCGACATCTGGTACCTGCCGCCGTCGCGCCTCGACCTCAGCCGGGCCGAGCGCGAGCGGATCTCGGCCAACAACGTCCGCTCGGCCAACCAGCGCGGCCTCAACGCCAACTGGACGGCCTCGCACGCCTGGATCCTCGAGGCGGCGGCCCGCGACGCGCGGGTCAACCGCATCTTCGTCACCGCCCCGGTCAAGCTCTCGATGTGCGCCGATGCCGGACGCGGCGACGCGGCGTGGCTGCGCAAGGTCCGGCCCTGGTGGAACCACCACGACCATTTCCACGTCCGGCTCAACTGCCCGCCGGCCGCGCGCGGCTGCGTCGACCCGGAGCCGATCCCGCCCGGCGACGGCTGCAAGGACGCGGTCTGGTGGGTCACCGACGCGCTGCTGCCGCCCGATCCGAACGCGCCGAAGCCCAAGCCGACGCCGCCGCTCCGGCTCGCCGACCTGCCGCCGCAGTGCGGCGAGGTGCTGACCGCACGATGAGGGTCACGCTCCTGCTCGCATGGGCCGCGGCGGCCTGCACGCCGGCGGCGTCCGCCGACGGACCGCGGCTGAAGCTCGATTCCGAGGTGGTCTGGAGCCATTCCTGGGAGCACTTCGGCGGCTTCTCCGGCCTCGAGGTGCTCGACGGCGGCAGCGAGGTGCTCGCCATCTCCGACCGCGGCCGCTGGGTGCGCGGGACGATGCATCGCACCGACGGAACGCTGACCGCCGTCGAGGGCGCCGACCGCCGCCAGCGCGGCCGGCTGAAGCAGATCACCGGCGAGCCGGTCCGCAGCGACACCTACGACGCCGAGGGCCTCGCGATGGACCCCGAAGGGCGTGCTTACGTCTCCTTCGAAGGCTTCGACCGGATCCGGCGTTACGACAACATCAACGGCCCCGCCGCCTGGATGCCCGAGCACCCGGATTTCGAGAAGCTCCAGTCGAACTCCGGCCTCGAAGCCCTGGCGATCGACGCCGAGGGGACGATCTACACCATCCCCGAGCGCTCCGGCGAACTCGACCGGCCGTTCCCCGTTTACCGCCTGCGCGACGGGAGCTGGGACACGGACCTGAAGGTCCGCCGCGACGGCACCTTCCTCGTCTCGGACGCCACCTTCGGGCCCGACGGCAAGCTCTACGTTCTCGAGCGCGACTTCACCTGGCTCGGCGGGTTCTCGACCCGGGTCCGCCGGTTCACCCTCGGCCCGGACGGGCTCGACGGCGAGGTGACGCTGCTCCAGACCCGCGTGGGGGAGCTCGACAACATGGAGGGGATATCGGTCTGGCGCGACCCGCAAGGTCAAATTCGCGTCACCCTGCTCTCCGACGACAACTTCATGGTGCTGCAACGCACGATGTTCGCGGAGTACCTGCTCGTCGGCGAATAGCTTGCGCCCGCGCCGGTCGGGCGTGCCGGAGCCGCTCGGCCCCGGCAGGCGATCACTTGATCTTGCCTTCCTTGTACTCGACGTGCTTGCGGGCGGCGGGGTCGTACTTTCGCACCGACATCTTCTCGGTCATGGTGCGGGTCTTCTTCTTCGTCACGTAGAAAGGCCCGGTGTCCGCGTGGAGTTCAGCCGGATCCTGATCGTCGTCGGCCTTGCCATCATCCCAGTCCTCTCGGCGGTCCGCCCGCCATGCCCCAGCGGCCGCCGCGAGCGGCCGGGAAAATCCAGGCCGCTCGTCTACCGCCTTCGCCCTCTGTCAAGGGTCAGAGCAGGCTGAACCGCGCCCCTTCCGGCCCTTGGTGGAAGAAGGGAACCGGCCGCGCCGGGTCCGGCTCGAGTGACGCGCCGGCCCGGCCGCGGAACGGCCGGGCCGGCCAGGCTCAGAGCTGCGCCAGCGTCGGCGGGACGGTGCCCAGCCACGCCCGCTCGTGGAGGACCCGCGCCGCCGCCGCGCCGGCCGCGTCGCCGCGAGCCGCCCGCGCCTCCGCCAGCCCCCAGTACGCCCAGGCGTTGTCAGGGTTCTCGACCAGCGTCGCGAAGAATTGCTGCTCCGCCCGCTCGGCCTGCCCGTCCATCAGCAGCGCCGCGGCGAGGGTCTGGCGCACCGGATACCACCAGAACGGCGGCTCGGTGTACTGGATCACCGACTGGATGTCGCTCGCCTGCACCAGATGGTCGATCGCCACGGGCAGGTCGCCGTCCGCGATCGCGGTCCGCCCGAGCACCAGATGCTGCATGATCTGCAGCACGTCGGGGGCCGGCGTCCACGGCACCGCGGTCGCCCAGTCAGTCGACGCGTCGATCTCCGCCAGCGCGGCGGCCTCGGCTTGCGCCGCCTCCACGTGCCCGAGCCGCGCCGCCGCCTCGCCGCGCATGTAGTGCCACGCCGCCTTGATCAGCGGCAGGTCGGTCTCGGGCTCGGGGACGGCGAGCAGCGCCTCGAGCGTGCCGGTCGTGCCGAACTGGAGCTGCGCGGTCCAAGGCGCATATTTCAGGTACTGGATCCAGCCCTCCATGTCGGCCATTTCCATCGGCAGCGCCGCGTCGAGCCGCTGCGCCATCGCGAGCGCGGTTTCGGTGGCCCCCGCCATCTGCGCCGAGGTCATCACGAAGTGCAGGTTGTGCGGGTAGTAGCCATAGCGGTAGGCGGCGCTTGCCGCATCGCCCGCGGATGCGAGGTAAGCCTCGTCGACGGCGACGGCGACTACGTTGGCGTCGAGCGCCTCCTTGAACATCCCGACCCGGTACCAGGTGTGGCCCGGCATGTGCACGAGATGCCCGGCCCCCGGCGTCAGCCCCCCGAGCCGCGCGGCATGGGGCAAGGACCGCCACGGGTCGTTCGACGCCTCGGTCAGATGGATGTGGAGGTGGATTGCCAGCACGTGGTCGGGGTTGCGCGCGAGCACCGCCTCGGTCCGCGCCAGTGCGGCTGCGGCATTGCCCTTCGCCACCCGGCCCCCCGGCTCCCAGTAGTCCCAGGGCTGGGTGTCCATGATCGCCTCCGCCGCGAGCGCCTGTGCCTGGTCATGCTCGGGGAAGCGGTCGGCCACCGCCTGCATCGCCTCCGAATAGGCGACGTCGAGCGCCGCCCGGTCGGCGTCTGGCGCCTCGGAGTAGCGCGCCTGCAGCGCCTCGATCAGCGCACGCTCCACCTCGGTCGCCCCGGCCGCCTTCTCCAGCGCGAGATGCGCGGCCGCGACCGCGCGCGGGTTGTCCGCCGGATCCATCACCTTGTTGATGTTCGGCCCGAGCGCGTAGGCCTCGCCCCAGAGACACATGGCGCAGTCCGGGTCGAGCGCCTGGGCCGCACGGAACGCCCGCACCGCCTCCGCGTGGTTGAACCCGTCTGTCAGCCCCATGCCTTGCGCGAAATACGGCCGCGCCGCGTCGTTCACCGTCGCGTCCATCACCCCCGAGGCGGCCCCGAGGATCAGCGGCGGCGGGACCGCCGCCGCGTCAGGCGTGGCCGCGTAGGCGGCCGCTGCCGACAGGAAGCGGGCGAGGAGCTGCGGCTGGCCGCCCGCGCGCGTGCGGCAAATGCCGGAGAGATAGGCGAGGGGATCGAACTGCCCGGCTGCGGGCGCAGCCCCCTCGTCGGACGCCTGGAACTCGACAAAAGTGACGGAAGGCACCGCAAGACCGAATGCGCAGACGGCTGCGCCGGCAAGCAGCGTGGACCGCATCTGTCCCTCCTGGACCCGCGTTCCAGGGATGCGCCGCGCTCGCGCGGGTCGGACAAACGCCGCGCTTCGCCAGCATACCACACGGGCGGACGGCAAGCCACACGGCCAGGGAAAAACAGAAACCCCGCCGGAGGGGCGGGGCCCGGGCCGGCCTGCGGTCAGGCGGAGATCACTTGATCTTGCCTTCCTTGTACTCGACGTGCTTGCGGGCGACGGGGTCGTACTTCCGCACTGACATCTTCTCGGTCATGGTGCGGGAGTTCTTCTTCGTCACGTAGAAATGCCCGGTGTCCGCCGTGGAGTTCAGCCGGATCTTGATCGTCGTCGGCTTTGCCATGTCCTTCAGTCCTTCCCGCCGGCCCGCGCACGGGGGGCCGGAAAAATACAGGCCGCCGTTCTACGCCATTGGCCCCGCCTGTCAAGGGTCAGAGCATCCGGAACCGCGATCCCTCCGGCGTCTGGTCGAAGAACGGCACCGGCCGCTCCGGGTCCGGGTCGGCGAGGATCTCGCCGAGCTCGGCGAGCACGACTTCGGTGATGAACGGCAGCGGCAGCGCCCGCGCCTCGCCGAGCTCGAGCCAGCGCAGGTGGCTGAGCTCCTCGCCCGCGCCGGCGAAGTCGTCGTGCGCCTCGCCCGCGAGCTCGGCCGCCTCGGCGAGGAAGAACCGCGCGTCGAAGCGCCGCGGCCGCCCCGGCGGGGTGACCGCACGGAAAACGAAGCGCAGCGCCGCGGTGTGCGGCACGAGCCCCGCCGCAAAGAAGCCCCGCCACGCCGCCGGCACCGTCTCGGCGGCGGCGCCGGCCTCGGGCCGGCCAAGCAGAAGGCCGGTCTCCTCCCAGAGCTCGCGCACCGCCGCACGCACGATGGCCGGCACCAAAGCGGGCGACGTCCCGACGGCGAGCCGGCGGGCGGTCTGCGGCGACAGCGGCGCCGCGCCGGGAAGCGCCGCGTCCTCCGCGTCGACCGCGCCGCCGGGAAAGACGAACTTGTCGGGCATGAACGCCGCGCCGCCCCCGCGCTGACCCATCAGCACCTGCGGCGCCCCGGGCGTCCGGCGCACCAGGATCACGGTAGCCGCGTCGCGGACCGGCGGGCCCGCGTCAGACGCGGGTGGCACTTTCGGGAGCCCCTCCGAAGCCATGCATCCGCTTCGCCCACTGCAGGCCGATGAAGCCCCCCTTGAGCCGCGGCAGCAGGTACAGCGACAGCGCGATGAAGAACACCGAGAAGCCGAGCGCCATCACCCAGGCGGTCGGGCGGAAGGCCACGAACACCATCAGCATCATCGGCGCCATCAGGTGCCCGGTGATCAGGATCGTCGCCCAGGCCGGCCCGTCATCGGCGCGGTGGTGATGGAACTCGGTGCCGCAGGCCGGGCAGGCGTCGCGCACCGTCAGGTAGCCGTCCATCAGCGCGCCCTCGCCGCAGGCCGGGCAGCGCCGCTGCCAGCCGCGCCAGAGCGCCGTTCGGACGTCCCGGTCCGCCTCCACGATCGGCATGTGAGTCTCCATCGCCGGCATGCCGCGCAATATACGGACGAGGACGGGCGATCGCCAGTATCCCCGGCCCGCTCGCGGCAGCGTGAGCGGCGCCGCGACGGAGCCGGCCGCGCCGGCCGTTCGATCTGCATGGCAACTGGCACGAGAGGAAGCCCAAGCATGATACGCATCGCCTCACTGACCGCAGCCGCGCTCGTCGCGGCGGCGGGCGCGGCCGCAGCGCAGCACGGCCCGATGGGCATGGGCCGCGACGGCATCGACTTCGCCGCGATCGACACCGACGGCAACGGCTCGCTCAGCCGGGCCGAGCTGCAGGCGCGGGCGCAGGCGCGCCTGGCCGCGGCCGACGCGAACGGCAACGGCATCCTCGAACGCACCGAGATCGTCGCGATGTTCCCCGCGCCGCCGCAGCGGATGTTCGACGTCTTCTCCGCCAACCCCGGCGAGGAGATGGCCGACCGGCTGCTCGCGATGATGGGCGCGACCGAGGCCGGCCAGGTCGACCTCGCGGCGCTGGCCGATCGCCGGGTCAACATGCTGCTCGCCTTCTCCGACGAGGACCGCGACGCCGCGATCTCCACCGCCGAGGCCGAGGCGATGCAGGCACGCCGCGACGGCTGGCGCGGACGGCACCGCGACCATCACCGCGGGTCAGACGGCGACCGGGACGAGCGGCCCGGGCCGGAGTTCCCCGAACCGCCGCGCGGATGACGGCGGCGGCGGCGCGCTTCCGCCCGAGCGGGCGCGCGCCGCGCGATGCGGAGGAGACTGCGGCGCGGGGACAGGCCATAGTCGCGCGGATGAGCACCGGCCCGGATCACGAAGCGGAGCCCGATGCCGCGCTGCTTCGGCGCTACGCGTCGGGGGATCACGCGGCCGCCCGCGCGCTGACCGCGCGCCATGCGCCGCGGATCCTCGCGCTGGCGCGGCGGATGCTCGGCGACGCGGCGGAGGCGGAGGACGTGACGCAGGAAACGATGCTCAGGCTCTGGCGCCTGGCCCCGGACTGGCAGGCCGACCGGGCGGCGCTCGCCACCTGGCTCTACCGTGTGGCGAGCAACCTGGCGATCGACCGGCTTCGGCGGCGGCGCGAGCTCGGCTCCGACGCCCTGCCCGACCTCGCCGACGACGCGCCGGGCCCCTTGCGCCGGCTCGAGGCCGAGGACCGGGCGGCCGCGCTCGACGCGGCGCTCGCCGCCCTGCCCGACCGGCAGCGCCTCGCGGTGGTGCTCCGGCATCTCGAGGACCGCTCGAACCCCGAGGTGGCCGAGATCCTCGGGGTCAGCGTCGAGGCGGTCGAGAGCCTGCTGGCGCGCGCGCGGCGCGAGCTCGCCGCCCGCCTCGCCCCGCAACGGGAGGAACTGGGGTTCAACGATGGCTAGAGACGACGATCCCGTGACCGAGGCGCACGACGAGGCCGCCCTTGCGCCGTTCTTCGCCGCCGCCCGCCGCGCCGAGCCGCCGCCGCCGGTGCACCTCCTGTCGGCGATCCTCGCCGATGCCGCCGCGGCGCAGGCGGCGCGTAGCCCGGCCGCCGAGCCCGGCCGCCGCACGCCGCCCGGCCGGGCCGTCCGGCTCGCGGCGCCGGTCGGCGGGTGGCGCGGGGTGGCGGCGCTCGCCGCCTGCGCCGCGCTCGGCTTCTGGCTCGGCCTCGCCGGCGAGATCTCGATCGACGGGGCGACGGTCAGCGCCGGCACGGCCGTCGCCGAGAGCGACGACCCGGTGGGCGAGTTCTTCGACCTCGCCGCGATGGAGCCCTGAGCATGGCCGAGCCGGAGCCCCGCCGCCGCTGGATGCGATGGGCGCTCGTCGCCTCGCTCGGGCTGAACCTCGCCGCGGTCGGCCTGATCGCCGGCGCCCTGGTCAAGGGACCGCCGCCGGGGCCGCTGCCGGGCGTCGCGCCGTGGCACTACGCGCGCGCCCTGCCCGATCCCTATCGCCGCGACCTCGGCCGGGCGCTGCGCGCCAGCCGGCGCGACTGGATCGGCCCGCGCGAGGCGCTCCGCGGCCAGCGCGAGGCGCTCGTCGCCGCCCTGACCGCCGAGCCGTTCGACCCGGCGGCGTTGGCGGCCGTGCTCACCGAGGAGTCCCGGCTGACCGGGGCCCTCTCGGCCCGCGGCAGCGCGCTCCTGGTGGCGCAGATCGAGCGGATGTCGCCGGACGAGCGCGCGCGCTACGCCGCGGCGCTGACCGAAGGCCGCCGCGGCCGCAGGGGGGACCGCGGCGGCGACGGAGCACCGGGCCGCGCCGCTAGAGCGATTTCCAATCGGACGGAATCGTCCGATGACTAATACGAATTCCGGCTGATCGCTTCGCCGGATGCGCGCGTCGGCCTCTGCGACGATCGCCGAGGGCACGGCCTGCGCCTGCCTGGGCTGGCGCACCTTGCCCTACGGCCGCCCCGCGCAGGCGTTCGGGCAAGCGGGCGACGATGCGTCCTGCACGACGGCCGGGTGCGCCTGCCGGGGGGCAGGCAGGCGCAGGCCGTGCTGGCGCACGGCCGGGCATGAGGGCGGCCGGGCGCACCGCTCGGAGGCGAAGCGATCAGCCGGCTGGCCCTGCCGGATCGTCCGCTCAGACCGGCCGCCTAGGCGGCCTGGGCGAAGAAGCTCACCCGGTTGCGACCCAATTCCTTCGACTGGTAGAGCGCGCTGTCGGCGCGCTTGATGATCGTCTCGGCGTCGGCGTCCGCCGCCGTGGCGATGGCGACGCCGATCGATACCGTCACGGCGACCTTGTTGCCGTCCGGCAGCGGCACCGGCGCATCCTCGATCGCCCGCCGGATGCGCTCGGCGGCATGCGCCGCCGCCCGCTGGTCGACGTCAGGCATGGCGACGAAGAACTCCTCGCCGCCGAAGCGCGCCACGAGGTCGACGCCGCGGATGTTCTCCTGCAGCCGGCGCGAAAACTCGCGCAGCACCGCGTCGCCGGCGTCGTGGCCGAAGCGGTCGTTGATCGACTTGAACTTGTCGAGGTCGATCATCATGACCGCGAAGACGCCCTCGGTCTCGCGCGCCCGCTCCATCACCCGGTTCATGTGCTGGCTGGCGTAGCGGCGGTTGTAGATCCCGGTCAGCGGGTCGATGACCGCGAGCTTCAGACCGTTGCGCAGGTTGGTCCTGAGCCGGTCCGAGTAGCGCTTGCGCCGGAGCTGCGAGCGAATCCGCGCGATCAGCTCGCTGATGTCGAACGGCGATTCGATGTAGTCGGAGGCGCCGAGGTCGAGCCCCTTCGCCGCCGTCTGCACGTCGCCGTTGTCGACGACGAGAATCACCGCCGACTGCCGGGTCTCGGGCCGCGAGCGCAGCGCCGAGACCAGCCGCAGCCCGTCGCCGCCCTCGGGCAGCGCCTGGTGCACGACGAAGCAGTCGGGCAGCTCGAGCCGCGCGAGGTTCAGCGCCTCGCGCTCGGAATGGGTGACGATCGTCGGGAATGCTGAGCCGGTCGCGCAGCTGCGCCGCCCAGGCCGCGCCCTGCGCGTCGCTCGGCGGCGCCAGCAGGATCGGCCCGCCGACCTCGAGCTCGGCCTCGGGTTCCGGCTCGGAGACGAGGTCGGCCAGACCCAGCTCACGCGAGGTCATGTCGCGCAGCCGGAGCTCGTCGAACATCATCTTCATCCGCATCAGGTTGCGCACGCGGGCGAAGAGCGCGAGGTCGTTGAACGGCTTCGACAGGAAGTCGTCGGCGCCGGCCTCGAGGCCGCGGATGCGCTCCTCCGGCGTGTCGAGCGCGGTCACCATGATGACCGGGATGTGCGCGGTCTCCTCGCCGGACTTCAGCGCCGCGCAGACGGCGAATCCGTCCATGTCGGGCATCATCACGTCGAGCATGATCATGTCGGGCTGGTCGGAGCGCGCCATCTCGAGCGCCTGGGTGCCGTTCTCGGCAACCACCACGTCGTAATAGGCCGACGAGAGCTTCGCCCGGAGGAGGAGCCGGTTGGTTGCAACGTCGTCGACAACCAGAACTCGACCCGACATCCGGCAATCTCCCTTTGGAGTGTTATTCTGGCCTGCTAAACCTCGACTGGACCCTACGCATGATTGTGTTAACGAATGGTTTAACGACCTCCCGGAGCACCCCCATGCTGCTCGCCCGCGCGGCCGAAATCGGCCAGGACGCCCTCATCTGGCTGGCCTCGCGCCCCGAGGCGCTGGCGGCCTTCCTCGCAGCCGGCGGGCTCGCGCCGGAGGCGCTCCGCGGCCGGGCAGGCGACCCCGAATTCCTCGGCTTCGTCCTCGACTTCCTGCTCGGCGCCGACGCCATGGTGCTCGACTTCGCCGCCGAGGCCGGGCTCCGCCCCGAGGACGTCGCCCGCGCCCGCGCCGCGCTGCCCGGCGGGGAGCTGCCGAACTGGACCTAGAGCGGGCTGAGTTCAGGCCGGGCGGGCCGGGTTTCGATCGCCAACGGGCTCCGATCGACGGACGATGGGGACTCCCCCGCGTCCGGGCGGCACGGAACCGAAATGACCCAGCGACCGCGATGGCCATGCCCGAAAGTTGGAAGCATCGGCGATGCCAGCCTCGGCAAAGGAAGCCGAATCTTCGTCGCGACGACCTCCGGGGTAACGATGATTAACCGCGGATCGGCTCGCAGCAACGGCGCGCGTCCCTTTCGTTTCGATCGTCGACTGCCGGAATCGTGCCGCAGGTGCCCCCGCGGCAGCCGCCGGCTCCTGCACGGACTTGGTGCATGGGTTGTGCATACGATGTGCATGCATTGTGCATGCCTCCCCGGACGTCGCGCCCGGCGGTTTTCCGAGCGAGATCCGCGTCTTGCCCCGCCCCATCAACCAAGGTTAACGCCAGCGCGCGCGGGACGCGTTCGGACTCCGACCCGACTCCGCCGAGCCTCATCTCGCCCTAGCTCAGCTCCTCCAGCGCCCGGCGCAGCCCCGCGGGGATCGCCACCGGTCTCCGCCCCGCGCGCTCGACGCAGACATGGACGAAGCGGATCGCGGCCGCCGCCCCGTCCTCACCCGGCCGGAACAGCCCGACCCGGTAAACGATCGAGCTCCTTCCCGCGCGCTCGAGCCCGAGCCCGGCCTCGACCGGCTCCGGAAAGCCGAGGCCGGCATGGAAGACGCAGCCGGTCTCCGCCACCACGCAGACCACCGGCCCGTCCGGCACCCCGAGGCCGCCGCTCGACCGCAGCCAGCCATTCACCAGCGTGTCGGCATATTCGTAGAACACCGCGTTGTTCATGTGCCCGTAGGCGTCGTTGTCGCGCCAGCGGGTCGGATAGGTCACGAAGTGACGGTAATCGGCGCGGGCGGGTCGGCTCGGGGTCATCGCATCTCGGCTCGCCGGCAGCCTAGCAACTCAGGCGCGGTGCGCAAGCTGGCCCCCGCGCGCGATCGCCTGTAAGCAGGCGGCGCAACCGGTGGGAGACCGCATGTCGAGCGTCGAGGCCCAGGCCCTCTATCCCGCACCCCGCGTCGTCGGCCTCCTCTTCGACAAGGACGGCACGCTTTTCGATTTCAATGCCACCTGGGCCGGCTGGCTCTCGCGCTTCATCGCCGAGCTCTCCGGCGGCGACCCCGGCCAGGCGGCGGCGCTCGCCAGGGCGATGCAGTTCGACCTCCTGACCACCCGCTTCGCCCGGACCAGCCCGCTGATCGCCGGCACGATGGAGGTCGTGGTCGCCACCGTGCGCGGCACGCTGCCCGAGATCGACGAAGACTGGCTGCGCGAGCGCATCCTCGCCACCACCTCGGCGGCGCCGCAGGTCGAGGTGGCGCCGCTCGCGCCCCTGCTCGAGAAGCTGGCCGGGGCCGGGCTCACCCTCGGACTCGCCACCAACGACGCCGAGGCACCCGCGCGCGCGCATCTCGCGCGCGCCGGCATCCTCGACCGCTTCGCCTTCATCGCCGGTTACGACAGCGGCCATGGCGCCAAGCCCGGACCCGGGATGGCGGAAGCGTTCTGCGCGGCCACCGGCCTGCCCGCCACGGCCTGCGCGATGATCGGCGACAGCACGCACGACCTCGACTGCGGCCGGGCCGCCGGCATGACGACCGTCGCCGTCCTCACCGGCCTCGCCGGCCGCGAGGATCTCGCACCGCACGCCGACGTCGTCCTCCCCGACATCGCCGCCCTGCCCGGCTGGCTCGGCCTGCCGGATGACCCGGCGGCGCGATCCGGCGAAAGCGACGGAAATCCGTCGGGAACGGGCGCGCGATCCCTTCCGCCCGCCGCTCCACTCGCGCCGACGGGAGGCGGCAGCCGATGAACGAACGCACCAGGCGCCGCGGCGGCGGCCATGCCGGGCACACCCGCGACACGGCGGCGCAGGCCATCCGCCAGATGCCGTGGCGGATCCCGCTCAACCCGGACCGGCCGACCGAGCCGCTGCCGCCCGAGGGCGTCGCCGCGATCCACGACGCGGCGATGCGCGTCCTCGAGGAGACCGGCATCGACTTCTTGAACGCCGAGGCCCGCGACATCCTCGCCGGCGCGGGCTGCCGCGTGGACGGCGACACCGTTCGCATGGACCGCGGCTTCGTCATGGAACAGGTGGCCAAGGCCCCGGCGCGCTTCGACATCACCCCGCGCAACCCCGAGCGCCGGTGACCATGGGCGGCGGGCACATGTGCTTCGTCAACGTCTCCTCGCCGCCGAATTGCATGGACCTCGATCGCGGCCGCCGCGTCGGCGACTTCGCCGCGTTCCGCGACTTCATCAAGCTCACCCAGTACTTCAACTGCATCCACGTCGCCGGCGGCTATCCGGTCGAGCCGGTGGACATCCACGCCTCGGTCCGCCACCTCGATTGCCTCTTCGAGAAGCTGACGCTGACCGACAAGGTCGTGCACGCCTACAGCCTCGGCCCCGAGCGGGTCGAGGACGTGATCGAGATGGCCCGCATCGCCAGCGGCCTCGGCCGCGAGGAGTTCGAGAGCAAGCCCCGCCTCTTCACCAACATCAACTCCTCGAGCCCGCTCAAGCACGACTGGCCGATGCTCGATGGCGCGATGCGCTTCGCCCGCCGCGGCCAGCCGGTGATCGTGACCCCCTTCACGCTCGCGGGCGCGATGGCGCCGGTCACGATGGCCGGCGCCGTCGTGCAGTCGATCGCCGAGGCGCTCGCCGCCATCGCCCTCCTGCAGGTGATCCGGCCCGGCGTCGCCTGCATGATCGGCACCTTCACCTCCAACGTCGACATGAAGTCCGGCGCCCCCGCCTTCGGCACCCCCGAATACGTCCGCGCCACCCAGATGACCGGCCAGATGGCCCGCTTCTACGGCCTGCCCCTGCGCGCCTCGAACGCCTGCGCCTCCAACGCGCCCGACGGCCAGGCGATGTGGGAGAGCCTGATGAGTCTCTGGTCGGCGGTGCAGTCGGGGGTGAATCTGGTTTACCATGCCGCAGGATGGCTCGAAGGCGGATTGATCGCCTCCTACGAGAAATTC
Source organism: uncultured Alphaproteobacteria bacterium (assembly GCA_963763295.1). Classification (GTDB taxonomy): domain Bacteria; phylum Pseudomonadota; class Alphaproteobacteria; order Rhodobacterales; family Rhodobacteraceae; genus Amaricoccus. The sequence continues at coordinate 52,094 of CAVXOH010000005.1, forward strand.
GTGATGGACTGCGAGGTGCTGCAGCAGTTCCAGCGCTATTTCGAGCCCGAGCTGACCGACACCTCGCCCGGCGCCCTCGCCGTCGACGCCATCGCCGACGTCGGGCCGCACGGGCATTTCTTCGGGGCCGACCACACGCAAAGCCGTTACACATCAGCCTTCTACGCGCCGTTCCTCAGCGACTGGCGCAACTACGAGGCCTGGGCCGAGGCGGGCGCGCTCACCACCGAGCAGCGGGCGAACCGGATCTGGAAGGCGATCCTCGCCGAGTACGAGCCGCCGCCGATGGACGAGGCCATCCGCGAGGAGCTCGCCGCGTTCATCACGCGGCGAAAACGCGAGGGCGGCGCCCCCACCGACTATTGACGTGCGGAACCAACGAGGCGCAAGATCGTTGCGTCGATACCTGGTACAGTGGTGTGCGATGGCCCAGACCCTGCGCTTGACGACGATCGCGGCAATCTGGCTCCTCCCATGCCAGACCTCCCCGGCACAGGAATGGCCCGACACCTACCAGGTTCAGACGCTTCCCGCCGTCGCATCCGGACTGGCCAGCGGCCGGACCCCGACGGTCTCCACCCGGACCCTCGACGACCTCGCCCCGACCCCGGTGACACGCCGCAAGCTGCCCGAGGCGACGAGCCGCCTCCAGTTCGCGCCTGAAGCCTCCGTCCCCGATCCGGCCCGCGCCGCACCGCCCGACGACGATCCTCTCGCCGACGACGACGCCGATTTCTCCATCGCAAGCCGCGCCGCCCCGATCGGCACCGGCTTCGCGCCCGCGCCGCCGAGCGACCGCAACGAGCACGATGGCGGCCTTGCCGGTGCCGGCGGCTTCGAGATCGGCGGCAGGCTCACCTTCGAGTTCGAGAGCGGCCTCAACTACGCCTTCAGCGATCGCGTGACCGGCCTGGTCGGCTACGGGTCGCTGACCGAGGACGACGACTCCGGGACCGGCCTCGACCTCGGCGGCCCGGTCGTCGGCCTCACCTTCCAGTTCTGACGCCTCGTCCGACCCCGGCGCGCGCGTCAGCTCCCTTCGCACGCTCGGTGGGCATGGCGGCATCGGCTGACCGCTGGTGCCCCCGCGCTCCCGATACGGCTTACGGCTCGCGTCGCCCAGACTTCCGGCAGGATCCGCTCTTCTTCGACAAGAAACCTGGAGAGCAGTGCCGGGGGTGCGGGGGCGGCGAGCGCCCCGCCGGCGCAGGCGAACACGCCTGCGCCAAACTAAAGACTCTGCGCGCACCCGCGCGCGCAATTTGGCCGCCAACGGGCGGCCGCGCGGCAACGCCGCGCCCCGTCAGCCCTGCACATACTTCCGCCAGTCGTGCTCCTCGCGGAAGCCGAGCACCTCGCGGATCTTGCGGTTCGAGAACAGCGCCTCGTTCTCGCCCATCTCCCGCGCCATCGGCACGCCGGGGAAGAACCGCTCCGCAAGCTCCTTCGTCGGGATGTTCATCCCGTTGGTGTCGTTGCCGGCGTTGAACACCTGGAAGCCGAGACCGTCCTTCTCGAGGCAGAGCTGCACGATCTGCCCGAGGTCGCGGGCGTCGATGTAGCAGAAGGCGTTGCGCCGACGGACGGCCGGATTGGCGAACCAGCCGCGAAACCGCTCGTACTCGTGCGGCTCGATCACGTTGCCGATCCGGAGCGCGTAGATGTCGAAGCCGGAACGCCGCTGGAAGCTGCGCGCGGTCACCTCGTTCAGCACCTTCGACAGCCCGTAGCTGTCCATCGGGTCGACGTCGTAGTCCTCCTCGAGCGGCAGCGCCTTCGGGTCGGTCTTCCCGTCCGAGAAGCAGATGCCGTAGGTGGTCTCCGACGAGGCGATGACGATCTTGCCGATCCCGAGCTTCACCGCCGCCTCGATGACGTTGTAGGTGCCGATCGTGTTGACGCGGAACGTCTCGTTGTCCGGCCGGATCAGGATCCGCGGGATGGCGGCGAAGTGCACGACCGCGTCGAACCGCGGCACGCCGGTGCCCGGCTCGAGCTCGTCGAAGTTGGCGTAGCTCGTCATCACGTCGAAGACCTGGCCGGAATCGGTGATGTCGGCGGTAAGGTTGTCGACCCCCGGATGGTCGAGCGGCGTGAGGTCGACGTTGACCACCCGGTAGCCCTTGTCGATCAGGTACGGCACCACGTGCCGCCCGGCCTTGCCCGAGCCGCCGGTGAACAGGATCCGCTTCCTCGCCATTGCTCCCTCCCCGAAGCCTGCCGGCCGCGCCGGCATCCGCGCGATCCATGCCGCAATCCCGGCGAGAGGCCAACCCCGGACGCGCGCCGCGAAGCGCTGGAAATCCGCCGCGCGACGGCCCTATGATCGGACTCGCGCGAAGCGAAAAGCATCAGGGGAGGAAAACATGGCGCGGACGATTGCCGTTCTCGGCGCATCCAACACCGGCAAGTCGACGCTCGTGGACCGGATGGCCGCGCTCGAAGGCCAGCCGCAGCCGCCGGCGGCGCCGGGCGAGCTGCGCGTCGTCGGCTTCACCCATCTCGGCGAGGACTGGCAGGCGATCGACACGCCGGGCTCGATCGAGCTCCTGCACATCGCGACCGACGCCCTGCTCGCCGCCGACGCCGCGGTGATCTGCGTCGGCCCCGACCCGGCGGCGGCGGTGCTCGCCTCGCCCTACCTGCACGCGGCCGAGGCCGCCGGCACCCCGGCCGTCCTCTTCATCAACCGGATCGACGAGGCGACCGGCCGGATCCGCGACATCGTCGCGGCGCTGCAGGACTATGCCGAGCATCCGATCGTCCTGCGCCAGATCCCGATCCGCGACGGCGACCAGATCACCGGCGCCGTCGACCTCGTCTCCGAGCGCGCCTGGGCCTACCGCGAGGGCGAGCCGTCGCAGCTGATCGAGATCCCCGCCGGCACGCTCGACCGCGAGCACGAGGCGCGGGGCGAGCTGCTCGAGCACCTGTCCGAGTTCGACGACCACCTGCTCGAGGAGCTCGTCGAGGACCGCGAGCCGCCGAGCGACGAGGTCTACTCGATCTGCGCCCGCGTGCTGCGCGAGAACCGGGCGATCGAGGCGCTGATCGGCTCGGCCGCCCACGGCAACGGCATCGTCCGGGTGATGAAGGCGCTCCGCCACGAGGCGCCCGGGCCGGACGTGCTGCGCGAGCGGCTCCAGGCGCAGGCCGGTCTCGCCGAGCCCCCCGTCGCGGTGGTCTTCGCCAGCGCCTATCGCAAGCACCTCGGCAAGACCCTGCTCCTGCGCGCGCTCAGCCCCATCGCCGCCGGGCAGACCCTCGGCGGCCGCGCTGCCGGGCAGCTCACCCCCGCCGATCCGCGCGACAGCCACCACCTCGACGCGGTGCCGGAGGGCATGATCGTCAGCGCCGTCAAGGCCGAGCACCTCGGCGCCGGCCGTCTCGCCACCGCGACCGACCTGCCCGAGACCCCGGCGTGGCACCGGCCGCAGCCGGCGATCATGCACCGCGTCCTCGCCCCGGTCGCCGAGCGCGACAACGTCAAGCTCTCGGGCGCCCTCGCCTCGCTCGCGGAAGGCGACGCGGCGCTGACCGTCGGCCAGGACCCGGCCACCGGCGGCGCCCTCGTCGGCGCCCAGGGGCCGCTGCACCTGCGGCTGCTGCGCCAGCGGCTGAAGGACGTCTTCGGCATGGACGTCGAGGAGGTGCCGCCGAGCCCCGCCTACCGCGAGACCATCTCGAAGCCGCAGGACACCGCCTACCGCCACAAGAAGCAGACCGGCGGCGCCGGCCAGTTCGCCGACGTCAAGCTGACGATCGCTCCGGCCGAGCGCGGCTCGGGCTTCGCCTTCGGCGAGATCGTCAAGGGCGGCGCGGTGCCGCGCAACTACATCCCGGCGGTCGAGACCGGCGCCCGCGACGCCATGGAGCGCGGCCCGCTCGGCTTCCCGGTCGTCGACGTCAGCGTCACGCTGACCGACGGCCAGGCCCACTCGGTCGACAGCTCGGACATGGCCTTCCGCATCGCCGGCCGCCAGGGCGTCCGCGAGGCGCTGCGCGCCGCCGGCCCGGTGCTGCTGCAGCCGGTGTTCCGGGTCGCGATCCACGCGCCGGCGATGTTCACCGGCAGCCTCGGCCCGATCGTCTCGTCGCACTCCGGCCAGGTGCTCGGCTTCGACGCCGACCCGGCCGCCAAGGGCTGGGAGATCTACGAGGGGCTGGTCCCGGGCGGCGCGCTCGAGGGCTTCGGCAACGACGTCCGCGCCTCGACCCAGGGCGTCGGCTGGTTCGAGGCCGACTTCGACCACTACGAGGAGATGCACGGCAAGGCGGCCGAGCGCATCGTCCAGGAGCGCGCCCGCGAGCCCGCGTGAGCCGCGGACCCGCCATCGGCCTAAAGCAGCACTTGGTACAAGCAGGGAACCGAGCCTAGTGGATCGAATCCAACGTTTGGTGCCCTCGTTTGACGGCTGCGATGATCCTGTCCGGATCGGCGGTCCAGACGAAGGGCTTCGGTTCTGTGTTGTGCTCGCTGACGAAGCGGTTGATGGCGGCCTGGAGGTCGACGATGGAGCGGAAGACGCCGCGCTTGAGCCGGCGCTTCGAGAGCTTGGCGAAGAAGCCTTCGACGGCGTTGAGCCAGGAGCAGGATGTCGGCACGAAGTGGAAGGTCCAGCGCGGGTGGCGGTCGAGCCACCGGCGGACCTTCGGGTGTTTGTGCGCGGCGTAGTTGTCGAGGATCGCGTGGACGTGCTTGCCATCCGGGACCGCGGCCTCGATGGCGTTGAGGAAGCGGATGAACTCCTGATGGCGATGCCGGGCCATGTTGCGGCCGATCACGGTTCCGTCGAGGACGTTCAGCGCCGCGAAGAGCGTCGTCGTGCCATGCCGCTTGTAGTCGTGGGTCATCGTGCCGGCGCGACCCTTCTTCAGCGGCAGACCGGGCTGGGTCCGGTCGAGCGCCTGGATCTGGCTCTTCTCGTCGACCGAGAGCACGATGGCGTGCGCCGGCGGGTCGAGGTAGAGCCCGACCACGTCACGCAGCTTCTCGACGAACCGCGGATCGTTGGAGAGCTTGAACTGCCGGACCCGGTGCGGCTGGAGCCCGTGGGCGCGCCAGATGCGCTGGACCGAGCTGACGCTGATGCCGGCCGCCTTCGCCATCATCGCGGCGGTCCAGTGGGTGGTCTCCGCCGGCGGATCGGTCAGCGTCAGCGCGACCACGCGCTCCGCCACTTCAGCCCCGAGCCGGGGGATGCGCGGCGGCCGCGTCTTGTCGCGCAGGAGGCCTTCGCAGCCTTCCTCGGCAAAGCGCTCCTGCCAGCGCCAGACGCAGGTCTTCGACTTGCCCGTCCGGCGCATGATCGCGACCGTGCCGAGGCCGTCGGCGCTGAGCAGAACGATCTCGGCCCGCCAGACGTGCTTCTGGGCCGTGTTGCGGTCGTGGACCAGCGCCTCCAGGCGGCGGCGGTCGGCGGGCGAGACGTCGAGGGAGATTCCGGTGCGCATGCACCAAACTCGCACGCCATTCAGCTGGCGGGAATCCCCCGCCGGACTCCACCGTCAGATTTCATCCACTAGACTGGGCGTCCCGGCGCGGAACAGGGCTGGACACATTTGGGGAAATCGACATGGCCAAAAACCTCGATGGCGGATGCGAGCACGTCCATACGCATTCGGATCATGATCCGATCGACAATCACACGTGTCACTGCTCGGTGTGCAAGGCCGTGACCGGGCAGCCGACGACTCACGTCGCCTTCTTCGATCACCGGGATATCGAGGTCGACAATGAGGCCGGGCTGAAGCGCCAGCCTTTCAACGCCAAGAACCCCGATGGGCCGCTTGAACTGTGCACCTGCTCGGTCTGCGGGAAGCCCATAATGCTCGACGACAAGATGCACCGCATCCGGGCGATCGTTCCGAACCTGATGGGTTTCGACGACTCCTTCCCGGCGCCGACCTACCACGCCTTCTTCGACCCGGCGACGGGCGTTCCCAGACCGACCGATGGCCGCCCGGTCTACGAGGGGCTCCGCGCGGACTTCGTCTGGCCCGCCGCGTCCTAGGCTCTGGCCCTATAAACAGGATTCCCCTCATGTCGCGGTTCTGATTCAACCTTCCGAAAGAGGAGGGTTTCATGCGCCGTCACGAGCTGAGCGACGAGGAGTGGGCGATCATCCAACCGCTGCTGCCGAACAAGCCGCGCGGGGTGCCTCGGGTCGACGACCGGCGGGTGCTGAACGGCATCCTGTGGCGTTTCCGGACCGGAGCACCCTGGCGCGACATCCCGGAGCGGTACGGGCCGCGAACCACACTCTACAACCGCTTCGTGCGCTGGCGGGCCGCAGGGGTGTGGGACCGCATCCTCGCCGCGGTATCAAAGGCTTACGACGGCGACATCGTGATGATCGACTCGTCCTGCGTGCGTGTCCACCAGCACGGCGCCGCGGTCAAAAGGGGGGTCCCGACGCCGGGGATGGCAGCATGGGACGTTCCCGGGGCGGGCTGACCACCAAGATCCACGCGCTGGTCGACGCCGACGGCCGACCGGTGAAGCTCATCCTCACGCCGGGTCAGGCGGGCGACGCGCCGGTTGCGGCCACCTTGCTGGAGGACCTCGCCCCCGGCGCGACGCTGATCGCCGACCGGGCCTACGACACCAACGCCATCCGCGAACTCGCCTCCGAGCGCGGCGCCTGGGCCAATATTCCGCCCCGCACGATCCGCAAGGGCAGCTTCGCCTTCTCCAGCTGGGTCTATCGCCAGCGAAATCTGGTCGAACGCTTCTTCAACCAGATCAAACAGTTCCGCGGCTTGGCCACACGCTACGACCGAAAACCCGAGAACTTCCTCGCCGCTCTTCAACTCGCTGCTATCCGCATCTGGCTTGCAGCAATATGAGTCCGCACCCTAGGCGAGCGGACCGGTTGCGTTAACCGGTCAATCCTGACTCCTTACGGTGCCATATGGATTCCATATGCGTTCCATATGCCTTCCATACGCAACAAATTCCCGTAAACCTTTGGCCTCGTTCAGCCGGCGATCACCGCGATCCAGACCGCCCCGACCGCGAGGCAGGCGAGCGCCACCGGCACGCCGGCGCGGGCGAACTCGCCGAAACTGATCGCGACCCCGTGCGCCTTCGCCTGCTCGACGACGATGATCCCGGCGAGGCTGCCGAAGACGACGAGGTTCGACGAGAACCCGGTGCCGAGCGCGAGCGCGGCGCCCAGCGCGTCGCGCTCGCCCCCGGTGCCGAGATAGGGCACGAGCAGCATCACCGCCGGGTTGTTGCCGATGACGTTGCTCAAGGCCGAGACCACCGCGTAGAGGGCGAGCGGCTGGTCGAGGTCGAGGCCGAGGCCGCGCAGGTCGGCGAGCAGCCGCTGCGGCAGCCCGGTCGCGGCCAGGGCGGCGTTGACGATGAAGAGCCCCATCAGCAGGAGGAGCAGGTTGCCGTCGACGTGGCGCAGCACGTCGGTCGAGGCGATCTGCCGGTTGACGAGCAGGAGTGCCGCGCCCGAGAGCGCGACGAGCTCGCGCGGCCAGTCGCTGAGCACGAAGGCGAGCACCACGCCGGCGGTCACCAGCGCGGCCTTCGCCGTCTCCCAGCGGTCGACCTCGGGTGCCGCCTCGGCCGGCGTGGCGAAGGCCGGCGCCGCGACCGGCGCCGCCTGCCAGCGGCCGCGGTAGATGAGCGCCACGATCGCCCAGACGATCGGCAGCGAGGCGAGCGCCGGCAACCCGGCGACGCGGAGGTAGCCGTCGAATGACAGCCCGAGTCCCTGGGCCGCGATCATGTTCTGCGGGCTGCCGATGATGGTGCCAGCCGAGCCGGTGTTGGCCGCGAAGCAGAACGCGAGCAGGAACGGCACCGGGTTCAGCCCGCGCGACAGCGTGATCGAGACGAGGAGCGGCGTCATCGCCACCACCACGACATCGTTGGTGAGGAGCGCCGACAGGCCGCCGGCAACGCCGACGAGGATCGCGAGCAGGACCGGCGGCGTCACCTCGAGCGTCGCGACCCGCCGCGCCACCCAGGCGTAAAACCCGGAGACCACGAAGGCGGCCGAGACCACCATCAGCCCGAACAGCATCCCCACCGTGCGATAGTCGATCGCGTCCCAGGCCGCCTGCGGCGTGATCCGCCCCGCGATCATCATCACCATGGCGCCGACGATCGCAGCACCAGTGCGGTCGACCTTGAAGCCAGGCAGCTGACCGAAGCCCATCGCCACATAGACGAGCAGGAAGACGAGGATGGTCAGGTCCATGCCTGGGCGCCCGCCGGCCGGGCTATTTCCTGCCCGCCTTGCCCGGCGCTCCCGCCGCGACCGCCGCGGCGTATTCCTTGCGGATCTGGTCGATGTCGACACTCGGCGCCGGCGGCTTCATCTTCAGATCGTCGAGCGTGTCGGCGATGATCTGCGGAGACCGCGAGGTTGCGGAACCACTTGCGGTTCGACGGGATCACGTACCAGGGGGCGTCCGCGGTCGAGCACCTGCGCAGCATGTCCTCGTAGGCGGCGACATAGTCGCCCCAGAGCGCGCGCTCCTTGTAGTCGGTATCGCTGATCTTCCATTGCTTCGCCGGATCGTCGAGCCGGTCCTTGAAGCGCTCGAGCTGCTCCTCGGGCGAGATCAGCAGGAAGAACTTCAGGATCGTCGTGCCGTTCGCGACGAGGAGCCGCTCGAATTCGTTGATCAGGTCGTAGCGCTGCCGACCAGACCGCCTTCGGCACCAGCTTGTGCACCCGCACGACCAGCACGTCCTCGTAGTGCGAGCGGTTGAAGACCGCGACCTGGCCGCGCGCCGGCGCATGCGGATGGACGCGCCAGAGGAAGTCGTGGGCGAGCTCGGCCTCGGTCGGCTGCTTGAAGCCGGTGACGGTGGTGCCCTGCGGGTTCATCGCGGTCATCACGTGCCAGCAGGTGCCGTCCTTGCCGGCCGCATCGATCCCCTGCAGGACGATCAGGAGCCCGTGCTTCCTCTCGGCGTAGAGCAGCTCCTGGAGCCCGGCGAGCCGGGCGACGTTCTTCTTCAGGTCGTCCTCGGCCTCGTTCTCGCTCTCGTGCTGGCCGTGGTAGCCAGGGTCGAAGTCCTTGAGCCGGACCTTCGACCCCGGCTTCACCAATCAGTTTCCTGCGAAAGTCCACGTCGTCCCTCCCCTTTTTTTCTCAGGCCGAACGCGCCGGCGGCGCGGCCGGCACGTTCGCCTGCAACGGCGCCGTCACCAGCGCGGCGCTGCGCTGCTGCGCGTCAGTGCGGTGCTCGATCACCCGGTCGGCCGCGACCCGGACCACGCCGAGCACGAACATCCAGACGATGTTGTAGGCCCAGACCCAGGCGATCAGCTTCCATGGGATCGCCGGGACCAGCCAGCCGAAGCCGCACATCAGGACGGCGAGCACCTGGGTCGCGACGATGGCGCCGAAGAGCGGCGCCGCCGGATAGGGCGGCCGGAAGAACCAGCCGATCGGCGCGGGTGACGAAGAGGAGCAGGTGGCCGCCGGCGACGAGCTGGAGGAACATCACCGTCTGCAGGTGTGCCCGGTCGGCGAGCCCAAGCGAGGCCCAGCGCGGATCGGAGATCACCTCGAGGCCGATCAGCAGCAGCCCGAACGACTGCACGATCGAGAAGAAGCCGAGCGTCGCCGAGACCGCGAGCATCCGCGGCATCCGCCAGCGGATCGGCTGCCGGCTGATCGGGGTGTTGTCGTAGGCGATGGTCATGATCGGGATGTCGTCGAGCAGCGACATGATGACGATCATCACCGCGGTGAGCGGCTGGAAGCCGAGAAAGACGCTGGTCAGCACGACGAGGAACATGATGTCCATGGTCAGCGCCACCCGGTAGATCGTGTAGGTCGTGATCCGCCCGAAGATCTGCCGCGCCTGGTCGATCGCGCTGTTGATGACCGAGAGCCCGGGCGCGGTCAGGATCAGCGCCGCCGCGCCGCGCGCCGCGTCGGTGGCGCCCGAGACCGCGGTGCCGCAGTCGGCCTGCTTCAGCGCCGGGTGCGTCGTTCACCCCGTCGCCGGTCATCGCGACGATGTGGCCCTGGCTCTGCAGCGCCTTGACGATCGCGTACTTGTGCTCGGGGAAGACGCGGGCGAAGCCGTCGGCCTTGTCGATCGTGGCGACGATCGCGGCGGGCACGTGGTCGGGGTCCATGCCCTTGCGGGAACACGTCCGAGGCGGTGAGGATGTTCGTGCCCATGCCGAGCTGGCGCGCCGTCTCGATCGCGATCGCGGTGTCGTCGCCGGTGATCATCTTCACCGCGACGCCCTTGCCCTCGACCGCGTCGATCGTCGCCTTCGAAGTCGTCGCGCGGCGGGTCGAACATCGGCAGGATGCCGAGCAGCGCCCAGGTCTTGCCACCGTCCTCCGAGCGGGCGACGGCGAGCGCCCGGTTGCCCTTGGCGGCGAGCGCGGCGACGGTGTCCTTGACCTTCTGCGCGACGTCGGCCGGCGGCTTCGCGAGATCGACGATCGCCTGCGGCGCGCCCTTGGCGACGGTCAGCGTCTTGCCGGCGGCGTCGGTGACCGTCGCCTCGGTGCGCTTGGTCACCGGGTCGAACGGCACGAAGGCGGCCTGCGTCCAGCCCTTGGTCGCGTTCGGGTCGGCGAGCCCCTCGATCACGCAGGTGTCGATCGGGTCGTGGTCCTCGAGCCGCGAGGCCAGCGCCCCGGCGAGCACCACGTCCTGCGGGTCCTTGGCGTCGAACAGGATCGGGTCGCCGAGCTTGAGCTCGTTCTTGGTCAGCGTGCCGGTCTTGTCGGTGCACAGGATGTCGACGCCGGCCATCTCCTCGATCGCCTCGAGCCGCGAGACGATCGCCTTCTGCTTCGAAAGCGCCAGCGCGCCGAGCGCCATGGTGATCGAGAACACCGCCGGCATCGCCACCGGGATCGAGGCGACGAGCAGGATCAGCACGAACTGCAGGATCGACGAGCGCGTCGTCCCAGCGCCAGTCGTCGGCGACGACGATGTCGCGGTAGACCTGCGCCGCGACCATCACCGCCGCGAGCACGAGGGCGAGCGCGATCAGGAAGTTGCCGATCTCGAACATCGCCCGCTGCGCGTGGCTGACCGACGCCTGCGCCGGCGACGAGCTTCGCGGTGCGGCCGAAGAAGGTGGTGCCGCCGGTGGCGATGACGACGCCGGTCATCTCGCCCTGCTTGACCACGCTGCCGGAATAGGCCTCGTCGCCGACCTTCTTCGCGACCGGCAGCGACTCGCCGGTCAGCGCCGACTGGTCGATCGAGGCAAACGCGCCCTCGACGAGCCGCAGGTCGGCCGGCACGATCGCGCCGAGGCGGATCTTCACGATGTCGCCGGGCACGAGGTTCGCCGCCTCGACCGTGCTCCAGGCGCCGTCGCGCAGCACGCGTCGCCTGCGGCGCCAGCCCCTTCTTCAGCGCCGCGAGCGCGTTCGACGCCTTGCGGTCCTGCCAGAGGTCGAGCGCCGCGTTGAAGACGAGGAGCGCGGCGATGATGACGAAGTCCTGCCAGTGCCCGAGGATCGCCGAGACGACCGCCGCCGCCTCGATCATCACCGCGATCGGGCCACGGAAGTAGCGCAGCACCTTCGTAAGGAGGCTCGTCTCCTTCTGCTCGATCGCGTTCGGCCCGTACTGGCCGAGGCGCTTCGCCGCCTCGGCGGCGCTCAGGCCCTGCGCCGGGGCGACGGCGAGGCGTTGCAGCACGTCGGCGACCGGCGCCTTCTCGAGATCGGGCGCGCCGGGTGGGCTCGACTGCGGGCGCACGCTGTCCGACGGCAGGCTGGCCATGACGGTTCCTCGGACGCGGGGAATGAACGCGGGGAACCCGACACTGCTCCGGGTCGCCAAGCCTTTGCAACAGTTTCGTGATGGGACGCGGACGCCCGCGGGTCAGGCGACCGCGACCGGCGGGGCCCAGGCGGCGCGGCCACCTTCGAGATATGCCGCGGCCTCGGGCGACAGGCAGCGCTGCTTGGCGAGGGCGTAGAGCGCGAGCTCGTCCTCGGTGAGGACGCCGCGCCACCGGCCGTTGGTGCCGCGGAAGAAGAAGGTGCCGAGCCCGTCCTTCCAGACGAATTCCGCCGATTCCTGCGTCATCGGCGCCGCGGCGGCGGCGTCGCGCCGGACGGCATCGAAGGTCAGTGCCCGGGCGGCCTCGACGAGCCGGCCCTCGGTGAGCGGCACGTCGAGGAAACCGGCGACGCGCGCGATCTCGGCCGGCAGGTCGGCGAGCAGGTCGGCGAAGTGGACGAAGAGGACGTTCTCGAGCTGCCGGAACCGCCACCAGGAGGCGGTGTGATAGAGGTTGCCGGAATGCGGCCAGCCCTCGCTCTCCCAAGGGAACCAGCCCTCGGTGATCCAGCGCGCCCAGAGGTCGTGGATGTCCTCGGGGCAGCGTGGCACCGGCGGCCCGACCAGGCCGGGACCGTTGGCACGCGCGAAGTAGGCATCCGTCATCTGGGAATAGTGGTTCCAGAACGACATGAACACGTCGCGCGGGTCGCGGACCACGATGATGTAGCGGAGCTCCGGGTAATAGGGCAGCGCATCGAGCGGCAGGTGGCTCTTGAGGAACCGGCGCCGCCGCTGCGCCTCGATCATGGCGAACATGGCGTCCGCTTCCGAGTTCCGCCGGTCGATCCACGGCGACAGCTGCGCGACCGCGGGCTTCGCCGCCTCCGGATAGATGAGCTGGCGCAGGATGTTCTGCATCCAGGTCGTGCCGGACTTGTAGGAGGTCGAGACGACGATGTCGCCGTCGCGCGGGCGAAAGCGATCCCAGTGCCGGCTGTCGAAGATCCAGCTGACGTAGTCCCGAATGCGTTCGGGCTGCCGGACGCCGGCGGGGAGGTGCGCGGCTGCGCCGGACAACGCAGCCGTCACCCGTCGGCGGCCGTGTCGACGGTCCCGAGGTCGGACGGTCCCAGGTTGGCCTGTGCCTGCAGGGCAAGCCCGGCCCACGCAGCGCACACGACGACGAAGGAGATGGCGAGGAAATGGCGACGGAGCATGTCGGTGGACTCATCAGGGAGCGGCGGAGAGAGCGCGCTTCTCGCTCAACCCTGTTACCGCCCGATGCCGCGCACCGGCCCGAAAGGTTTCAATTGTCGCACTCGGGCGGCCCGGAATGTTCCCGCGCTTGCCGCAGGGGAATGCGGCGGCGTCCAGGTCGACAGTTGCGTCGGTGGTGGGCGATGCAGGAATCGAACCTGCGACATCTTCGATGTGAACGAAGCGCTCTACCGCTGAGCTAATCGCCCGGTGGCGCGCTAGATAGCCGCAATCCCTTTGGGCATCAAGGCCCGAGGCATCCCGCTTCCCAGCGTCGAGGCCGCCCGTGCCCCGGCCAGACAGAGAAAGGCCTCGCCGGTCGTACAACCGGCGAGGCCCATGGCTTCTGTTGCGTCCTGTTGCCCGCTCAGTGCGCCGGGGTCGGGCTCTCGCCGGCGCCGCCCGGCTTCGGCGTCGCCGCGAGCTTCTCCGCCTCGGCCGCCTCGTCCCACTCGATGGGCTCGGGCGTCCGCACCAGCGCCTGCTTCAGCACGTCGGTCACGTTCGAGACCGGGATCAGCTCGAGCCCGTTCTTCACGTTGTCCGGGATCTCGCGGAGATCCTTGACGTTGTCGGACGGGATCATCACCGTGGTGATGCCGCCGCGCAGCGCGGCGAGCAGCTTCTCCTTCAGTCCGCCGATCGGCAGCACGTTGCCGCGCAGCGTGACCTCGCCGGTCATCGCCACGTCGCGGCGCACCGGGATGCCGGTCAGCACCGACACGATCGAGGTGACCATGGCGATGCCCGCCGACGGCCCGTCCTTCGGGGTCGCCCCCTCCGGCACGTGGACGTGGATGTCGACGCTCTCGAACATCGGCGGCTTCAGCCCGAGGTCCGGCGCCTTCGAGCGCACCCAGGACGCGGCCGCGTCGATCGACTCCTTCATCACGTCGCCGAGCTTGCCCGTGGTCTTCATCCGCCCCTTGCCGGGCAGCTTCAGCGCCTCGATCGACAGGAGGTCGCCGCCGACCTCGGTCCAGGCGAGGCCGGTGACGACGCCGACCTGGTCCTCGGTCTCGGCGAGCCCGTACTTGAACCGCCGGACGCCGAGATACTCCTCGAGGTTCGAGGGCGTGACCGTGACCTTGCCGCTGTTGCCCTTGACGATCTCCGTCACCGCCTTGCGGCAGAGCTTGGCGATCTCGCGCTCGAGGTTGCGGACGCCGGCCTCGCGGGTGTAGTAGCGCACGATGTCGCGCAGGCCCTCGTCGGTCAGCTCGAACTCCGCCGGCTTCAGGCCGTGGCCCTTCTCCTGCTTCTCGATCAGGTGCTGCTTGGCGATCTCGATCTTCTCGTCCTCGGTGTAGCCGGGGATCGGGATGATCTCCATGCGGTCGAGCAGCGGCCGCGGCATGCTGTAGGAGTTCGCCGTGGTGATGAACATCACGTGCGAGAGGTCATACTCCACCTCGAGGTAGTGGTCGGAGAACGTCGCGTTCTGCTCCGGATCCAGCACCTCGAGCATGGCGCTCGCCGGGTCGCCGCGGAAGTCCTGGCCCATCTTGTCGATCTCGTCCAAGAGGATCAGCGGGTTCGTCGTCTTCGCCTTCTTCATCGACTGGATGATCTTGCCGGGCATCGAGCCGATATAGGTCCGCCGGTGCCCGCGGATCTCCGCCTCGTCCCGGACGCCGCCGAGCGAGATGCGGATGAACTCGCGGCCCGTGGCCTTGGCCACCGACTTGCCCAAGGAGGTCTTGCCGACGCCCGGAGGCCCGACGAGGCAGAGGATCGGACCTTTGAGCTTGTCCGACCGCGACTGCACGGCCAGGAACTCGATGATCCGGTCCTTGACCTTCTCGAGCCCGTAGTGGTCGTCGTCGAGCACCTTCTGGGCCAGCCTCGAGATCCTTCTTGATCCGCGACTTCTTGCCCCAGGGGATCGACAGCATCCACTCGAGGTAATTCCTGACCACCGTCGCCTCGGCCGACATCGGCGACATCGAGCGCAGCTTCTTCAGCTCGCCGATCGCCTTGTCCTTGGCCTCCTTCGACAGCTTGGTCTTGGCGATGCGCTCCTCGAACTCGGAGGCGTCGTCCTGGCCTTCGCCCTCGCCGCCGAGCTCGCGCTGGATCGCCTTCATCTGCTCGTTCAGGTAGTATTCGCGCTGGGTCCGCTCCATCTGCGTCTTGACCCGGCTCTTGATCTTCTTCTCGACCTTCAGGACCGACATCTCGCCCTGCATCAGGCCGTAGATCGCCTCGAGCCGGTCGCCGACGTCGGGCTCCTCCAGGAGCTTCTGCTTGTCCTCGAGCTTGGTCCCGAGGTGGCCGGCGACGGTGTCGGCGAGCTTGGCCGGCGCCATCGACTCCGAGATCGCCGAAACCGCTTCCTCCGGGATGGTCCGGTTCAGCTTCGCGTAGCGCTCGAACTCCTCGGCCACGGCGCGGCTCAGCGCCTTGATCGCCGACGGGTCCTTGCCGGTCTCGGGGATCTCGGCCGCCTCGGCCTCGAAATAGGCCTCGTTCTCGGCGAACCGGGCGATGCGCACGCGAACCTTGCCCTCGACCAGCACCTTCACGGTGCCATCGGGCAGCTTGAGCAGCTGCAGCACGTTCGCGAGCACGCCGACGCGGAAGATGCCTTCCGGCTTCGGCTCGTCCTCGGAGGCGTCCTTCTGGCTCGCGAGGAGGATCTGCTTGTCGTCCTTCATCACCGCCTCGAGCGCGCGAACCGACTTCTCGCGGCCGACGAAGAGCGGCACGATCATGTGCGGAAACACCACGATGTCGCGCAGGGGCAGGACGGGATAGGACTGACTGCTCACTTCTGACATGGACTTGTCCTTATTCTGGCAGAGCGCCCGGCCCCGGATTCACCCGGCGGCAGGGGCGCTCCCTCGGGTTCTGAAATGGCGCGGACGCGTTGGTGTTTCAAGTCGCCGCCATTCTGCGCGGCGACCGCGCCGGTTGCAAGGCGCGGGCCGGCGGTTCGGGCATGGGTGTCGCAAAGTTGCGCGCTCCCGGCCCAGCGTCGTCAGGGGCCGGCCCGGCCCCGCGGGCGTGCCGCCCACGCGGCGAACGCGGCGATCAGGTCGGGGAAGTCTCCCTCGGGCGGCAACCCCGCGTAGCTGTGCACCGCCGGGGTCGTGGCCCAAGGCAGCTTCTCGCGCGTCCAGGTCTCGATGAAGGGCACGAACCAGCCCGGGTCGTCGAGCATGGTGGCGCGCAGGTTCACGAACCAGTCGAACCCCTCGGCGCGGGTGAAGAGCCAGCTCATGCAGCGCGGGCAGAAGTAGTGGTGGCTCTCCGTCCCGTGCAGTCCGCCGATGACCGGCGCCCCTCGCGTCACCGCGAAGCCTTCGCTCGGGAGGCCTACGCTGAGCGAGAAAGCGCTTCCCGTCATCCGCTGGCAGCCGGTGCAGTGGCAGGCCATGGTGACGAGCGGCGGGGCGCTCACCCGGATCCGCACGTCGCCGCAGCGGCAGCCGCCCTCCCAGGGCAGGTTCCAGTCGTCCATCGCGATCCTCCGGTCCGGCGACGGTAGCCGGACGCGGCCGGAGGTCAACCGGGTCAGACCGGCTCGAGGTCTCCGGCGGCCCGGGCGGCGTCGAACGCGGCGACGAACGCCGCCAGCCGGCCGTCGGCGATCGCCGCGCGCAGCCCGGCCATCAGCTCCTGGTAGTAATGGAGGTTGTGCGAGGTCAGCAGCATGGCGGCGATGATCTCGCCGGCCTTGAAGACATGGTGCAGGTAGGCGCGCGAATACGACCGGCAGGCCGGGCAGCCGCAGTCGGGGTCGAGCGGGCGCGGATCGTCGGCGTGGCGGGCGTTCTTGAGGTTGACCGCGCCGCGCCGGGTCAGCGCCTGGCCGGTCCGCCCCGAGCGGGTGGGAAGCACGCAGTCGAACATGTCCACCCCGCGCATCACCGCGCCGACGATGTCGTCGGGCTTGCCCACCCCCATCAGGTAGCGCGGCCGGTCGTCGGGAAGCATCCCCGGCGTGGTGTCGAGCACTTCGAACATCGCCGCCTGCCCCTCGCCCACCGCGAGCCCGCCGATCGCGTAGCCGTCGAAACCGATCGCCGCCAGCGCCTCGGCGCTCTCGGCCCGGAGGTCCGCGTGCACCGATCCCTGCTGGATGCCGAAGAGCGCGTGCCCCGGCCGGTCGCCGAACGCCGCGCGCGAGCGCGCCGCCCAGCGCATCGAGAGCCGCATGCTCGCCTCGGCCTCGGTGCGCGTCGCCGGGAACGGCGTGCACTCGTCGAAGGCCATCACGATGTCGGAGCCGAGCAGCCGCTGGATCTCCATGCTGCGCTCGGGGCTCAGGTGATGGAGCGCACCGTCGACATGGCTGCGGAAGGTGACCCCGTCCTCGGTGAGCTTCCTGAGCTCGGTCAGGCTCATCACCTGGAAGCCGCCCGAATCGGTCAGGATCGGCCGCTCCCAGTTCATGAAGCGGTGCAGCCCGCCGAGCCGCGCCACCCGCTCGGCCCCCGGCCGCAGCATCAGATGATAGGTGTTGCCGAGCAGGATGTCGGCGCCGGTGGCGCGGACGCTCTCGGGCAGCATCGCCTTGACCGTGCCGGCGGTGCCGACCGGCATGAAGGCGGGGGTGCGGACCCTGCCACGCGGGGTGTCGAGCATCCCGGCGCGCGCGCGCCCGTCGCGGGCGGCGATGGTGAAGCGGATTTCCGACATCCGCCTCCCATACTGCGGCAGGCCCGCTTCGACAAACCCCCAGCAATCGCCGGCCCGCCCTCCTTCCTTTCGCGAGTCGGGCCGGGGTCAAGGGCGGCGAAGCCGCGGGCGAAGCCCGTTCACCCTTGACGCCGGCCCGACTCGCAGCCCCACCATGGAAAAGGCGCCTGATGAAGCAGCCGCTTCATCAGCGCCTCGGCGCAGATCCTTTCTTCTCTTGCAACGCCGAAACCCGCGACTCCGCCCCAGCGCGGCGCGGGCGCGGCGCCGCCACCTGCGCGACGCCGGCGCGCGCCCCGCCGGCCGGGCGACAGCCGCCGGCCCTCGCGGCCCGCTCGGGCGCCCGCCTTTACCCGGCGGGCGCATTCCTTATATGATTGGTCGGGATATGGGGAGGCCGAGCACATGACCGCGCATGCCGACGCACCGATGGAGGGCACGCCGCTGATCAGGCCCTCCACGACCGATCATCCGCTCTACGACCAGGTGGTCGAGGCCTGCCGCACCGTCTACGACCCCGAGATCCCGGTCAACATCTACGACCTCGGGCTCGTCTACACGATCGAGATCTCGGGCGAGAACGACGTCGATGTCGCGATGTCGCTGACCGCGCCGGGCTGCCCGGTGGCGGCGGAGATGCCGGGCTGGGTCGCCGACGCGATCACGCCGATCCCCGGGGTCCGGCATGTGAACGTCGAGCTGGTCTGGGAACCGCAGTGGGGCATGGACATGATGTCCGACGAGGCCCGGCTCGAGCTCGGCTTCATGTAGGGCT
This sequence comes from uncultured Alphaproteobacteria bacterium, assembly GCA_963763295.1. Taxonomy (GTDB): domain Bacteria; phylum Pseudomonadota; class Alphaproteobacteria; order Rhodobacterales; family Rhodobacteraceae; genus Amaricoccus. Next base: position 70,522 of record CAVXOH010000005.1, read on the forward strand.
TGCCGCGCCGCGGCGGGGGCGGCATGGTCCGCGAAGCCCGCCACCGGTAGCCGAGCGATGCCGCAGCCCCAGTCGCACTCCCTTGGCTCACCGTCCGACCTCGCGGTCTTGACCGGGGACATCATCAGGTCGACCCGCCTGCCGCCCGAGGCGCTCGGCGCGGCGATGCGCACGCTCACCGAGGCCGCGCGCGAGATGTCGGACTGGGAAGGCGGCCGCGACGCCCGCTTCAGCCGGTTCCGGGGCGACGGCTGGCAGTGCCTCGCCCCCGCGCCGCCGCTGGCGCTGCGCGCCGTCCTCTTCCTGCGCGCCCACCTGCGCGCGCTCGACCGCGACGTCGACACCCGGATCTCGGTCGGCGTCGGCCCCGCCAGCCTGCCCGAAGCCGGCGACCTCGCGGCGGCGACCGGTCCGGCCTTCGAGATCTCCGGCCGCGGGCTCGACAGGATGGCCCGGGTCCAGCAGCTCGCCATCGGCTGGGCGGCGCCGCCGCCCGCCGGCCAGGTGATCGGCGCCGTCTTCGCGCTCGCCGACGAGATCTCCCGGCTCTGGACGCCGCGGCAGGCCGAGGTGCTGATCGAGACCTTCTCGCCCGGCGACGAGCCGCAGGAGGCGCTCGCCGCCCAGCACGGCGTCAGCCAGCAGGCGATCGCCAAGCGGCTCAGCGCCGGCGGCGACTGGGCGCTGCGCCGGGCGCTGGCCGCGGTGGAGGCCACGCCGTGATGACAACGTCCCAGGGTTGTTATCTGAATTACAACCTCGAACGGTTGTTACCCCGCGTACACCCTTCTGAGCTTGTATCGTCGCTCGATTCTTGCCTTGGCGCTCGCCGGACCCGCGGGCGCCCGCATGCTTGAAACCGCCGTCGCTCTCGGCTTCGCGCACTTCCTCGCGGACTTCACCATGCAGACCGACGCGATGGTCCGCGCCAAGGCCCGCCCCGCGGTCCTGCTGCTGCACGTCGGCATCGTCGCGGCCGTCAGCTGGCTCGCCATCGGCTTCGCGCTCCAGCCGCTCCTGATCCTCCTGATCGCCGGCAGCCACTTCGCGATCGACTGGGCGAAGCTGCGCTTCGGCAACGGCACCTTCATGCCCTTCGCCGCCGACCAGGGCGCGCATATCGCCATGGTCGCGCTCGGCGCGGCGCTCTTCCCCGGCGCCTATGCCGGCGGGCTCTGGGCCCATCTCGACGCCGCCGGCTGGGCGCCGGCCGCCTGGCTGCCCGCCGCGATGACGATCGGCGCCGGCCTGGTCGCCACGGTCTGGGGCGGCGACTACGCGGTCCGGGCGATGATGGTCGGGCTGACGCCGCCCGATCCCGCCAGCCTGCCCAAGGGCGGCCGGCTGATCGGCCGGCTCGAGCGGGCGATGATCCTGATGCTGGTCCTTGCCAACCAGCCCGACGGCATCGGCTTCCTGATCGCCGCCAAGTCGCTCTTGCGCTTCAACGATCTCGCCCGCGACCACGACCGCCGGACCAGCGAATACGTGATCATCGGCACGCTCGCGAGCTTCGCCTGCGGCCTCGGCGCTGCCTTCGCGGCCCGCGTGGCGCTCACCGCGCTCGCCCCTTGAGGCGGCACCGGTTCCGCACTACCTAGGAAAACAGCACGGTTACGAGGACGCGCTTGATGTTCGGCATTCCCGGCAAGCCCCCGGTCACCATGACCCCGGCGGCCCAGACGCAGATCGCCCGCCTGATGGCGAAGGGCGGCACCAAGGGCCTGCGCATCGGCGTCAGGAAGGGCGGCTGCGCCGGCATGGAATACACCATGGACTACGTCGACGAGATCCACCCGCACGACGAGGTGGTGGAGACGAACGGCGCCCGGGTGATGATCGCGCCGATGGCGCAGATGTTCCTGTTCGGCACCGAGATCGACTACCAGACCGGCCTGATCGAATCGGGGTTCCGGTTCAACAACCCCAACGTCGCCGAGGCCTGCGGCTGCGGCGAATCGATCAAGTTCGCCGGCACCTGAGGTGGCGGTCTCGGCCGCGACCCGGGCCTTCGTGCTCGAGCTCTTCGAGGACCTCGGCGGGGTGACCGCGCGGCCGATGATGGGCGGGCTGTTCCTCCACCGCGACGGCCAGCCCTTCGCGCTCGTGACCGGCGACGCGCGCGTCTACCTCAAGGCGTCCGCCGGCTTCGCCGCCGCGCTCGCTGCCGAGGGCGGCATCCAGTTCACCTACGCGCGCGCCGGCAAGCCCGCCCGACTCAACTACTGGACCCTGCCCGAGGCGGCGCTCGACGACCCGGAAGCCGCCTGTGACTGGGCCCGCCGCGCGCTCGACGCCTGATCCCGCGCGGCCCTTGGGACGCTTCCGCCCGCGCGGCGCCTCTGCTAGCAGGGACCGGCTCTCGATCCGTGAAGGAGGCGCCGCCGATGGTCCGACGCAAGCTCGTCGCCGGGAACTGGAAGATGAACGGCCTCGCGGCCTCGGCCGCCGTCGTCGACGAGCTCGCGCTCGGGACATCCGCCCGCTGCGATGTGCTGATCTGCCCACCGGCCACGCTGATCTCCCGGCTCGTCGGTCGCGGCTTCCCCCTCGGCGGCCAGGACTGTCACCCGGAGCCCGCCGGCGCCCATACCGGCGACATCGCCGCCGAGATGCTGAAGGATGCCGGTGCGGTTGCGGTGATCGTCGGCCATTCCGAGCGCCGCAGCGACCACGGCGAGGACGACGCGCTCGTCGCGCGCAAGGCCGCCGCGGCCTGGCGGGCGGGCCTCCTCGCCATCGTCTGCGTCGGCGAGACCGAGCCCGAGCGCGACGCCGGCCAGACCCTCGGCCGCGTCGGCGCGCAGCTCGCCGGGTCGATCCCCGGCGACGCCGCCGCGGACCGGCTCGTCGTCGCCTACGAGCCGGTCTGGGCCATCGGCACCGGCCGCACCCCATCCCTGAACGAAATCTCCGAAGTCCATGCCTTCATTCGCGAAACGCTGACCCAACGTTTCGGCCAAGGCACCGGAGAGGCGATCCGCCTGCTCTACGGCGGCTCGGTGAAGCCCGGCAACGCCGCCGAGATCTTCGCTCTCGCCGAGGTCGACGGCGCGCTGGTCGGCGGCGCATCGCTCGAGGCGGCGGACTTCGCCGCCATCATCGCCGCGGCGAGCTGATCAGCCCGCCTTGCGCGCCGGCTCGGCCGGCGCGATCCGGTAGTGCGCGGCGAGGCGTTCGAGCGCGATCTTCAGCACCACCTTGCCCGAGCGGGCCGACCAGCCGAGCCGCTTCTCCGCGGTCTCCAGCCCCTCGATGAAGCAGCAGACCCGGAAGACGATGTCGGAGAGGCCGGGGCCGAGCGCCTCCATCGCCTTGGCGACGCGGACCCGGGCGTCCTGCGGCCCCTCGGCGGGGCTGCGGCCGGCGATGACGCCGCCCGCAGCCCCGGCGGTGAGGAAGCGGTCCCAGTTCTGCGTCACCCGCGGCCCCATCTGGGCGAGCTCGAAGTCCTCGCGCAGCCGCTCGCCCGCTTCGATGAGATCGGCCGTGAGGTAGGCGGCGCCGCCCTTGTCGCGCTTGCGGCCGAGCACCGACAGCGGGCTCTCGGCGAGGTTGAAGCGCAGCTTGCGCTCGCCCGAGCCGTCTTCGGCCATCACCGTCCGCTCGGCGAAAAAGCGGTGCTGCTCCTGGAACGGGCTCTGCGCCTCTGCGAAGCCGGTGCGCGGCGCCCGGCCGGCGCGCTCCTCGGTCAGCAGCCGCTTGAGCGCGGCGCGGCCGACCGGGGTGATCGTGTAGCAGGCGATCTTGCCTACCTTCTCGCAGCCGATCCACTCCTGCAGCGCGAAGGCGTGCGCGATGTCGCGGTCGACCACCGCGATGCGGTTCTGCCGCCCCGCCACCACCTCGCGCAGCACGACGGCCTTCTCCATGGTCGGTGCGGCCGCGAGGAACGCCCCCTTCTCGCACAGCCGGCGCAGGATGCGCCGCGCCTCGCGCTCGAGGCGCGGATCTGTGCTGTCGGCGGGCTTGGGGGCCGGGGTGGGCATCGAGGGCAGCTCCTTGGCAACGGCGGATTGGGCGCATTCGGCGGCATGGAGGCGGGACATCGAGTCCAGCGCCTCGTCGATCAGCGGGTCGTCGCGCCACGCCTCGACCCGGCGGATCTGGCGCAGCACCGTGGAGGGGTGGCAGCCCTTGGCGCGGGCCAGCGCCCGCAGCGCCAGCCCGCCCGTCGTGTGGGCGACGTAGGTGACGGCAACGTCAGGCAACCACTCCGGGATCATGCGATCCGCCCCGGCCGGCGGGCTTGCGAAGGGGTAGAGCGATAGGCGTTCTTGCGCACGGCGAGCGTCCCCTTTGCAGCAATTTTCGCAAAACTCGACTTAAAGTTGATTCGTGAACATATCCTTACCCGTATGAAAACACTTACGTTTCCATCAGCTTATCGAAATACGAGTGCCGCGCGCTGCAATCTAAAGTTGTGCAACAGCCCCGGGACCCGAGTGATGATGCCCGGGCAAAGACGGCCAACACAGGGACATCATGACCGAACTCGCCAGCGTGCTGAACGCGCTCCGCCGCCCGAAGATCCTGATCCGCGCCGCCCGTGCCGGCGTCACCGACTATCGGCGCGAGCGCGATCTGAAGCGGCTGCTGCGCCAGCCGCGGGCGGCCGCACCGCAGCAGGCGATCGGCAGCCTGATCGCCGAGGAGATGCGGCTCGAGGCGACCCGTGCCGCCGGGGAGGCGACCTACAGCATCCAGCGCCACGTCGCGGTGCTGACCGCAATTCTCGCCGAGGCCCGCCTGCTGCCGATGCCGGCCGCCCGCGCCTGACCGCCGCCGCGATCCGCGGAACGAATCCCCGCGCAACCGCGTTCCGGCCTTGCCTTCCTGCAGGGCTTGGGATCACTTTGCCGACGTGACGGGTCGCCTGATCATCGCATCCAATCGCATCGCGAGCCCCGGCGCCGAACGCGCCGGCGGGCTCGCGATGGCGCTCGGCGACGCCCTCGCCGAGCGCGGCGGCGGGGTGTGGTTCGGCTGGTCCGGCGAGACGGTCGAGCGCGAGACCCGCGGCGTCCGGCTCTTCGCCGAGGGCAACGTCGACTTCGCGCTCGCCGACCTGACCCAGGCCGAGTACGAAGGCTACTACCTCGGCTACGCCAACCGGGCGCTCTGGCCGGTGTTCCACTACCGGGTGGACCTCGCCCACTTCGACGAGACCGAGTTCGCCGCCTACGAGGCGGTCAACCGCCGCTTCGCCCGCCTCCTCGCGCAGTTCACCCGCACCGACGACATCGTCTGGGTGCACGACTACCACTTCCTCTTGATGGGCCAGGAGATGCGCGCCTCCGGCTGGGACGGCAGCATGGGCTTCTTCCTGCACATCCCGTTCCCCGCCCCCGAGGTCTTCACCTCGCTGCCGCATCACCAGCGGCTGGCCCGGGGCCTTTGCGCCTATGACCTCGTCGGCTTCCAGACCGAGCGCGACAGCGCGAACTTTCGCCGCTATCTCGTTGAACTGGCTGGTGCCGTCGTCCAGGACGACGGGCGCATCAGGGTGTTCGACCGCACGGTCAGCGTCGACAGCTTCCCGATCGGGGTCGATCCCGACGACATCGCGAGGGCCGCCGAGGCCGAGGAGGGCCGCTCGGCCGCGGCCCGGCTCGGGCGGCTGACCGAGCACCGCGCGCTGGTGATCGGCGTCGACCGGATGGACTATTCCAAGGGCCTGCCGCAGCGCATGGAGGCCTTCGGGCGGATGCTCGACGACCACCAGGAGCTGCACGGCCGCGTCAGCTTCCTGCAGATCGCCCCGCCCTCGCGCGAGGCGGTCGACGCGTACCAGGTGCTGCGCGAGGAGCTCGACCGCCTCTCCGGGCAAATCAACGGCGACTATGCCGATCTCGACTGGATGCCGATCCGCTATCTCGCCCGCAGCTACTCGCGCGGCGCGCTCTGCGGCCTCTACCGCCTCGCCCGGGTCGGGCTGGTGACGCCGCTCTACGACGGCATGAACCTCGTCGCGAAGGAGTTCGTCGCGGCGCAGGTGCCCGACGACCCGGGCGCCCTCGTGCTGTCGGAGTTCGCCGGCGCCGCCGAGCAGCTCCCGGCGGCGCTCCTCGTCAACCCGCACGACATCGGCGCCACCGCCGACGCCACCTTCCGGGCGCTCTCGATGCCGCTCGAGGAGCGCCAGGAGCGCTGGCAGGAGCTGATCCGCGCCGTGCGCGACCAGGACATCGGCTGGTGGCGCCGTCGCTTCCTCGAGGCCCTGGACGCGACCCGGGTCGAAGCATGAGACCGGACTCGGCTGTTACCTTCGGCGACGAGCCCAACGGCGCCGCATTCACTTCGCGGATTTGTCCGTCGACAAATCCGCGCGCGCCTGCCTGCCCCTTGGCAGGCGCGATTCCGCGCCCGCCCAGGCAGGCGCTCGCGGATTATCACCCGACGGTCCCGGCGGCACCCCCCTCGGCCTCCGCGCTCGCGCGCTCCGGCCGACGAACCGGCGCGAGGCAGTGCCTCGCTTTCGCCGGTTCGAGGCGCATCCTCGGCGCCGTGGGTCCGTTCCTACCGGCTCCAGAACGAGACCCGAGGCTTGCCCCTTGACCCTCGAGGACCTCACCCTCGACGCGCGCGACGCGCTCTTCCTCGACTTCGACGGCACGCTCGCCGAGCTCGGCCCCGATCCCGACCGCATCGAGCTTGCGCCCGGCACCGCCGAGGCGGTCGAGCGGCTCGCGGCCCGGCTCGGCGGCGCGGTCCTGATCCTCTCGGGGCGCGACCTGCGCGACCTCGCCCGCCGCACGCCCGCCGCGGTCTGGCGCGCCGGCGGGCACGGGCTCGAGGTGCTGGCGCCCGGCGCGGAGCCGGGGGCCGCGCCGCCGCCGCCCGACGAGGCCGTACTGGCGCCGCTGCGCGCCGCGGCCCGGACGCCGGGCGTGCGCCTCGAGCTCAAGGGGCCGGTCGCCGCCTTGCACTACCGCGTCGCGCCGGAGGCGTCGACGCGCTGCCACGCCGCCGCGCGCGAAGCGGCCGCCGCCGCGCCCGGCCTCGTCATGCAAGCGGGGAAGATGGTGGTGGAGGTCAAGCCCGACACCGCCCACAAGGGCCGGGCGCTGCGCCGGATGGCCGGTCGTCCGCCGTTCGCCGGCCGCCGCCCGCTCGTCTTCGGCGACGACACGACCGACGAGGACGCGATCGCGGCCGCCCAGGACCTCGGCGGCCTCGGGGTGAAGGTCGGCGCCGGCGACAGCGTCGCCCGCCTGCGCGCGGCCGATCCGGCGGCGGTGCGGGCCTGGCTCGGCCGCGAGGCGGAGCGTTACGATACACAGCTTCCGACCTGACCGGGGGCCAACTCATACCAAATCCGCTGGCCGGACCATGACGCACCCTGGCGTTCCGAACCGGCAAGAGCGGCGCATTGCGCCGCGCCGGTTCGTCGGCCGGAGCGCGCGAGCGCGGAGGCCGAGGGGCGCCCCGCAGTCCCGTCGCTCTCCATCGGGGCGCGACCGCCCCGCGGACGCGTCTGCGCGTCCGCCCTGTGGGGGCGGACGCGGCCCGATCAGTCACGGGTCGCATCGGGCGGGTCGGTAGCGCCGGCGCGCGCAACGCCAGACGGTGGGACGAGGGGATCAGCCGGGGGCCGACTCAGCCGAAGGCGTCGGGCTCCGACGCCTTGCGCCGGTCCACAAATTCCTGCAGCGCATCGTGGACCGCCGCGTCGATCGGCGGCGCCTCGTACTCGGCGAGCATCCGGCGCACCCTTGCGTTGGCGAGCGCCATCGAATCAGGCCCGCCCGCCTCCGCCCAGGTCTCGAACGGCCGGTAGTCGAGGACCTGGGTGCGCCAGAACGCATCCTTGAAGTTCGCCTGCGTATGCGCGCAGCCGAGATAATGCCCGCCCGGGCCGACCTCGCGGATCGCGTCCATCGCCTGGCCGTTCTCGGAAAGGTCGATCCCCTCGGCCAGCGAGTGCAGCACCCCGAGCTGGTCGGCGTCGAGCACGAATTTCTCGTAGCCCGAAACCAGCCCGCCCTCGAGCCAGCCGCAGGCGTGCAGCATGAAGTTGACCCCGCCGACGAGCGCGGCCTGCAGGGTGTTCGCGCTCTCGTAGGCCGCCTGCGCGTCGGGCAGCTTCGAGCCGCACAAGGCCCCGCCCGAGCGGAACGCCAGGTTGAGCCGCCGCGCCAACTGCCCGGCGCCCCACAATATTTTCGACGCCTCTGGCGTGCCGAAGGTCGGCGCTCCCGAGTTCATGTCGATCGAGGTCACGAAGGCCCCGAAGATCACCGGGCAGCCGGGATTGACGAGCTGCGCGTAGGCGATCCCGCACGTCGCCTCGGCCAGCACCTGGGTCAGCGTCCCCGCGACGCTGACCGGCGCCATCGCGCCCCCGACGATGAAGGGCGACACGATCGTCGCCTGCCCGGCGCGGGCATAGACCTCGAGCGCCCCCATCATCGTCGCGTCGAAGCTGAGCGGCGAGTTGATGTTGATCAGGCTCGTCATGTAGCAGTTCGGCCCGACGTTCTCGTCCCCGAACAGGATCCGGCACATCTCGACCGAATCGGCCGCCCGCTCCGGCGCCGTCACCGAGCCCATGAACGGCTTGTCGGAGAGGGTCATGTGCGCGAGCAGCATGTCGAGGTGCCGCTTGTTCACCGCGATGTCGGTCGGCTCGCAGACCGTGCCCCCCGCGTGGTGCACCCACTTCGACGAATAGGCGAGCTTCACGAAGTTGCGGAAGTCCTCGATCGTCGCATAGCGCCGGCCGTTCTCCATGTCCCGCACGAAGGGCGGCCCGTAAACCGGCGCCAGCACGAGACCTTTTCCGCCGATCGTCACGCTGCGCTCCGGGTTGCGCGCGTGCTGCATGTACTCCCGCGGCGCCGTCGCGCAGAGACTGCGCGCGAGCCCCCTCGGCAGGTGCACCCGGTCGCCGCGCACGTCGGCGCCGGCCTCCCTCCACAGCTTCAGCGCCTCGGGATTCTCGGCGAAGCGCACCCCGATCTCCTCGAGCACCGTCTCGGCATTCGCCTCGATCAGCGCCAGCCCCTCCTCGTCGAGGATCTCGTAGTTCGGGATCCGCCGCCGGATGAACGGCGCCGCCTCGACCCGCACCGCCGTGCGCTCCGCCCGCCGCGCCGCCCCGCCGCCCCCCCGGCCCCGCCGCCCGGCCGTCCCCGCCTCGATTGTCGCTTCGCTCATGGCACGGTCCTCCCGCGAGACTTGCCCCCGGTTCTAACGCCCCGCCCCACCGCCGTCCGGCAATTTCCGCCGCCGGAGGCGCCACCCGCGACACGCCGCGCGCGCCAGCCCCCGCCAGGCCTCAGCGAAGGCTAGGCTGGTGGAGGATGCGCTCCGGCGCTCCGCAACGCCGCGATAACCTCCCGTACGGCGGTCACGCCTGCCACTATGATCTCCTGACGCTCGAGGTTCGGCTCCACCGGAAGCGCCAGCATCGTCCTCCCGTTCTGGTGAGCAACCGGCGCACCGATGCGAAGCGCCACGGCTTCGACAATAGGGCCTTGCATAGCGGCCTCGCTTCCCACCGGCTCCAGCCATATCGGGCTCGCCTCGAAAGCACGCCAGACTTCATACATCAGACCGAGACTCGCCGCACAGACCGGGTTGCTGGCCCCGCCGAGACGCATGTAGCGAATGTAACCCGAACGAAGGGGCGTCGCACGAAAGCCCGTCAGAGAGATCTCGCCAAGGCCTGCGAGCGCATCCACGATCGCGTCAACGATGTCGCACAGGTCGCGATGCCTGCGAGGCAGCCGCAAGCCCGACAGTTCCTCCCCGCCGAAGGGCAGGAACGCGTCGCCCTCGAAGCGGGCGCACAGGCTCTGCAGCTGCCGCACATCGGCGGCCGCCGGGTCCGACGCGGAACCCGCGGCGTGCAGCATGAGGTCGAGCAGCGCGCGCCAGGAGATCATCGCCAGCGTGCGCGCAGGGTCCAACGCGTAGAACCTCGCCGCCGCGTCCCGCCCGCGCGTGTCGTCAGGCACGACCGGGTCGGTCGCCCCGGCCCGCCGCGTGACTTCACGCCAGAGCCGCGGCACGCGAAGTTCCGGAACAACGAACATCAGGAGACCGGGCCGGCTCCGCCCCAACCGTCGCAGATAGGCGTTCGGCTGGTTGTCGGTCAAACCCGCGTCGAACTTGCCTTCGAGGATCACGACCTCGGCATTCTGCCCGTCGCTTCCCACGATGTCCGGTCGCTCCGAATCCTCCCCGGCAACTTCCACCCGAAACCGCAGCCCCTCGGGGAGCTCGCAACCGCCGCCCCGCGCCAGACGCCGGATCACATCGGCACACGCCTCCGAACGCGCCAGAACATAGGCGAGCCCTTCGGTCGCCAGCAGTTCCTGTTGCCCCGCCAACCGGCCGCCAAGGTGGGCCAGAATGCTGTTCTCCACCTGCGGTCCTCCTCGTGCCCCGGTTCCCGCAGGATAGAGTCCCTCGGGTCAGCCAGTTTAGGCCCGCTAAGTTTCGTGCAGGTTAGCACCTGCGCCCCCTGCTAGGCCGCAACGGCGGCCTCCCGTCCACCAGCCCCGGCAAACCACCCATATGGATTCCATATGGATTCAGCCGCCTTCCATACGTAGAAAATCGAGCCGCCCCAGTGGCTTGCCAGCGATCCGCCTCCCCCCTTGCGGATCCGCGCCCGCCACCCTATTCAGCGGCATGACGCACCCCGAGCACCAGCGCCTCCTCATCGTCGACTTCGGCAGCCAGGTCACCCAGCTGATCGCCCGCCGCCTGCGCGAGTTCCGCATCTACTGCGAGATCCACCCCTACCAGAGGGTCGACGCCGCTTTCCTCGCCGATTTCCGCCCGCAGGCCGTCATCCTCTCCGGCGGCCCGGCCTCGGTCATCGACGCCGGCAGCCCGCGCGCCGCGCCCGAGATCTTCACCCTCGGCGTCCCCGTCCTCGGCATCTGCTACGGCCAGCAGACCATGATGGCCCAGCTCGGCGGCAAGGTCGAAGCCGGCCACGCCGCCGAGTTCGGCCGCGCCTACGTCACCCCCACCGCGACCGCCGACCCGCTCTTCACCGGCCTCTTCGCCACCGGCCGCGAGGAGGTCTGGATGAGCCACGGCGACCGCGTCACCGAGCTCGCCCCCGGCTTCGCGGTGATCGGCACCTCGCCAGGCGCCCCCTTCGCGATCACCACCGATCCGAGCCGCCACTTCTACGCCGTGATGTTCCACCCCGAGGTCCACCACACCGTGAACGGCGCCCGGATCCTGAAGAACTTCACCGACCTCGCCGGCTTCACCGGCGACTGGACCATGGCCGCCTACAAGGACCAGGCGATCGACGCCATCCGCGCCCGGGTCGGCGACGCCAAGGTCATCTGCGGCCTCTCCGGCGGCGTCGACAGCTCGGTCGCCGCCGTCCTGATCCACGAGGCGATCGGCGCGCAGCTGACCTGCGTCTTCGTCGACACCGGCCTCATGCGCCAGGGCGAGGCCGAGGAGGTCGTCACCCTCTTCCGCGACCACTACAACATCCCGCTGATCCACGCCGATGAAAGCGACCGCTTCCTCACCGCCCTCGACGGCGTCGAAGACCCCGAACAAAAGCGCAAGACCATCGGCCGCCTCTTCATCGACGTTTTCGAGCACCACGCCCAAGCCATTGGTAACGCCAAGTTCCTCGCCCAGGGCACCCTCTACCCCGACGTCATCGAGAGCGTCAGCTTCTCCGGCGGCCCCTCGGTCACCATCAAGAGCCACCACAACGTCGGCGGCCTCCCCGAGCGCATGCACCTCAAGCTCGTCGAGCCCCTGCGCGAGCTCTTCAAGGACGAGGTCCGCGCGCTCGGCCGCGAGCTCGGCCTCCCCGCCGCCTTCGTCGGCCGCCACCCGTTCCCCGGCCCCGGCCTCGCGATCCGCTGTCCCGGCGAGATCACCCGCGAAAAGCTCGCCATCCTCCGCCAGGCCGACGCCGTCTATCTCGACCAGATCCGCCGGCATGGCCTCTACGACGCCATCTGGCAGGCCTTCGCCGTCCTCCTCCCCGTGCGCACCGTCGGCGTCATGGGCGACGGCCGCACCTACGACCACGTCTGCGCGCTCAGGGCCGTCACGAGCGTGGACGGCATGACCGCCGACTACTACCCTTTCCCCCACGAGTTCCTCTCGGAGACGGCGACCAGGATCATCAACGAGGTCAAAGGGATAAACCGCGTCACCTACGACATCACCTCCAAGCCCCCCGGCACCATCGAATGGGAGTGACATGCCGCGAAAGGGATACGTCTGGGTCAAGGCGCTGACGCCGGCACGCAAGGCGGAGATCACCGCCGCCTGCGAGCGCCTGATCGCCGAGATGAAGGCGCGCTTTCTCCCCGTCACCCGGCCGCACCAATTCAACTACCCCGTCGACATCCGCGGCCGCTGGCGGGGCGAGGGCTACAGCTTTCTCGTCCGCTTCCGGTCGGATGAGCCGGACGCGATCGAGCCGGAGTACGACGCGCCGTTCGCCAAGCTCGAGCACGTCGACGACCGCTTCGCCGTGCTCTGGATGCGCCACACCGGCCGCTGGTGCCGACGACCTGCGCGACCTCGCCGGCGACACGACCTTCGAGCGCGGCCTCGGCTACTTCCGCAAGGGCGCCGTCCGCATCACCCGCCTCGACGCGCGGCCGCGCTCGTCGCGCTCGTCCTCGAGGCCGCCGAGGAGAAACCCGACCCTCCACCGCCGGCTCGAGCTGGCGGCTGCCGCGGCCGATGCCAGCCTCGCAGTTCCCGCGCTCGAGAAGCGCTCAAGGTGGCGACTCGCCGCAGGCGCCTGCTCCGCCTGCTCATCGAGGAGCGCCGCTACGACCGCGCCTGGACGATCGCCGCCCAGAACCCGGTCGGCGACGGCGCCCTCGAAGCCCTCGCGGCCTTCGTCGCCGAATTGCGGCCCGCCACGCCCGCCGCCGTAGCTTCATCGCCATGCTTGACGCGCCGTCCCGCCCGGCCAAGCCTGCTAGGCGTCGGAGCTGACGGACGGAGCGACGCCGTGGAGGTCATGGAATGCCTGCCGATCCCGGACCGGTGATCGCCGCGCTGGAGGTCGCCGCATCGGCGAAGGTCCACGACGAGATGGCCCCGCGCTACGGCATCGTCACCGACCGCGCCTTCGGCGTCCCGATGGCGGCGATGCAGCGCATCGCGAAGCCCCTCGCCCCCGACCACGCGCTTGCCGCCGCGCTCTGGGACACCGGCTGGTACGAGGCCCGCACCGTCGCCTGCCTCATCGACGACCCCGCCCTCGTCACCCCCGCGCAGATGGACCGGTGGCGCGGCGACTTCGACAACTGGGCGATCGTCGACACCGCCTGCTTCAAGCTCTTCGACCGCGTCCCCGGCGCCGCCGGCATGGTCGAGCCCTGGGCGGCGCTCGACGACGAGTTCGGCCGCCGCGCCGGCTTCGCGCTGCTCGCCTGCCTTGCGCTTCACGGCCGCGACGCCGACTACCTGCACGGCCTGGCGCTGGTCGAGGCCGCCGCTACCGACGAGCGCAACTTCGTGAAGAAAGGCGTCGCCTGGGCGCTTCGCGCCATCGGCCTCAAGCGCGACCCGAGCTTGCGTGCCGCCGCCCGCGCCCTCGCCGCCCGCCTCGTCGCCTCCCCCGACCGCACCGCGCGCTGGATCGGCCGGGACGCCGCCCGCGCCTTCGCGAAGGCCGACCGCGGGCGGGAAGGCGCTTGATCCCGCGCCTGCGAGCGTCGAAGGTGCCGCCTTGACGACACCCGCAGCGGATCCGCCCATGCCCGCCGAACTTACCCTGACCGGATCGCTGACCATCCCCGCGGCCGAGCAGGAGCGCCTGCTGCCGCTGCTCGCCGAGCACATCGGCCTGACCCGCGCCGAGCCCGGCTGTGTCGCCTTCTCGGTCACCCCGCATCCGGGCGACCCGTCCCGTTTCGACGTCGCCGAGCGCTTCCGCGACCGCGCCGCCTTCGACGCGCATCAGGCCCGCGCCGCCGCCTCCGCCTGGGGCGAGGCGACCCGCCACCTCCGGCGCGACTATCGGATCGAGGCCGGGACATGACCCGGACACGCTGCGCCTGGGCCGGCGCCGACCCGCTCATGCAGGCCTATCACGACGAGGAATGGGGCGTGCCCGAGCGCGACGGCCGCGCGCTGTGGGAAAAGCTCATGCTCGACGGCTTCCAGGCCGGGCTCGCCTGGATCACCATCCTGCGCAAGCGCGAGACCATGCGCGCGGCCTTCGCCGGCTTCGACCCCGCCGCCGTCGCCCGCTTCGGCGAGGCCGACGTCGCGCGCCTGCTCGCCGACCCCGGCATCATCCGCTCGCGCGCCAAGATCGAGGCCGCCATCGGCGGCGCGCGCATCTGGTGCGACATGGCCGCGCGCGGCGAGGACTTCGCCGCCTACGCCTGGTCCTTCACCGACGGCCAGGTCCTGCGCGGCGACGGCAGGAGCGTCCCGGCCAGCACCGCGCTCTCCGAGCGCGTGTCGAAGGACCTGAAGCAGCGCGGCTTCAAGTTCGTCGGCCCGACGATCGTCTACGCCTGGATGCAGGCGACCGGCATCGTCAACGACCACGCCCTCGACTGCTTCCGCCACGACGCGGCCTGATGCGGTTCCTGCTGCGCCGCCTGCTCGACCTCCTGCTCCTGCTCGTCCTGACCGCGGCGGCGGTCACCGCGAGCGCGGTCTGGTTCGCCCTCTACCCGGCACCGCAGCCGTCCGAGACGATCATCGTCCTCGGCGGCGCGATGACCGGCGACAACGCGCTCGCCAGCGAGACGATCGGGCGGGTCGAGACCGGCGTCGCGGTCTATGACGCCGGCCTCGCGACCTTCATCCACTTCACCGGCGGCAGCCCCCGCAACGGCCGTCCCGGCGCCGGCGAGCAGATGCGCGACCTCGCGATCTCGCTCGGCGTGCCGGCTTCGGCGGCGACCGCCGAGAGCGCCTCGCAGTCGACGCTGCAGAATGCGCTGATGTCGCGCGAGGTGCTCGGCCCCCGCGCCGGCCAGGGGGTCATCCTCGTCACCGACGGCTTCCACCTCGCCCGCGCCTGGGCGAGCTTCCGCTGGGCCGGCTACCGTCCGGTCCACCTCGCCGCCTCCAGCGCCTTCGGCCGCCAGTCGGCCCCCGACCAGCTCCGCCGCGTCGCGCGCGAGGCCCTCGCCTGGTGGTTCAACCTCGCCCGCGTCGCGGCCTACGAGGTCATGGCGCTCGCGACCGGCCCCGACCCGGACCGCATCCGGATGCTCCGCTGACGCAGGCGTGCCCACGGTCGAGACCATCGCGCCCGTCGCGCGTTGGGACGACGATCGACATGGAGGCCGCGATGGCCGAGCACGGACCCGCCACGCTCGACGAACTGAACCAGCTCATCGCCACATCGGATCCGATGGTCGAGGGCGGCACCCGCGCCGTCCTCGGCGAAGGCCCGGTCGGCGCCGCCGTTGCCTTCGTCGGCGAGCAGCCCGGCGACCAGGAGGACCTGCAGGGCAAGCCCTTCGTCGGTCCGGCCGGCCAGCTCCTCGACCGCGCGATGTCGGAGGCGGGCATCGACCGCGGCAAGGTATACCTCACCAACGCCGTCAAGCACTTCAAGTACGTACAGCGCGGCAAGCGCCGCCTGCACCAGCGCCCGACCACCGGCGAGGTCCGGCACTACCAGTGGTGGCTCAAGCGCGAGCTCGACTTCGTCGCGCCGCGGCTGGTCGTGGCCCTCGGCGCCACCGCCGTGCTGGCGCTCGCCGGCAGGGCGCTGCCGATCGCCGCCAACCGCGGCGAGACCACCTTCGACAACCGCCGCGGATACATTACCGTGCACCCGTCCTACCTGCTCCGTCTGCCCGACCCGACGGAGAAGGACGCCGCCTACGCCGCGTTCCGCTGCGATCTCGAGCGGATCCGCGCCATAGCCGAGACCTGACGAGGAAACGCACGATGACAACGAAAACCTACCGCGGCAGCTGCCACTGCGGCGCCGTCCGCTTCGAGGCCGACATCGACCTCGCCGCCGGCGTCAGCAAGTGCAACTGCTCGTTCTGCACCAAGATCCGCAGCTGGGGCGCCCTGGTGAAGCCGGAGGCCTTCCGCCTCCTCGCCGGTGAGCCGGACCTGACCGACTACCGGTTCGGCACCATGCAGGGGCACCATGTCTTCTGCAGCCACTGCGGCATCCACGCCTTCAGCCGCGGCGACATCCCGGAGATCGGCGGCGCCTTCGTCTCGGTGCAGCTCGCGAGTCTCGACGATCTCGCCCCGGCCGAGCTGATCGCCGCGCCACTGCACATCTCGAACGGCCGCGACAACGACTGGATGAACCCGCCGGCGGAGATCCGGCATCTCTGATACGGGATCCGGTTGAATCGTTCGGAGGAGGAACGGGTCGACGACACCGAGGAGCCGCGTGCCCCGAACCGGCGAAAGCGAGGCACTGCCTCGCGCCGGTTCGTCGGCTGGAGCGCGCGAGCGCGGAGGCCGAGGGGGGTCGGGGATCACCGTCGGTTCGTAATCCGCGCGCGCCTGCCTGGCAGGTGCGTTTACGCGCCTGCAAGGGGCAGTATCCGTCTTGGTCAAGCGGCATTTGGCGCCCATTTCCGGCCGTCGCGGAGCAGGGCGTTGGCGAGGACGATCAGCTTTCGCATGACCGCGACCAGCGCCAGCTTCTTCGGCTTGCCGGCCGCCACCAGGCGCTCGTAGGTGGCCCGCATGTCGGGGTTGAAGCGAACGGCGACCAGCGCCGGCATGTAGAGCGCCCGGCGCAGGTTCGCCCGGCCGCCGCCGATGAAGGCGCGCCCCCGCCACTGGCCCGAGCTACGGGTGATGGGCGCGACCCCCGCCATCGCCGCCGCCTGCTTGCCCCCCATCGCCCCGAGCTCGGGCATCTCCGCCAGGATCGTGGTGGCCGAGGTCGCGGCCAGGCCGGGGATCGAGACGAGGATCGCCTCCCGGGCACTGAGGTCCGGGTCGGCCCGCACCAGCTCGGCGAGGGCGACATCGATCTCGGCGACATCGGCCTCGATCACCGCCCTGCGGCGATCGAGCTGGCTGAGAACCAGGGCGTGGCCGGTGGTGGAGCGCCGGGCCAGCAGCGCGTTGCGGTCCTTGACCAGCGCCTGGCGGGCGCTGGTCAAGGCATTGAGATCGCCCTGCTTCTCGCCCTGCGGCCGCTCCGGCTCCAGCGCGAGGACATGCCCCATCCGCGCCAGCATCGCCGCATCGCGCTGAAAGCGCGCATCCTGCGCGATGCGGTCGGTCTTGGCGAGCTTGCCCGCCGCCTGGGCGAAGCGCCGCGCCCGGCGCGGGTTCACCTTGCAGAAGCCCCGCCCCGCCCGCTCCAGCGCCAGGGCCAGCGCGCGGTGATAGGCGCCGGTCGCCTCGAAGACCAGCCGCGCCGGCGCCGCGTCACCGGGGGCGTCACCGAACTCCTCGAGCCAGGCGACCAGCGCCGCGTGGCCGGAGGCGCTGTTGGCGAACCGCGCTTTCCCGACGCCCCCGGGGGCGTCGGGAAAGCGGTCGACGTCCAGCCAGTCCTTGGAAATGTCGATACCGATGGTCATAGTCATGCTCTGGTCTCCACCTGGTCTTGTCATCCGAGCCCCGGGCTCGGGTATCCGTTCAGGTCGGCGATCAGACGAAGGCGACCAGACTGCCCGCGGGCCGCGATGCCCAAGGCAGGCGACGGTCCGTCCTCCGCCGTTGCCGGTGACCGATCCACCGGCAACGGCCCTCATACTCACCCGAGGGCCGGAAAAGCCATAAGACAAGGCAGGCGCGCGCGGATTTGTCACTCGCCAAATCCGCGAAGTGAATGCGGCAGCGTTGCGCTCGTCGCCGGAGCCGAAGGAACCAGTATGAGACCCGCGCGCGTCGTCAGTCCGCGAGCAGCGACCCGATCCGCCGCACCGTGTTCCAGTTGCGAAACGTGCCCGCGCCGCCAGCGCGCGCCGGGGTGATGGCACCCGAAAGCCGCGACGCGGCGATCCCGTTCGGAAGGTGCACCCAGATGTCGCCGCCGACGACCGCGACGCACTCGCCTTCGGCGCAGTAGGGCGCGAGGCGCGCGACGACCTCCGCGCCGGCCGGCGCGCGCATCACCCGCACTGCGACGCGCGCCGGCTCGCGCTCCGAGGCCTGCGGAAACGGGTTGCCCGCCATCAGCCGCGGCCAGGCGGCCGCGTCCCGGACGATGATGTCGACATGCCGGCCGAAGCGCGCGGCGAAGGCGGGCTCGAGCCGCGCCTCGAGCGCCCGCGCCCCGGCGTCGGCCTCGAAGATCAGGTTGCCGGTGGCGAGCAGCGTCCGCGGCGCGCCGAGCCCGAGCTCGCCCGCGAGCGCCCGCAGGTCGGACATCACCACGCGCCGTCCGCCGCCGAGCACGATGCTGTAGAGGAGCGCGACCCAGCGGCTCAAGCCGGCGCGTCCCCCGCCGGCGCGGCGGCGTTGTTGCGGAAGAGGTCGCGCCCGGCATAGATGCCGCCGACCAGCTCCATCTCGAAGCGCTCGGCGTCGCGCCGCCGCACGTCGGCCATCACCTCCTCCGCGTCCTCGGCCTCGACCCCCAGCACCTCGAGCGCCCGCGCCCCGAGCACGAGCGCCGATTCGAAGGTCTCGCGCATCTGGAAGTCCGCCCCCGCATGCACGACGCCGAGCGCGTGCTCGCGATCGAACGAGCGGACGAGGAGCGGCACCAGCGGGAACTCGGCCTTGGCGATCTCGATGATCCGGTTCGTCGCCTCCTTGTCGTCGACGCAAACCACCACCACGCCCGCTTCGGGCGCACCGGCCGCGTGCAGGATATCGAGCCGCGTCCCGTCGCCATAGAAGACCTTGAACCCGAAGTCGGCGGCGTCGCGGATCATCTGCGCGTCGGTGTCGATGGTGCTGATCGTGAAGCCGCGCGCCAGCAGCGGCTGGCTGACCACCTGCCCCACCCGCCCGAACCCGATGATGAGCGCGTTGCCCGACAGCCCGTCAGCCGGCTCCACCCCTTCCATCGAAGGCGGCGGCTTCGGCGCCAGGCGGTCGTGCAGGATCACCAGGAGCGGCGTCAGCGCCATCGAGACGATGATGATCGCGGTCAGGATGGCGTTGTCCTCGAGCGGCAGGAGCCCGACCGCGACAGCGGCCCCGTAGAGGACGAAGGCGAACTCGCCGCCCTGCGCCATCAGCACCGCCCGCTCCAGCGCCTCGGCGTGGCCGGCCTTGAAGATTCGGGCGACCACATAGATCCCGATCAACTTCAGCACCATGAAGCCCGCCACGCTGATCGCGACCAGCCCGACGTTGTCGGCGATGACCGCGAGGTCGAGCGCCATGCCCACGCTGATGAAGAACAGGCCGAGCAGGATGCCGCGGAACGGCTCGACATCGGCCTCGAGCTGATGGCGGTAGGCCGACTCCGACAGCAGCACCCCGGCGAGAAACGCGCCCATCGCCATCGACAGCCCGCCGAGCTGCATGGCGAGCGCCGCGCCCAGCACGACGAGGAGCGCCGCCGCCGTCATCACCTCGCGCGCCCGCGCCCCCGCGAGGATGCCGAACAGCGGGTTCAAGAGCCACCGGCCGGCCGCGACCAGCGCCGCGATCGAGGCGAGCCCGATGGCGACGGCGCGCAGCCGGTCGACGATCGTGACCTCCTCGCCGCCCGGCGCGAGGAAGGCGACCAGCGCCAGCAGCGGCACGATCGCCAGATCCTCGAGCAGGAGGATCGCCACGATCCGCCGGCCCTTCGGCTGGTTCAGCGCCCGGCGCTCCTGCAGCAGCTGCATCACCACCGCGGTCGAGGTGAGCACGAAGCCGGTGCCGGCGATCAGCGACGGCGCGATCGGGTAGCCGAGGCTCAGGCCCACGGTCCAGAGCAGCAGCATGCAGACGCCGACCTGCATGAGCCCGAGCCCGAAGATCTCGCCGCGCATCGCCCAGAGCCGCGAGGGCTGCATCTCGAGCCCGATGGCGAACAGGAACAGGACCACCCCGAGCTCGGCCACGTGCAGGATGGTCTCAGGATCGGTGAAGAGCCCGAGGCCGTACGGGCCGATGGCGAGGCCCGCCGCCAGGTAGCCGAGCACCGAACCGAGCCCGATCCGCTTGAAGAGCGGCACGGCAACGACGCCCGCCGCCAGCAGCGCCACGACGCTGAAGACGACGCTGACGAGGTCGGGGCCGTGCGCCGCCTCTTCCATCGGCTAGCCCCGCGCTCCGCTCAACGTCGATCCGTCCATCCGGCCGCCTCCGTCCCCTGAGCCTAGGCGATCGGCAGGGGACCCGGCAACACCGCCGGCGCGAGTTTCCGCTTGCCCCGTCCGCTGCCCCGCCGCTATGTCCCGCCCGGCAATGGAGCGCTCGAACACCCTGAAGGCGGCCGCGTGGATGATGGGCGCGGTGGCCTCCTTCACCCTCATGGCGGTGGCGGGGCGCGAGATCCAGGTCGAGATGAACACCTTCGAGCTGATGCTCTACCGCTCGGCCATCGGCTTCGTGATCGTCCTGCTCGCCCTTCCCCGCAGTCGCGGCGGCTTTTCGCAGGTGCGAACCCCGCATCTCGGCCGGCACCTCGTCCGCAACCTCTTCCACTACACCGGGCAGAACCTCTGGTTCTACGCGGTCGTGCTCATCCCGCTCAGCCAACTGGTCGCGCTCGAGTTCACCAACCCGATCTGGGTGGCGCTGCTCGCCCCCTTCCTGCTCGGCGAGCGGCTGACCCGCGTCCGCATCCTCGCGGCGCTGATCGGCTTCATCGGCGTCGTGATCGTCGCCGAGCCCGGAGTCGCCCCGCTCCAGCTCGGCCACGCCGCCGCCCTGGTCGCCGCGATCTGCTTTGCGCTCAACACCATCTTCACCAAGCAGATCATGCGTTTCGACAGCGTCCTTTGCGTGCTGTTCTGGATGACGCTCCTGCAGGGCCTGGCGAGCCTCGCGCTCTCGCTGCCCGGCGGCATCCCGGCGCCGTCGGCCGCCACGGCGCCCTGGCTCGTCGTCGTCGGCGTCACCGGGCTTTCTGCCCACTACGCGCTGACCTCGGCGCTCGGCTACGCGCCGGCCTCGATCGTCGCGCCGATGGAATTCATCCGCCTGCCCTTCATCGCCCTCGTCGGCATGCTGGTCTACGGCGAGCCGCTGCGCCTCGCCGTCTTCCTCGGCGCCGCGCTGATCATCGCCGGCAACGTCATCAACATGCGCGACTCGCGGCGCAGCGCCCCGGCCTGAGCCCGATGCCCCTCCCGCGCCTCGAACTCGCTTACCCCGGCGACGCGACGGCGATCCTCGCCGTGCGCGAAGCGGCGATCCACGGCACCGCGGCGCAACTCTACGGCACCGAGGTCGCCGCGGACTGGGTGTCCCGCCGCGGCCCGGACACCGACCGGGAGCTCGCCGAGCGGATCGCCACCGGCGTCGAGGTCGCGATCGTCGCGCGGATCTCCGGCAGGATCGTCGCCTTCGGCTCGATCGAGCCCGCCTCCAACGAACTGAGGGCCCTCTACACGGCGCCCGCGCACGGGCGGCGCGGCATCGGCAGCCTGATCCTCGCGGAGCTCGAGGCGCAGGCGCGGCGGCTCGGGATGGCGGAGCTCCACATGGACGCCACGTTGAACGCCGAGGACCTCTACCGGCGCCACGGCTACGCCGCGCTCGTGCGCGGCGAGCAACCGCTGCCCTCCGGACGCACGATGACCTGTGTCCGGATGCGAAAGCTGCTATGACGGTGGCGTTCAGCTAACTTCGACTTCGGACTTTTGTTGCACCTGCGAATATGCTACCCCGCCGGGGAATTTGGGAGCTGGGAGACGAAAGCATGCAACTCGACAAGATCGCGCCGGGCAAGAACCCTCCGCACGACATCAACGTCGTCATCGAGATCCCGGGCGGCGCCGGCGGCGGCTCACCGGTGAAGTACGAGATCGACAAGGACTCCGGCGCGCTCTTCGTCGACCGGATCGTCAACGTCCCGATGTTCTACCCGAACAACTACGGCTTCGTGCCGAACACCCTGCACGAGGACGGCGACCCGGTCGACGTGATGGTCCGCACCGAGGTCACGCTGGTCGCCGGCTCGGTGATCCGCTGCCGGCTGATCGGCGTCCTGCACATGGAGGACGACGGCGGCCAGGACGACAAGCTGATCGCCATGCCGATCGAGAAGGTCGACCCGTTCCAGGCCGAGATCCAGGACCTGCAGGACCTTCCGATGCGCCACCGCGAGCGCATCTGGCACTTCTTCGAGCACTACAAGGCGCTCGAGGAAGGCAAGTGGGCCAAGGTCACCGGCTGGGGCGACAAGGCCGAGGCGCAGCGCATCCTGATGGCCTCGATCGAGCGCTACAAGAAGAAGCCGCACGCCGCCTGATCCGCTGCGGGAGGCGGCGAATTCGCCGCTTCCCTTGCTACTTGCACCCCCTGCCGCAATCGGCCACTGTCCCCGCCCAACAACCACAATTCTAGGGAGAGTGGGCGTGGTCTTGTTCCTCGTCATCATCTGCGGCTTGCTGTCGATCGCCTACGGCGTCTGGGCGGTCCGCTCGGTGCTCGCCGCCGATCCGGGCAACGCCCGCATGCAGGAGATCGCCGCGGCGATCCAGGAAGGCGCCGGCGCCTACCTGCGCCGGCAGTACACCACCATCGCCATCGCCGGCGCGATCATCTTCCTGATCGTCGCCTTCCTGCTCGGCCTCCCCGTCGGCATCGGCTTCCTGATCGGAGCCGTCCTCTCCGGCGCCGCCGGCTACATCGGCATGCTGGTCTCGGTCCGCGCCAACGTCCGCACCGCCCAGGCCGCCAGCCAGGGGCTGGCCCCGGCCCTCGAGCTCGCCTTCCGCGCCGGCGCCGTCACCGGCATGCTGGTCGCCGGCCTCGCGCTCCTCGGCGTAGCCGTCTATTACGCGATCCTCACCACCGCCGGCTACGGCCCGGGCGACCGCACGATCACCGACGCCCTCGTCGCCCTCGGCTTCGGCGGCTCACTGATCTCGATCTTCGCCCGGCTCGGCGGCGGCATCTTCACCAAGGGCGCCGACGTCGGTGGCGACCTCGTCGGCAAGGTCGAGGCCGGTATCCCCGAGGACGACCCGAGGAACCCCGCCACCATCGCCGACAACGTCGGCGACAACGTCGGCGACTGCGCCGGCATGGCGGCCGATCTCTTCGAGACCTACGCCGTCACCCTCGTCGCCACCATGGTCCTCGCCTCGATCTACTTCGCCGGCCAGGAGATCGTGACCACGGTCATGCTCTACCCGCTGGCGATCTGCGGCATCTGCGTGCTGACCTCGATCGCCGGCACCTTCGCGGTCAGGCTCTCGCCCGGCGGCACCATCATGGGCGCGCTCTACAAGGGCTTCATCGCTACCGGCGTCGCCTCGCTGATCCTGCTCTACCCGCTGACGGCGCTGATCTTCCCCGGCGGCATGTCCGAGCCCCTCACCACTTCGACCGGCGTCAGCTTCACCCCGAACGGCCTCTTCCTCTGCGGCGTCGTCGGGCTGATCGTGACGACGCTGATCGTCGTCATCACCGAGTACTACACCGGCACCAACTTCCGCCCGGTGCGCTCGATCGCCCAGGCCTCGATCACCGGCCACGGCACCAACGTCATCCAGGGCCTCGCGGTCTCGCTCGAGTCAACGGCCCTCCCTGCCCTCGTCATCATCGCCGGCATCATCACCACCTACATGCTCGCCGGCCTCTTCGGCATCGCGATCGCCGTCACCACCATGCTGGCGCTGGCCGGCGTCGTCGTTGCGCTCGACGCCTTCGGTCCGGTCACCGACAACGCCGGTGGCATCGCCGAGATGGCGGACCTGCCGCCCGAGGTGCGCGCGACCACCGACGCGCTCGACGCCGTCGGCAACACCACCAAGGCGGTGACCAAGGGCTACGCCATCGGCTCGGCGGGCCTGGGCGCCCTCGTCCTCTTCGCCGCCTACACCGAGGACCTGACCCACTTCTCACAGACCGCAGTGGAAGGGAGCTTCTTCTACGGCCTCGACGTCGACTTCTCGCTGTCGAACCCGTTCGTCGTGGTCGGCCTCCTCTTCGGCGGCCTGCTCCCCTACCTCTTCGGCGGCATCGCGATGACCGCCGTCGGCCGCGCGGCGTCGTCGATCGTCGAGGAGGTGCGCCGGCAGTTCCGCGAGAACCCGGGCATCATGGAAGGCACGTCGAAGCCCGACTACGGCCGCGCCGTCGACATGCTGACCAAGGCCGCCATCCGCGAGATGATCATCCCCTCGCTCCTGCCGGTGCTCTCGCCCATCGTCGTCTTCATCGTGATCAACTGGATCGCCGGTCCCAGCGCGGCGCTCGCGGCCGTCGGCGCCATGCTCCTCGGCGTCATCGTCAACGGCCTCTTCGTCGCCATCTCGATGACCTCCGGCGGCGGCGCCTGGGACAACGCCAAGAAGCTCTTCGAGGACGGCTTCGTCGACGCCTCCGGCCAGAAGCACTTCAAGGGCTCCGACGCGCACAAGGCCGCCGTCACCGGCGACACCGTCGGCGACCCCTACAAGGACACCGCCGGCCCGGCAGTGAACCCGATGATCAAGATCACCAACATCGTGGCGCTCCTGATGCTCGCGGTGCTCGCCCACTGAGCGACGACAGGCGCGCCGCTCGCGGCGCGCCTGTTGCACTCGCGCCACGCGTTGACGCCCGTGACCCCGATATGACGCTGCGTCATTCCTTGACCTGCGCGTCAGTGCGATATTGAAGCCGGCCAGAAACGCGACACGGCGAATTTGGGAGGATTCGATGATCAAGCGCACCATGGCGGGGACCCTCGCCGGCGCCTCGCTCGCCGCCATCGCCGCCGCCGGCAGCGCCCACGCCGCCGCCCTCGAGCAGGTGGTGCCCTCGACGATCCGCCTGCTCTACCAGGAAGGGCGCTACATCGAAGGCAGCGTCGCCTACACCGACCCTGACCAGACCGGCAACGGCGCGGTGCTCCCGCCGATCCCGGGCGTCTTCCCCGGCGGGTTCCTTCCGGGCAACACCGGCGACGTCTTTGAATCCCGCTGGAACATCGGCGCCGCCTACAAGGCCGACCTGAACGACCGCCTCTCCTATGCGGTGATCTTCGACGAACCGTTCTGGGCCGACACCCGCTACGGGCGCGGCACGTTCCCGGCGTTTCCGCCGCCGCTGCCGGCCACCCTCTACGACGGCAGCATGGCCGACCTGAAGACCTATCAGATCAGCGGCGTGCTCGCCTACGACGTCACCCCGAACGTCAAGGTCTACGGCGGCCTCCGCGCCCAGCTGATCGAGGCCAAGGCCGCGGTCTCGTTCGTGCAGAACTACTCCGTCGACGCCGACAACGAATGGGGCTACGGCTACCTGCTCGGCGCCGCCTACGAGCGCCCGGAGATCGCCCTGCGGGTGGCGCTCACCTATCATTCGAAGATCTCCTACGACCTCTCGACCGCCGAGACGATCATCCCCTTCGCCACCGGCGTTCCGCAGTCGCAGGACACCAACACCGACGTCGACACGCCCCAGTCGGTGCAGCTCGACTTCCAGACCGGCGTCGCGCCGAAGACCCTGGTCTTCGGTTATGTCCGCTGGGTCGACTGGTCGGAGTTCGCGATCAGCCCGCCGGTCTACGAGCAGGTGGTCGCGCCGCTGGTCGGCGGCCCGCGGCCGCTGGTCGACTACGCCGACGACTGGTGGACCTACAACCTCGGCATCGGCCGGCAGCTGACCGACGCGCTCGCCGGGTCGTTCTCGATCACCTACGAGCCGGACGTCGGCGGCGAGATGACCTCGCTCGGCCCGTACGACGGCCGCACGACCGGCACCGCGGCGCTTTCCTACGACTACGGCCAGTGGAACTTCACCGGCGGCCTGACCTACGGCGTGCTCGGCGACACCCACAACGTCCTGCAGACCGATTACAACGACGGGACGGTCTGGGGCGCGGGGCTCAGGGTCGGCTACACGTTCTGAGCCGCCGCAGCCGGCCGCGGCCCGACCGGACGAGGAACGCGCGGGGCGGCGGCGTCAGCCCGCCGCCGCGACCGCGCGCCCGGTCAGCACACCGATCAGGTGTGCCCGGTACTCGGGGGTGCCGAAGAGATCGCCGATCATGCCGTCGGCGCTCGCCTTCAGCCCCTTGACCGCCTCGGGGCGGAAGTCGCCCGAGAGCGCCGCCTCCGCCTCCTTCCAGCGGAAGACCCCGCTCTCGGACGCGCCGGTGACCGCCACCCGCACGCCGTCGCCGAACCCCGCCACGAAGACCCCGACCAGTGCGAAGCGCGAGGCCGGCTGCTGGAACTTCTGGTAGTTCGCGCGCTGCGGAACCGGAAAGCGCACCTCGGTGACGATCTCGCCGCTGTCGAGCGCGGTCGTGAACATGCCCTGGAAGTAGTCGTCCGCCGCGATCTCGCGCGCGTTGGTCACGATCGTCGCCCCCGACGCGAGCGCGGCCGCCGGGTAGCAGGCCGAGGGGTCGTTGTTGGCGAGGCTGCCGCCGATGGTGCCGCGGTTCCTGACCGCCGGATCGCCGATCCCCCCCGCCAGCGCCGCCAGCGCCGGATAGGGCGCGCTCGCCTCACGGGCGACCGTCGCATGGGTGGTGCCCGCGCCGATGCAGAGCTTGCCGTCCTTCATCGCCACGCCCTTCAGCGCCGCGATGCCGGTGAGGCTCACCAGCGTGCCGGGATTGGCCAGCCGCTGCTTGAGCGTCGGGATCAGCGTCTGGCCGCCACCGAGCGCCTGCGCCTCCTCGGTGGCGAGCGCCTTCACCGCCTCCTCGACCGTCGTCGGCCGCACGAACTCGAATGCGTACATCCCCGCCTCCCTATGCGCTCGCCATCGCCGCCCAGACCCGGGACGGCGTCAGCGGCATGTCGATGTGGTCGATCCTGAACCCGCCGGCGTTCAGCGCGTCGAGCACGGCGTTCACCACCGCCGGGGGCGCGCCAATGGCGCCCGCCTCGCCGCAGCCCTTGACCCCGAGCGGGTTGTGCGTCGTCGGCGTCACGCAGGAATGGTCGACCGAGATCGCCGGCAGGTCGGCCGCCCGCGGCATCGCGTAGTCCATGAACGACCCGCTCACGAGCTGCCCGTTCGCGTCGTAGACCGCGTGCTCGAGCAGCGCCTGGCCGATCCCCTGCACGACGCCGCCGTGCTGCTGGCCGGCGACGATCAGCGGGTTGATCACCACCCCGAAGTCGTCGGCAGCCCAGAATCCCAGCACCTCCACCGCGCCGGTCTCCGCGTCGACCTCGACCTCGCAGCCATAGGCGCCGGCCGGATAGACGAAGTTCGTCGGATCGTAGAACGCCGTCTCCTCGAGCCCCGGCTCCATCGTCTCCGCCGGGTAGTTGTGCGGCACGTAGGCCGCGAGCGTCACGTCGGTCCAGGCCAGCGACTTGTCGGTGCCGGCGACGGAGAATTTGCCGTCCTTGACCTCGATGTCGCCCTCCGCCGCCTCCATCAGGTGCGCCGCGAACTTCTTCGCCTTCTCGATCACCTTGTCGGTCGCCCGCGCGATCGCCGCACCCCCGACGGTCCCCGAGCGCGAGCCGTAGGTGCCCATGCCGAAGGGCACCCGCGCGGTATCGCCGTGCACGATCTCGACCAGCCCTTCGTCGATCCCGAGCCGGTCGGCGACGATCTGCGCCAGCGAGGTCTCGTGCCCCTGGCCGTGGCTGTGCGTGCCGGTCAAGACGGTGATGCCGCCGGTCGGATTGACCCGCACCGTCGCCGCCTCGTAGAGCCCGGCCCGCGCCCCGAGCGCGCCGATCAGCCGCGACGGCGCCAGACCGCAGCACTCGACCCAGGTCGAGAAGCCGAAGCCGCGCAGCCGCCCGCGCCCGGCCGCCTCGTCGCTCCGCGCCTTGAAGCCGGCGTAGTCCGAGATCTCGAGGAGCTTGTCGAGCGTCGCGTGGTAGTTGCCCGAATCGTAAACCACCGCGAGCGGCGTCTGGTACGGGAATTCCTCCGGCTTCACGAAGTTCCTGCGCCGGATCTCGACCGGGTCGAGCCCCATCTCCCGCGCCGCCTTGTCGACCAGCCGCTCGAGCTGGTAGGTGCCCTCCGGCCGCCCGGCGCCGCGATAGGCGTCGACCGGCACGGTGTTGGTGAACACCGCCCTGACGTTCACATAGGCGAGCGGCGTCCGGTACGGCCCGCCCGCCGCCGGCCCGTGCAGGTAGGTCGGCGTCACCGTCGCGAAGGTCCGCAGGTAGGCGCCGAGGTTCGCCAGCGTCTCGGTGCGGAATGCGAGGAACGTCCCGTCCTTGTCGAGCGCGAGCTCAATCTTCGTCACGTGGTCGCGCCCCTGCGCGTCGGTGACGAAGGCCTCGGACCGGCTCGAGGTCCACTTCACCGGCCGCCCCAGCAGCTGCGCCGCCCGGGTGACAAAGGCCTCCTCGCCGTAGTGAAAGATCTTCGAGCCGAAGGCGCCGCCGACGTCGGGCGCCACCACCCGGAGCTTGTTCTCCGGGATGTTGAGCACGAAGGCGCCCATCAGGAGCCGGATCACGTGCGGGTTCTGGCTCGTCGTCCAGAGCGTGTGCTGGTCGCCGGGATCATACTCGCCGATCGCGCAGCGCGGCTCCATCGGGTTGGCCACCAGCCGGTTGTTGACGAGCTCGAGCGTCGTGACGTGGTGCGCGCCCTCGAAGGCGGCGTCGACCTTCGCCTTGTTGTCCTCGAGGAAGCCCCAGTCGAAGCAGAGGTTCGAGGTCAGGCTCTCATGCACCTTCGGCGCATCGGCCTCGAGCGCCGCGCGCATGTCGACCACCGCCGGCAGCTCGTCGATGTCGACCTCGATCGCCTCGGCCGCGTCGCGCGCCTGGGCGAGCGTCTCGGCGACCACCGCGGCGATTGGCTCGCCGACGTGGCGCACCACCCCCTCGGCGAGGATCGGGTGCCGCGGCTCCTGCTGCTTCGAGCCGTCGCGGCTCGTCACCTGCCACGCGGTCGGCAGGCTGCCCGCGTCCTTGAAGTCGTCGCCGGTGAAGATCCTGAGCACCCCCGGCATCGCTGCCGCCGCCTCGGTGTCGAGCCGGGTGATCCTGCCGCTCGCGACGTCGGAGCGCAGGAAATGGGCATAGGCCTGGCCCTGCCGGTTCAGGTCGTCGGTGAACCGGCCCTTGCCGGTCAGGAAGCGCACGTCCTCGCGGCGCTTCAGGGGCGCGCCGATTCCGCTGTCCTTGGGCATGATGTCCTCCCTGGCATTGTTCTTATTCGGCCGCGACGCGCGTGCCCTTGAGCTCGTCCGCCGCCGCCGCGATCGCCTTGACGATGTTGTGGTAGCCGGTGCAGCGACAGATGTTGCCGTCGAGGTACTCGCGGATCTCCGCCTCGCTCGGGCTGGCGTTCTCCTTCAGGAGCGCCGCCGCCGTCATCACCATGCCGGGCGTGCAGAAGCCGCACTGCAGCCCGTGGTGGGTCTGGAACGCCGCCTGGATCACCCCGAGCGAGCCGTCGGGGTTCGCCATGCCCTCGATCGTCGTGACCTCGGCGCCCTCGAGGTCGAGCGCGAAGACGTTGCACGACTTCACCGACACGCCGTCGACATGCACGACGCAGGCGCCGCACTGCCCGGTGTCGCAGCCGACATGGGTGCCGGTCAGCCGCAGCCCGTCGCGCAGGAAGTCGACGAGGAGCGTCCGCCCCTCGACCTCGCCGGCGACCGCGCGCCCGTTCACCGTCATCGAAACCTTGGGCATCGCATCCTCCCTGGGCTTGGCCTCGGCCCCGCTCCGCTCGCGCTCAGGCGAATCCCGTCGGGTCTCTCTCGGCTTGCCAGTCTGATGCGGAAACCCGATGACTGCCAAGCGGTTTCTGGTCGCGGCGCCGGACGCGCCGTCGGTCTTGCCGCCCACCCCGATTCGGCCTAGTGCTCGCTGCCATGATCGGCCGCCTCAACCATGTCGCCATCGCCGTGCCCGACCTCGCCGGCGCCGCGGCGCAGTACCGCGACACCCTCGGCGCCCGGGTCGGGCCGCCGCAGGAGGAGCCGGCACACGGCGTCACCGTCGTCTTCGTCGAGCTGCCCAACACCAAGATCGAGCTCCTGCACCCCTTGGGCGAGCACTCGCCGATCGCGGGCTTCCTCGCCAAGAACCCGGCGGGCGGCATCCACCACCTCTGCTACGAGGTCGAGGACATCGCCGCCGCCCGCGACCGCCTGCTCGCCCAGGGCGCCCGCGTGCTCGGCGACGGTCAGCCGAAGATCGGCGCGCACGGCAAGCCGGTGCTGTTCCTGCACCCCAAGGACTTCGCCGGCACCCTGGTGGAGCTCGAAGAGGCATGACCATCACCTCGGCCTTCGTCCTCTTCGCGAGCATCTGGTTCGTCGCGCTGCTGGTGGCGCTGCCGATCGGCGTCACCACTCAGGCCGAGAGCGGCGATGTGGTGCCCGGTACTCCGTCCTCGGCGCCGGTCGACCCGATGATCCGCCGCAAGATGATCTGGGTGACCGTGGTGACGCTGGCGCTCTGGCTGCCGCTCTGCGCGCTGATCATCTGGGGCCCGTTCACCGTGCGCGATCTCGACTTCTTCGACCGAATGTGAAGACGGCGGTGTCGACAGCCGGCCGATCCCGTCGTACCCTTCCGGGATCACGAGCCAGCAGGGAGTCCCGCATGAAGCTTCTCACCGCCTTCGTGACCACCGTCGCGCTTCTCGGCTTCGGCGCCGCCGCTTTCGCAGCGTGCCCGGACATGGAAGCGCGCAAGCAGCAACAGATCGCCGACCAGTCGGCGCCGCCGTACATTCCGCCCAGCAAGGGCTGAGGCGACGAGCCACTCGGGGAAGAGGCGGCCAGCGGCCGCCTTTTTGATGCGCGCGAACATTTATGTTCGCAGGCTCGGCTCGTGGATGGGGCTCATAGCGCAGGCCGAATATCGGTCCGCGAGAAGTCGTTCCCGACATAGAGCAGCCGGCAGTTGCGTTCGACGGCGAGCTCGTAGGCGAAACAGTCGCCGAAGTTGAGCGCCGCGGCATGGATGCCCTTGCCCCAGCGGCCATAGGCTGCGGCGATGCGGCGCGCGGATGCCGCGGTCAGCGGCGTGATCTCGAAGTCGAGCCCGTCGATCAACTCGGCCATGTCCTCGCCCAGGTTGCGGCGCCGTGCGACAATGAGCGCTTCGGCCATGGTTCCGGCCGAGATCAGCAGCTTGTCGGCCTCCTCGATCGCGGCCATGCAGGCGTCGGCCTGCGGCTCGTCGAGCAGAACCGCCATGAGCGCGGACGTGTCGACGGCGATCATGCCGGCAGACCGTCGTCGCCGTAGAGGAAGTCCTGGCTGCGCGCCGCGTCCGGACCGGAGCTGGCTTTCACGGACGCGGAGGCTCTGACCTTCTCCATGAGCGAACGCCGGCCCGCGGCGTCCCGGGCCACAACGATCGGCACCAGACGCGCGACATCCCGTCCCCGGCGCGTGAGGATCACTTCGTCGCCGGCCTCGGCCCGCTTCACCAGCTCGGTGAGTTGACCTTTCGCTTCGCTGACAGAAACCTTCATCGTCGTTCTTTCCGGAGCATGAGCAGACAGTATGGTCCATATAGATGGTCCAAGTCAAGAGCCGACGCCGAGCGAGCGGGTCTCACCGGACCGTCGCGTCCTGCGCCAGGTGGTGGAACTGGTGCGTGAAGACCGCGACGCCGATGATCGGCACCACGAGGTTCAGGATCGGCACGCTCAGCGGCACCGCCATCGCGGTGCCCGCGATCCAGATCCGCCAGAAGTGGCGCCGGCGCAGCGCCGCGGCGCCCTCCCGCCCGAGCCGGCGCATCGCGACGAGGCCGAAGTACTCGCGCCCGAGCAGGAAGCCGTTGACCGCCCAGAAGATAAACGGCGCGAGCGGCGGCACCATCAGGTAGATCGCGAGCGCGACGAGGTTCGCCACCACCACGAGCCCGAGGAAGCCGAGCGCGTCCGCCGCCTGCTGGCCGAGGCCGAGCCCGGTGACGGGCGGCAGCGCCGGGTAGTGGCGCGCCTCGACCGCCGCTGCGATGTCGTCGAGGAAGAAGCCGACGACAGCGGCCGCCGCGGGGACCATCAGCACGACCGAGAGCACCACCATCAGCCCGACCGCCGCCCAGGAGACCAGGCTGTCGAGGAAGCCGATCTCGCCGATCCAGGGCAGCGTCACGGTCTCGGGCAGGAGCCAGCCGACGCCGAGCATCACCGCCCAGAACACCAGCGCCAGCGCCGCGATCGTCAGCCCGAGCGCGCGCATGAGCACCCGCCGGAAGCGCGGGTCGCCGAGCTGGCCGAGGGCGCGCGCGAGGTCGACGAGAAGGCTCACCCCTCGACCCAGGTGGTGAGCGCCGCGACGTCCGGGCGCGGGCGGTCGGGCGGCGGCGCCGCGCAGCTGCCGATATGGACGAAGCCCGCGATCCACTCCTCCGGCGCGAGGCCGAGCTCGCCCTCGACCAGCACCCGGTCGTAGGCGGCCCAGCCGGTCAGCCAGCTCGCGCCCCACCCCGACGCCAGCGCCGCGTTGAGGAGCCCGAGCGCCACCGCGCCGGCCGACAGCGCCTGCTCCATCGCCGGGATCTTCTCCGAAGGCTTCGGCGAGGCCACGACCGCGATCGTCAGCGGCGCCTGCTCGAAGGCGAGCGCGCCCTTGTCCGCGTCCTGCCCCGCGGCCTCCGCCCGCGCCCGGATCGCCTGCGCGAAGCGGGCGCGTCCCGCGCCCTCGAGCACGAGGAACCGCCAGGGCTCGAGCTTGCCGTGGTCGGGCACCCGTGCCGCCGCCGTCAGGAGCTGCAGCACCTCTTCCCGGCCCGGCCCCGGCTCGCCAAGCAGCTTCGCCGGCCGCGAGCGCCGGGTCAGGAGGAAGTTGAGCGCCTCGGAGCTTGCCATGCCATGCCCTTTCCGGAAGATCCTGCCGCAGATGTCCCGGCGCCCGCCCGGCGTCAAGCATTAACCGGCAATTCCCGAGTATTTTACTAGCCATACGGATTCCATATGGATTCCGTATGCGTTCCGTACGCACGGAATCTCCGTAAACCTTTGACTTCGGCCGGCTCACTCCCGGCGCAGCACCTTGTCGACGATGAAGTCCGCCGCCGCCCCGCTCCGGTACTCGGCCATCAGCGCCTCGGGGTCGTAGCGGGTCTCGACCCACTCGCGAAAGCGGATCGGCGCCGCCGCGTTCTCCGCCGCGTAGCGCTCGAGCAGGAAGTGCATGACCCCCGTCGCCGCGCCGCGCAAGTGCAGGTAGCGCCACGACAATTGGCCCTGCGCCCCCTCCGCCGACATCCCCCGCTGCAGCATCAGGTAGAGCGCCGCCGCGAAGCCGGCGCGGTCCGCCCCCGACTTGCAGTGCATCAGAAACGGCCGCGGCAGCCGCGCAAAGATGTCGTCGAGCGCCAGGATCTCCTCCCGGCTCGGCAGGCTCCGCGAGGTCAGCTTGAAGTCGACGAGCTCGATCCCCGCCGCCCGGCACGCCTCCCGCTCGAGCAGATACGACCCGTACTCCGTCGCCCCCCGCAGGTTCAGCACCGCCCTGAACCCCTGCCCCGCCAGCTTGCGGATCACCCCCGGATCGGGCTGGTTCGACCGCCACACCCCGGCGTCGACCTCGTGCGCGTTGCGCCAGGCCTTGCGCAGCAGGCCGTGGTCGAAGACCAGCATGTCGATCGCGGCGTTGCGCCGTGCCCCCGGCGCGTCGAGATCGCCGACCCAGCCGTCCTTCCAGCGCCGCTGCCAGCGCCGGATCACGCCCTTCCGGCTCACCGCCCCGGATCCGAGGCGACCCGCCACGGCGCGGTCAGCGCGCCGAGCCGCCGCCGCTGCCGGCCGTCCGCATCGAAGTTCGCCGGGTCGAGCCAGGCCTCCCAGGCCGGCTTGAGCCCGGTCCAGTCGTCGTCGGTCATCGCGAACCAGGCGGTGTCGCGGTTGCGTCCCTTGACCACCACGTGGTTGCGGAACACCCCCTCGAACGAGAAGCCGAACCGCTCCGCCGCCCGCCGGCTCGCCCGGTTCAGCGCGTTGCACTTCCACTCGAAGCGCCGGTAGCCCTCGCGGAACACCCAGTCGGCGAAGAGGAAGATCGCCTCGCTCGCCGCGCGCGTCCGCTGCAGCGCCGGCGCGTAGCAGATGTGCCCGACCTCGACCGACCCCGCCTCCGGCGCGATCCGCAGCAGGCTCGCGACGCCGCCCGGCCCGCCCCGCTCCCGGTCGATCACGGCGAAGAACAGCGGATCGGCCTTGCCCGCCATGCGCCCGACCCAGTCGGCATAGGCCGGCTCGCTCGCGAAAGGCCCGTACGGCAGGTAGTCCCAGATCGCGTCGTCGGCGCGGTTGGCGGCGTGGAGCGCGGCCGCATGCCCCGGCGCCAGCGGCTCGAGCCGCGCGTAGCGGCCCTCGAGCGCCATCGGGCCGGGCCAGGGCGGCGGGGTCCAGTCGGGGAGTTCGGTGCCGAGTTCGGGCATGCCTGCAGCCACGCGAGCGCTTCGCGCGAGCCTTCGCATGTTTTGCCCCGGAGCGGCAAGCGCGCGCCGCCCGAGCGCCTACGCGAGGAAGCCCGGTCGCTCGCCCATGTCGAGCCCGGGGAAGATGTCGCGCGCGACGATCGTGCGGTCGAGGCCGAAGAGGTCGGCGAGCGCCCAAGCCGGATAGGTCCTGACGTCGAGCGTCGGCATCAGGTCCCGGTCCTGGTAGAGATCGGCCAGCCCCGGCCAGCGCCCGAGCACCCGCCCGCCCTTCAGGACGCCGCCGGCGAGCAGCGCCGCGCCGCCGGTCCCGTGGTCGGTGCCGCCGTTGCCGTTCTCACGCACGGTCCGGCCGAACTCGGTCATCGCCACGACGAGCGTCTTGTCCCAGACCGGGCCGAGGTCGGCGCGCAGAGTCACGATCGCGCGCGCGAGCCGCTGCAGCGGCGGCTGGATCGCCTTGGCCTGCGCGTTGTGCGTGTCCCAGCCGCCGAGCGAGAACGCGGCGATCCGCGCCTCGTCGCGCAGCCGCTCCGCCGCGAAGCGGGCGATCGGATCGGTCCCCTCCTCCGGCGCCCCGCCTCCGTCGATCAGGCTCAGCGCCGCCGCCGTCTCGGCCGCGTTTCGGAACAGGGGATCGTCGCGGTAGAGCCGGTCCAGCAGCCCGCGCTCGTCATTGCGCAAGGTCAGCGAGTCGCCCGGCGCCCATGCCTGCACCGGCTCGGCCCCCCGCAGCAGGAGCATCCCCTCCCGCCCGACCGAGAGCGCCGTTTCGGCGCGCGCGCCCGGGATCCCCGCGAGGGCGCGGTTGAGCCAGCCGTCGCGCGCCTGCAGCGGCGCCGTCATGCCGGTCTCGAGCAGGTCCTGCCCGTCGAAGTGGCTGCGTTTGTCGCGGTAGGGCGTCGCCACCGCCTGCACGACCGCGAGCTGCCCCGCCGACCAGAGCGGCAGCAGCGGCGCGAGCGCCGGATGCATCCCGAAGCGCCCGTCGAGATTGAGCGGCGCCGACGCCGCCGCAAGGCCCGGCCGCAGCTTCGCGAGCAGCGGGTCGTCGCGCACCGGGAAGACATCGAGCCCGTCGAGCGCGCCGCGCAGAATGATGACGACGAGGCGATGGTCGCCGGGGACGGCCGCCAGCGTCACCGGGGTCACGAGCGGGCTCGCGGCGAGGCAGCAGGCGGTCCCGAGGGTCCGGGCAAGGAGCGCGCGGCGGCTGATCCCGGTCATCGGCGGTTGAACTCCGGCGAGGCCATCGCGAGCGCGATGCCTTCCCAGCGCTCGGCCGCCCCCCTGACGACGGCGGCGGTCTCGGCGCGCGTCCGCTCGCCGAGCGCCACGTCGAGGAAGCTGCGCGGGTCGGTCCGCCCGGCGAGCGCCTCGCCCATGCGCGACGCCCAGTTGATCCGGGAGGTGAGCCCCGGCGCCGTGATCCAGGCGTCGGCGATCTCGGGCCAGCCGTCCGGGCCGGGCGCGCTCCAGAGCGGCTGGTTCATCTCCCGCAGGACCGCGGCGACCGCCGGCTTCTCGCCGGTCGCCAGCAGCGCCGCCACCTCGTCGACGTTGCGCGGCCCCGCCGCCCGTAGCGACGCGACGACGAGGTCGAAGGGTTGGCGCACCTTGGCCCACGGGTCCGTCCAGCTCTCGGGGTGCTCGAGGAGCGCCGCATAGACGACCGCGAGGTCGCCGTAGGACCGCCGGTAGGCGGCCTCGAGATGGTCGACGAGACCGGGCGGCGGGTCGTCCGCGACGAAATGGACGGCGAGCTTGCGCGCGACGTGCCGCGCCGTCGAGGGATGCGCCGCGAGGTCATCGAGGACCGCGTGGATGTCCGCGATGCCGGCGGCGCCTCCGCCGTAGCGACGGCCGAGGACCGTCTCCGGCCCGGGCTCGGCGCGGCCGGCGCGGAACTCCGCCCGGCCGGCCACCATGTCCGTCGTGAGGCCGGTCAGCAGCTCGGCGAACTGCCCGACGTCCGCCTGGCCGTAGTCCGCCTCGACCCCGAGCGTGTGCAGTTCCAGCACTTCGCGCGCCAGGTTCTCGTTCAGCCCGCGCCGCGCCTTCCTGCCCGCCGGCGAGTTCGGCCCGACCGAGCGCGCCTGATCGAGGTAGGCGAGCATCAGCGGATGGGTGACCGCGGCGCGCAGCAGATCGGCGAAGCGGCCGCCGACGTGGGGCCGGATCGCCTCCGCCTCGAAGCTCGGCATGGCCATGCGGCCCCGCTGGTTCTTGCCGACGACGGTGAAATGGTCGGCCCAGAACCAGACCAGCCGCTCGTAAAAGCCGTACGGGGAGAGCACCGCCCCGCTCACCCGCCGCTGGACGTCGGCCCGGTAGACGGCGAAGCGGCGATTCGTCGCCGCCAT
Source organism: uncultured Alphaproteobacteria bacterium (assembly GCA_963763295.1). Classification (GTDB taxonomy): domain Bacteria; phylum Pseudomonadota; class Alphaproteobacteria; order Rhodobacterales; family Rhodobacteraceae; genus Amaricoccus. The sequence continues at coordinate 107,222 of CAVXOH010000005.1, forward strand.
GCCCTCGGCCTCGGCCTTCGCGCGCATCTCCTCGAACTGCGCGAGGCGCCCGGCCAGCCCCGGCTCCGTCGGATCCACCGCCCGCGCCCCCATGCGCACGCCCGCGAGCATCGCATCCGGGTCGGCGACAGCCTCCCCGGGCCGGACCCCGTATCCGAAGCGGACCGCTGCGATCGTCTGTTGCGACAAGCTCATCCGGCAATGACCTCAACCAGATCCTAAGATCGGCCTAACCGGAATCACCGGCAAGCGAACCTCACATCACCGCGAACGCGTCCTAGCCGAGCGAGAAGCCCTCCGGATAGTCGTGCTGGCCGTCGAAGTCGGCCTTGCCGAGCGGCACGCCGGCCTGCTTCAGCGCCACGTGCGCCATCGCCTGGTGGAAGTAGAGGTTCGGCAGCCCGAAGCGGTGCAGGAACGCCTCCCCCGGCAGCTCGACCACCGCGAACCCCGCCTGCGCCGTCACCATCCGGGCTTCCGCCCCCTCGAAGGCGACCGGGTCGAGCGCCGCCAGGTGCTCGCGCGCCGCCGCCATCCGCGCGCGCAGCCCCGGCCCGTCGAGCGGACCGCGCAGCTCGGGTACGCGATGGCCCGCGAGCGGATAGGCGACGCGCAGGGTGAACTGCGCCGCCGTCGCCACCTGCTGGCCGGCCGCCATCATCCGAGGACCGGGCGCCTGCAGCAGCGCCTCCGCCACCCGCTCGCCGAGCGCCGCCTCGGTCTTGGCGAGGACTCTCTCGAGCCGGTCGAGCACGTCGATGAAGACCGGGACCGTCGCCCCGTAGAGCGGCGGCGCTTCGGCCTCCGCGTTCACCATGCCTGCCATCCCCGCCTCCTCCGTTCTCGTTCCGCCGTTTACCCTCATTCCAGTTGCGGCGGAAGCCCGTTCCTGCAATGTTCCGATTGTATGGACCCGCGCGATACCGCTAGATGTTGGTGATGACGACAACCGCCGCCCAAGACCTTAGGCAGAGCCTCGCCGGACGGCGGTTCGCCACCGTTCTGGCCGACCCGCCATGGCGCTTCGTCAACCGCACCGGCAAGGTGGCGCCCGAGCACCGCCGGCTCAGCCGCTACCCGACGCTGACGGTCGAGGAGATCTGCACCCTGCCCGTCGTCGAGCATCTCGGCGCCACCGCCCATTGCTACCTCTGGGTCCCGAACGCGCTGCTCCCCGAAGGCCTCGCCGTACTTAGCGCCTGGGGCTTCCAGTACAAGTCGAACCTGATCTGGCACAAGGTGCGCAAGGACGGCGGCTCCGACGGCCGCGGCGTCGGCTTCTACTTCCGCAACGTCACCGAGATCATCCTGTTCGGCACCCGCGGCCCGAACGCCCGCACCCTCGGCCCCGGCCGCCGCCAGGTCAACATGATCGCCACCCGCAAGCGCGAGCACTCCCGCAAGCCCGACGAACAGTACGCGCTGATCGAGGCCTGCAGCCCGGGGCCGCACCTCGAGCTCTTCGGCCGCGGCACCCGCAAGGGCTGGACGGTCTGGGGCGACCAGGCCAGCGACGACTACCGCCCGGACTGGGACACCTACGCCTACAACTCCGGCTCGCTCGCCGCCGAGTAGCTCAGCTTTCTTCCTCCGACCCGAGGTCGAGCGGCACCTGCTCCGGCACCACCCGCCGCCGCTGCCGCGCCGCGCGCGCCGCGACCTTGGCGGCAAGCGCGGCCTGCAGCGCCTCTTCGCCGTCGTCGACATAGAGCGCCGGGGTGATCGCGAAGGTCAGCACCGGGCAGCCGCCTCCGCTGCCGCCCTCGATCCGCGGCCAGAGCTTCTCGTGGTGGGTCGTGCTCGACCCGTAGCTCGTGCCCTTGCCGAGCCCGTCGAACACCGCCTGCAGCTCGGTCGCCCGCGTCAGGATCACGCCGACGTCGATCGCCCGAAGATCGAAGAGAAGCCGGAAGTTGTTCAGGTCCCGGTCGAAGAACGGGTCCTTGTTGTTCCACTCGAGCTCGAGCGCCACCCGTCCCTTGAAGCAGTCGACCGAGTGGGTCGGGCTCGCGTACTCGGTTTCCCCGACCATGATCCGCGTTTCGAACTTCTCCTCGCGCCAGCCGCGCGCGCCGAAGGCGGCGTTGATCTGCTGGGAGATCGGCGACAGCCCGCCCCCGGCGGTCAGGATCTCGGACCGGAGCAGCCGGAAGCCGCGCAGCACGTCGATGATGTCCTGCCACTCGTCCGGGCAGGCCGTCATCAGCACGCCTGCCGCGTTCCGCCACTCGCGCACGTGATAGCGGGCGCGCAGGTCGTCGGGAATGAGATGCTCGGTCGGCATCGCTCGTGCCCCTCTAGCGAACCGACGCCGGCGTCACCCGAGGACTTCCGACACCTTCACCTTCCGCCCCTCGGCCACCGAGCGTACCGCCGCCTCGGCGAGCGCCAGCGCCGCCAGCCCGTCCTGCCCCGTCGGCGCGATCGGCGCCCCGTCGCGCAGCCCGGCGATCAGCGTCGCGATCTCGGCGGCATAGGCGGCGGTGTAGCGCGTCATGAAGAAGTCGAGCAGCGGCGGCCGCACGAATCCCGCCCCGCTCGCGATCTCGATCGAGACCTCGCGCTGGTTCTCGGCCGACACCATGCCGAGCGATCCCAGCACCTCGATGCGCTGGTCATAGCCATAGGTCGCGCGCCGCGAGTTCGAGATCACCGCCTGCCGGCCGCCCGCCGTCTCGAGCAGCACGTTCACGCTGTCGAAGTCGCCCGCCCTGCCGATCTCCGGGTCGGTCAGCACCGCGCCGAAGGCCGCGACCACCGCCGGCTCCTCGCCGAGCAGCCAGCGCGCCATGTCGAAGTCGTGGATCGTCATGTCCCGGAAGATGCCGCCCGAGCGCCGGATGTAGTCGACCGGCGGCGCGCCCGGATCGCGCGACGTGATGCTGACCATCTCGACCGTCCCGACCGCGCCGTGGTCGATGGCCGTCCGCACCGCCCGGAAGTGCGGGTCGAAGCGGCGGTTGAAGCCGACCATCAGCTTCGCCCCGGTCGCCTCCACCACCTTCAGGCATCCCTTCACCCGCCCGACGTCGAGGTCGATCGGCTTCTCGCAGAAGATCGCCTTGGTCCTCCGCGCGAAGCGCTCGATCAGGTCGGCGTGGGTGTCGGTCGGGGTGCAGATCACCACGGCGTCGATGTCCGAGGCCGCCTCGATCGCCTCGACCCCGCGCACCTCGGCGCCGTATTGCGTCGCCAGCGCCTCGGCCGCCGGCGCCATCGCGTCGGCGACGGCCACCAGCCGCGCGTCCGGGTTCGCGGTGATCGCCCGCGCGTGCACCTTGCCGATGCGCCCGGCGCCGAGCAGGCCGAAACGTACTGCCATTCTTCCCTCGCTTCGCTGAAAGTCCCCGTGGGGCCCTACTCCGGATAGGCCCCCGCGACGTTCTGGTCACAGTCGATGACAGCGCCCGTCATCACCCCCGACTCGGGCGCAAGCAGGTAGGCCGCGAGCCCCGCCACCTCGTCGGGCTTCACGAGCTGCCCGAACGGCTGCGCCGCTTCCGCCTTCGCGAGCCAGTCGTCGCCCGCGCCGTGCCAGCGCCGCTGCGTCGCGTCCTCGCCCGGCGTGTCCATCCAGCCCGGCGCGATCGCGTTGAAGCGGATCCGGTCGCCCCGGTGCGCCTGGGCGAGGTTCTTCGTCAGCGCCGCGAGCGCCGCCTTCGATGCGGTGTAGGGCGCGAGGTACGACTGGCCGCAATGGATCACCATCGACAGGATGTTGACGACGGAGGCCGGCTCGCCGCGCCCGATCGCCGCCTTCGCGAAGCCCTGCATCACGAAGAACGGCCCGCGGGCGTTCACGTCCATCAGCCGCGCCCAGACCTCGGGCGTCGTGTCGAGCAGCCCGCCGCGATCGCCGGCCGCCGCGGCGTTGACGAGCGCGTTCGCCCCGTCGAGGTCGATCTCGGCCGCGTCGACGAGGTTGCGGCAATCGTCGAGGCTGGCGAGATCGGCCTGGCAGAAGCAGACCTCGGCCCCGCCCTCCGAGAGCTCGCGCGCCGCCGCCTTGCCCTTGTCGAGGTCGCGCCCTGCGAGCACCAGCCGCACGCAGCCCTCGGCGACCAGCCGCCGCGCGATGGCGAGGCCAAGCCCCTGGGCGCCGCCGGTGACGATGGCACGGGTGCCGGCGTGCCGAGGCGCCGGGATCACGCCGCGTCCTGATACTGGGGCTGCGTCTTCGCCCCGGTGATGTAGGCCACCACGTCCTGGCCGTCGGTCTCCTCCCTCCTCAGGTCGGCGCAGATCCGGCCGCGGCGGAACACCACGATCCGGTCGACCAGGTCGAACACCTGCCGCATGTTGTGGCTGATCAGGATCAGCGGCTCGCCCTGCTCCTTGAGCGTGCGGATGATGTTCTCGACCTGCGCGGTCTCCTGCACCCCGAGCGCCGCCGTCGGCTCGTCCATGATCGTGAGCCGCGAGTGGAACGTCGCCGTGCGGGCGATCGCCACGCACTGCCGCTGCCCGCCGGACATGTTGCGGATCGTGTTCCTGAGGTTCGGGATCTTCACCGCCGTCTTCCGCAAGCCCCGGAGCGTCGCCTCGCGCATGCCCTTGTAGTCGAGGATCGAGAACGGCCCGAGGTTCAGCTTGATCATCTCGCGCCCGAGGAAGAGGTTGTCGGGCACGTCGAGGTCGTCGGCCAGCGCCAGCGTCTGGAACACCGTCTCGATCCCCGCCTTCCGGGCGTCGAGCGGGCCCTTGAACGCAACCGGCTCGCCGAAGAAATGGATCTCCCCGCGGGTCGGCTGCTCCACACCGGTGATCTGGCGCACGAAGGTCGACTTTCCGGCGCCGTTGTCGCCCATGATCGCCACGTGCTCGCCCTTGCGCAGCACGAAGTTCGCCCCCTCGAGCGCATGGACGCCGCCGTAGTGCTTGGTCAGATCCCTGGTCTCGAGAACGACGTCGCTCATGGTCTCCCCCTCAGGCTCTGGCCGCGGCGCGGCGCTGCCGCCACTGGTCGAGCACCACGGCGCCGACGATGATCACGCCCTTCACCATCTCCTGGTAGAAGGCGTCGAGCTTCAGGAACGTGAAGCCGGAGATGATCACCCCGAAGATCAGCGCCCCGAGCACGGTGCCGATGATCGACCCCCGCCCGCCCGAGAGGCTCACGCCCCCGATCACGGTCATCGCGATGGCGTCGAGCTCGTACATGACCCCCATCCCGGCCTGCGCGGTGAGGTTCTTCGCCGAGAGCACGATCGCCGCGACCGAGGCGAGCGCGCCCGCGATGGTATAGACCATGACCTTGTGCCGGTTGACCTTGATCCCCGACATCCGTGCCGCCGCCTCGTTCGAGCCGATGGCGTAGGTGTGCTTGCCGTAGACGGTGTAGGTCAGGATCAGGTGGAAGACGACCGCCAGCGTCACGAAGAGGATGACCGGCATCATCCCCTTGCCGATCGCCGCGTAGGCCTCGGTCGGGAAGCTGATCGGCTCGCCCCGCGACCACCAGCGGGCGACGCCGCGGGCCGTCACCATCATCCCGAGCGTCGCGATGAAGGGCGGGATGCCGGTGTAGGCGATCAGCGCGCCATTGATCAGGCCGGCGATGATCCCGCAGCCGAGGCCGACGAGGATCGGGACGATCACCGCCAGGTCCTGCCAGCCCTCGGGCAGCATCATCTTCGGGTTCGGCTGGCCGTTGACGATCGAGACCTGCGCGAAGCTCATGGCGATCATCGCCGTGGCGGCGACCACCGAGCCCGAGCTCAGGTCGATCCCGCCCGAGATGATCACCTGGGTCACGCCGATGGCGATGATGCCGACGATCGAGACCTGCAGGATGATGATCGACAGCCGCGCCTGGTTGAAGATCGCATCGACGTTGTCGCGGGTGTTGAAGAGGAACGAGTTGCCGATGATGAGCCAGCCCAGGGCCTCGAAGGCGGCCACGATCACCACCAGGCCGATCAGGACGTTCAGCTCGGGTGGCCGGCGGCGCTTCGAGGCTCCGAAGGTCAGCCCGTCGACGCCGTGCGTTGTCTGAGCCATGGCCGGATCCCCCTCGCGACGGCCCTTCGCCGATCCCGCCCGTCGCGCTGCGGGTTCCGGGCCGGCGCGCAGGCGCCGGCCCGGGCTTCTCGTGTCAGGCTCAGTTCTTCGCCAGGAAGTCGCCGATATTCGCCGGCGTCACCAGCTGGAACGGGATATAGACCTTCTGCTCCACCGCCTCGCCCTTGACGAGCTTCAGCGCGGCGTCGAGCGAGCCCTGGCCCTGGCCGGCCGCGTCCTGGAACACGGTCACGTCGAGTTCGCCCGCCTGCATCGCCTGCAGCGCGTCCTGGGTGGCGTCGACGCCGCCCATCACCAACGGCTTCACGTCCATGCCCGATGCCTTGATCGCCTGGATCGCGCCGATGGCGCTCTCGTCGTTGTTGGCGATCACCCCGTCGAAGGGCGTCGCGGTCGAGAGCCAGTTGGCCATCAGGTTCTGCGCCTCGTCGCGCATCCAGTTCGAGGTCTGCTGGTCGATGATGTTGAGCGTCACCCCGCACTCGCCGGACTCGATCACGTCATGGATGTCCTGGGTGCGCTGCTGGGCGGCCTGGTTCGAGAGCTCGCCCATGATCACATAGACGCTGACCTCGGTCTTTCCGGCCTCCTTGAACAGGCGGCACATCTCCTTGGTCTCGAGCGTCCCCGACTCGCGCTCGTCCGAGGCAACGAAGGCCTGGTTGTCGGGCAGGCTGTCGACGTTGATCGGCTCGCGGTTGACATAGACCATCGGCACCCCGCCGGCCGCCGCCGCGTCCGACATCGCCTGGGTCGCCGAGGTGTCGACCGGGTTGACGATGATCGCATCCACCCCGGAAGCGACGAAGTTGTTGATCTGGTCGAGCTGCTTGGCGACGTCGTTTCCGGCGTCCTCGATCTGCAGGTCCACGCCGTCGAGCGTCTTGGCATAGGCCTCCATGCCATTCCTGATCACGGTCAGGAAGTTGTCGTCGAACCGCGCCATCGACACGGCGACGGTCTGCGCCTGCGCACTCGCGCCCATCAGGGCCGCGAGTGCCGTGCCCACCAGTAGCCTTTTCATCGTTTCCCTCCACTGCGGGCGTCCGGATCGCCCCCGATCTGCCGGACTCCCGGGTCTTCTCGCCCGGGAACTGTCTGCGCCTTATGGAACGCCTGCGCCGTTTTTCCGGCCTTCAGAATTTTTATTCCATCGCCTCCACGCCGGTCAAGCGGCATTTCGCGTCAGACCGACGCCAGGCTCAGCGCGTCGCGCAACTGGTCCATGCTGCGCCGGATCGCTTCGGCCGGAGCGTCGAGCGCCTGCACCTCGGCCGCGAACGGCTCGAACGAAAGGAACCCGCCGTAGCCGCCCGCCACCAGCGCCTGGATCTGCGCGACGTTCCCGAGCCGGTCCTCCGCCGTCACCAGCCCGCGATGCGCGTCGCGCAGCCGCGCCGCCGGCAGGTCGCGTTCGGCGACGCCGGAGATGTGGACGAGCCCCGTCTGCCGCGGGAACAGCGCGGCCTCGCCGGCCAGGTGATGATGGAACGTGTCGTGCACCAGGCGGAAGGTGCCCTCGCCGCCGACGGCCGCGATCGCCTCGACCGCCTCCGACTTCAGCCGCAGCGAGCAGGTCTCGAAGCCGAGCGGCTCGATCAGTCCGACGAGCCCGCGCGCCGCGAGGATCGGCCGGAGCCCCTCGAGCGACGGGCGCAGGCGGTCGGGCCGCGAGCCGTCGTTGGTCGGCACCAGCACCAGCGCCTCCGCGCCGCAGCAGCTCGCATAGTCAGCGAGCGTCACGGCCTCGTTCGGCCGCGGCGCCCGCCAGTCGTCGAACCGCTGCAGCGCGTTGATCGACAGGATCCGCACCCCCGCCGCGGCGGCGAGCTGGCGGATCCGCGGCGCCGGCGTGCCGTCGAGGATCGCGTTGCCGGGCAGGTCGTTGCGAATCTCGACCGCCTCGATGCCGAGCTCGCCGGCAAGCGCGAAGAACGCCTCGGGACCGAGCCGGGGGGCGACGATGTGGTTGAGCGCGAAACGCAGCGCGGATTGCGGCATGGCGGACACTCCCTTGTGCGCCCTTGGCGGCGCGACTCGGCACGGCGCTATCGCCGCTTGAAGCACAGAACATCACGTCGCGGGCGCCGGCGCAAAGCGCGTTGTCGCACGGCCGGGCCTCACCGTCTCTCCCACCGCCCACGTCGGGGACGCGCCACCCGAAAGACCGCGATCCTCCCCAGGTATTCATACTGGCAGAAACCCTATCGGGCAGGAACGGGGCCCCGCCAACAGGCGGGGAGAATCTCTTCTCAGCGGGCGCAAGCCCGCTTCCGCCGGAGGGAGGCCGCAAAGGCGGCCGACCGCCAAGCGCCGGCCGAGCGGGAGCCCTCGTGGCTCCCCGAGGCCGGCGCTCCCCCGCGCGACGCCTCGGCGGAGAAGCCATCCGCGCGCGCCCCGCGGCGCGCCGCCTCAGCGCAGCTCGGCGGCCGTCAGCACCGGACCGAGGTGGCGCCCCTGCACGATGACCGCCACCGGCCCGTCGCCGAGTTCCTCGTAGCGCAGCTCGAGCGGCCCGCTGCCGTCCCAGCGGCCGATCGTCTCCCAGTCGGTGACGATGTTGGTGTAGGTGACCTCGCGCCCGGCGTTCTCGCCGGCCTCGATCGCGATCGTCGCCTCGGGGATGAAGCGCACAAGATGCACGTCCGCCGCCTCGACCGGCGCGCCGGCCGCGGCGACCCGCACGACCAGCGCGTCGCCGTCCCGCTCGAGGGCGAGATCGGCGACCGGCGCCGCCGCCTGGCAGCGCGCGATCTCGGCGGCGATCTTCTCGGCCTTGTGCCCCTTCAGCCGCCGCTGCCCCTGCACGATGATCTCGGGCGTGTAGATCGACCGGCTGTGCGCCGCCTTGGCGTAGGCGCGCTGGCGATCGGTATGCGCCTCGCTGCCGAACGAGTCCTTCCAGCCGAGATAGTCCCAGTAGTCGACGTGCAGCGCCAGCGCGATCACCCCGTCCTGCGCCGCCAGATCGGCGAGCAGCGCGTCGGCGGGCGGGCAGGACGAGCACCCCTGGCTGGTGAAGAGCTCGACCAGGACCGGCGTCTGCGCGCGGGCGGCCCCCGCCGGCAGCAGGAGAACGAGCGCGGCGAAAAGGGGGGCGAGCAGGCGCATGCGACCTTTCGGGCTTGGCTCGGTCAGACCTAGACGCCGCCGCGACCGGTGGCGAGTTAAGCCTTCGAGAGCGGGCCGCGCCCCGGCCGTCGGGCCGGGGCGGGCATGCGGTCAGGCTGCCCTGGCGAGGTTGCGCAGCACGTAGTGCAGCACGCCGCCGTTCTCGACGTACTCGATCTCGACCGCGGTATCGATCCGGCACCTGAGCCTGATCTCGCGCAGGGTCCCGTCGCCGTAGGCGATCGTCGCCGGCACCTCGGCGAGCGGCTTCAACTCCCCGGCGAGCCCGCCGATCGAGATCGTCTCGTCGCCCTTCAGGCCCAGCGTCCGGCGGTCGTCGCCGCCGGTGAACTCGAGCGGGATCACCCCCATGCCGACCAGGTTCGAGCGGTGGATTCGCTCGAAGCTCTCGGCGATCACCGCCTTGACGCCCAGCAGCATCGTCCCCTTCGCCGCCCAGTCGCGCGACGATCCGGTACCGTACTCCTTGCCGGCGATCACCACCAGCGGCACGCCCTGCGCCTGCCAGGCCATCGCCGCGTCGTAGATCGAGGTCTGCTCGCCGTCCGGCCCGAGGGTGTAGCCGCCCTCGACCTGCTCGAGCATCTCGTTCCGGATGCGGATGTTGGCGAAGGTGCCGCGCATCATCACCTCGTGGTTGCCGCGGCGCGAGCCGTAGGAGTTGAACTCAGCTACCGGCACCTGCCGCTCCTGCAGGTAGGCGCCCGCCGGGTGCGCGGCGCGGAACGAGCCGGCCGGCGAGATGTGGTCGGTGGTCACCGAGTCGCCGAGGAGCGCGAGGATCCGCGCGCCCTCGATGTCGTGGATGACCCCCGGCTCCATGCCCATGCCCTGGAAGTAGGGCGGGTTCTGCACGTAGGTCGAGGTCGGCGGCCAGGAATAGGTCTCGCTCTCCTCGGTCTCGACCGCGCGCCAGAGGTCGTCGCCCTTGAAGACGTCGGCGTACTTGCTCCGGAACGATTCGCGCGTGACCGTCCGCTCGACGAGCTCGGCGATCTCGCGCTGGCTCGGCCAGATGTCCTTGAGGTAGACCGGCTTGCCGGTCCGCCCGATGCCGAGCGGCTGCGTCGTCAGGTCGAGGTTCATGTCGCCGGCGAGCGCATAGGCGACGACCAGCGGCGGCGAGGCGAGATAGTTCGCCCGGCAGTCCGGATTGATCCGCCCCTCGAAGTTGCGGTTGCCCGACAGCACCGAGCAGGCGACGAGGTCGGCGTCGGCGATCGCCTTGGAGATCGTCTCCGGCAAGCGGCCCCGAGTTGCCGATGCAGGTGGTGCAGCCGTAGCCGACGAGGTTGAAGCCGAGCGCGTCGAGGTCCTCCGTCAGCCCCGAGGCCTCGAGATAATCGCTGACCACCTGGCTCCCCGGCGCCAGCGAGGTCTTGACCCAAGGCTTGCGGTTCAGCCCCTTCTCCCGCGCCTTCCGCGCGACCAGCCCGGCGCCGATCATCACGTAGGGGTTCGAGGTGTTGGTGCACGAGGTGATCGCCGCGATCACCACGCTGCCGTCGTGCATGCGGAAGTCCTCGCCCTCGACCTTGACCCAGCGGTCCTTGCCGTTCTGCCCCTCGTGGTGCCCCGGCACGTCCCTCGGCTCCGGCGCGCCGCCCTCGCCATCCCAGCGCACTTCGGAGGCATACCCGACGTTGTCGCGGTGCTGCTTGACGACATCGACGAACTCGCGCGCCGCGTCCTTCAGCGCCACCCGGTCCTGCGGCCGCTTCGGCCCGGCCAGCGACGGCTCGACCGTGCCCATGTCGAGCCCGAGCGTGTCGGTATAGACCGGGTCGTAGTCGGCGCCGCGCCAGAAGCCGTTCGCCTTGGCATAGGCCTCGACCAGCGCGATGCGCACTTCGTCGCGCCCGGACACGCGCAGGTAGCGCAGCGTCTCGTCGTCGATCGGGAAGAAGCCGCAGGTCGCGCCGTACTCGGGCGACATGTTGCCGATCGTCGCCCGGTCGGCCAGTGGCAGGTTGTCGAGCCCGGTGCCGTAGAACTCGACGAACTTGTTGACGACGCCCTTCTGGCGCAGCATCTGCGTCACGGTCAGCACGAGGTCGGTCGCCGTCACGCCCTCCCTGAGCGCCCCGGTCAGCTTGAAGCCGACGACCTCCGGGATCAGCATCGAGATCGGCTGGCCGAGCATCGCCGCCTCCGCCTCGATGCCGCCGACGCCCCAGCCGAGGATGGCGAGGCCGTTGACCATCGTCGTATGGCTGTCGGTGCCGACCAGCGTGTCGGGATAGGCGACGGTCGCGCCCGACGGGTCCTCGTCGGTCCAGACCGTCTGCCCGAGATACTCGAGGTTGACCTGGTGGCAGATCCCGGTGCCCGGCGGCACCACCCGGAAGTTGGCGAAGGCACCCTGCCCCCACTTCAGGAACTCGTAGCGCTCGCCGTTGCGCTGGTACTCGCGCTCGACGTTCATCTGGAACGCCCGCGGGTTGCCGAACTCGTCGACCATCACGCTGTGGTCGATCACGAGGTCGACCGGGTTCAGCGGATTGATCTTCTGCGGATCGCCGCCGAGCGCCACCATCGCGTCCCGCATCGCGGCAAGATCGACCACGGCCGGCACCCCGGTGAAGTCCTGCATCAGCACCCGCGCCGGCCGATAGGCGATCTCGCGCGGGTTCCGGCCGCCCTTCGCCGCCCATTCCGAGAAGGCGCGGATGTCGTCCTGCGTCACCGTCCTGCCGTCCTCGAAGCGCAGCATGTTCTCGAGCACGACCTTGAGCGCTGCCGGCAACCGGCTGAAATCGCCGAGGCCCGCGGCCTCCGCCGCCGCGATCGAGTAGTAGGCGTAGCTCTTTCCCCCGACCTCGAGGCTGCGACGCGTCCTGGCGGTATCGGTTCCAACGAAAACGGTCATCATGACCTCCGGGCTGAAGCTGGCTGGGAAGTTAACCTTTGGTATGCCGCATCCGCCCCGGGCAAGCAAGCATCGCGGGCGCAAACAGCATACCGTCGTATACCATATACCGCACGCATTGGCAAGCGCCGGCGGGTCGCTGCCCTCGACCGGCGAACCGGCGCGTCGCGCGTCGGCGATCTCCAATCCTTCCAACGGCTTGCCGTCGCGGCGCGGCCGGCTCCGCCCCGGCGGCCTTCCCACGATGCCGGGGATCGGCTAAGCGGAGCCGCATGGGCCTCAGCGTCTCCGATCTCTCCTGCAGCCGCGGCGGACGCCCGGTGCTCCGCGGCATCGGCTTCGCGCTTCGGGACGGCGAGACCCTGGTCCTGCGCGGCCCGAACGGCGCCGGCAAGTCGACGCTCTTGCGCGCGCTCGCCGGCCTCCTGCCGGCGACCGGGCGGATCGAGCTCGACGGCAGCACCGACGCCGACGCCCGCGCCGAGCGCCTCGCCTTCGCCGGCCATCTCGACGCAGTCAAGCTCCAGCTCACCGTCGCGGAGAACCTCGCGTTCTGGGCGGCGCTCACCGGCGGCTCGGCCGCCGCCGCCCTCGCCGCCTTCGACCTCGCCCCCCTCGCCGACCGGCCGGCGCATCTCTGCTCGGCCGGCCAGCGCCGCCGCCTCGGACTCGCCCGGCTGCTCCTCGCGCCCCGCCGGCTCTGGCTCCTCGACGAGCCGACCGTCGCCCTCGACGCCGCCGCCGAGGCCCGGCTCCTCGCCGCGATCCGCGCCCATGCCGCCGCCGGCGGCCTGACCGTCGTCGCCACCCACGCCGCCCTCGACCTCGACGCCGCCCGCACCCTCGCGCTCGCCCCCGAGGCCGCCGACGCCCGCGCCGCCGCCGACCCCTTCCTGGCCGGGTCGTGGGCGTGAGCGCCGCCGGCGCCGTCCTCGGCCGCGAGCTCGCCCTGGCGCTGCGTTCCGGCGGCGGCGCCGGGCTCGGCCTCGGCTTCTTCGCGATCCTCGCGCTCCTCGTGCCGCTCGGCCTCGGCCCCGAGCCCGAGCGCCTCGCGACCGTCGCCGCCGGCACGCTCTGGGTCGGCGCGCTCCTCGCCTGCCTCCTCGCGCTCGACCGGCTGTTCCAGGCCGACCTCGAGGACGGCACCCTCGACGCCCTCGCCCTCGCCGCCCTGCCGCTCGAGGGGCTGGTCGCGCTGAAGGCGCTCGCCCACTGGCTGACCACCGGCCTGCCCCTCGTCGTCGCCGCCCCGCTCCTCGGCCTGATGCTGAACCTGCCGGCCCCGGCCTATCCCTGGCTCGTCGCCGGCCTCGCCACCGGCACCCCCGGCCTCTCCTTCCTCGGCGCCGTCGGCGCGGCGCTGACCGTCGGCATCCGTCGCGGCGGCCTGCTGCTCTCGATCCTCGTGCTGCCGCTCTACGTCCCGACGCTGATCTTCGGCGCCCGCGCCACCGCCGCCGCCGCGGCCGGCGCCGACCCCTGGCCCGCCTTCCTGCTCCTTTCCGGCCTCACCCTCTTCATCCTCGCCCTCGCCCCCTTCGCCGCCGCCGCCGCGCTCCGGATCAACCTCCGCTAGCGGCGACGGCTGCGACTCCGCCGCTCGGCCCGGTCCAGCCGACTACACCACGCCACCGAAGGAAGCGCGCGGGCGGCACCGTCCCGCCCGGGCCCCGAGCCCGGGCAGCGGCCGACCGCCCCCCGGGCGGCCGCTTCTCGGCCGCCCGCGGTCGTGCCGCTGCCCTCTTCTCGGGCGGATGCCGGGTTCGGGACGGCGCACACCATCCCGCAAGAGGCCCGCGTCGAGCAGACCACGGCCTCAGCGCGCTGCCATCGCCGGCCGGATGCGCTTCTCGATGACGCCGGGGCTGAGCGGCCCGGGGAAGCGCTCGAGGATCGTCCCGTCCGGCCCGACGACGAAGGTCTCCGGCACCCCGTAGATCCCCCAGTCGAGCCCGGTCCGCCCACTCGGGTCCGCCGCGATCCGCGCGTAGGGATCGCCGAGCTCGGCGAGAAACGCGAGCGCGTTCTCCGGCTCGTCCTTGTAGTTGACCCCGATCACCGGGATCCCCTCCCCCGCCAGCGCTGTCAGCAGCGGGTGCTCGACCCGGCACGGCCCGCACCAGCTCGCCCAGAAGTTCACGAGCTTCACCCCCGGCGCCCGCAGGTCGGCGTCGGTCGGCGCCGGATCGACGCGCAGCGCCACCGTCGCCGCCAGCCCCGGCGCCGGCCGCCCGACCAGCGCGCTCGGCAGCTCCTGCGGGTTCTCCCGCCGGAGCCCGACATAGGCGAGCGCCCCGAAGAAGAGAAAGATCAGCGGCGGCAGCAGCAGGAGGAGCCGGGCGGGCCTAGCCATCGCGCCGCTCCGCCTCGAGCCGCGCCAGCCGCCGCCGCACCTCGCGCGAGCGCCTGAGCGTGAGCCCGACCAGCACCGCGAGCAGCACCAGCGTCACCCCGTAGGCGCCGAGCACCGTCCCGGCATAGCGGTCGAGGTCCGGCATCATGCCCGCGCCCCCAGCTCCTCGAGCGCCCGGACCCGCCGCAGCCGGATCTCGGTGCGGGTCCGGACCACGACAAGGCTCACGAAGAGCAGCACGAACCCCGCCATCGAGATGACCAGCGGCCACCAGAACGCGTCCGCGACGTGCTGGTCGGCATCGAGCGACAGCGACGGCCCCTGGTGCAGCCCCTGGCTCCAGAAGAAGACCGCGTAGCGCGACAGCAGCGCGAAGACCGACCCGACGAGGCACAGGACCGCGGTCAGATCCGCCGCCTTGTCGGGCTCGTCGACCGCCTCCCAGAGCGCGATGTAGCCGAGATAGAACAGGAACAGGATGAAGAACGAGGTCAGCCGCGGGTCCCAGGCCCACCAGGTCCCCCACATCGGCTCGCCCCAGATCGCCCCGGTCAGGAGCGCGATCACCGTCATCGTCGCGCCCACCGGCGCCGCCGCCCGCGCCGCCAGCGCCGAGACGTGGTGGCGCCGGACGAACCAGATCAGCGAGGCGACCAGCATCATCAGCCAGGCATTGATCGCCATCAGCGCCGCCGGCACGTGGAGGAACAGGATCTTGACCGTCGGCCCCTGCTGGTAGTCGTCCGGCGTGAGGAAGAACCCCCAGCCGAGCCCGACCCCGAGCGCGAGCGCCGTCAGCGCCCAGAGCACCGGCAGCGCCGGGCCGGTGACCCGCATGAACTCCGCCGGGTTCGCGTATCTCCAGAGCGACATGGCGCCCGGACCGCCTCAGCCGCGGCGGCGCCGGCGCTCGCGCCCGCCCGGGCCGTCGCCGAGGCCGTCCGAGGCGGAGGAGAAGCCGCCGAGCCGCGCGGCGATGGTCGCGAGATCCGGGACGGGCCCGGGCGGCGCCGCCTCGAGCGCGGCGCGCATCGCCGCGAGATGCGCGGGCGTCGTGCCGCAGCAGCCGCCGATGATCACAGCACCGCAGTCGCGCGCCAGCACCGCGTAGTCGGCCATCAGCTCCGGCGTGCCGTCGTAGTGGATGTGGCCGTCGACGAACTTCGGGATGCCGGCGTTGCCCTTGGCGATCACCGGCAGCGCCGGGTGCGCGGCACGGAAGCCGAGCACGGTCCTGAGCAGGTCCGACGCGCCGACCCCGCAATTGGCCCCGAAGGCGAGCGGCGGATGCGCGAGCTCAGCCACGAGCGCCACCATGTCCGCCGAGGTCAGCCCCATCATCGTCCGTCCGGCGGTGTCGAAGCTCATCGTCCCGCACCACGGCGCCCCGGCGCGCCAGATCCCGAGCGCCGCCGCGCGGAACTCGTCGGGCGCCGAGATCGTCTCGACCCAGAGCACGTCGGCCCCGCCTTCGAGCAGGCCCCGCGCCTGCTCCTCGAACATCTCGGCCGCGTCCTCGATCGTCAGCGGCCCGAGTGGCGCCATGATCTCGCCGGTCGGCCCCATCGAGCCCGCCACCACCACCGGCCGCCCGGCGGCGTCGGCCGCCTCGCGGGCGATCTCGGCCGCGATCCGGTTGAGCTCGCCCACCCGGCCCTCGGCCTCGTGCAGCTTGAGCCGGCTGGCGTTGCCGCCGAAGCTGTTGGTGAGAAAGACGTCGCTGCCGGCGCCGATCGCGCCGTCATAGAGCGCGCGCACCTTGCCGGGCTCGCGCTCGTTCCAGAGCTCGGGCGCCTCGCCGGCTTCGAGACCCATCGCGAAGAGGTTGGTGCCGGTCGCGCCATCGGCCATGAGCCAGCCGCGTTCCCGGAGCAGCGTGTCGAGCCCGGTCGCCATCGCGCTCACGCCTGCGCCAGCGCCGACTGCGCGATCGCCCGGATCCGCCCGACCATCGCGCGCAGGCCGTTCGAGCGCTGCGACGACAGGTGCTGGTCGAGCCCGAGCCGGCCGAGCGCGCCCGCCGCGTCGACCGCGACCACCGCCTCCGGGTGCAGCCCGGCATACAGCGCATGCAAGATCGCGATCAGCCCGCGCACGATCAGCGCGTCCGAATCCCCGGCGAAGTCGAAGCGCGCGCCCGTGCCTTCGCCGTCGATCCGCGGCGCGATCCAGACCTGGCTCGCGCAGCCCTCGACCTTGGTCGCCGGCACCCGCAGCGCCGCGTCGAGCGGCGGCATCGCCCGGCCGAGCTCGATCACATAGCGGTAGCGGTCCTCCCAGTCGTCGAGGAACTCGAAGTCGGCGGCGATCGCCTCGAAGCGTTCAGTGGCCAAGCTGGATCCGATCCGTTCTACCCCCTCGATGTAGGCGCTCGCGGCGCCGCGGTCCAGTGGCGGGCCGCCGCCGCGCGCGCGTTTTGCGCTTCCCAACCCCGGCGCGGGCGGCTATCCGGAGGGCATGATCGCGGCGGCGCACAGGCGTAACGGATTGGTGTTGCTGGCGGGCCTCGCGCTGCTGGCCGGCTGCTCGTTCGAGATGCCGAGCTTCCTCGGCCGCGAGGGCGGCGGCGACTCGTTCTATCAGCTGCGCGGCGAGCCGCCGCCGCCGCCGCGCGGCGTGCCGATCCGGCAGGCGGCGCTCGAGCGCGGCCTGCACGGCGTGATCCTGCGCGTCGCCGGCGAGGCGCCGACCCAGGGCTACTGGGGGGCGCAGCTTCGCCCGCTCAACGACGGCGCGCCGGACGCCGCCGGCGTCCTGAGCTTCGAGCTGCTGGCGATACCCCCGGCCAGCCCCCAGGCGGTCGGCGCCCAGCGCACCCGCGTCGTCACGGCGGCGGTCTTCGTGCCCAACAAGGCGCTCGAGGACCTGCGCGGCTTCCGCGTCGCCGGTGCCGGCGCGGTCGAGACCCTGCCGCTCAGATGAGCGCGCTGCACGCGGTCGCGGTGCGGCGCGGCGGCGGCGCGGAGGCCGGCGACCGGGTGGTTCTCGACTACCGCGACCGCTTCCTGCGCCGCAAGCGGCTGACTACCGCGGGCGGCGCCGTCCTCCTCGTCGACCTGCCCGAGACGGTCTCGCTCGACGACGGCGACGCCCTCGTCCTCGCCGACGGCGGCCTCGTCGCGGTCGAGGCGGCCGCCGAGCCGCTGCTCGAGGTCACCGCGGCGCCCGAGGCGCTGGCCCGCCTCGCCTGGCACATCGGCAACCGCCACACCCCGGCCGAGATTGCCGGCGGACGGATCCTCGTCCAGCGCGACCACGTGATCGCCGGCCTGCTGGCGCGGCTCGGCGCGCCGGCCCGCGAGGTCGAGGCGCCGTTCCGCCCGGAAGGCGGCGCCTACGGCCACGGCCGCACCCACGGGCACCACCACGGCGGCGGCGCCGACGACCCCGACGCGCCGCCCGAACACCGTCACGGCTGACATGGCGGGCCCGGCGCCGGACGAGTTCAGGGCACTCCAGATCCTCGCGAGCTGGTTCTCGCCCGGTTACCCGGTCGGCGCCTACAGCTATTCGCACGGGCTCGAATGGGCGGTCGAGGCGGCGATGGTCACCGACCGCCCGTCGCTCCGGCGCTGGGTCGGCGACCTGCTCGAGTTCGGCGCCGGCCGCAGCGACACCATCCTCCTCGCCGCCGCCTGGCAGAGCGACGACCCCGGCCCGGTCGCCGAGCTCGCCGCCGCCCTCGCCCCGTCCTCCGAGCGGCACCTCGAGACGATGGCCCAGGGAGCGGCCTTCGCCCGCACCACCTCGGCCGCCTGGGGGATCGCCGTCCCGCCGGTCGCCTACCCGGTAGCGGTCGGCACCGCGGCGCGCCTCCTCGCCCTGCCGCTCGCGCCGACCGCGACGCTCTACGCCCAGGCCTTCGCCGCCAGCGTCATCTCGGCCGGCGTGCGCCTGATCCCGCTCGGGCAGACCGACGGCCAGCGGATCACCGCGGAGATCCTGCCGCTCGCCGCCGAGGTCGCCGCGGCCGCGATCGCCGAGACCCCGGACGCGATCGGCGGCCTCGCGCTCGGCGCCGACCTTGCGTCGATGCTGCACGAGACCCAGTACACCCGGCTCTACCGGTCCTGATGGATCCCCGCTTGCCGATGGCGCTATCGTCGTGCGCGAACTCATCGGGAGGGACATGTGATCGAGGACAGCACCGGCGTGGTTGCGGCATCGCCACGATCCCCGAATGGCCCGCTGCGCGTCGGCATCGGCGGTCCCGTCGGCGCCGGCAAGACCGCGCTGATGGACCAGCTCTGCAAGCGCATGCGCGCGCGCTGGTCGATCGCGGCGATCACCAACGACATCTACACCCGCGAGGACGCCGAGTTCCTGATGCGCTCCCAGGCGCTGCCGCTCGAGCGCATCGTCGGCGTCGAGACCGGCGGCTGCCCGCATACCGCGATCCGCGAGGACGCCTCGATCAACCTCGCCGCCGTCGACGACCTCGTCCGCCGCTTCCCCGACCTCGACCTGATCCTGATCGAGTTCGGGCGGCGACAACCTCTCCGCGACCTTCTCGCCCGAGCTCGCCGACCTCACGCTCTACGTCATCGACGTCTCAGCCGGCGACAAGATCCCGCGCAAGGGCGGCCCCGGCGTCACCCGCTCCGACCTCCTCGTCATCAACAAGATCGACCTCGCCCCCTACATTGGCGCGTCGCTCGACATCATGGACCGCGACTCCCGCCGCATGCGCGGCGACCGCCCGTTCCAGTTCGCCCAGGTCCGCGACGGGGTCGGCATGCCGGAGATCGTCGCCTTCATCGAGGCCGCCGGCGGGCTCGTCGAGGGTGACGCATCGCTCGGCGAAGCCGCCCGGAACAGGTGATCTCGAGCTAAACCACACGTCAGGCCCTTGCAGGAGATGGTGCTGGCCCGCCTTGTCGCTGCCGCACGCGGGAAGGGCAGCGGCACGCCCGCGGGGAGGACGCGAAGCGGCCGCCCCGGGGGGCGGGCGGCCGCTGCCCGGGCTCGGGGCCCGGGCGGGACGGTGGAGCCGGCGCGATCGCATAGACACTGTCTCATTCCCCTTCGTCCCGCCGCCCTGGAGGAGTAATCTCCCTCCCGCCCAGGAGACCGAACATGGCCGAGGCGCAGGACGGCTACATCCTCGGTCGAACCGAGGCCGAGTACGATCGCTTGCGGCGGCAAGCGAGGCTGTGGGAGCCGGCGACGCACCGGGTGCTGACCGCCGCCGGGGTCGCGCCCGGCATGCGCTGCCTCGATGCGGGCTGCGGCCCGGGCGAGGTGATGCGCCTGATCGGCCGGCTCGTCGGACGCGGGGGGCACGTGACCGGCCTCGACGTCGACGCCAGCCTCGGCGCGCAGATGCTGGCCCGGCTCCGGCGCGACGAAGGCCCGCAGTTCGACTTCGTCGCCGCCGACCTGACGCGCGCGGAGACCGTGGCGGGCGCGCCCTTCGATCTCGTCTTCGCCCGCTTCCTGCTCCTCCACATGACCGATCCCGTGGCGGCGGTGCGCCGCCTCGCCGCCTTGCTGCGGCCAGGCGGCACCCTGGTCCTGATGGACTTCGACACGACTCGGATGGCCTGCCGGCCCGAGCATCCCGCGATGACCCGCAGCTACGCGATCATCGAAGCGTCCTACACGCGCAGCGGCAAGCATGCCGACTGCGGCCTGCGACTGGCGAGCTACCTCGCCGACGCCGGCCTGCCGATGCCCACGGAGGCGACCGCCGACACCTATTTCGCGCCGATCGCCGAGCGCGGGCCGATTCTGCGCGCCGTCCTTTCGAGCCTCGGGGCGGCGGCCGCGGCGCTGGGCGTCGCCGGTCCCGACGAGATCGCCGAGCTCGACGCGCAGATTCGCGGCCTCGAGGCCGCGAACCGGCACTTCGCCCTCGGGCCGCTGGTGATCGGCACCTGGACCAGCGTCCCCTGAGCGTCAGCGGCGAAGCGTCAGCTCGCCTCCTTCGGCCCGACCACGGCGAACCACGCCCCCTGCGGATCCTGGGCCACGGCGATGAAGGCGCCGCCGGGCACCTCCATCGGCCCATGCGCCACCTTGCCGCCGGCCCGCGTGATCCGCTCCATCGCGGCCTCGACGCCGTTGGTGCCGAAGTAGGGCAGCCAGGCCGGCACCGGCGAGTTGCCGAGGCCCATCATTCCGCCGACGTCCGTGCCGTCGTGGGAAAAGACCTGGTAGGTGCCCATCTCGCCCATGTCGACCGCCTGCGACTTCTGCCATCCGAAGAGGCCGGAATAGAAGCCGAACCCCGCCGCCGGGTCGGTCGTCATCAGCTCGTTCCAGTTGCCGTGGCCCTCCTTTTTCTGGTCGAAGGCGTTGCCGGCGCCCTCCTGCCCCTCCATCGGCTCCGGCTGCAGGATGCCGAAGGCCGCCCCCTGCGGGTCGGCGGCCACCGCGAAGCGCCCGGTCCCCGGAATGTCGGCCGGCTCGCGGTAGATCCGCCCGCCCGCGGCCTTGATGTCCGCCGCGGCCTTGTCGGCGTCGTCGACGGCGAAATAGATCATCCAGAACGGCGGCATCCCGCCGGCGTCCGGCGGCGTGACCATGAGCCCGGCGACCATGTCCCCGCCCGTGCTCGCGAGGTGGTAGTCGAACCCCTCCATCCCCGAGTCCTTGGACGCCCAGCCCAGGACCTCGCCATAGAACGCCTCGGCCGCGCCGAGACTGCCTTCGCTGGTCGACAGCTCGTACCAGCAGGGTTGTCCGTGCACCTTCGCCATCGCTTCCCTCCCTCTTGCGTGCCGGAAATGCTCCCGGGCCGCGTTACCTAGCGCCCGGCCGCTGCAGGCCCAGGCCTCTCGCCATCGCCGGGAGATCCAGCCCCGGGCGGCGTCAGAACCTTCCCGTCGCCAGCCAGCGCGCGCAGTCCGGGCCGAGCTCGGCGAGGGCGCGCGCCTCGTACTCCGCGATCTCCTCGGCGCTCAGGACATCGCGCCAACGCCCGTTGGTGCCCTTGTTGATGAAGGTGCGCCCGCCCTCCACGAAGGGCATGCCGGGGAACATCGCGTCCGCATTGGCCTTCATGTGCGCGTAGCCGCAATGCTTGACCGCCCGCGCCATCGTCTCCGCATCCACCTCGATGTCGAGATAATCCGCGAGGTCCGCAACCCGGCCCGCAAGGTCGTCCCGCAGGTTCTGGTAGTGCAGCAGATAGACGTTCGGCTGATCCCGCAGTGCCCACCAGCTGCGGATATGATCCCAGAACTCCGACATCCTGCGGCGGCCCGCGATCCAGTCGCGCCAGTACGCACGGACGTCCGCGGAGGGACGCCCCACCTTCGCTTCTTCCGGCCGGAAAGCGTTCGTTGCCGCGAAGAGCGCGTCGGTGGCATTGTGCATGTGGTTGTGCTCGCTCCAGGCGACGTCGCGGCCGTCGCGCGCGACATAGATGTACTTCGCCCGCGGCGAGATCACCAGCGCATCGGCCGGGAGGTGCGACTTCATCACCCGGCGGTGCGTCTGCGCCTCGACCGCCTCCATCCGCCCTTCCTGGTCAAGCCTGAAGTCGATCCAGCGGCAGATATTCCCGACCCGGACAACCTCGGGGGCGCCATGGAGCAGCTGGACGAGGATAGCCAGCGTCCATGTCGTTCCCGCCTTCGGCGGAGACGCCACGACGATGTCGTCGTCGCGAAACCGGAAGCCGTTCCAGAGGGTGGAGTCGAGATATGCGTTGACCACCTCGCGCGTCTTCACCGGTCCCTCGGGCTTCGGTGTGTCCATTTCTGAGACCCATCCCTCTTCACGCCGACGCGGCGAGTTGCGTTTCGGGAACCATATCGTCAATGCGGCGACCTGTCGGCATTCCGTGGCCCTAGTCAGGCGCGCATCCGGCTGCCGTCCGGATCGAACGGCGGCTCGACGAGGATGCGCGCCGGCCGCCGCACCCCGAGGATCTCGACCTCGAAGAGCCCCTCCTCCTCGCGCTCGGCCAGCGCCGCCGGCAGGTAGCCCTGCGCGAGCGACATCGCGACCCAGTGCCCGTAGCCGCCCGAGGTGACCCAGCCGACGACCCGCCAGTCGCCGTCGCGCCGCGCGTCGCCCTTCCCGATCGCGGCGCCGGTCGCGTCGAAGCGCGCCGCGCCCACGCCGTGCCCGGACGCGACCGCGCCCCAGTCGCGGTCGACCCGCGCCCAGACCGGTTCGTCGCCCATCACGTCGGCGTCCCCGGCATCGATCGCCAGGCTGACCCGGCGCAGCCGCGGCCCCGCCTCCGCCTCGCGCGCCGCCGCGTCCCGCCCGATGAAGTCCTTGGAGAGCTTCACGAATCGCTCCATCCCGCCCTCGAAGGCGCCGTAGATCGGCCGGAGCTCGGCGAACCAGGTCGGCCAGTTCTTCTCCAGCCGCATCGACAGCAGCGCCCGCATGCCGAAATCGGCGAGCCCGTGCGGCGCGCCCGCCGCCAACACCGCCCGGTAGAGGGTCCTGAGGTAGCACGGCTCGACCCGAATCTCGTAGCCGAGATCGCCGGTGTAGCTGATCCGGTTCACCACCGCCGGCACGCCGCCGACGTCGATCGCCCGGTGGTCCATGAACCGGAACGCGGCGTTGGAGACGTCATGGTCGGTCAGCGCCGCCAGCACCGCCCGCGCCCTCGGCCCGGCCAGCATCAGCCCCATCAGCCGCATCCCCAGCCGCTCGACCGTGACCGAGCCATCGTCCGGCAGGTGCGCCTCGAACCAGCGCAGATGATAGATCTGCGCCGCCGACGACCCCCAGACCGTGAACCGGTCCGCCGCGCTCCGCGCCACCGTGAAGTCGCCGATCAGCCGCCCCGCCTCGTTCAGCATCGGCGAGAGCGCGATCCGCCCGGTCCGCGGCATCGCATTGGCGAGCAGCCCGTCGAGCCACGCCTCGGCCCCGGGCCCCGTCACCGCGTACTTGGCGAAGTTGGCGATCTCGGTCACGCCTACCCGTTCGCGAACCGCGCGAACCTCGTCTCCCACATGCCTGAAATCGTTCGAGCGATGGAACGACAGCACGTCGCGCGCCTCGCCGCTGTCCGGCGCGAACCAGAGCGGCACCTCGAGCCCCCAGGTCACCCCCATCACCGCGTTCCGCTCGCCCGTCATGATGTCGTAGAGCGGCGTCGCCTGCTGCGGCCGCGCGGCGACGAGCTCCTCGTTCGGGAAGCGCACCGAGAAGCGCCGCGCGTAGTTCTCCCGCACCTTGGCGTTGGTGTAGCGCAGGCTCGCCCATTCGCCGAACCGCGCGACGTCCATCCCGAAGACGTCGTGCCCCGGATCGCCGGCCGTCATCCAGTTCGCCAGCACCAGCCCGACCCCGCCGCCCTGGCTGAACCCCGCCATCACCCCGCAGGCGACCCAGAAGTTGGTCAGCCCCTGCACCGGTCCGACCAGCGGGTTGCCGTCGGGCGCGAAGGTGAACGGCCCGTTGATCACCTGCTTGATCCCGGCGTTCTCGAGCGCCGGGAAATGCCGGAACCCCACCTCGAGCGACGGCGCGATCCGGTCGAGGTCGGGCTGCAGCAGCTCGTGGCCGAACTCCCACGGCGTCACCTTCGGCGACCAGGGCCGGCAGTCCTTCTCGTAGGTGCCGAGCAGCACGCCCGCCCGCTCCTGCCGCGTGTAGATCTCGCCCGGCAGGTCGATCACGCCCACCATCTCGCGCCCGGTGCGGGCGTTGAACTCGGCGACCTCCGGCATCGGCTCGGTCAGCAGGTACATGTGCTCCATCGCCAGCACGGGCAGCTCGAGCCCGACCATCCGCCCGACCTCGCGCGCCCACAGGCCCCCGGCATTGACCACGTGCTCGGCCTCGACGGTGCCGTGCTCGGTGACGATGGTCCACGCCCCGCCCGGCTCCTGGGTCAGCTCGACCACCCGGTTCCGCAGCACGACCGTGGCGCCCAGCGCCTGCGCCGCCTTGGCGTAGGCATGCGTGGTGCCCGCCGGGTCGAGATGCCCCTCGACCGGGTCCCAGAGCGCGCCGACGAAGTGGCTCGGATCCATCAGCGGGAACATCTCCGCCGCCTCCGAGGGTGTGATGATCTCGGTGTCCATCCCGAGGCAGCGCCCCTTGGCGTGGGTGAGCCGCAGGAAGTCCATCCGCACCGGGTCGCCCGCCAGCATCACCCCGCCGGTCAGGTGCAGCCCGCAGGACTGGCCGCTGAGCGCCTCGAGCTCGCGGTAGAGCGAGACCGTGTAGGCCTGCAGCTTGGCGACGTTCGGATCGCCGTTCAGCGTGTGGAACCCCCCCGCGGCGTGCCAGGACGAGCCGCTGGTCAGCTCCGAGCGCTCGATCAGCATCACGTCGGTCCAGCCGGCCTTGGCGAGATGGTAGAGGACCGAGCAGCCGACGACGCCGCCGCCGATGACAACGACCTGCGCCTGCGACCTCATGGCGCCTCCCCGAGCACCGCGCCCACCAGCCCCGAGGCCGGATCCTCGAGCGCGCCGATCACGTCGAAATGGTGGCGCCCCGGCGCGACGGTCGCCGTGGTTTCGGCGCCCACGCCCGTCCAGACATTCGCAAGCAGCGCCGACTGCCGCTGGAACTCCGGCCGCTCGATGCCGCCGACCCAGGTGCGGATCCGCACGCCGGGCCAGGGCAAGCGCAGCGCCGGGCTCTCGGCCGCCGCCTCGTCGGCATCGAGCCGGAGCGTGTCGTTCAGCGTCAGGCGGAGCAGCGGCCGCAGGTCGTGCAGCCCGCTGATCGCGGTGACCTGCCGGACCCGCGCCCGGGTGCGCTCGGAGAGCCCGCTGTCGGAACAGACCTGCCGCGCCACCAGGTGCCCGCCGGCGGAATGGCCGACGAGGCCGACCGGCCCGGCGACCGTCGCCGCCGCCGCCTCGACCGCGGCCGCGACCGACCGGGTGATCGACGCGATCCGCACCTCGGGCGCCAGCGGGTAGCCGGCCATCGCCACCGCCCAGCCGCGGCCGAGCGCCCCGGCCGCGAGGTGCGACCAGTCGGTCCGGTCGAACGCGCGCCAGTAGCCGCCGTGCACGTAGACGACGAGCCCCCTCGGCCGCGCCTCGGGCAGGAACAGGTCGACCCGCTCGCGCGGATGCGGCCCGTAGGCGAGCCCCTCGCGCCGCCGGTCGGGCGCGAGCACCGCCCGGAACGCCGCCGCCGCCGCCGGCCAGCGCGCCGGCCAGGCATCGCCGTCGGGGATGTGCGGCGCGTTCGCGTACGCGTCGTCCCAGTCGGCGATCATCAGAACGCCTTGAAGGTCAGCGTCGTCAGTGAGCGGTCGACATGGGGAATGTCGAGGATCTTCTCGTTGATGTAGTGTCCGACGTCGGTGCCCTCGGGGATGTAGACCTTCATGAGCAGATCGTACTCGCCGGAGGTCGAGTAGAGCTCGGAGGCGAATTCCCGGTCGTAGATCGCATCGGCGACCTCGTAGGTCCGTCCGGGCCGGCAGCGCAGCTGAATGAAGACGCAGTTCATGGAGCCCTCCCTCGGCCGCCAGACTGCCCGAGCGCCCCCGCGCGATGCAATCGCGATCTTCGCCCGCCCGCCGATCGCGCCCGAACCCTTCCCTTCCCTTCGCGAGTCGGGCCGGGGTCAAGGGCGGCGAAGCCGCGGGCGCAAGCCCGTTCACCCTTGACGCCGGCCCGACTCGCATCCCCACACTGGGAAAGGCGCCTGAAGAAGCAGCCGCTTCATCAGCGCCTCGGCGCAGATCTTCCTTCTCTTCCTTGCAACGCCAAAACCCGCGCGACGCCCCAGCGCGGCGCGGGCGCCCCGCCGCCACGAGCGCGACGCCGGCGCGCCGCTCCCGCCGGCGGGCCGCTTGCCGCGCTCCGGGGGCGGCCCTAGACTGCCGCGACCGCCGAGAGGAGGCCCGGCCATGCTCCAGAAGCGCAACAGCCCCGAGGCGGCGCGCGCCAAGCCCGCCTCCTTCGTCTGGGACGACCCGTTCCTGCTCGACGAGGAGCTCACGCCCGAGGAGCGCATGGTCCGCGACGCGGCGCGCGACTACGCCCGGGGCAGCCTCGCGCCGCGCATCCGCGACGCCCACCGCCACGAGCGCTTCGACCGCGAGATCATGACCGAGATGGGCGCGCTCGGCCTGCTCGGCCCGACCATCCC
The DNA here is from genome assembly GCA_963763295.1 of uncultured Alphaproteobacteria bacterium. Lineage (GTDB taxonomy): Bacteria > Pseudomonadota > Alphaproteobacteria > Rhodobacterales > Rhodobacteraceae > Amaricoccus. Next base: position 133,639 of record CAVXOH010000005.1, read on the forward strand.
CGAGGAGTGGGGCGGCGCCGGCGCCGCCTACGTCGCCTACGGCCTCGTCGCCCGCGAGATCGAGCGCGTCGACTCGGGCTACCGCTCGGCGATGAGTGTGCAGTCCTCGCTCGTCATGCACCCGATCTTCGCCTACGGCAGCGACGCGCAGCGCGCGCGCTGGCTGCCGAAGCTCGCCACCGGCGAGGCCGTCGGCTGCTTCGGCCTGACCGAGCCCGACGCCGGCTCCGACCCGGGCGCCATGACGACGCGCGCGCGCCGCGTCGACGGCGGCTACGCCTTGAGCGGCGCCAAGACCTGGATCACCAACGCGCCCATCGCCGACGTGCTCGTCATCTGGGCGAAGTCGGACGCCCACGACGGCCGCATCCGGGGCTTCCTGCTCGAGCGCGGCATGGAAGGCCTCGCCACCCCGGCGATCGAGGGCAAGTTCAGCCTGCGCGCCTCGGTCACCGGCATGATCCAGATGGACGATGTCGTCGTCCCCGAGGCGAACCTGCTGCCGCACGCCGAGGGCCTCGCCGGCCCGTTCGGCTGCCTCAACCGCGCCCGCTACGGCATCGCCTGGGGCGCGATGGGCGCCGCCGAGTTCTGCTGGCACGCCGCCCGCGCCTACACCCTCGAGCGCCGGCAGTTCGGCCGCCCGCTCGCCCAGACCCAGCTCGTGCAGAAGAAGCTCGCCGACATGCAGACCGAGATCGCGCTCGGGCTCCAGGGCGCGCTCCGCCTCGGCCGGCTGATGGACGAGGGCCGTGCCGCGCCCGAGCTCGTCAGCCTCTGCAAGCGCAACAACTGCGGCAAGGCGCTCGACATCGCCCGCACCGCCCGCGACATGCACGGCGGCAACGGCATCTCCGACGAATACGGAGTGATCCGCCACGTCCTGAACCTCGAGGCGGTCAACACCTACGAAGGCACCCACGACGTCCACGCCCTGATCCTCGGCCGCGCCCAGACCGGGCTGCAGGCCTTCTTCTGAACCGGAGACCACATGACCCTGCGCGTGATCGGAACCGGCTTCGGGCGGACGGTTACCAATTCGATGCGCGGGGCGCTCCCTGTCCTCGACGCCGTGCTGCGCCCACCTCGGCGTGGCCGTGCCCGACGTGCCCTATGACCGGTCGCCCGCCCGCCCCATCGCTTCATTAACCTTCCGGCCGTGGGCGCACGGCACGCGCATGCTTCGTGCATGCGTGGTGCATGGTTCGTGCATTCAACGAATCGCCGTTAACCCTTGCGACGCCTAGCGAATCCGGAACCGCCGGAGGCGGGCCTCGGCCCGCCCCCGCTCCGCTCACGCCGCCAGCGCCGCCCGCCGCGCCGCGCCGCGATCGACGGCGACGAGGTGTCCCGCGATCATCGGGTCGATGATGTGCGGGTCGGTCAGCGGCACCTGGTGCCCGGCGCCCGGGATCATCCGCAGCACGGCCCGCGGCAGCGTCTCGGCGATGATCTCGGTCACGCGCAGCACCGGAGGCGGCGACTCGAGCGCCATCACCGCCAGCGTCGGGCAGGTGATCCGCGCGATCTCGGCCCGGTTGCCGCTCTCTCCCATCACCGCGCGCAGGTCGGCGCAGACCCGGCCGAGGCAGCTCAGGAAGAAGCCGCGCAGCCCCGCGCTGGTGCGCGACCAGGCCCCGGCGCCGTTCCAGTAGTCGATGAAGCCGCGGATCGCACCGATCCGGTCGCGCTCCGCCGCCTGCCGGATCGTCGCCGACGCCAGCCCGGTGAACGCGGTGAACAGCGTCCGGTCCGCCGCCGACCCGTCGCGCAGCAGATGGAACGCCACCGGCTCGATCACCGTCAGGCTGCGCACCGCCTCCGGCCGCATCGCCGCGAGCTTCAGCGCCACCGCGCCGCCATAGGAGTGCCCGACCAGATGCACCGGCTCGCCGATCGCGTCGATCAGCCCGCCGATCGCCGCCGCGTCGCCCGCGAGGCCCGCGACCGCGCGCGGCAGCCGCTCCGACCTGCCGTAGCCGGGAAGATCCGGCGTGAAGATCTGGAACCGGCCCTCGATGTACCCGACGAGGCTGCGCCACTGCCCGCCGGTGCTCGCCGAGGCATGCAATGCGATGACCGGCGCGCCTTCGCCGTGGACCTGGTAGTGCAGCGTGGCGCCGTTCGAATGCAGAAAGGCCATGTGCGCTCCTTTCGGGCAATCGCCCCAATTCGCTCGCATACAAACGAATGCCCCGGTAACGGCCGCCCGTTTCAGCCGCATGCCCGCGCCGGCACCCCGATGTTTCAACCGTCGCAGCCGGCGCCCTCGCGGCCGCCCGCGGACAGTTGAAACAGGGCGGCCGCGTCCCGCGACACGCCGGAAACCCGCGGCGGACAGAATGCCCGCCGAATCGACGCCGCTGGCCCGGGACCCCGACGATGCTGACCAACGCCGCCTTCGAGCGCGCCCAGGCGCGGTACCTGCGCCGACAGGCCGAAGCCTCGCTGCGCTTCGACGTCGCCAGGGCGCGGCGCGCCGCCATCTTCACCCGCGCCGACCTCTTCGCCGCCCTGATGCGCGGGATGCGCCCCGGCTGATCCGGCCGCCGCCGAGGACGGCCGCGCGCCCGATTTGCGCTATACTTCCCTGCAAGGCCTTGGCTAGACTGAAGGCTCCAGCCAAGAGCGACATGCCCAAGCGCATGCAGACAGGGAGCCTTGCATGACCGCCCTCCTTCGCAGAACCGCCCTCGCCGCGAGCCTCGCGACCGTCGCCTTCGCCCCCGCTGCCGGCGCCGCGGAGTTCATCAACATCCTCACCGGCGGCACCTCGGGCGTCTACTACCCGATGGGCGTCGCGCTCTCCCAGATCTACGGCCAGAACATCGCCGACGCCCGCGTCCAGGTCCAGGCGACCAAGGCCTCGGTCGAGAACCTGAACCTCCTGCAGCAGGGCAAGGGCGAGCTCGCCTTCTCGCTCGGCGACTCGGTCAAGCTCGCCTGGGACGGCGACGCTGAGGTCGGCTTCGCCCAGCCGCTCGACAAGCTGCGCGGGATCGCCGCGATCTACCCGAACTACATCCAGATCGTCGCCACCGCCGACAGCGGCATCATCGACCTCGAGGGCCTGAAGGGCAAGGGCCTGTCGGTCGGCGCGCCGAAGTCCGGCACCGAGCTCAACGCCCGCGCCATCTTCGAGGCGGCCGGCATGAGCTACGACGACCTCGGCAAGACCGAGTACCTGCCCTTCGCCGAGTCGGTCGAGCTGATGAAGAACCGCCAGCTCGACGCGACCCTGCAGTCGGCCGGCCTCGGCGTCGCCTCGATCAAGGACCTCGCCGCCTCGGTCCCGATCAGCGTCGTCGCCGTGCCGCCCGAGTTCATCGAGAAGCTCGGCGCCCCCTACGTCGCCGCCACCATCCCCGCCGGCACCTACGAGGGCCAGGAGGCCGACGTGCCGACCGCCGCGGTCATCAACTTCCTCGTCACCCACGACGGCGTCTCCGAGGAGACCGTCTACCAGATGACCAGGCTCCTCTTCGAAAGCCTCCCCGCCCTCGAGGCCGCCCACGTCGCCGCCAGGGCGATCACCCTCGACGACGCGCTCACCGGCATGCCGATCCCGCTGCACCCCGGCGCCGAGCGCTTCTACAAGGAGAAGGGCCTGATGTGAGCACCGCCGCGGCCCCGGCTGCCGCGGTCATCGACCCCTTCGAGCGCTTCCCGCCCGGCCAGCTCGGGCGGATGCTGTTCTGGATCGCCGTCGCCTTCTCGGCGTTCCAAGTCGCGACCGCCGCCCACGTCATCGACCTGCCGAGCCAGATCGTGCGGGCGGTCCATGTCGGCTTCCTGCTCCTCCTCGGCATGCCGATCGCCGCCGCCTCCCGCGGCGCCGGCCCCTTCGGCACCGCCCTCGCCTGGACGATCGCGGCCGCGGGCGTCGTGGTTGCCGCCTACCAGTGGATCGAGTACGAGCCGCTGATCCTGCGCGCCGGCGACCCGTCCCCGCTCGACATCGCGATCGGCCTCGTCTCGCTCGTCGCCGTGCTCGTCGCCTCGTGGGCAACGATGGGGCCTTCGCTCGCCATCATCTCCGGCCTCGCGCTCGCCTATTGCCTCTGGGGCCAGCATCTGCCGGCGCCCCTCGACCACCGCGGCTACGACCTCGGGCAGGTGGTCGACCACATGGCGTTCGGAACCGAAGGCATCTACGGCATTCCGATCTACGTCTCCGCGACCTACATCTTCCTCTTCATCCTCTTCGCCGCCTTCCTCGAACGCGCCGGCATGATCCGGCTGTTCTCCGACCTCGCGCTGGCGGCCGTCGGGCACAAGCTCGGCGGCCCGGCCAAGGTTGCGGTGGTCTCCTCGGCGCTGATGGGCACGATCTCGGGCTCGGGCGTCGCCAACGTGGTGGCGACCGGCGCCTTCACCATTCCGCTGATGAAGCGCTTCGGCTACCGCGCGGCCTTCGCCGGCGGCGTCGAGGCGACCGCCTCGATGGGCGGCCAGATCATGCCGCCGGTGATGGGCGCCGTAGCCTTCATCATGGCCGAGACCCTCGGCGTACCCTACGCGACCGTCGTGCAGGCCGCCATCGTCCCGGCGCTCCTCTACTTCGGCTCGGCGTTCTGGATGGTCCACCTCGAGGCCGGCAAGCACGGCCTCCACGGCCTGCCGCGCGACCAGCTCCCCTCGGCTCGGGCGGCACTGCGCGACAACTGGCCGCTGATCCTGCCGCTCGCCGTCCTCGTCTGGCTGCTGTTCTCCGGCTACACCCCGCTCTTCGCCGGCACCGTCGGGCTCGCGCTGACCGTGCTCCTGATCCTCGGCGGCAGCGTCGCCCTCGGCCTGCGGCAGCCCGTCCTGCGCACCATCCTCTGGATCGGCGTCGGCCTCGTCGCCGCGAGCTTCTTCCGCTACGGCATCTGGCCCGTCCTCGCCGCCGTCGCGCTCCTCGTAGCCCTCTGCGCCGCCAGCCGCGGCGGCCGCGAGACGCTGCTCCTCTGCCGCGACAGCCTCGCCGACGGCGCCCGCGTCGCTCTGCCGGTCGGCATCGCCTGCGCGGTCTGCGGCATCATCGTCGGGGCGATGACCCTGACCGGCGTCGCCAACACCTTCGGCATGTTCATCGTCTCGGTCGGCCGCGAGAGCCTGCTGCTCAGCCTGATCCTGACCATGATCACCTGCATCGTGCTCGGCACCGGCATCCCGACGATCCCCAACTACATCATCACCGCCGCGATCGCCGGCCCCGCGCTGCTCGCGCTCGGCGTGCCGCTGATCGTCAGCCACATGTTCGTCTTCTACTTCGGCATCTTCGCCGACCTGACCCCGCCGGTGGCGCTCGCCTGCTTCGCCGCCGCGCCGATCGCCCGCGAGAGCGGCCTGAAGATCTCCTACGACGCGATGAAGATCGCCACCGCCGGCTTCGTCGTGCCCTTCATGACGGTCTACGCCCCCGAGCTGATGCTCCAGCCCGGCGGTTCGCTCAGTCAGGCGATCGGCTTTCCGCTCGCCGTCGCCTGGACCGTCGGCAAGGCCGTCCTCGCCATCGGCCTCTGGGGCGGCGCCATCGTCGGCTACCTCGCCGGCCCGCTGCCCTGGCCGCTGCGCCTCGCCGCCGCCGCCGCCGCCCTCCTCCTCGTCCTCGCGCTCCCCATCACCGACGAGCTCGGCCTCGCGCTCGCCGCCGTCGTCCTCGGCCTCGTCTGGTGGCGCCGCCGCCGCGCCGCCCCGGCGTGAGCCTCTGCGTCCTCGCCGGCGGCACCGTCACCGCCCTCGCCGTCTCGAGCTTCACCCTCGCCTGGCAGCACTCGGTCGAGCGCACCGCGTGGTCCGAGCGCTGGCAGGTCGGCCCGAGCGCGCTCAACCTCGTCGAGGCCCGGGTCAAGGGCTCCGGCGCCGGCATGGACCCCGGCCCCGGCGCCGAGCTCCGTGACGGCTGGTGGACCTGGACCCCCGACGCCGCCCCGGTTCCCGCGCTCGCCCTCGCCGCCTCCGGCGCCGCCGCCGGCGGCTGGCGCCTCTGCCACGCCGCCGGCTGCCTCACCCTCGGCGCCGCCCCCGGAGAGCCCGTCGTCCTGCGCCCCTGCCCGCCCCCCTGAAGCCAGGGCGGCCCCCCCCCCGACCTCCCCCGACCCTCTTCTTGCCTTCCCGCGAGTCGGGCCGGGGTCAAGGGCGGCGAAGCCGCGGGCGCAAGCCCGCCTGCCCTTGACGCCGGCCCGACTCGCAGCCCCACACTGGACAAGGCGCCTGATGAAGCAGCCGCTTCATCAGCGCCTCGGCGCAGATCTTCCTTCTCTTCCCTGCAACGCCAAAACCCGCGACTCCGCCGAAGCGCGGCGCGGGCGCAGCGCCGCCACAAGCGCGACGCCGACGCGCCGCTCCCGCCGGCGGCGCCGGCCGCCGGCCCTCGCCCTGCCGCCTGAGCGCTCCCAACTTCCGGATCGGGCCAATGTCGGGTATCCTCGCGGCATTGCGCGACGGATTTCCTGGAGAGGTTCGATGCAGACCGAGACCCTGGCCGTTCGGGCGCGATCCTTCATCGCCGCCCTCGAGCTTCCACCGTCCCCGCCGCGCCCGCGCGAGGAAACCGTCGCGCCGCCGGCCCCGACCAGCGGGGCCGTCGCGGTCGGGCAGAACCTCGTCGAGTTCAGCCCCGGCGCCGACCCGGCGCTGCGCCAGGCGATGACCGACGCGCTGCTCCTCGCCCAGCTCGCCGCCGACAAGGCCGCGGTCGCCACCCCCGACCAGTGGTACGACACCCACCGCACCGTGCTCGGCCGCCTCGGCTTCCACAGCAGCGGCCTCACCCACACCGCCCAGGACTTCTCCGGCATCGACGCCGACCTGCACGAGGCGATCCTGCCGGTGATCACCGCGGCCTTCGCCGGCGCGGCGATCCCGGCCATCGTCATCGCCACCCTGCAGCAGCTCACCGCCGCCAGCCAGGACGCCCCCTGGATCCAGCTCTTCGAGCGCGAGAGCCGCCGCTTCTCCGCCCGGCAGTTCCAGGTCACCGCGATCGAGGGCGACGCCACCGAGCAGCGCGTCGGCATGCTCGGCTTCGCCCTCGACATCGGCCAGGACCGCGGCCAGGTGCTGTTCTTCCGCCACGCCCGCGACACCGCCGCGGTCGAGCGCATCGAGGGCCGCTTCACCGCCCCGAACGCCACGCTCCTCGAGATCGCGCCCGACATCGCGGCGAAGCTCGCCGAGCGCCGCGGCGCCTACCTCGCCGCCCTCGAGATCTCGACCGCCCCGCCCTTGCGGTCGCCGCATGGCGCCGCCATCAAGGACCGGCGCCGCGCCGGCGCATCAGGAGTGCCGCATGCCGATCCTGGTCTATCTCGCCGCCGCCGCGGCGCTCGGCGCGATCATCGCGTTCCAGCCCCTCGTCAACGCCATCCTCGCCCGGGCGATCGGCAGCCCCTATGGCGCCGCCGCCATCTCGATCCTGGTCGCCGCCCTCGGAGCGGCGGCCATGGTCGCCGTCACCGGCCGCGGCGATATCAGCCGCGCCACCCTCGCCTCGGTGCCGTGGTGGGTGTATCTCGCCGGCTTCGCCGGCACGCTCTTCGTCGCCGGCGGCGTGGTGATCGCCCCGGTCACCGGCGCGCTCCTCTTCTTCATCTGCGTCGTCGCCGGCCAGCTCCTCGGCGCCACCCTCGCCGACCACTTCGGCCTCTTCGGCCTCGACCTCCGTCCGATCTCGCCGGCTCGGCTCATCGGCCTCGCGCTGGTGGTCGGCGGCGCCGTTCTCGTGCAGCTCGGCTAGAGCAGGATGACTTCGGGGCCGGCGCGGGCGGGCGCTTCTATCGGAACCGAAATGATCCGGCGGCCGCGATGGCCATGCCCGAAAGGCCGAAGCATCGGCGACGCCGGGCCTGGTCGAGAGACTGAAGGGACGTCGCGACGACCTTCGCGTAACGATGATTAACCGCGGATCGACTTGGCAGGACAGCGCGCGTCCCTCTCGTTTCGGCCGTCGACTGCCCAGATCGTGCCGCAGGGGTCGCTGCGGCCGCCGCCGGCGCCGGCCGAGATTCGGTGCATGGGTTGTGCATGCGACGTGCATGAGTCGTGCATGCCTCCACGGAGAACACCTCCGCCCGTTTTCCGAGCGAGATCCGTCCCTTACCCCGCCCCGTCAACCAAGGTTAACGCCAGCTCTCAGCCCGCGTCCTTCGGGCCGTTGAGCGCCAGCACGATGTCGACCATCTCCGGCACGTAGCGGTCGCCGAACCCCATCGCCATCCCGAGCTTCAGCGTCTGCAGCGCCCCGTCCGACATCAGCGTCGCCGCCTGGTGCCGGGTGGCGAGCCGGTTGTAGTAGGCGAGGTCCTTGAAGCCGTTGGCGAGCGTGAAGCGGTGCGCGTTCGGGTCGCCGTCGACCGCGTATTTCGAGAAGTTCTGGAAGTTTCCGCAGTTCATCCCCGAGTTCGACAGCACCTCGCGAAAGACCGCGGGCTCCGCCCCGATCTTCCGCACCATCGCGTAGCATTCCGACCAGATCGCCGCGTAGCCGAGTGCGACGAGGTTATTGATCAGCTTCATCGCATGCGCCGACCCGACCGGCCCGCCGACCGCGATCACCGCATTCGCCCACGTCGAGAGCAGCGGCCGCCACTTCTCGACCTGCTCCGCCGGTCCGCCGACGAAGGTCGTCGCCTCGCCGTCCCAGGTGTGCTGCGGCGTGCGCGACAGCGGCGCGTCGATCAGCGTGATCCCCTTCGCCGCAAGCTCCGCCGCCAGCCGCTCGGTCGATTCCGGATCCGAGGTCGAGCAATCGATGATGGTGAGCCCCGGCCTCGCCGCCGCCGCCAACGCCGCGCAGGCCGCCTCGACCTCCGGCGAGCCGGTCACGCAGAGCACCACCACCTCGGCCTCCGCCGCCATCTCGGCGAGGCCCGCCACCTCGCGGGCGCCGCGTCCGACCAGGTCGTCGACCGCCTCGCGCTTGCGGTGGGCGACGACGCGGAGCGGCCAGCCCTTCTCCACCGCGTTCTTCGCCATCCCCCAGCCCATCAGGCCGACGCCCACGAACCCCACGACCGGCTTTTCCGACATGTCCGCCCCCTGCCTCTGACCCGCGCGATTAAACCTTGCGCGCCTGCACGGCTCAATCGCCAAGTTCAGCCGAGGACGTCGAACTGCCGAAGGATCCACCAGGCCTCGAGCGCCAGCATGGCAACGACGAAGCCGGCATGGAACCGCCGGTCGCGGATCCGGGTGGCGGCAAGCGCCACCACGGCGAGGGCGCCCAGCACCACCGGATAGCCAGGTCCGAACGCGTGCAGGTGCGCGGCACCCTTCAGCGCCGTGTCGGCGATGTCGAACAGGAAGATCGCCGCGAGCAGGCCGTAGAACCAGGTCTGCCGCGCGTGAAAGTACCCGGCGAAGCCGCCGTACTCGTCCATCCGGTCCGGAAACAGCAGCGCGCTGAGGAAAAAGAACAGCGACGCGTAGGCGATGACGAACAGGTAAAGCGGAAACGTCCAGTGCGTGACGTGGGCGAGCCCGAACTCGAACCACCAGTGATCACCGCGAGCAGCAGGAAGCAGGCCCAGCCGAAGTGCACCGGATAGATCGCCTGCCGCGACGGATGCTGCACGAAGCGGGCCATCCCGGTGAGGAGCCGCGTCACGCAGAGCCCGGTGACGATGCCGATGATCACCCGGACGTGGAAGAACGCGTCGTGCGCCGCTGCCGGTTCCATCGCCGCTCCTGTCCCGGCCGGAGTGTTGTGCACCGGCCGCGGGGCGGTCAATACTGCACGGAAACCGAGGGAGACAGCCGTCCGTGAAGCCTGAAATCCTGCAGATCGCCCCGATGACGCCGCGCATAGAGGCCGCGCTCGACGAAGCCTACGTCGTCCACCGCTACTTCGCCGCGGCGGACCGCGACGCGCTCCTCGCCGCGCACGGCCCCGCCATCCGCGCCGCGGCGACCGACGGCCACTTCGGGATCGCGCCCCGGATCCTCGCGGCCCTGCCGGCGCTCGAGGTTGTCGTCAGCAACGGCGTCGGCTACGACGCGATCGATACCGCCGCGTGCCGCGCCCGCGGGGTTCGCGTCACCAACACGCCCGAGGTGCTGAACGACGCGGTGGCCGAGCTCGCCATCGGGCTGATGCTCGCGCTCTGCCGGCGGATCCCGCAGGGGGACGCCCATGTGCGGGCGGGACGCTGGCCGCAGGGCGGCATCAGCCTGACCGCCGAGTTGACCGGCGCCCATGCCGGCATCCTCGGCCTCGGCCGGATCGGCAAGGAGATCGCCCAGCGTCTGCAGGCGATGCGGATGCGCGTCTCCTATCACGGCCGGCACGCCCAGCCCTACCAGCCCTACGCCTTCTACCCCGACCTCGCCGCCATGGCGCGCGACGTCGACTGGCTCGTCGTGATCGCGCCCGGCTCCGCCGCGACCCGCGGCATCGTCTCGCGCGCGGTGCTCGAGGCGCTCGGCCCGCAGGGCGCCCTCGTCAATGTCGCGCGCGGCTCGCTGGTCGACGAGCCGGCGATGGTCGAGCTCCTTGCCGACGGCCGCCTCGGCGGCGCGGCGCTCGACGTCTTCGCCGACGAGCCGCGGGTCCCCGAGGCGCTGTTCGCGCTCCCCAACGTCGTCCTCTCGCCGCACCAGGGCTCGGCCACCGAGAAGACCCGCCGGGCGATGGGCGACCTCTTCCTGCGCAACCTCGCCGCCCACTTCGCCGGCGACCCGCTACCGACCCCGATCGTCTGACCGCCGCTGGAGCCACCGGCTCAACCGGCTGTGCGCCCCGGATTTCATACTGGCAGAAACCCTATCGGGCAGGAACGGGGCCCCGCCAACAGGCGGGGAGAATCCCTTCTCAGCGGGCGCAAGCCCGCTTCCGCCGGAGGGAGGCCGCAAAGGCGGCCGACCGCCAAGCGCCGGCCGAGCGGGAGCCCTTGCGGCTCCCCGAGGCCGGCGCTCGCCCCGCCGGACGCAAGAGCGCCCGGCTATCCCCGCCCGACGAAGGGCATCTTCGTGGCCATGATCGTCAGCGTCTGCACGTTCACGTCGAGCGGCAGCTCGGCCATCTGCAGCACGGCCCTTGCGACATGGTCGACGTCGATGCGCGGCTCGGGCGCCAGCGTGCCGTCCGCCTGCGGCACGCCGGCCGTCATCAGGGCGGTCATGTCCGAGGCGGCGTTGCCGATGTCGATCTGGCCGCAGGCGATGTCGAAGGCCCGCCCGTCGAGCGACAGCGACTTGGTCAGCCCGCTGATCGCGTGCTTCGACGCGGTGTAGGGAGCGGAGCCGTAGCGCGGCGCGTGCGCCGAGATCGAGCCGTTGTTGATGATCCGGCCCCCCTGCGGCGCCTGGTCGCGCATCAGCCGGAACGCGGCGGCGGCGATCAGGAAGGCGCCGTCGAGGTTGACCGAGAGCACCTTGCGCCAGTCCTGCCAGCTCACGTCGCCGGCCAGCGTCGTCGGGATGTTGGTGCCGGCGTTGTTGAAGACGACGTCGAGCCGCCCGAGCTCGGCGCGGATCCGCGCGAAGAGCGTCTCGACGGACTCGGGATCGCTCACGTCGCAGGCGACCGGCAGGCAGCCGGCGCCGGCCTCGCCGAGGCCGGCCACCACGGCGGCGAGCTTGTCGGCGCTGCGGGCCGCCAGCACCACGCGGTACCCGGCGCCGGCAAAGGCGCGCGCCGTGGCAGCGCCGATCCCCTGGCTCGCGCCGGTGACGAGGACGGTTCGGGGCTCAGGCATCGGGTCTCCTCCCTTGGTGTCAGCGCATTCCGGCGAGCCTGCGCTCGCGGAGCCAGATGTAGAGGCCGCTCGCCACCACGATTCCCGCCCCGACGAGGACCCAGATATCGGGCGGCTGGCCGAAGATGATCCAGCTCGAGATTCCCATATACAGGATCTGGACATAGGCGAAGGGCGCGAGCGTCGAGGCCGGGGCGAAGCGGTGCGCGATGATCAGGAGCTGGTGCGAGCTCCACCCGAACACCCCGATCAGCAGGAAGGCGATCCAGCTCGCGACCCCGCTCGGCCAGGCCCAGTCGAGCAAAGCCAGCGGCGCCGTGCCGATCGTCGCAACCAGCGCGGCGTAGAACTGCTGCGTGCCGGTGCTGTCGCGCCCGGCGAGCAGTCGGGTCAGCACCGAGTAGAACGCACCGCCGAGCGCCGCGCCGATCGACAGCGCCACCGCCCAGTGCACGGCTCCCGACCACGGCCGAGTGACGATCAGCACCCCGCAGAACCCGACGACGATCGCCGCCCAACGGCGTGGCCCGACCTGCTCGCCGAGAAACGGGATCGACAGCAGGCAGACCCAGAGCGGGCCGGAGAACGCGATCGCCGCCGTCACCGTGAGCGGCAGGTAGAGGAGCGCCGTGAAGTTCAGGATGGTGCTCATGAGAAGAAAGCCGCCGCGCAGCGTCACCGCCCCGAGGTTCGGGGTCCGCACGATCCCCTCGCCCGCCGCGAGCGCGAAGCCGACGACGAGCGCCAGATGGCCGAAGTAGCGTACGAAGACCACCTCGGTCGTCGGCAGCCCGTCGAGCACCAGCCACTTCGCGCAGGTGTCGAGCCCGGTGAAGCCGAGGACGGCGACCACGATCAGCCCGATGGCGAAGAGCCGCCGATCCTCGATCGGCGCGACGAGGCTCATCGCGCGGCCGCGATCGGCGCCAGGGACATGCGGGCGGTCCTTTCTCCAGGCCCGGTTCTCCGGAGCTGGAAGGTGAATTGAGCCGGGCGGGAGAGGAGCATCGAATGCGCCCGCTGTCGAGGGGGCACGGGCGCGGTACCCCGCACCGCATTCTAGCTAGAGTTTTAACCGTACTTTACCGGCTAACCCCCTGCTAACATGGAGATGTTACGCATGACGGAACCTCGCTCCCGTCGGAGATGCCCGTCATGCCCAGCCGGATCCCCTCCTGGCCGGTCCTCGCCCTGCTGTCGCTTCTCGCCCTCGCCGCCGGCCCCGCCGCGCGCCGATGCCGGCGCCGAGATTTGCGAACGCGCGATCGCCGGCGGGGCGCAGCGCGGGGGCGTGCCGCAGGACGTGCTGCACGCGATCTCGCTCACCGAAACCGGGCGGCCGGCGAACGGCCGCCTCCGCCCCTGGCCCTGGGCGATCAACCGCGAGGGCAAGGGCTTCTGGTTCAAGAACCGCGACGAGGCGCTCGCCTTCGCCAAGGCGAGCGTCGCCGCCGGCCGCCGCAGCTTCGACGTCGGCTGCTTCCAGATCAACTACCACTGGCACGGCATGAACTTCGCCTCGCTCGAGGCGATGTTCGACCCCGACACCGGCGCCGACTACGCCGCCCGCTTCCTGAAGAGCCTCTATCTCGAGCGCGGCGACTGGTCGGCCGCGGCCGGCGCCTATCACTCGCAGACGCCCGCGCGCGCCGGCGTCTACCGGGCGCGGTTCGACCGCATCCTCGCCGGGCTCGGCGGCACGACGCTCGTCGCCGCCGCCGAGCCGGCCGCTCCGGCGGCGCAACCCGAGGCCCCGCGCAAGAGCCGCACCCGGCTGTCGCGCGGCCCGAAGATCATCACCATCGCCCCGCGCGGGACCCCGGACAGGCGCGACGCGCCCTCCGAGGAGGCGACGCTCGGGCCACGCGACGACGCTTCGGCCCTGCGCATGACCTCCGCCGAGCCGGTGACGTGAGACACAAGTTAACGCCACAATAGATCAGCCGTTTCCAGCCGATTGCTGCGTACCCGGTAAAACTCGATCTTCCTGTTCTCCGGCCCGGTGACGGGTTGTTAACGCCTGTTCTCGACTGTCCGCCGTGCAGATATCAACGGAGAACGCGCCATGACCGCGATGCGCAGGCTGGCCCGGAGGCTCCTGGTGGAGGACGCTGCGGCCACGGCGATCGAGTACGCGCTGCTCGCCGCCCTGATCGGCGGCGTGATCATCGCCACCGTGGCCGGAATGGGGCAGACGCTCGGCGGCATCTACTCGGAGGCGAGCACCGGAATTGCTCAGCCTGCGCCGACGACGCCGTAGCAAGACTATGCTTAGCTGCGACTGAACGGAATGAGAACAAGTGTAAGTATAACTTGTTTGACACGGCGACTACTCCAAATGTATCTGAGCAATGTGGGCAAGCCACGGTGTAAGAGTAAGCCTGTAACAGGAGATCTGACGTGAACAAGTTCCTTAACTTCGGCAAGGCGCTCTGGCAGGACGAGTCCGGCGCCACCGCGATCGAGTACGGCCTTCTCGCCGCGCTGATCGCCGTCGTCATCATCGGCACCGTCGTGTCGCTCGGCCAGCAGCTCGACGCGACCTTCACCAAGGTCGACACCGACCTGAAGGCCAACACGCCGCTGACGACCCCGGCGTCCTAAAGGCGTTCGGAGCGAAGCTCCTTAAAGCAACGAGGCGGGCCCTGGCATGCGTATACTTCTGGTAATTCTTGCGGCGCTGATCGTGGCAGGCGGCACCGGATTCTACGTGTTTCAGGGCCTCCGGCCCCAGGCTCCGGAGGTCGTGGTCCAGGCCGCGGCCCCGGCCATGCGGGAGGTCTTCGTTCCGTCGCAGGAGCTCCCCGTCGGCACGATCATCACGCCCGTCCGCCTCTCCCGCATGGAAATGACGGAGGGGGCGATCACCGCGCAGATGATCGTGGCGGACGCGGCCGGCGAGGCATACCTGGCGGGCAGCGTCGCCCGCCAGGTGCTGCCCCAAGGGCGTTCCGATCGCCCGCTCCGCCATCGTGCAGCCCGGCGACCGCGGCTTCCTCGCCGCCGTCCTGCCCAAGGGCAAGCGCGCGATCACCATCGCGATCAGCGAGGTCGCGGGCCTCGGCGGGCTGGTCCTGCCCGGCGACCGCGTCGACCTGATCCTCACCTATTCCGTCGCCGGCGACATCATCGACGCCGAACGCGAGATCCGCGCCAGCGAGACGGTGATGAGCAACATCCGCGTGCTCGCGCTGGACCAGCGCCTCGGCCCGGTCGTGCTCGACGAGGAAGGCAAGGCCGAGACGCCGCCGATCGCCCGCACCGCGACGCTCGAGGTGAGCCCGCAGGAAGCCGAGATGATCACCCTCGGCCAGACCCTCGGCACCCTGTCGCTGGTGCTGAACTCGGTCCGCGACGGCGGCGACCCCGACGCCGAGCCCTCGGACGACCAGCCGGCCGAGACGCAGATGCCGAGCCTTGAGGTCGCGACCGGCACGCTTCTGCCGCGCCAGATGACGCTCGACTCCGACGTGACCTCGCTCCTGGCCCGGCAGCTCGCCGCCAAGGCCGAGAGCCTCGCCGTCAGCCCGGTGCCCCCGTCCGACCGGACCACCAAGGTCCAGGTGGTGCGCGGCGTCCAGACCCAGGCCGTCCAGCTCGGCGTCGAAGCCGTGGACGGCGAAACCCCCGTCGCCGAACAGCCGTCCCCCGCAGCGGCCGCCGAATAGGCCCCCATCCCGGATTGAGAGCAGTGACCCGACATCCCCTCATTGCCGCCCTCGCCGCGGCCCTCCTGATCCTCCCGGCCCCGCTGCCGGCCCCCGCCCAGACCTTCGAGCTCGTCGCGCCCCAGGCCGAGCGCTCCGTCGCCCTCGTCGTCGGCACCGGCCAGCTGATCCGCGTCGACACCGAGTTCTCGAGCCTCTTCGTCGCCAACCCGGAGGTGGCCGACATCGAGGTCAAGTCGCCCCGGCTGATGTACCTCACGGGCGTCGGCGTCGGCGAGACCACGCTCTTCGCGGTCGACGAGAACGACACCGTGCTGATGTCGACCCGGATCAAGGTCACGCACAACCTCGAGGCGCTGAGAGACGGCATCGGCCGCATCGCGCCGGGGCAGACGGTCAACGTCGCGACGGTCGACCAGTCGCTGGTGCTGACCGGAACGGTTCGCAACCCCGACGACGCCACCAACATCCTGCAGGTGGCGAGCCAGTTCGTCGACGACCCGACCCGCGTGGTCAATCGCATGTCGATCAGCGCCCCGACCCAGGTCAACCTCCAGGTCCGCATCGCCGAGGTGAAGCGCAACGTCGACCGCCAGCTCGGCATCCGCTGGAACAACATCAGCCTGTCGACCGGCAGCTCGCGGATCGGCTTCCTCGGCGGCTCGGTCACCCCCGGGAGCTATGACACCTCCTTCCGGGCCACGCGCGGCAACTTCAGCATCGACGTGGTGCTGCAGGCGCTGGCCGAGGAGGGCCTCGTCACCATCATGGCCGAGCCGAACCTGACCGCCCGCTCCGGCGAGTCGGCGACCTTCCTCGCCGGCGGCGAGTACCCGTACCAGACGGTCAGCGACAACGGCACCAACACCGAGTTCAAGGACTTCGGCATCGGGCTCAACTTCACGCCCACCGTCGTCGACGGCGACCGGATCAGCCTCGTCGTCGGCACCGAGGTCAGCGACCTGCACTTCGAGGGGCAGTCCGACGTGCCGTCGCTGACCACCCGCCGGGCCGAGACCACCGTCGACCTGGCGAGCGGCCAGAGCTTCGCGATCGCGGGCCTGATGGAAAACAACTCAGCGCAGACCGGCTCGAAGATGCCGGCGCTCGGCACCATCCCGGTCGTCGGCGCGCTGTTCCGCTCGAGCTCGTTCCAGCGCGGCCAGAGCGAGCTCGTCGTGATCGTCACTCCGGTGATCGTCAACCCGACGAGCCCCCGCGCCGTCGCGACGCCGGTCGACACCTACGTGCCCCCGAACGACTTCGAGCGGATCCTGCTCGGCCGCTTCCAGGGCACCCCGAAGCAGAACCGCATCGGAAACCGCCGGCTCGTCGGCCAGTCCGGCTTCGTGTTCGAGTAAGGCATCATGATCACCTCACCCGCTCCCACCCGCCGCCTGCCCGGCCCGCTCAGCGCCTCCGCGCTCGCGCTCGCCGCGGCGCTCGCCCTCGCCGGCTGCGAGGCCATGCCGATCGGCGGCTTCGAGCCCGCCGAGATCACCGCCTCCCGCGAGGCCGGCCCCTACACGCTCTACTTCGCGGCCGACAGCGACGCGCTGGCGATCGGCGAGCCGCAGCGGCTCACCTCATACCTCAGGACGCTGTCCGTGGGCCCCAATGAGGACATCCTCCTCGAGGTCGGCAACTCCGGCTCGGCGGTTCTCGATGCCCGCAGGCTGCAGACGCTTCGCCGCACCTTCTCGACCACGCGGGCGCGCGTCCGGGTGGTGGTGCCGAACGAGGTGGTGAGCGCGGTCGGCATCTCGAACGCGGTCAAGCTCACCGTCGTGAGCTACGATCTCCTGATCGTCGAATGCCCGGCGCAGGAGATCGCTGACGAGCTTACGACGCCGCTGCCGATGATCGGGTGCTCGAACCAGATCAACCTCGCGTCGATGGCGGCCGACAAGCGCGATCCGATCGCGCCGCGCCGGGAGCTCAAGGGCTCGGAAGTCGCCACGAGCGTCGGCGCCGTGCTCAGGCACCGGAACGGACAGGTCAAGGTCGTCCCCCTCGGGTCAACCACAGGGAACTGATGTCATGGCGCAGGCTGCAGCCGCCCGGAGCGGCATGATCTTCGACGACGATGCCGACGAGCGCGAGCCGTTCGCGGCCTACCTGACCGACGACGCCTCGCAGTCCGCCGCCCAGGCGGTCGCGACGCAGCGCGGCTGGTCGACCTCGAACATCCGCAAGGGCGGCCTCTCCGCCGCCCTGCGCCTGCTCGGCGTAGCACCCCCCGCCCGCTTCATGATCGTCGACATCGACGGCCTGCCGATCGAGGAGGCCGAGAGCGGCCTGACCGAGCTCGCGCGCCTCGGCTCCTCGGTGATGGTGCTCGGCACCGTCAACGACGTGAACTACTTCCGCCGGATCATGCGCACCGGCGCCCGCGACTACCTGACCAAGCCGGTCGACGCCGACAGCCTGGGCGAGATCTTCGTCCGGCTCGAGCAGCCGGGCGACGGCGTGACGCCGAAGGGCCGCGTCGTCGGCATGATCGGCGCCCGCGGCGGCGTCGGCGTGACGACGCTCGCGATCAACGCCGCCTTCATCATGGCCGAGAAGCTCTCGCGCCGCACCGCGCTCGTCGACATGGACATCTATGCCGGCAACATCGCGCTCGCGCTCGACATCGACCCGACCCGCGGCCTGCGCGAGGCGCTCGACGACCCCGAGCGCGTCGACGAGACCTTCCTGCAGAACGCGATGGCGAAGTTCGGCAAGAGCCTCCACGTGCTGGCGACCGAGGAAGCCTTCGACGACACCGTGCGCCTGACCGACGACAAGGTGCTGATGCTCGCCGACACCATCCGCGCCAACTTCGACATGGCGATCATGGACCTGCCGCGCCACTTCATCATGCGCGAGCCGGCGCTCTTCACCCGCTTCGACGACGTGGTGATCGTGACCGAGCTCACGCTGCAGGCGCTGCGCGACACCAACCGGCTGATGAAGCTGATGAACGTGCGCAACCGCCAGGCCAAGGTGCACGTCATCGCCAACCAGGTCGCGGCCAAGCCCGACGTCACCCTGAAGGAGTTCGAGGCGGGCCTGGAGGCGAAGGTGCGCTGCGTCTTCCCGCACGACGCGAAGGTGATGGCGAAGATGACGCTGAAGGGCCAGCCGCTCGTCACCGGCGACGCCAAGCACAAGATCGTCGGCGACCTCCACAAGCTCTGCATCGAGCTCTGCGGCGTGCCCGAGGAGGTGAAGGCGAGCGGCGGCTTCTTCCGGCGGTTGGCAAGGAAATAACAGGCGATGGAAGACGGACTCGACGCCAGCCGCATCACCGCGGCCCACGACTCGCTCTCGATGCTGCGCTCCGCCGCCGCCGAGCGGCTGCGCGTGGCGCTCGGGCCCGACGGCCTCGCCAAGGCGAGCCCGCTGCAGATCGCCGAGATGGCCAACGAGGTGCTCGACGCGCTCGTCGCCGGGCACGAGGCGAAGCCCAACCTGATGGAGCAGCGCCAGCTGCTGCGCGACATCGTCGACACCATGAAGGCCGAGCGCGCTGCGGCCGCCCCGGTCGCCGCCGCCCCGGAGCCGGCCCCCGACCCGCTCTACGACCCGCTCGCCGAGTCCGCCTCGAAGAACGCGCCCGAGGCCAAGAACAAGCGCGAGCTGCAGGTCAAGGCGCAGGTGATGCCGCTCCTGATGCAGCGCATCGACATCTCGGTCGCCTCCGCGCTCGGCCCGGACGAGCTGCGCACCCAGATCGCTGAAATCGTCGAAGAGATCATCATCGACCTGAAAATCCAGCTGAACGCGACCGAGCTGCGCTCGATCGTCCGGCTGCTGGTCGACGACATGGTCGGCCTCGGCCCGCTCGAGCCGCTGCTCAAGGACGAGACCGTGACCGACATCATGGTCAACGGCCCGCACCAGGTCTACGTCGAGCGCAAGGGCAAGGTCGAGCTCACCGACGTCGTCTTCCGCGACGACCCGCACGTCCTCCACGTCGCCACCCGCATCGTCACCGAGGTCGGCCGCCGCGTCGACGAGTCGACGCCGCTCGTCGACGCCCGCCTCAAGGACGGCTCGCGCGTCAACATCATCATCCCGCCGCTCGCCATCGACGGGCCGACCATCTCGATCCGAAAGTTCTCCAAGAAGGAGATCACCCTCGACGTGATGGCGCGCCAGGCCAACATCTCGCCCGACATGGCGACGGTCCTGAAGATCGCCGGCCGCTGCCGCCTCAACATCCTGATCTCCGGCGGCACCGGCTCCGGCAAGACCACGCTCCTCAACGCCATGTCGCGCATGATCGACCACGGCGAGCGCACGGTGACGATCGAGGATGCCGCCGAGCTGCAGCTCCAGCAGCCCCACGTCGTCCGCCTCGAGACCCGCCCCGCCAACATCGAGGGCGAAGGCGAGATCACCATGCGCCACCTGGTCAAGAACGCGCTGCGCATGCGCCCCGACCGCATCATCCTCGGCGAGATCCGCGGCGAGGAAGCGATCGACATGCTGCAGGCGATGAACACCGGCCACGACGGCTCGATGGGCACGATCCACTCGAACACCCCGCGCGACGCCCTGACCCGCCTCGAGAACATGGTGGCGATGTCGGGCTTCAAGCTGCCGGCCGAGGCGGTGCGCGAGCAAATCCAGAGCGCCGTCCACATGATCATCCAGATCAGCCGCCAGCGCGACGGCAAGCGCCGCATCACCCAGGTGACCGAGATCACCGGCATGGAGGGCGAGGTCGTCACTACCCAGGACCTCTTCAAGTACGTCTACGACGGCGAGAATGCCGACGGCACCCTCGCCGGCCGGTTCGAGTGCAGCAACCTGCGCCCGCATTTCATGCCCCGGGCCGAGTACTTCGGGCTCGGCACCCGCTTGCTGGAGGCGATGGGATGTCGCTCGACCTGATCGTCTTCGCCGGGCTCTTCATCGTCTCGGTCTCGGTCGCGATCGGGCTGAGCCTTTTCGTGCTGACCGTCATCCTGCGCATGCAGCACCGGCACCGCCGGCGCCTCGCCCGGGTCGGCCGGCGGCGGATGTCCGGCCGGCTGGACCTCGAGGAGGCGCGGATGACGCTCCTCCGCCAGAAGCAGGAATCGAACCTGGTCGTGCGGCTCACCGACGCGCTCGCCCGCTTCATTCCCCTTCTCGATACAACGCGTCTGCGCGCCAACTTCCGCCGCGCCAACCTCGGCTGGACGGTCGGCATCTTCGTGATGGCGTCGCTGGCGCTCGGCGCCGTCGTCATCGTCGCCGGCACCCTCCTCAGCGGGCACCCGTTCTACCTCTGGATCGTGCCCGGCCTCTTCATGGGCATGTTCGGCATCGACCGGTTCGTGAAGTTCCGCGGCGGCATGATGGCCAACCGCTTCATGAAGCAGCTGCCCGACGGCATCGACACCATCATCCGCGGTATCCGCTCCGGCCTTCCGGTCATCGAGTGCATCGGCAGCGTCGGCCACGAGTACGACGACCCGATCGGCGGCCACTTCCAGAATATCAGCGAGCGCGTGCAGCTTGGCGAGCCGCTCGAGGCGGCGCTCTGGCGGGTGGCGCGGGTGGTCGACAAGCCCGAGATGGACTTCTTCGCGATCGCCATCGCGATCCAGATCGAGACCGGCGGCAGCCTCTCGGACGCGCTCGGCAACCTGGCCGACCTGCTGCGCGCCCGCGAGCGGATGAAGCTCAAGATCAAGGCGATCTCCTCGGAGGCCAAGGCCAGCGCGCTGATCATCGGCGCCCTGCCCTTCGTGATGATGGGGCTCCTGATGATGATGAGCCCCGACTACGCGATGAAGCTCTTCCTCGACCCCCGCGGCCACCTCATGCTCGGCGCCGGCCTCTGCAGCATCGGGCTCGGCGCGTTCGTGATGTGGCGGATGACGCAGTTCGAGATCTAGGAGGCGCGCGATGTCCACGTCCCCCCTCGTCGTCCTCGGCGTCTCCTCGGCCCTCGCCGGCCTCCTCCTGCTGGCCGGCGCCAGCCACTGGCTCTACGAGAAGCGCACGCGGATGCAGCGGGTGCGCGCCGCCACCGGCCGGCGTGCCGGCCGTGTCGTCGCCGCGAGCAACGCCAGGCAGCAGAAGAACCAGCACCTGCAGCAGGGCGCGCTGGCGGTGATGCGCGCATCGACCGGCAGGTTCTCGATCATGAAGGGGCGTCAGGTCGGCGAGACCAGGAAGCTCCTGGTCAGCGGCGGCTTCCGCGGGCGCGACGCGATCGTCGTCTTCACCTTCTTCAAGCTGGTCGCGCCGCTGGTCTTCCTCGCCGCCGCCGCCCTCTACGTCTACGGGATGGACCCGATCGGCAAGGGCGGGATGCTCGACGCCGCCGCGGTGGTCGCCGCCGCGCTCGTCGGCAGCAAGGTGCCCGACTACATCGTGAAGAAGATCCGCGACAAGCGGCTCGCGAGCATCCGCAAGGCCCTGCCCGACTCGCTCGACATGCTGGTGATCTGCGCCGAGGCCGGGCTCGCCTCCGACGCCGCGCTCAAGCGCGTCGTGGCCGAAACCACCCGCAACGGCTCGATCCTCGGCGAGGAGCTCAATCAGACCGCGCTCGAGCTGTCGTTCATGCCCGAGCGCCGCCAGGCGCTCGAGAACCTCGCCGAACGGGCGCCGCTCCCGTCGATCAACGCCTTCGTCAACACGATGATCCAGGCCGAGAAGTACGGCACCCCGCTGGCCCGCGCCTTCAAGGTGCTGAGCCAGGAACAGCGCACCGAGCGCATGCTGCGCGCCGAGGAAAAGGCCGGCCGCCTGCCCGCGACGATGACGGTGCCGATGATGCTCTTCATCCTGCCCGCGCTCTTCATCGTGCTGATCGGACCGGCGATCCTCGACATCATGGACAACTTCATCGGCATGGGGCAGTAGCCGCCGCTACTGCTGACTGATAGTGCGCTGCTCGCCCTCGCCGCACCCTCGGCTGAAGCCCCAGGGAATCAGTCGCCTTCCGAGGGCCTGATGTTCTGGTTCAGGCGGAAGAAGTTCTCAGGATCGTACTTCGCCTTGATCCGCGCCAGGCGCTCGTATTTCTCCGAGCCGTAGGCCGCGCGCACCCGCTCCTCACCCTCCTCGCCGAGGAAGTTGACGTACACACCGGCCCCGAACGGCTGCGTGGCCTCGAACATCCGGCGCACCCACGCCATCTGCGCCGCGTCGGTCTCCGGGTCCGACCAGACCGCGTCGATGTTGAGGGCGTGCTCGGCGCTGCGATCCTCGAACGCGGAGTCGGCGGGCGAGCGGCGGCGGATCGCACCGCCGAGGTGGAACATGATGGTGTAGGACTGCGGTGACGGCGCCGCCCAGGCATGTTCGACGAGCGCGTCGATCGCGGCGTCACCGAGCGCCGGCAGATAGTGCGACTTCCAGTAGTAGCGCAATCCGTGGGGCACGCCGGCATCGAGCATGCCCTGATGCTCGACGTAGGGCTTGGGCTCGATCAGGTCGATCAGCGGCTCCGCGAGGGTTCTGAGCGGCGCGAGCACGGCCTTGCCCTCGGCCAGATCCCCCGCGTAGCAGACCGCGAGAATCACCACCGGACGGCCGTGCAGATGCTCGGGCAGGAAGGGCGCCGGCGGCGCATGGGTCAGGATGACGATGGTCGTGAGCTCATCGGGCGCGCCCGCCACGCAGTCGCGGTAGGACCGCAGCATCTCGCCGGCCCGCTCGGCGGGATAGAGCACCATGCCCGCCAGGACCTCGGGTCCCACGGGATGCAGGCGGTACTCGAAGCGGGTCACGATGCCGAAGTTGCCGCCACCTCCCTGAAGCGACCAGAAGAGATCGGCGTGCTCGTCCGGGCTTGCGCGTACGAGCTTCCCATCGGCGGTCACCACGTCGCATGCAAGGAGGTTGTCGCAGGTCAGCCCGTGCTTGCGCATGAGCCAGCCGAGGCCGCCACCGACCGTGAGCCCGGCGATGCCGGTATGCGTCACGATACCTCCGGGCACGGCGAGACCGCGGGCTTGCGTCGCGGCGTCGACCTCGCCCCAGAGCAGCCCTGGTTCCGCGCGGACGGTGCGGCCGCGCGGGTCGATCTCGACGCCCTTCATGGCCGAGAGGTCAATCATCATTCCGCGATCGCACACCGCGGTGCCGGCGACGTTGTGGCCGCCGCCGCGCACCGCCACGCGCAGGTCGTGCTCGCGCGCGAAGCGCACCGCCCGGATGACGTCGCCGGTCTCCGCGCAGTGCACGATCACGGCGGGTCGTCGGTCGATCATGCCGTTCCAGATCGCGCGCGCCGCGTCGTAGTCGGGCGCGTCGGGCCCGATCACGCGACCGCGAAGGCCAGCGGCGAGTGCTTCGAGACCGTCCGCGCTGACGGCCGGCGCTTGGATGGTCGTGGCTTCGGTCATGGTTCTGCTCCCGACGATGCGTTGTCTTCGGGCAGGATCTCCCGGGCGGCGTGTCGACCTCAAGTTCAGGATCAGAACTGGCCTGGCTTTTTCTGCACGCGTATAATCGTTGCATGAGAGGCTACGGACAGTTCTGCCCCGTCGCCAAGGCCGCGGAGATCCTCGCGGAGCGCTGGACGCCGCTGGTCCTGCGCGAGCTGACCTGCGGCAGCACGCGCTTCAACGACCTGCGGCGCGGCCTGCCGCTGATGTCGTCGTCGCTGCTCTCGCAGCGCCTCAAGTCCCTGGAGCAGGAAGGCGTGATCGAGCGGCGCGCGGCAGGCTCGGGCCACGGGCACGAGTATCGGCTGACCGACGCCGGGCGCGAGCTGGAGCCCCTGATCCGGACGATGGGCGAATGGGGCGCGCGCTGGGTGCGCAGCCAGCTCGGCCCCGGAGACCTCGATGTCGGATTGCTGATGTGGGACATGCACCGCGGCGTCAGGCCCGAGAATTTCCCGCGCCGGCGCGTCGTGGTCCTCTTCGAGTTCACCGACGTGCCACGCAACAAATGCCACTGGTGGCTGGTGTGCGAGGAGAACGAGACGGACCTGTGCCTGACCGATCCGGGCTTCGAGGTCGATCTCTTCATCGCGACCGACGAGCGCACCATGACCGCCGTGTGGATGGGCGACACCTCGCTCGAATTGGCGATGGCGTCGGGAGCGCTCGAGGCGCAGGGCCCGACGGATTTGCGCCGGCGACTTAAGGACTGGCTCGGCCTCAGTGCATTCGCGCCGATCAAGAGCCGGCGGCCATCGCTTGTCGAGGCCTGATCCGGCCCAGGGGCAGCAACGCGGCGGCTACTGGGGCGCGTTCGGTTTCAGGGCGGCAGGTGCAACCGGCGGCAGTGTCTCCTGCTCGATCGTGGCGGACGGCGCGGCCGTGCCGGTCGCCGCCGCGCCGCCGCCCGATGCCGGCGTGAACGAACCGGTCGGCGCAAGCGCGGTGACCGGCCCCGCCGCCTTGGCCGGCGACGGTTCCATCGCGCTCAGCGGAACCGCCGCCGCGGCCTTGGTCGGCGGCGCGACGGCGCTGAGCGGCTGGCCGACTCCGGACGGCGCGGAAGCCACCTGGGGCTGGCTCGGCGCCGCGGACGGCGCGGAGGCGCGGGCGGTCCGGGTCGGCTGTCCTGGCTGGTCGAGGTTGCCGATCGGCTTGCCCTGCCTGAGCGCGCCGCGGAGCTCGCGGTAGTAGGCGAGGTTGTTCTGGATCTGGCCCTGCGACAGGTCGCCCGCGAGCGCCGCCGACGCCTCGCGCTCGCGCCCCGCGAGCCCGTACACCAGCGCCAGGTTGCCGCGGGTCTTCTGCGTGGCCGAGCCGTCGCGCACGAGCTCGCGCAGGATCTGGATCCCCTCGTCGGTCCGGCCCGACAGCCCGAGCGACAGCCCGAGGTTGCTCAGGACGACGAAGTCGGTCGGATCGCGCTGCAACGCCTTCCGATACACGGCCTGCGCCTCGGCATGGCGGCTCAGGCGGTCGAGCGCGATGCCGCGCGCGGTCAGGATCGCCACGTCGTTCGGCCGCTTGGACTGCGCGACGTCGAGGTTCTGCAGCGCCTCGCCGGTCCTGCCGGCGCCGATCTGGGTCCGGGCCAGCTCGAGCAGCACGTCCGGATCCTTCGGGCGGCGGCGGTTCGCCTCGTTCAGCGCCTGCTCGGCGCGGGAGAACTGCCCCATGCCGGCATAGCTGCGGCCGAGGCCCACGAGAGCATCGATCGACTTCGGGTTGGCGTCGTACGCCTGGTCATAGAGCGCCGCCGCGGTCTGGAAGTCCCCGGCGTCCGCCGACCGGTCAGCCAGGCGCGCCGACGAGCCGCGCCCGCCGTCCGGCACCCCTGAACACGCCCCGAGGAGCGAGGCGGCCGCGAGGCCCGCGGCCAGTCGTCCATATCGCGTCTGAGTTCTGGCCATAGCTGCTCGCCTTTGCCTGACCCCGTGGTCCCGCGGGCGAGTGCATCGCATTTTGGTTTAATCTTTCTAAAGATCGTCGGTCCCTCTCGCGGCTCCACCCGGAGCGTGCCCCGCGTTAACGACTGATCCTGACCGTTTTACTACCCATACGCGTTCCATATGGATTCCATACGCGTTCCAGATGGCACGGAGTCCCGTAAACCTCTCGCAACGCGCATGTTTAGTCTGGCCGACCCACTCCAGCACCGCGCTCGGTTACCTTCCGGAAACCTCTCGGACCCACAATGCCCCGCCGGCCCCAGGCTCCGCCGGCGGCGCCCCTGCCCCGAGGACATCCGCATGCCCCCCCTCCTCTCGCTCCTGGCAGTCGCCCTGTTTGCCGCCGCGGCGGTGACCGACCTGCGCAGCCGGCGCATCCCCAACCAGATCTCGCTGGTCCTCGCCGGCCTCGCGCTGGTTCGGATCGGGATGGCGCTTGCGGCCGGCGTCGGCTGGTCCGCCGCGGGCCTCGACCTCGTCGCCGCCGTCGCCGTCTTCGCGCTCGGTGCCTGCGCGTTTCGCCTCGCAATCCTCGGCGGCGGCGACGTGAAGCTGATCGCCGCCGGCGCGCTCTGGTTCGGGCTCGCCGGGCTCGCCCCGTTCCTGCTGACCACCGTCCTGGCCGGCGGGCTCCTCGCGATGTTGTTCGTCGGCCGGCAGATGGCCGTCCCGCGCGGCGGCGCGGGGCCGAAGGGCCCCGACCTGCCCTACGCGGTCGCGATCGCGGCCGGCGGGATTCTCACGACCCTCCTCTGGACCTGACCGGCCGCCGGGATCAGGCCGCGACCGGCTCGACGAAGCGGATCCCGGTCATCTGCATGTCGCGGTAGCGGACTTCGGCCTCGTGCACGGGGCCGTTCTCGATGCGCAGTTCGAAGCGGCGCGGCAGCATCAGCCACTCGTCCACCTTGAGCCTGGCACCGCCCGGCGAGACGTCGAGCACGACGCAATCGATCGTGCTGAAGCCGCGCCGGTACACGATCCGGGCGCGCCGCAGCACGTGCGCCCTGGGAGTTTCCCGTCGTTCCGCCGTCATGACACCCCTCCGACGCCGATGAGCTTGATCGCGATGCTAACGCTTCGGACACCAATTTCCGAATGGAAAACCAATTAATGGTAAACGATCAGCGTTATCCGACAGTACATCTTGTATTCTACACAGTATTCAAACAAGCGATAACACTCGGTTGACCCTATTCGCAAAGAATGGCTCCTGCCCCGCACCGCTACGGAGCCAACTGGCGACGGCGGCGCGGCGCAAGCAAACGGGGTTGATCTGGCATGATTGCGCGGAACCTTCGAAAAGCCCGGTCGTTCATCGCCGGGATCCTCGCCGATCGTCGCGGCGTTGCAGCGGTGTTTCTCGCGGTGGCGCTCGTCCCGATGGTCGGGGCGATCGGCCTCGCGGTCGACTCCTCGCTCGGCTACCTGCTGAAGACCCGGATGGGCAAGTCGCTCGACACCGCCGGCCTCGCCGCCGGGCGGGTCGCGCTCGACGCCAACGCCGAGGAGGTGGCCGAGCAGTTCTTCAACGCGAACTTCGGAACCGGGAACGGAACGGTCAAGCTCGAGGACTTCGACTTCGAGCTCGACCCGACCTTCCGCTTCGTCACCCTGACCGCGGAAGCGACCGCGCCCACCTACTTCATGCGCGTCTTCGGCCACAAGGAGATGACGGTCGCCGCACGCACCGTCATCGAGCGCGAGACGACCGGCATGGAGCTCGCGCTCGTGCTCGACAATACCGGCTCGATGTGGGGCGCCAATTATACCGCGATGTACAACGCCGCCGTCGACCTCGTCGACATCATCTACGGGGACGAGAGCGAGATCGACAACCTGTGGGTCAGCGTCGTGCCCTATACGGCAACCGTCAACGTCGGCACCGGCCACGGCGACTGGCTGGCGTCCGGTGACGCCGGGAAGACCAACACGGGCGGTTTCGCCACGGAAGCCTGGAAGGGCTGCGTCCAGGCGCGGACGACGCCGCTCGACACCAACGACACGCCGCCCTCCGGAGGCGCCTTCACCTCCTACCTCTACCAGAGCGTCGCAAAGGTCTATCGCGCCGACTCCGATGACGTCGACAAGGACGGCAACAAGACCGAGAAGATGTGGTTCGACGACGACAACTTCTGGCCGCCGCTCAAGACCAGCATCGCCGACCAGAACAAGGGGGTCGAGGCGGACCGCAACACCGCCCGCGGCCCGAACCTCGGCTGCGGCTCGCCGATCACGGCGCTCACGCCGTCAAAGGCGACGATCAAGGCGGCACTGACTGCCATGGGCCCGGTGCACCGCGGCGGCACCACCGGCAACCTCGGCCTCACCTGGGGCTGGCGCACGCTCAGCCCGCAGTGGCGCGGCCTCTGGGGCGGCGAGACACCGAACACCCATCCGCTCGACTACGGCACCGCCTTCATGGAGAAGGTCGTGGCGATCCTGACCGACGGCAACAACCAGTTCCACGACCAGGACAGCAGGACCAGCACGCCCGCCTCGGACTGGACCGCGTACGGACGGATCGAGGCCGTTCCGGGGGTGAACTCCGGGAGCTCCGCCTCCGACAGGCGCGCACAGGGCCGTGCGGTGCTCGATACGCGCATGGCCAGCACCTGCTCAGCGATGAAGACCGCGGGGATCCGCATCTATTCGATCACCTTCGGCGGATCGCCCGACCCGACGGCCCAGGCCCTGTTCAGGGCCTGCGCAACCACGCCGGCCATGTACTGGCACGCGCCCGATGCGGCGACGCTGTCGACGGCCTTCCGCGCCATCGGCGGCCAGCTCGCCAACCTCCGCATCGTGGAGTAGGCCGATGCGCCGCCGCTTCCCGATCCCGCGGCTCCGCCGCTGCGAGAGCGGCGCCACCGCGGTCGAGTTCGCGCTCGTCCTGCCGCTGATGATCCTCGTCATCGTCGGCGGGCTCGAGATGGCGATCGTGCTCTTCATCGGCTCGAGCATCGAGGCGGCGGTGATGGAAGCCTCGCGCTACGGCGCCACCGGCACCGAGGTCGGCGTCAGCCGCGGCGAGCGCGTGCTGGAGATCGTCGGCAGCCGCACCTACGGGCTGCTCGACATGGATCAGGTCGACATGGACACCCTCGTCTACGAGACCTTCGCCGACATCGGCCAGCCCGAGCCCTTCACCGACCAGGATGGCAACCACGTCTACAATTCCGGCGAGCCCTTCGTCGACGTGAACGGCAACGGACAGTGGGACGCCGACATGGGCGCGGCCGGCCTCGGCGGGCCGAGCGACGTCGTCGTCTACCGGCTCAGCTATTCCTGGGGTCTCGTGACGCCGATGCTGCGCGAGCTCCTCGGCGAGAGCGTCACCCACGTCTCGAGCATCGCCGTGCGCAACGAGCCGTTCTGAGGGAGAGGACCGATGGCAGCCCTGATCACCCGGCTCTGGCGCGACTGCACGGGCGTCGCGGCCTCGGAGTTCGCCCTGATGCTGCCAATCCTCGTCATGTTCAGCGCCGGGACGATCGAGTACAGCCGGTTGATCCTGCTCACGCAGAAGCTGCAGAGCGGCTCCTTCATCCTCGCCGACCTGACCGCCCGCGACCGCACGCTGAGCGAGGACCAGCTCGACAACATCTTCCTTGCGATCGACCAGGTCATCCAACCCTTCGAGTTCGCCACCAACGGCCGCGCGATCGTGACGAGCATCGGCGTCGACGCCGACGACGACCCGGTGGTCAAGTGGCAGCGCAGCGGCTCGGGCACGCTCACCGCCACCAGCAGCGTCGGGGCTCCGGGCGCCAAGGCGGCGCTGCCCCCCGACCTCGAGATCAAGGACGGCGAGACGATCATCGCGGCCGAGGTCTACTTCGACTTCAAGCCGATCTTCGGCATCGGCCTGGCGCCGCGCGTGATCCGCCGCGACGCCTACTATAAGCCGCGCCTGGGCACCCTCGACACCCTGCTTCCGTAGGGTCGCCGGGAGGATCGCTTCAGCCTCCCGCGTCCCGCGCCGCCTTCTCGGCGATCCCCGACCTGCCCTCGCGCCGCTCGAGCTCGGCGAGGACCTCGGCCCAGCTCGCTCCGGCGGCCTTGAGCATGACCTGCAGGTGGTAGAGCGCGTCGGCCGCCTCGTGCACCAGGCCCGTCCGATCGCCGGAGGCGGCGGCCACGATCGCCTCGACCGCCTCCTCGCCGAACTTCTCCGCGCACTTGCCCGGACCCTTCGCGAGCAGCGCCGCGGTATGCGAGGCGGCGGGGTCCGCCCCGGCCCGTGCCTCGATGGTGGCGAAGAGCCGCGCCAGGGTGTCGCTCATGTCAGCCTCACCGGGATGCCGGCCGCCGCCATCGCCGCCTTGGCCTCGGCGACCGAGTGCTGGCCGAAGTGGAAGATCGAGGCGGCGAGCACCGCCGAGGCATGGCCCTCGGTCACCCCTTCGACCAGATGCGCGAGCGTGCCCACACCGCCCGACGCGATCACCGGGATGCCGACGGCGTCGGCGACCGCCCGGGTCAGCGCCAGGTTGTACCCTGCCCGCGTCCCGTCCCGGTCCATCGATGTGAGCAGGATCTCCCCCGCCCCGCGCCGCTCCATCTCGCGGGCGTAGCCGACGGCGTCGATCCCGGTCCCCCGCGTGCCGCCATGGGTGAAGAGCTCCCAGCGTCCCGGCGCCACGGTCCGCGCATCGAGCGCGACGGTGATGCACTGGTTGCCGAACTTCTCGGCGCTCCTCGAGATCACCTCGGGCGTCGCGATCGCCGCGGTGTTGAAGCTCACCTTGTCCGCCCCGGCGAGCAGCAGCGCCCGCACGTCCTCGGGTGTCCTGACCCCGCCGCCGACGGTCAGCGGCATGAAGCACTGCTCCGCGGTCCGCGACGCGAGGTCGAGCAGGGTGCCGCGGTTCTCCTGGCTGGCCGCGATGTCGAGGAAGCAGAGCTCGTCCGCCCCGGCAGCGTCGTACGCGCGCGCCGCCTCGACCGGGTCGCCGGCGTCGCGCAGATCGACGAAGTTCACCCCCTTGACCACCCGCCCTTCTTTGACGTCGAGGCAGGGGATGACGCGGACCTTGAGCATCAGGCCGCCAGGTAGGCGATCGCTTCGCCGAGATCGAGCCGCCCCTCGTAGAGCGCGCGGCCGGAGATGGCGCCGTCGAGCGCCGCCCCGCTTTCCTTCAGCGCCCTGAGGTCGTCCATCGAGGCGATGCCGCCGGAGGCGATCACCGGCAGGAGCACAGCCTCGGCGAGCGCCACCGTCGCCGCGACGTTCGGACCCTCGAGGGCGCCGTCCCGGTCGATGTCGGTATAGATGATCGCCGCGACGCCGGCGTCCTCGAAGCGGCGGGCGAGGTCGACCGCGAGCGTGCCGGTCTTTTCCGCCCATCCCTCGACCGCGACCAGCCCGTCGCGGGCGTCGATCCCGACCGCGACCTTGCCCGGATGCGCCCGCGCCGCTTCGCGCACCAGGGCAGGATCGCGCATCGCCGCCGTCCCGAGGATGACCCGGGCCACGCCCTTGTCGAGCCAGTGCTCGATCGTGGCCCGGTCGCGGATGCCGCCGCCGAGCTGAACCCGGACCTCGACCGCCGCGAGGATCGCCTCGACGGCGGCCCCGTTCACCGGGCGGCCGGCGAAGGCGCCGTTGAGGTCGACGAGGTGCAGCCACCGGCACCCGGCGGCGGCGAAGGCGCGCGCCTGCGCCGCCGGGTCGTCGCCGAAGACCGTCGCCCGGTCCATGGCGCCCCGCAGCAGCCGCACGCACTGGCCGTCCTTCAGATCGATCGCGGGGTAGAAGATCATCGCTCCGCTCCGGGCTGCGTCGCCGCCTGATAGCGCGCACGCCCGGGGATGAAAAGCCGGGGCTCCGGAGGCCGTCCCGGCGCCACGCGGCGGTTTTCTGCCGTTAACGGTTTTGGTGCTAGTCTGCGTCGCTTGCCAGGTGGCGAGGGCCACGACAGAGTTCCGCCTGATCATGCCGCAATTGCTCGATATCAAAGCGTTCCTCGTCACCGCCCGCACCGGCAGCTTCTCCGCTGCGGCGCGCGAGATCGGTCTCGCGGCCTCGGTGGTGACGAAGCGGGTCAGCCGGCTCGAGGAGCAGATCGGCTCGGCCCTCTTCCAGCGCACGACGCGGCGGCTGACCTTGACCAGCGAGGGCGAGCGTCTGCGTCCGCGCCTGCAGCTGCTCATCGCCGAGATCGACGAGGCGCTGCGCAGCGCCCGGGTCCCCGAGGGCGGCGTCGCCGGACAACTCCGGGTGAAGTCGCCGACCACTGTGGGCATGCTCTACGTCGGCGGCGCGCTGGCGCGCTTCCAGGCGCGCAATCCTCGGGTGAAGATCGAGCTCCTTCTGGTCGACCGGGCGGTCAACCCGCTGGAGGAGGGCTTCGACGTGGCGCTCGGCGGCCTGCCGGTTTCGTTCTCGGGCGTTCTCGACCTCCCGCTCTGCCAATACGACCGGGTACTGGTGGCCGCGCCCGCCTACCTTGCGGACAACCCGGCGCCGCGCAGCCCGAACGATCTCGTCGCGCACGACTGCCTTGCCTTCCTGCCGATCGGCCTCGAATGGTCGTTCGAGAGCGACCAGGGCGCGATCGTGGTGGAGATCCGCGCCCGGTTCACCGCCAATGACAGCCAGGTGCTGCTCACGGCAGCGCTCGAGGGCCTAGGCATCACGGTGGCGCCGCGCTTCCTCGCCCGCGAAGCGCTTGCGGAGGGCCGGCTGGTCGCCGTGCTGGCCGACTATCCGCTGCCGCCGCTGTGGTTCAAGGCGATGGTGCCGCGGAGCAAGGTGAACAAGCCCGAGGTGGCGGCGCTGGTCGAGCACCTGAAGGCCGAGTTCGGCACGGTTCCGCCCTGGGATCGCTGAGTTTCCCAACTCCGGTCGCCAGTGCGGAACTGCTCGCGCCGGCGCGATCTTGCCCTACAATCCCGCCGCAGCAGGGGGAGGAATCGCATGCAGATCGGCAAGGCCGGCCGCGCGGCCACGGCAATCAGCACGGCCGACGCGACGAGCCTGACGGTGCGCGGCCGCGACCTCTGCGGCGACCTGATGGGCCGGCTCAGCTTCACCGACTACTTCCACCTGCTCGTCACCGGCCGCGAGCCGACCGAGGCCCAGCGCTTCTTCCTCGACCTCCTGCTCGTCGCCATCGCCGAGCACGGGCTGGTGCCGACCAACCAGGTCGCCCGGATGACCTACGACGCCGACCCCTCCGCGCTGCAGGGGGCGGTCGCCGCCGGCATCCTCGGCTGCGGCTCGGTCGTCCTCGGCACCGCCGAGGCCTGCGGCGCCTTCCTGGCCGACGCGCAGGCGCGCATCGCCGCGGGCGAGAACCTCCGCGACATCGTCGCGGCGGTCCGCGCCGCCGGCGGCAGGCTTCCGGGGTTCGGCCACCCGCTGCACAAGCCGGTCGACCCGCGCGCGCAGCGCATCCTCTCCCTCGCCGAGGCGCGCGGCGTTGCCGGCCCGAACGTCAGGCTCGCCCGCGCCCTCGAGGCGGTCGCCCCCGAGGTCTGGGGCAAGCCGCTGCCGATGAACGTCTCGATGCCGATCGCGGCCGTGCTCCTCGACCTCGACTTCCCGCCGGCGCTCCTGAAAGGCATCCCCATCCTCGCCCGCACCGCGTCGCTCCTCGCCCATCTCGCCGAGGAGAGCACGAACCCCATCGGCTTCCTGATGGCCGCGAAGGCCGAGGCGGCGATCGCCTACGCCCCCGACGGCGGCGCCTGATGCGCGACCCGGTGGTCGAGACCCTGCCTTGGGAGGCGCAGGCCGCGGCCGACGACGCCGCCTACCGGGCACAGGTCGCCTACCTCCTCGACCGTTCGCGCTTCTACCGCGAGAAGCTCACCGCCGCCGGCTTCCCCGACGCCGCCAGCGTCGGCGGCCTCGACCGGGTCGCGGCGCTCCCCTTCACCGAAAAGGACGAGCTCCGCGCCAGCCGCACCGCCGAGCTCCCGATCGGCACCCACCTCGCGGCGCCGATGGCCGAGATCGCGCGCATCTACGCGACGAGCGGCACCACCGGCACGCCAAGCTACATCCCGCTGACCCGCGACGACCTCGCGGCCTGGATCCGCATCTCGTCGCGCTCGTATTCCGCCTCCGGGGTCCGCCCCGGCGACCGGCTGATCTCGACCTACGGTGCCGGACCCTTCGCCGCCGGCGCCGCCCTCGACGCCTTCGCAGCGCTCGGGCTCTGCCATATCCCGGTCGGCCCCGGCAACACCGAGCGGCTGATGGCGGCGGTCGGGGCGCTCCGCCCCGACGCCATCGCGCTGACCCCGTCCTACGCGCTCCACCTCGCCGAGTGGGCGGCCGCGCGCGGCATCGACCTGGCCGGCTCCAGCGTCGCCCGCCTCCTCGTCGCCGGCGAGCCGGGCGGCGGCGAGGCGGAACTCCGCGCCCGGCTCGAGGCCGCCTGGGGCGCGAGGGTCACCGAGGCGATGGGGATCGGCGACATCGCCGTCTCGCTCTGGGGCGAGTGCGAGGCGCAGGGGGGCATGCACTTCTCCGGCCGCGGCCTCGTCCATGTCGAGCTCATCGACCCCGAGACCGGCGCCGCGCGCCCGCTCGAAGACGGCGCCGACGGCGAGCTCGTCTATACCCACCTCGCCCAGCGCGCGGCGCCGCTGCTGCGCTTCCGCTCGCGCGACCACGTGCGCGTCGCCGCCGGCCGCTGCGCCTGCGGCCGCACCGCGCCGCGGGTCCGCTGCATCGGCCGCACCGACGACATGCTGATCCTGCGCGGCGTCAACGTCTTCCCGACCGCGGTGCGCGAGGTCGTGGCGGCCTTCGCCCCGGCGGTCAGCGGCGTCATCGCCATCCGCCCGCGCAGGCGCGGCGTCAAGCAGGCGCCGCCGCTCCCGGTGGTGGTGGAGCTTGCCGAAGGCCGGGCGCCGACGCCCGAGCTCGCCGCCGCGATCGGCGGCCGGATTCGCGAGGCGCTCGTGGTCGCGGCCGAGGTCGAGCTGGCGCCCTGGGCGAGCCTGCCGCGCAGCGACTACAAGTCCAGGCTGGTCGACTGGTCCGCGGCCGAGAACTGAAAGGGAGGAGCGCGATGCGCAAGCTGCAGACGCAAGGGGTGCACCACATCACGCTGGTCGGCGCCGACCGGCAGACCTCGATCGACTTCTGGGAGGGCGTGCTCGGCATGCCCTTCATCTTCGAGCAGCCGAACCTCGACCGGGCCTCGGAGAGCCACCTCTACTTCGATCCCGGCGACGGCCGGCTGATCACCGTCTTCACCGACGAGAGCCGCAAGCCCGACCCGACCCGCACGCCCACCGACATCGGCTGCGTCCACCACCTCGCCATGGCGGTCAGCGCCGCCACCTTCCGCCAGGCGGTCGAGCGGCTCGACGAGCGCGGCATCCAGCACTCGGGCGTCAAGGACCGCGGCTTCATGGACTCGATCTACTTCAAGGACCCGCTCGGCCTCCTGATCGAGCTCGCCTCCTACCGCTTCGAGCCGCCGCAGGGCTACACGCACGGCGAGGTCCTGCTCGAGGCGCACAGGATCCGCACCGAGCGCAACGACTACGCGATCGCCGAGATCCACCTCGCCGACGCCATCGAGCGCATGACCGCGCGCCACCGCGAGAGCCTGAGCGCCGATCGCGGCCCGAAGGACCCCTACACGACAGCCTGACAAATCAGCCGACAGGGAGGAACCATGAAGCTCTACATGCACCCGGCCTCGATCACCAGCCGCATCGTCCGGCTCTACATCGCCGACAAGGGGCTCGACGTCGAGGAGGAGGTCGTCGACCTCTTCACCGGCGCCCACCACGAGGAGCCGTTCGTGACGATCAACCCGAACCGGCTGGTGCCGGTGCTCGACGACGGCGACTTCCGGCTGACCGAGAGCGCGGCGATCCTGATCTACCTCGCCGAGAAGTTCGACCTCCCCGAGTACCCGAAGGACGTGAAGGCGCGCGCCAAGGTCAACGAGGCGATGTTCTGGGCAAGCTTCAACTTCTACCGCGACTGGGGCTACAACCTCGGCTATCCGCAGCTCTTCCCGCAGCACAAGCGGCCGACCGACGAGGGCCACCGGGTGGCGGTGGAATGGGGCCGCGACAAGAGCACCTTCTGGCTGCAGGTGCTCGAAGAGCACTGGCTCGGCGATGGCCGGGCCTGGCTGACCGGCGAGGCGATGACGGTCGCCGACTACTACGTCGGCGGCCTGGTCGCGCTCGGCGACCTGATCCGCTGGGACTTCGCGAAGACCCCGAAGGTCGCGGCCTGGCTCGGGCGGATCAAGGCGCTGCCGCACTGGGGCGAGGCCAGCAGCGCGCTCGACGGCTTCGCGGCGTCGCTGAAGGACCGCGAGTTCGTCATCGGCTGAATTACACGCCCGCTCGGAAGGAAGCGCGCCGGCTCAGCCGTCCCGCCCGGGCCCCGAGCCCGGGCAGCGGCCGCCCGCCCCCCCCGGGGCGGCCGCTTACGCGGCCCCCGCGGGCGTGCCGCTGCCCTCTCCGCGGGCGGATGCCGGGTTCGGGCGGCGAGCACGCGGCTCATCACCGCATTGTGGCTTCCCGCTGAACGCCCGCCCTCACCCGCGACCCGCCCGTTCCGCGCGCTCCGCCTCCTCCTCGGCGCGCAAGGCGGGCGTCTCCGGCATCATCGAGCGCCCGGCCGGCAGGCCGGCGATCGCCGGCCGCGGCTCCGGCTCGGCCAGGCGCGGGTGCCGGCGGTAGCCGAGGTAGAGCAGGCACGCGCCCGTCCCCATGAGCGGGATCAGCGCGCCCATGGCGAGCACCGGATCCCCGATCAGCGCCCCGAGGCTGCCGACCACGAGACCGGAGCCCATCTGGAGGAAACCCATCATCGAGGACGCCGCCCCGGCGATCTTCGGGAACGGCGCGAGGGCGGCGGTGGTCATCGCCGGCATCACGAAGGCGATTCCGGCCGCATGGAAGGCGACCGGCACCATCACCCGGAGGAAGCTCGGCTCCCAGAGGAGGAGCAGCGCCACGCCCAGGCTGCCGAGCGCGACGAAGCCGAGCCCGGGGCCGACCAGCCGGTAGGCGCTGACCCGGGGCAGGAGCGCGCGGAAGACCAGCGAGCCGGCGAGGAAGGTGCCGGACTGGAACAGCATGCCGAGGCCGAACTGGGTCGGGGTCAGCCCGACCCGGTCCATCAGGATGAACGGCAGGAAGGTCGCCTGCGCAAAGAGCGCGCCGACCACGCCGGAGACGATGCCGGCGGCGGTGAGAAAGTGCCGGTTGCCGAGCACCTCGCGGTAGGAGGCCACGAGCGCGGCCGGATGCAGCCGCGCGCGGTCCGGCACCACGGTCTCGCGCAGCGCCAACGCGGTCACCAGCACCACGGCGACGCCGAAGCCCACCATGACGAGGAAGATCGCCCGCCAGCCCGCCGACGCCAGCACCAGCCCGCCGATCGTCGGCGCCGCCGCCGGACCGACCGCGAGGATGATGCCGATCAGGTTCATGATCCGCGACGAGCGCTCGCCCTGGAACAGGTCGCGCACGATCGCCCGCGAGATCGCCACCCCGGCCGAGGCGCCGACCCCCTGGACGAAGCGCGCCGCCATCAGGACCTGCACGTTCGGCGCCATCAGCGCGACGAGGCTCGCCGCGCAGTAGATCGCCATGAAGGCGAAGGTGACCGGCCGCCGGCCGAGCGCGTCGGAGAGCGGCCCCGCCACCAGCTGCGCGCAGGCGAAGCCGCCGAAGTAGAGGGTCAGCGTCAGCTTGACCAGCGCCTCGGTGCTGTCGAAGGCGCGGACCACCTCGGTCATCGCCGGGGTGTAGAGCGCCATCGAGATCGGCCCGATCGCCGTCAGCAGCCCGCCGATCAGGCTGACCCGGCGCTCGCTCATCAGCGGCGGGGCGCTCACGGCGCCCCTGCCCGGCCCGGCCCGCGGCGCGCCGCCCTGCCAAGGTTGCCCAATCGACGACGTCCCTCTGTTCGCTTTGGCGTTTCGCCGCAAGATGCTGCACGCTCGGCGCAGGGCAAGGCCGGACGGGAGGAGAGCGATGGCAGTGCTGATCACGACGCTCGGACCGCGACGCGCCGACGAGCTCGGGCCGATCCTGCCGCACGAGCACGTCTTCGTCGACCTGCGCACATGGGACGCGCCCGGCTACGCCCAGGCCGACGCGGCGGACGTGATCGCGCTGATGGCGCCCGAGATCGACCGGATCAAGGCGCTCGGCTTCACCGCGCTCGTCGAGTGCTCGACCGTCGGCGTCGGCCGCCGCGCCGACATCGACCGCGCCGTCTCCGAGGCGACCGGCTTTCCGATCGTGGTGCCGACCGGCATCTACCGCGAGCCCTGGGTGCCGCCGTTCGCCCACGAGGCGGGCGAGGCCGCGCTCGCCGACTGGATGCTGTCCGAGCTCGAGGAGGGGATCGAGGCGAGCGGCGTGCGGGCCGGCTGGATCAAGCTCAGCGCCGGCGACGACGGGATCACCGCGACCGAGGCCAAGATCCTGCGCGCCGCCGCGCGGGCCGGGGCGCAGACGGGCGCCGTCATCGGCAGCCACACCATCCGCGGCAGCGTGGTGCTGGAGCAGCTCGCGATCGTCGAGGCGTGCGGCCACGCGCCGGACCGCTTCATCTCCATCCACACCCAGGCGGAGCCGGACTTCGCCCTGCACCTCGCCGTCGCCCGGCGCGGGGCGTGGATCGAGTACGACGGCATCGGCGGCTGGGGCGAGGACGCGACCTACCTCGAGAACATCCACCGCCTGCTCGACGCCGGGCTCGGCGGCCAGCTTCTGCTCAGCCACGACCGCGGCTGGTACGATCCGGCGCTGCCCGGCGGGGGCACGCCGAAGCCCTACACCTACCTGAGCGAGGTCTTCCTGCCGAAGCTCGAAGCGAGCGGGGTCGACCGCGCCACGATCGACACCCTCATCCGCGAAAACCCCTTCCGGGCGTTTGCGCGATAGTGGGCGTGTACCCATAGAGCGTCAGTAGGTCAGGTTTGGGGCCCAAGGCCGTCATGCGGTGGAAGTATCCACGCCGGCAGTTTCAAGCGTAGGGCCGATTTCCGCCAGCCTGATATGCGACCAAAAACGAATTAGACCGGCTAGCATTATATCTTACTTCGGATTCTCCAATTTAACATCTACTCTCTGCGCTGTTTTTAGCTCGCCGTTTCCAATGAGTGACACGAAGTGCTTTAGTACGTTCTGCGTGGTTTGCTCCACGGTCTGTCCCGTCATGGCCCACTGCGCGAAGTGTCCGTCAATGACCATGCGTGCGAGCCCGTAGACCAGTGCCCTCCCGGCGATCTGGGTATCAGCTATGTCGTTTGATCTGAGCATGCTTCGCCGCTGCGCTTCCACCATCGCGCCTTCCATCAGCGCACGCACCGCTTCGTTGTCGTGACGCAGAGACTCCGAACTGTCCCAATCAATCAGGCTCCGGGTCGAGATGATCTGAAAATGGGTGGGATTTCGAATCGCCCAGCGCAGGTAGGCGACTCCGACAGCGGCAAATCGCTCGATTGGGTCGTCGGTCGCGACGTTGTCGACCGCGTTCGTGATCTCCGAGCGGAAGCGGCTCATCGCCTGCTCTGCGACGGCGGTCATCAATGCAGTCTTGCTGCTGAAATGGCGGAAGGGTGCGCCGGGGGAGACGCCGGCTCGCTTCGCGACTTCGCGCACGCTCACGTTATCGGGGCCGCCCTCCTCGACAAGTTGAACCGCGGCACCGATCAGCGCCTCCCGCAGATTGCCGTGGTGATAGCTGGTGAGCCGAGGAGTTTTGGTTTTTGGCATCACTTTCCTCTGATCCGTGGACTTGCGTGACGTGCCTAACACGATCCCGTGAACAATGTAATCACTGTTTACACGCTCCACAAGGCGATGTAAGCAGCGATTACCGATGGAATTGGAAAGGCCTGCGGTCCTCGCGGCTCCCGAATTCCAGATGGAGAAAACGAACATGCTCGCCGGAAACGCCGAACCAAGCCGTCCGCAATCATTCACGTCGGTCCAGAGTTCTGCCGGGGAATCTCGGCGCAGCGAGAATTCCGGGCCTGTTCAGTTAGGCGTGGCTGTCCCCAACGCCACGCTCTATCAGCTGGCCTCCGTCGCCGGGGTGGGGAGCGCGCTTATTCTTGTGGTCAACGCCGCCAAACGCAGCTCACTCATCCCGACCACCGATCTCACTCAACTTCTCGCGCCGTTCGCCGAGATCCTGGCGCTCGGCCTTGTCACGGGCCTGTTCCTCGCGTTTGGGCGGCGCGCGGGACTGTTCGGTACCGTCGCGTTCGTCATCAACTTCATTGCATTGGCGAGTTTGGTAGGCGTGGAAGTGGTGATCAATCTCGTATTCTCGAACCTTCCGGTGACAACTATCACCGAGCTGAGGGCCGGGCCGCTTGGAATCTTTCTTACCGTAAGTTCTTTACTTTTTCTCCTTGGCACGCTCGCCTTTGTGATTTCCCTTGCTATCGGCAAAGACGTGCCTCGCCTTCCGCTTGCTCTCTATTTAATCGGCGCGGTGCCGATCGCGCTCCGTGCATTCGTGCCGGAACTGGCTCTTGACCTGGGCTTGGTGATCCTTGCGGCAGCGATCACCTGGCTGGCGGGATGCCTATGGGCACGCGCGAGCACCATCGACGGCTTCGGCCCGGAAAGCGGGACTTGACAGTTTAGAACCGATGCAACTGTCGCCGCCACGCGCTTTCCGTGGCGGCGGCTTCGGGTCGCCAAGCGGTTAGCCTCTTTGAACGCCCGGTTCCAAGCTTGGGTCTGCCCATGGCGGATTTCGTTGAAGAAGGCGGTGGAAGTCGTTCAGGCGAAGCGATCCTGAATAGTCGAAGGTGGCCGCACCCTTTCAGGCCGCCATCCGCATGGGAGGCGCCTTCAGCTTGGCGAGCTTCCGGAGGTTCTGGGCGGCGGCGGCGAGGTGGAACTCGTCGCGGGCGCCGCAGGGGCCGCGGAGCCGAAGCCGGTCGAGGTGCAGGATGCGCTTGAGGTGGGCGAAGAGCATCTCGACCTTTTTCCGGAGGCGCCGTGAGACGACGTACTCGTCGGTCGTGGCGATCTCGCGGGCCATGTCGCGCGCACCCTCATGGATCGAGCGCATGAGCTTTCGCTGGGGTTGGCCGGGGCAGCAGCGCGGCTTGAGCGGGCAGACATCGCAGTCCCGCTTGCTGGCACGATAGCGCATCATGCCCTCGGCATCGACGCCACTGCGCGGCGTGGCGTAGGAGCCGGCCGGCCGGTGGAACTGCCTGAGCGTCTTGCCCGCCGGACAGACGTAGGCGTCGGCGCGGCGGTCGTAGGCGAAGTCGGCGCGCTCGAGGGTCCCGTCGCTGCGGCCCGACTTGTCGAAGACGGGGATGTGCGGTTCGATCCCGCGCTCCTCGACGAGCCAGCCGAGCATTGGCGCGGAGCCGTAGGCGCTGTCGGCGATCAGCCGCTCGGGATAGAGGCCGAAGCGGTCCATCGTGCGGTCGATCATGGTGCGCGCGGCGCCGACCTCCGCCTGGCGGATGGCGCGCGTCGTCTCGACGTCGACGATGATCGCGTTGTCGGTGTCGACCAGATAGTTGGTCGCATAGGCGAAGAAGGCGTGACCCTTCTGAGCGCCGGTCCACTGCGCCGCGGGATCGGCGGGCGAGGTGAACTTCGGCTCGACCGGGCTCGCCGCGCCGAAGGCCGCGTCGTCAAGCACCGCGAGGTACTCCCGGACCGCGCGCGGCGCCGTGTCGGGATCGATCGCCGCCGGGTCCCAGTCCTCGCGGGCGGTCGAGCGCTGCTTGTTCGCGTCCGCCTCGATCAGGCTGGCGTCGACGGCAAACCGCTCGCCGCCGACGAGCCCCTCCGCGACGCATCGGCGCACCGTTGCCTCGAAGACGTGGCGGAGCAGGTCGCAGTCGCGGAACCGCCCGTGCCGGTTCTTGGAGAAGGTCGAGTGGTCCGGGACCCGATCCGCCAGGTCGAGCCGGCAGAACCACCTGTAGGCGAGGTTGAGGTGAACCTCCTCGCACAGCCGCCGCTCCGAGCGGATCCCGAAGCAGTACCCCACCAGCAGCATCCGGATCATCAGCTCCGGATCGACCGACGGCCGACCGGTCGAGCTGTAGAGAGGCGCCAGACGCGCCCGGACGTCATCAAGGTCGACGAACCCGTCGATCGACCTCAGCAGGTGATCCTCGGGAACGTGGCGTTCGAGCGAAAACTCGTAGAACAGCGCGCCCGGCGCCACCTGCCTCGGTCCCATCATCGCCTGCGCCCCCAACAGCCTCAGAGAGGATGGAATCAGCGATCAACCCCCGGAACAAGCGAGTTTTTCAACACAATCGGCGCGAAGCTGACACTAGCGAGGGCCGCTCGCCCAAGCTACGGGGACCATGAAGCATACGCGTTGTGAAGCCCGCCATATGGCTGGCGACGCGGAATGAATTGCTCCGCCGTAAGCCGGGTCATTCGGCGAACTCGACCTCCAGCGCCACCTCGGTCGACCCGCTGGAGGAGACCGTGCGGAACAGGCGCGAGACGACCCGGTAGCGCCGCACGACCTCGGCGTTCTTGCCTTCGAACTGGATCACGTCGCCGACATGCGGAATCACGTCGCTGCTGATGTCCTCGACCACGCCGTCCGCGCTCGGCGGCGGCGTCGAGCCCTTCTCGAACAGCCTCAACTGCATGCGCTCGCTCCCTTCCCTTCCGCCGCCGGGCTGCGCGCGCGACCGGCGGACCCGATCCGTCAGGCGGCCGCCAGCACCGCCTCGATCTCCGATACCGGCATTCCGGTGAGGTCCTTGTCCACCTCGGCCACGAGGCGCTCCTGCACCGCCTTGTGCAACTCGGGCCGCAGCACGCCGAGCGTCCGCGGGTCGGCGACCAGCACCAGCGCGCCGTACCGGCCCGCGAGCGCCCATCCCTGCAGGTGGTCCGCCAGGTCCTTAGCGAACCGCTCCTTCTCCAGCCGGTGCCAGTCGGTCTCCTGCACCGTGCTCGGCCCGGCTGCGGCATGGTCGAGCCGCCCCGGCCGGTCGGTGCCCTGCGCCCGGGTCGGCGGATTGTCCACGGTGCCGGAGTCGATGACTTCCAGCGCCACCCGCGCGCGATTGCCGACGTTCCTGAGCAGCAGGAACTTCTCGCCGTCCGCCACCAGCACCCAGGTCCCCTGGTCCATTCGCATGACGCCGTACCTCCTTCGCACGCCTTCGTCGCACGACTCCCGGCCGGGAGTCGCTCGATCTCCGAACGTCCCCGCCCCCGCACGCGTTCCTGCGTCGGAGCAATTCGTCATCATCCGCCCACGTCGAGTCCGCGACGCGCGGGCGCTGACCTCAATCAGGCCTTGGTAAGGCGCGTCGCGCTGTCGCGGCAGGTCCAGCGCGCCACCCGCAGCCCCGGGTGGGCCTCCGTCCAGACCGCGATCTGCGGCTGGCCCTGCAACATGCAGGCCATCGCGCTCATTGCAGGGTACAAGCCGATGCTGCGCTCCTCGCAGTTCTCCGGAGCAGCCAGCAGGCAAACGACGACCAGGAGTTCCATCATAATCCGCCATCCCCCTCAAAATTAATGTCAAGCGTACTCGTGGCACGAGTACAAAGGGCTTCAAGCTATTTCCGAAGTACAGCCTACCACAAATCAGGCTGGAATGGACACAAATTCAGCGTGGGTCCCCCGTGAAAGCAAGCATTCCGCCGCGCCGCCCCGTCGCGCCCCGACACATGGCCCTTGCATAAGACATTGATTTGGTTTGACTCCATACGACCGGAACCAAGGAAGCACCCCGCCGGCTCCTTCACCCGCAATGCTCCGCCGATTAACTAATGCTAAACTTAACCGGCGCGAGCGAGCCGTAAACGTTACCTGTCGAACCGCGCTTGAGCAAATGCTCACAAAAAGGGCGCCATTGACGATGCTCACCTGTATTGGCTCCGACCCGGCATACTTCTATCGCGACCATGCCACGCCGCACCTTCGCTCGGCCTGCCCACGTCAGCCTAAAGTCTAAGTCGCCGCGAGTGGCACCCGCCTCGGACCCGTGCCAATCTCGGCCCGGGTCGATCAGGAGGACGGCGTGACGCTCCACCAGCAAGGCATCGCCGATCCCCTCGAGCCCGTCGCACGCCTCACCGAAGCCATCTCGGCGCGGCTCGTCGGCCACGAGCGGCTGGTCGAGCGGCTCGCCATCGGCGTCCTCGCCGGCGGGCACATCCTGATCGAGGGGCCGCCGGGCCTCGCCAAGACCCGCGCCGTCAAGGCGCTCGCCGCCGGCCTCGACGCGAGCTTCGCGCGCATCCAGTGCACGCCCGACCTCATGCCGTCCGACATGACCGGCACCCAGGTGTTCCGCCCCGACGACGGGCGCTTCGACTTCATCCC
This sequence comes from uncultured Alphaproteobacteria bacterium, assembly GCA_963763295.1. Classification (GTDB taxonomy): domain Bacteria; phylum Pseudomonadota; class Alphaproteobacteria; order Rhodobacterales; family Rhodobacteraceae; genus Amaricoccus. The sequence continues at coordinate 177,618 of CAVXOH010000005.1, forward strand.
CGGCCCGCTCTTCCACTCGCTCGTGCTGGTCGACGAGATCAACCGCGCCCCGCCCAAGGTGCAGTCGGCGCTCCTCGAGGCCATGGCCGAGCGGCAGATCACCGCCGGCGGGATCACCCGGCCCCTGCCCGACCCCTTCATGGTGGTGGCCACCCAGAACTCGATCGAGCACGAGGGCACCTTCCCGCTGCCCGAGGCGCAGCTCGACCGCTTCCTCCTCCACGTGGAGCTCGCGCTCCCCGGCGCCGAGGTCGAGCGGGCAATCCTCGACCTCGTCGAGTCCGAGGGCCGTGCGGCGCCGCCGCCGGAGGGCCCGCGCCTCGGCCCCGCGGCCATCCACGCCGCGCAGGCGGCCGCCGACGGCATCCACCTCGCGCCGCCGCTCAAGGACTTCATCGTCCGCCTCGTCGTCGCTACGCGCGAAGCCGAGGGGACGCCGCTCGCGGGCCTCGTCGAGCACGCCGTCTCGCCTCGCGGCTCGCTGGCGCTCGCCGCCTCCGCGCGGGCGCGCGCCGCGCTCCGCGGCCGCGACCACGCGCTGCCCGAGGACGTCGAGGATCTCGCCGCCGACGCGCTGTCGCACCGGCTGGTGCCGAGCTGGCGGGCGACCTCCGACGGCATCACCACGCGCGAGATCGTCGCGCGGGCGCTCGCCCATGTCCGGCCCTGGTGAGGCCGCCGCCACCACGGTCAGCGCCGACGCGCTGATGGCGCTCTCCGCGGTCGCCGCCCGCCCGGCGGGCGCGCTGGCCGAGCGGCCCGGCATCGCCCCCACCCGCAAGCGCGGCCAGGGCCACGAGATCCGCGAGATCCGCCCGTTCACCGAAGGCGACGACCCCCGCCACCTCGACGCCGCGGCCACCGCCCGGAGCGGCGCGCTCCAGGTGCGGAGCTTCCACGAGGACCGCGAGCGCACCGTGCTCCTCGTCGCCGACTTCCGCCGGCCGATGCTCTGGGGCACCCGCGGCCGCTTCCGCTCGGTCGCCGCCGCCGAGGCGCTGGCGCTCGCCGGCTGGCAGGCGGTGCTCGGCTCCGGCGCCGCCGGCGTCGTCGCGCTGACCGACGCCGGCCTCCTCGCCGAGCGCCCGCGCGCCCGCGACGCCGGCATGGCGCGGGTCTGCGGCGCGCTGGCCCGCGCCCACGCGCTCGCCCTCGGGACCCGCGCCCCGGTCCGCGAGCTCGCCCCCGACCTCGTGCGCGCCGCCCGCTTCGCCCCGCGCGGCGCCGGCATCGTGCTCGCGACCGGCCTCGACCACCCGGGGCCGGGCCTCGAGGCCGCGCTCGCCGGCCTCGCCCGCCGCGGCCCGCTGCGCCTCATCCTCACCGAGGACGCCTTCGAGACCGCGCCGCCCGCCGCTGCCCTCCCCTTCCTCACCGCGGACGGCCGCGTCGCTCGCGCCCGCTTCGGCACGCTGCCGCAGGCCCGCGCCGACCGCCTCGCCGCGCTCCGCCTGCCGGGCCTCACCGCCGAGCGCCTCGCCACCGACCGCCCGCTCGCACGCGCCTCATGACCCCGGAGACCCTTGCCGACCTGCACCCGCCGCGCCTGCCGGCCGACTTCATCGCCACCGGCTGGGCGGACCTCCTCGCCGCCTTCGGCCTCGGGCTCCTGCTCGCCGCCCTCGCCGCGGCGCTGATCCGCCCGATGCTCCGCCCCCGCCGCCGGCGCGAGAGCGTCGCCGCCCGCCTCGCCCGGCTCGGCTCGCTGCCGCCGGAAGAGCGCCTCCTCGGCCAGCTGCGCCTCGTCGAGGAGACCGGCGCCGCGCTGCCGCCCGAGATCCGCGCCGCGCTCTACCGGCGCACGCCGCCCGACCCGGCGGCGCTCGACGACCTTATCCGCAGGCGCGGGCGCGGGCGAGGGCGGCATGGTTGACTTCGCCCTGCCGCTCGCCTTCCTGCTGCTGCCGCTGCCCTTCCTCGTGCGCCTGCTGCCGCCGCGCGGTGCGGGCGGGCAGCCGCTCTACCTGCCGCCGGCCATCGCCGCCGGCGCCGGCCGCGTCGCGAGCCGCGGGCTCGACCGTCCCGGCCTGCTCCCCGCCATGCTCTGGCTCTGCCTCGTCGCCGCCCTCGCCGGGCCGCAGCGGCTGGTGCCGGTCCCCGACCGCACCGCCTCCGGCCGCGACATCGTCCTCGCGCTCGACCTCTCCGGCAGCATGGCGATCGAGGACTTCTCGCTCGACGGCGAGACCGCCTCGCGCCTCGACGCGGTCAAGCGCGTGGCCACCGGCTTCGTGGAGGCCCGCCGCGGCGACCGGATCGGCATCGTCATCTTCGCCGACCGCGCCTACGTGGCCGCGCCGCTGACCCATGACCTGAGGGCGGCGGCCCGCGCGATCGAGAGCGCCGAGATCGGCCTGACCGGACGCTCCACCGCGATCTCCGACGGCCTCGGCCTCGCGCTCAAGCGCATCCTCGCCGACCCGGCCAGCTCGCGCGTCATCGTGCTGCTCTCCGACGGCCGCGACACCGCCGCCCGCCTCGACCCGCGGCAGGTCGCCCGGCTGGCGGCGGAGAACGGCGTGCGCGTCCACACCATCGCGCTCGGCCCCGAGGACCTCGAGGAGCGGCCCGCCTCCCGGGACGCGGTGGACATCGCCACCTTGCGCGAGATCGCCGCCACGAGCGGCGGGCGGACCTGGCGGGTGCGCGACATGGACGACCTCGCCGCGATGGCCGCAGAGCTCGACCGGCTCGAGCCCAACCCCACGGACCGCCCGCCGCTCATCGAGGAACGCCCGCTCTGGACGTGGCCGGCGGCGCTCGCCCTCGCCTTCGCCCTCGCCGTCGCCTGGCGGCGCGCATGAGCCCGAGCCGGCTCGCCCCACCTGGACACGCAGCAGCGTCTTGATCGCCCGGCGCTCGTCCATCGCGCGGTAGCCTTCCGCCACGTCGGCGATCGGCAGCTCGAGGTCGAACACCTTGCCCTGCGGTCGGCGCCAATCTGCCTAGTGGCCAGGATGCCCATGAGGCCGTCGCCCACGACGGCCACGGTCGAGCCCGGCTGCACGCGGGCGTCGGCCGGATACTAGGGTCTGTTGAGATTCATCGGGTGTTGAGGATGGTTGCGGCGGCGTAGATCATGGCGGCGAAGCTTGCGTCAGTTTTACAGGCGCGCAGGGCGATGCGTTTGAACTCCTTGAGCTTGCAGAAGAAGTTCTCGATGAGGTGACGCCACTGGTAGAGGTGTGCGTCGATCGGTCGGGGCTTCGCGCGCTGCGGATGCTGGGAGACCACCACCTGCGCGCCGCGCGCATCGAGCTCGGCGACGATCCAGCTGGCGTCGAAGGCCTTGTCGGCGATCAGCCCGCCGAAGGCGACATCCTCGATGAGCGGCGCGACGCCCACCGTGTCGTGGCGCTGCCCGGGGAGCAGCTCGAAGCGCACCAGGTTGCCGAGCGCGTCGGTCAGCGCGAGGATCTTGGTGGTCCAGCCCCCTCGGGACTTGCCGATGGCCTGGCCCTGAGTTCCCCTTTTGCGCCCTGTCCGTGGCGGTGGACCTTGACGATCGTGCCATCGACCATGGCGAACTCCAGGTCTGGGTCGCCGGAGAGCGCGTCGAAAATTCTCTTGAAGACGTCGGCCTTTACCCAATGTCGGAACCGCTTGAACACCGTGTTCCAATTGCCGAAGACCTCCGGCAGGTCGCGCCAAGGGCTGCCTGTCCGCGCGATCCAAAGCACCGCCTCGATGAACAGTCGCGCGTCCCCTCCCGTTCTGCCCGGGTCCGACGCCTTACCAAGGCAATGCGGCTCGATCCGCGACCATTGCGCGTCCGTCAGGAACATTCTCGTCATTCACTGCTCCCTTTTGGGAGCTTGAATCACAACCGCAACTACCTGGGAATCCTGAATCTCAACAGACCCTAGTCGGAGCCGAGCACGTCGGAAGCGGCCAGAAGGCTCGGCAACAGGGCGTCGGCCGGCATTTCCGCCGTGGCGACCAGCGTGCCGTCGGCGGGCGGTACACGCGCGTAGGGCGCCTGGGTGCCGCTCATGAACTCGCGCTGCGCGCAGGACGACTGGAAGCCATGCCGGCAATGCGGGCAGACATTGTCGGAGGTGGCGAACGAGCCGACCACGCACTGGTCAGGTCTGATCATTTCACGTCGCTCCCGACCCTGACCACGACCCCGCAGTACTCGTGGCCCATGTGCCGGGGCTCGCTCCCCGTTTCGAGCCCGCGATACGACCAGAGATCGGATCCCGCAGATGCAGGTCGTGGCGAGCTTGATGATCGCGTCGGTGGGCTTGAGGATCGCCGGCTCGGCGACGTCTTCGTAGCGGACGTCGCCGGGGCATGAAGAACGGTCGCCCTCTTCCTCCTGGGCTCGACCATCCTCGGGCGGGCCCCGATACAACCTTGGTGATCGTCGATGCACTGCGCTTCTGTGCGGCGGCGGGGTGACCGCTTCTGGCGCAAGGGCGGACCACCGGACGCCTGGTCGCTATGCCCCCTGCGCGTACTTGATCGGGTTGGCCGCGCCACGCTTGCGGTACTCGTCGGGAACACGCTTGTCGACGTAGAGACGCCGCACGTCATCGGGGGCGTCGCGACCGTTGAACCCGTACCGTCCGGGGACGTCCTGGCGGCCCGGGAAGTTGGCGGCGGTTGCTTCCAGCCACTCGTCGGCAACGAACGCGCCCTTGATCACGCCTTGTACCGTGGCGAGGACCACCTCGGCGTTTCCCGCTTTTACGGGGCTGATCTTCCACGCGTAACGGGTCGGCTCGTAGAGGGATGACTCGGCGAGGGCGCTGCGGTTCACGCTGATGAGGATCGCCTTGTGCCGGAACGCGGCCGGCTCCGCGCGGTACTCGCGGATGATCTCCAGAGCGTGCCTGGCGCCAAACTCGTTGCCGCCGACGCCACCGATCTGGTTCGTGAGGCCTGGATAGGCATCCATCAGCGCGGACTCGACCTCGAAGGCCGTCGCGTCATCCATGCCGTACCGGTGGATCACGTGGGCAACGTCGAATCCTGCGACGCGAATCTGGCGGATGCGCGCCGTCTTGTTGTCGAGATCGTCGCCTTCGATACCCTGCTCGCCGCGCATGTGCGCGAAGACGCGGTTGCCCTTGCCCTTGCCGACGTAGAACGTCTCGCCGTTCCGCGGGTCGATGAGCCGGTAGACATATGTCCTGAGTTTCTGGATGACTTCGGGCGGGAACGCGTCGCTTGGCTGGTGGCCCATTTTCGGTGATCCTGATCGGCGTGGTGGCTTGTCGTCTCCCGAAGAACGCGTCGGCAGAGATGAAGAGGAGGTGAAGAGGCTTGATGGAAGAAAGACAGGGAGACTCTCCCTCCCGGCTGATCGATGCGCGAATCGAGGAGCTCGGCGACTGGCGGGGCGAGATGCTCGCGCGGCTTCGAGACCTGATCCGGCAGGCCGACCCCGACGTGGTCGAGGAGTGGAAGTGGCGCGGGGTCCCAGTGTGGTCGCATGCCGGGATCATCTGCACCGGCGAAACCTACAAGACCATCGTGAAGCTGACCTTCGCCAAGGGCGCCGCGCTCGAGGGTCCGTCAGGCCTCTTCAATTCCAGCCTCGAAGGCAACACGAGACGGGCCATCGATGTCCATGAGGGCGACGCGATCGACGCGGAGGCGTTCAAGGCGCTCATCCGCGCCGCCGTGGCCCTCAACACCTCGGATCGGGCTCGCAAGACCGGCCCCCGTTAACAAGTCAATCCTGACAACTTTACTAGCCATATGAGTTCCATACGCATTCCATATGCGTTCTGGGTCGAGCAAATCCACGTAAACCTTTGACATCCAAGTCCACGGTCTGGCCTCGCACGTTTTCTGTTGCACCTCGGCGCGCGGACTGGCGGAATGCCCGCCGCGGCCGGGACAGGACCGCGGGAGGGGACCATGAAGCTTGCCGCCGCCGCCTTTCCGATCGACTGGCACAACCGCTGGAACGACTATGTCGGCAAGCTGCGGGTCTGGGTGCGCACGGCCGCCGAGCAGGGAGCCGAATTGCTGGTGTTCCCCGACTACGGCGCGCTCGAGCTCGCGAGCCTCGCGGGCGAGGACAATGCCCGCGACGCCGCGCGCTCGATCGACGCGGTCAGCGCCCGGATCAAGGACGTGGACGACCTGCACGGCAGCCTGGCGCGGGAGTTCAAGGTCCATATCTGCGCCGCCTCGGGACCGGTGCGCGACCACGGCACCCCCTACGATCGCGCCCGCCTCTTCGCCCCCGACGGAACCTTCGCCCACCAGGACAAGCTCACGCTCAGCGCCTTCGAGGAGTCGTGGGGGATCGCGCCCGGCGATCGGCCGCGGGTCTTCGAGACGGCCCTGGGCCGGCTCGGCATCCTGCTCTCCACCGACGCCGAGCAGCCGGCGATCGCCGCGGCGATGGCCGACGCCGGCGCCGAGGTGCTGCTGTTCGGCAGCCTCTCCGACGGCGCGCGCGCCTACGCGCGGATGCGGACCGCGGCGCTGGCGCGCGCTGCCGAGACCCGCACTGCCGTCGTCCACGCGGTCACCCTCGGCCTCGCGGACTGGCTGCCGATGGCGTCGCGAGCCCACGGCGCGGCCGGGATCTTCGTGCCGCCCGATCCCGGACTGCCCGAGGACGGGGTGATCAACACCGGCAAGATGGACAGTGCGGGCTGGGTACATGGCGAGGTCGACCTAGCGGCGCTGCGCACGGCACGCGAAGCCCCGTCGGCCGCGCCGGTCACGCTCGCCGAGGTCGAGCTCGTGCCCCTCGGGGTCGCGCCCGCGCCCTGACCCATCCGGATCGCGACGATCAGGCTTCCGGCCCGGCCCCCTTGGCGAGCAGGGCGTCGACCTCCGCGCCCTTCGCGCCGTCGCGGAGCCGGCGGAAATCCCCGGCGCCGAGAACCTCGCGGGCGGCCGCGATCATCGCCCCTTGGGCGACCCGGGCGAGGCCGGAGCCGAGGCTGATCCTGGCGACGCCGGCCGACGCCAGCGCGGCGCGCGGCTCGCCGAGGAGCGCGCCGGCGGCGAGGGTGTTCACCGGCACCGGGACGGCGGCGCAGACGCGGCGCACCGCGGCGAGGTCCGGCAGGAGCGGCGCATAGACGCAGTCGGCGCCGACCTCGGCGAAGGCCTCGATGCGGCGCACCGCCTCGTCGAGGTCGTAGGCGCCGGTCATCAGGCCGTCGGCGCGGGCGACGAGCACGAAGTCGCGCCGGAGCGCCCGCGCCGCCGCGGCCGCCGCCTGCACCCGCTCGACCGCCAAGTGGAACCAGTAGGCGCCGGGGCCGGGCAGGTCGATGTCCTCGATCGAGGCCCCGCCGAGCCCGGCCTCGCCGGCGAGGCGGATGGTCTCGGCGATCTCGTCGGGCGCCTCGGCGTAGCCGTTCTCGAGATCGGCGCTGACTGGCAGCGGCGTCGCCGCCACCAGCCGCTCGGCATGGGCGAGCGCCTGGTCGCGGGTGATGTAGGCGCCGTCGGGCAGGCCGAGGGTGAAGGCGAACCCGGCCGACGTGGTGCCGATCGCCTCGGCACCGATCGCCGCGAGCAGCCGGGCGCTGCCGTCGTCCCAGGCATTCGCCAGGATGAAGGGATCGCCGGGACGGTGCAGCGCGCGCAGCGCCGCGCCGGGATCGTGGGCCATGGCTTCCTCCCCTCTTGCGTCTCGCCCAGCAGAGCCTGCCGGCGGCCCCGGCGCAAGCCGCTTGATCGACGGCGGCGATTGGCGCATAAGGCGGCGCATGACGACGCGCCGCATCATCGCGATCTGCATTCGCCGCTGACACCCGTCGCGGCGCGCGTCCCGTTTCCAACCCGGACCAACGTGATAGCCCGCCGCGGCAGAACCGCGAGAGCCCGGGCCATGACCGACCACCCCGAGATCAGCCTCTACAACACCCGCACCCGATCGAAGGAACGCTTCGTCCCGCTCGATCCGGCGAACGTGCGGATGTATGTCTGCGGCCCCACCGTCTACGACCGCGCCCATATCGGCAACGCGCGCCCGGTCGTCGTCTTCGACGTGCTCTTCCGGCTGCTCCGCCACGTCTACGGTGCGGATCACGTCACCTACGTGCGCAACATCACCGACGTCGACGACAAGATCAACGCCCGCGCCGTCGCCGAGAAGCGGCCGATCCGCGAGATCACCGAGGAGACCGCCGGCTGGTACCACGCCGACATGGCCGCGCTCGGCGCGCTCGAGCCGACCCACGAGCCGCGCGCGACCGAGTTCATCGCCCCGATGGTGGCGATGATCGAGACCCTGATCGCAAAGGGCCACGCCTACGAAGCGCAAGGCCACGTCCTCTTCGCAGTCGCGAGCTACCCCGACTACGGCCGCTTCGCCAACCGTTCGCTCGACGAGATGCGCGCCGGCGCCCGCGTCGAGGTGGCGCCCTACAAGCGCAATCCGCTCGACTTCGTCCTCTGGAAGCCGTCGACCTCGGCCGAGCCCGGCTGGCCCTCGCCCTGGGGCCACGGCCGCCCCGGCTGGCACCTCGAGTGCTCGGCGATGTCCCACGAGCTCCTCGGCCCCTCCTTCGACATCCACGGCGGCGGCATCGACCTCGTCTTCCCCCACCACGAGAACGAGATCGCCCAGTCGGCCTGCGCCCACCCGGAGGGGACGTTCGCCCGCTTCTGGCTGCACAACGGCTTCCTCAACGTCGAGGGCGAAAAGATGTCGAAGTCCCTCGGCAACTTCTTCACCGTCCGCGACCTCCTCGACAAGGGCATCCCCGGCGAGGTGATCCGCTTCGTGCTGCTCTCGACGCACTACCGCCAGCCGATGGACTTCAGCGAAGCAAAGGTGCACGAGGCGCGGCGTACGCTCAAGAAATGGCGAGACGTGGCGGGACTGGCTGGGACCTCCGGTCGAAATCCACCAGCCGACCCTGGGCGCGCTATCGGATGACCTTAACATCCCCCAAGCCATCGCGCTTCTGCATCACCTTGCGTCTGGTGGAGACATCAACACCCTCGCTCATTCGGCGCGCCTGCTTGGGCTGCTGACGCCGGACCTTGCTTGGGGAGACCTTGCCCCCACGGACCGTGGGCTGGCCGAGATGTTGGTGCGCAAGCGGGACAGGGCGCGGCAACGGAAGAACTTTGCGGAAGCAGACCAAATCCGTGACGCTCTCGTTGCAGCCGGAGTGATAGTCAACGACCGGCCGGGCGAGCCAACGGAGTGGACAACTGGGCCGGACTTCGATCCGGCGAAGCTCGAAGGGATCGAGTCATGACCCGCGCCGGCCTTTGTCCCCCGAGAGTTCTCACCCTCGCTACGCCACTCGCTCGGCGGGAGGAATGGCCATGACCGCTGAGTTCTGGATCACCACTAGCGCAATTGTCGTGGGACCAATTGCGGCCGTGGCGATTGCCCAGTGGCTCCAGGTGCAACAAGGCAAGCGGGAAAGAAAGCTATTTGTGCTACGGGCTCTAATGGGAACCCGTAGGGCGCAATTGAGCCAAGAGCGGGTTGTCGCCCTCAATCTTGTTGAGATTGAGTTCTCTGATAAACAAAGAGTGGTTGCGGCGCTTCGCCAGCTATTGACAATCTACAACGACAGAGACCGGTGGATCAAAGAAGATCAAGCTGTCAGAAGAAAACTTCTTGACGATCTCGATGACTCGAGCGTGCGATTGATCGAGGAGATTGCAGTTAGCTTAGGGTATAAATTCGATCAGATAGATATATTGCGGGGCGGGTACTATCCGGAGGCTTTTGGAGTTCAGGAAGAGCAACAGCGCATAATCCGAGAATTTATAGTAGGGTTGCGACAAGGCACTTTGCTATTGCCTGTTGCGGTCCTTGACTATCACAACGCGCCGAAGGGCGGGCAAGAGAACGCGGAGAAGGCGCAACCATGACCCGCGAGCGCCTCTATCTCTTCGACACAACGCTGCGCGACGGACAGCAGAGCCAGGGCGTCGATTTCTCCGTCGAGGACAAGCTCACGATCGCCCGCGCCCTCGACGCCCTCGGCATCGACTACGTCGAGGGCGGCTGGCCCGGCGCCAACCCCACCGACAGCGCCTTCTTCGACGCCGCGCCGAAGCTGCGGGCGACGCTGACCGCCTTCGGCATGACCAAGCGCTCGGGCCGCTCCGCCTCGAACGACGAGGTGCTGGCCGAGGTGCTGAACGCCCAAACGCCCGCCGTTTGCCTCGTCGGCAAGACCCACGACTTCCACGTCGCCACCGCGCTTAACGTCAGCCTCGAGGAGAACCTCGAGAACATCGCCACCTCGGTCCGCTTCCTGAGGGCCAAGGGCCGCGAGGCCCTGTTCGACGCCGAGCACTTCTTCGACGGCTGGAAGGCGAACCCGGACTACGCCCTCGCCTGCCTGCAGGCCGCGCTCGCCGCCGGCGCCCGCTGGGTCGTGCTCTGCGACACCAACGGCGGCACGCTGCCCGCCGAGGTCGGCGCGATCACCCACGCGGTGATCGCCGCCGGCATCCCGGGCGACCGGCTCGGCATCCACACCCACGACGACACCGGCAACGCGGTCGCGAACACGCTCGCCGCGATCGACGCCGGCGCGCGCCAGGTGCAGGGCACGCTGAACGGCCTCGGTGAGCGCTGCGGCAACGCGAACCTCGTCACCCTGATCCCGACGCTCATGCTCAAGGAGCCCTACGCCAGCCGCTTCGAGATCGGCGTCCGCCCCGACGGCCTCGCCGGCCTCACCCGCGTGAGCCGCCTCCTCGACGACATCCTGAACCGGGTGCCGGACCGGGCCGCGCCTTACGTCGGCGCCTCGGCCTTCACCCACAAGGCGGGGCTGCACGCGAGCGCGATCCTGAAGGACCCCACCACCTACGAGCACGTGCCGCCCGAGGTCGTCGGCAACGCCCGGGTGATTCCGATGTCGAACCAGGCCGGGCAGTCGAACCTGCGCGAGCGGCTGGCCAAGGCCGGGATCGAGGTCGCGCCCGGCGACCGGCGGCTCGCCGAGATCCTGCGCGAGGTCAAGGCGCGCGAGGACCGCGGCTACGCCTACGATGGCGCCTCGGCAAGCTTCGAGATCCTCGCGCGCCAGATCCTCGGGCTGATGCCGCGCTACTTCGAGGTCGAGCGCTACCGGGTGACGGTCGAGCGGCGGCTGGACGCGAAGGGGGCGATGGTGACCGCCTCGGAGGCGGTGGTGGTCGCGCGCTTCGGCCCCGAGCGGGTGATGAGCGTCAGCGAGAGCCACGACCCCGTCACCCACGCCGACCAGGGGCCGGTCAACGCGCTCTCCCGCGCGCTCAGGAAGGATCTCGGCCCCTACCAGGCCTTCATCGACGACATGAAGCTTGTCGACTTCCGCGTTCGCATCACCTCCGGCGGAACCGAGGCGGTCACGCGCGTCCTGATCGAGAGCGCCGACGGCCAGGGCCGGCGCTGGTCGACGGTCGGGGTCTCGGCCAATGTCGTCGACGCGAGCTTCCAGGCGCTGCAGGACGCAATCACCTGGAAGCTGCTGCGCGACGGCGCGCCGGTCGCGGGCGCCGCCTAGATGGACCCGCTGTTCTGGGAGCTCCATTCCGGCCTCGACCACGAGGCGCCGGGGAGTGCTGCGGACACCCGCCGCGCGCTGGCGCTGGCCGGCACCGAGGGACCGGCGCGGGTGCTCGACATCGCGAGCGGCCCGGGCGCGGCGAGCCTCGTCCTCCTCGACGCGCTGCCCGAGGCGCAGGTGACGGCGACCGACCGCCACGCGCCGTTCCTCGAGGCGGCTGCGGCCCGCGTGGCGGCGGCGGGGCACGCGGCGCGGTTCCGCACTGTCGCCGCCGACATGGCGGCGCTGCCCTTCGCGCCGGAAAGCTTCGACCTCCTCTGGTGCGAGGGGGCCGCCTACATCATCGGCGTGCCCGCGGCGCTGGCGGCGTGGCGGCCGCTTCTGGCGCCGGGCGGCCGGCTCGCGTTCTCCGAGGCGGTCTGGCTGACCGACGCGCCGGCGCCGCGCGCCCGCGACCTCTTCGCCGGCTACCCGGCGATGACCGACGTCGCCGGGGTCCGGGCCTGGATCGCCGCCGCCGGCTGGCGGCTCCTCGGCGACTTCCTCCTCCCCGAGGCGGCCTGGGACAACTACTACGGACCGCTCGGCACCCGGCTGGCGGCGCTCGAAGCCGAACACGGCCCGTCCCCGGCCTTCGACGAGACCCGCGAGGAGATCGCGGTCCGGGCGGCGCACGGCGGCGACTACGGCTACGCCTTCTTCGTGGCGGCGCCGTGACCGACGCGGCCGTCGCCGGGCTGGTCAAGCGCGGCGATCCCGACCGGTGGCGCTCGGCGATGACCGCGCCGCCCGCGGCCCGGCCCGGGCTGATGGCGCTCTACGCCTTCAACCTCGAGATCGCCCGCGCGCCCTTCGTAGCCTCGGAGGCGGCGATCGCGCAGATCCGGCTGCGCTGGTGGCTGGACGCGATCGCCGAGATCTACGAGCGCGCGCCGCCGCGCCGGCACGAGGTGGTCGAGCCGCTGGCGGCGACGATCGCCGCCGGCGACCTGCCGCGACGGCTCTTCGAGGAAATGATCGCGGCGCGGCTCGCCGACGCCGAGGCGGCGCCGCTTCGCGACCGGACCGCGCTCGAGCTCTACATCGACCACACCGCCGGGCACCTGATGGAGCTCGCCGCGCGCCACCTCGGCGCCGAGGGCGGAGCGCTGCCGGTGGTGCGCGACTTCGCCCGTGGCGCCGGCACCGCGGCGCTGCTGCGCGCGCTGCCCGAGCTGCGCGCGCGCGGCCGCGACCCGCTGCCGTCGGCGCTGCCGCTGGCCGACCTCGCGCGCGACGGTCTGGCCGCCATCGCCCGCGCCCGCGCCCGCCGCGACCGGGTGCCGCGCACGGCGGCGCCGGCGCTCCTCGCCGGCTGGCAGGCGGAGCGGGTGCTCCGCCGCGTGGCCTCAGACCCGGCGGCGGTCCGCCCCGGCGGGCTCGAGATCGCGGAGGCGGTGGCGCGGGCCGGCCTGCTCTGGCGCGGGATCAGCGGGCGCTGGTGAGCGGCCTGGCCGCGTTGTGTGTGCGCGGATGAAGGGTCGGCCGATTGCCAAACGAAACGACAGTGCAGGTGATGGGCCCCGTGCTCGCCGTCCCGAACCCTGCATCCGCCCGCGAAGAGGGCAGCGGCACGACCGCGGGCGGCCGAGAAGCGGCCGCCCGGGGGGCGGTCGGCCGCTGCCCGGGCTCGGGGCCCGGGCGGGACAGTGCAGCCGGTGCGCGTAACCTATCGGAACGCAACGGAGTTCGGAATCAAGGAGGCCATGGGAACGATGCCTCGTTCCCATGGCCTCCCGCAGTGGCAGGGCTTAGCGGTTGTCGGCGCCGGTGTCGCGCTCGAACTTCGCCGCCGCGATCTGCTGCAGCGTCAGGCCGCTCGCCTCACCGGCCGACAGGCCGGCCGCCGAGATCAGCTGGACGCGCGAGCCCTGGTCGACGGGGCCGCGGCTCGCCATGGTGACCGAGCTCGACTTGACCGCCTGCTGCTCGTCGCCGCGGCTCTCGCGGTTGATCTTCGCGACGAAGATCTCGTTGAGCGTCATGCTGTCGCCGTCGACGCCGGCGGTCGCCGCCAGCTGGTCGTACTCGCCCGACGGGGCCACGGGAACCACGATCGGGTGCCGATCGTCGCCGCGGGTGTCGCGGTTGAACTTCAGCTGGGCGATCTCGGTCAGCGAGAGGCCCTGCGCCTCGGAGGCCGAGAGGCCGGCGTTGGCGGCCAGCTGGTCGGCGAAGGCAGGCGCCGCGACAACCAGGGCGGCGGCGGCGGCGAGGATCTTCACGTAAGCGTTCATCTGGGTCATCCTTTCTGAATAAAGACCGTTCACTTCGCACAGGCGCCGAGGGCCCAACTCCCGGCCCTTGTCTCGATGCCCCGGAGCCTCGTCGGCGTCCGTTTCGCAGTTACGGGTTCTAGACCTGCGTTGTTTCAGGTCTCACGCAGGCGTGTTAGCAATGTGTCAGTTTGTTAGCGTGCAAATGATCAGCGGCCGCGGATGCGGGGATCGAGCGCGTCGCGCAGGCCGTCGCCGATGAAGTTGATCGAGAGCACGGTCAGCGAGATCGCGAGGCCGGGCCAGATCACCCGCGCCGGGGTCAGCGTCATGAAGTTGGCGCCGTCGAAGAGCAGCCGCCCCCAGGTCGGGAAATCCGAGGGAAATCCGAGGCCGAGGAACGACAGCGCGCTCTCGGTGATGATCGCGTTGGCGACGCCGAGCGTCGCCGAGACCATGATCGGCGACAGCACGTTCGGCAGCACGTGGCGGGTGATGATCCGCCCAGACGGCGTGCCGATCGACTTCGCGGCCAGCACGAACTCGCGCTCCTTCAGCGCCAGCACGTCGCCGCGCACGATGCGCGCCGTGTGCATCCAGCTGGTGATGCCGATGATGACGACGATGAGCAGGAAGATGCCCGATTCCGGCCCGATCACCGCCCGGAGCGTGTCGCGGAACAGCATGATGATGACGAGGAGCAGCGGCAGGATCGGCAGGGCGAGGAAGAGGTCGGTCGTGCGCATCAGGAATCCGTCGACGCGGCGGAAATAGCCGGCGAGCACCCCGATCAGCGTGCCGAGGAAGAGCGCGAGCAGCATCGCGGTGACGCCGACGGCCAGCGACACCCGGCCGCCCTGCAGCACCTGGGCGAAGATGTCGCGGCCGATGTTGTCGGTGCCCATCGGGTGGGTCAGCGACGGCCCGACGTTGCGGGCCCGGACGTCGATGAACTGCGGGTCGGTCGTGTAGATCATCGGCCCGAACACCACGGCGAAGACGATGAGCGCGAAGATCACCACCCCGGCCATCGCGCCCCGGTGGTGGCGGAACTGGAACCAGACGTCGGTCCAGAGGCTGCGCTGCGGCGTGTCGATGGCGGTCGGGGCGACCGCGACGGCGTCAGTCATAGCGGATCCTCGGGTCGAGGACGCCGTAGAGGATGTCCGCGATCAGGTTGAAGAGCACGATCAGCACCGCGAACATGAAGGTCAGCGTCTGCACCAGCGGGATGTCCGCCCCCTGGATGCCGGTGATGAGCAGCTGCCCGAGGCCGTTCACCCGGAAGATCTGCTCGGTGATGATGGCGCCGCCGAAGATTGTCGGGATGCCGAGCGCGATCACGGTGACGACCGGGATCAGCGAGTTCCTGAGCACGTGGATCAGGAGCACCGCCCGCTCGCGCATCCCCTTCGCGCGCGCCGTGCGGACGTAGTCCTGGCTCAGGTTGTCGAGCATCGACGCCCGCATGTAGCGGCTGATCTGCGCCGCGTTGAAGAGCGCGAGCACAGTCACCGGCATGATCATCTGCTTGACCTGCAGCCAGAAGGTCTCGAGGTTCGTGACCCGCAGGTTCGTGTCGTAGATCGACGGCAGCCAGCCGAGCTTGACCGAGAAGATCACGATCAGCACCAGCCCGGTGAAGAACGTCGGTACCGAGAAGCCTATCATCGAGAACAGCGTCCCGGCCTGGTCGAACCACGAATACTGCTTGTAGGCCGAGATCACCCCGATCGGCACCGCGATCAGGATGCCGAAGACGTAGGCGAGCCCGACCACCCAGAGCGTCTGCGGCAGCCGCTGGGCGATCAGGTCCACGACCGGCGAGCGGGTCTGCCAGCTGATGACCCGCATCCGCTCGCCGTCGCCGATCGTCCAGCCGGTCCACCTCTCGATCAGGTTCAGCGGCTCGTTGACGAAGAACTGCTCGAGCCACTTCAGGTAGCGGATGTGGAACGGCTCGCCGAGACCGAGGCTCAGCCGGATCTGCGCGCGCACCTCCTCCGGGATGGTCAGCGGCAGGTTGGCGGTCGGATCGCCGGGCGAGAGGTCGAGCAGCGCGAAGATGATGAAGCTGATGATCAAGAGCGTCGGGACCGCGAACATCAGCCGCCGCAGCGTAAACGCAAGCATCGCGGGTCCCTCCGCCTGGGCCGGGGCGGGCCCGCGACGGCCCGCGCCGGGGTCACTTCACGCGGTACCAGTCCGCGACGTTCCAGAGCTCGCTGTCAAAGGGATTCATCACCACGCCGCCGAGCCGGTTCGATTTCGTCGACAGCCGCCCCCGGTGCACGAGCGGGATGAACGCCGGCGACGCGACAACCATGTCGTTGAGCTCGATGATGATCCGCGCGCGCTCCTCGAGGCCCGCCGTCTTCGCGAGGTCCGCCATCCGTGCGTCGAACGCGGGGCTGCACCAGCGCGACGTGTTGCCGCCCTGCCACTGCGTCTCCGGGCTCGGGATCTCGGCGCACACCCAGTCGCCGAGGTACTTCTCCGGATCGGTCCCGTCGAACTGCTGCCCATACATCTCGACGTCGGCGTAGAACTTCTGGAAAGTGTCGGGCGAGCCGGGGTCGCCGCCGAAATAGACCCCCGGATCGATGCTGCGCAGCTCGACCTCGACGCCGATCTCGTTCCACCACTGCTTGACCAGCGCCTGCGCCGCCTGGCGCACCGAGTTGGTCGAGGTCTGGTAAAGCACCGACAGCCGCTCGCCCTCCTTGGCGCGCACCCCGTCGGCGCCCATCGCCCAGCCGGCTGCGTCGAGCAGCCGGTTCGCCTCGTCGAGGTCCTGCGTGCGGCACCAGTCGTTGTTGGTCGAGGCGTTGATCTCCGGCGCCGGCACCAGGTTGCAGCTCACCCGCCCGGCCGCCCCGTAGCCGACCTCGACCAGGATCTCGCGGTCGATGGCGAGGCTCAGCGCCCGCACGACGTCGACATCGGTCAGGAACGGGTGCGCATGCGCCGTCGTCGAGCGCTCGGCGCCCAGCGCCGGGTCGGGGTCGGTCTGGTTCAGCTGCAGCCGCTCGAGGTTGGTGCCGAAGCCCGCGATCACCTCGCCCTTGCCGGCATCGAGCATCTGCACGAGGATCTCGGGCTCGACCTGGGCGTTCCAGGCATAGTCGAACTCGCCGGTCTCGAGCACCGCACGCGCTGCCGATGCCGCGTCGCCGCCGCCCTTGAGCACCAGCGTCGCGAAGGCCGGCTTCTCCGGGTCGCGGTAGTTCGGGTTCGCCGCATAGGCGATCACGTCGTTCGCCTTGAAGTCGGTGACGACGAACGGCCCGGTGCCGATCGGGCCGAAGTTGGCCTCGGTGCATTCCGGCGCCCGCGCGCCGAGGCAATTGGCGAACTGCGCCTTCTGGATGATCGGCGCCTGCAGCCCGACGAACGGCGAATACGGATAGGGCTTCGCCACCCCGAACGTCACCTTGACGGTGCGCGGATCGACCGCCTCGACGTTCGCCACGTCGTCGAAGTTCGGCGCCTGCGAGCACCCGCCCTCGGGGTGGGTGCAGTACTGCCAGGTGAAGATCACGTCGTCGGCGGTCACCGGCGTTCCGTCCGACCAGACGAGCCCCTCCCTCAGCTTCCAGGTGACCGTCGTCAGGTCGTCCGAGATGCCGCCGTTCTCCGCCGTCGGGATCGCCTCGGCGAGGACGGGCACCAGCACGCCCTTGTCGTCGACGCGCGCCAGCGGCTCGAGCACGAGGCTCGCCGCCTCGAGCTCCTTGATGCCGTTCGACAGGTAGGGCTGCAGCGTCGACACCGCCTGCCAGTAGAGGATGCGGACCTCGCCGTCGGTCCCGCGCTCGGCCGTGGCCGGCGAGGCGAGCAGCGTGGCCGCGATCGCTCCGGAAAGCACGCTCGGCCTCATGCGTCGGCCTCCTTGATGCGAAGCGTCGGCGGTCCGGGCCGCCGGAGCGGCCCGGACCGGTCGGGTCACTCGACCCGGTACCAGTCGGCAGCGTTCCAGAGCTCGCTGTCCCAGGGGTTCATGATCACCCCGCCGAGGGTGTTCGACTTCGACGACACGCGGCCGCGCCAGACCAGCGGGATGTAGGACGGCGAGTTCACGATCATGTCGTTGAGCTCGATCGCGATCTTGCCGCGCTCCTCGAGCCCGGCGGTCTCGCCCATCTTGGCATGCAGCGCGTCGAACTCCTCGGTGCAGAAGCGCGACGTGTTGCCGCCCTGCCACTGCGACTCGGGCTCGGGGAACTCGCTGCACACCCAGTCGCCGAGGTACTTCTCGGGGTCGGTGCCGTCGAAGTTGTTCGCATACATCTGGACGTCGGCGTAGAACTTCTGCAGCGTGTCGGGCGAGCCCGGGTCGGCACCGAAGAAGACGCCGGCGTCGATGTTGCGGAGCTCGACCTCGACGCCGACCTCGTTCCACCACTGTTTGACCAGCGCCTGCGCCGCCTGCCGCACCGAGTTGGTCGAGGTCTGGTAGAGGATCGACAGGCGCCGGCCGTCCTTCTCGCGCACGCCGTCGCCGCCCATCGTCCAGCCGGCCTCGTCGAGCAGCCGGTTCGCCTCCTCGATGTTCTGGGCCATGCACGCGTCGTTGTTGGTCGAGGCGTTCATCTCCGGCGCCGGCACCAGGTTGCAGTTGACCTGCCCCGCCGCGCCATAGCCGGTCTCGACCAGGATCTCGCGGTCGATGGCGAGCGAGAGCGCCTTGACGACGTTGATGTCGGTCAGGAACGGGTGCGGGTGGGCCTTGGTCGAGCGCTCGTCGCCGAGCGCCGGGTCGGGGTCGGTCTGGTTGACGTGCAGCCGCTCGACCAGGGTGCCGAAGGCCGAGATCACCTCGCCCTTGCCGGCCGCCTGCATCTGCGCGAGGATCTCAGGCTCGACCTGAGCGTTCCAGGCATAGTCGAACTCGCCGGTCTCGAGCACCGAGCGCGCGGCCGAGGCGGCGTCGCCGCCGCCCTTCAGGATCACGGTCTGGAAGGCCGGCTTCTCGGGGTCGCGGAAGTTCGGGTTGGCCTCGAGCACCACCACGTCATTCGCCTTGAAGTCGGTGACGACGAACGGCCCGGTGCCGATCGGCTTGGTGTTCGCCTCGGTGCAGGTCGGGGCGTTGGCGCCGAGGCACTCGGCGAACTGGGCCTTCTGGATGATCGGCGACTGCGCGCCCACGAACGGCCCGTACGGATAGGGCTTGGCGACGCCGAAGGTCACCTTGATCGTAAGCTCGTCGACCGCCTCGACGTTGGTCACGTCATCGTAGTTCGGCAGCTGGGCGCAGCCGCCCTCGGGATCCGTGCAGTACTGCCAGCTGAAGACCGCGTCCTCGGCGGTCACCGCGGTGCCGTCGGACCAGAGCAGGCCGGGCTTGAGCTTCCAGGTGACTGTCGTCAGGTCCTCGCTGACCCCGCCGTTCTCTACGGTCGGGATGCCTTCGGCGAGGTAGGGCACCATGTCGCCGTTCTCGTCGAAGCGGGCGAGCGGCTCGATGACGAGGCTCGAGGCCTCGAGGTCCTTGGTGCCGTTCGACAGGTACGGGGTCATGATCGAGACCGCCTGCCAGTAGAGGATGTTGAGCTGCCCGTCCGACCCGCGTTCGGCCATCGCGGCCGAGGCGCACAAGGCGCTGGCGGCCGCTCCCAACAGGACGTTTCTAAGCTTCATGGTTCGCGCTCCTCGGCTGGGTTGTTGGGGCAGGCGCTCACGCCACGGCCCGGGGTTGATCATGCAGATGGCAGGCGGCGCGATGCCCGGGCGCCCGCTCCACCAGCGCCGGGACGTCGACGTAGCAGCGGTCGAAGACCTTGGGGCAGCGGGTGTTGAAGACGCAGCCCTTCGGCGGGTTGGCCGGGCTCGGCACGTCGCCCTTCAGGATGATGCGCTTGCGGCGCGCCTCGACCTCGGGATCGGGGCTCGGCACCGCCGAGATCAGCGCCTCGGTGTAGGGATGGAGCGGGCGCGAGTAGAGCGCGTCGGACGGCGCGATCTCGGCGAGCCGCCCGAGATACATCACCGCGACCCGGGTCGCGAGGTGGCGCACCATCGACAGGTCGTGGCTGATGAAGAGATAGGTGAGCCGGAACTTCTCCTGCAGATCCTCGAGCAGATTCACGACCTGGGCCTGGATCGAGACGTCGAGCGCGGCGATCGGCTCGTCGCAGACGATGAACTTCGGGTTGAGCGCCAGCGCCCGGGCGATGCCGATGCGCTGCCGCTGGCCGCCGGAGAACTCGTGCGGATAGCGGTTGGCGAAGCCGCGGTTGAGCCCGACGGCGTCCATGAGCTCGAACACCCGCGCCCGCCGCTCCGCCTTGGTGAGCCGCGCGTGCTCGTCGAGCGGCTCGGCGATGATCGAGCCGACCGTCATCCGCGGGTTCAGGCTCGCCTGCGGGTCCTGGAAGATCATCTGCATCTTCGGCCTGAGCGCACGGAGCGCGCCGCCCTCGAGCCGGGCGATGTCGCGCCCCTCGAGCACCACCGCCCCGTCGGTCGGCTCGTAGAGCCGCAGGATCGCCCGCCCGGTCGTCGACTTGCCGCAGCCCGACTCGCCGACGAGACCGAGCGTCTCGCCCTCGGCGATGTCGAAGCTCACGTCGTCGACCGCCTTGATCTGCCCGACCTCGCGGCGGAGCACCCCCTGATAGATGGGGAAGTACATCTTCAGCCCCGCGACGCTGAGGAGCGGGCGCGCGTCAGGCGACACGGCGCGGCTCATCGGTCGCCGGATCCCACCAGCACGCCGCGTCATGGCCAGGCCCGACCGGCAGCCGGGGCGGGTTCTCGGTGCGACATCTGTTGAAGACATGGCGGCAACGCGCGGAGAACGGGCACGAATTCGGCTCCGCCATCAGCACCGGCGGCTGCCCCTCGATCGTGCGCAACCGCCGCGCCCGCCCGCCGATCACGTTCGGCACCGTGCCGAGCAGCGCCCGCGTGTAGGGATGCTGCGGGTTCGCGAAGATCTCCGCGACCGGGCCATGCTCGACCACGAAGCCCGCGTACATCACCATCACCCGGTCGGCGATGCCGGCGACGAGCCCGAGGTCGTGGGTGATCCAGATGATCCCCATGCCGAGCCGGTGCCGGAGCTCGCGGACGATCTCGAGGATCTGCGCCTGGATCGTCACGTCGAGCGCCGTGGTCGGCTCGTCGGCGATCAAGACCTTCGGATCGCACGAAAGCGCCATCGCGATCATCACCCGCTGCCGCATCCCGCCCGAGAACTCGTGCGGATAGCTGTCGAGCCGCTTCTCGGCGTCGGGGATCCCGACCATCCGCAGCAGCTCCGCCGCCCGCTGCCGCGCCGCCGCCTTCGACAGCCCGAGGTGCACCCGGATCGGCTCCACGAGCTGGTAGCCGACGGTGAAGACCGGGTTCAGGCTCGTCATCGGGTCCTGGAACACGAAGCCGATGTCGCCGCCGCGCAGGTCGCGCAGCTCGCGCTCCGACATCTCGCGCACCTCGCGCCCGTCGTAGAGGATCGAGCCGCCGATCACCCGTGCCGGCGGGCTCGGCAGGAGCCCCATCAGCGACATCATGGTGACCGACTTGCCCGACCCGCTCTCGCCCACGACGCCGAGGAGCTCGCCCGGCGCGATCGAGAAGCTCACGCCGTTGACCGCATGGACCGCGCCGTCGCGGGTCGCAAACACCGTCCGGAGATCCGAGACCTCCAGGACCGGTGCGGGTCCGTCAAGCATTCATCGAGCCCCCTGCGGACTGCGAGCATGATGCGCCAAGTTCTCTCCGGACCGTCCGGATCCGCGGGCGCTTTCCCTTCAGTTAACAGCAAGAATTCTCCCGCGACAACCGGGAACTGCGGCTTGACGCTGCGACGGCGCCCCCACAGACTGAGCGCGGAGGGAAGGATCGAACATGCCCACCGGGCTCAACCCGCGCGAGATGCTGGCCCGCCTCGTCGCCTTCCCGACGGTCTCGACCCGCTCGAACCTCGACCTCGTCGACTTCGCCGAGGCCTACCTCGCCGAGCACGGTGTGCCCGCGCTCCGCCTGCCCGACGAGACCGGCGAGAAGGCGAGCCTCCTCGCCCTCGTCGGCCCGCCGGTCGCCGGCGGCGTCGTCCTCTCCGGCCACACCGACGTCGTCCCCGTCGCCGGCCAGGACTGGACCAGCGATCCCTTCCGCCTCGCCGAGCGCGCCGGCCGCCTGCACGGCCGCGGCACCTGCGACATGAAGGGCTTCTGCGCCATCGCGCTCGCCCTCGTCCCGGAGATGCTCGCCGCCGGCCTCCGCCGCCCGATCCTCCTCGCGCTGACCCGCGACGAGGAGATCGGCTGCATCGGCGCCCCGCCGCTGATCGAGGCGATGCTCGCGCGGATGCCGCCGCCCGAGGCGGTCATCGTCGGCGAGCCCTCGGAGATGCGCGTCGTCACCGGCCAGAAGGGCAGCTGGGGCTTCCGCGCCCGGGTCCGCGGCCACGAGGTGCACTCGTCGCTCATGCATACCGGCGTCTCGGCGATCATGACGGCCGCCGGCCTCATCGACTGGATGGCCGGAGAGATGGCCGCGGCGGCGGCCGCGGCGCCGCCCAACGACTTCGACCCGCCCTACACCACCGTCCATGTCGGCCTGATCTCCGGCGGCACCGCCAACAACATCACCGCGCGCGACTGCACCTTCTCCGGCGAGGTCCGCTGCCTGCCGTCCGAGGACCCCGCCGCCTGGCGCACGCGCATCGTCGCCGAGGCCGCGCGCCGGCAGGCGCTGATGCGCGAGGTCCACCCCGACGCCGCGATCGGCTTCGAGACCCGCATGGAGCTGCCGGGCTTCGCCGCCGACGGCCCGGCCGAGGCGCTCGCCCGGGCACTGACCGGCGACAACGGCCGCACCGTCGTCTCCTACCAGACCGAGGCCGGCCACTTCCGGGCGCGCGGCCTCTCCACCGTCATCTGCGGCCCGGGCTCGATCGCCCAGGCCCACCAGCCCGACGAGTTCATCACCGCCGACCAGCTCGAGGCCGGCACCGCCTTCGTGCGCCGCCTGATCCACCGCCTCGCCGCCTGAAAGGGACACTCGCCATGCCCGTCATCAACCGCTTCGCCGACCTCGCCCCCGCCATCGCCGCCTGGCGCCAGGACCTGCACGCCCATCCCGAGATCCTGTTCGAGACCCACCGCACCAGCGCCGTCGTCGCCGACAAGCTGCGCGCCTTCGGCTGCGACGAGGTGGCGACCGGGATCGGCCGCACCGGCGTCGTCGGGGTGATCCGCGGCCGCGCCAGCGGCTCGGGCCGGGTGATCGGGCTGCGGGCCGACATGGACGCGCTGCCGATGACCGAGGAGACCGGCCTGCCCTACGCCTCCGGCACCGCTGGCGCGATGCACGCCTGCGGCCACGACGGCCACACCGCGATGCTGCTCGGCGCCGCGCAGTACCTCGCCGAGACCCGCAACTTCGACGGCACCGCCGTCGTGATCTTCCAGCCGGCCGAGGAGGGCGGCGGCGGCGGCCGCGAGATGGTCGAGGACGGCATGATGGACCGCTTCGGCATCCAGGAGGTCTACGGCATGCACAACATGCCCGGAAAGCCGGTCGGCGAATTCGCGGTCCGGCCGGGTCCGTTCCTCGCCGCCTCCGACGAGTTCGCGATCGCCGTTTCCGGCCGCGGCGGCCACGCCGCCCAGCCGCACAACACCATCGATCCTGTGGTCGCCGCCAGCGCCATCGTCCTCGCGCTCCAGTCGATCGTCTCGCGCAACGCCGATCCCCTGAAGCCCGCAGTGATCTCGGTCACGAGCGTCCGCACCTCGAGCAACGCCTCGAACGTGATCCCCGAGCGCGTCGACATGCTCGGCACCTGCCGCTCGCTCGAGCCGGAGGTCCGGGACCTGATCGAGGCGCGCATGGCCGCCGTCGTCGAGGCGACCGCCGCCGCGCACGGCGCGCAGGCGCGCCTCACCTATACGCGCAACTACCCGGTCACCATCAACGCCGGCCCGCAGGCCGACTTCGCCGCGAGCGTCGCCGCCGCGGTCGTCGGCACGCCGCGCGTCGACCCGCTCGCGCCGCCGGTCATGGGCGCCGAGGACTTTGCCTACATGCTGAACGCCCGCCCCGGCGCGATGGTCTTCGTCGGCAACGGCGACACCGCGAAACTCCACCACCCGAAGTACGACTTCAACGACGAGCTGATCCCGGTCGGCTGCTCGTACTGGGCGCGGCTGGTCGAAACGGCGATGCCCGCCGCCTGAACCCGCGCGGCATCGCTGTCATAGATCTGCGACAATGCCGGACTAGGTAGGTCGTGAGGGGCCGCGCCGGGCCCACCAGCCAGCCACCTGCCAGCAAGGGGGAGCCATGCAGATCACGGGCCGCCGCGCCGTTTTCCGGACCAGCCAGCTCGAGGAGGTTGTCGGCGAGGGCCGCAACCCCACGGCAAACCGCACCATGGGCGAGATCATCGCCGCCCGCTTCTCGCGCCGCAGCTTCCTCGGCGGCTCGATGGCGGCGACGGCGATCAGCGCGACCGTCTCGCCGCTCGCGCTCCTCGCCGCCGCCGAGGCCAGGGCCCAGGGCACGCCCGGCTTCGCCTTCGACTTCCCCGAGGTCGAGGCCGGCGTCGACGCCGACCACCACGTCGCAGCGGGCTATGACGCCCGCATCCTGCTGCGCTGGGGCGATCCCTTGTTCCCGGATTCCCCCGAGTTCGACCCGTTGAACCAGACGCCCGAGGCTCAGGCGAAGCAGTTCGGCTACAACAACGACTACGTCGGCTACATCACGATCGAAGGCTCGTCGGAGCACGGCCTCCTCGTCGTCAACCACGAGTACACCAACGCGCACCTGATGTTCCCCGGCATCGTCTCGGTCGCCGGCGAGGGCGCGGAGGCCGAAGTCACGGTCGCGCCCGCCGACCAGAAGCGGGTCGACATCGAGATGGCCGCGCACGGCGGCACCATCGTCGAGATCGAGAAGGCCGGCGGCGTCTGGAGCGTGGCGCGCGACGGCCGGAAGAACCGCCGCATCACCGCCACGACGGAAATGGCGATCACCGGCCCGGCCGCCGGCCACCCGCGCCTGCGGACCTCGGCCGACGCCACCGGCACGCGGGTCCTCGGCACCGTCAACAACTGCGCCGGCGGCGTCACGCCCTGGGGCACCTACATCATGGCCGAGGAGAACTTC
The DNA here is from genome assembly GCA_963763295.1 of uncultured Alphaproteobacteria bacterium. GTDB lineage: Bacteria > Pseudomonadota > Alphaproteobacteria > Rhodobacterales > Rhodobacteraceae > Amaricoccus. The sequence goes on from CAVXOH010000005.1 coordinate 202,453, forward strand.
CACGGCTACTTCATCGGCGAGCTGCCCGAAGGCCATGCCGAGGCGGCGAACTACGATCGGCTCGGCGTGCCGGATCCGACCTACGAGTGGGGCACCTTCTACGACCGCTACGACATCTCGAAGGAGCCGAACGAGCCGAACCGCTTCGGCTGGATCGTCGAGGTCGACGTCGAGGACCCGACCTCGCTGCCGAGGAAGCGCACCGCGCTCGGCCGCTTCAAGCACGAGGGCGCCGAGAGCATCGTCAACGGCGACGGCCGCGTGGTCTTCTATCTCGGCGACGACGAGCGCTTCGACTACGTCTACAAGTTCGTGACCGCCGGCACCTTCAACCCCGACGACCGCGCCGCCAACATGGACCTGCTCGACACGGGCACGCTCTACGTCGCCCGCTTCGACGAGGGCGGCGCCGTCGCCTGGCTGCCGCTCGTCCACGGCGAGGGGCCGCTGACTGAGGCGAACGGCTTCGCGAGCCAGGCTGACGTCCTGATCGAGACCCGCCGCGCCGCCGACCTGCTCGAGGCGACGCCGATGGACCGCCCCGAGGACATCGAGCCCGACAGCGGGCGCGGCCGGGTCTACGTGATGCTGACCAACAACACGCGCCGCGAGGAGGCGAACCCCGCCAACCCGCGGATCGACAACGCCTTCGGCCACATCATCGAGATCGCCGAGGCGAACGGCGACTTCGCCGCCACCGAGGGCACCTGGGAGATCCTGCTCAAGTGCGGCGATCCCTCGGTCGCCGAGGTCGGCGCCACCTTCTCGACCGAGACGACGGCGAACGGCTGGTTCGGCATGCCGGACAACTGCGCGATCGACGCCGACGGCCGGCTCTGGGTCGCGACCGACGGCAACTCACCGGGCGAGACCGGCCGGACCGACGGGCTCTGGGCCGTCGGCACCGAGGGCGAGGGGCGCGGGACGTCGCGGCTCTTCTACCGGGTGCCGGTCGGCGGCGAGCTCTGCGGCCCAATGCCGACGCCCGACCTCGCGACCTTCTTCGTCGCGGTCCAGCACCCGGGCGACGGCGGCGACGACTGGGAGGGCTTCGGCCGGCCGTCCTACTTCGAGGACCCCTCGACCCGCTGGCCCGACTTCGCCGACGGCATGCCGATGCGCCCCTCGGTCGTCGCGATCACCCGCCAGGGCGGCGGCAAGATCGGCGCCTGAACGCCCTGAGAGCGGCGGCCGGCTCCCGGGCCGCCGCTCTCTCACGCTCTCCTTCTGAGCGCGTCGCGCCTCCCGTTAACGATCCAATCCTGACCGTTTTAGGTGCCATATGGATTCCATATGCATTCCATACGCGTTCCAGATCGAGCGCATCCGCGTAAACCTTTGGTATCGAAGCCTGCGCCGGCGACCCCGCCTACGGCTGCAGGATCGCGAGGTAGGCCTCACGCGACTTCGCGACCCGACCGGCGACGGCCGCCTTGACCGCGGCCGGGGCGCGGTCCGGGTGGCCGGACGTGAACGGCGGCGCCGGGTCATACTCGATTCCGAGCTGGACCATCTGCGCCGCCTCCTCGCCGGCGATCGTCGCAACCACACGGAGGGCGAAGTCGATGCCCGAGGACACCCCCGCCGCCGTGATCAGGTTCCCGTCCGTCACGATCCGCGCCTTCTCGTAGGTGGCGCCGACCAGCGCCAGCAGGTCGGTATAGGCCCAGTGCGTGGTCGCGCGCCGGCCCCGGAGCAGCCCGGCCGCCCCGAGGATGAACGCGCCGGTGCAGACCGAGGTGACGTAGCGGGCGCCGGCCGCCTGCCGCCGAACGAAGTCGACCGTCTCCGGGTCGGCCATCGCGCGGGCCACGCCAGCGCCGCCGGGGACGCAGATCAGGTCGAGCTGTCCGCAATCCTCGAAGGTCGCGGTCGGCACCAGGCTCAGCCCGCAATCGCTCGGCACCGGATCGAGCGTGCCGGCGACGATGTGGACCGTCGAGTCCGGCAGCCGGGCGAGCACCTGCAGCGGCCCGGTGAAGTCGAGCTGCGTCAGGTTGGGAGATCACGAAGCCGGTGTTGAACGCTGCCATGCGACGCTCCTGATCGACGGGACCGGACCGGAGTAACCGAAGCCGGCCACGCGTCCAAGGGGCTAGCCCGCCGGCGTCGCGACGAGCGTCACGCCCGGGTCCGGCCGCACCGTCATGTGCATGACCGGCATCGGCGGCGGTCCCGACGGCGCGAAATCGAAGCGCGCGACGAGCGTCGCCAGGATGATCCGCGCCTGCATCATCGCGAAGTTGGCCCCGACGCAGATCCGCGGCCCGGCGCCGAACGGCAGGTACTGGTAGCGGTCGCGCCCCGCCGCGGTTTCCGGCGCGAAGCGCCCGGGATCGAAGGCGTCCGGGTCATCCCATAGCATCCGGTGGCGGTGCAGCGCATAGATGTTGAGGAAAACCGTGTCGTTCGGCGCAATGTCGCGGTCGTAGAGCCGGTCGGGCGCCAGCACGTTGCGCGCCAGGAACCCGACCGGCGGGTAGAGCCGCATCGCCTCCTCGAGCACCTGCTCGACCAGCGGCAACCGCTCGAGATCCTCCGCCCCCGCCGCCCGGCCGCCGAGCACGCCCCGCGCCTCGGCGGCGACCCTGCCCTGCGTCTCCCGGTCGTTCGCCAGCAGGAACAGCGCCCAGGACAGCGCCAGCGCCGTCGTCTCGTGGCCGGCGACAATGAAGAACTGCATGTTGTGCAAGAGGTCCTGCGGGCTCATCCGCCGCCCGGTGTCGGCGTCCACAGCCGCGATCATGTAGTCGAGCAGGTCCTCCGCCCGCCCCGGCCCCTCGGCGCGGCGCGCCGCGATCGCCTTCGCCACCATCCGGTGCATGGTCTTCACCGCGCCGCGGCCGAGGAGCTGACCCGGACGCGGGATCCACGGCGGCACCTCGAGGAAGTCGAGCAGCGACGCGCGCCCCACCGTAAGGAAATAGCGAGTGATCGCAGCGCCATAGGCGTCGGCATCGAAGTGCTCGCGCCCCGACAGCGCCACGTCGCAGATCACGTCGAAGGTCGCCGACAGCATCTCCCGCACCATCTCGACCGGCCGACCCGCGCCGGCGAGCCGCGCCGCCGCCCGCTCCGCCGTCGCGGTCATCACCGGCGCCAGCGCCGCCACGTGCCGGGCGGAGAAGACCGGCGCGATCGCCCGGCGCTGCCAGCGCCACGGCGCGCCCTCCGAGGTGAAGAGGCTCGATCCGACCGCCGGGCGCAGCATCCGGATCATCACCTCCGACTTCGGATAGTTGTCGACGTTGTCGAGGAAGATCCGCTTCAGGCCCTCCGGCCCCTGCACCATGTGCCAGCGCGCCGGGCCGGTGCTCCCGGTGACGATCGGCTGCGTGTAGGAGATCTCCGGAATGATGCCGAGCACGTTGCGCCGCACCTCGCGCGCGCTGGCGAGGACCCCGAGCGGCCTTCCCGGCGGTGTCACCGTCGGCGGGACGAACCGCTTCACCGAAGCCCCCGGAGGTACCTGAGCATGATCAACGCCTCGCGTGCATCCGCCCCGTCAAGGTAGGTTGGCGAAGCCGTCGCGCAATGCCTTGCTCCACGCCTCCGACATCGCGGCGAAGGCGGGATCGCCGGGCTCGACGCGCTCGCGTGTGGCGACCCGGCACTCGTTGCGCCGGATGGTCAGGAGGTCGAGCGGCATGCCGACCGACAGGTTGGAGCGCAGCGTCGAATCCATCGAGATCAGCACCGCCTTCCGGCCGTCCGCGAGGCTCGTCGACGGCCCCACCACCCGGTCGAGGATCGGCTTGCCGTACTTGTGCTCGCCGATCTGCAGGTAGGGCGTGTCGTCGGTCGCCTCAATGAAGTTGCCCTCGCGGTAGATCAGGAACAGCCGCAGCTGCCCCCCCAGCCGCTGGCCGCCGAGCAACATCGAGGCCGAGGCGGACACATCGGTCCGCTCCATCCGCCGGTCGACGTCGACGTAGACGCCGTTCAGCGTCCGCCCGACGATCTCGGCCACCTCCAGCATGGACGGCGCGAGCATGATCGAGGTCTCCGGGTTCGCGTGCGCGATCTCCTGCCGGAGCTTGGCGATCACCGTCTGGGTGACCGAGAGGTTGCCGGCGGTCATGATGGTGATGACCCGCTCGCCCGAGGCCTCGAAGACGAACATCTTGCGGAAGCAGGCGATGTTGTCGAAGCCGGCGTTGGTACGGGTATCCGACAGCATGACGATGCCGGATTCGAGCAGGAGGCCGACGCAGTAGGTCATTGACGCCCCTTGGAATGGCTCGCGCTCAAAGAGGTATTTCGATACATTCCAGCTTCCTATTGAGGCCCGCACATGTTAGGATGTCCATAGATTCTATAGCAACCACTTCTGAAGTAGGAGTGGATTATGTTAATTTACTTTAAGTACTTGTCGTGGGCAATTGCAACCCTGACACCTTTCATTGGTACTTACTTCTTCAATTTTAGCGAGAGCATTCCGGGAACTTCTCGCAAGCGTCTCACGAGATCCGGCCGAGTGGCGTTTTCCATATCGGCTCTGGGCATCGCTGTCGGCTTGATGCTCAGCATAGCCACTGACAGACAGGGCGCAAGAGACGCGGAGGCGAAGGCAGTCGCGGAAGCAAACGAGCAAATCTGGAAGAATGATCTGAAGGAGTCTCAATTGGATGTTGTTACCGCGCAGGAACAACTCCGACATAAACAAGAAGACACTATTTCCCTTTTAAAGATACTTGGCGCAGACACTGATGTCCTTTCCCCAGAAGAGCAGCAGGTTGTGATTCAAGTTGCATCGGATCTTCCAATTGAACGACTAAATGAGATCTACCCGGACCTAGCGGAAAGACTTGCTCGGGCGACGACATTCGACGACACCCAGGACATTTTGCAGGAGAAGATTTATCGCGACACGAACGCCTTCTTCGTTCACAGTAAAACCTGCGATGAGATATTTCCACCAGGAGATTATGCAGACAGGTTCAGTAAGTTCGCTTCAGTGAAGGATTTTAAAGGATATGATACATTGCGTTTGCTTTTTTGGGTTAGGGGCACAGGACCAACACTTTCTATCGATGATAATTGGGTCGTCGTACACGGCTTCAACGACGATAATCCTATGTCAAACTCTCGGGCCATCGAACTTACCTTCGAGGGATCGAGACTGCGGGCGCAATGCGAGCCAATTGCCGATGAGTGCGAGATTCGTCTGAGAGACGAAAGTGGGCGTCAGCTTCTCCGAACGCTGTCGACGCAGAGCCTGCAATCGATAGTTGTCCAGCGCGAAGACGGGCCGTGGCAGTACACAATTCCTTCAGATACCGCCGTGGGCATCAGGAATGCGTCCAACTGTCTGAAGTCATAGATCGGCTCTACTGCTGCGCGACGGAGACGCTGACGTCGAGCGCCTCCATGCCGCCGCCGCGGGATACCCCGACGATGCCGGATTCGAGCAGGAGGCCGACGCAGTAGGTCATGGGGTTGGCTCTCGCGCGTCCCTGGCGCTTGCTTCTGGTTCTCCGACGCGGGCGGGTGCGCGGCGGGCGTGCTCGCGCACGCGTTCGCCTGACCGGATATGCCGCGATCGCGGCCCGGCGCAAGTCCTGCGCTCGCGTCACCCGCCCGCTGTGGCAATCGCGGCACCCGCCCGGCGATCCATCCCCGGCTCGCCGCGGGCCTGGAACGGGACGAGTTCAGGCCGGGGCGGGCCGGCTTTCGATCGCCGATGGATTTCGATCGACGGACGATGGGGACTTCCCGATCGTGTCTGGGCAGGTTGAACCGAAATGACCTAGCAGCCGCGATGGCCATGCCCGAAAGCTCGAAGCATCGGCGATGCTGGACGAAAGCCAAGGAGCCGAAGCGCCGTCGCGGCGACCTTCGAGTAACGATGATTAACCGCGGATCGACTTGGCCGGTCGACGCGCGTCCCTCTCGTTTCGACCGTCGACTGCCGAAGTCTGGTCGTAGGCGTCTCTGCGATGGCCGCCGGCGCCTGCACGGATTTGGTGCATGGATTGTGCATACGACGTGCATGCGTTGTGCATGTCTCCCCGAAGATCATCCGCGGCGGCTTTCCGAGCGAGATCCGTGCCTTGCTCCGCCCCGTCAACCAAGGTTAACGCCAATGCGGGACGCCTTCGGACTCCGACCAACTCCGCCGAGCCCCATCTGCTCTAGTTCGGATTTATGTTCTGGTTGAGGCGGAAGAAGTTCGTGGGATCGTACTTGCGCTTGAGCGCCTTCAGCCGCGCATACTTTTCCGCGCCATAGGCCTCCTTGATCCGCTCCTCGCCTTCCTCCATGAGGAAGTTCACGTAGACGCTGGTGTGATGGGGCGCGAGCGCCTGCCAGTACCGCCGCGCCCAGTCGCGTTCGGCCGCGAATCCCTCCGCCGTCAGGCTGTTGCCGTTGATGTTGAAGGTGAAGCCGGCGTCGCGTCCGTTGAAGGCGGTCTCGTCCTCGCCGACCCGGGCGACCGCTCCCCCCATCTGCCAGAGGGCGACGCTGGTGATGGGCGAGGTGATCTGCGTGCCGTACTCCGCCACGATGTCGATAATGTCGTCGCTGAGCCTCGCAACGTCGCAGGACCGGACGTAGTACCACCAGCCGTGCCGGAACGACGGATCGAACATCCCCTGGTGGGCGAGGAACGGCTTGGGCATGCACAGATCGAGGACCGGCCAGCTGAAGGCCTTGAGCGGTCGCATGAGCCTTTCGCCGTCCTCGACGGATCCCGCGTAGCAGCACGCCACCGCCAGCACGCGCTCGCCGACCAGGTCCGCGGGCACGGCGGGAAGCGCCGGCGCCCTGCGCTGGACGACGATGGTCATGAGTTCGTCCGGGCAGTCGGCGATCCAGTCGCGGTAGAACCGCAGCACCTTCGACGCCTCGCTCATCGGCCAGAAGACCGGGCCGGCCATGACCTGCGGGCCTATGGACCGCAGGCCGAACTCGAACTCCGTCACGACCCCGAAATTGCCGCCGCCGCCCCGCACGCCCCAGAAGAGATCGGCGTTCTCCGTCTCGCTCGCCGTCACGAACTCGCCGTCCGCGGTGACGAGGTCGACCGACAGCAGATTGTCGATCGAGAGGCCATGCTTGCGCTGCTGCCAGCCGATGCCGCCGCCGAGCGTGAGCCCGGCCAGCCCGGTGTGCGTGACGATCCCGGCAGGAACGGCAAGCCCGAATGCCTGCGTTTCCCGATCGAGCTCGCCGAGAAGGACCCCGGCCTGCGCCCGCACCTTCCGGGCGCCGGGATCGACCCGGATCCCCTTCATCGGGCCGAGATCGATCACGACGCCGCCGTCGCAGGCCGAGAGGCCGGGGAAACTGTGGCCTCCCGCGCGCACCGCCGTGAGGAGGCCGCGCTCGCGGGCGAACCGGAGCGCCGCCAGAACGTCGGACACGCCTGCGCATCGCGCTATGATCTCAGGGCGCCGGTCGATCGAGCCGTTCCACACCTTGCGGCGCTCGTCGTAGGAGGCATCGGTCGGGCGGATCAGCTCGCCGCGAAAGCAGGCCTGAAGCTCGCCCACCGATGCATCGTCGAACGAGGCGACGTGGATCCCCGCGTGCATGGCCATCTCCCCCTAGCCAGAGCCGGGACAGGGTCGCACCGATCGCGGCGCCTGGCAATGCCGGACACAGCGCCCGGCTGGCCGCGCTGGGAAGGCAGTCCTCCCCCTGCCTACTGCTGCGCGGAGACGACGACGTTGACGTCCATCGCCTCGGTGGCGCCGCCCCGGGTGACCCCGCGGATCGGCGCCGCGTCCCGGGCGTCGCGGCCGGAGCCGAGCCGGATGTAGCGTGGGTCCGGACAGCAGCGATTGGCCGGGTCGAAGCCGATCCAGCCGAGGCTCTCGACGTGGATCTCGGCCCAGGCATGCGCGGCCTCGCCGACCTCCTCCTCGCCGGTCAGCAGATACCCGGTCACGTAGCGCGCCGGCAGGCCGGTCGACTGCGCGAGCGCGATCAGCGCGTGCGCCATGTCCTGGCAGACCCCCCGGCCGAGCTCGAGCGCCTCGGCGGCCGTGGTGCCGGCCCCGGTGGCGCCCGGGAGATAGGTGATCGCATCGGCGACCGCGGCCGACAGCCGGTGCGCCCGCTCGAGCTCACCCGCCGGCGCGCCGTCGAGCGCCGCCGCCTGAAGCTCGCGCAGCGCCCGGTTCGGATGGATGGCCTGGGTCTCGCTCAGGTAGACCCGCGGCGACACCACCTCGCGGTGGCTGCGCAGGATCCCCGCGGTGTCCGTCGTCTCCACCGTGCCGGCGACCACCACCTCGACCTCGGTCACCGGGCCCTGCACCGTCATCGTCGTCACCGCGTCGCCCGCGCCGTCGACGAAGCTCGCGCCGAAGGCGGCACCGTCGGCCGCGACGCTCCAGTCGATCACCTGCTGGCCGGCGTTCGACGCCGGCGTCAGCCGGTGGCTCTGGGTGACGAAGCGCATCGGCGTGCCGAACCGGTAGAGCGTCGCGTGGCGGACCGTGAGGCGCATCACTGGACCCCGAAAAGGTAGCTGTCGGCCACGTCCTGCCCGAGCGCGGCGTTCTGGTAGATGAAGCGGCTCAGGAACGCGTGCAGGCCTTCCTCGATGATGTCCTCGACCCGCGCCTCGGCGAGCTCGCCGAGCATCACGTGCATCCGCTCGTGCGCCGGCGTCCGGGCGCCGTAGGCCCGGGCGAGCCAGCCGAGGTGCTCCTCGGCCTTGGTCTGGCAGTGCAGCAGCGAGCGCGGGCAGGACCGGTTCAGGATCAGGAAGTGGGCGATCTTGCGCGGCGAGTACTCGCCGCCGTAGGTCCAGTGGAAGGCGCGATACGCCGAGAGCGCCCTCAGCAGGGTCGTCCATTGGTAGGTGTCGATCGAGCCGCCGACCATGTCGGTCGTCGGCAGCAGCACGTAGTACTTCACGTCGAGCAGCCGCGCCGTGTTGTCGCCCCTCTCGAGGTAGGAGCCGATGTTGAGGAAATCGTAGCCGTCGTTCTGCAGGTGGGTGCCCTCGGTCGCGCCGCGCAGCAGCGCCCCCTGGCGCTTGGTCCAGTCGCACAGCCGCGGCAGCAGGTCGCCCGTCCGCGACCGCCGCTCGATCTCGCCCAGCTCGAGATAGGCGCCGTTCAGCGCGTCCCACATCTCGGTCGTCAGCGCGGTGCGCACCGCGCGGCCGTTCTGGCGGGCGGTCTCGATGCAGGAGACGACGCTCGACGAGTTCTCCCGGTCGAAGAAGAGCCACGTCTCGACGTCGCGCTGGCGGAAGGCCTCGCCGAACTTCGCCTCGAAGCCTGCCGACGAGCCGGCGGCGGCGACGAGCGACGCCCACTCGTTGTGATAGCCCTCGCCGGTCGACGGCATCAGCGCCATGCGGTAGCCGACCTCGAGCAGCCGCGCCATCGTCTCGGCTCGCTCCATGTAGCGGGCGAGCCAGTAGAGGTTCTCGGCGGTCCGGCTCAGCATGTCAGTCCGCCAATACCCAGGTGTCCTTGACCCCGCCGCCCTGGCTCGAGTTCACCACCAGCGAGCCTTCCTTGAGCGCGACCCGGGTCAGCCCGCCCGGGCACAGATGCACCTCGCGCCCGACCAGGCAGAACGGCCGCAGGTCGACGTGCCGCGGCGCCAGGTCCTCGCCCTCGAAGGTCGGGCAGGTCGAGAGCGCCAGCGTCGGCTGGGCGATGAAGTCGGCCGGATCGGCCTTGATCCGCTCGGCATAGGCAGCGATCTGTTCCCTCGTCGACTTCGGGCCGACCAGCATCCCGTAGCCGCCAGAGCCGTGCACCTCCTTGACGACGAGGTCCTTGAGGTTCTCCAGCACATACGTGCGCTCGGAGAGGTCGGCGCACTTCCAGGTCTGCACGTTCTTCAGGATCGGCTGCTCGCCGAGATAGAAGCGGATCATCTCGGGCACGTAGGTATAGACCGCCTTGTCGTCGGCGACCCCCGCGCCGGGCGCCGAGCAGATGCTGACGCCGCCCGAGCGGTAGACGTTCATCAGGCCGGGAACGCCGAGCAACGAGTCGGGCCGGAAGCACAGCGGGTCGAGGAATAGGTCGTCGATCCGGCGGTAGATCACGTCCACGCGCTTCGGCCCCTCGGTGGTGCGCATGTAGACGAAGTCGCCCTGCACGAAGAGGTCCATGCCCTCGACCAGCTCGATGCCCATCTGGTCGGCGAGGAACGAGTGCTCGTAGTAGGCGCTGTTGAACGATCCGGGCGAGAGGATGACGCTGACCGGGTCGCCCTCGCACTTCTCCGGCGCGACGCTCGCCAGGGTCCGGCGCAGCCGGGCGGGATAGTCGTCGACCGGCGCGATGCGGCTCGCCCGGAACAGCTCGGGGAACATCCGCATCATGATCTCGCGGTTCTCCAGCATGTAGGAGACCCCCGACGGCGTGCGGCAGTTGTCCTCGAGCACGAAGAATTCCTCGGGCCCGGTCCGCACCAGGTCGATGCCGACGATGTGGCTGTAGACCTGCGCCGGCGGGTCGATCCCGACCACCGCCCGCTCGTAGGCCTCGTTGCGGAAGACGAGATCGCCGGGCACCACGCCCGCGCGCACGATCTCCGCCCGGTGATAGACGTCGTAGAGGAAGGCGTTGAGCGCGCGCGCCCGCTGCTTGACGCCCTTCTCGAGCCGGCGCCACTCGGATTCCGTGAAGACCCGCGGCATCATGTCGAAGGGGATCAGCCGCTCGGTGTCGCCGCCCTCGCCGTAGACCGCGAAGGTGATGCCGATGCGCCGGAACAGCGCCTCGGCCTCGGACTTCTTGTGGGCGAGCACTTCGGGCGATGTGCTCTTCACCCAGTCGAGCAGTCGGGCATAGGCCGGACGGACCTTCTCGCCGTCGAACATCTCGTTGAAGGTGCCGATCCCCGCCTCCCCCACGCGCTTGACGCCAACTAAATTCGACGGCTTGGCAAAACGCAAGGTCGTACCCCGCCGCGCCGGCCGTCGCGCTGCACCCCGACTGGGCAGACCGGCGCCCCTGGCGGCTTTGTGTGCAATCTGCCCGTGCCATGTTGTTCACTCGAACTCTGATGGCAAATTGCGTCCCGGCGCGGGATGTGATTATTATCGCGCCAAGCGGGCACATAAGCCCGGAAACCGACAGGGAACCACGCCTGATGGTCGATCGCGGCGACGCGGCCTTCGTGGCTTTCGAGCACGTGCAAAAGAGCTATGACGGCGAGACGCTCGTCGTGATGGACCTGAACCTCGGCATCGCCAAGGGTGAGTTCCTGACCATGCTCGGCCCCTCGGGCTCAGGCAAGACCACCTGCCTGATGATGCTCGCCGGCTTCGAGACCGCGACCCACGGCGAGATCCGCCTCGACGGCCGGCCGATCAACGACGTGCCGCCGCACAAGCGCGGCATCGGCATGGTGTTCCAGAACTACGCGCTCTTTCCGCACATGACCGTCGGCGAGAACCTCGCCTTCCCGCTTGAGGTGCGCAAGCTGCCCAAGGCCGAGATCGAGGCGAAGGTGAAGCGCGCGCTCGACATGGTCCAGATGGGCCGCTTCGCCGGCCGCCGCCCGGCGCAGCTCTCGGGCGGCCAGCAGCAGCGCATCGCGCTCGCCCGGGCGCTGGTCTTCGAGCCCGAGCTCGTGCTGATGGACGAGCCGCTCGGCGCCCTCGACAAGCAGCTCCGCGAGCACATGCAGTACGAGATCAGGCACCTGCACGAGCGGCTCAACGTCACCGTGGTCTACGTCACCCACGACCAGACCGAAGCGCTGACCATGTCGGACCGGGTCGCCGTCTTCAACGACGGCGTGGTCCAGCAGCTCGCCTCGCCCGCCGACCTCTACGAGCGCCCGGAGAACGCCTTCGTCGCCCAGTTCATCGGCGAGAACAACAAGCTGCGCGGCACGGTCGAGGCGGTCGAGGGTGGCGTCGCCACCGTGCGGCTCGAGGACGGGGCCATCTGCCGGGCGCTGGCGGTCAGCTGCGGCGAGCCGGGCGCGCGCACCCAGCTCTCGATTCGGCCCGAGCGGGTGGTGGTCGGCGGCGAGGTCGGCGGCGAGAACCACACCGAGGCGCAGGTGCTCGAGCTCATCTACCACGGCGACCACATCCGCTGCCGCCTCCAGGTCCACGGCAACGGCGACTTCATCGTCAAGGTGCCAAACAGCCGGGCCAACCCGACGCTGCAGGTCGGCGCCGCCACCACGGTGGGCTGGAGGACCGAGGACTGCCGGGCGCTCGACGCCGCCTGACCACCGCCGCCCGGCCCCGCCGGGCCGCGGCGAAACCGAAGGACAACCGACTTGATCCACAGGGAGAATCGAATGACCCTACGACTGCTACTCGGCGCCGCCGCCGTCGCGCTCCTGCCGGTCGCGGCCGGCGCGCAGGACCTGCCGCCGTGCGAGAACTGCGCCGACACGATGACCGTCGTGTCCTGGGGCGGCGCCTACCAGATCTCGCAGCAAAAGGCCTACACCGAGCCCTATGCGGCGCTGACCGGCACCAAGTTCACCTGGGACGAGAGCTCGAACGAGGCGACCGCGAAGCTGCGCGCCCAGTTCGAGGCCGGCAACGTCACCTGGGACCTGGTCGACGTCGAGGGACCGGACTCGCAGCGGCTCTGCGACGAGGGGCTGGCGGCGGTGATCGAGGCCGATGCGGTGCTCGCGCCGGGGGACGATGGCTCGACCCCGACCGACGATTTCGGCGAAAGCCTGGTCAACGAGTGCTACATCCCGCAGATCGTCTTCTCGACCACCTTCGGCTATCGCACCGACGTCGCGGAGTGGGGTGGCAAGGTGCCCGACGACATCTGCGACATCTTCGACCTCACGACCTTCCCCGGCAAGCGCAGCCTCGAGAAGCGGCCCAAGAAGAACCTCGAGTGGGCGCTGATCTGCGACGGCGTCGCCAAGGAGGAGCTCTACGACGTGCTGTCGACCCCGGAAGGCGTCGACCGGGCGCTCGCCAAGCTCGACAGCATCAAGGACAACGTCGTCTGGTGGTCGGCCGGCGCCGAGACCCCGCAGCTCCTCGCCGACGGCGAGGTCGTCATCGGGTCGACCTACAACGGCCGTCTGTTCTCGGTTATCGCCGAGCAGAACCAGCCGGTCGACATGCTCTGGGACTACCAGGTCTTCGACTACGACGGCTGGGTGGTCCCGGCCGACCTGCCCGAGGACCGGCTGAACCGGGTGATGCACTTCCTGCACTTCGCGACCGACACCCAGCGGCTCGCCGACCAGGCCAAGTACATCGCCTACGGCCCGGCCCGCAACTCGTCGCAGCCGCTGGTCTCGACCCACGCCGATCTCGGGATCGAGATGGGGCCGCACATGCCGACCAACCCGGACAACCAGGGCAACATCCTCGTCAACAACATCGAGTGGTGGGCCGACAACCAGGACGAGGTCGAGGCCAAGTTCCAGGCCTGGCTGACGCAGTGACGCGCTAGCGATCGACGACCGGGGCCGCGCCGGCCCCGGTCGGCCGCACGACGGAGGGGCGATGACCGACGCGACCGCAGGACGTGCCCCGCAGGCCGCCGCCCAAGGCCCGATGCTCGACGCCGCCGGCCGGCCGCTGAAGGCGAGCCTCGCCCGCGCGCTCCGGGCCGAGAAGCTGCGCTCGCTGATGCTGATCGCGCCGCTCCTCGCCTTCGTCCTCGTCACCTTCCTGTTCCCGATCGGCGACATGCTCTTGCGCTCGGTCGAGAACCAGATCGTCCCCAACACCCTGCCGAAGACGGTCGAGGCGCTGGCCGACTGGGATCCGGGGTCGGGCGAGCTCCCCGGTGAGCCCGCCTTCGCCGCGCTGCACGCGGATCTCCTCGTCGCCGCCGAGGCGCGGACCAACACCCGGCTCGGCTCGCGGCTGAACTACGAATCCTCCGGGATGTCGTCGCTGATGCGCGGCGCCGGCCGCGACGCCCAGCGGATGGAGATGGACCAGCCGTTCAAGGAGCAGTTCCTCGACGCCGACGGCAAGTGGGGCGACCTGCGGACCTGGCAGACCATCAAGCTGTTCTCGGGTCCCTACACCGCCGGCTACATGCTGAACGCCGTCGACCTCCAGCTCACCCCGGACGGCCTCGCGGTCAAGCCGCCGGCCGAGCGGATCTACATCAAGCTCTTCATGCGCACCGTCGCGATGAGCCTGACGATCACCTTCCTCTGCTTCCTGCTCGGCTATCCGGTCGCCTACCTTCTGGCGAGCCTGCCGCTCAGGACCTCGAACCTCCTGCTGATCCTCGTTCTGCTGCCGTTCTGGACCTCGCTCCTCGTGCGAACCGCGTCCTGGAAGGTCCTCCTGCAGCAGCAAGGCGTCATCAACGACGTCCTCGTCTGGTCCGGAATCATCGACAACGCCGGGCGCCTCGTGATGATCAACAACGCCACCGGCACGATCATCGCGATGACCCACATCCTCCTGCCGTTCATGATCCTGCCGCTCTACTCGGTGATGAAGACGATCCCGCCCTCCTACCTGCGTGCGGCGAAGTCGCTCGGCGCCAACGACTGGACCGCCTTCTGGCGCGTCTACTTCCCGCAGTCGGTCCCGGGCGTCGGCGCCGGCGCCGTCCTCGTCTTCATCCTGTCGATCGGCTACTACATCACCCCCGAGCTCGTCGGCGGCACCTCCGGCATCTTCATCTCGAACCGGATCGCCTACCACATCTCGACCTCGCTGAACTGGGGCCTCGCGGCTGCGCTGGCGACGCTGCTGCTCGTGGTGGTGCTGGCGCTCTACTACACCTACGACCGCATCGTCGGCATCGACAACGTCAAGCTGGGATAGCCGCCCATGCCCGCCCTGCCCCCCTACGCCTCGACCGGCCAGCGCCTCTGGTACTGGACCTTCCGTGCCATCTGCGCGGCGATCCTCTTCTTCCTGATCATGCCGATCCTCGTGATCGTGCCGCTCTCCTTCAACGCCTCGAACTTCTTCACCTTCACGCCGGAGATGCTGTCGCTCGACCCGGCGGGCTTCTCGACGCGGCATTATCGCGACTTCTTCACCAGCCCCGAGTGGCAGGACGCGCTCTGGAACTCGCTCCGCATCGCGCCGGTCGCGACGCTGATCGCCGTCGTCCTCGGCACGCTGGCCGCCGTCGGCCTCAGCCAGAGCCACGTGCCGTTCCGCGGCGCGATCATGGCGATCCTGATCTCGCCGATGATCGTGCCGCTGATCATCTCGGCGGCCGGCATGTACTTCTTCTACTCGCGCCTCGGCCTGCAGGGCACCTACTGGGGCGTCGTCCTCGCCCATGCCGTGCTCGGCATCCCCTTCGTCATCATCACCGTCACCGCGACCCTCGTCGGCTTCGACCGCAGCCTCGTCCGCGCCGCGGCGAACCTCGGCGCCGGCCCGGTGCGCACCTTCTTCAAGGTGCAGATGCCCCTGATCCTGCCCGGGGTGATCTCCGGCGCGCTCTTCGCCTTCATCACCTCCTTCGACGAGGTCGTCGTCGTGCTCTTCGTCGGCTCCGCCGCGCAGACCACCCTGCCCTGGCACATGTTCACCGGCCTGCGCGAGCAGATCTCGCCGACCATCCTCGCCGTCGCGACCATCCTCGTGGCGATCTCGGTCGCCCTCCTCGCCGTCCTCGAGCTCCTCCGCCGCCGCTCCGAGAAGCTCCGCGGCATGAGCCCCGGCTAGGACGCGCGCGCATATCGGCCCGGCGGCTGGCCGACGTGACGGCTGAACGCCGTGCTGAAAGTGCTCGCCGACCCGTAGCCGATGCGCCGCGCGACCTCGGCGAGCCCCAACCCTTGGCGCCGCAGGAGATCTTTCGCGACCGCCATCCGCCAGGCGAGCAGGTACTCCATCGGCCGCAGGCCGACGGCTCGCGCGAAGCGATCGAAGAACGCCGAGCGGGATAGCCCGGCCTCCTTCGCGAGTTCGGCCACCGTCCACGGCCGCTCGGGATCGCCGTGCATCAGCCGGATCGCCACCGCGAGGCGCGCGTCGGCCAACCCGCTCAGCAGCCCCGCCGGCGCGTCGTCGCCCGGGGCCGCCCGCAGCGCCTCGATCAGCAGCACCTCGACGAGGCGCGCAAGCACGAGGTCCCGCCCCGGCCGCTGCTCCCTGGCCTCGTCGCCGACCAGCCGCACCAGCGTCGCGAGCCGGGCCATCCCGCGCAGATGGACGACCTCCGGCAATAGCGACACCAGGAGCGCCGCGTCGGGCGAGCCGAAGACGAAGTAGCCGCCGAGCAGCCGCACGTCCGGCGGGCCATCGCGCCGACCGTGGCGCACATCCTCGGTCAGCGTGGCAGCCACCTTCGGATCGATCCGCTGCGGCGCGACCGGATCGAAGCCCGACAGCGTGAAGGCGGGAGTCGCCGGCAAGAGGACGAAGTCGTCCGCCTCCAGCGTGCGCGGCGCCTGCCCATCCACCGACAGGCGGCAGCTTCCGACAAGCACGGTACAGAAGCTCGGCTGGCCGAACGCCTCGTACCGGACACCCCAGTGGCCCGCGCCGCTGATCCCCTTCGAGAACACGGTGTGGGGCTGCAGCAGCGTGATGACTTCCGACAGCGGGTCGATCATCTGGACCCTCGCAAACGAGTTCTGGACCGTGGATTGCAGAAAGTCCGGCGCATCGCGGCTATCTACCCGCCATCGCAAACGAAAGGAAGACCAGATGAAGACCGTGCTGATCACCGGCTGCTCGTCCGGGTACGGACTCGAGACCGCCTGCCACTTCCACGCCAAGGGCTGGAACGTCGTCGCCACCATGCGCACCCCGCGCGACGGCATCCTGCCGCGCTCGGACCGGCTCCGCATGCTGCCGCTCGACGTGACGGACCCCGACAGCATCGCCGCCGCGCTCGACGCCAGCGGTCCGATCGACGTGCTCGTCAACAATGCCGGCATCGGATTGTTCGGCGCCTTCGAGGCCACGCCGATGGCGACCGTCCGCGACGTGTTCGAGACCAACACCTTCGGCGTGATGGCGATGACGCAGGCCGTGGTGCCGCAGTTCCGCGCCCGCCGCGCCGGCGTGATCGTGAACGTGACCTCGAGTGCCACGCTCGCCCCGATGCCGCTAGTCGCGGTCTATACCGCGAGCAAGACCGCCATCGAAGGGTTCACCGCCTCGCTCGAACACGAGCTCCTTGCCTTCGACGTGCGCGTGAAGCTCGTCGAGCCCGGCCGCGGTCCCGACACCGAATTCGCCCGGAACTCCGGGACCCGACTCGAAGGCCTGGTTCCCGAGGCCTATGCGGCCTATGCGCAGTCGATCCTCGCGGCCTACTCCGAGCCGGGCGCGGTGACCTCCGCATCCGACGTGGCCGAGACGGTATGGCACGCGGCCAACGACACTTCCGGACGGCTCCACTATCCGGCCGGCCCGGACGCCGTGGCCCTGGCCCGGCAAACGCCGGTACCCGCGATCTGACCCCTGATCGCGCGACGAGGAATCAGGTAGTGTGCGGCCAAGGCAGATACCTGGGTGTCGCCGAAGGGGGGAATCATGTCTGACACCACTGCATCGGATCCGTCGACCTGGGACCCGGCGCTCGACGCCGTCGCCGCGGCGCCCGCCCACCACCGGGTCCTCTTCGAGAACGACCGCCTGCGCGTGCTCGAAGTCCGCTGGAGCCGAACGACGAGGAGCCGGTCCACCACCACCGCTGGTCCTCGGTCTTCGTCCTCGACGGGATCAAGGGCCCGGTGCACGACATCTCGCCCGAGGGCGAGACCCTTCCGCCCAACCGCGACGTCTTGGTCGCGCTGCAGGCGTGGGACGGCAAGGGCTGCCTCGTCGTCCACATGGCGCCCCAGCCGGCCGGCCGCGTCCTCAACGCCTCGGACCGGACCCTGCACGGCATCCGCATCGAGATGAAGACCTAGGGCGCAGGCCCCGGCGGCGGCCGCAGCCGCGCCATCATCAGCGCATCGACCAGCACGCCCGCGCGCAGCACGGACGCCCGCTGCGTCCCCTCGCGCTCGAAGCCGAGGCTCTCGTAGAGCCGGATCGCCCGCGCGTTGTCAACGTCGACCGTCAGCTGCAGCCGCACCAGGCCGAGCCAGTCGTCGGCGAGCTCGATCAGCGCCAGCATCAGCCGACGCCCGATCCCCCGCCCCCAGCGATCGTCGTGCACCGCGACGAAGACGTCCGCGCTGTGCCCGAGCCGCCCGCTGCCGCGGATCAGCGCCGCCTGTCCGACCACCTCGCCGCCGACCAGCGCCACCAGGTTGTGCACGTTCCCGTCCGTGCGCAGGAAGCGCTCGCGCACGAACTCCTCGCCGGTGAACGGCAGCCGCAGCGTGCCGTGCCGCACCCCCGGCAGGTTCGCGAGCGCGGTCAGCCCGCCAAGGTCCGCCGGCATCGGCGCCCGGATCACGATCTCCCCGGCATCGGCCATGCGCCCTTCCTACCGCCCGGCGCGATCCGATCAAGCCGCCACCGGTCGCCACCGGTCGCTTTTCGCTTCTGCCCGCCCCGATTCCGCCCTAAGTCACCGGCATGACCGACCCGCGCGACATGCTCGCCTGCCCGACCTGCGACATGCTCTACGCGGCCGCGCCGGTGCCGTCGGGCGGGCGGCTGCGCTGCAAGCGCTGCGGCACCGTCATGATGACCAACCGCCGCGGCGCCATCGAGCGCACCCTCGCCGCCGCCTTCGCCAGCGTCATCCTCATGGTCTCGGCGATCCTCTTCCCGTTCCTCGAGCTGTCGGCGATCGGGCTGCACCGCAACGCCTCGCTGCTCGACGCCGCGCTCGCCTTCTCGAGCGGGCTGATCGCCCCGCTCTCGATCGCGACCACGCTCCTCATCATCGTCGTGCCGGTCGTGCGCGCCCTCGCCCTCGCCTACACGCTGCTGCCGCTCCGCCTCGGCCGCCCGCCGGCCCGCGGCGCCGAGCGCGCCTTCCGGCTCGCCGCGCACCTCAAGCCGTGGGCGATGGCCGAGGTCTTCATCATCGGCGTCGTCGTCGCGCTGGTGAAGGTCGGCGGCATCGCCACGATCAGCCTCGGACCGGCGTTCTGGGCGATGGCCGCGCTCGTCCTCCTCGTCGTCTACGAGGGCACCAGCCTGTGCACATGGTCGATATGGCAGACCCTCGAGCGCCAGCGCCCGTCCTGACCGCCCGCGGCGCCGGGCTCGTCGGCTGCCGCACCTGCGGCAAGGTCTCCGACGCCGACGCGCCGGCCTGCCCGCGCTGCGGCACGGCGCTGCACACCCGGATGCCGCACAGCCTGCAGCGGGTGCTCGCCTGGCTCCTCGTCGGGCTGATGTGCTACATCCCGGCCAACCTGCTGCCGATGCTGATCACCCGCACCCTCGGCCGGGCGCAGCACTCCACGATCGTCGGCGGCGTCATCGACCTCCTGCACCACGGCGCCTGGGACATCGCGCTCGTCGTCTTCGCGGCCAGCGTCGTCATCCCGATCGGCAAGTTCGTGGTCCTCTCCTACCTCGTCTACTCGATCCGCTTCCGCGTCAGCCTCGACGTCCACGCCCGCATCCGCCTCTACGACATCGTCGAGTTCATCGGCCGCTGGTCGATGATCGACGTCTTCGTCGTGGCGATCCTCACCGCGCTGGTGCAGCTCGGCTTCCTCGCCTCGATCAATCCCGGGCCTGCCGCCGCCTTCTTCGCACTATCGGTTGCCTTTACAATGCTTTCGGCGCAGTCTCTCGACCCGCGCCTGATCTGGGACAGCGCCGAGCGAGAGTCCGCCGCCCATGCCTGAAACCCCGCCACCCGCTGCCCCGGAGCTCGAGGGCCCGGAGGCCGAGCCGGCCTCGCGCCGGCTCTCGGCGGTCTGGCTCGTCCCGCTCCTCGCGCTGATCGTGGCGCTCGGCGTCGCCTGGCGCACCTACTCGGACCGCGGCCCGCTGATCGAGATCACCTTCGAGAACGCCGCCGGCGTCGAGGCCGGGACCACCACGCTGCGCTTCCGCGACGTCGTCGTCGGCGTCGTCGAGGCGATCGACTTCACCCCCGACCTGAAGGAGGTCGTGGTCACCGCCCGCCTCGACAAGGACGTGGCGCACTTCGCCGACGCCGACGCCGAGTTCTGGGTCGTGCGCCCCAGCGTCACCGCCCAGGGGGTCACCGGCATCGAGACGGTGATTTCCGGCGTCTACATCGAAACCTTCTGGGACAGCGAGGTCGGCGAGCCGCAGGACCGCTTCCAGGGGCTGCAGCGCCCGCCGCTGACCCCCGCCGACGCGCCGGGGCTGCGCGTCCGGCTCCGCGCCGCCAACGGCGGCTCGATGACGATCGGCGCCCCGATCCTCTTCAAGCAGATCCAGGTCGGCAAGATCGAGGACATCACGCTGACCGAGGCCGGCGACGTGATGATCGACGCCTTCGTCAACGCGCCGAACCACGAGCGGCTGACAGAGGCCACCCGGTTCTGGAACTCCAGCGGCTTTTCGATCGAGCTCGGCACCGGCGGCGCCTCGCTCAACGTCGCGAGCCTTGTCTCGCTGCTGCAGGGCGGGGTTTCCTTCGACAACGTCGGCTCCGACGCCACCCGGGTCGCGACCGGCCACATCTTCGAGCTCTACCCGTCGGAGACCGCCGCCCGGGAGAACCTGCTCGAGAACGAACCCGGCCAGCGGCTGACGCTCAACGTCGTCTTCGACGGCTCGGTCCGCGGCCTGAGGCCCGGCGCCGCGGTCGAGTTCCGCGGCATCACCGTCGGCGAGGTGCGCGCGCTGCAGGCGGCGGCCCTGCTCGACACGCCCGAGGGCCAGGACGTCACCCTGCGCGCCACGCTCTCGATCGTCCCCCGCCGGCTCGGCATCGAGGCCGGTCCCGACGACGAGGTGGTCGCCGCCGCGCTCGACCTCCTCGCCGACCGGGTCGAGCATGGCGGCCTCCGCGCCCGGCTGGCGACCTCGGGCCTGCTTTCGCAGACCCTCTACGTCGATCTCGCCGAGATCCCGGACGCGCCACCGGCCGAGCTCGACCGCGACGCCGAGCCCTACCCGCTGCTGCCGAGCGCCCCCTCGGACATCTCCGGCATCGCCGCCTCGGCGGAGGGCGCGCTCAAGCGGATCAGCGGCCTGCCGCTCGAGGAGGTGGTCGAGACCGCCGTCAACCTCCTCGCCAACCTCAACAGCCTCGTCACCGACGAGCGGATCCGCTCCGCCCCGGAGAACCTCGGCCTCCTGATGTCCGACCTCCGGACGCTGATCGGGGAGAGCGGCATCAAGGAGGCCCCGGCCGACCTGCGCGCCCTGCTCGCCTCGGTGCAGGAGCTGATCGACCAGGCGGTGCAGGCGCGCATCGTCGAGGAGGTCGCGGCCGTGCTCGAGGGCGCGAAGACCGCCGTCGAGAGCGTCGATGTCGCCGCCGACGAGGTGCCCGCGCTGGTCGAGGAGATCGAGGCCACCTCGCGGCGGATCCGCGCGCTGCCGCTGCCCCAGCTGATCCGTTCGGGCACCCGGCTCGCCGGCAACGTCAACACCCTCGTCACCGGCCAGCAAACCACCACCGTTCCGGCCTCGATCAACGCGTCGCTGGCCGAGCTCAGGGGGCTCCTCGCCGACCTGCGCGCCGGCGGGGCCATCGACAACCTCAACGCCACCCTCGTCTCGGTGCGGCAGGTCTCCGACGAGATCGCGGCGGCCAACCTCGCCGCCAGCCTCGCGAGCGTGATCGCCGAGGCGAAGGCCACCTCCGCCAACGTCAGCACCGCCTCGCAGGACCTCCCCGAGCTCCTCGACAGTCTCACGGCGCTGTCGGACCGGGTGAACGCCATGCCGCTCGACGAGCTCGTCGCCTCGGCGAACGACGTCGTCCGCACCGCCGACACGCTCCTCGCGGGCCCCGGGGTGGCCGAGGTTCCGCCGAACCTCGCCGCCGCCCTCGACGAGCTGCGCGGCCTCCTCGGCGAGCTCCGCGAGGGCGGCGCCGTCAACAACCTCAACGCCACCCTCGCCTCCGCCGACCGCGCCGCCGGGGCGGTCGAGAACGCCGCCAACGACCTGCCGGCGCTGCTCGCGAACCTCAACGCCGTCGCCGCCCGGGCCGACACCGCGCTCGCCTCGGTCAGCCCCGGCTCCGACCTCAACCGCGACACCGTCCTGCTGCTGCAGGAGGTGCGCGACGCCGCCCGCTCGATCAACTCGCTGGTGCTCGCGCTCGAGCGGCGCCCCAACTCGGTCCTCTTCGGGAGATGAGCATGCCGCGCCCCCTGCCCGTCCTGGCCGCGGCCCTCCTCGCGCTCGCCGCCTGCGGCCAGCCGAGCTACTACCTCCTCCCGACGCCGCAGCCGGCCCCGACCCGTGCCGCGCCGGTCGCCTCGGTCGTCGTCGCCGACGTCAGCCTGCCGGCCTACGCCGACGCGCTCGAGGTCGCGACGCTCACCGGCCCCGCCACCCTCGAGCTGCCCAAGCGCTCGCTCTGGGCCGACACCCCGCGCCGGGCGATGACCCGCCACCTCGCCGCCGCGCTCGACGAGCGGCTCTCGGCCCGCGTCGCCACCGAGCCCTGGCCCGGGTTCGACGCGCCCGGCCTGCGCGTCGAGGTCAGCGTCGACCGGATGATCGGCGCGCTCGACGGCAGCCTCGACTTCGCCGGCCAGTACGCCGTGGTCTCGCCGACCTCGGGCGGCATCCTCGCCCTCGACCGCTTCGCCCTCGTCGTCCCGCCGCAGGGCGAGGGTTTCCCCGGCCTGATGGCCGCCCATTCCCGCGCCCTCGACCTCCTGGCCGACCGCGTCGCGGCCAGCATCACCGGCCGCCCGACAAGCTGACCCAGCTCGGGCCGCACGCCCCCGCTGCCGCCCGCCGGCGCCGGCCTCGCGGCCGACCCCGCCGGTCGGCGGAAGCGCCGCGTCGGCCGCGCGCGTGCTCGACCGTCCCGCCCGCGGCGCCCTCGAGCGTCTGCGCCGGCTTCACCGTCTCCCCACGACGAGCGCGCGGCGTGCCCGACCGGAAGGACCGCAACCGTGCAGAACTCATGGGCCCTCCACGATGACCGTCCGGCGCTTGGCGATGCTGCTTGCATCCGATCGAAGCGGGCCTCGGCCCGCGAGTCCCGGCCCGAGAAGCCGGCTGTCCGGTGGACAGCCGGCCGGGCCGTCGCCCGGAGCGCCAGCGCGGAGGGCGAGGGGGGTGCCGCCTGGACCGTCGCGCTCCAAGCCGGGCGCGGGCGCCCCGGGTGGCCGCGGAATCGCGGCCGCCCCCCGCAGGGGCGTCCGCGGCCGGCTTCGTCGACGGTCGAAGCCGGCAGGCCGTACCGTCCCGCAAGAAAAGATCGTTTGAACAGTTCGGACTATCTATAGCATATGAGTTGTGCATGTCTTGTGCATGCGTTGTGCATGAGCGAATCCCGCCATGTGGCTGTCGACGCGACGGAAACCGAGTCGGTCCTACGGCCGGCTGATCCGCCCGCCCGAGACCGGCAACCGCACGCCGGTGGTGCCCGGCGCCGAGGTCGGCAGCCCGCGCAGCACCCGCACCGCCAGGTAGGCGAAGGCCTGCGCCTCCAGCATGTCGCCGTCGAGCCCGACCGCCTCCACCGGCTCCACCGGCGCGTTCGACCGCGCCGCCAGCATGCCCATGACCGTTCGGTTCCGCCGCCCGCCGCCGCAGACCAGCCACCGCTCCGGCGGCTCGGGGAAATGCCGTGCCGCCTCCGCCACGCAGGCGACCGTCAGCGCCGCCAGCGTCGCCGCCCCGTCCTCGGTCGACAGCACTGCGACCCGCTCGAGAAAGCCATGAAAATCCTGCCGATCCAAGGACTTCGGCGGCCGCCGCTCCAGGTAGGGATGCTTTGCCAGCCCGTCGAGCGCCTCGGCCCGCACCCGCCCCGACGCCGCCACCGCCCCGTCCGCGTCGAAGGCTTCGCCGCGCCTGAGCGCCAGGAAATCGTCGATCAGCGCATTCCCCGGCCCGGTGTCGAACGCCACCAGCGCCCCCGGCGCCTCGGGCGCATCCGCCCGCGGATCGACCCAGGTCACGTTGCCGACGCCGCCGAGGTTCAGGAACGCCACCGGTGCCCCGGCGCCGATCCAGCGCGCGCAGGCGAAGTGGAAGAACGGCACCAGAGGCGCCCCCTCGCCCCCGCTCGCGACGTCGGCGGTCCTGAAATCCCACACCACCGGCAGTCCGCAGTCGCGCGCCAGCCAGTCCCCCCGCCCGATCTGGTGCGTCCCCCGGCCCCGCGGCTCGTGCGCCAGCGTCTGCCCATGGAACCCCACGACCTCGACTTCGTCGAACCCGCCCACCACCGCCGCATGCGCCCCGCGGACCCGCGCCTCGACCGCCGCGAGCCCCGCCTCCCCCGGCCATCGCCCGAGCGCCGCCCGCAGCAGCGCCCGATCCTCGGCTCCGTAGGCGGCGAAAGCATGCGACCCGAAGCCCTCGATCGCCTCGCCGTCGGTCTCGAGCACCGCGGCGTCGACCCCGTCCATCGACGTCCCCGACATCAGCCCGAGCGCCCGCATCGCCTGCCCTTCCGTCCTGCCCGCTTCCGCTATAGAACGGCGCCGTTCCCCGCGAAAGGACTGCCCCGATGACCCTCCGGCCGAAGAGCGATTTCCTCGACGTCATGGTCGCGCGCGGCTACCTGCAGGACTGCACCGACCTCGCCGGCCTCGACGAACGCCTGATCGCCGGCGTCGTGCCGACCTACATCGGCTACGACGCCACCGCGACGTCGCTGCACGTCGGCCACCTGCTCAACATCATGATGCTGCGCTGGCTGCAGAAGACCGGGCACAAGCCGATCACGCTGATGGGCGGCGGCACCACCAAGGTCGGCGACCCGTCGTTCC
Organism: uncultured Alphaproteobacteria bacterium; assembly: GCA_963763295.1. GTDB lineage: Bacteria > Pseudomonadota > Alphaproteobacteria > Rhodobacterales > Rhodobacteraceae > Amaricoccus. Next base: position 227,125 of record CAVXOH010000005.1, read on the forward strand.
GCTCCGACGAGCGCCCGCTGCTGACGCCGGCCGAGATCGCCGCCAACATCGCGACGATGCGCGGCGTCTTCGCCAAGTATCTCGCCTATGGCCCAGGTCCGACCGATGCGATCATGCTCGACAACGCCGAATGGCTCGACGCGCTCAACTACCTCGCGTTCCTGCGCGACATCGGCCGCCACTTCTCGGTCAACCGCATGCTCTCGTTCGAGAGCGTGAAGTCGCGGCTCGACCGCGACCAGTCGCTGTCGTTCCTCGAGTTCAACTACATGATCCTGCAGGCCTACGACTTCCTCGAGCTCTTCCGGCGCGAGGGCTGCCTGCTGCAGATGGGCGGCTCCGACCAATGGGGCAACATCGTCAACGGCATCGATCTCACCCGCCGGGTCGACGGCGCCGAGGTCTTCGGTCTGACCTCGCCGCTCCTCACCACCAACGACGGCGCCAAGATGGGCAAGTCGGCCGGCGGCGCCGTCTGGCTCAACGCCGAGATGCTGAGCCCCTACGCGTTCTGGCAGTTCTGGCGCAACACCGCCGACGCCGACGTCGGCCGCTTTCTCAAGCTCTACACCGAGCTGCCGGTCGAGGAATGCGACCGCCTGGGCCGCCTCGGCGGCGCCGAGATCAACGCCGCGAAGATCGTCCTCGCCAACGAGATCACCCGGCTCTGCCACGGCCCGGACGCCGCCGCCGCCGCCGAGGCGACCGCCCGCGCCGTCTTCGAGGAAGGCGGCACCGGCGACGACCTGCCGACGGTCACGCTGGCGCCGGGCGACATCCCCGAGGGCGGCATCTCGGTCCTGCAGCTCCTCGTTCGTGCCGGCCTCGCCGGCTCCGGCAAGGACGCCCGCCGCCTGATCGCCGAAGGCGGCGCCCGCCTCGACGACGTGGCGCTGACCGACGCGGGCCTCCACCTCGGCGCCGCCGAGCTCGCGCCCGCGCGCAAGCTCTCCGCCGGCCGCAAGCGCCACGCGCTGGTGCGGCTGGACCATCCCTAGGGTGGCCGCGCCGATCGTCAGGCGGCATCATTGATGGCGGCGGCCGTCGGCGACGCGCTCCTCGCCATCCCCGACGCCGTGGCGCTCGGGCTCCAGGCGATGGGCTTCGGCTCGGCGACGTTCCGGCGGGTCGGCGCCGGCGAGGCGCGCGACCTCGTCGTCCTCGTCGTCTACCTCGCCGGCGTCTCGCAGGCGATCGGCAACGGCGTCGTCCTCTTCCTCAACCGGGTCCCGCGGCTGCGCTTCGCGCTGAGCCTGGCGCTGATGGGCGCGATCTACCTGATCGGCGCGCTGGTCACGGCGGCGGCCACGCTCCTCATCGCCAACCTCGTCTTCGGCCGCGATCTCGCCTTCCTGCCGACCATCGCGGTGGTCGCGCTGGCGCAGGCGCCGCGCCTCCTCGGCTTCCTCACCCTCGCCCCCTATCTCGGCGAACTCCTCGACCGGGTCCTCGACGTCTGGGTGCTGACCCTTGTCCTTTTCGGGCTGCACCACGGCGTCGGGATGCCGGTGCATCTCGCGGCACTGCTCGCGCTCCTCGGCTGGGGGGCGATGCGGGTCCTCGCCTTCGTCTTCGGCCGGCCGCTCACCTACGTCGTGACGGCGCTGCGCCACGCCGCGGCCGGCGGGCCGCTCACTCTCGATTCGCACAACCTCGTCGACTCGCTCCGGCGGCGGGCCCGCGCCGTCGACGACCGGAGCGACGGCGAGCAATGACCGCCCTCGTCCTTCACGTCGCCCTCGTCGGCGCCTTCGCCCTCGTCCTGTCGCTCGCGCTCGCCCCGATGGAATCGCTCGGCTGGTTCGCCGGCTGGCTCGGCCCCGAGCCCGAGCCCGAGCGGCACCCGCCCCCCGCGCCCGATGCCGGCGCACCGCCTCCCGGATGCTTCGTCGTCTTCCTCTCCGGCATCGGCTCGATCTCGGGTGACGAGCTCCTGCCCAGCGAATCCGCCTTCCTCGACCGCCTGCAGGCGGCGCTGCCGGAAGCGCGCATCGTTCGCGACGTCTTTCCCTACGCTCCCTCCGGCCGCCAGCTCCTGACTGGGCAGCGCGTCTTCAGCTGGCTCTGGCGCCGGGTGCTCGGGTGGCGACTGAACGGGACCAAGCTCCTGCCGGCGATCCTGAACCTGCGCAACCTGTTCCAGGTCCTCGTCTCCGCCGACCACCGCTACGGCCCGCTCTACAGCTTCGGCATCGCCCGGGTCGCCCGCGAGCGGCTCGAGGCGCACGGCTACGTCGCGGGCTCGCGCATCCCGGTCGTGCTGCTCGGCTCGAGCGGCGGCGGCCAGATCTCGGTCGGCGCCGCCGCCTATCTCGGCGACGAGATCGACGCGCCGCTCGTCGTCGTCACGTTCGGCGGAGTGATGGCGTCCGACCGCGGCATCGAGGACGTGGCCCGCCTCGCCTCGCTCTACGGCACCGACGACCGCGTCTATGCGCTCGGCCGCACCGCCTTCCCGGGCCGCTGGCCGCTCGCGGCCGGCTCGTTCTGGAACACCGCCCGGCAGGAGGACCGGCTGACCGAGCGGGCGATCGGCCCGATGGGCCATTCCGGCCGCGGCGGCTATCTCGACGCCGGCCCGCGCCCGGACGGCGCGTCGTTCCTCGAAGTGACCGTCCGCGAGGTCGCCGCCGCCGTCCGCACCTCGCTCGCCGCTGCCGTCACGCCGCCTGCCCCGGACCCCGACCCTCGATCATCCTGACCAGCACCGGATAGGTGAGCGCGGTATCGGAGCCGGGCTCGAGCGGATCGATGAGCTCGTGCCCGAGCCGGTGCGACCGGGCGAACTCGAACCGCGCCACCACCGCGCCGTGCCGCGCCCAGGCATCGGCCACGCGCTTCGCCAGGCCGTTGTCGATCGCGCTGTCGTTTGCGTTGGTGACGAGCGCCGCCGACGCTGCCGCCGGCCGCGCCGTCTCCGCCTGCCGCAGGACCGCATGGGCGAAGCGCAGCACCTCGCCAGTCGCCCGGCTCGCCTGCCGCTGGTAGCCGTGCGGCAGCCCGGCGAAGCGGTCGCGCAGGATCGGGTCCTTCCAGATCGAGAAGTTCGGCAGGAAGAGCGTCACCCGCATGATTGCCGCGTTGAGAAGCGGCCCGAGGTTCGCCAGCCCGAACATCGGTGCCACCAGCACGGCGCGCGTCACTTCCGGCCGGTTCTGCCCGCACCAGCCGGCCACCGCGCCTCCGGCCGAGATCCCGAGCACCGCGACCTTCTCGCCGAGCCCCGCTCCGATATCGACCGCCAGGTCGCCCCAGTCGCGCAGCCGCTCCGCCGTCAGCCGCTTCAGCGCATCGGTCGCGCGATCGGCATAGCCGTTCTCCGGCATCCGCAGCGTGACGACGTTGTGGCCGCGCGCGAACAGCATCGGCGCGAAATCGACGAAGGCCCGCGGGCAGCTCGAGATCCCGTGCAGCAGCACCACCGCCATCGCGGTCTTCTGCCCGTGCGTCAGCAGGTCCGGATGGCAGAGCGGGTTCAGCGGCTCGGGCGACGGCGCCGCCGCGCTCGCGAACCGAGCGACGGCAGCGGCGTAGTCCGGCGCCGGGTCGGGCACCGCCACGAGACCGCCGATCCGCAGCGGCCGCAGCAGCGCCGCCGCCACCAGCCCAGCCGCCAGCGCGAGCCAGAGCACGAGCGCCACCGGCCAGGACGTGACCAGCGCCGTCGCCGCAACGACCACCGCGAGCCCGAGCACCGCGATTCCGACGGAAAGCGCGGCCTTCTGGCCGACGGTCAGCGAAGCCGAGACCTCGCGCAGCCCCATTGCGCCGGGACCGGCGCGGCGATCAGCGGTCCTCTTCCTCCTCGTCGTCCTCAATCCGGATCCGCTCGGCGGCCAGCCGCGCCTCGATCCCGTCGAGGGCGCGCTGCGCCTCGTCGCTGTCGTGCACGATCTCGTCGAGGTCGTCGTTCAGCCCCGCCAGCAGCACGCCGATGTCATCGGCGTCCATCCGGCGCGAGGCCTCCAGCCTTGCCTGCGCCGCCGCGATCGCGGCACCGAGACGATCCTTGCGCTCGTCGAGCGTCGGTTTGCCTGCCACGTGTCGGTCCTCCCCCGGTTGCCGGTCGCCGCCCCTCGGCGGCGCCCCCCATGACCGATCGCACCCGCTAGGGCGGGTCAGCCGTCGCCTTTCAGTCGCACCCGCGCCATCCAGTCCGGGTCCGAGACCTCGCCGTTCGGCCCGTCGCCGCGGCGGATCGCGTCGACCACACCCTGGCCGGCGATCACCCGCCCGACCACGGTGTACTGGCCATCGAGATGCGGCGCCGGCGCGAACATGATGAAGAACTGGCTGTTGGCCGAGTTCGGATCGGCCGAGCGCGCCATCCCCATCGTGCCCGCCTCGAACGGCTGGTCGGAGAACTCGGCGGGCAGATCGGGCAGGTCCGCGCCGCCGGTGCCGGCCCGGCCGTCGCCGAAGGCGCCGCGGGTGCCGTACTGGACGTCGCCGGTCTGGGCCATGAAGCCGTCGATCACCCGGTGGAACACGACGCCGTCATAGGCGCCGGCCCGCGCCAGCTCCTTGATCCGCGCCACGTTCTGCGGCGCCACCTCGGGCAGGAGCTCGATCTCGACCGTGCCCTCGTTCCGCCCCGCCACATCGATGACGAGCACGTCGCCCGGATCCTGCGCCAGCGCCGCCCCGGCCAGCCCCGCCGCCGCGACGAGCGCGAGAAGGCCGCGCCCGATCATGCGTCGGCCGCCACGCGGACAGAGATCATCCGGTCCGGCGCCGCCGGCGGCTCGCCGCGGGTGATCGCATCGACATGCTCCATGCCCTTGGTCACCCGTCCCCAGACCGTGTACTGGCCGTTCAGGAAATGTCCGTCGTCGAACATGATGAAGAACTGCGAGTTGCCCGAGTTCGGGTTCTGCGAGCGCGCCATCCCGACCACGCCGCGGTCGAACGGCAGGCGCGAGAACTCGGCCGGCAGATCCGGCTGATCCGACCCGCCGGTGCCGGCACGCCTGAGATTGAATCCGTCCTCCATGTCGCCGTTCGCGACGTCGCCGGTCTGCGCCATGAAGCCCTCGATCACCCGGTGGAAGCAGACGTTGTCGTACGCGCCCGCCCGCGCCAGCGCCTTGATCCGCTCGACATGCTTCGGCGCCACGTCGGGCAGCATCTCGATCTGGACCTCGCCGTCCTTGAGCGCGATCACCAACGTGTTCTCGGGATCCGGTGCCTCGGCCATGCTTTCCTCCTCCGCGATTCGTGGCGGACCCTAGGATCTCGCCACGGCCGGGGAAAGGGGGACACGGCCGAACTTCTCCGCGAGCGCCCGCGCCACCATCGGCGGCACGAACACCGACACGTCGCCGCCGAGCCGGGCGATCTCCTTGACCAGCCGCGAGGCGATCGCCTGATAGTGCGCGTCGGCCATCAGGAACACCGTCTCGATGTCGTCGTTGAGCGCCCGGTTCATCCCGACCATCTGGTACTCGTACTCGAAGTCCGAGACCGCCCGCAGCCCGCGGATGATCACGCTCGCCCCCACCTCCATCGCGCATTGGATCAGCAGGTTCTCGAACGGATGCGCGACGATCTCGATGCCGCTGGCCCGGGCGATCGGCGCGCACTCCGCCTCGACCATCGCCACCCGCTCCTCGAGATCGAACATCGGGCCCTTGTCCCGGTTGATCGCGATGCCGATGACCAGCCGGTCGACCAGGGTCGCGGCGCGACGGATGATGTCGACGTGCCCGAGGGTGATCGGGTCGAAGGTTCCGGGATAGAGCCCGATGCGCATGTCCGCCCCTCCGCGCCGCCGGTACGCAGCGCGAGGCAACAATATTGCGCGCGCCCGGTCAAGGGCGGCCGTGTCACCAGCTGTTGGAGATCATGTCGGTGAGCGCGGCGTTCTCGCTCTGGACCTCGGTGATGCGCGCCTTGACCACGTCGCCGATCGAGATCACCCCGATCATCTTGTTGGCCTCGATCACCGGCATGTGGCGGAAGCGCCCGTCGGTCATCTTCTCCAGCACCGAAATCGCGGTGTCCTCCGGATGGCAACCGATCACCTCGGCCGTCATCAGGTCCTGCACCTGCAGCTCGAGGATCGAGAGGCCCTTGGTGCCGAGGGCGCGCACGATGTCGCGTTCCGACAGGATGCCGTCGACGATGTCGCCATCGCGGGTCACGATCACCGCCCCGATCCGGTGCTTGGCCAGGATCTCGGTGGCGCTGCGCACGTGATCGGTCGGCCGCATGGTGATGATCTCATGAATCGGCTTGGAGTCGATGATATTGCGAACGATCATGTCGGCCCTCCCACCAGGGTCAGCCGAGTGTCCATTTCGTCGCAGGGCCTGTCAAGCGCGACGCGCCGCGCTGGCGCTTTGCGTCAGCCGTCGCGCGTGCTTCAATGCGCGGCATGACCTTGGTTCTCGAGGGCGGCTGCCTCTGCGGCGCGGTCCGCTACCGCATCGACGCCGCGCCCTCCGGCGCAGGCATCTGCCACTGCGCGACCTGCCGCCGGGCCGCCGGCGCGCAGAGCGTGGGCTGGGCGACGGTCCCGGCCGGCGCCTTCACCTGGACCGCGGGCGAGCCCGCCGCGCACGCCTCGTCGCCGGGGGTCGTCCGCCGCCACTGCGCCGTCTGCGGCACCAGCCTCACCTACCAGAACGAGCCGTCGAGCCTCGACGTGACGCTGGCGAGCCTCGACGATCCCGAGGCGGTGCCACCGACCAACGAGATCTGGCTCGCGCACCGCCTGTCGTGGGAGCCGATCGACCCCGCCCGCCACGGCTACCCTGAGGGGTCCTGACGCCCGGACGGCTCCAGCGCCGCGCGCATCCAGTCGACCACCACCTCCGCCATGCGGTTGATCCGCGCCACCCGGGCGTCGTCGACGTGCCGCACCAGGTAGAAGCTGCGGGTCAGCCGCACGTCGTCGGGAAGCAGCACCTCGAGCTCGGGATACGCGCGCGCCACGAACTCCGGCAGGATGCAGATGCCGACCCCGCGCCGGCACCAGCCGAGCTGCATGATCAGGCTGTTCGAGGTCAGCGCCGGCTCGGTCTCGCGACCGAGCAGCGCATAGTAGTCGAGCTCCCGGTCGAAGATCATGTCCGAGATGTAGCCGATGCCGCGAACCCCGCGCAGATCCGCCATCGCCCGCACCGGCCCGAGCCCCGCCACCAGGTCCGACCGGGCGTAGAGCCTGAGCCGGTAGTCGGCGATCCGCCGCACGGTCAGCCGCCCGGCGGTCGGCGGCGAGACGGTGATAGCGAGGTCGGCCTCGCGCTTCGACAGCGAGAACATCCGCGGCAGCGACACCACCTGCACCTGCAGGTCCGGGTTGTTACGGCTCAGCGCATCGCAGGCGTCGACCAGGAGGTAGTTCGAGACGCCATCCGGCGCACCGATCCGTACCGTGCCCGACAGTTGTTCCGTCTGGCCGCCAACCTCCGCCGCCGCGGCGACCGCCTGACTCTCCATCGCCTGCGCATGCACGAGCAGGCTGCGCCCGACTTCGGTCAGCGCATATCCCTGGGGCGAGCGATCGAAGAGCCGGGCGCCGAGCGCCTCCTCCAACGCCCCGACCCGCCGCCCGACCGTCGCCGGGTCGAGCCCGAGCCCGCGCCCGGCCGCCTGCAGCCGGGAGTGCCGCGCCACCGCCAGGAACACCCGGAGGTCGTCCCACTTCATCGCGCTTTTTTGCATGGTCGGGTTGCACCTTAGCATCAATACCATGCAAAATTGCAAGATGGCCGTGCAAGATCAGCGCTGTCGGCGCGTCGGGGCGCCGGCTATTGTCCTAGGGCGGTGGAGGCGGGAGGATGGCCATGCAGGAACCCAGCCACTTCATCGGCGGCAAGCGGGTGCGCTGCGCCTCCGGCGGGACGCTCGCCGCCACCGACCGCCAGATCGCCGCCACGACCGGCGTGCGCCCGTTCAGCCCTTGGACCGGCTGATGGACTTCGCGCCCACCGACGAGCAGGCGGCGATCCGCGACATGGCCCGCGACTTCGGCCGCGCGCGCATCGCCCCGCACGCCCGGGCCTGGGAGGCCGAAGGCAACATCCCCCGCGACGTCCTCGCCGAGGCGGGCGCGCTCGGCCTCGCCGCGATGTACGTGCCCGAGGTCCAGGGCGGCGCCGGCCTCTCGCGCCTCGACGCCGTCCTCGTCTTCGAGGCGCTGGCCGAAGCCTGCCCCGCGGTGTCGAGCTTCATCTCGATCCACAACATGTGCGCCTGGATGCTCGCCACCTGGGGCACCGAGGCCGCGCGCGCACGCTACCTCCCCGCCGCCGTGACGCTCGAGCGCGTCTGCGCCTACTGCCTGACCGAGCCCGGATCCGGCTCCGACGCCGCGGCGCTGCGCACGCGCGCCACCCGCACGAACGACGGCTGGACCGTCGACGGAACCAAAGCCTTCATCTCCGGGGGCGGCTTCGCCGACCTCTACGTCGTCATGGCCCGCACCGGCGGTGACGGCGCGAAAGGCATCTCCGCCCTCCTCGTCGAGGACGGCTCCCCCGGCCTCTCCTTCGGCGCGCAGGAGAAGAAGATGGGCTGGAAGGCGCAGCCGACCGCCCAGGTGCAGCTCGACGCCTGCCCAGTGCCCGCCGCAAACCTGCTCGGCGCCGAAGGCGATGGCTTCAAGTACGCCATGGCCGGCCTCGACGGCGGCCGGCTCAACATCGCCGCCGCCGCGCTCGGCGGCGCCCAGGCCGCCCTCGCCACCGCGCTCGCCTACACCGCCGAGCGCCGCGCCTTCGGCCATCCGCTGAGCCGCTTCCAGGCCCTGCAGTTCCGCCTCGCCGACATGGAGACCGAGCTGCAGGCGGCGCGCATCTTCCTCTATCAGGCCGCTTGGAAGCTCGACCGGCGCGACCCGGACGCCACCAAGCACTGCGCCATGGCCAAGCGCCTCGTGACCGACACCGCCTTCAAGGTCGCGAACGACGCGCTGCAGCTCCTCGGCGGCTACGGCTATCTCGCCGACTACGGCGTCGAGAAGATCGTGCGCGACCTCCGCGTCCACCAGAATCCTCGAGGGCACCAACGAGATCATGCGCGTCATCGTCGCCCGCGCGCTCCTCGCCGAGCAGACATGACCGACATCCGCATTCGCACCGAGGGCCGCGCCGGCCGCATCACCCTGACCCGCCCCCAGGCGCTGAACGCGCTCACCCACCCGATGGCGCTGGCGATCACGGCCGCCCTCGACTCCTGGGCCCCCGACCCGGACGTGTCCCTCGTCCTGATCGATGCCGAGGGCGAGCGCGCCTTCTGCGCCGGCGGCGACATCGCCGAAGTCTACCGCTCCGGACGCCGCGGCGACTTCGCCCCGGCCCGCGCGTTCTGGGCCGACGAATACCGGATGAACGCGCGGATCGCCCGCTACCCGAAGCCGGTCGTGGCGCTGATGCGCGGCTTCGTCATGGGCGGCGGCGTCGGCGTCGCCGGCCACGCCAGCCACCGCGTCGTCGGCGCGACTGCCCAGGTCGCGATGCCCGAATGCGCGATCGGCCTCGTCCCCGACGTCGGCGGCACGCAGCTCCTCGCCGACGCCCCCGGCCGCCTCGGCGAATACCTCGGCCTCACCGGCCACCGCATGGGACCGGGCGACGCCCTCCTCGCCGGCTTCGCCGACGCCTTCGTCCCCGAGCCCGCTTGGCCCGACCTCGTCGCCGACCTCGTCGGCACCGGCGCCCCGGACGCCGTCGCCGCGAAGGCGGCCACCCCGCCCCCCGCCCCGCTCGCCGCGCTGCGCGACCCCGTCGACGACGCCTTCGACGCCGCCGATCTCGCCGCCATCGCCGCCCGGCTCGAGACCAGCGACTGGGGCCATGGCGTGCTGAAGACCCTCGCCCGCCACTCGCCGCTGTCGATGGCCTGCGCGCTCGATCTCGTCCGCGCCGCCCGCCGCGATCCCGGCATCGAGAAGGCGCTGCGGCGCGAGCACCGCTTCACCTGGCGCGCCCAGACCGACGGCGACCTGCTCGAGGGCATCCGCGCCGCCGTCATCGACAAGGACCGCAACCCGGTCTGGCGCGACACCATGGACAGCCTGCGCCCCGACGACGTCGCGGCGATGCTGGCGCCGCTCGGCGCCGACGACCTCACCCTGCCGCCCCGCGCCTGAGGAGGACCCCATGCAGATCGGCTTCATCGGACTCGGCAACATGGGCGCGCCGATGGCGAAGAACCTCGCCGCCGCCGGCCACGCCGTCGCCGGCTTCGATGTCGCCGGCATCACCGTCGAGGGCGTCACCCCCGCCGCCTCCGCCGCCGATGCCGCCCGCAGCCGCGACGCCGTGGTCACGATGCTGCCGAGCGGCCCGATCCTCGCCGCCGTCTACGCCGAGATCGTCCCCGCCGGCAGCCGAGGCGCCGCCTTCATCGACTGCTCGACCGTCGACGTCGAGAGCGCCCGCGCCGCCGCCGCCGAGGCCACCGCGGCCGGCCTCCTCGCCGTCGACGCCCCGGTCTCCGGCGGCACCGCCGGCGCCGCCGCCGGCACGCTGACCTTCATGGCCGGGGGCACCCCCGAGGCCTTCGCCGCCGCGCGCCCGCTCTTCGAGGTCATGGGCTCCCGCGCCGTCTACTGCGGCGCCGCCGGCGCCGGCCAAGCCGCGAAGATCTGCAACAACATGCTGCTCGGCATCTCGATGATCGGCACCTGCGAGGCCTTCGCGCTCGCCCGCAAGCTCGGCCTCGACCCGCACGCGCTCTATGACGTGGTCTCGACCTCGTCCGGATCCTGCTGGTCGGTGACGAGCTACTGCCCGGTCCCCGGCGTCGGCCCGACCTCGCCGGCCGACCACGACTACCGCCCCGGCTTCACCGCCGATCTGATGCTGAAGGACCTCGATCTCAGCCAGCAGGCCGCCGCCGCCGTCGACGCCGCCACCCCGCTCGGCGCCCACGCCGCCGCCCTTTACCGCGCCTTCGTCACCGAGGCCGGCCGCGGCCGCGACTTCTCGGCGATGCTCCCGTGGCTGGCCGAGCGCCCGCACGAACGTTAGCGATCGCCCGCTACCGCCCGAGGATCGCCTTCACGTAGTGCTGCGTCTCCTTGTACGGCGGCACGCCGCGGTAGCGGGCCACCGCCTCCGGCCCGGCGTTGTACGCCGCGAGCGCCAGCCGCCAGTCGCCGAAACGGCGGTACTGCTGGCTCAGGTAGCGCGCCCCGCCCTCGAGATTCTGCTTGGGATCGTGCGGGTTCACGCCGAGATTCCTGGCCGTGAAGGGCATCAGCTGCGCGAGCCCGATCGCCCCCTTGCTCGACTTCGCCGTCGGGCGGAACCCCGACTCGGTCCGCACCAGCCGCAGAAACAGATCCTCCGGCACGTTGTGCCGTCGCGCCGCCGCGCGCGCCATGTCCTGGTACACGCCCGACGCGCCGCTGTAGATCGGGATCCCCGCCCACTCGTCGGCCTCGAGCCGCGACGGCCGCCGCGGCTGCCCGGCGAGCGACCCGGGCACCGGCGGGCGGATCAGGTCGCGATACTCGGGGGAAAGGTTCGACTGGCTGCGCAGCACGGCGCTGAGCGCATCTGCGTGCGCTTCACCGCCCAGCGCCAGCGCAAGGCTGAGCGAGATCAGGATTCGTCGCATGGTCCCTCACGTTCCTGCATCGGCGGGCTGCCCTCCGCCGCCCGGGCTTTGCCGGGATTTGCCGCGAACTATTGCAAAAAACATTTCGAATGTCAGCTTTCATCTGCCGCTTTCCTCCGGTAACCCTTACGCGGAAAATCTCTGCCGCGCCGGGCCGACCGGTGGTAGAGCGACGGACCAAGGCTGACGGGAGGCTCCGATGGCGGGCAGCGTTAACAAGGTGATTCTGATCGGCAATCTCGGCCGCGACCCGGAGGTGCGCAGCTTCCCGAACGGCGGCAAGGTGGTGAACCTCCGCATCGCCACCTCGGAGAACTGGCGCGACAAGCAGTCGGGCGAGCGCAAGGAGCGCACCGAGTGGCACTCGGTCGCCATCTTCAACGAGAACCTCGGGCGGGTCGCCGAGCAGTACCTGCGCAAGGGCTCCAAGGTCTACATCGAGGGCCAGCTCGAGACCCGCAAGTGGCAGGACCAGTCCGGCCAGGACCGCTACTCGACCGAGGTGGTGCTGCGCCAGTACCGCGGCGAGCTCACCCTGCTCGAGGGCCGCGGCGAAGGCGGCGGCGCCGACTACGACCAGGATCGCGGCGGCAGCTTCGGCGGCGAGAGCCGCGCCCCGGCCGGGCAGATCGACGACGAGATTCCCTTCTGACCCGGCGATGAGTGCCGCGCCACAGGCGCGGCGCGAAGCCGGATCCCATGCTTTCAATCCGGTCTTGCCACGCGACAGTCAGGGGAAGCGCGCCGGCGGAACCGTCCCGCCCGGGCCCCGAGCCCGGGCAGCGGCCGCCCGCCCCCCGGGCGGCCACTTGCGCGGCCCCCGCGGGCGTGCCGCTGCCCTCTGCGCGGGCGGATGCCGCATGCGGGTCAGCGACGGCGAGGTCTGTGCGCCTGCCTGACGCGCGCTCACGCTCCCGCCCGCCCGCCGGCTCTGCTATCTTCGCCCGATGGAGCCCGCCCCCGCCCTGTGCCGCGACTGCCTGGCCGCCTTCGAGGGGCGCGGGCGCTGCCCGGCCTGCCGGTCGCCCCGGACCGTCGCGCACGCGGAGCTGCGAACCCTCGCGATCGCCCACCTCGACTGCGACGCCTTCTACGCCTCGGTCGAGAAGCGCGACGACCCGAGCCTCCGCGACCAGCCGCTGATCGTCGGCGGCGGCAAGCGCGGCGTCGTCACCACCGCCTGCTACATCGCCCGGATCAAGGGCGTGAAGTCGGCCATGCCGATGTTCAAGGCGCTGCAGCTCTGTCCCGAGGCGGTGGTCATCCCGCCGCGCATGGAGCGCTACGCCGAGGTCTCGCGCGCGATCCGCGCCATGATGCTCGAGCTCACGCCCCTGGTCGAGCCGCTGTCGCTCGACGAGGCCTTCCTCGACCTCTCCGGCACCGAGCGCCTGCACGGCGCGGCGCCCGCAGCCCTGCTCGCCCGCCTGCAGCGGCGGATCGAGGCCGAGCTCGGCGTCACCGCCTCGGTCGGCCTCGCGCACAGCAAGTTCCTCGCCAAGATCGCCTCCGACCTCGACAAACCGCGCGGCTTCGCCGTCATCGGCCGGGCCGAGACCGCCGACTTCCTCGCCCGCCAGCCGGTTGCGGTGATCTGGGGCGTCGGCCGCGCCGCCGTCGCCGCGCTCGAGGCCGAGGGCATCCGCACCATCGCCGACCTGCGCACCCGCGACCGCGCCGCGCTGCTCCGCCGCTTCGGCACGCTCGGCGACCGGCTCTGGCGCCTCGCCCACGGCGAGGACGCTCGGCCGGTCACCCCCGACCACGCGCTGAAGTCGATCTCGCACGAGACCACGTTCTTCGAGGACACCGCCGACCTCGACGTGCTGCGCTGGCACCTCTGGTCGCTGGCCGAGCAGGTGTCCGACCGCGCCAAGGCCCGCGGCCTCGCCGGCGGCGTGGTCACCCTCAAGCTCAAGCGCGCCGACCACACGATCCTGACCCGCCGGCAGACCCTCGACACCCCGAGCCGCATGGCCGACCGGATCTACCGGGTCGCCCTGCCGATGCTGCGCCGCGACATCGCCGCGGGCCCGTTCCGCCTCCTCGGCGTGGGCATCTCGGGCCTCGTCGCCGCCAGCGCCCCGGAGCCGAGCGGCGACCTCCTCGACCCGTTGGCGGGCCGGCGCGTGGCCGCGGAACTGGCAGCGGACCGGATTCGAGCCCGCTTTGGCCGCGATTCGATCATCCTGGGACGCTCCCTTCGCTGAAGCTTCGTGCAACCCGCTGTCACGAGGGCATTTTTTAAGCAATCCTGCGAAAAATGCCGCAGTGGCCTGAAAAAACGCGGGTGGTCGGTTGACTATGCTGCGGCGCGGCATAAAGTGGGGACGTGATGCGTTGCATCATACACGCCCTACGGGCGTTTCCTCCCTAAACTTGGGCCGTGCCTCGTGCACGGCCTCTTTTTTTTGCGCCTGTCGGCCGGGCCGCCGGTGATGTCAAGGTTTACCAGGATCCGCGCATCGGGAAAGCGCGCGACCCCGTGCGTCAGACCGTCTCCAGGTAGGTCTCGTGCTCGAACGGGCTGATCTGCTGCGAGAACACCTGCAGCTCCTGCTTCTTCATCCCGACGAAGGTCTCGCGCAGGATCGGCGCGAAGATCCGCGCCACCGCTTCGCTGCGCTCGAAGGCCTCGATCGCCTCCTTCCAGTCGATCGGCAGCGCCGCCTCGTGCGCCGGCGTCATCGGCTCGGGCGGCTCGATCCGGTTCTCGATCCCTTCGAGCGCCGCCCCGAGCACGACGGCGAGCACGAGATACGGGTTCGCGTCCGCCCCCGCCACCCGATGCTCGACGCGGCGCGCCGCGTTCGGCCCGCCCGGGATCCGGACCGCCGCCGCCCGCGTCTCGTAGCCCCAGCTCACCTCCGAGGCGACATGGGCGTTCGGCGTCAGCCGTCGGTACGAGTTCCGATGCGGCGCGAAGATCAGGCTCGAGGCCCGCATCATCGCGAGCAATCCGCCGACCGCGTGCCGCATTACCTCCGACCCGTCCGCCGTGCCGCTGTCGAAGACGTTCTTCCCCTCGCGGTCGAGCAGGCTGAAATGCACGTGGAACCCGTTCCCGGCCCGGTCGAGGAACGGCTTCGCCATGAAGCTCGCCGCGAGCTCGTACTTGCGCGCGATCCCCTTCACGAACCGCTTGAAATAGAGCGCGTCGTCGGCCGCCTTCAGCGGGTCGGCGACGTGCAGCAGGTTGATCTCGAACTGCCCGCCGCCGTTCTCCGAGATCGCGCTGTCGACCGGCACCCCGTGCGCGTCGCAGGCGGCATAGACGTCGGTGAAGAACGCCTCAAAATGGTCGAGGTCGTCGATCGACAACGCCCCGTCGCCGTCGAGGAACTTGTGGGTGACCGGCGACTTCGGCGGCGTCGGCACCTCGCCGGTGGTATCGACGAGATAGAACTCGAGCTCGGTCGCCACCACCGGCGTCAGCCCGAGGGCCGTGTAGCGCGCGCAGATCGCCGCCAGCGCCCGCCGCGGATCGCCGAGATACGGCCCGCCGTCCTCGCCCAGCATCCAGAGCGGCAAGAGCGCGGTCGGCGAGCCCAGCCAGTTCACCGGCAGGAAGCCGCGCCCGGTCGGCTCGCAGCGCCCGTCGATGTCGCCCTGCTGGTAGACGAGCGGGTTGCCGGCGACGTCCTCGCCCCAGATGTCGAGGCAGGCGATCGAGTAGGGCATGCGCATCTCGCCGTCGAGCACCTTGGCCGCCTGCGCCACCGGCACTCGCTTGCCGCGCAGAATGCCATTGAGGTCGCAGACCGCCGCGCGCAGGCTGGTGATGTCGGGACGGCCCTCGAGCCACCCCAGGGCGTCATGGGAATCCACGATTTTCTCCCGCGCTATCCCCGCCTGCTAGCATTTCGCCGCAGGGCCGCCAAGCCCGGCCCCGCTCGGAAGCCGTGCAACACCGTGTCGAGCCCGGGCGACATCGTGGCATCTGGGCATCTGAACTGCCGGTGGCGCGCCAGCGGCAGGCCGTTCGCCTCGACCCGGGCATTTGCGCTGGCGATCGCCTCGGCATTCTCGCGTTGCCATTCCGCGGCCCTGGCCTCGCCAACGGCCTTGCGCAGCCCCGCCTCCTTGGCCCGGCAGACATCGATGCCGAGCCGTCTCGCCTCGAGAACGAGATCATTGTCGAGGTCAGGTCGGTCCCTTCGCCGCGTGCTGCGCGCATGAGGGACACCCAGGAGTCACCGACGCGCGCTCAGCCCCTCGCGTCCGTCCCGCCGCGGTTCCAGCCGCGGCCGCGCTCGCCGAACAGTTCGTGGCCGTCGGCCGTCACCGCGACGGTGTCCTCGAGCTTGATGTAGCCGCGGCGCGGATGCTGCATCGTGGTCTCGACCGAGATCACCATGCCGGCCTCGAGCGGGCGGTCGGCGTCGACCGGGTCATACATGCGGTTCTGCATCAGGAACGGCGCCTCGTGGCTGATCAGCCCCATGCCGTGGGCGAAGAATTCGCTGACACCGCCGTTCGGCCCCTCCGCCATCACCTCGAGCGCCCGCGCGCCGATCCCGCGCCCCGGCGCCCCGGCCCGCACCTCTGCGAACGCCGCCTGCTGCACCGCCTCGACCTCTGCCAGCAGGTCCTCGAGCTCCGCGTCCGGCTCGCCGAGCACGCCCATCCGCGCCAGGTCGCCGATATAGCCGTCGAGATTGCCGCCGGAATCGATCGACAGCACCTCGCCCGCCGCCCAGGCCTGGCCCGACGGCGCCCGGTTGTGGCTCGACCCGAGCGTCAGCAGGCAATAGTCGAAGTGCAGCCCGCGCCCGACCTCCTCGCGGCGCAGCCGTTCGATGATCTCGGCCTTGGTCGTCCCTTCGCGCGCCCAGCCGATCGTCGCCAGCATCGCGTCGGTGATGCGCTCCGACCCCTCCCGAAGCTTCGCGAGCTCCGCCGGCGTCTTGACCGCCCGCAGCCGCTCGAGCACGCCGGTCGCGTCCACGAACCGCGCGCCGTCGAGCCGCGCCGCGAGGACGGCCTGCGCGTCCACCGGCAGGAACCCGGGCTCGATGCCGATCCGCGCCCCGGCAGCGCCGATGCCGGCCAGATGCCCGGCCGCCAGCGTCGCCGCGTCGCTCGTGCTCGCGGCCTCGGTGTAGATCGCGGGCGTCCAGAACGGCCGCACCTCGTGGTCGAACGCCTCCATGCGGTGGCCGACATAGCCGGCCCGGTCCGGGCGCCCCTTGGCATAGATCAGCACCGGCAGGTAGCGGCTGTGGCCGATGGCGTCCATCGCCGAGAAGAACAGGAAGCTGTAGCCGCCCATCAGGTAGCGGGTGTTGTGCTTCGAGGTCGCGAGCAGCACGTCGATGCCGGCTTCCTCCATCAGCCGGTCGAGCCGGCCCGCGTCGAACGGCACCTTGGCGCGGTCCAAAGTCTCCGAAATCTCGGCCAACCGTTCCCCTCCTGAGCTTCGCCGGCTTGTCCCGGACGCCGCAGCCTGCCGCAACCGGCCGGCGCGGTCCAGCGGATCCGCGGATGACGCGACCGGGGCCGCGCCCTACCATGCCGCGCCGATGACCCGGCTGATCCACCTCCTCGCTGTCCTGCTCTGCGTCACGGCCTGCGCCCGGGCGCCGGCGCCCGGCGACCTGCCGGCCGAGGTGCTGCCGCTCCACGTCTGGCCGAGCCAGGGCCCGACGCGGGCGGTGATCCTCGCGCTGCACGGCTACGGCGACGCCGGCGACCTGACCTTCGAGGACGCCGCGCAGAGCTGGGCGGCCCGCGGCATCGCCGTCTATGCCCCCGACCAGCGCGGCTTCGGCGCCACCGCCAGCCGGCGCACCTGGCCCGGCGTCGACGCGCTGGTCGGCGACGCGCGGGCGCTCTCGCGCGAGATCCGCGCCCGCCATCCGGGCGTGCCGCTGGTGGTGGTCGGCCATTCGATGGGCGGCGGCGTCGCGCTCGCCGCCGCGCCGGAAGGGCTCGACGCCGACGCCCTGGTCCTCGCCGCGCCTGCCATCACCGGCGGAAGCGGGCTCAGCCCCGTCTCCCGCCAGACCGCCCGCGCGCTCGCCGCCGCGCTCCCCGACAAGCGCTGGACCGGCGAGGGCTTCATCGACATCCGCCCCACCGACAATCCCGCCGCCCTGGACCGGGTCGCCGCCGACCCGCGCCACTTCGGCGATCCCTCGAGCCGCGACCTCTACGGCCTCGTCGAGCTCATGGACCGCGCCGCCGCCGCCGCGCCCGCCGTCCGCCTGCCGACGCTGACGCTGATGGGCCGCCGCGACGAGGTGCTGCGCCCGGAACGTGTCCGCGACGTCGCCGACACCATCCCCGGCAATGCCGGGTTCCTCCTCTATCCCGACGGCTGGCACTGGCTGTTCCGCGACCTCCAGGCCCCGCGGGTCTGGCGCGACGTCGGCGACTTCGTGCTCTCCGCCAGCCGGCCGTGAGGCGGACACATTACACGACACTGCAGACGGAAGCGCGCCGGTGGGGCCGTTCCGCCCGGGCCCCGAGCCCGGGCAGCGGCCGACCGCCCGTCACGCCGGAGGCGTGCCTGCGGCACGACGGGCGGCCGCTTCTCGGCCGCCCGCGGTCGTGCCGCTGCCCTCTTCGCGGGCGGATGCCGGGTTCGGGACAGCGTCGCCGGAGGGTCCGTGCGACAGCGTCGTCTAGTGTGTGAGGCGGAACGATTTCCCTTGTCAGCCCTGGGGGCGTCTTGCAGCATTCCGCTCCGGCGCCCGGCGCTCGGCCATCCGTTCCGCGAAAGGCATGACTTGACCGCTCCCGACACGTCCGCGACGCGCACGGACGAGATCCGCAAGACGACCTGCTACATGTGCGCCTGCCGCTGCGGCATCGACGTGCACCTGACCGGCGGCAAGGTGCGCCACATCGAGGGCAACCGCGACCACCCGGTCAACCGCGGCGTCCTCTGCGCCAAGGGCGCCGCCGGCATCATGCAGCACCTCTCGCCCGCCCGCCTGCGCGCGCCGCTGCGCCGCACCGGCCCGCGCGGCTCGGGCGAGTTCAAGGAGATCAGCTGGAACGAGGCGCTCGGCATCGCCACCAACTGGCTGGCGCCCCTGCGCGACAAGCACCCGGAGAAGCTCGCCTTCTTCACCGGCCGCGACCAGAGCCAGGCCTTCACCGGCTGGTGGGCGCAGCAGTACGGCACCCCGAACTACGCCGCGCACGGCGGCTTCTGCTCGGTCAACATGGCGGCGGCCGGCATCTACACGCTCGGCGGCTCGTTCTGGGAGTTCGGCGCGCCCGACTGGGACCTGACCGAGCTCCTCGTCCTCTTCGGCGTCGCCGAGGACCACGACTCGAACCCGATCAAGATCGGCCTCGGCAAGCTCAAGGCCCGCGGCGCGCGGATCGTCTCGGTCAACCCGGTCCGCACCGGCTACAGCGCCATCGCCGACCAGTGGATCGGCATCACCCCCGGCACCGACGGCCTCCTGGTCCTGAGCCTGATCCACGTCCTGATGTCGGCCGGCAGGATCGACCTGCCCTACCTGCTGCGCTACACCAACGCCGCCCACCTCGTCGACCAGGGCCCGGGCTCGCCCGGCTTCGGCGGCTTCCTGCGCGACAAGGCGGGAAGCGAGCTCGTCTGGGACCGCGACCGCCACAAGGCCGTCCCCGCCGGCGCCGACATCCGGCCCACGCTCACCGGCACCTTCAACGTCGGCCCGACCCACGCCAAGCCCGTGTTCCAGCTGATGGCCGACGCCTATCTCGACCCCGCCCTCGCGCCCGAGGCGGTCGCCCCCGCCTGCGGGCTCGACCCGATGACGATCCGCCGCCTCGCCGCCGAGCTCGCGCAGACAGCCTTCGAGCGCGAGATCACCCTCGAGCGCCCCTGGACCGACGTCCACGGCACCCGCCACGCGACGATGACCGGGCGCCCGGTCGCCTTCCACGCGATGCGCGGCATCTCCGCCCACTCGAACGGCTTCCAGACCTGCCGCGCCCTGCACCTGCTCCAGCTCCTGCTCGGGTCGGTCGAGACCCCCGGCGGCTTCCGCTTCAAGCCGCCCTACCCGAAGCCCGTCGCCGCCCATCCGAGGCCGCACCACAAGGTCACCCCCGGCTTCCCCCTCGACGGCCCGCATCTCGGCTATCCGCGCGGCCCCGAGGACCTCGCCATCGACGCCGACGGCCGCCCGAAGCGCATCGACAAGGCGTTCTCCTGGGACGCGCCGCTCGCGGCGCACGGCATGCTGCACATGGTGATCGCCAACGCCGTCGCCGGCGATCCCTACCCGATCGAGGTCCTGTTCCTCTACATGGCCAACATGGCCTGGAACTCGGCGATGAACACCAAGGCGACGATGGAGATGCTGACCGCCCGCGACGCCGACGGCCAGTACGTCATCCCGAACATCATCTACGCCGACGCCTACTCCTCGGAGATGGTCGCCTATGCCGACCTCGTGCTGCCCGACACCACCTACCTCGAGCGCCACGACTGCATCAGCCTGCTCGACCGGCCGATCTCGGAGCCCGACGCCGCCGGCGACGCGATCCGCTGGCCGGTGGTGGAGCCCGACCGCGACGTCCGCGGCTTCCAGTCGGTGCTGCTCGACCTCGGCCATCGCCTGCGCCTGCCCGGCATGGCCGAGCCCAACGGCAGCCCGACCTACCGCGACTACGCCGACTACATGGTTCGCCACCAGCGTCGCCCCGGCGTCGGGCCGCTCGCCGGCTGGCGCGGCGATGGCGACGCCGAAGGCCGCGGCGCCCCGAACCCCGAGCAGATCGCGCGCTACATCGAGGCCGGCGGCTTCTGGACCGCGCATGTCCCCGAGGAGGCCGCCTACTTCAAGCCGTGGAACGCCGCCTACCAGGACTGGGCGGTCGCGATCGGGATTTTCGACGCGCCGCAGCCCTACCTCTTCCAGCTCTATTCCGAGCCGCTCGGCCGCTTCCAGGCCGCGGCGCTCGGCAAGGGCGACCGCCAGCCGCCGGCGCACCTGCGCGAGACCCTCGCCCGCGCCATGGCGCCGCTCCCGGTCTGGTACCCGCCGCGCTCCGACGCCACGCTCGACCCCGACGCGTTCCCGCTCCACGCGATCACCCAGCGCCCCGCCGCGATGTACCATTCCTGGGGCTCGCAGAACGCCTGGCTGCGCCAGATCCACGGCGAGAACCGCCTCTACGTCCCCGGCCCGGTCTGGGAGGCGCTCGGCTTCGAGCCGGGCGACTGGGCCGACGTCGTCTCGCCGCACGGCCGCATCACCGTGCCGGTCGCCCGCATGGACGCGCAGAACCCGCTGACGGTCTGGACCTGGAACGCCGTCGGCAAGCGCCCCGGCGCCTGGGCGCTGGCTCCGGACGCCCCGGAGGCCACCCGCGGCTTCCTGCTCAACCACCTGATCCCGGATCGCCTGCCCGCCACCGACGGGCCGGCGCCGTCGAACTCCGACCCGGTCACCGGGCAGGCGGCCTGGTACGACCTCCGCGTCCGCATCGAGCGCGTCCCGGCCCGCACCCGCGCCGCCCCCGCCTTCCCGCCCCAGACCTCGCCCGTCGGCCGCGGACCGGCGCTCGTCGCCTTTGGCCGGGAGTGGGACGGGAAATAGCGCCACCGGCGCCTCGGCCATTTCCCGCGCACGCCGCGTGAGCGCCGGGGTCTCTCCGGAACCCGCTATCCGATCTCCGCGTTCAACCCGCAGTATCGGACGCCTGCCGCCACAGGATCCGTGCCGTGGCTGCCCGGCGTCCATCCCGAGCGAAAGGAGCACTGTCATGCTCAAGTCCATTCTCGCGAGCGTCGCCCTCAGCGCCCTGCTTGCTCAGGGCGCGCTGGCGCAGGCGACCGACACCGCCGACCCGGCGGCCCCGACAACCGCCCCGGGCGAGCCCGCAACCGGGCTCGGCGCCCCGGCACCCGCTCCGGTCGAGCTGAGCGGCGACTGGGTCGTCGACGAGGGCTGGCGCCCCGCCGACATGGCCGCGGTCACCGCCGACCAGATGATCGGCGCCGACATCCGCAACGCCGACGGCCAGGTGATCGCCTCGGTCGACGACCTGATTCTCAGCGCCGACGGCAAGGCCGAGAGCATCGCCGCCACCTTCGGCGGCTTCCTCGGCTTCGGCACCGAGAGCGTCGTGCTCGCCCTCGACGAGGTCGAGATCCTGCAGAACGACGCCGGCCAGGTCACCCTGCGCACCGAGCTGACCCCGGAGGCGCTCGAAGGCCGAGCTCCGCCCGAAGGCTGAGAGCGGCCCGCTGCATTGGCCCGCCGCGCGCTCGCGCGGCGGGCCGGCCGACGCAGGTCCAAGCGGCGTTGCGGCCGACCTGATTTTTCCTTCCGTTTCAGTCCCTGACCATCCGGGCACGCGCGCCGACGGCGTGCCTCCGCGGCGACGCGATACGAAAATCGCCGCACCGCCGCCTCGCGGCTTCCATATCGCGACGTTTCCGTTATCCCTTGATCCAGCATGACAACCCTCCCCGACCGCACCGACCGGGCTCTCGGCCTCGTCATCGATCTCGACACCTGCGTCGGCTGCCACGCCTGCGTCGTCGCCTGCAAGGAATGGAACACCGCGAGCGGGCCCGGCGCGCCCCTCTCCGACGTCGACGCCTATGGCGCCCACCCCGAAGGCACCTTTCTCAACCGCATCCACACCTTCGAGGCCGTCCCCGAGATCGGCCCCGCCCGCGTCGTCCACTTCCCCAAGTCCTGCCTGCACTGCGCCGACGCCCCTTGCGTGACCGTCTGCCCGACCGGCGCGAGCCTCAAGCGGGCCGAGGACGGCATCGTCCTCGTCAACGAGGACGACTGCATCGGCTGCGGCCTCTGCGCCTGGGCCTGCCCCTACGGCGCCCGCGAGATGGACCGGGTCGCCGGCGTCATGAAGAAGTGCACGCTCTGCGTCGACCGCATCGACAACCCCGACCTGCCCGAGGTCGACCGCATCCCCGCCTGCGTGCGCACCTGCCCGTCCGGCGCCCGCCACTTCGGCGACCTCGCCGATCCCTCGAGCCCGGTGTCCCGCCTCGTCGCCGAGCGCGGCGGCATCGACCTGATGCCCGAGCAGAGCACCCGGCCGGTCAACAAGTACCTGCCCCCGCGCGACCGCGACGTCGACGTCCTCGCGCCGCTCCTCGACCCCTTGCCGCAGGGCGGCTTCCTCGGCTGGCTCGACCGGGCGCTCGACCGCCTCTAGATGCATCCCGCCCCGTCGATCATCGTCTTCACGACCCTCTCGGGCCTCGGCTTCGGGCTGATGGCCTGGCTCGGCAGCACCGCCGCCGGCGCGCCCGCCCGTGCGCTCCTCGCCCTCGCGCTCGCCTCGGCCGGCCTGCTCGCGAGCCTGCTGCACCTCGGCCAGCCGCTGCGCTTCCTCAAGGCGTTCAGCCAGTGGCGCAGCTCCTGGTTGAGCCGCGAGGCGGTCCTCGCCGTCGCCACCCTCGCCGTCTTCACCCTCTTCGCCGCGCTCTGGCTCGCCGGGCTGCGAACCCGCTTCCTCGGCGTGCCGGCCGCGGCGCTAGCGCTCGCGACCATCGTCGCGACGTCGATGATCTACGCCCAGATGCGGACCGTGCCGCGCTGGCGCTCGGCGCTCACGCCGGTGCTGTTCGTGCTCTTCGGCCTGGCCGGCGGCGCGCTCGTCGCCGGCAGCCGCTTCCCCTGGCTGCTCGCCGCCCTCGGCGTCGTCCAGGTCGCCTGGTGGATCCACGGCGACCGCCGCTTCGCCGGCTCCGGCAGCACGCTTGCGACCGCGACCGGCCTCGGCTCGCTCGGCCGGCTCCGCCTGCTCGAGCCGCCGCACAGCGGCCCCAACTACCTGCTGCGCGAGATGGTGTTCGTCGTCGGCCGAAGCCACGCGCTCAAGCTCCGCGCGCTCGGGCTCCTGCTGGCCGTGCTCGCGCCGCTGGCGCTCGTCGCCCTGCCGCTCGCCGGAGCGGTCCCGGTCGCCGGCGCGGCGGCGTGCCACGCCATCGGCGCGCTGGTCCTGCGCTGGCTCTTCTTCGCGGAGGCCGAGCACGTGGTTGGACTCTACTACGGAAGCCGCTAAGACACCGGGACCCCACAAAACCGGAGGAGTCCCCACCCGCCAATGGCCAAGTCCGCAAAGTCCGGCAGCACGGCGGCCGTCACGGCCCCGGGGCATGCGCCGCAACTTCAGGTTGCAGCACTCTGCTGGCGGCACTCGGCCAAGGGCCTGCGGGTCCTCCTCATCACCAGCCGCGACACCGGCCGCTGGGTGATCCCCAAGGGCTGGCCGATGCGCCACCGCACCGGCGCGGAGGCCGCCGCCCGCGAGGCCTTCGAGGAGGCGGGGCTGCGCGGCGACGTCTCGCCGCGCAGCATCGGCATCTACACCTACATGAAGCGGCTCGGGCCCGGCCACGCCGTGCCCTGCGCCGTGCGGGTCTTCCCCCTCGAGGTCCGCGGGATGCACAGACACTACCCCGAGAACGGGCAGCGCCGCGTCAAGTGGTTCTCCCCCGAGCGCGCCGCGGAGCGAGTCGCCGAGCCCGACCTCAAGCGCCTGATCCGCGACTTCGACCCCGGCGACCTCGACGAGCCCGAGCCGCCCGCCTAGAGCGGGATGGGAATAGGCGGGGCCGCCCGCCGATCGACCAGCTTGACGGCCGATCGCTGCGACAGACCGCGCTCGGCGCCGCGACGAGCGAGCGTGCGATGAGCCGGGAGTGCAGCAACGCGGGCGGAAAATCGCCGAACTTACGCGGCTGGCGCGGGCGTGCTTGCGCGTTGGAGCCGTCGCGTGAAGTATATTTGCAAATATATTTATCAGAGCCCTCTGCAAAACTCACGGATTCCGTTGGGGATCTCGATGGGTTAAGCTCTTTGGCATGAGAAAGAGCTTTGCGACGCAACCCGCCCTTTTCGCCGGCCCCGAGCTGTTCGATCACCCCGCGCTGAAGGCGCTCGACCCGGTGGAGGCGCTTTTCGACTGGGAGGCGCTGGCGGGGCTGCTGGTCGACGAGGGCAAGAAGGCGACCGGCCGCCCCGGCTATCCGGTCCAGACGCTGCTCAGGGCGCTGCTACTCGGCATCTGGCACGGGCTTTCGGACGAGCAGCTGGCGGCGCAGCTGGCGCGGGATCTCTTGTTCCGCAAGTTCTGCCGGCTGGAGCTCGATGCCGCGACCCCGGATGCGACCACGATCGGCCGCTTCCGGGCGCAGCTGGAGACGGAGGGGCAGCTCGCGGCACTGTTCGCGGCGGTGACGGAGCAGCTCGCGGCGAAGAAGGTGATCATTGGCGAGGGACGGGTGGCGATCATCGACGCCACGGTGGTCGAGGCGGCGCGGACCGGGCGGGGGAAGCTCGGCGAGGGCGAGACGGACGGCCGGGACCCGGAGGCGGGGGCGCACGTGAAGATCAATGCGCGCGGGCGCAAGGTCGGGACCTGGGGCTACCAGTTCCAGGTCAACGCCGACGAGGACGGCTTCATCCACGCGCAGACGGTGACGCCGGGCAACGCGCACGAGATCAAGAGCTGGAAGGGGCTGATGACCGGGGGCGAGACCGAGCTCTACGCCGACTGCGCCTATTCGGCGCAGGAGACGCGCGACACCCTGGCTGCCCGCGGTGTCGCCGACCGGGTGCAACGCAAGGGCTACCGCAACGCCCCGCTGCCGGCGGCGGAGGTCGCGCGCAACAAGGAGATCGGGGTGACGCGCGCCGGGGTCGAGCGCATCTTCGGCCATGGCAAGCAGGTGTGGCGGCTGGCGCGCACCCGCTTCCTCGGGCTGGCGCGCAACCGGACCCACTTCACCCTGGTCGCCATCGCCTGGAACGTCTGGAAGGGCGGGCGCTTCCTCAGGCTCTATGGCCTCCGCCCGTCCTGAGATCCCCCACACGCCACCGATTCCGATCTCGTCCACCGAAAAACCTCGAAGCGAGACCAACGAGGTCTCAGCTCCAGAGTTCATCGAACGATCCGCGGCCGCCTGTCCGGCCATAATTCGGCGTTTTGCAGGCGTCTCTATCAAATGGGTGAAAATAAGGTGAAACGGTGCCTGCGCCACATTTCGTGGCGCACAATCACAGCATCGATATAGGAACTCATTTCTTGATCACCGCTGTTGCTTCAGAGGCGGAGCCGCCGGTGCAGGGCACCGCAACTCCGCGGGGTCACAGCGCGCGGAGCTTGCCTCATCACGCTCTAGACGCTGGAATGAATCCAACATCCGCGGCGGCCATGCCCGAAAGTTTGAAGCATCGGCGACGCTTGGCCGTAGTCAAGAGGCCGAAGCACCGTCGCGACGACTTCCGGGTAACAATGCTTAACCGCGGATCGACTTGCCAGGACGGCGCGCGTCCCTCTCGTTTCGACCCTCGACTGTCGCAGCCGCCCCGGCGGCGGCCACCGGCTCCGGCACGGATTCGGTGCATGGACGGTGCATACGATGTGCATACGTTGTGCATGCCTTCCCGGAGATCGCGACCGGCGGCTTTCCGAGCGAGATCAGCGCCTTGCCCCGCCCCGTCAACCAAGGTTAACGCCCGGGCCGGTCAGTCGCGCAGCAGCTCGTTGATCCCCGTCTTCGACCGGGTCCGCTCGTCCACCCGCTTGACGATGACCGCGCAGTAGAGGCTCGGGCCCGGCTCGTTGCTGCCGGGGCGCGGCTTGCCGGGCAGGCTGCCGGCCACCACCACCGAATAGGGCGGCACCTCGCCGTAGAGCACCTCGCCGCTCGCGCGGTCGACGATCTTCGTCGACTGGCCGATGAAGACCCCCATGCCGAGCACCGACCCCTCGCGCACGATGCAGCCCTCGACCACCTCGCTGCGCGCCCCGATGAAGCAGTTGTCCTCGATGATCGTCGGCCCCGCCTGCATCGGCTCGAGCACGCCGCCGATCCCGACGCCGCCCGACAGATGCACGTTCCGCCCGATCTGCGCGCAGGATCCGACCGTCGCCCAGGTGTCGACCATCGTGCCCTCGCCGACATAGGCGCCGACATTGACGAAGGACGGCATCAGCACCACCCCCGGCGCGATATAGGCCGAGCGCCGCACCACCGCCGTCGCCACGGCGCGGAATCCGGCCGCCCGCCAGTCGTGGTCGGTCCAGCCCTGGAACTTCGAAGTCGACCTTGTCCCACCAGCCGCCGCCCTGCGGCCCGCCCGGCTGCGCCGCCATGTCCTGCAGGCGAAAGCCGAGCAGCACCGCCTTCTTCGCCCACTGGTTGACGTGCCAAGCGCCGTCCGGGCGCGGCTCGGCCACCCGCAGCGCGCCCTTGTCGAGCGCCTCGAGCGTCGACTCGATCGCCGCCCGCGTCGCGCCGCCGGTCTGGGGCGTAATCGTGTCGCGCTCCTCC
Source organism: uncultured Alphaproteobacteria bacterium (assembly GCA_963763295.1). Taxonomy (GTDB): domain Bacteria; phylum Pseudomonadota; class Alphaproteobacteria; order Rhodobacterales; family Rhodobacteraceae; genus Amaricoccus. Next base: position 253,964 of record CAVXOH010000005.1, read on the forward strand.
CAGGCCGCGTCGATGGCACGCTCGAGCTCGAGAGGGTCGGTCATCGCGCGGCCTTTCCGGTTCGCTCTGGCGGGGATCGGGCGCAAGCTATAATCCGGCACCACCTTGCTGGCAATCGGCCGGCCGACGGAGACAATCGCCGATGAAGGAACCGCCTCGCCGCTTTCCCGACGCCCGCGAGGACCTCGAGCGCTGGGAAGAGCAGCCCGCCACGCCGCAGACGCTGTCGCCGTCCTACCGCCTCGCCTTCAGCGACGAGGACTTCCTCACCCGCGACGAGCTCCGCCCGGTCCGCCTGCAGCTCGAGCTCCTGAAGGCCGAGATGGCGCTCGCCGAGCGCGGCATCGTCTCGACCGTGGTGATGATGGGCAGCGCCCGCATCCCCGATCCGGCGCGCGCAGCCGCGGCGGGCGTCCCGGGCCTCGCCCGGCTCGCGCCCTTCTACGACGAGGCGCGCGCCTTCGCCCGGCTCTGCGCCGAACGCGCGCGCCTGACCGGCAACCGCGAGGGCGTCGTCTGCACCGGCGGCGGCCCCGGCATCATGGAGGCGGGCAATCGCGGCGCCGCCGAGGCGGGCGGCATCTCGGTCAGCCTCAACATCGTGCTGCCGCACGAGCAGGCCCCGAACCTCTACGGCACCCCCGAGCTCAGCTTCAACTTCCACTACTTCGCCATCCGCAAGATGCACTTCCTGATGCGCGCCCGCGCGCTCGCGGTGTTTCCCGGCGGCTTCGGCACCCTCGACGAGCTTTTCGAGGTGCTGACGCTCGTGCAGACCGGCCGGATGAACCGCCTGCCGATCCTGATGTTCGGCGAGGCGTTCTGGCGCCGCATCATCGACTGGAAGGGGCTCGTCGACGCCGGCACCATCGCGGCCCGCGACCTCGACCTCCTCACCTACGTCGGCAGCGCCGCCGAGGCGCTCGAGCGGATCGACGCCTGGCATGCGCCCTGACGCCTGCGCACGGAACGGTTCAGCCGGCGGAGGCTCCGTCCGCCCCCTGCAGCCGCTCCTCCACCCGCGCCCGCACGTCCTCGACCGCCGCCGGGGTGATCAGCCCGAGCCGCGCCGCGTCCTCGGCGATCGCGAGGCTGTCGGTCGCGAGCACCAGGTGCCCGCCGACCGCGGCGAGCGCCCGCGCGATCCCCGACACCTGCGCGGCCCGCTCCGGACCGCGCGCCGCGACGTCGCGGATGTAGACCGCCAGCACCCTTTCGCCGAAGCGCTCGACGATCCGGCGATAAACCTCGGGGTCGTGCTGGCCGCTGTCGCCGATCAGCACGAAGGGCATCCGGTCGTAGAGGCGCATCATCGCCTCGATCAGGTGGCGCTTGTGATCGACGGCCCGCCGCGGCACCGGGTTGCGCCAGCTCACCCCCCATTCGCGCAGGAACAGGATCGGGCCGACCGGGATCTCGTGGCGCCGGAAGAACGCCTCGAGGATGTCGTAGATCCCCCAGGGCGCGCGCGAGACGTAGAGCATCGGGTTCATCTCCGCGCCCGACGCGCCGGCGTGCAGCGCCCGGTAGAGGTGCGACACCCCGGGAAACACCGTCCGGCTCTCCGCGTCCTGGACGAACAACCGCCAGAGCATCGCCGCCTTGTTGGCGACCCCGGTGTACATCACCGTGTCGTCGATATCGGAGACCACCACCACCCGCGCCGCGTCGGGCGGGATGTAGACCTCGGCCGCGGTTTCGATCCGCGCGGGCGCCAGCATCGTCAGCTCGAGGCGATGCCAGAGCCGGTCGCGCGGCACCGGGCCGCCCGGCTCCATCTCGATGCGGAAATACCCGTCGCGGTCGGTCTCGACCACGCGCTCGGCCCCGTAGAAGCGCGCGCGGATGCGGGCGGCGCGCACCGGACGGCGGCGGATCCGGCGCAGGATGTCGCGGATCTCCGCCTCGACGGCCGGCTCGGGGTCAGTGCGCTGCCAGAAGGCGCGGCCGATCGCGAAGATCCGCTCGGTCGAGCCGTAGCCGCGATACGGCTGCAGCACGACGCCGCGCGCGCCGCGGGCGGTGCGGACCGGCCGCGCCAGCACCCGCAGCATGCCATGGAGGGCGTCGCGCTTGCGCAAGCGGCGTCGCTCAGGCGGTCGCCAGCGCGGCGTGGATCGCCGCCACCACGGCCGCGCCCTCGCCGATCGCGCCGCCGACCCGCTTCACCGATCCCGACCGCACGTCGCCGATCGCGAAGACGCCCGGCAGGCTCGCCTCGAGCGCCGGCTTGCCGGGCGCCGCACCGGGCACCGCCGCCCCGGTCAGCACGAACCCCGAGCGGTCGAGCTTGAGCGCGCAGGGCCGCACCCAGGACGTCTCCGGGTCGGCCCCGACGAAGAGGAACAGGTTCCGGATCGGCCGCGTCGCCGCCTCGCCGCTGCGCCGGCATACCCAGCTCAGGCCCTCGAGGTGCCGCGCCGGGTCGTCCTCGAGCGCGGTGATCTCGGTCTCGGTCCGCACCTCGACGTTCGGCGTCGCTTCGATGCGCTCGACCAGGTAGCGCGACATGCTCCTGTTGATGTCCGGCCCGCGAACCAGCAGGTTCACCCGCGCCGCATGGCCTGACAGGTAGACCGCCGCCTGGCCGGCCGAGTTGCCGCCGCCGACCAGCGCCACCTCGGTGCCGGCGCAGAGCCGGGCCTCGAGCGGCGAGGCCCAGTACCAGACCCCTCGCCCCTCGTAGCGCTCGATGTCGGCGATCGCCGGCCGCCGGTAGCGCGCGCCGCTCGCGATCACCACCGTGCGCGCCGTCACCGCGCCACCGCCGGCGAACTCCAGACGATACGGTCCCGCCGGGCCGAGGCAGACGAGCTCGCTCACCGCGGCGGGGAAGATGATCTCGGCCCCGAACTTCTCCGCCTGCACGAAGGCGCGCCCGGTCAGCGCCGCGCCGCTGATCCCGGTCGGAAAGCCGAGGTAGTTCTCGATGCGCGCGCTCGCCCCGGCCTGCCCGCCGTAGCCGATGGCGTCGATCACCGCGACCGACAGCCCCTCGGAGGCGGCATAGACGGCCGCCGACAGCCCGGCCGGCCCGGCGCCCACGACCGCCACGTCGAAGAGCTCGCGCCCGGGCGCGCGGCCGACGAGCCCGAGCGCCCGCCCGAGGTCGCCGATCGTCGGGTTGTGCAGCACGCTTCCCGAGGGAGTGATCACCACCGGGAGCACCTTGGTCGCGGCGGTGCAGTGCGCGAGCAGCCCCGCCGCCGCCGGATCGACCGCGGGGTCCGAGACCTTGTGCGGATGCCCGTTGCGCCTGAGGAAGGTGGCGAGCCGGAGCACCTCGGCGTCGTCGGGATCGCCGATGACCAGCGGCCCGCCGTGCCCGGCCTGGATCAGTTGCACCCGCCGCAGGATCAGCGCCCGGGTGATCCGCTCGCCGAGCGTCGCCTCGGCGATCAGCAGCGCCCTCAGACCGGCGGGCGGGATCAGGATGGTGTCGACGTCGCCCTCGGCGGTGCCGTCGACCAGCGCCAGCCGGCCCGAGAGCTGGCCGACCTCGGCGATGAACTGCCCCGGGCCCTGCTCGACCAGCGGTTGACGCTGACCGAAGCCGTCGCGCTGGCTGATCGCCACCTGGCCGCGCAGCACGATGAACATGCCCGGCCCGGGCGTGCCGGCCTCGATGAGCGCCTCGCCGTCGCGGTAGCTGCGCGCGGCTCCGAAGCGGCGCAATCGGGCGATCTCCTCGGGGCTGAGCCGCGGGAAGGTCTCGTCGAAGCGCGGGTAGAGCGCCGGGCGCTCGGCGACAGGCGCGACATCGGACATTCGGCAGCCCCCTCGCAGCGGATCGAGTGGAGACTAGGGCGCGCGCGTGCAGCCGGCAACCGCCCGGATTGCCGAGGTTGTCAGCCGTGCCGGCCTCGCATAGCCTCCCGCCGAAACCAACGGAGGGTGATCATGGCCGACGTGCCATACGGCTTCGACACGCTGCAGGTTCACGCCGGCGCCCGGCCGGATCCGGCGACCGGGGCGCGGCAGACGCCGATCTATCAGAACACCGCCTACGTGTTCCGCGACGCCGACCACGCCGCCGCGCTCTTCAACCTGCAGGAGGTCGGCTACATCTACTCCCGCCTGACCAACCCGACCGTCATGACTCTCGCCGAGCGCCTCGCCACGCTCGAGGGCGGGGTCGGCGCGGTCTGCACCTCGTCCGGCCACGCCGCGCAGATCATGGCGCTCTTCCCGCTGATGCAGCCCGGCGACAACATCATCACCTCGAACCGCCTCTACGGCGGCACCGTCACCCAGTTCACCCACACCATCCGGCGCTTCGGCTGGTCGGCCGGGTTCGTCGACACCGATGACCTGGCCGCGGTCGAGGACCTCGCCGACGACAACACCAAGGCGATCTTCTGCGAATCGATCGCCAACCCCGGCGGCTACGTCACCGACATTCCCGCGTTGGCCGCGGTCGCGAAGCGGCTCGGGGTGCCGCTCATCGTCGACAACACCTCGGCCTCGCCCTACCTCTGCCGCCCGTTCGAGCAGGGCGCCGACATCGTCGTCCACTCGACGACTAAGTACCTGACCGGCAACGGCACCGTCGTCGGCGGCGCGATCGTCGACTCGGGCAAGTTCGACTGGTCGGCCTCGGGCAAGTTCCCGAGCCTCACGGAAGCCGAGCCCGCCTATCACGGGCTGAAGTTCCACGAGACCTTCGGCCCGATGGCCTACACCTTCCACTCGATCGCGATCGGCCTGCGCGACCTCGGCATGACGATGGCGCCGCTGAACGCCTTCCTGACGCTGCTCGGCACCGAGACGCTGTCGCTCAGGATGCAGAAGCACGTCGAGAACGCCGTGACCGTCGCCACCTGGCTCGAGAAGGATCCGCGCGTCGAGTACGTGACCTACGCCGGCCTCCCCTCCTCGCCCTGGCACGATCGGGCGAAGCGGCTCTATCCGAACGGGGCCGGCGCGCTCTTCACCTTCGCGCTCAAGGCCGGCTATGACGCCTGCATCAAGCTCGTGAACGCGGTCGAGCTGTTCAGCCATGTCGCCAATCTCGGCGACGCCCGCTCGCTGATCATCCATTCGGCCTCGACCACCCACCGGCAGCTGACGCCCGAGCAGCAGGAGGCGGCGGGCGCGATCCCGAACGTCGTCCGGCTGTCGATCGGGATCGAGGATCCGGCCGACCTGATCCGCGACCTCGACCAGGCGCTGGCCAAGGCAACGGCCTGATCGCCCCAAGGGCTCCGCGACCGGCTCGGGCCGGACGAGGGCGTCCCGGCCTCACTCGATCTCGAAGACCACCTCGACGTCGGCGGTCAGCGTCACCGTCCCCTCGGCGACCGGCGCCGCCTCGGCCATCGCCCGGGCGCGCAGCGGCTCCGGACCACCCATGCCGGTGCTCTCGCGGATCGAGCGGACCGCCCCGAGCGTGACCCCGGCGGCGCGGGCGAAGAGCTCCGCCTTCGACCGCGCGTCGGCCACCGCTTCCTCGCGCGCGGTATCGAGGCTCGCCCGCGGCTCCGACACCTCGAACCCGACGCCGTAGAGCCGGTTCGCGCCCGCCGAGGTCAGCGCGTCGATCACCGCGCCGAGCTTGCCGACCTCGCGCACGCGCACCGTCACCATGTTGCTCGCCTGGTAGGCGATGACCCGCTGCGGCTCCTGCGCCCCGTCGCGGTAGGGCTCGTAGACCGGGTTGAGGTTGAGCTGGCTGGTCTGCCGGTCCCGCGCCGCGATGCCGGCGGCGTCGAGCGCCGCGAAGACCGCCGCCATCGCCTCCGTGTTCGCCCCGAGCGCTTCGCGCGCGGTCGGCCCCTGCGTCTCGACGCCCGCGGTGATCGTCGCGAGGTCGGGCACCGCCTCGACCTCCGCCGATCCGGTCACGGTCACGAGACGCTGCACCTCGTCCTGGGCCCGGGCGGCGCCGGCGAGGGCGACGGCAAGGGCTAGGGCGGCGAAAAGGGTCGGGCGCATGGTGATCCTCCGTTCGGGACCGCTCGCGAAGCAACTCGGTCCGGTCACGCAAGATCTGCGCTGCAACATCAGCCGCGGCAACAAAAACTTGCGCGAGGGCCATCGTCGCGCTGGATCGGATGGCAGAACTTCGCTATGCTCGTCCCCGAGGCAATACCACTCGACGAAGATCGGGGCAGGCATGAGCAGTACATCCTTCCGCAAGCCGGATTTCCGGCTCGACTTGGGCTATTCGGCGATCACGCTCGCGCGTGACGGCGAGGCGATCGCGCGCGCCGAACCGCGCGCGTCCGGCTTCGCCGCCGACTTCCGCGCGCTGGCGGCGGTGGCGCGGGACGGGGGCGGCCGCCTGACGGTTGTCCTGCCCGAGCCCGAGGTCTGGCGCGACCGTCTCGCGCTCGCCGGCATGACGCGGCTCACCCGCCGCCGCGCTGCCCGCAGGGCGGCGGCCGTCGGGCTCGGCGCCGCGCCCGGCGCGATTGCCGTCGTCCTCGGCGCCCGCGACGCCGACGGCGCGGTCCCGGTCGCCGCGGTCCGCCGAAGCTCGATCACCGAGGCGCGGTCGCTGCTGGCCGGGGTCGGCCTCCGTCCGGCGGCGATCCTCGGCGGCGGCGATTTCCCCGGCTTCCCGGCCGCGCCGCGCCTCGACGGCTGGCGCCTCCCGATGCCGCGCCGGCGCGCGCTGTCGCTCGGCGGCGGCGCGGTCGCGGCCGCGCTCGTCGCGCTGGCGCTCTGGCCCGATGCGCCGGCGCCGGTGCCGGCCGTGGCGCCGATCCCGGCGCTCGCGGTCACCGCCCCGCCGCCGGCCGCCGCGCCGGTCCATTCCGACCTGCGGCCGCGGCCCGCCCCCGCCCTGCGGATCGCCCGCGCCGAGCCGCCACCGGCGCGGCCGAAGCCCGCCGAGGCGCCGCGGGTGACCGTCGCCACCCGCAGCGTGCCGCTCACCTTGATCGCGGCGCGGCGCGATGCCCCGGCCGAGCTGCGCCTGGCCGAACTCACCACCGCGCGGGCGCGGATGATCGACGCCGCGATGGCGGCCCCGCTCCGGCGCCCCGTCGCGGCGCCCGATGCCGCCATGAGCCCGGTGCCGGAGGTCGCGCCGACCGGAGCCGCGATCGTCGGCACGAAGCCGATGCCGCGGCCCGGCGCGCGGGACGCGCGGGCGGAGGCGAAGCCGGTCGTCAAGGCCACGCCGACCGCGGCGGCGGCTGCGGGCCTGCCGCGCCCGCGCCCGCGCCCCGCCGAGCCCGTCGTTGTCGCGTCCCTGACGCCGGCGGCAGTCGTGCCGGCAGCGCCCGCGGCGAGCCTCGTGCCCCGAGCCAGGCCCATGGCAGAGCAGGCCGCGCCCGCGAAGGCCAAGCCCGCGGCCGAGCCCGCCGTCGTCGCGTCGCTCGCGCCGGCGGAGACGGTGCCCGCGGCCCTGGCGGCATCGCTTCCCCCGGCCCGGCCCGCAGCGGCACCGGCGAAACCGAAGGCGGTCGCGGCGAAGCCTGCCGCCAAGCTGGCGCCGAAGGTCGTGGCCCCCCGGCCGGTCGTCACGGCCGCCCCCAAGGTGGTCGCGGTGCGGCAAGCGCCGCAGCCCGTCCGGAAGACGGCAGCGCCCCAGCGCCAGAAGGTCGTCGCCCGCAAGCCGCCGGCGCCCGTGAAGGTCGCCTCGGCGAAGCCCGCGACCGCGCGGACCAGCTCGGCGGCGGCGGGATTCGCGAGCATGGCGGGCGGCAGCGGACGCGGGAACGTCTCGCTGATCGGCGTCTTCGGCAGCGCCGACGGCCGCCATGCGCTGGTGCGCCTCCCGAGCGGCTCGATCGAGAAGGTGCGTGCCGGCGACCGCATCCAGGGCGTGCAGGTGGCGGCCGTCGGGGCCGACTCGGTCCGGCTCAGCGGCCGCGGCGGCGACACGCTGCTCCGGCTGCCGGACTGACGGCGCTCAGGCCTTGCGGGCGATCGCCGCGGGGCCTGATCGCGCCGCCGCCCAGGCGGCGGTCGCGGCGATCCCGCCGAGCGGAAAGAAGTGGACCTGCGCGATCAGCGTCTTCGGGTTCGCCCCGCGCTCGCGGGCGAGCCCTGCGAGCATCTCGGTCGGGGCATAGGGCAGGACGAGGTTCCTCAAATCCAAGGCCCGCTTGTGGATCAGGGTGAGCGAGGCCCCTACCCCGCAGGCATAGCCGTACCTGAGCAGCGTCTGCAGCTTCGCGGGACCGGCGACGCCGACGTGGATCGGCAGCCCGATCCCCGTCGCGCGCAGGCGCTCGGCCCAGGCGATCACCGGCCCGGCGTCGAAGGCGAACTGCGTGACGATCGCCATCTGCGCGCCGGTCCGCTCGGCGAAGGCCTGCTTCCAGGCGAGCGCCGCATCGAGCGCGCGGGTGGAGCCGTCGCCGGCGATGTCGCGGTTGCCCTCGGGGTGCCCCGCGACATGCAGCCGGCGAAACCCGTGCCGGTCGAAGGCGCCCGTCGCCATCAGGTCCATCGCGCTGGCGAAAGGCCCGCGTGGCGTGGCGATGCCGCCGGCGAGCACGAGCGCCGCCTCCGCCCCCGCGTCGGCGTAGCGGCAGAGCCAGTCGTCGAGCGCTGCCGCGCCGGGGACGCTGCGCGCCGGCACGTGCGGCATGACCGCGAAGCCGTCCTCGCGCAGCCGCCGGACTGCCCTCGCCATCGCGCCGATCGGCGTCGCGTCGACATGGGCGACATAGACCCGGGTGCCGGCCGGCAGCGGCGTCGCGAGGTCCGCCACGCCGAAGGCGGTGCGCGGGGTGACCTCGATCGAATAACCGGCCAGCAGCGCGCCGAGGTCCCCGGAGGCTTCGCCCTCCGGCTTCCGTCGTCTGAGAAAGTCGCGTACCGCCATCGCCCCCTGCATCCGGGTTCAGTATGCGAAGACCACGGTCTTGTCGCCGTTCAAGAGCACGCGGTCCTCGAGGTGCAGCGCCACGGCGCGCGCCAGCACCCGGCGCTCGATGTCGCGCCCCTTGCGGACGAGATCGTCGGGGGTGTCGGCGTGGCTCACCTGCTCGACGTCCTGGCTGATGATCGGCCCTTCGTCGAGGTCGCCGGTCACGTAGTGGGCGGTCGCGCCGATGATCTTCACCCCGCGCTCGTGCGCCTGGTGATAGGGCTTGGCCCCCTTGAAGCCGGGCAGGAAGCTGTGGTGGATGTTGATGCAGCGCCCCGACAGATAGGCGGTGAACTCGTCGGACAGGATCTGCATGTAGCGGGCGAGGACGATCAGCTCGGCCCCGGTGTCCTCGATGACGCCGCGGATCCGCGCCTCCTGCTCGGCCTTGGTCGCCCGGGTGACCGGAAGGTGGTGATAGGGCACGCTCCCGGTGAGGCTGTCGGCGTCGCGCGGGTGGTTCGAGACGATGCCGACCACGTCCATGTTCAGCTCGCCGATCCGCTTGCGGTACAGAAGGTCGACCATGCAGTGGTCGAACTTCGAGACCAGGATCAGCACCCGGCCGGTGCGGTCGGCCGGCCGCAGCGTCCAGTCGAGGCCGAACTGCCCCGCCTCGGCGCGAAAGCCGGTCGCGAAGGCGTCGATCGGCCGGTCGATCGCGAAGGCGACGCGCATGAAGAACTTGCCGGTCAGGGCGTCGTCGAACTGGTGCGCCTCGGTGATGTTGCCGCCGTTCGCCGCCAGCCGGGTCGCCACCGCGGCGACGATCCCCGGCCGGTTCTCGCAGCGCAGCGTCAGGATGTAGTCCGCCATCGTCGTCCTATCTCGCGAAAACCTCACCGTCGAAGAGCTTTCGCGCAGTCCTGAGCACGCCTGCGCGCTCGACAGCGCCGTTTCGGACGGTGGCGACGACACTCAGCTCGCCGGACGGGTGCTCGATCGCGAGCAGCTTTTCCCCGCCCTCCGGCACCACCGCGATCGCCGCCGCCGGTCCGGCCGGCAGCAGGCACGCGGTCGCGACGCTGACCGCGCCAAGGACGCCGATCGCCGCATGGCAGCGATGCGGGATGAAGGTGCGGGTGGCGATCGCGCCGCCGGCCGTGGCGGGCGCGACCAGGGTCAGCTTCGGGACCGACTTGGCAGTGACGTCGCCGAGGTTCATCAGCGGCCCGGCCTCGGCCCGGATCGCCTCGAGCCGAGCCCGGAGGCCCGCGTCGGCCTCGAGCGCTTCCGGCGCCTCGGTCCCGGCGACGCCGAGATCGGCCGCGCGCATCACGACGCAGGGCATGCCGTTGTCGATCAGGGTGCAGTCCACGCCTGCGATCACGTCGACCGCGCGCCCGGTCGGCAGCAGCGCGCCGCAGCTCGACCCCGCGGTGTCGGCGAAGACGATCGGCACCGGCGCCGCCGTTCCCGGCACTCCGTCGATGCGGGCGTCGCCGGCATAGCTGACCCGGCCGCCCGGGGTCTCGACGAGCGCGGTCGCGCGCTGGCCGGTGTTCTCCATGAAGATGCGCACCTCGGTCCGGCCGTCCCGCGCCGCCACCAGGCCGCGCTCGATCGCGAACGGCCCGACCCCGGCCAGGATGTTGCCGCAGTTCTGGCTGTCGGTGACGATCGGCCGATCGACGAAGACCTGCAGGAACAGGTAGTCGACGTCGACCCCCGGGCGCGCGGACCGCCTGACCACCGCGACCTTCGAGGTCAGCGGATCGGCGCCGCCCATCCCGTCGATCTGCCGGACGTCGGGCGATCCCATCACCGCGAGCAGGAACGCGTCGCGGTCGGCCGGCAGATCCTCGGCCAGGAAGTAGCCGCCCTTCGAGGTGCCGCCGCGCATCCACATGCAGCGCACGCCCTCAGACATACCTGAGACCCATCTCCGCGAGCCGGCCGCGCATGTCGTAGATGTCGAGGCCGAGCTCGCCCGCCGCGAGCCGCGCCCGCCGCGCCGCCTCGCTCGCGATCCGCGCCTCGGCCTTGGCCGCCACCTCCGCCGCCCGCGCGCGCGGCACGACGCAGACGCCGTCGTCGTCGGCCACGACCACGTCGCCCGCGTTGACCGGCGCTCCGGCGCAGACGACCGGCACGTTGACCGAGCCGAGCGTCGCCTTGACCGTGCCTTGCGCGAACACCGCCTTCGACCAGACCGGGAAGCGCATCGCCGTCAGGTCCGCCACGTCGCGGACGCCGGCGTCGATCACCAGCCCGCGGCACCCGCGCGCCGCCGCCGAGGTCGCAAGCAGCTCGCCGAAGTAGCCGTCCTCGCACGGGCTCGTCGGGGCGAGGACCAGGAGGTCGCCGGGCCGCACCTGCTCGATCGCCACGTGCAGCATCCAGTTGTCGCCGGGCGGCGCCGAGATCGTGACCGCCGACCCAGCGACCCGCCCGCCCGCATAGATCGGCCGCAGGTAGTTGGCGAGGAGCCCGGTCCGCCCCTGCGCCTCGTGCACCGTCGCGACGCCGCAGCGGCCGAGCCGGTCGATCACGCCCGGGTCGGCGCGCGCGACGGCCTGCACCACCACGCCGGCCATCAGAGCTCGTCCACGGTGCGCGGAAACACCGACTGGAACCCCTCGGCATGGGTGGCCGCGCGCCCGCCGGCCTGGCCGCCCGAGTTCCGCATGAAGTGGTTGGCCCGGTTCTCGGCCACCCGCGTGTAGTACTCCCAGAGGTGCTCCTGCCCCTCCATGCACTCGATGGCCCGCCGCTTCTTCGCCCAGACCGGCGAGATGTCGAGGAAGACGTCCGGCTTCCATTCCATCTGCTCGGTCTGGTGCGGCTCGAAGAGGTAGAGCTGCGGCGCGCCCAGCACCTTCCCGCCCGGATCGTGCCCCCAGGCCTGGGCGATCATCCGCGCCTCGATCGCCACCGCGGTGGCGTACATGTGGTCGGTGTTGTAGGGATCCCACTTCGAGTGCGACAGCATGAAGTCCGGCTGCACCTCGCGAATGACGTCGACCAGCCGCAGCTTCGCCGCCCGGTCCATCTCGAGCGGATAGTCCCCGAGGTCGAAGCAGCGGAGGTCGTGCACGCCGAGCGCCGCGGCGGCGTTCTCCGCCTCCTGCCGCCGCGCCGCCTTGACCTTGTCGAGCGTCATGCCCGGCCGCTTCCAGAGCTTCGCGCTCTCGCCGCGCTCGCCGAAGGAGAGGCAAACCACGGTGACCGCATAGCCCTTCTCCGCATGCAGCGCGATCGCGCCGCCGCAGCGCCAGACGAAGTCCGCCGAGTGCGCGCTGATGACGAGTGCCGTCCTGGCCATGGGCCTCTCCCTACTCGTCGACCGGCGGCATGCCGTGGGTATGGAAACTCGCGATCGTCTGCAGCCCCCAGGCCTGGCCCTTCTTCCGCTCCGCCTCGGTCCAGACCACCGGCTTCCAATCCGGCCGCAGGATCAGCCGCGCCCCGGCGTTCGCCACCTCGACGCGGATGCCGGCCGGATCCCAGACATAGAGGAAGAACGAGCCTTGGATCGCGTGCTTGTGCGGTCCCGTCTCGATGTGCACGCCGTTCTCGAGGAAGATGTCGGCCGCACGCAGGACGTCCTCGCGCTGGTCCATCGCGTAGGTCAGGTGGTGCAGCCGCCCGCTCGCCGTCGTTCGGTCCTCGGTGAAGACCGTGTCGTAGCCCTTGTTGTTGACGGTGAACCAGCAGCCGCCGAGCCGGCCGCTGTCGAGCTCGATCAGCTCGGTCACCCGCGCCCCGAGCGCACCAACCATGAAGTCGCGCGCCGCCGCCACGTCCTGCGCCAGCAGGTTCACGTGGTCGAGCCGCCGCGGGCAGACGCCGCGTCCGTGATACCTCTGCGCGATGTTCTTCAGCGCCGGCCGCTCGCCCCCCGGCGGCACATACTCGCGCGTGTCGTAGTAGAGCTCGAAGTCATGCCCGCCCGGGCTGCGGAACCGGTAGGCCCGCCCGTGCCCGAGGTCGCCGTCGACCCAGCCGACGCCGCAGCCCATCGCCTCGATCGCCGCCACCCGGCGCGCCAGCGCCGCGGGCGACGCGGTCCGATAGGCGACATGGCCGACCCCGGTCGCCGGGGCGCGCGTCAGCTTCAGCGAGTGGACCTCGTAGTCGTCGAAGGCGCGGAGGTAGGCGCTGTCGGCCTCGCGCCCGCTCTCGGTCAGGCCATAGACGCGGGTGAAGAAGTCGAGGCTCTCCTCGAACCGGTCGGTCAGGATCTCGACGTGCCCGAGATGCGCGACGTCGTAGCAGGGTTCGCCCATGTCAGGCGTTCTCGCGCGTCCGCCAGCTCTGCGCGTAGTTCTCCCGCGCCTCCCGCGCATAGGGGGTGGGCGCCACGCGCACCCGGATCTCGGCCTGGCGGTGCCGCTCGGTCGAGGTCTTGCCGCTGCCGCCGTCGGGCTCGCCCCAGACGAGCGTCAGCAGGTCGCCGACCCGCACCTCGGGCTCGACCACTCCGAGCGACAGCATGCAGCGCTCGTTGAAGCTGTAGCCGTTGAACATCGACAGCCCGACCATCCGGCCGTCCTTCATCACCCGGTCGAAGCTCGACGAGGCGTAGTTCGGCTGCGGAAAGTCGATCCACTTGTAGGGCAGCTCGTCGCGCTGCAGCCCGGAGGCGAGCACCCTGGCCACGTCCTCGCCGTTCCACTCGAAGGTCGCCTTCCGGCGGTGCGGCCTGTCCTTCATCGCCTCGAGCGCCTCGCGCCCGACGAAGTCGTGGTCGAACTTCACGTAGATGCCGTAGCCGAGCGCGAAGGGCGAGGTGTAGTAGTCGCGGATGTCGTCCGAGACGAAGCTGCCGCCGATGGACCCGGTCGCCTCGTAGCCGTCCGCACCGAGCCACTCGCGATACCCCTTGAGCTCGGGGCTCGTGTAGATCGCCGGCAGCGGCGACGGGATCCATCCCGAACTCGAGCGTGTTCGTCGAATAGGCGCGCGAGCCCACCTGGCGCAGGTCCGACCCCGCCTCCTTCGCCGCCCGCAGGATCGCCGCTCGGATCTCGTCCTTCTCGGCGTAGGGCCCCCAGATCTCGAGGCCCGGCGCCCCTGCCATGCCGTGCCGCAGCGCCGGCACCTTGCGCCCGGCGACGCTGATCGCGCCGACATGGAAGAACCCGATGTCCGGGATCGGCCCGCCGTTCAGCTTCTCGAAGATCGCCGGCGCGTCGGGCCCCTGGATCTGGAAGCGGTAGTGCACGCGCTCGACCCGGTTGCCGTCGGGCCGCGACGGTGAGCGCGGGTCGCGGGTGATCCTCACGTCGTGCGTGCCGAGCGTGCCGTTGTACTCGACCCAGTTCGCCGTCGGCGCCCGGCCGACCAGCACGAACCTGTCCTCGCGCTCGCGAAAGCAGATCATGTCGCCGATCACGTAGCCCTCGGGGCCGACCGGCACGAAGTGCTTGGCCCGGTTCGTCCCGAAGCCCTTGAAGCTGTTGATCGCCAGCCCCTGCAGGAACCGCTCGGCATCCGGCCCCTCGACGATCACCTCGTCCATGTGGTGCGACTGGTCGAACAGCACCGCCGAGTCGCGCCAGGCCTTCTGCTCGTCGCGCCAGTTGCTGAACTCGGCCGCGACGACCGGATAGACATAGACCCCGATCCTCGAATCCCGCAGCATCCGCACGGGGTTGCCGCGCTCCGCCAGCACGGCCTCCAGGCTGGACTTCGTCATCGGCGCTCCCTCCCGGTCATGTCGTTGATGCGTCCACCGTCTCGCCCAACGCTCCCGCCGATGCAAGCCGGATGCAAGGCCGCACGAGGAGTGCCTGCCACGCGATCGCCGATGGCGACCGTTCGGAGGAGGGACGGATCGACGACCCAGGGGAGCCGCGCGCCCCGAACCGGCGAAAGCGAGGCACTGCCTCGCGCCGGTTCGTCGGCCGGAGCGCGCGGAGCGCGGAGGCCGAGGGGGGTCGGGCATCACCGTCAGCTGGTAATCCGCGCGCGCCTGCCTGGCAGGTGCGTCTACGCGCCTGCCGTGGGCAGTCAGGCGCGCGCGGATTTGTGTACCCCAAATCCGCGAAGTAAAGGCGGCACCGTTGCGCGCGTCGCCCGAGCCGAAGGAACCGACCGGGATCCAGGTTGACCCGTCCGCGTCAGGACCACGCGGCCCGCAGGACCAGCCCCGCGATCACGATCCCGTAGATGCTGCCGACCAGGACGAGCATCGGCCAGTCCGGGTGGCGGACCTCCATCCCCCGCTCGACCTTGCGGCGATCCCGCAGGGCGACGAGCGCGAGGACGACGATCAGCACCAGCGTGACCAGGTGGATCGCGGTGACCAGCGTCAGCTCGCCAGTGTCGCCGATGCTCGAGTCGGCGGTGCGCAGGTTGATGAGGACCGCGAAGAGCACGCCGACGAGCAGGCCGAGCTTGCCGCCGAAGCCGCCCCGGTCGTTCGGATCGTAGAAGAACGAGAGAAACGCGATGAAGACCCCGGCGAAGACCCCGGACGTGAGCTTCAGGAAGGCGAGCAGCTGCTGCCGCTCCAGGGTGAACGCCACTTCGATTCGCGCGTAGCGCGCGCCTTCCGCGCCCGGCATGCCGTAGGTCGAGGCCTCGTCGCTGATCGACGCCGCGAGGGTCAGATCCGATACGCTCCAGTCGCTCAGGCGGTCGCGGATGTCCGGCGTCAGGAACGATTCGCGCGCATCCGGCTCGAACACCACCCGCTCGGCGCCGTACGCGGCCTCGTCGATCGGGATGACCACTTCCTGGCGGTCGAACGGATAGTGGCGCATATCCCAGTTGAAGCGGAAGGTCCCCTGCACGCGCCGCGCGGCGTACTGGCCGCCGGAGGGGACGTCCACGGTCTCGACGGGCCCGAGATTGAGGCCCGCCGAGGCGCTGGGAAAGACCATTCCAGGCAGCGGCGCGACATCGGCCGACGGACAGACGCTCCAGATCCACAGGATGGCTCCGAAGGTGTCGCGCGCCATGTCGAGGTCGTAGAGGTCCTCGACGTCCACGCCGATGCGGCAGACGACGGGCGCATCCGCCGGCTGCGCCGCCGCCGGCATCGCCGCCACCAGAAGGAGCGCGAGCGCCGCCGCCGCCCTCAGGAGGCGCCACGGCCACGCCCGCTCCACGCCCCGCATTCCCGACAGCTCCCGTCTCATGCGTCCGCCCCGTGCTCAGCGCGTGACAAGAGCCAACATGGGTCGGCCGGCGAAGGCAAGCCCCTGCTGCCGGCCCTTAGAGCACGGCCGCCGCGTCGATCGCCGCCTGCACCCCGCGCAGCCGGTTGGCCCAGGGCCCGAAGTGCACCCGGTCGGCGTCGTCGTCCGGCGCCTCCTTGGTGCCGTCGCCCCAGAACGGCCGCCAGCCGGAATGCACGACGCCGGCGATGCCGTTCGCGCCGCCCTCGCCGAGGCTCGCCTGCGCGGCGATCATGGCGAGCGTGCTGCCGTCGCCGGTCTCCGCCGCCGGATTGAGCCCGATGATCACCACCGGCACGTCCGTCCCGGTGTCCGCCCGATGCGCCGCCACGTAGGCGGGGAACCAGGTCAGGTAGTTGCCCGCACCGGTCGCGCCCCGGTCGCTCTCGCCCTGGCACCAGACATGCGCGACGTAGCGGTTCGCCGGGTTCAGCGCCAGCGCCGCCAGCACGTCGGCGACGCAGGCGTCGTAGTCGGCGCGGTTCGTCCCCGCCGGGTGCCAGCTTCCCGATGCCGGGTTCAGCGAGGTCCCGCCCTTGGCGCAGGCCAGCATCAGGAGATCGCAGTCCGCCGGCAGGTAGTGCTCGGCATAGTAACGCGCGAAGCTCAGGTCCGGCCCGATCCCGGCGTTGAACGAGCGGTGCTGGACCGGGGCATGCGCTTGGGTGATGGTGCCGTCGGCCTGCAGGAACCCCGACGAGGTGCCCCCCGGCATCATCCAGATCCGCGGATGCGGGCCGTCGATCTCCGGGTCGCACGGCCCGGCCGAGGCGCCGACCATGTTCGACTGTCCGGCGAAGCTGATGACGTGGAACTTGCGCGCGGCGAGCGCCTGCAGCCGCACCGACACGTTGTCGATCACCGCCGCGAAGTTGCCGGTGATCTGGATGTCGAAGGTGGCGCGGTTCGCCGTCGCCGTGACCGGCGCGCTCAGCCAGCCATTCTGCGCCGAGCCGCCGGTCGCGTTGTTGCCGCCGCCCTGCAGCTTCATCGACAGGTTGCCGCCGCTGCCCGACACCCGCCGGCACATCACGTCGAAGGTCTGTCCGGCTGCCGCCGGCAGCTCCAGCGTGGCGCGCGCCAGCCGGAGGGCGGTGTTGGCCGGGATGGTGAGCACGCCGCCCGCGACGCTCATGTCGGCGCCGGGGTTGTTCGGGAAGCTCCAGCCGGTCGCCGTGCCGAAGGTCCCCGCCGCCGCGGTCACGTAGGTCCCGTCCGGATGCTGGTACGACGGCAGCCCGCCGTTGAGCTCCGCGTAGCGGTCGCGGATCGAGATCTGCCGCGTCACCACCACGCTCGCCGTTGTGCCGCTCGCCGCGCCCGCGGCGCTCGTCGCCGTCAGCGTGCAGCTCAGCACGCCACCCTCGTCGGCCGCGACCGGCAGGTAGGTGGCCCCGCCGCCCACCACCGTCCCGCCCAGCCGCCAGGCGAAGCTCAGAATCCGGCGCCGGCGATCCGGTGACCGCGTATCCGCCGACGCTCTGCGCGACGCCGACCGCAGCGCCGCCCACGATCTCCGGCACGCCGGTGATCGTGGGCGCCTCGCCGGAGCCCGCCGGCGCCAGCCGTGCCAGCACGTCGTTGAGCGCCGCCATCGTCGTCGCATGCTGGCCGCCGCCGCCCAGCCGCCCGCAGATCTCGTTCAGCGCCGCGACGTTGCGGCTATGGCCGCCGGCGCCGCCCAGCCGGCCGCAGATCTCGTTCAACGCCCGAACATTGCGCGCGTGTCCCCCCGCGCCGCCCAGCTGCCGCGCCCATTCGTTCAGCGCCTGCACGGTCCGCCGATGGCCGGCCGTCCCGCCGACGCGCGCGCAGATCTCGTTCAGCGCCTGAATCTTGTATCGATATGACATTGAATCGCTTCTTTCTGCTGCCGCGCACGGGCGGCCGCCGCCCGTCGCGGCAGCCGCCCGACACGCCTCGCCGATCCGAGGCGGGGCGACTCCCCGCGTCGCCTCGCCCGCATCTTACCGCCTCTCGCCCGCTGTTGCGCCGAAGCGCCGCAGGGCGCTCGCCGCCCCCGACCGGCAGGCTGAGTCGGCGGGACACCCGAACCAAAGCCGGCGTCCCGGCAACGGACTGCAGCCCGCAAAGGCCCGCCCGGCCGGGCAAGAAAGATCGGCGGATTGTCGCGCATCGGCTGGCGCCGCAGGACAGCCCCGGGCGCGAGGCCCGGTTCCCGCAGCGCCAACCACTTGATCTTGCTCAGCGACCGAGATCGTGTCGGCAGCCCGAGCCGCGGCGCGACACACACCGGCCGCGGCCGGCAACCAGCCCGCGCCGCCCGCAACCCGCCTTTGGGCCGGAGGCCAAAATATATGCGGTTGCGCCCCTGCGGCGCTTTGCGGTTAATGGCCCGGTGATCCCCTCGAACCAGACGATCACGGGGCCCCGACGACACACCCCACCCCTCAACTGACGTCGTCAGGGTCATCGCCAAGGCGGGTGTTCGCAGCAGCGGACACCCGCCAAGTCGTTTCGGCCCGGGCCTCGGACCTCCTGATCCTCCGCGGCACACAACTTCGACCGATGCCCGAAGACTATCCCCGAGGACGGCCGGAAAAATCAACCGCAATCGCGGCATCGCGGCAGCAGCTCGACTATTTCCACAACAGTGTCGCAGACTTGCCGCAGTTCAGGTCGGCCCGGAACCTGCACCGGCAACCAGAGCGGTCGCGTCCCGCCGAAACTACGCGCGGCCCGTGCGCCCGCCCCAACTCATGAGGCTTCCACGCCCGCGCCCCAGCTGACATCGGCGCGGCGCGACCCTTCCGCGACCAGCCGCGCATTGGGCAAGTCGTTGCTTTCCGCCCTTGCCCGGGCGGCGGCCGGGTCGAGGCCGTGCTCCAGCCAGCGCCGCACCAGCCGCCGGCGCAGCTCCTCCGCCCCTGCCTCGAGCAGCACCGTCCGGTCGAAGATCTCCGCCAGCGCGTCCCAGGGCGCCGCGTCCAAGAGCAGGTAGTTCCCCTCCACAAGCATCAGCTCCTGCCGGGGCAGGATGATCCGCGCCGCGGCCCGCGCGAGGTCGAGCCGGCGGTCGAAGACCGGCACCGCCACCGCGCGCCCGCCGGCACGGATCCGCGCGAGGTCGCGCCCCAGCCCGTCCACGTCGAAGGTCTCGGGCGCCCCCTTGCGCGCCAAGAGGCCGCGCTCCGCCAGCACCGCGTTGTCGAGGTGGTAGCCGTCCATCGGCACCAGCGCCGCCCGTCCCGGCGCCGCGGCCTCGAGCGCGGCGAGCAGCGCCTCGGCCAGCGTCGACTTGCCCGCGCCGGGCGGCCCGGCGATGGCCACGAGGTAACGCCCGCGCCCGGCCGACCGCGCCAAGAGGTCGGCCGCGAGCGCGGCGACGCTCACGCCGCCATCGCCTCCTGCGGCGGCTCCTTCGCCCCGGTCATGAACGCCACCGCGTCCGACATCGTGTAGGCCTTCGGGTCGATCACGCAGAGCCGCCGGCCGAGCCGGTGGATGTGGATCCGGTCGCTGACCTCGAAGACGTGCGGCATGTTGTGGCTGATCAGCACCACCGGCATGCCGCGCGACCGCACCTCCTGGATCAGGTCGAGCACCTTGCGGCTCTCCTTCACCCCGAGCGCCGCGGTCGGCTCGTCGAGGATGATGACCTTGGAGCCGAAGGCCGCCGCCCGCGCCACTGCGACGCCCTGCCGCTGGCCGCCCGACAGCGTCTCCACCGCCTGGTGGATGTTCTGGATGGTCAGGAGGCCGAGCTCGCTGAGCTTCGCTCGCGCGAACTTCTCCATCGCGCCCTTGTCGAGCTTGCGAAGCCAGTCGCCCATGAAGCCCTTCACCCGGAGCTCGCGGCCCATGAACATGTTGTCGGCGATCGAGAGCGCCGGCGACAGCGCGAGGTTCTGGTAGACGGTCTCGATCCCCGCCTCCCGCGCCTGCATCGGCGAGGTGAAGTGGATCGGCTTGCCCTCGAGCTTGATCTCGCCTTCGTCGGGGGTAACCGCCCCCGAGATGGCCTTGATCAGGCTCGACTTGCCGGCACCGTTGTCGCCGATGACGGCGAGGATCTCGCCGGGCATCAGGTCGAAGTCGGCGTTGTCGAGGGCGGTGACGCGGCCGTAGCGCTTCACGATGCCGCGCGCGGTGAGGATGGGTTCTGCCATGTTCGTCTACCCCGAAACCTTGCGGATCCACTGGTCGATGGCGACCGCGGCGATGATGAGCGCACCGATCAGCAGGAAGGTCCACTGCGGGTCGGTGCCGAGCAGGCGCAGGCCGAGCGCGAAGACACCGACGATCAGCGCCCCGAACAGCATGCCGAGGATCGAGCCGCGCCCGCCGAAGAGCGAGATGCCGCCGATCACCACGGCGGTGATGCTCTCGATGTTGGCGAACTGTCCGGCGGTCGGCGAGACCGAGCCGATGCGGCCGATCAGCACCCAGCCGGCGAGCGCGCAGATGAGGCCCGAAAGCACGTAGACCGAGATCAGCGTCTTTCGCACCTCGACGCCCGAGAGCTTGGCCGCCTCGGGGTCGTCGCCGATCGCATAGACGTGCCGTCCCCAGGCGGTGTGGCTCAGCACGTAGTTGAGAACGAGCACCAGCAGCACCATGATGATGACGCCCCAGGTGAAGACGGCGCCGCCGATCCGCACCTGCGCCCCGAAGAGTTGCAGGAGCGGCGCCTCGGCCCCGATGTCCTGGCTGCGGATCGTCTCGTTGCGCGAGTAGAGGAAATTCGTCGCCAGCACGATCTGCCACATGCCGAGCGTAACGATGAACGGCGGGAGCTTGACCCGCGCGACGAGGAAGCCGTTCGCGAAGCCGATCAGCGCGCCGGTCGCGAAGCCGCAGAGCACCGAGATCGGCGCCGGGATGCCATAGCGGAAGGTGAACTGGCCCATCACCACCGACGAGAGCACCATGATCGCGCCGACCGAGAGGTCGATGCCCGCGGTCAGGATGACGAGGGTCTGCGCCGCCCCGACGATGCCGACGATCGCCACCTGCTGCAGGATCAGGGTGAGCGTGAAGGCGGAGAAGAACTTGCTGCCGAGCAGCGCGCCGAACAGGATCAGCGACAGCACCAGCACGATCAGCGGCACGAAGGCCGGGTTGCCGTGCAGCACGTGCTGCAGCCGCTCAATCAGTGGCCGGTCGTGGCGCTCGAACGACGCGACCTCGGTCGCGCTTCCGGCCAACGCCTTCTCGAATTCCTGGGACGGTACCTTGGCTTCTGCCATGCGCTTTCTCCCGATACCCGCAAGCGCGGGCCGTTGGGTTCGGGGCGGCCCGGCGGCCGCCCCGCTCGCTCGGTGTCGCGGGGGGTCAGCCCCAGCAGAGCTCCATGGCCTCTGCGGTGGTGATCGACGGCACGCCCTCCGCCGGCTTGTCGGTGACGAGTTGCACGCCAGTGTCGGTGAAGTCCTTGCCCTCGGTCTTCGCCGGCAGCTCGCCGGTGTCGACGTACTTCTTGATCGCCTCCATGCCCATCGACGCCATCAGCATCGGGTACTGCTGCGAGGTCGCGCCGATCACGCCGTCGATAACGTTCTGTACGCCCGGGCAGCCGCCGTCGACCGAGACAATCAGCACGTCGCCCTCGCGCCCGACCGACTTCAGCGCCTCGTAGCCGCCCGCCGCCGCCGGCTCGTTGATGGTGTGCACGACGTTGATGGTCGGATCCTGCTGCAGCAGGTTCTCCATCGCGGTGCGCCCGCCCTCCTCGTTGCCGTTGGTCACGTCGTGGCCGACGATGCGCGGGTCGTCCTCGTCGCCGATGACGTTCGGATCCTTGGTGTCGATGCCGAACCCGGTCATGAAACCCTGGTCGCGCAGCACGTCGACCGTCGGCTGCGACGGAATGAGGTCGAGGAAGGCCACGCGCGCGTCCGCCGCGTCGTCGCCGAGCGTCGCGGCCGCCCAGGCGCCGATCAGCCGGCCGGCCTCGAAGTTGTCGGTGGCGAGCGTCGCGTCGGCCTCGGTGATCGGTTCGAGCGGGGTGTCGAGCGCGAACACCACGATCCCGGCGGCGCGGGCCTTCTTGACCGAGTCGACGATGGCCTTGGTGTCGGAGGGAACGAGGAGGATGCCCTTGGCGCCGTCGGCGATGCAGGTCTCGATCGCGGCGACCTGGCTCTCGTTGTCGCCGTCGACGCGGCCGGCATAGGCCTTCAGCGTCATGCCGAGCTCGTCCGCCTTCGCCTGCGCGCCTTCCTTCATCTTCACGAAGAAGGGGTTGGTGTCGGTCTTGGTGATCAGGCAGGCCGAGATGTCCTGCGCGAAGGCCGGACCCGCGGCCAGCGCCGCCACGGCCGCAGCCGCCATCAGCCCGCCCTTCAGCGTTCCTGTCGTCATGTCGAGTATCCTCCCGGTTCTTCTTCTCGCCGCAGGCACCCACCGCCCCCGGCTGGCATCACCAAACCCCAAACCCGGCCGCCTGTCAATAATTAATTCACTCTGATTTATTTTTCGGCCATAGTGTCGGACCGGATTCAGGGGAGCCGAATGCGGACCGAGACCGAAATCCCGCACGACGAGGGGGCGCGGCTGGCGCGCGGAACGAATCAGGCCGGCATGCGAGCGCAGAACGAGCGGCTGGTGCTCAGCCTCGTCCGCCGGCACGGGCCGCTCGCGAAGTCCGAGATCGCCCGAATGACCGGGCTCTCGGCGCAGACGGTCTCGGTGATCACCCGCCACCTCGAATCCGACCGGCTGCTGCGCCGGGGCGAGCCTCAGCGCGGCCGCGTCGGCCAGCCCCTCGTGCCGCTCTCGCTCGACCCCGGGGGGGCCTACTTCCTCGGCGCCAAGGTCGGGCGGCGCAGCCTCGACGTCGTGCTGGTCGACTTCGTCGGCGGCGTCCGCCACCGGGCCAGCATAGCCTATCGCTACCCCACCCCGCGCGAGACGGTGCGGCTGATCCGCGCCGAGGTGGCGACCTGCGTGGCGCTCCTCGGCGAGCGCGCCTCCCGCATCGCCGGCCTCGGCCTCGCGATGCCCTTCGAGCTCTGGAGCTGGGCCGAGGAGATCGGCGCGCCCGAGGTCGAGATGGCGGCCTGGCGGCGGACCGACGTTCGCGCCGAGCTCGCCGCCCTGCTGCCCTGGCCCGTCTACATCCAGAACGACGCCACCGCCGCCTGCGGCGCCGAGCTCGCCTTCGGCGACCACGCCGGCCTGCAGGACTTCATCTACTTCTATGTCGGCGCCTTCATCGGCGGCGGCCTCGTGCTCAGCGGCGGCCTTTTCGCCGGCCGCACCGGCAACGCCGCCGCCCTCGGTTCGATGCCGGTCCCCGACGGCGCCGGCGGCTCGGCGCAGCTGATCGACGTCGCCTCCCTCGTGCTGCTCGAGCGCCGGCTGCGCGCCGCCGGACTGCCGCTCGACGCGCTCTACGACCCCGCCGCCGACTGGCAGGGCTTCGGCGCGCATCTCGACGCGTGGCTCGCCGGTGCCGCCCGCGGCATCGCCCACGCCGTCGCCGCCGCCGCCGCGATCATCGACTTCGAGGCCGCCGTCATCGACGGCGCCTTCCCGGCCGCGGTGCAGGCCCGCCTCCTCGACGGCATCGCCGCCGAGCTCGCCCGCCTCGACCTCTCCGGGATCGTCGCGCCCCAGCTCCGCGCCGGCAGCATCGGCCCGATCGCCCGTGCCCTCGGCGGCGCCAGCCTGCCGCTCTTCGACCGCTACCTCGTCGACCAGCACACCCTCGCCGGCGCCGGCCACCGCCGCCCGGCCTGAGCCACCGGCGTTAACCCTTCAATCCCGACCGTTCAGGTGCCATACGGTTTCCATATCGGTTCCATACGCGTTCCATATCGCGCATTTCCTCGTAAACCTTTGACGTCACGGCCCGAGCTGCCGCCCGAGCTCCTCGAGCACCGGCTGCCCCGGGTTCACCGCGAGCCCCTCCGCCAGCGCCGCCCGCGCGCCCGCCGCGTCCCCGGCGACGGCGCGGATGCGCGCGATCATCACCCAGCCGTCCACCAGCTGCGGGTCGAGCGCCACCGCCTCGCGGAACGCCGCCTCGGCGAGCTCGAGGTTGCGCAGCCCGAGCGCCGCCCCGCCGATCTGCAGGTGGGTCTCGGGAAAGTCCGCCCGGCTCATCATCGCCGCCCGCCACTCCGCCGTCGCCGCCCCCGCCGCGGCCGCGTCGGCCCCGAGCATCGCCTTCGCCGCCGCGATCCGCACCGCCCGCAGCGGGTCCTCGAGGAGCGGCGCCAGCCGGTCCGCCCGCTCCGCCGCCGCCGCGCCGCGCTGCACCCCGGCCGCCGCGCCGCGCACCAGCGGGTCGGCGTCGGCGAGGAGCGGCGCCGCCGCCGCCGCGACCCCGGCATCGGCGACCGGCGCCAGCATGTCGAGCGCCGTGGCCCGCACGATCCCGGCCGTCTCCGCCTGCCCCGCCACCGCGAGCAGCTCCTCCGCCCGCGCCGCCGGATCCCAGCGCCCCGCCGCGAAGGCGGTGGCGAAGCTCGGCCCCCGATGCGCGCTCTCCGGAAACCGCCGCGCCAGCTCCGCCGCCGCCCAGGCCGGATCGCGGTCGGCGTGGCAGCCGCTGCAGACGTCGGGCGCCCCGGTCTCGCCCGCCAGGTCCGGCCGCGGCACCCGGAACCCGTGGTCGCGCCGCCCGTCCACCCCCATGAAGACCTGTCGCGGCATGTGGCAGGACGCGCACGCGGCCCCCGCCGTCCCAGGCTCGTGAAAATGGTGCGCCGGGTCGTCGTAGAGCGCCGCCCGCAGCGTCGGAAACCGATCATTGCCGGCCAGCGAGTGGCACTGGGTGCAGACCGCGTTGCCCTCCGCGCGCAGCTCGGCCGCATGCGGCTCGTGGCAGTCGCTGCAGCGCACCCCGCGCGCGTACATCTTCGCCTGCAGGAACGAGCCGTACTCGTAGTCCTCGGCCTCGATCTGCCCGTCCGGGGAGTAGAGCCCCGGCCGCAGCAGCGCCAGGGCGAAGCTGTCGTCATACGGGGTCCCCGGCAGCGGGTTGCCGTCGATGAAGCTCTCCCGCCGCGAATGGCAGGCCGCGCATTGCTGGATCTGCGCCTCCGCCGATCCCACCACGTCCGCGGTGAGCCCCTGCTCCGTCACCCCCGGCCACCGGCCCGCGTCGTACCCGTCCGGCGCCTCGGCCCAGGCGACATGCGCTTCGCCCGGCCCGTGGCAGGCCTCGCACCCGACCCCGATCTCCGCCATCTCGGGCGCGTAGCGCCGCGTCGCCGGGTCGTAGTTGCGGCTGTAGCCGGTGGCGTGGCACTCGGCGCAGCGCGCCTCCCAGCTCTTGTAGGGTCCGGTCCAGTGCAGCCCGTCGTCGGGCGCGATCGGCCCCGCCGGGTAGAGGTCGTACCACGCCCCCCGCTCGGTGTCCCAGGCGAAGTCGAACGCCTGCGTCCGCCCCGGCTCGGGCGCCAGGAGGTACTGCTGCAGCGGCGCGACCCCGGCGACCCCGACCACCTCGAACTCCCGCCGCTCCCCCGCCTCCTCGGTGGCGATCACGTAGGCGTCGCCGCGGCGGAAGAACCGCGCCGAGAGCCCCCGGCTCTCGAGCCGCGCGTCGTCGAAGTCGCCGAGCACGGTCGCGGGACCCGGAATCGTCCAGGCGAGCCCATGATCCGATCCCGCCCAAGGGCCCGCCGCCTCGGCGTGGCAATCGGCGCAGCGCGCCGAGCCGACGTAATGCGGCGCAGGCGCGGCCTGCGGCATCTCCGCCGCCAACGTGGCGGTGGAGAGCGCCACGAAGGCAAGAATCGTCACCAGGCGGATCGGCATCGGCTCCTCGCGGGTCGGCCGGAGCCTAGGGGACGCCCCTCCGCCCCGCCAGCGGAAAGCTCAGCCGGACGACCGCCGCCGCAGCCGGTCGAAGGCGACCGCGACGATGATGAACCCGCCGATGAAGGTGCCCTGCCAGAAGGCGTTGATGCCCAGGAGCCCGAGACTGTTGCGGATCACCTCGATCAGCGCCGCCCCCACCAGCGCCCCGAACGCGGTTCCGATGCCCCCGGCGAGGTTCGCGCCCCCGATCACCGCCGCGGCGATCACCTGCAGCTCCATGCCGTTGCCGAGGTTGGTCGTCACCGCCCCGAGCCAGCCGGTCTGCACGATGCCGGCGATCCCGGCCGAGAGCGCCGAGATCATGTAGACCGCGACCTTGATCGCCCGCACCGGCACGCCGGTCAGCTCCGCCGCCTTCTCATTGCCGCCGATCGCATAGACGTAGCGCCCGAACCGCGTCCACTGCAGCACGAACCCGGTCAAGAGCGCGAGCACCACCATGTAGAGCACCGGGTTGGCGATGCCGAAGGTCGACCCGCCGCCGAGAGCCAGGAGCTTGTCGTGGTCGGGACCGAACTGGAACACCACCGTGTTGTTCGACAGCACCATCGCCAGACTTCGCGCGATCGACAGCATGCCGAGGGTCACCACGAACGACGGGAAGCCCAGGTAGGCGATCAGCACGCCATTGAACGCGCCCACGATCAGCGCCGTCGCGACGGACGCGGTGATCCCGACCCACATGCCGTAGCCGGCGTGCATCGTCACCGCCAGCACCATGCTGCAGAGGCAGAGCACCGAGCCGACGCTGAGGTCGATGCCCCCGGTGATGATCACGATCGTCATGCCGAGCGCGATGATCGCGACGAACGTGGCGTTGCGGGTGATGTTGTAGAGGTTGCGCGAGGTCAGGAACGCGTCCGTCGCAAACGACAGGAAGATGCAGGCGAAGACGATCGCGACGAGCACCCAGAGAGCCTGGCTGTTCAGCAGCCGCGTGCCCCAGCCGTGTTCCTTCTGCGCGATCGCCTGGTCGAGCGTGACTGCCATCGTCTCCTCCTCAGACCATCTCGATGGCGCCGGTGATCAGCCCGGTCACCTCTTCGGGCGACGTCTCGGCCACCCGCCGGTCGGCGACCTTGCGCCCGCGGCGCAGCACGATGATCCGGTCGGCGGTCTCGAACACGTCCGGCATGCGATGGCTGATCAGCACGATGGCGATGCCCTGGTCGCGCAGGTGGCGGATGTGATGCAGCACCTCGGCGACCTGGCGGACGCTGATCGCGGCGGTCGGCTCGTCCATCAGCACGATCCTGGCGTCCGCGAGCATGGTGCGTGCGATCGCCACTGCCTGGCGCTGGCCGCCCGACATCTGCTTGATCAGGTCGCGCGGCCGGGTCTCGGACTTCAGGTCGGCGAAGAGCTGGCCCGAGCGCCGGTACATGCCCGGGTAGTCGAGCACGGAGATCGGACCGATGCCGACCCGCATCTCGCGGCCGAGAAAGACGTTGGCGGCAGCCGTCAGGTTGTCGCAGAGCGCGAGGTCCTGATGCACGATCTCGATGCCATTGCGCCGGGCCTCGAGCGGCCGGTGCAGCACGATCTCGCGGCCGTCCATCCGCATGTTGCCGGCGCTCGGCAGGAAATTCCCGGCGATCATCTTCACCAGCGTCGACTTGCCGGCGCCGTTGTCGCCCATCAGCCCGACCACCTCGCCGGCGTCGAGCGTGAACGACACGTCGTTCACCGCCTGGATCGCCCCGAAATGTTTCGAGATATGCTCGAGCTCCAGCACCGGCATCGTCGACCCTTCCTCCCCGCTGGGCCCTGGCCTTTTGCAGCGGCGGCCATTGCTTGCCCTGCCTGGACTATTAGCGGTCGCCCCGGAACCGTCAATCCGTCTCTACCTGATTTTCAAAGGAATATCCGTGCATATAACGTTGACGGATCCACCCTGCTAATATTAGCCTTCGGGCTGGAGGTCCGGAACGGCGCAATGCCCCCGGGCTCCGCAACGGGAGGAACGGAAAATCATGAAGACCGTGAACGTGCTGGCCTCGGCGGCCGCGCTCGCGCTGGTTGCGAGCGGCGCGATGGCACAGGACAAGAAGCAGGTGGTGATCGTGGTGAAGGGGCTCGACAACCCCTTCTTCGAGGCGATCAACCAGGGCTGCCAGAAGTGGAACTCGGAGAACGCGGACAGCGAGTACGAGTGCTTCTACACCGGGCCCGCCTCGACCTCCGACGAGGCCGGCGAAGCGCAGATCATCCAGGACATGCTGTCGAAGCCGTCGACCGCGGCGATCGCCATCTCGCCGTCGAACGCGCCGCTGCACGCGCAGACGGTGAAGTCGTCCGGAACGACGATCCCCGTCATGACGATCGACGCCGACTTCACCGTGGAGGACGCCGGAGTCCGGCAAACCTACCTCGGCACCGACAACTACACCATGGGCTTCCGCCTCGGCGAGTACATCAAGGAGAAGAAGCCGGACGGCGGCACCATCTGCACGATCGAGGGCAACCCGGCCGCCGACAACATCCTGCGCCGCGCCCAGGGCATGCGTGACGCGCTGACCGGCGAGGAGGGCCTCGCGGCGCTGGCCGGCGAAGGCGGCTGGACCGAGGTCGCCGGCTGCCCGGTCTTCACCAACGACGACGGCGCCCGGGGCGTGCAGGCGATGACCGACATCCTCGCCGCCAACCCCGACCTCGACGCCTTCGGCATCATGGGCGGCTGGCCGCTCTTCGGCGCGCCGCAGCCCTACCGCGACCTGTTCCGGCCGCTCGCCGACCGCATCGCCAGCGGCGATTTCGTGATCGCCGCCGCCGACACCATCGGCGAGGAGGTCGCGATCGCCAAGGAGGGCCTCGTCACCGCCCTCGTCGGCCAGCGGCCGTTCGAGATGGGCTACATGGCGCCGACGGTGATGATCGACCTGATCGAAGGCAAGGAAGTCGCCGACCCGGTCTTCACCGGCCTCGACGAATGCACCAAGGACACCGCCGACACCTGCATCCAGAAGTAGGCGGCGCCGAGACCGCCGCGCCCGGAGAACCCGGGCGCGGCCCGGCACAGGTGCATACTTTGTGCATGGGTCGTGCATACTTTGTGCATGAGCGAATCCGTCCATGCCGCTGACGCCGCAGACGGAATCACCGGCGCATCCCGACATGCCGCAGAAAGCGCCCCTCGAGCCCGCGGAACACCAGCACGATCCCGAAGGTGATCGCCATGTAGAGGATCGCCGCGGTCAGGAAGCCCTCGTAGGCGAGGTAGAACTTCGCGTTAAGCGTCCGTCCCGCCCCGAGAATATCCTGCAGCGTGATGACGCTGGCGATCGCCGACCCGTGCAGCATGAAGACGGCCTCGTTGCCGAACTGCGGCAGCGCCCGCCTGAGCGCCGAGGGGATCAGCACCAGCCCGTCCACCTGCCGCGGCGACAGCCCGAGCGCCTTCGCCGCCTCGAGCTCCCCCATGGGCGTTGTCTCGACCGCCCCCCGCACGATCTCCGTCATATACGCCCCCGAGTTCAGCGAGAACGCGATCACCGCGCACCACCACGGCTCGCGCAGAAAC
Source organism: uncultured Alphaproteobacteria bacterium (assembly GCA_963763295.1). Lineage (GTDB taxonomy): Bacteria > Pseudomonadota > Alphaproteobacteria > Rhodobacterales > Rhodobacteraceae > Amaricoccus. Next base: position 283,233 of record CAVXOH010000005.1, read on the forward strand.
GTCCAGGCCCAGCTGTCGCGGATCCACTCGAACTGCGACAGCCCGTAGTAGATCAGGAACGTCTGCACCAGGAGCGGCGTGCCCCGGAACAGGTAGACGTACCCGCCGACGAACGGCGACGCCCGCCGCACCCGCCGCGCCCGCGCCAGCCCCGCCGGCAGCGCGATCGCGAAGCCGATCGCGAGCGCGATCGCCGTCAGCTGCAGCGTCATCCAGACGCCCTCGGCGAACAGGGTCCAGTTGGCGAGGATGAGATCAACGCGCATCGGAGGCCCCCCGCGCGGTGTGCCGCTCGGCCCGGTCGAACACCGCGCCCGACACCCAGGTGATCGCCAGATAGACGAAGAGCACCGCCGTGAAGAACACGAAGGGCTCGCGCACGGTCTTGCCGGCATCGTTGGCGAGCCCGACCAGATCCTCGAGCCCGATCACCGACACCACCGCCGTCGACTTGACCAGCACCTGCCAGACGTTGGCATAGCCCGGCAGCGCGAAGCGCACGAGCTGCGGCACCGCGATCGTCCAGAGCACCGCCCAGCGGTGCAGCCCGAGCGCCCGCCCGGCGTCGAGCTGCCCCGGCGGAATGGTCAGATACGCACCGCGGAAGGTCTCGGCGAGATACGCGCCGTAGATGAAGCCGATCGACAGCACCCCGGCCGCGAACGCCGACAGCTCCACCTGCCCGAGCCCGAGCGCTCCGGCCACGAGGTTCACCAGCCGCTGCCCGCCGAAATAGACGAGAAGCAGCATCACGAGGTCCGGCACCCCGCGCACGATCGTCGTATAGGTCACCACCACGCCGCGGCCGACCCGCCCGCCGCCGAGCCGCCCCGCCGCGCCGGCGGCCCCGAGCACGGTGGCGAGCGCCAGCGACAGCAGTGCGAGCGCGACCGTCACCACGGCCCCGCTCGCCAGGACCGGCGTGTAGCGGATCAGGTTCTCCATGGCGCGCCGCCGCGCCGGGCCCGGCTACTCGCCGTAAATGTCGACGTCGAAGTACTTGTCGACGATCGCCTCGTAGGTGCCGTCGGCCCGGATCGCCAGGATCGCTTCCGACAGACGGTCGCGAAGCTCGGTGTCCTCCTTGCGCACGCCGATCGACGCACCGGTGCCGTGGATCGCCGGGTCGTAGTGGTCGCCGCCGACGAAGGCATAGCCCTCGCCGGCCGGGGTCTTGAGGAAGCCCGCATCGAGCGCGACGCCGCTCGCCATCGCCGCATCGATCCGGCCGGCCGTGAGGTCGAGCATCATCTCGTCCTGGGTGCCGTAGAGCCGAAGCTCGGTATCGGGATAGTGGGCTTCCATGTAGTTCTGGTGGATGGTGCCGCGCTGCACCCCGACCACCTTGCCGGCCAGGCCCTCGGGCGTGTCGTCGAAGCCGGAGTCGGTCGCGGCGACGAAGCGGTTCGGCTCGCGATAGTACTTGCCGGAAAAGTCGATGACCTGCTTGCGCTCCTCGGTTGCCGACATCGAGGCGACGATGGCGTCGCATTTCTTCTCGAGCAGCGCCGGGATGATGCCGTCCCAGTCGACCTTCACGAGCTCGCAGGTCTCGCCCATCTGCGCACAGAGCGCCTGGCCGATGTCGACGTCGAAGCCCACGATCGAGCCGTCGGGAGCGGTCTCCGAGAACGGCGGATAGGCGCCCTCGACGCACAGGTTGAGGGCGAGCGCCGGCGCCGCGGTGGCAAGGCAAGCAGCGGTGAGCGATGCGCTTATGATGCGCTTCATCGGATGGCTCCCTGTCGGTTTCCCGAACCACCCTACGGCCGCCCGATCCGGCGTCAAGGCAGAGCAGCACCCGGCAACCGGCTCACTCGCCGTAGATATCCACGTCGAAGTATCGCTTCGAGATCGCCGCGTAGGTGCCGTCGGCCCGGATGGCGCCGATCGCCTCGGAGAACCGGTCGCGCAGCGCCGTGTCCTCGTGGCGCACGCCGATCGCCGCGCCCTCGCCCTGGATCGCCGGATCGAAGTGGTCGCTGCCGAAGAAGGCAAACCCCTCCCCGGCCGGCGTCCTGAGGAAGCCAGCGTCGAGTTGCACGGCCTCGCCGAGCACCGCGTCGAGCCGGCCGAGCTCGAGGTCCATCAGCACGTGCTCCTGGTTGCCGTAGAGCCTGAGGGTGGTGGCCGGATAGTGCCGGAGCATGAACGCCTGGTTGATCGTGCCGCGCTGGACGCCGACGACCTTGCTCGCCAGGACGTCGGGCGCGTCGGTCATCCCGGGATCCGCGCGCCCGACGAAGCGCACCGGCTCCTTGTAGTAGCGCGCGCTGAAGTTGATCAGCTTGCGCCGGTCGGCGGTGTCCGACATCGACGCGACGATCGCGTCGCACCGGCCGTCGAGCAGCGCCGGGATCATTCGCTCCCAGCGGACCTGCACCAGCTCGCACGTCTCGCCGATCCGCCCGCAGAGCTCGTTGGCGATGTCGATGTCGAAGCCGACGATCGATCCGTCCGGCTTGACCTCGGAAAAGGGCGGATACGCGCCTTCGACGCAGATCCCCATGGCGGCGGCCGGCGTCGCCGCCAGGAGCGCCATCGCCACCGCGCCGGCGGCCAGCACGCGCTGCATCGGATCCCCCCAAACCGAATGTCGCGCACAGTCTATGCTTCGCCCGATTCGGGTCAAGCGATGCATCGCGCCGGCTCAGCGCCCGCGCAGGTGGCCGGGCAGCGTACCGGCTCGCCCGGCGTTCGTCAGCCATCCGGCCACGAACCCGGCAACCGAGCGGAAGCACATCAGGTCGATCGTCCCCGCCTCGGGCATCCAGAAGGCGGCCGCGACCTGCCCGAGCCGGCTGCGCCTGAAATCGCCCGGACCGAACGATCCGGCACCGACATCGGCCGGAGTTCCCTTCGCGAGCACCTCGCGCGCACCCGGCCCCTCGAGACGGAACAGGACGCGCGCGTCCGAGACGTCGACAGCCAGGTGGTGCATGCCGGCCAGCGCCGCCCCGATCGCCGCAACGGCTTCCGCCGTTTCCCCGGCTCCGGCAAACAGCATCAGCTCGTCGGGCGACATCCAGGCGACGCCGCGATCTCCGGAAAGGACCACCCGGCGCCGCTCCGGGATCACGCAGCCGGTCGCCGCCGCGACCGCGTCCGCGAGCCTGGGTGACCCGAGGTCGCCGCGCAGGGTGATCATCCCCACCTGTCCGCGGCACGAAATGTGCACCGCCGGATCGAGCCCCGCGAACTCCGCCTCAGACATCCAGCCGCAGCCCTTCCTTGTCGAGGAAGACCGGGTCGACCACCATCGCTCGGACCGTCCGCCCCGGCTCGACCGGGAACTCCAGCGCCTCGCCCATCCGGGCACGCCCTCCGGCGATCAGCGCCATCGCGATCGAGCGCCCGAGGGTCGGGGAGAGATAGCTCGACGTCACATGGCCGAGCGTCGGCGTCACCCCGTCCCGAGCGGGTCCGGCGACGGCGTGCGCGCCGCTCGGCAACACCTCGGCCGGGTCCTCGGTGGCGAGGCCGACCAGCTGCTTGCGGTCCGCTCTGGTCAGGTCCGGCCGCTCCTGCGCCCGCTTGCCGATGAAGTCAGCCTTCTTCTTCGAAACCGCCCAGCCGAGGCCGAGGTCCTGCGGCGTTACCGTCCCGTCGGTCTCGTCGCCGATCATGATGAAGCCCTTCTCCGCCCGCAGGACGTGCAGCGCCTCGGTGCCGTAGGGCTGGACCGCGAGCGGTGCGCCCGCGGCGAGCAACGCGTCCCAGAGCTCGCGCCCGCGCGAGGCCGGCACCGCCACCTCGAACGACAGCTCGCCCGAGAACGAGATCCGGTGCACCCGGGCAGGCAGGCCGCCAAGCACGCCCTCGACCGAAGTCATGAACGACAGCGCCGCGCGGCCGACCTCCATCCCGCCCAGTTGCTCGAGCACGGTCCGGGCGCGCGGCCCCACCACCGCGACCTGAGCGAAGGCCTCGGTCAGGTTCGCGGTGAAGACCTGCAGGTCCGGCCACTCGGTCTGCAGCCATTCCTCCATCCAGCCGTGCACCCGGTCCGAGCCGCCGGTCGTCGTGTGGCAGAGGAAGCTGTCCTCGGTCAGCCGGACCACCACCCCGTCGTCGAACAGGAACCCGTTCTCGTTGCACATGAGCCCGTAGCGGCAGCGTCCGACCGCCAGGCTCGACATCACCCCGGTATAGACGAGGTCGAGAAACCGTCCGGCGTCCGGCCCCTTGACGAGGATCTTGCCGAGCGTCGAGGCGTCGAGCAACCCGACGCCCTGCCGGACGTTGAGCACCTCCCGGCTGACCGCCTGCCCGATGCTCTCGCCGGGCCGGCGGTAGCAGTAGGGCCGCCGCCAGTCGCCGACCGGCTCCCAGTGCGCGCCGTGGGCGGCATGCCAGTCGTCGATCGGCGTCAGCCGCGTCGGCTTGAAGAGCGGCCCGCGCGCCTCGCCGGCCAAGGCCCCGAACGTCACCGGCGTATAGGGGGGCCGGAAGGTCGTGGTGCCAACCTCAGGGATCGCCGTTCCGAGCGCATCGGCGAGCACCGCGAGCCCGTTGATGTTCGACAGCTTCCCCTGATCGGTCGCCATGCCGAGCGTCGTGTAGCGCTTGGTATGCTCGACCGAGGTGTATCCCTCGCGGGCGGCGAGGCGCAGATCCGACACCTTCACGTCGTTCTGGAAGTCGACGAACGCCTTCGCATCGAACTCCGCCCCGGCGCCCTGCGGCATCCGCCAGATGGCCTCCGCCGGCGCCTCCGCCGCCGCCTCGGCGGCCGGCGCCGCCGTGCCTCCGGACCGAAGCCCGAGCTCTTCAGCGGCCCGAACGCCGGCGCGGTGCCCGTCTTCGAGGCCCGCCGCGGGCGCGAGCCGGCCTGCGGCCGAGCCCGCCGGCACGACGAAGGCCGCCCCGTCCGCCCCCCGCGGCGGCCGCGCCGGGTCCGGCGCGAAATGCCCCGCCACGTCGTCCCAGCGCAGCTTGCCGCCGCAGTGCGACCAGAGATGCACGACCGGCGACCACCCGCCCGACATCGCGACGGCGTCGCAGGCGATCTCCTCGATCACCCCGCCCGCGCCGCCCTGCGCGCAGATCCGCACCGCCTCGACCCGCGCGCCGCCCTTGACCGCCGCGATGCCCATTCCCGTCGCGACCCGGATGCCCACTGCACGCGCCGCCTGCGGCAGCACGCCCCCGGCCTCGGCGCGGGCATCCACCACCAGCGGCACATCGAGCCCCGCCGCCTTCAGCGTCAGCGCGGTCCGATAGGCGTCGTCGTTGCCGGTGACGACGACCGTGCGCGCGCCGGGGCTCACGCCCCAGAGCGCCACGAAGTCGCGCACCGCCGAGGCCAGCATCACCCCGGGACGGTCGTTCCCCGCGAAGGCGAGCGGCCGCTCGAGCGCCCCGGTCGCCGCCACCAGGCGCCCGGCGCGGATCCGCCAGAGCCGCCGCCGCGGCCCGTCGCCGCGCAGCCGCTCCTCGGCCAGCACGTAGCCGTGGTCGTGGACGCCGGCCGCGGTCATCCGCGCCCGGCAGTCGACGTTCGGCATCGCGTCGAGCGTCACCAGCTGCTCCGCCACCCAGTCGTGTCCGGTCATCCCCGCGATCGTCACGTCGTCGGCCAGCACCCGGCCGCCCCAGTGCGCGGCCTGCTCGACGAGCATCACCCGCGCCCCCGAGGCGCCCGCCGCCGCCGCCGCCGCGAGACCGGCGGCCCCGCCGCCGACCACCAGCACGTCGACATGTGCATAGACGAAGTCGTAGCTGTCCGGATCCGCCACCACCGGCGCGGCGCCGAGCCCGGCCGAGCGGCGGATCGCCGGCTCGAACAGCCGCTTCCAGGCGGCGCGCGGGTGGATGAAGGTCTTGTAGTAGAACCCCGCCGGCAGGACCGGGGCGAGGCTGCCGGCGACGGCGCCGAGATCCCATTCGAGGCTCGGCCAGTGGTTCTGGCTGCGAGCAACCAGGCCCTCGCGCAGATCCACCGTGGTCGCACGGGTGTTCGGCTCGAACTCCGCGCCTTCGCCGAGCCCGACCAGCGCGTTCGGCTCCTCGACGCCGCTCGCGACGATGCCGCGCGGCCGGTGGTACTTGAACGACCGCCCGACCAGCACCTGGCCGTTGGCGAGCAGCGCCGAGGCGAGCGTGTCGCCGGCGAAGCCCTGCAACTCCCTGCCGTTCCAACGGAATCCGACCGGTGCGTCACGGTCGATCAGGAGCCCGCCGCGCGAAAGCCGGCCGCTCACGCCGGGCCCTCCCAGTCGGGCCGCCGGCTGCGGATCGCCGCGAGAATATCATCGGGCGGCGCGCCGACGTCGGCCGGATAGCAGCCGAAGACCTCGAGGGTCGCGGTGCAGCGGGCGACGTGGAACCACTTGCCGCAGCCGAAGGCGTGGCGCCAGCGCTCGAAATGCACGCCGCGCGGATTCCTGCGCAGGAACAGGTAGCCGTCGAGCTCGGCGTCCGAGGAGCCCGGGCCGGCGCGGCGCAGATGCGCCTCGCCGCCGGGGGCGAACTCGGTCTCCTCGGCGGTGGCGCCGCAGCACGGACAGGTCAGCAGCAGCATGAAATCGCTCGGAAAACTCGGATATGGGAAGCGTATGGAACGTATATGGAATCGAAATGGCCTCTCGCGCCCGTCAGTGCGCATCCGCCGTGCCTCACCATGAGGCCCGGACCCGCGCGAGGACCGCCATGAAATCGAGAAGCTGGAAAACCGGCTTCTTGCCCGTCCCGAAGACACGCGCCATCGAGGCCGCCTCGATGAAGATCATCCGCTCCTCGTCGTCGTTCATGTCCATGTCCACGAGCCCGGAGGTTCGGAGCTCGCCGAGCGCGAGTATGCGCTTCGTCACCGCCACGATGGTGAGGATCTCCGCCTCCGAAAGCGCATCGACGCCGGGCTCGGCGTCGATGCCCGCCCATTCGACGTAGGCCTCGGCGACCGCGACGCCCAGCGGAACGTCCTTGCCCCGGCGAGCCGGGCTCGAGACCGCCGTCATCAGAGCGAACTCGAAGAGCTCCGGATCGACCTCTTCGATCGGGTCATCGTGCAAACCGGCCATCAGTGCGCCACCGCCGCCGCGACACTCTCGTCGATCATCCGTCCCTCCGCGAAGCGGCCGAGCCCGAATGGGCCGGCGAGGTCGCCCGGCACCCCCTTGGCCAGCATCTCGGCGGTGGCCCAGCCCGACCCCGGGATCGCCTTGAAGCCGCCGGTCCCCCAGCCGCAGTTGAGGAAGATCCCCGGCACCGGCGACGGCCCGATGATCGGCGAGCGGTCGCCGGTCATGTCGACGATGCCGCCCCACTGCCGCAGCATCCGCAGCCGCGACAGCGGCGGGAACATCTCGATCAGCGCCCGCACCGTCTCCTCGATGTGGTGGAAGCTGCCGCGCTGGGTGTAGTTGTTGAAGCCGTCGGCGCCGCCGCCGATCACCATCTCGCCCTTGTCGGACTGCGAGATGTAGCCGTGCACCGTGTTCGCCATCACCACGCAGTCGAGAAGCGGCTTGATCGGCTCCGAGACCAGCGCCTGCAGCGCCACCGACTCGATCGGCAGCCGGAAGCCGGCGAGCCCGGCCAGCACCCCCGACGATCCCGCGACCACCAGGCAGAGCTTGCGACACGCGATCGTGCCGCGCGTCGTCTGCACGCCGGTGACGCCGGCGGCGTCACGGTCGATGCCGATCACCTCGCAGTTCTGGATGATGTCGACGCCGCGGTCCGACGCGGCGCGTGCGTAGCCCCAGGCGACCGCATCGTGGCGCGCGGTGCCGCCGCGCGGCTGCCAGAGCCCGCCCAGCACCGGATAGCGCGGCCCGTCGAGGTTCAGGATCGGCACCAGCCGCGCGATCCGGTCGCGATCGACGAGCTCCGAACTCGATCCCCGCCAGCCGGTTCGCGTGCGCCGTTCGCTGCCACGCCCTGAGCTCGTGCTCGGTCTGCGCCAGCATCAGGACGCCGCGCGGGCTGAACATCACGTTGAAGTTCAGCTCCTGGCTCAGCGTCTCGTAAAGGCTCCGCGCCTTCTCGTAGATCGCCGCCGAGGCGGGCTGCAGATAGTTCGAGCGGATGATCGTGGTGTTGCGCCCGGTGTTGCCGCCGCCGAGCCAGCCCTTCTCGAGCACCGCGACATCGGTGAGCCCATGGTTCTTCGCCAGGTAGTAGGCGGTGGCGAGCCCGTGCCCGCCGGCGCCGACGATCACGATCTCGTAGGCGGGCTTCGGCGCCGGGTCACGCCAGGCGCGCTCCCAGCCCTGGTGCCCGCGCAGCGCCTCGCGGGCGAGGGAGAAGACGGAGTAGCGGCGCATGGGCCCCCCTGGGCGGTCCGATCCCGCTCTAGCCGGAACGCAGCCCCCCGCCAAGACCTCATCCGGCGCTTTCTCCGCCGTTCCCGACGTCCGCGCCGCCCGGCGTTGTGCACGCCCGGACGAAGGACTAGGTTCCGCCGCGGTTCATGCGGGGCAGACGCGCGGATGCAGGGCGATCCGATGTTCTGGCTGATCGCGGCCGTCCTGGCGGTCGGCTGCTTCGGCCTGGTGCTCGCACCGCTGCTGCGCGGCGCCGCCCGCGCCGAGCGCCGGGCCAGCTACGACATGCAGGTGCACCGCGATCAGCTGCGCGAGATCGAGGCCGACCGGGCCCGCGGCATCCTCAGCGAAGACGAGGCGGCGGCGACGCGGATCGAGGTGTCGCGCCGCCTGATCGCCGCCGCCGACGCCGAGGCCGCCGAGGCCGGGACCGGGGCGGCGCCGCAACGCCCGACCCGGCTCGCCGCCCTCGCCATCCTCGCGCTCGCGGTCGCCGCGGCGGGCGCGATCTATGCCGCGGCTCGGCGTCCCCGGCATGCCCGACCAGGCGCTGGCCGAGCGGATGGCGCAGGCCGCCGCCGACCGCGCCGACCGCCCCGACCAGGCCGCGGCCGAGGCGCTGGCGGCCGAAGTCCGCACCGAGCAGCCGGCCGCGGCCAGCCCCGAGGACCTCGCGCTCATCGCGCGGCTCGAGGAGGTCCTGGCGACCCGCCCCGACGACCTCGAAGGCCACCGGCTCCTCGCCGCGAGCCTCGCCGGCCTCGGGCGCTGGCCCGAGGCCCGCGCCGCCCAGGAGCGTGTCGTCGAGATCCTCGGCGAGGCGGCGGCGGCGAAGGACCTCGTCGACCTCGCCGAGATCCGCATCCTCGCGGCCGGCGGCTACGTCTCGCCCGAGGCGGAGGCCGCGCTGGCGCGGGCGCTGGCCCTCGACCCCGACCACCCGGTCGCCCGCTACTACTCGGGCCTCACGCTGATGCAGGGCGGCCGCCCCGACCTTGCCGCGCGCATCTGGTCGCGCCTCGCCGCCGAGGGTCCGCCCGACGCGCCCTGGGTCGCACCGGCCCGCGCCGGGCTCGCGGAGGCGACCCGCCTCTCTGGCCTGCCGCCTCCCGCCGAGCCCGCCCCCGGCCCGGACGCCGCCGACATCGAAGCGGCGGCCGACCTGTCGCCCGAGGAGCAGCAGGCGATGATCGCCGGCATGGTCGACCAGCTGGCGCAGCGCCTCGCGGCCGAGGGCGGCCCGCCCGAGGACTGGGCCCGGCTGATCCGCTCGCTCGGCGTGCTCGGCCGCCGCGACGAGGCGAGCGCGATCCTGACCGAGGCGCGCGCCGTCCATGCAAGCGACCCCGCCGGCCTCGCCGCGATCGAGGCGGCGGCACGCGACGCCGGGCTCGGGCCGTGACCGGACGTGTCACCGACGACACGGCGGCCTTCGCCGCCGCGCTCCCGCCCGGCTGCGCGCTGATGGGGCTCGATCTCGGCACCCGCACCATCGGCGTCGCCGTGTCCGACACCGGCCGGCGGATCGCCACGCCGCTCCAGACGATCCGGCGCTCGAAGTTCGGCGCCGACGCCGCCGCGCTGCTCGCGCTGGTCGCCGGCCGGCAGATCGGCGGCCTCGTCCTCGGCCTGCCGCGCAACATGGACGGCAGCGAAGGGGCGCGCGCGCAGTCGACCCGCGCCTTCGCCCGCAACCTCGCCGGCCTGACCGAGCTGCCGATCACCTTCTGGGACGAGCGGCTCTCGACCGTCGCCGCCGAGCGGGCGCTGCTCGAGGCCGACGCCTCGCGCCGCCGCCGCGCCGAGGTGATCGACCATGTCGCCGCCGGGTTCATCCTGCAGGGCCTGCTCGACCGCCTCGCCCATCTCGGGGACGCCCGATGACCGACGAGGTCTGGCGCCGCGAGGCGGTCGAGAGCCCCTGCATCAGGCTCTGCGTCGTCGACCCGGCGTCACGGCTCTGCCTCGGCTGCTACCGCTCGATCGAGGAGATCGCCGCCTGGTCGGGCATGAGCGCGGAGGCCCGGCGCGCTGTGATGGCGGAGCTTCCGGCCCGCGCGCACCGGGTCAAGCCGACGCGCCGCGGCGGTCGCGCCGGGCGGCGCGAGCGCGAGTGATGATGCCAGTGGATATCGAGAACAGCGTCCTATATCGACGTTGCTGATGTGCGCCACGAAATGTGGCGCAGGTACCGTTTCAACTTATTTTCACCTTTTTGATAAATATATTTCGAAATATACTTCACGCGACGGTGCCACGCGGGCGTGCGCGCCCACCGTCTTCCTCCCGGAACTTCGACAATGCTCTGCGCAATAGCAAGCCCGTCGGGAAACCGCAGCTGTCTGCGCTTTGCGGCCGCTAGCCCATCAGCGCCTTGCGCAGCATATTGAGCGCCATCAGCATGATGAAGGCGGCGAAGGCGAGCTTGAGCGGCCGCGGGTCCATCCAATGCGCGAGGCGGACGCCCCAGGTGGTGGTGATCATGGTCACGCCGATCACCACCACGAACGCCGGCACGTTGACGAGGCCGACGGTCCAGGGCGGCAGGTCCGGCGACCCCCAGCCCTGGAGCAGGAAGCCGATCACCGAGGGGATGGCGATCATGAGCCCGAAGCCCGAGGCGGTGCCGACCGCGCGGTGGATCGGAACACCGTAGAGCCGCATCATCGGCACCCCGAAGCTGCCGCCGCCGATGCCCATCAACACCGAGAGGAAGCCGATGACCGGGGCGGTGACGGCGCGGCCGACCCCGGTCGGCAGGTGGACGCCGAGGCGCCAGCTGTCGCGCCCGAACGCGAGGTAGAGGCCGACGAGCGTGCCGAGGACGCCGAAGATGAACATGAGCGCCGTCGACTTCATGCCGCCGGCGACTGCGACGCCCACCACCGCGCCGATGGCGATCCCCGGCCCCCAGCCGCGCAGGATGGACGTGTCGACCGCGCCTTTCCTCGCATGCGCCCGGACCGAGCGCTGCGAGGTGAAGACGATGGTGGCGAGCGAGGTCGCGAGGCACACCTGCATGATCTGCGGCCCGTCGTAGCCGATCGCGGTGAAGGCGTAGAGGAACGCCGGCACCAAGACGATGCCGCCGCCCACCCCGAGCAGGCCGGCGATCACCCCGGCGATCGCGCCGATCCCGGCGAGAAGCGCCGCAAGTTGCAGGAGTTGCGGGAGGTCGGGCGAGGTCATGGCGGGATTCCGGCTGCCGGGCCCCCTGCCCTAGCCCGCCATCCGGGTCGGATCAAAGGGAATCCGCCGCCGCCGGCTCCGGCGCCACCTCGCGCAGCGCGCGCAGCACCAGCTCCGGCCCGGCGCCCACCCGGTGCGCGTTCTCCGAGAGCATCCTCCGCCATGCCCGCGCGCCCGGCCGCCCCTGGAAGGCGCCGAGCATGTGCCGCACGATCTGGTGCAACCCGGTTCCCTGCCGCCGCTCCGCCTCGATGTAGGGCAGCATGGCCTCGACCGCCGCCTCCGCCGTCACTTCCGGCCCCGGCGCGCCGAAGACCGCGCTGTCGACCGCCCCGAGCAACGCCGGCGCGTGATAGGCGGCCCGGCCGATCATCACGCCGTCGAGCCCCTGGGCGAGGAACGCCGACGCCTCCGCGATCCCGGCGATCCCGCCATTGACGACGATCCGGAGCTCCGGCCGCACCGCCTTCATCCGCACCGCCAGGGCATGGTCGAGCGGCGGAATCTCGCGGTTCTGCTTCGGGCTCAGCCCCTCGAGCCAGGCCTTTCGCGCGTGGATCGCGAACCGGCGCACCCCGGCCGCGGCAACGGTGTCGAGAAACGCCGGCAGCACCGCTTCCGGATCCTGGTCGTCCACCCCGATCCGGCACTTCACGGTCACCGGCACCGGTCCCGCCGCCGCGATCATCGCCGCCGCGCACTCGGCGACCAGCTCCGGCGTCCGCATTAGCGCCGCCCCGAAGCAGCCCGACTGCACCCGGTCCGACGGGCAGCCGACGTTGAGGTTGATCTCGTCGAAGCCGAGCTCCCGCCCCACCCGCGCCGCCGCCGCGAGCTCCGCCGGCACCGAGCCGCCGAGCTGCAGCGCCAGCGGCCGCTCCTCCGGATGGTACCCGAGCAGCCGCTCCCGGTCGCCCCGCAGCACCGCCCCCGTCGTCACCATCTCGGTATAGAGCAGCGCCCGGCGCGTGAACCGCCGGTGAAAGAACCGGCAATGCCGGTCCGTCCAGTCCATCATCGGGGCCACCGAAAAGCGGTGAGCCGGGCGATCAATCTCGGTCAAGGGTTGCCTTGCGCTTGTGCTTGCGGGCTTGCCCTTACACCAGCCGCCCGGCCGTGGCGAGCGCGAGCACCGGGCTCAGACGTCGAGCTCCACCCAGACCGGCGCGTGGTCGCTCGCGTCCTCCTGTCCGCGCGCCGCGAGATCGACCGCGGCGGCGGTCAGTCGCGGGGCGAGGTCCGGGCTCAAGAGCAGGTGGTCGAGCCTGAGCCCGGCGTTGCGCGGCCAGCGGTTGCGGCGGTAGTCCCAGAACGTATAGATGGCCGCCTCCGGGTGCAGCGCCCGCAGGGCATCGGTCCAGCCCTGGTCGAGAAGCCGGCGGAACGCCGCGCGGCTTTGCGGCTGGACCAGCGCGTTATCGTCGTAGGAGCGGGTCGGGTAGATGTCCCGCGGCTCGGGCACCACGTTGTAGTCGCCGACGAGCGCGACCGGCGCGCCGGTCGCCAGCAGGTCGGCCGCGTGCAGCCGCAGCCGCTCGTGCCAGGCGAGCTTGTAGTCGAACTTCGGCCCCGGCTGCGGATTGCCGTTCGGCGCGTAGATCGAGGTCACGATCACCCCGAAGGCGGCCGCCTCGATGTAGCGGCTCTGCGCGTCGAGGGGGTCGCCGGGCAGCGCGTCGCGGGTCAGGATCGGCTCGGCGCCGCGGGCGAGGATGGCGACGCCGTTCCAGCTCGCCTGCCCGCGCCAGACCGCGCCGTAGCCCGCCGCCTCGATCGCCGCGCGCGGGAACTGCGCGTCGGTGGCCTTGAGCTCCTGCAGGCAGACGACGTCGGGCTCCGCCGCCTCCAGCCAGGCGAGCAGGTTCGGCAGGCGCCGGACCACGCCGTTGATGTTGAAGCTCGCGATCCGCACCGGCTCAGCCGAGGCCGCCGGCCCAGGCCGCCGTCCGCTCCGCCACCCTGCGCAGGTGGTCCGCCGCTCCGAAGCCCGAGACGCCCTTGCGCGGCTTCAGGTCGTGGTCGCCGTCCTCGAGCCACAGGATCTCGATCCGCGCCGACAGCGGGTAGCCCACGACCTCCTCGCGCGTCCCGAACGGGTCGCGCGTGCCCTGGCAGATCAGCGCCGGCGTCGCCAGCCGCTCGAGGTGCGCGGTGCGCAGCTGCTCCGGCCGCCCCGGCGGATGAAACGGATAGCCGAGGCAGAGGAGGCCCGCCACCACCCCGGCCGCATGCAACTCGTCCGCCACCATGCTGGCGACCCGCCCGCCCATCGACTTGCCGCCGATCACCAGCCGCCCCTTCGCCCCGAGCGCCGCCACCGCCGCGCGGTACTCGGGCATGACCGTCTCGGCCCGTGGCGGCGGACGGCGCGTGCCGCTGCGCCGCGCCGCCATGTAGCCGAACTCGAAGCGCGCCACCCGCAGCCCCGCCGCAGCCAGCGCCCGTGCCGCCGCGGTCAGCGCGGCCGAGTCCATCGGCGCCCCGGCGCCGTGGGCGAGGAGCACGGTGACCGGCGCGGCCTCCGGCCCGTCCTGGAGGAAATCGGCCATCTCAGCCGGCGAAGCCCCGCGCCCGCAGGTCGACGAACTGCACCCCCCGCGCCGCCCGCCGCGCCCACTCCGAATCGGGATCGAGCTCGAGGTAGCGCTCCCAGAGCCGGCGCGCCTCGGCGAGGTCGCCGGCCTCGAAGGCGAGCGTCGCGAGGTTGAACACCGCATCCGCATAGCCGGCATCGAGCGCGATCGCCCGGGCGAGATGCCGCCGCGCCGAGTCCCGCCGGCCGAGCGACGCGAGCAGGCAGGCGAGGTTGAACCAGGCCTCGACGAACCCGGGGTCGAGCCGCAGCGCCCGCGCGTACTCGGTCTCGGCCTCGGCCTCGCGCCCGGCCGCGCGCAGGCAGTTCGCCCGGTTGAAGGCCGCCACCGCATCGTCCGGATCGATCGCGAGGCAGCGCCCGAGGAGCGCCGCCGCCTCGGCGTGTCGCCCCTCCGCCTCCGCCGCCTCGGCCTGGGTGAACAGGTCCTCCGCGTCCGCGTCCGCCGGCTCCCCGAGCCCGAGCAGCAGCTGGCCGTCGAGCTCGCTGACCCCGTCTGGATGAGAGGCATAGATCGCCCGGCCCTCGCCGAGCTTCAGCGACTTCGCGGTCAGCGAGACCGCCGGCCCGAAGCGATGCACCGACCGCGCGATCGGCGCCCAGTCGGCGCCGCTCGCGACCAGCCCCGCATACTTGCGCGCCAGGATCAGGTCGCGGAACGAGAACGGCTCGACGTCGCGCTCGAAGGCGTCAAAGAGCGCGAGGCGCTCGAAGAGCTCGCCGGAGAGGCCGGACTGCGCCAGCATCTCGGTGCGGGCGAGCCCCGCCTCGTTCCCCGCCCCGACCAGCAATCGCAGGAACCCGGCCTCGCTGCGCAACACACGGCCCGCGCCGCGGGCCGCAGCGACCCGCGCCTCGATGCCGGCCGCGTCCTCGCGCGCGAGGAGCTTGCGCCCGAAGACCACCACCGTCGTCCGTCGCGTCAGGCCGCGGTGGAGCTCGCCGCCATGCCGGGCGACCTCGCGGGCGGCGATCCGGCGTGGCAGCGTCGCCAGCGCGCCGACGAGCCCGACCGCCGCTCCGGCGAGCGGCCTCACGACTTCGCCTTGGCCGAACTCCGCCGCGACCCGCCGCTCGCCGCCTTGGCCGGCTTCTCGGCCGGCGTAGCCGCCCCGGCCTTGCTCTTGCTCGGCGCCGCCGGCTTCGCCTGGCCGAGGCTCGCCTTCAGCGCATCCATGAGGTTGACGACGTTGCCGCGCTCGGGGGCCGCCGCGATGATCGGCTTGTGGCCCTTGAGCTTCTCCTTGATCATCGCCATCAGCGCCGTCTCGTAGCGGTCCTCGTACTGCTTGGGATCGAACTTCGTCGTCTTCTGCGCGATCAGCGCCTCGGCCATCTCCAGCATCTCGGCGTCCGGCTTCTCGTCCGGGATCTCGTCGAAATAGGTCGAGGTCGCGCGCACCTCGTTCGGGGCGCGCAGCGTCGAAACGAACATGCCCTTGTCGCGCGCGCCGATCGTCACCATCCGCTCCCGGCTCGACAGCACCAGACGGGCGATGGCGACCTTGTCGGCCTCGCGCATCGCCTCGCGCAGCACGATGAAGGTCTCCTCGGCCATCTTGCCGTCGGGCGCGAGGTAGTAGGGCGAGTCCTGGTAGATCACGTCCACCTCGGAAGCGTCGACAAAAGCCTCGATGTTGAGCGTATGGTTCGACTCGAGCCGGACCGCCGCGAGATCCTCCTCGTCGATGATGATGTACTTCTTGTCCTCGTACTCGTAGCCCTTGACGAGGTCCGACCGCTCGACCAGCCCGAGCTCCGGGTCGACCGGCTTCATGTTGATCCGGTTGTGCGTGTCCTTGTGCAGCTGGTTGAACCGCACCCGCTCGTTCGCACTCGTCGCCGGGTAGAGCCGCACCGGGCAGCTCACCAGGCTCAGCTTCAGGTAGCCCTTCCAGGAGGCCCTCGGCGCCATGTCGTCTCTCCTCCCGCACTCACGCCCTGGCGCGCTTCGGCGCCGGCAGGTCGCGTGCGAACGCTGCGATCTCGGCCCAGGGATCGCCGGTGGCGGCGACCAGGCCCGGGAGGGAAGAATAGTTCAAATCCTCCGGAGCGTCGATCTTCTCGAGATCTTCCCAGCTAAGTGGCGCAGATGCCGGCAGATTGTTGCGCGCGCGCAACGAATAGGGCGCGACCGCCGTCGCGCTTCGGGCGTTGCGGTGGAAGTCGATGAAGATGCGCTTCCGACGGTTCTCCGGCCCCATCACCGTGGTGAAAGTGTCCGGCGCCGTCGCGGCGATCCGTGCGGCGAGCTCACCCGTTGCCGCATGCACGGCCTTCCAGTCGAGCTTCGGGGTGATCGGAACCACGACGTGCACGCCTTTGCCGCCGGTCGTCTTGGCGAACCCGACGAGCCCGAGCGCGACCAGCTCTGCGCGCACGTGCACGGCCGCTTCCACCACCTCGCGCCACGCGACGCCCGCGCCGGGATCGAGGTCGAGCACGATCCGGTCGGCCCGTTCGAGGGTCTCGAGCTGGCACCCCCAGGTGTGGAACTCGACGACCCCGAACTGCGCCAGCGCGAGATAGCCCTTGGGCGTCGCCACCGTCAGGTAGGTCCGATCCTCCTCGTCGCTGGTCTGGGTCTCGAAGCTGTCGATCCCGGGCGGCATCCCGAGGAACTTGTGGCGCTGGAAGAAGCAGTCGCCGGGCTTGCCGGTCGGGCAGCGCACCAGGCTGACCGGCCGCCCGAACAGGTGCGGCAGCATGAAGTCGCCGATCGCCGCGTAGTAGATGGCGACGTCGAGCTTGGTCGGCCCCGACCTGCCGAACAGCCGCCGCGTCGGGTTCGTCACCCAGACCGTCGCCAGGTCGGCCTCCGAGATCAGCCGCGTCCGCGCCGCCGGCGCCTGCCCGCTCAGCTCGACCTCGCGCAGTCCCATGAAGACCCCGTGGCGCACCGCGTCGTCGGAGGTGAGATTCGAATACTGGATCCGCGCCGAGAACACCGGCCGCACCCAGCGGATGTCCTTCGGCGCCCCGGCGAGCGCCAGCTCGCGATCCTCGAGCGGCGCCAGCCGGGCGTAGAGGTCGCTCAGCGTCGCCGCGTCGAACCCGGTTCCGACCTTGCCGCGGTACTGCAGCTCGCCGTCCACCCACTCCCCGAGCGCCAGCGCCGCCAGCCCTCCGGCGGCCGCCGAGACGGTGAAGCCCGCGATGACGAAATCGCCGGTCAGCTTCGCCTTGGCCTTGGTCCAGGTCTTCGACCGGCCCGGCTGGTACGGCGCCGCGGCGCGCTTCGACACCACGCCTTCGAGACCGAGCTGCGAGACCTGCTCGTAGAACGCCTGCCCGCCGCCGGCGACATGGTCGCTGAACTGAACCGCCGACCGCCCGGTCGCCCCCGACAGCAGCTGGCGCAGCAGCTCCTTGCGCCGCTTGAGCGGCACCGCGACGAGGTTCCATCCGTCGAGCCGCACGAGGTCGAAGGCGTAGAACAGGAGCTCGCTCCTTGCCCCGCGTGACAGCGCGTCCTGCAAGAGCGCGAAGCGGCTGATCCCCTTGTCGTCGAGCACGACGATCTCGCCGTCGACGATCGCCTCCTTGCAGGGGAGCGCCCGGAATGCGTCGGCGAGGTCGCCGTAGCGGTGCGTCCAGTCGAGCCCGCTGCGGGTGATCAGCCGCACGTCCTCGCCGCTGCGCCAGGCGAGCGTCCGGTACCCGTCGAGCTTGATCTCGTGCAGCCAGTCCCCGCCCGCGGGCGGGCTCGCCACCGGGGTCGCGAGCTGCGGCTGCAGCCGCTCCGGACCCGGACCCTGCACCGCCCCCGGCAGCGACCCGGGGCGAAGCCGCTTCGCCGGTTTCGCCGGCTCCGGCGGCAGCGCGACCAGCTCCTCGATCCGCCGGCCCGACTTCACGCTCTCCGGCCGCTCGACCAGGATGTCGCGCGCCGTGTCGGCGGCCTGGTCATGCTCCTTGAAGAGCAGCCAGTTCGTCTTCTTCTCGCCCGGCCGCCCCTTCAGCCGCGCCAGCATCCAGCCGCCGTTCAGCTTCTCGCCCGCCAGGCGGAACTTGAACGCCCCCGTCCTCAGGCTCTTCTCGACGTCGTCCATCGGGGCCCAGACGCCGGTGTCCCAGACGATCATCGGCCCGCCGCCGTACTCCCCTTCGGGAATCACGCCCTCGAAGTCGATGTACTCGAGCGGGTGGTCCTCGGTCTCGACCGCCAGCCGCTTGTCGGCCGGGTCGAGCGACGGCCCCTTCGGCACCGCCCAGCTCTTCAGCACGTCGCCCACCTGCAGCCGCAGGTCGTAATGGTCGGCGGTCGCGTGGTGCTTGTGGACGACGAAGCGGTTGCCGCCGTCGCCGGCCGCCCCGCCGACGGGCTCAGCCGTCCGCGAGAAGTCCCGCTTGCCGCGATAGTCGCTGAGGCCCTGCCGCGCCAACCCGCACCCCGCCCTAGCCCGGGTTGTAGACCCGGGTCGCCTCCGTGTCCTCGGTCGAGAACGGCAGCGCCAGCAGCTCGGCCCAGACCTTCTCGCCGATCGGCCAGGCCGCCCACTCCAGCGTCTCCTGCACCCGCTCCGGCCGGCTCACCCCGCAGATCGTCGCGGCGATCCGCTCGTCGCGCAGCGAGAACTGCAGCGCCGCCGCGCCCGGCGGCACCCCGTGCCGGGCGCAGACCTCCTCGACCCGGCGCACCGGTGCCATCATCTCCTCCGACGCCTGCTGATAGACGTAGCGCCCGTAGGCGGCCCCCTTCGCCAACGCGCCGGCGCCGTAAGGTGCCGCGTTGATGACCGCGATGCCGCGCTCCTCGGCGAGCTCCAGCATCGGCTGGGCGTTGCGGTTGACCAGCGTGTGCCGGTTGTGGGTGAGCAGCACGTCGAAGTCCCAGTCCCGAAGCAGCGGCATCATCACGTCGATCCGCCCGGCGGCGAGCCCGACCACGTCCGCGAGCCCCTCCTCCTTGATCCGGAACAGCTCCGCAAGCGCCCCGCCCGGACCGGCGATCTCAGCCAGGTCCGCCGCGTGCTCGGGATCGTGCAGGTGCAGGATCTCGACCCGCTCGCGCCCGAGCGCCGCGAGGCTCGCCTCGAACGACCGCCGGGCCTGCGCCGCGCCGAAGCGCCCGGTCTCCATGTCGCGGTCGAGCTTCGTCGAGAGGATCCGCCCCTTCGGCCAGCCGCCGAGCTCGCGCACCACCTGCCCGATCCGCGCCTCGCTCCGCCCGGAGGCATAGTTGCGCGAGCTGTCGAGGAACCCGTCCGGCCGCTCCAGCACCGCCCGCACCGTCGCGCGCGCCCGCTCCTCGCCGACGTCGTAGCCGTAGGTGACCGGCATGCCGCCGAGCCCCGAGGTTCCGAAGCCGATCCGCGGGATCGCCACCCCCGTCGCCCCGATCGTCACGCGCTCCCCGGCCATGCGCCCCTCCATGCCTCGCACCCCCGAATACCCGCTCCCCGGCCGCCGCGCTACCTCGGTCACGGGGCTGGACAAGCCCCGGCTGGTGGGGGACGGCCCGGGCGCCGACGGGACGATCCCGCGAAAGCTCGCGTCCCACCCTCCCTTCCCTCTTCCCGCGAGTCGGGCCGGGGTCAAGGGCGGCGAAGCCGCGGGCGCAAGCCCGCTTGCCCTTGACGCCGGCCCGAACTCGCAGCCCCACACTGGAGGAGGCGCCTGATGAAGCAGCCGCTTCATCAGCGCCTCTTGCGACGGCGAAACCCGCGCGACGCCGCAGCGCGGCGCGGGCGCAGTGCTGCCACCGGCGCGACGCCGACGCGCCGCTCCCGCCGGCGGGCGACGACCGCCGGCCTGCGCTCCCTGCTTCAGGCGATCGCCCTCGCGCCACCCTCGGAGGCTTGACAGGCGGCGGCGGCGGGTCAAAAGCTCGCCGCGTCAGGGTTCCCGCCCCAACGGACGGGATCAAAAGGGAACGCGGTGCGGGCTCGTCCCAACGCCGCGGCTGCCCCCGCAACTGTAAGCGGCGAGCCCGCGCCTCACGATGCCACTGGATCCGTCCGGGAAGGCGAGGCCCACGGCCCAGACCCGCGAGCCAGGAGACCTGCCCCGACACTCACCCAACCGCCGCGCGGGGTGCGCGGAGGTGCGGTCTCTCCGCAGCGGTGACGCGCAACGCCGTCCCGGTCCGGACGGCACCCGGACGGAGACCTGACCCATGCGCCTCGCGCCCAGCCTCGCCCTTCTCGCCACCGCCGCCCCGGCGGCGGCCCAGACCATCGTCCTGCCGGACATCATCGTCTCGGCCAACCGCACGCCCACGGCCGCCGAGGCCACCGGCTCCACCGTCTCCGTCGTCACCGCGGCCGAGCTCGAGGCCGACGGCCGCCCGTTCGTCCTCGACGCGCTCGCCGACCTGCCCGGCGTCACCGTCGACCAGAGCGGCCCTCCCGGCACCTTCTCCGGCTTCGCCGTCCGCGGCGCCCCGGCCCGCTACGTCCGCGTCCTCGTCGACGGCATCGAGGTCTCCGATCCGACCGGCACCCAGGTCGCCGCCAGCCTCTCCAACCTCCTCGTCGACGACGTCTCGCGCATCGAGGTGCTGAAAGGCAGCCAGTCCGCCCTCTACGGCGGCCAGGCCGTCGGCGGCGTCATCGACATCACCTCGCCGCGCGCCGAGGTCGACGGCCTCGCCAACTACGTGCTGCTCGAGGGCGGCAGCTTCGACAGCTTCCGCGGCAGCTACACCGCCACCGGGCGCAACGAGCGCGGCGAGTTCGCGATGACGATCGCGCGGCTGCAGACCGACGGCTTCTCCTCCGCCGAGGAAGCCGACGGCAACCCCGAGCCCGACGGGTACGAGACGACCCGCGTCTCGGCCACCGGCACCCTCTACCTGACCGACCGCCTGTCGCTCTTTGGCAGCGCCTTCCAGCAGGCCGAGAGCGGCGGCTTCGACGGCTTCGACCCGGCCACCTTCGCCCCCGCCGACGCCCCCAACACCTACGACACCGACAGCTGGGGCCTGCGCGCCGGCCTCGACCTCGCCGCCCTCGGGGGCCGGCTCACCAACCGTGTGGCGGTCTCCTATTACTCCATCGACCGCGACTCGCGCGAGCAGTCGGGTCTCTTCACCTATTCGGGCGATCGGACCCGCGCCGAGTACCTCGGCCACTACCGCCAGTCCGACGCGCTGAGCTGGCAGCTCGGCGCCGACTGGACGCGCGAAGAAAGCAAGACCTCGAGCCCCTTCGCCGGCGCCTCGCCGACCGAGTCGAACGACGACACCGGGATCTTCGGCCAGGCGCTCTGGCAGCCCTCCGACCCCCTGACGCTGACCTTCGCGCTCCGCTACGACGAGCATTCCGAGTTCGGCGGCTTTCCTACGGGGCGCGTCTCCGCCGCCTATGCCGTCGCCGCCGACACCGTCCTGCGCGGCTCGGCCGGCACCGGCTTCCGCGCGCCGTCGAACTTCGAGCTCTTCGACCCCACCTACGGCAACCCCGACCTCGACCCCGAGACCAGCCAGAGCGCCGACCTCGGCATCGAGCAGGGCTTCGCCGGCGGCCGCGGCACGGTGACCGCGACGCTGTTCTGGCTGCAGATCGACGACCTGATCGACTTCGACCTCGTGACCAGCGGCTACATCCAGACCGACGGCACCGCCGACAGCCGCGGCCTCGAGCTCAGCGCCGCCTACGACCTCACCCCTCGCCTGACGCTCGGCGGCGCCTATACCTACACCGACGCCCGCGACGCCTTCGGCGATGCCCGGCTGCGCATCCCGCGCCACGACCTCTTCGTCCAGCTCGCCGGCGACATCACCGAGCGCGCCAGCTTCGACATCGGCGTCCGCTACGCCGCCGACCTCCCCGACGAGCCCTTCGCCTCCAGCGCCGCCTTCGAGCCGTCCTATACCGTCGTCAACGCCCGCGTCGCCTACGCCGTCACCGAGGACGCCGAACTCTACCTCCGGGCCGAGAACCTCACCGACGCCCAGTACCAGACCGTCGAAGGCTACGCGACCGCCGACCAGTCGTTCTACTTCGGCCTCACCGGACGCTTCTGATGCTCCGCGTCGCGCGCCTCCTCGCCACCATCGTCGCCCTCGCCGTCCCGGCGCAGGCGGCGCCGCCGGCGCGCGTGGTCTCGATCAACCTCTGCACCGACCAGCTCGCCATGCTGCTCGCCCGCCCGGGGCAGCTCGTCGCAGTCAGCCGCGTCGCCGCCGACCCGGTAGCCTCCGCCGTCTGGCGCGAGGCCGCCGCCTACCCCGCCGTGCCCGCCGACGCCGAGGCGATCCACCGCCTCGCGCCCGACCTCGTCCTCGCCGGCGCCTACGACCCGCCCGCGACGCTCGCCCTCGCCCGCCGGCTCGGGCTCCGCGTCGAGACCTTCGGCCTCGACGCCTCCTTCGCCGACATCCGCGCCAGCGTCACCCGGATGGGCGCGCTGCTCGGCAACGCGGCAGGCGCCGCGGCCCTCCTCGCCGCGATGGACCAGGAGCTCGCGGCGCCGCCGGCCGCCGCCCCGCGCCCGCGCGCCGCCCTCTACTACGCCAACGGCTACACGTCCGGCGCCGGCACGCTCGAGGACGAAGTCCTGACCCGCGCCGGCTACACCAACATCGCGGCCGAGCACGGCCTGACCGGCCTCGCCCACCTGCCGCTCGAGGTGCTGGTGACCTCGGCGCCCGACCTGCTCGTAACCGGCCAGGACTACCCGAGCCCGGCGCTCGCCCAGGGCGTCCTCCGCCACCCGGCACTCCGCGGCCTCGACGCCGGGCACGCGCGGATCGCCGACAACCTCTGGGTCTGCGGCACCCCGCTCGCCGCCCGCGCCGTCACCGCGCTGCGCGCCGCCCGGCCGCGATGAGCCGCACCGGCCTGACCCTCGCCGGCCTCGGCGTCCTCGTCGCCGCGCTCTTCGTCGCCTCGCTCTTGACCGGCCCGGCCGGCCTCGCCCCCGGCGAGAGCCTCGCCGCGCTCCTGACCGGCCGCGGCGGCGCGACCGCCCTCGTCATGCGCGAGATCCGCCTGCCGCGCGCCCTGCTCGCGCTCCTGATCGGCGGCGGCCTCGGCCTCTCCGGCGCCGCGCTGCAGGGCTACCTGCGCAACCCGCTGGCCGAGCCCGGGCTTCTCGGCATCTCCGGCGCCGCCGGCCTCGGCGCCGCGATCGCGCTCTACACCGGCCTCTCCGCCGCCTTCCCGCTGGCGCTGCCGCTGACCGCGCTCGCCGGCGCCGCCCTCGCCACCCTGCTCGTCCAGGCGCTGGCCGGCGCCGGCGGCAGCTCGATCACGCTGATCCTCGCCGGGATCGCGGTGGCGAGCCTGACCACCGCGCTCACCTCGCTCGTCCTCAACCTCTCGCCGAACCCGTTCGCCGCCGCCGAGATCGTCTACTGGCTGCTCGGCTCGCTCGCCGACCGCTCGCTCGTCCACGTCGCGCTGGCGGCGCCCTTCATCCTCGCCGGCATGGCGCTGCTGCTGACCCTCGGCCGCGCCCTCGACGCGCTGACCCTCGGCGAGGATGCCGCCGCCTCGATGGGCGTGACCCTCGGCCGCACCCGCACCCTCGCCGTCGCCGGGACCGCGCTCGCCGTCGGCGCCGGGGTCGCGGTCGCGGGCGCGATCGGCTTCGTCGGCCTCGTGGTGCCCCACCTGCTGCGCCCGCTCGTCGGCGCCCTGCCCTCGCGGCTCCTGCCTGCCTCCGCCCTCGGCGGCGCCGCGCTCGTCCTCGCCGCCGACCTCGCCGTCCGGCTGATCGCGCCGGAGCGCGACCTCAAGCTCGGGGTCCTGACCGCCCTCGTCGGCGCGCCCTTCTTCCTCTGGCTGGTCTGGCGCGGCCGGCGGAGCCTCACATGACCCTGCTCGCGCTCGACGACGTCACCGTCCGCCGCGACCGGCCGCCCGATCCTCGAGGACGTGACGGCCCGGGTGCGCGCGGGCGAGCTCGTCGGCCTCCTCGGCCCGAACGGCGCCGGCAAGACCACGCTGATGCGCGCCGCGCTCGGCCTGCAGCCGGCCGAAGGCCGCATCGCCCTCGCCGGAGACGCCCTCGCGGCCCTCGCCCCGCGCGAGCGCGCGCTGCGCGCCGCCTACATCCCGCAGGACCGCACGGTCGCCTGGCCGATCACGGTGGCCGCGCTCGTCGCCCTCGGCCGCACCCCGCACCGCGCGACGCCGGCCGCCGACGCCGCCGCCGTCGAGGCCGCGCTGTCGGTCATGGAGCTCGGGCCACTGCGCGACCGCCCGGCCACCGCCCTCTCCGGCGGCGAGCGCGCCCGGGCGCTGATCGCCCGCGCCCTGGCGCAGGAGGCGCCGCTGCTCCTCGCCGACGAGCCGACCGCCGGGCTCGACCCGGCGCACGCCCTGGCGCTGATGGCCGGGTTCCGCGATCTCGCCGGCGCCGGGCGCGGCATCCTGGTCTCGCTGCACGATCTCGGGCTCGCCGTCCGCTGGTGCGACCGGCTGATCCTGCTCGACCGCGGCCGGGTGGCCGCCGACGGCCCGCCCGCCGAGGTGCTGGCCCCGGACCGGCTCGCCGCCGTCTACGGCATCACCGCCCATCTCGGCCGCGACGGGTCCGGCCGGCCGATCCTGCAGCCGACCGGACTTGCCTGATACGAAATCCGGCTAATCGCTTCGCTAGGATGCGAGCGTTGGCCTCGGCGACGGTTGCCGAGGCACGGCCTGCGCCTGCCTGGGCTGGCGCACCTTGCCGTACGGCCGCCCCGCGCGGGCGTTCGGGTAAGCGACCGACGGTGCGTCCTGCACGTCCGTCGGGTGCGCCTGCCGGGGGGCAGGCAGGCGCAGGCCGTGCTTGCGCACGGCCGGGATGAGGGCGGCGGGGCGCTACGCTCGCATGCGAAGCGATCAACCGGATCCAGTATGAGCTACTCGCGCACCAGCCGGCGGACCGGCAGACCGCGGAACACGGCGAGAAGCGTACCCGCCCCCGCACGCCGGCCCCCGGCCTCCGCTGCCGTCCGCGGACCCCGGCGGCCGACCTGCCGGTGCAGCTCATCCATGTAGAACTTCATCGCGAGATGGTTGATGTCGAACATTTCGGTCACTCCCTTTGAGGAACTGACCGAAAGCCTAGCCCCCCGCCGTGACCGCCATGTCAGCGCCGGCGTGAAGCGAACGCAAAATCGCCGGACTCGCCGCGTGAATCAGTAGAGATAGACCGCCTGGAACAGCGCCAGCGGCTCGTCGGCGGCGTCGAGGAGCTCGAGCGTCTGCCCGTCCAGCCGCCAGGCGGCCGTCGCCTCGAGCACCCCCCGCAGCTGGCCCTCCCAGCCGTCGAGCGGCGCCGGGCAGCCCATCAGCGTCTGCGCCCCGGCGCCGAACTGCAGCTTGTCTGCGTCGAGCTCGTAGGTGCCACCGAGCTGGTTGCAGCCGACCGTCGCGGTGAAGCGCGGCTCGCCCTCGCGCAGGATGAGGTTCGGCTCGCGCTGGCCTTCGGCCGCCGCGACCTCGGTCTCGCCGAGGCGCAGGATCTTCCAGTAGGTGTTGGTCAGGCTCGCCTCGCCCATGGTCCGCTCGCAGGTCTCTCCCGGCCAGACCCCGACGAAGCGCTCCACCAGCACTTCCGGCACGGCGTCTCCCCCGGCGACCGTCGGCTCCTGCACGATGCCGCCGTCGAAGCTCGCCATGATCGGCCCGCCCGCCTCCGCCCCGGCCGCGAGATAGGCGTGCTCGAGCGCCTCGTAGTCGCCGTCCTTCACCAGCGGGTAGTCCCGGCCGGTCAGGCATTCGGTGAAGCGGGCCATGTCGGCCGCATAGGTCAGCATGCCGCGCAGCGGCAGGTGCGGCTCGAAGGTCTCGAAGGTCGCCTCGGCGGTCAGCGACTGGTCCGCGGCGGCGTCGACCGGCGGCACCGTCGCGCCGCAGCAGCTGGAGCCGGTCGGGTCCGAGGATCTCGAACTTCAGCTCCTCCTCCGCGCCGCGCAGCGATAGCACGTGCTCGACCGGGTCGACCGACCACCGTCCGATCGAATCGCGCCGCATGTCCTTTTCTTCCCAGGTGCGCCGCAGGTGGAACACCTGGTCGGGCCAGAGGTTCAGCCGATACAGCACCGCCGGGCAATCGGCGCAGGGCAGCGACCCGTTGAAGCTCGCCGGCAGCCGCAGCCCATGCGCGCCGACGGCGGGCGGCGCCGCGCGCGCCTCGTCGCTGGTGTCGCCGACCTTGATCATCCAGACGTGCACGTCGTTCGTCGCGCCGTTGGTCAGCACCGGGTTCATCGTGTCCGAGACGAAGATCAGCTTCCGGCCGACCGCGACCTGCGCGCGCACCGCGTAGGTGCGGTCCTCGTCGATGTCCGCGGTGTCGAAATCGACCTCGAACTCGAAAGGCGGGTTGCCGGGGTCGGCGATCGTCGTCCGCCCCAGGACGTGCGCCGGCGCGTTGGCGATGGTCACGTCCTCGAGCACCGCCTCGAACACCGCGCCGGGCGGCAGCGCGATGCGTTCCCGGTAGCTTGCCGTTCCCGTAACGACATGATTCTCCGCCGCGCCGGGCGTGGCGGCGGCGAACCCCAGAAACAGTCCGATCACACACAGTAACAAGCGCATTCGCCGCGGTACCTCGGTCCCCCAACCCCGCACAATCTGGCAGGAAATTCGGCCCGGGCCAAGAGCGGCATCGGCGTCCCGGTCGCGCCGCGCCTCACGATTGCTTGCAGCGCAAAATCCGCATCAGAGCTGCGCGAGGACCTCGTCGGAGATCTCGACGTTCGCGGTCACCGACTGAACGTCGTCGTCGTCCTCGAGCGCCTCGATCAGCTTCATGAGCCCCTGCGCCGCGTCGAGGTCGACCTCGGTGGTCGTCTGCGGCCGCCAGGCGAGCCTGGTCGAATTCGGCCTCGCCGAGCGCCGCCTCGAGCGCGGTCGAGACGTCGCTGAGCTCGCTGTCGGCGCACCAGATGACATGGCCGTCCTCGCCGCTCTCGACGTCCTCCGCCCCCGCCTCCAGCGCCGCGATCATCACCGCCTCCTCGCTGCCGGCCTCGGGCGGATAGACGATCTGCCCCTTGCGGGCGAACATGAACGCGACCGACCCGGTCTCGCCGAGGTTGCCGCCGCGCTTCGAAAAGGTCGAGCGGATGTTCGACGCGGTCCGGTTGCGGTTGTCGGTCATCGCCTCGACGATGATCGCCACCCCGTTCGGCCCGTAGCCCTCGTAGCGGATCTCCTCGTAGGTCTCGGCATCGCCGCCCGAGGCCTTCTTGATCGCCCGGTCGATGTTGTCGCGCGGCATCGAGTTGGCCCGCGCCTCCTTCACCGCCAGCCGCAGCCGCGGGTTCTTGTCGGGGTCGGGGTCGCCCATCCTGGCCGCGACGGTGATCTCCTTCGACAGCTTCGAGAAAAGCTTCGACCGGGCGGCGTCCTGCCGCCCCTTGCGGTGCTGGATGTTGGCCCATTTGGAATGCCCGGCCATGGCGCGCTCCGTCCGATACTCGGGATGATCGGCGGGTAATAGCCTGTCGCGCCGCCAGGCATCAACCCCCGGCGTCAGCCGCCCTCCAGCGGCCACAGGAACGGGACGATCAGGCAGGTGGCGGCCGCCATCAAGAGGTTCATCGGAATGCCCACCCGCATGAAGTCGGCGAACCGGTAGCCCCCCGGCCCATAGACCAGCGTGTTGGTCTGATAGCCGATCGGCGTCGAGAAGCTCGCCGAGGCCGCGAACATCACCGCGACGACGAGCGCCCGCGCGTCGATCCCGAGCCCGTTCGCCAGCGCGATCGCGATCGGGGTCATCACCACCGCCACCGCGTTGTTGGTGACGAGCTCGGTCAGGACCATGGTGATCAGATAGACCGCCACCAGCGTCGCCCGCGGCGGCAGCTCACGCAGCCAGGGGGTGATCGCGTCGACGATGAGCATCACCGCCCCCGAATGGTCGAGCGCGAGCCCCACGGCCAGCATCGCGAAGATCAGCACCATCAGCCGGGCGTCGACGTAGCTGAACGCCTCCTCCGAATCGAGGATCCCGGTGACGAGCACGATCGCCACCCCGAGAAGCGCGAGCACGTGGATCGGCGCGACCTCGAGCGCCGAGAGCAGGACGACGGCGCCGAGCACCGCGAGCATCAGCGGCGCCCGCCCGCGGCGGAACGGCCGCCCGGACGGTTCGGAGACGTCGACGAGATCGACGTCGACCGACAGCCGGCGGATGTCCTCGCGCGCTCCCTCGAGCAGCAGCGTGTCGCCGACCCGCACGACCACGTCGTCGAGCTGGCGGCCGATGTTCTGGTTCCGCCGGTGCACCGCCAGCGGATAGACGCCGTAGCGCCGCCGGAGGCGCAGGCTGCCGAGCGAGCGGCCGACCAGCCGGCAGTCGGGCGAGATCAGCGCCTCGACGGTCGTGGTCGGCTTCGACCCGACGCGGTCGACGAGCGTCACCTTGTTCGAAGTCCTTGAGGCCGAGGAGCTCGTTCATGTCGGAGCGCAGCACCACCCGGTCGCCCTCGGCGAGCTCGACGTCGGGGAACTGCCGCCGAAGGCTCTCCTCGCCGCGCAACAGGTCGATCACCCGCATCCCCTCGCGCCGGAAGAGCGGCACCTCCATCACCGGCTGCCCGATCAGCGGCGAGCCTTCCGGTACCACCACCTCGGTGAAGAACTTCATCCGCTTGCGCGTGCCGAGCAGGTCGACCATCGAATCGCGGTTGGGCAGCAGCGCCGGCACGAACAGCCGCAGATAGACGAGCCCGATCGCCGCGAGGATGACGCCGAGCGGGGTGATCTCGAAGAGCGAGAACGGCGCCATGCCCTGGGCCCGCGCCACGCCGTCGACCAGGAGATTCGTCGAGGTGCCGATCAACGTGCACATGCCGCCCATGATCGTCGCGTAGGAGAGCGGGATCAGCAGCTTCGACGGCGCGAGGCCGAGCGACTGCGCGAGCTGGACCACGATCGGCAGCATCACCACCACGATCGGCGTGTTGTTCATGAAGGCCGAGGCGAACACCACCATCACGCCGAGGAGCCCGATCACCAGTCCCGGCCGGCGCCCGCTGTGCGCGCTGATGAGCCGCGAGACGTTGTTGAGCACGCCGGTCCGGATCAGACCGCCCGGAGAGGATGAACATCGCCGCGATCGTCCACGGCGCGGCGTTGGAGAAGATCGACAGGAGCGCGTCGGTCGGGATCATGCCGCTCGCCAGGAGCACGGCCGCGGTGGCGAAGGCGGTGACCTCGGGCGGGAAGACCTCGCGCACGAAAAGCACGAACATCCCCGCGATGACGGCCAGCGTCAGGTACGCCGCGAAATGCGGCTGCGCGATCAGTTCGGCCAAGAGTTCCCTCTTGTTCTACCCCGATCGCCGGTCGCGACGAGGTCCGCCCGCTCACGCCGAGCCGGGGCGGACGCGACGATGGCGCAATCCCCCCAGTGCCTCAAGGTCAATCGCGGCGGCTCAGCCGGACACCAGCGGCCAGAAGATCGGGATCACGAGGCAGCAGGTCACGCCGGTGACGATGTTGAGCGGCAGGCCGATCCGGGTGAAGTCGAAGAACTTGTAGCCGCCCGGCCCGTAGACCATCGTGTTGGTCTGGTAGCCGATCGGCGTCGCGAAGGCGAGGGTCGCCGCGAACATCACCGCGACGACCAGCGGCCGCGGGTCGAGCCCGAGGCTCTCTGCGAGCGCGATCGCCACCGGCGTCACGATCACCGCGACCGCGTTGTTCGAGAGCAGCTCGGTCAGGATCTGGGTCAGGAAGTAGAGCACGAACAGCACGCCGAGCGGCGGCAGCTGCGCCAGCGTCGG
This sequence comes from uncultured Alphaproteobacteria bacterium, assembly GCA_963763295.1. Classification (GTDB taxonomy): domain Bacteria; phylum Pseudomonadota; class Alphaproteobacteria; order Rhodobacterales; family Rhodobacteraceae; genus Amaricoccus. Next base: position 312,964 of record CAVXOH010000005.1, read on the forward strand.
CGAGATCGTGTCGACGATCATCTGCGCCGCCCCCGACTCGTCGAGCGCCTCGCCGACCACCAGCATGGCGAGGATCAGCACCAGGAGCGAGGCGCTCACCGTGCCGTAGGCTTCCTCCGGCTCCATCGTGCGCGTCACCAGCAGCACGACCGCCCCGAGCATGGCGAGGATCTGGATCGGGGCGAGGTCGAGCCCCGCCCCGACGACGATCGAGCCGAGCACGAGAAGCACCAGCGGCGCGCGCTCGCGCTTGAACGCCCGCTCCGCCGTCTCGCTCAGGTCGGCGAGCCCGACCTCTTCGGCGAGCCGCCGGATATCATCGGGCGGGCCCTCGAGCAGCAGGGTGTCCCCGACCCGCACCACCACCTCGTCGAGCTGGCGGCCAATGTTCTGGCTGCGCCGGTGCACCGCGAGCGGATAGACGCCGTAGCGGCGGCGCAGCCGCAGGCTGCCGAGCGAGCGCCCGACGAGGCGGCAGTCGGGCAGGATCAGCGCCTCCACCGTCACCGTGCTCCGCGACCCGACGCGGTCGACGAGGGTGACCTTGTTCGAATCCTTGAGCCCGAGCAGCTCCTGGACCTCGGTGCGCAGCACCACCCGGTCGCCCTCCTGCAGCGTCACGTCCGGGAACTGCCGCCTCAGGCTCTCGTCCCCGCGCAGCACGTCGATCACCCGCATGCCCTCGTGCTTGAAGGTCGCGACGTCCATCACCCGCTGCCCGATCAGCGGCGAGCCCTCGGGGACGACCACCTCGGTGAAGTACTTCATCCGCCTCCGGGTGCCGAGCAGGTCGGCCATCGAGTCGCGGTTGGGCAGGAAGCGCGGCACCAGGAGCCACATGGTGACGAAGCCGACGGCTGTGACGGCGATCCCGAGCGGCGCGATCTCGAAGAGACGGAACGGCGCGAGGCCCTGCGCCCGCGCCACGCCGTCGACGAGGATGTTGGTCGAGGTGCCGATCATGGTGATCATGCCGCCGAGCACCGTTATATAAGATAACGGAATCAGTAGCTTGGACGGCGAAAGTCCCATCGGCAAGCGCGATCTGCATCGTCACCGGGATCATCACCGCGACGAGCGGCGTGTTGTTGGTGAAGGCCGAGGCGCCCGCGACGAAGAGGCCGACCGCCGACACCACGAGCGCCTTGTTCTGCGCCGCCCGCCGCGAGACGAAGCGGGCGAGGTTGTTGATCAGCCCGGTGCGCACCAGCCCGCCCGAGCACGATGAACATCGCCGCGATCGTCCACGGCGCCGGGATTCGAGAACACCCCGAGCACGCCATCCGAAGGCACGATCCCCACGACGACGAGGACCGCGGCGCCGAGCATCGCCGTGACCTCGACCGGAAAGACCTCGAGGACGAAGAGCACGAACATGGCCGCGAGCACGGCCAGCGTGAAATAGGCCGCGACGGGCGGCTCCGCCAACAATTGAACCAAGGTGACCCTGTTTACTGCCCCGCGCCTGCGGGTGGTCCCGGCGCCGCGGCCGGGCCCGCGAGCCGGCGGCCAACATGGCGCAAGCGCCGCGCGCCCTCAAGCACTCTTCTCCTCCTCGCCTGACGGCTGCACGAGGGCGATCCCCGCGAGCATCACCGCGAAGGCCGACCAGACCAGGGCCGAGTAGCTCTCGCCGAGCAGGAGCTTCGACCAGACGACCCCGAAGCCCGTCACCAGGTAGGCGATCTGGCTCGCGAAGACCGACCCGGCCCGCCCGATCAGCCAGACGTAGTCCGAATAGGCGAGCGCGTTCAGCGCCCGCGGCGAGCATCGCCCACTCCGCCGCCCCCCAGGCCACCGGACGGACCATCTGCCCCGTCGCCTCCGCCAGCGGCCAGGTCAGCGCGATGCCGACCACCGACGCCCCGAACAGCACCTGGAACGGGTGCAGCCCGCGCGCCCCGCGCCAGGCGAGGTAGTTCGCCTCCACCGCCGTAGCTGAGCGGCGAGATCAGCGCGAGCAGCACCGGCGCGAGGCCGATCGCCGCCGTCACCCCGGCGCCCGGCAGCACGATCAGCACCACCGCGCCCGCCCCGAGCAGCACGCCCGACCGCCCGCCGCGGGTCCGGCCGCTCGAAGCCGAGGGCGAGCGCCATCGGCAGCACGAACATCGGCACCAGCGCGACGATGATCGCCCGCACGCCCGCCGGCAGGTCGTCGGCGGTCAGGAACGTGAAGTAGCCGGGCAGCACCGCGCCGAACACCGCGACCACCGCGAAGAGCCCGAGGTTGCCGCGAAAGCGCGGCAGCGGCTTGCGCATCGCCGCGAGCAGCGCCGCCAGCATCGCGAGCATGATCAGCTTCTGCCAGAGGATCAGCCCGAGCGGCTGGTGCCCGGTCGACACCGCGATCCGGATCAGCGGCAGCGTCAGCCCCCAGGCCGCGCCGATCGCCGCGAGCGCGCCGAGCATCGCGAGACCCGGCACGCTCAGCCCGGCCCGGACCCGGCGAGCCTGCCCCCCACCCGCACCGGCACCGCCCGGCGCGCCCGGCCGGTGGCGTCGTCGGTCTCGACGAAGACGCCGCAGAGCGTCGCCGCGCCCTCCGCCGGGCTGAACCTGCCCTTCGACATGCCGGTGACGAAGCGCGTCACCGGCTCGAGCTTGTCCATGCCGATCACGCTGTCGTAGTCGCCGCACATCCCGGCGTCGGTCTGGTAGGCGGCGCCCTGCTCGAGGATCATCGTGTCCGCCGTCGGCACATGGGTATGCGTGCCGACGACGAGGCTAGCCCGCCCGTCGCACCAGTGCCCGAGCGCCATCTTCTCCGAGGTCGCCTCCGCATGCACCTCGACGATCACCGCGCTCGCGGTTCCGCCGCGCACCGCGGGCTTCAGCGCCGCGTCGATCGCCGAGAACGGGTCGTCGAACGGCCGCTTCATGAATGCCTGGCCGAGCACCTGCGCCACGAACACCCGCCGCCCGCCGGCCGCCTCGAAGAACTGCGCCCCCCGCCCCGGCGCCGCCCGCGCGAAGTTGAGCGGCCGGATCACCCGCGGCTCGGTCTCGATGAAGGCGAGCATGTCGCGCTGGTCGAACGCGTGGTCGCCGAGCGTCACGCAATCCGCCCCGGCCTCGAGAAGCGTCGCCGCGTGCGCCCCGCTCAGCCCCATGCCGCCGGTCGCGTTCTCGCCGTTGACGACGACGAAGTCGAGCGCCCAGTCGCGCCGGAGCCGCGGCAAGGTCTCCGCCACCGCCGCCCGCCCGGTCCGGCCCACCACGTCGCCAAGGAAAAGCAGCCTCATCCGCCCCGCTTGCTCACAAAGCCCACGGCGGCATCCCTTATCCCACCCGGCTTCGGCAAGCCACCCGCGCCAGTCGGGAAGCGCAGGCCCGGCAAGCGCCGGTACCGGTCAGCCGCCCGCCGTCGCCCGGCGCGCCCGGAGCGCGTCGGGCAGGCCGTCATGCCCGCCCATCTCGCGCTCCGGCGCATCGTCCCACCAGTCGTCGCGCAGCGGCCGACGCTCGGGGTTGCGCGGATAGACGATCCGGTTCGCGTCCTTCGCCGTCTCGCCGACGACGAGGAGCCGCACCATCGCCTCGGTGTTGTTGAGAAACGTGTGGCAAATTCCGGTCCCGGCCGGGAACCCGACCGCGTCGCCGGGCCCGAGCCGGTGCAGCTGGCCGTCGAGCCAGACGTCGGGCGTCCCCTCAATCACGAAGACGAACTCCTCCTCCGCGCTCTCCGCGTGCGGATACGACGTCCGCCGCCCCGGCGGCAGCCGCTCGTGATGGATGCCGAGCCGCTCCAGCCCGAAGTGCCGCCCGAGCGGCGCCCCGACGCTCAAGAGCTCGTCGTCGCCGCGATAGCGGCGGTTGTCGGCGCCCTCGACCGCGCTCCAGTGCGCGATGCAGTCCGGTCGCTCGCCCGCTGCCATGACCCGCCTCCGTTCGATCCGGACTCTTCCGGTTGGTGCATACGTTGTGCATGCTTCGTGCATGACTTGTGCATGAGCGAATCCCGCCATGCCGCTGCCTGCACGGCCGAAACCGCCACCCCTCAACCGGGCCGCAAAATCCCGGCCTCGGTGACGATCGCATCGAGGCGCATGTCGGTCTCCGCGTCGGGCACCGCCGCAACTTCCTGCGCCGCAAAGGCAAACCCCAGCGCCTGCACCTCGCGCAGGTCGCGCAGCGCCGCGATCGTCCGGTCGTAGAACCCCCCGCCATAGCCGAGCCGGTGCCCGCGCGCGTCGAAGGCGAGCATCGGCACCAGGAGCACCTCCGGCTCCACCACCTGCCCCAGCGCCGGCACCTCGATGCCGAAATGCCCGCGCTCCGTCGCCGCCTCAGGTGTCCAGGCCCGGAAGCGCAGCGGCCGGCCGGCCGCCTCGATCTCCGGCACGCAGGTCCGGAACCCGAGCCCGGCCAGCGCCAGCATCGCGGGACGCGCATCGAGCTCGCCCCGGACCGGCAGATACCCGGCCACGGCGTGGACCCCGCGCAGCGCCGCGATCGCCTCGAGCGCATAGCCGGCTGCCAGCCTCGGCGCACCGGGGTTCGCCGCGGCGAGCCCCGCGCGCAGCTCGAGCGCGGCGTTGCGGGCGGCACGCTTGCGCTCCTCGAGCGAGGTCACACGCCCGGGCGCCCGATCTGATGCCGGAAAGCGGCGGGCCCGGCGCGACCGTGGAGGCGTGCAATCCTTGAGAGCCTGTTTGACCAGGTGGGCACCGGGTGCGATAGGCCAGGGCCAGTCACAGAGCCGGCTCCCTCAAGAATGTTTACGGCCACTAGGATTTGGGCCTCTCACGCGAAGGCTAGAACCCGCCACCCGAATATGTAGCGCGCTTGCCGGCCGATTTGAAGGCCCCGCCGCGGCCTCGAGGCCGCGATTCGTCAGGCGGGCTTGAGCATCAGGATCCAGGTCCGGCTCTCGGTCCGCCAGCCCTGCGCGACGATCGGCTCCGACGCCACCTCCGCGAAGCCGAACGCCGTGTAGAGCCGCCGCGCCGGCAGGTTGCGGTCGGCGACGATCAGGCTCAGCCCGCGCGCCCCGGCGGCCTGCCGCTCGGCCTCGGCGAGAAGCCGCGACGCCACCCCGCGCCGCCGAAACCGCGGGAAGGTGGCCAGCACGTTGACGTAGTGGGTGCCGAGCGCCCGGTTCTCCAGCGCCTGCAGCGGCCGGAAGAGCGTCGGAAGCTCGTCGAGCGGCTCGGGCGCGTCGCCGATCCGGTAGGCGACGAGCCCGCCCGCCGCCGCCCCGTCGAGCTCGGCGATCACCGCGTTGCGCCAGGTGAACGCTCCCTCGTCGCGGGCCGCCCGGCGGGTGCCCACGGCGAGGGCGTCCTCGCCCGGCTCCGCCATCTGCTCCCAGAGGTGGCGCGCGAGCCCTTCGCTCGCGAGATCGACGAGGCGGGCGAGGTCGGCCGCGTCCGCGCGCCGCGCCGGCCGCAGGGTCGGCGCCTCAGGTGACATGGGCATGGCCGCAGGCATGGCTGATCTCCCCGATGTGCCGGTGGTCGGTGCCGCAGCAACCCCCGAGCACCCGCAGGTTGGGCAGGAGCCGCGCCAGCGCGCGGTAGTCGCGGGCGAGCTCGGCCGGGTCGCCCGGATCGAGCTCCGGCGCGGCATCGAGCTCGGCATGGCTGAGCTTCGAGGCGTTCGCCCGCACCCCGCCGATCCGCCCGACCCAGCCGCCGGTCAGAACATCGCGGAAATGCGTCGGATGCGCGCAGTTGACCATGTAGTGGAGCGGGTAGCCGCCGGTCGCCGCGTCGCAGGCCGCGACCGCCTCGCCGAGCCCCATCCCGGTCCGCAGCCGGCCGTCGGTCTCGACCGTGAACGACACGACCGCGGGGATCCCCGCCGCCTGCGCCGCGCGCGCGACGCCGATGCCCTCCTCGACATAGGTCATGGTGATCGCCGTCACGATGTCGGCCCCGGCCCGCTCGAACACCCGGATCTGGCGCTCATGGTACGCCTCCGCCGCCTCGGCCGTCATATAGCTGTCCGGGGCGTAGCCGTCACCCCGCGGCCCGATGCAGCCGCTCAGCACCATCGGGCTCGCCGCCGTCTCCTCGGCGTCGCGGATCTCGCGCATGAGGTCGATCGCCGCCGCGTTCGCCCGGTCGAGCGCCTCGGGCGCATAGCCGATCACCGCCCCCCAGTCCGGGTTCGACCGCCAGGTCGCGCTCTCGAGCACGAGCCCGCGCCGGTCGCGCTTGGCGACCGCGACGTAGGGCGCGTAGTAGCGCCGCAGCGCGTCCCGGCCCTCCTCCGTCGCGAGGAGGTCGAACGCCGCGAAATGCGGCAGGTCGATCCCCTCGTGAAAGATCAGCGTCGTCTCGATCCCGCCGTCGGTCAGGAAGATCTCGTTGCCCTTCAGCGGCAGGGCGTGCCGGTACTTGGCCTGCATCGCGTCATCCCCTCGGTTCGTGGATGCCGCGGAAGGTGCCGCAAACCGGCTGGTCCGGTAAGCCGAATTCGCGGTAAGGTCGCGATGGACCGGGAGCCTGCCGCGAATTCAATGGCTTGCCCCTCGCCACCCGCGCCATCCGTAGCCCCGACACCGGAAAACCGCACCATGAGTACAGTCGCCGAGGCGCCGCGGTCGACCACGAAGGGCCAGGAGACGCGGGCGCGCATCCTCGAGGTCGCCGAGGCGTCGATCCTCGCCAAGGGCTTCGACGGCACCTCGATCGAGGAGATCGTCGCCGGCGCCGAGATCACCCGGAGCGGCTTCTTCTACCACTTCCCCGACAAGAACGCCCTCGCCCGCGCGCTCCTCGAGCGCTACCTCGAGCAGGACCGCGCGCTGCTCGGCGGCATCTTCCGCCGCGCCGCCGAGCTCAGCGACGACCCGCTGCACGCGTTCCTGATCGCGCTGAAGCTCCTCTCCGAGGCGATGGCCGACCTGCCGAACGGGCATCCGGGCTGCATCGTCGCCACCGTCTGCTACCAGGAGCGGCTGTTCGACGCCGAGGTGCGCGAGCTGAACCGGCAGTCGGTGCTGGCCTGGCGCCGGCTCTTCCTCGCCGAGATCGAGAAGATCGCCGCCCGCTACCCGCCGCGCGACGAGGTCGAGCTCGAGACCCTCGCCGACATGATCTCGACCACCATCGAGGGCGGCATCATCATGGCCAAGGCGCTGCGCGACCCGCCGGCGCTTGCCCGCCAGATCCTGATGCAGCGCTCCTACATCAAGCTCCTCTTCGCGCCCGAGGCCTGATGCCCGCTTCGCCGTCGTTCGTCTGCGTCGGCGCGGCGCACTGGGACATCATCGGCCGCACCGCGGAACCGCTGCCGCCCGGCGCCGACGTTCCCGGCCGGATCATCCGCCGCCCCGGCGGCGTCGCCCTCAACGTCGCGCTCGCCCTCGCCGCGCTGCACCGCCCGGTCGCCCTCCTCGCGGCGGTCGGCACCGACGCCGCCGGCGCCGACCTTCTCCGTCACCTCGCCGGCGCCGGGGTCGACGCCGCCCACCTCCACCGCCGCGAAGGCCCGACCGACACCTATCTCGCGATCGAAGGCCCGAGCGGCGAGATCCACGCCGCGATCGCCGACTGCGCCCGCCTGGAGGCCGCCGGCACCGCCCTCCTCGCCCCGCTCCGCCACGGCGGCGTCGCCGGCCCGATCGTCGCCGACGGTAACCTCCCGCTCCGGGTCCTCGACGAGCTCCTCGTCCGCCCGGCCGCGCTCGTCGTCGCGAGCCCCGCGCAAGGCGGCCGCGCTGCGCCATCTGCATCGGCGCGCGCGACCCCTGGCGCTCTACCTGAACCGCCGCGAGGCGGAGCGGATCTGCGGCACCGCCTTGCCCGACAGTCGCGCCGCCGCGGCGGCGCTCCTCGACCACGGCGCCGCCGAGGCGGTCGTCACCGACGGCGCCGCCCCGGCCACCGCCGCCCTGCCCCACGCCAGCGTCACCCTGCCGCCCCCGCCGGTCGCCACCGTCGGCCTCACCGGTGCCGGCGACGCCTTCGTCGCCGCCCATCTCGCCGCCCGCGCCGACGGCCTCGACCCCGAAGCCGCGCTCCGCGCCGCCCTTGCGGCCGCTGCCCGCCACATCACCTGCGAGGTGCCATGACCCCACCGCTCGCCTTCTCGACCGCCGTCGCCGAGGCCATCGCCGCCCGCCGGCCGCTCGTCGCCCTCGAATCGACGATCATCACCCACGGCATGCCGCATCCCGAGAACCTCGCGACCGCGCGCGCCGTCGAGGCCGAGATCGCCGCCGCCGGCGCCGTCCCCGCCACCATCGCGGTGATGGAGGGCCGCATCCATATCGGCCTCGAGCCCGACCGGCTCGAGCGCCTCGCCGCCGCCGCCCGACGTCCGCAAGCTCTCGCGCGCCGACCTCGCCGTCGCCCTCAGCCGAGGGCTGGACCGGCGCCACCACCGTCGCCGCCACGATGATCTGCGCCCGCCTCGCCGGCATCGAGGTCTTCGCCACCGGCGGCATCGGCGGCGTCCACCGCGGCGCCGAGGTCGACGCTCGACATCTCCGCCGACCTCGAGGAGCTCGCCCAGTCCCCGGTCACCGTCGTCGCCTCGGGCGCCAAGGCCATCCTCGACCTGCCCAAGACCCTCGAGGTTCTCGAGACCCTCGGCGTCCCGGTCATCGCCGTCGGCCAGGACACGCTCCCCGCCTTCTGGTCGCGCGACTCGGGCCTCTCCGCCCCCCTCCGCCTCGACGACCCCGCGGCGATCGCCGGCGCCCACCGGATGCGCGCCCGCCTCGGCCTCCCCGGCGGCCAGCTCGTCGCCAACCCGATCCCGCCCGAGGCCGAGATCCCCGCTGCCACGATGGCCCCGCACATCGCCGCCGCCCTCGCCGCCGCCGAGGCCGAGGGAATCGCCGCCAAGGCCGTCACCCCCTTCCTCCTCGCCCGGATCGGCGAGGCGACCGGCGGCGCCGCCCTCGCCGCCAACATCGCCCTCGTCCGCGCCAACGCCCGCCTCGCCGCCCGCATCGCGATCGCGCTCGCCGCGCTGCCGGCGTAGACGGGTCTGCCCAAAGCAGACATCTCAACCTGAGTTCGTCACGTTGCCTGACCAATGCGCCTGTCTCTGGACGCGCCGCTGCCGCGGCCGGCACAGCAGAGCGGCGCGCCGTAAGCACGCGGCCCGGGAAGCCTACGCTCCCCGATCCGCCGTTAGTTGAGGAATGAGCGTTCCGATAAGCATCACGCGTTCTATTGCTTGATTTAGTGGAGCCACAAGATCGAAGTAAGGTGGATCACTAAGTTCCACCTCCAAGCTGTCTCGATATTCGAGGAGCGCTTCAACGCCCAATGCCACAACCTCATCCAAGCTGGTGGGTTCCTCGATGCCCTCAGCCTCCAGGCGGGCTGCAAGGACTTCGGAAAACTCGGGGTGCTCGGAGAGCACCAAGTCAAAAGTCGCGATCTCTGCAGTGGAGTCAGCGCTTAACATCTTGTCTTGCAAAGATTTATAGGTCTCAACGGCTTGATCGGCCTTGGATCGTGAATTAGCCAGTACCTCCGCCGCGTCATCCAATGCCTTCCGCTCTATAAGAATTAGAGCGTCGTATATCAGCCCAATGCTCTCAAGCAACTGTATTGATGCTCTGCGACTCTCTTCTTCATATTCGGTATCAGCGGGGTTAAAGACTGGTTCGGAGTGTGAGTGACTTGCTACAAGTAACAGGAGCAACACAAGCGCGAGCCTACTTGTCATCCACTTGGTGGGGAGCAATACACTAGACTTCACAATCGTCTCCTATATTCTTAAATGATGCCCGGAACTGTGCGCCATCCGCAGCTACGGAGGTGCGCCAGAAGTCGCGGAAGTTTAAATATTTCATGAGATCACAAATATCTTCCTTTGTGTTATCCCAGTACTCGTCCTCAACGTAGTCATACGATTTCAAGCGTTCAATTGAGGCGTAGAAGCGCACAAGCTTGTGCATCGCCCCCTCGGCTTTCGTTTTAGTGCCAGCTGGCACGTCCGCGCTGCTAGGGCGGGCGAGGATGTAGTCACGGACTTCGGACGAGCTGAAAATTTCGCTTGATATTTCCCGCGCATCAGATTGAAGCTGATACATTAGGTTCGCTTCGACGGCTCGCTCAGTGTCGCGAAGGCTCGCCCGAGCAAGGAACAATGCAAATACCGTCGCGATCAACGCTAGCGCCGTGGCAATACTTGAGATCGCACCTAAGGCCGCCGCGTTCGCGCTCAGAAAATTCCAGAGCCGTTTCACCACACGCCCGAAGTGCATCAGCTGAAGTTTGTGACGAGGGGGAGGGTAACCCATCTCCGAAACTTGCGCCACCAGATCATCCGAGTAGTTGCGCCGGCTGCCCGCCGCTGAGATATGCGCCTCAACGATGGCGCGTACACGCCTCCCAGATCGGTGCCGCCGCAATAGCGCGCTCAGAAGTCGAAAACGGTGAACCTGACTCTTCCCAGGGTCGGCTCAGGGCGCAAGCTGACAAGCGAGTCAGCCTGGCCAGTGGTTTGCTCTCTCTTCGGCGTCGGCGTTTCACGCATACGCGGCATGCGCGGCGGACGACGCTGAAGTGCGCCTCCCACCTGCGGGGCCGTCCCCGCGGCACGGGCGCTCCCGTTAACTTCTCGTCTCGGTGCCTGTTGCCGGCGTATGCGTTGTGCATGGGTCGTGCATAATGTGTGCATCTAAGGAATCGCCGTTAACCGCTGAAAACGCTGCCGGTCGAGCCATCGCCCCCTCGCCGCTTGTTCCGCTCCCCCGCGCACCCTAAGTTTGCGGGCGAAGCCGAGGAAACCGAATGGCCCGCAAGCCCGCCCGCCCCCGCCTGCCGAAGCCGACGCTCTTGCAGCGGCTCAGGACCGACTTTCTGACCGGGCTCGTCGTCGTCCTGCCGATGTTCCTGACCTTCTACCTCGTCTGGGCGACGATCGGCTTCGTCGACGCCAAGATCATCCCGCTGATCCCGCGCGCCTACAACCCGGAGAACATCTTCGGGCGCAACATCTTCGGCCTCGGCCTCCTCGTCTTCGTCAGCTTCACCACGCTCGTCGGCGCGCTGGCCAAGGGCTTCCTCGGCCGCCGCATCCTGGCGTTCGGCGAGCAGATCGTCGAGCGCACCCCGGTGGTGCGCTCGATCTACAACGGCCTGAAGCAGATCGTGGAGACGATCTTCAACCAGTCCGGCACCTCGTTCCAGCAGGCCTGCCTGGTCGAGTATCCGCGCCGGGGCCTCTGGGCCGTCGCCTTCGTCGCCACCGACACCCGCGGCGAGATCCCCGGCAAGATCGGCGAGCCCGACCTCATCAGCGTCTTCCTCCCGACCACGCCGAACCCGACCTCGGGCTTCCTCCTCTTCGTGCCCCGCCGCGACGTCCGCCTCCTCGACATGAGCCTCGAGGAGGCGGCGAAGCTCATCATCTCCGCCGGCCTCGTCACCCCGCTGCCCACCCCGGCCGCCCCCGCCCGCAAGGTGGCCAAACTCGCGACGTGAGACGGCGGCAAGCCGCCCGCCGATGGCGATCCATGGCCAACCGGTCTCGAAACCGCTAAATCTGGCTCCACGGGAGGGTGCGGCGTCCGACCAGCGTCACATATGACGGCTACAGGTCGGCGCGAGCAGACAGGAGGGCATGACCCCATGAAGATCGCGGTACTCGGCGGCGACGGCTTCTGCGGCTGGCCCACGGCGCTCCACCTCAGCGACAGCGGCCACGAGGTGCACATCCTCGACAACCTCTCGCGCCGCTGGATCGACACCGAGCTCGGCGTCCAGTCGCTGACGCCGATGGACTCGATCCAGGAGCGCACCCGCATCTGGCATCAGGAGACCGGGCGGCGCATCCGCTTCCACCTCCTCGACCTCGCCAAGGACTACGAGATCCTCAAGGGCTGGCTCGCCGAGCACCGCCCCGACGCCATCATCCACTTCGCCGAGCAGCGCGCCGCGCCCTACTCGATGAAGTCCGACCGCCACAAGACCTACACCGTCAACAACAACGTCTCGGCCACCCACAACGTGCTGTCGGCGCTGGTCGAGACCGAGCTCGACGCCCACCTCGTCCACCTCGGCACCATGGGCGTCTACGGCTACTCGACGGTCGGCGCCGCCATCCCCGAAGGCTACCTGCCCGTCGGCATCGAGACCCTCGGCGGCGAGACCGTCACCCAGGAGATCCTCTACCCGACCCGGCCCGGCTCGATCTACCACATGACCAAGAGCCTCGATCAGATCCTGTTCCAGTTCTACGCCCAGAACGACGGCCTCCGGATCACCGACCTGCACCAGGGCATCGTCTGGGGCACCCACACCGAGCAGACCCGCCGCCACGTCCAGCTGATCAACCGCTTCGACTACGACGGCGACTACGGCACGGTGCTCAACCGCTTCCTGATCCAGGCCGCGATCGGCTACCCGCTGACCGTGCACGGCACCGGCGGTCAGACCCGCGCCTTCATCCACATCCAGGATTCGGTGCGCTGCATCGACCTCGCGCTCGCCGACGCCCCGAAGCGCGGCGACCGGGTCCGCATCTTCAACCAGATGACCGAGACCCACCGCGTCCGCGACCTCGCCGAGCTCGTCGCCGAGCTCACCGGCGCCAAGATCGCCTGGCTGCCCAATCCGCGCAAGGAAGCGGCCGAGAACGACCTCGTCGTCAGGAACGACCAGTTCCTCGGCCTCGGCCTCGACCCGATCACCCTGCGCGAAGGCCTTCTCACCGAGGTGGTCGAGGTGGCGAAGAAGTACGCCTATCGCGTCGACCGCTCGCGCATCCCCTGCGTCTCGGCCTGGACCAAGGAGATCGCCAAGCTCGTCGAGCGCGATCCCGAGCACCGCGGTCTGAAATCGGCCTGATGACGCTTTCCCGGCGCCGCGCTATGCTACGGCGATGAACCGACAGGCGACAACCGAACGGCGCCCCGCCACCTATCAGGACGTCCTCGACGCCCCTGCGAACATGGTCGCTGAGTTGATCGAGGGCGCGCTCCACGTCCAGCCGCGCCCCGCATCTCTTCATGCGCGCGCCGCATCGGTTCTTGGGGTAAGGGTCGGCGGCCCGTTCGACTCCGATCCGGCGGGGCCAGGGGGCTGGTGGATCATCGACGAGCCGGAGTTGCACCTCGGCACGGACGTGCTCGTTCCCGATCTCGGGGGCTGGCGTCGCGAACGGATGCCGAGCCCTACCCCGACGTACCGTGGTTCGATCTGGCTCCCGATTGGGCCTGCGAGATCCTGAGCCCGAGCACGCGCCGAATTGATCTCACGTCCAAACGCCGGATCTATGGCTCCGCTGGCGTCGGCCACCTCTGGTTCGTCGATCCGTCCGCTCGGACCCTCGAGGCATTCGCGCTGCGCGACGGCGCCTGGACCCTTGTCGCCGCCCTCAAGGACGACGAGGAGGTCCGCGTCCCGCCCTTCGACGCGATCGCCTTCCCGCTCTCGGCGCTCTGGCCGGACTAGGCTCGCCACGGCGATGCCCAGCGGCGCCCCGCAGCTCGACCGCGCGCCCGGCGGGGCCTGCGCCTTCGTCACCCTCGTCACCAACGCGGCCTACCTGCCCGGCGCCGTCGCGCTCGTCCGCTCGCTGGCGCTCACCGGAACCGCCGCCGACATCGTCGTGCTGCACACCGGCGGCGTCGCGGCGGCCGAGCTCGCGACGCTCGCCGCGCTCGGCGCCCGGCTCGCCGCCTGCGACCTCCTGCCGACCTCCGACGCCTTCAACACCGCGCATTCCCGCGCCGCCCAACACGAGCGCGCCCCCTTCACCAAGGGCGAGAAGCCGGCTTTCCACTCCCCGCTCGACAACTTCGTCAAGCTCCGACTCTGGCAGCTCCCCTACCAGCGCGTCGTCTTCATCGACGCCGACGCCTTGGTCCTGCGGCCCCTCGACCGCCTGTTCGACTACCCGGAATTCTCCGCCGCGCCGAACGTCTACGAAAGCCTCGCCGATTTCCGCCGCCTCAACTCCGGCGTCTTCACCGCCCGCCCCTCCACCGACACCTTCGCGGCGATGCTGACGTGCCTCGACACCCCGGGCGCCTTCTGGAAGCGCACCGACCAGACCTTCCTGCAGACCTTCTTCCCCGACTGGCACGGCCTGCCCATCTACGACAACCTCCTGCAATACGTCTGGTTCAACCTGCCCGAGCTCTGGGACTGGTCGCTCGTCCGCGTCCTCCACTTCCAGTACGAGAAGCCCTGGGACCCGGCCAACCCCAAGCGCGACCGCCTCGCGCCGCTGATCGGCCTTTGGCGCGCCTACTATGACGGCACGGGCATCCCCGCCGACCTCGCGTCCCTGCCACCGCCCGGCTGATGCGCGTCCTCGTGACCGGCGCCGGCGGCACCGTCGGCCGCTTCGTCGTCCCCGCGCTCGAGGCCGGCGGCCACCGCGTCACCACCCTCGGCCGGCACCCCGGCGACCACCCTTGGGATCTCGCCGACTCCGCGCCGCGCCTGCCGCCGGCCGACGCCCTCGTCCACGCCGCGCTCGCCCACGTTCCCGGCGCCTACCGCGGCGGCGAGGGCGACGACCCCGCCCGTTTCCGTCGCCTGAACATCGACGGCACCCGCGCGCTCTTCGACGCCGCCGGCGGCGCGCGCGTCGTCTTCCTCTCAGCCGCGCCGTCTACGGCGACCGCCGCGGCGAGACCCTGCGCGAGACCGATCCGCCCGATCCCGACTCGCTCTACGGCGAGGTGAAGCTCGCCGCCGAGGCGGCGCTCGGCCCGCGCGGCGTCGCGCTGCGCGCCACCGGCGTCTATGGCGGCCGCCCGCACAAGTGGCAGGACCTCTTCGCCGCCTACCTGCGCGGCGAAGAGGTCGCCCCGCGCCTCGCCACCGAGGTCCACGGCGCCGACCTCGCCGCCGCCGTGGTCCTCCTCCTCGACTCGAGCGCGATCGGTCCCGTCAACGCCTCCGACCTCCTGCTCGACCGCCACGACCTCCTCGCCCGCGTCCGGGCGCTGACCGGCAGCCCGCACCCGCCGCCGCCACGCGCCGAAGGCCCGCCCCCCGGCGTGATGGCGACCGACCGCCTCCGCGCCCTCGGCTGGCGGCCCGGCGGCCTGCCCCGCCTCGACGGCTTCCTCGGGGAAGTGCTGGGCCGGGCTTAACGCTTCGCCACCGAGCGCCGGCTATCCTGGCGGCCGACCCGGCCTCGGAGTACCGCATGCGTCTCGTGATCCTCGCCGTGCTGCTGCCGATCATGGCGGCCGTTCCGCTCGTGGTGGTCGGCCTCCTCGACCCGCAAGCGAATCCGATCGGCCTCGGCCTGCTCTTCATGGCGGCGGTCGCGGCGGCGCCTTTCCTGATCGGCTTCGCCGTCCTGCGGGCGCTCTGGCGCCATCTCCACCCGGGCGCGCGGCGCTAGGAGGGTTGGTTCGGTCACTCCGGCGCCTGCCACCAGACCTCCGGCAGCCAGCCGATCCAGTCGCCATAGACCGGCAGCCGCTCCGGGTGCTTCAGGTCGGCCTTGTGGGCGATGGTGGCCACGTCGGAGAACCAGAAGGGCACGACGTACCGCCCGGTGGTCAGCACCCGGTCGAGCGCCTGCACCGCTGCCTCGAA
The DNA here is from genome assembly GCA_963763295.1 of uncultured Alphaproteobacteria bacterium. GTDB lineage: Bacteria > Pseudomonadota > Alphaproteobacteria > Rhodobacterales > Rhodobacteraceae > Amaricoccus. The sequence goes on from CAVXOH010000005.1 coordinate 328,443, forward strand.
CTCCGCCGGGTCGCGCGTCGCCAGCATCTCGGCGATCATCGCCTCCGCCGCCGGGCTCGCCACCCCCATGTAGTTTCGCGTTCCGGGCTCCGTCACGCCCGCGCTTCCCCAGTAGAGCGTCTGCTCGTTGCCGGGCGAGAGCGACATGTTCCAGGTGTTGACGATCATGTCGTAGTCGTAGTCGTTCCTGCGCTCGTTGTACTGCGCCGCGTCGACCACCTGCACCCGCGCGTCGATCCCGAGCTGGCGCAGCGCGTCGACATAGATGTTGGCGACCGCCTCGCCCACCCCCGACTGCAGCAGGATCGCGAAGGCGAACGGCGCGCCGTCCGCGTTCTTCAGGACGCCGTCCTGCACCGTCCAGCCCGCCGCCTCGAGCTGCTGCCGCGCGATCCGCATATTCGCCCGGTTGCGCGGGGACCCGTCGGAGACCGGCAGCGCATAGGCGTCGAGCGCGCCCGGCACCAGGCTGTCGGCGAACGGCTCGAGCAGCGCGCGCACCCGCCCCTCCGCCGGCCCGTCCCCCATCGCCAGCGCCGAGTTCGAGAAATAGCTCGCCCGTCGCGGCATCTCGCCGCCGTTCAGCGTCTGGTTGGCGAACTCGAAGTTGAACGCATGAATCAGCGCGTCGCGCACCCGCCAGTCCTCGAACAGGGGCCGGCGCAGGTTGAAGACGAATCCCTCCATCCCCGACGGCCGCCCGTGCGGGATCTCGGCCTTGGCGATCGCCCCCGACCGCACCGCCGGGATGTCGTAGGCGGTCCGCCAGCGCGACGGGCTGGTCTCGCGGAACACCGAGAGCTCGCCGGCTGTGAACGCCTGGAACAGCACCCCCGCGTCGACGAAGTACTCGGTGCGGATCGTGTCGAAATTGTTCAGTCCCCGGTTGATCGGCAGGTCCCGCCCCCAGTAGTCGGGATCGCGCTCGAAGCTGATGAACCGCCCCGGCTCGAACGCGCCGATCGTGTAGGGCCCGGAGCCGACCGGCACCCGCAGGCTGCTCGCCGCGAAGTCGAGCCCCTCCCAGTCCGCCTTCTTCAGGATCGGCCGGAGCCCGATGATCAGCGGCAGCTCGCTGTCGCCGGCGGCGAAGGTGAAGCGGATCGACCGCTCGCCGGTCTGCTCGACGTCGGCGACCTTTTCCCAGGCATTCCGATATCTTGGCAGCCCGTCCTCCGCCAGCGTCTGCATCGACCAGACCACGTCCTCGACAGTGACCGGCGACCCGTCGGAGAACGTCGCCTCGGGCCGCAGCGTGAACTCCACCCACTCGCGATCCGGACCCGTCTCGATCAATTCGGCGAGGAGCCCGTAGAGCCCGAACGGCTCGTCCCAGTTCCGCGCCATCAGCGTTTCGAAGACGTGGCTCTGGATCGCGGCCGGCGCGCGCCCCTTCAGGATGTAAGGGTTAAGCGAATCAAAGCCGCCAGTTTCGCCGAAAACGATAGTGCCGCCCTTCGGCGCCTGCGGCTCGGCGTACGGCAGCGACACAAAATCCGGTGGGAGCACGGGCTCGCCATACATAGCTATGCCGTGGCGCGGCTCGGCGAGCACCAGCGCCGGCGCCAGGACGGCCGCTGCGAGCGCGAGACCTGTCCTCTCGAGCGAGCGTGTCATATCCGTCACATCCTTGCAGTTGAATTTACCAAGGCCACCCTAAACCAGCCCTGCAAGCCCCCGCACCAAGATTTTTGGCTTGGCGATAGTCCTTTGATTTTGTATAAGGGTTCCACTGCTCGATAGGTTTCTTGCCTGTATGAAACCTGCCTCAACGACTTGACGCCCTCCTTGCGAGGGCGTCTTTTTTTGCCCTTCCCCCGAGCCGCCGCCGCCCTTGCGATCTCGCAGGCGCGAAGTATGGTTGCGCCGCTTTTGCGATGGGGAGAAGTGCATGTCGCTCGCCGGACAATGCGTCGTCGTCACCGGGTCGAACTCCGGAATCGGCCTCGGCGTGGCCGAGGAAATGGCGCGACTCGGTGCCGACCTGGTGCTGAACTCGTTCACCGATCGCCCGGAGGAGCACGCGCTTGCCGAGCGGATCGCGGCCGAGCATGGCGTCCGCGCGATCTACGTCCCGGCCGACATGGCCGACGGCGACGCCTGCCGGGCGCTGGTCACCCGCGCCGCCGAGGCGATGGGGCGCGTCGACATCTTGGTCAACAACGCCGGCATCCAGCACGTCGCCCCGATTCCCGACTTCCCGGTCGACAAATGGGACCAGATCATCGCGATCAACCTCTCCTCGGCCTTCCACACCACCGCCGCGGCCCTGCCGCTGATGCGCGCGCAGGGCTGGGGCCGAATCGTCAACATCGCCTCCGCGCACGGCCTGACCGCCTCGCCGTTCAAGTCCGCCTACGTCGCGGCCAAGCACGGCATCGTCGGCTTCACCAAGGTGGTCGCGCTCGAGACCGCCGAGGAGCCGATCACCTGCAACGCCATGTGCCCCGGCTACGTGCTGACCCCGCTCGTCGAGGCGCAGATCCCCGACACGATGAAGCAGTACGACATGACGCGCGAGCAGGTCGTCCGCGACGTGCTGCTGCAGCGCCAGCCGTCGAAGCAGTTCGCCACCGTCGAGCAGATCGGCGGCTGCGTCGCGTTCCTCTGCTCGCCGGCCGCCGATCAGATCACCGGGACCGCGCTCTCGATCGACGGCGGCTGGACCGCGCTTTGACCAAGCACGTCATCAACCTCGCCCTGCAGGGCGGCGGCGCGCATGGCGCCTTCACCTGGGGAGCGCTCGACCGCCTGCTGGAAGAGGACGACATCGAGATCGAAGGCATCTCGGCCACCTCCGCCGGAGCGATGAACGCCGCGGCGCTCAAGCACGGCTGGGTGCTCGGCGGCAACGCCGGCGCCCGCGAGCGGCTCGACACCTTCTGGCTCCGGATGACCGGGCTCGACGGCACCCTCGGCGAGGCGATCATGGACTGGCTGCGCGCCGTGTCGCTCTCGCCGGCGCTCACGGCGCGGATGCTCGAGCTCAGCCCCGCGGTGGTCGCCGCCGACGCCGTGACCCGGGTGTTCTCGCCCTACCAGCTGAACCCGGCCAACTACCACCCGCTGCGCGGCATCGTCGAGGAGATGCTCGACTTCGGCAAGATGGATGCGGCCCGCGGCCCGAAGCTCTTCATCAACGCGACCAACGTGCGCGACGGCAAGCCGCGGATCTTCCAGGGGCGCGAGATCACCGTCGACGCCATCCTCGCCTCGGCCTGCCTGCCGACGCTCTACCAGGCGATCGAGATCGACGATCCGAGGACCGGCCGGCGCGAGGCCTACTGGGACGGCGGCTACACCGGCAACCCCGCGCTCTACCCGCTGTTCTACCGCACCCGGACGCCCGACATCCTCATCATCCACATCAACCCGCTCTACCGCGAAGAGCTGCCGTGCACGTCCTCGGAGATCATGAGCCGGGTCAACGAGATCAGCTTCAATGCTTCGCTTCTGCGCGAGCTTCGCAACATCGATTTCGTCAACCGCCTGATCGACCGCGGCATGATCGCCGACGGTGTGATGAAGCGCAACAACGTCCATTCGGTCAGCGACGACAAGCTGATGAACCAGCTCGGCATCGTCACCAAGATGACGATCAGCCGGACCCTGCTGCTGCAGCTCCGCGACACCGGCCGCGCCGCCATGGACCGTTTCCTCGCCGAGCAGAAGGAGAACCTCGGCAAGCGCTCGTCCGTCAACCTGCGCGCCATGTTCAGCTCGGAGGGCGCGACGGTCTGATACCGGATCCGGTTCCGGCAGCGAGCGCAACGCTGCCGCGTTCACTTCGCGGATTTGTCCGTCGACAAATCCGCGCGCGCCTGCCTGCCCTCGGGCAGGCGCGATTCCGCGCCTACCCCAGGCACGCGCGCGCGGATTACCGGCCGACAGTCCCGGCGACACCCCCCTCGGCCTCCGCGCTCACGCGCTCCGGCCGACGAACCGGCGCGAGGCAGTGCCTCGCTTTCGCCGGTTCGGGGTGCATTCTCTGTGAAAAGTCACCCCGTTCCTAAACCGCTCAGTCAGCCTCGGCCTCGAGCGCCTTGCCGAGCCGCGGCAGCCCCGCCCGCTTCAGGAGCGGCCGCAGCCGCTGCGGCCGCCCCGACGCCCGCTCGGCGCGGGCGCGCACCGCCTCGGCGACGGCGGCGAGGTCGACGCCCTCGGCCCGGAGCTCGGTCAGGAAGCCGTCCGGCTCGCGCAGCACGATGCCGTGCCGGGCGAGCGTCCGGGTCGGGAAATCCCCCCGGTTCAGGGTCAGCAGCGCCTCCGCCCGGCCGGCGATCGCAGCGGCGAGCACGTGGCGATCGTCCGGGTCCGGCAGCGACAGCCGCTCCACCAGGTCCGGGTCGACCGCCACCTCCGCCCCGGGCCAGGCGGCGCGGAGCTGCGCGATCTCGGCCCGCGCGACCGCCTCCGCCCCCTCGGGCAGCCGCCGCGTCGCCCGCGCCCATTCCTCGAGGATGCGCGCCGACCAGACCGGCGCGAAGCCGCCGGTGGCCGCCGCCCCGATCAGCATCTCGCGCAGCACCGTCGGGAACAGCACGCAGGCGTCGAGCGCCACCCTCATCCGTCGAGCCGCAGGAACAGAGCCTTCAGATACTGCGGTCTCGGCGAGCGCCGGATGCACGGGGTGGTCGGGCCCCGCGCCGCCGACGTGGATGATCTGCGCCGACCGTCCGGCCTTCGCCACCCCACGCAGGCTCGCGTCGCGAAACCGGCCGAGGTCGGCCGCATGGCTGCACGAGCAGACCACGAGGAAGCCGCCCGGCTCGACCAGCGCCGCGCCGAGCCGGGCCACCCGCTCGTAGGCGCGCAGGCCCGCCTCGAGCGCCGCCTTGTTCGGCACGAAGGCCGGCGGATCGCAGACCACCACGCCGAAACGCCGCCCCTCGCCGGCCAGCGCCGTCATCGCGTCGAAGGCGTCGGCCCGGCGAGTCTCGAGCCGCGCGCCGACGCCGCCGGCCGCGGCCCCCCGCGCCGCGAGCTCGAGCGCCGCGGCCGAGCCGTCGACGGCGAGCGCGGCCGTCGCCCCCGCCGCCAGCCCGGCCAGGGCGAACCCGCCGACATGGGCGAAGACGTCGAGCATCGCCCGCCCGCGTGCCAGCCGGGCGGCGAAGGCATGATTCGGCCGCTGGTCGTAGAAGAGGCCGGTCTTCTGCCCCTGGGCGAGATCGGCGAAGTAGGTCGCGCCGTTCATCGGCACCGCGACCGGCCCGTCGAGCGCGCCCGCGACCACCGCCGAGGCGTCGTCGAGCCCCTCGAGCGCCCGCGCCCGCCCGGCCGCGTTCTTCACCACCGTCGTCACGCCGGTGACCGCGACGAGCGCCGCGACGAGCTCCGGCAGCCGCGCCTCGGCCCAGGCCGCGTTCGGCTGCACCACGGCGGCATCGCCGAACCGGTCGACGACCACGCCGGGCAGCCCGTCCGCCTCGGCGTGGGCCAGCCGGTAATAGGGCGCCTCGAACAGCGTCTCGCGAAGCGCGAGCGCCCGGCCCAGTCGGCCGGCGAACCAGCCGGCGTCGATCGCCGCGGCCGGGTCCGGGTCGAGCAGCCGCGCCGCGATCTTCGAGACCGGATTGAACGCCGCGCTCCCCACCGGACGCCGCTCGGCGTCCTGCAGCTCGACGACGGTGCCGCCCGCGATCGCCCGCGTCCGCCGGTCGAGGACGATCTCGTCCGCATAGGCCCAGAGCGTCGGCGCCCGGCCGGCGGCGCGGGCCGGCGGCGGCCGCAGGCGAACGACGGGACGGGACGGCGCATCACCCATGCGCCGATCTCTGCCCGCTTGCGCCGGCGGTGTCCACCGCCGCTTCCCTTTCCCGATCGCGGCCCTAGATTGCAGCCGCCAGCCCCGTGACGGCACCGGACAAGAACGCAAAAGGAGATCTGCCGTGCCGACGATCGTCGCCGTCGAGGGCGTCCGCAAGGTCTACGCCACCGGCTTCGAGGCGCTGAAGGGCGTCGACCTCGCCATCGAGGACGGCGAGATCCTGGCCCTGCTCGGCCCGAACGGCGCCGGCAAGACCACGCTGATCTCGATGATCTGCGGCATCACCGCGCTCGCCGAGGGGCGGATCACCGTCGCCGGCTACGACGTCGTCGCCGACTTCCGCGCCGCCCGCGCGCTGATCGGCCTCGTGCCGCAGGAGGTCACCATCGAGCCGTTCGAGACGGTGATGAACACCGTCCGCTTCACCCGCGGCCTGTTCGGCAAGCCCCGCGACGACGCCTACCTCGAGCGCGTGCTGACCCAGCTCGCGCTCTGGGACAAGCGCGACTCCCAGACCAACAGCCTCTCCGGCGGCATGAAGCGGCGGGTGCTGATCGCCAAGGCGCTCGCCCACCAGCCGCGCATCCTCTTCCTCGACGAGCCGACGGCCGGGGTCGACGTCGAGCTCCGCAAGGGGATGTGGCAGATCGTCCACGACCTGCGCGCCGCCGGCACCACGATCATCCTGACCACCCACTACATCGACGAGGCCGAGGCGATCGCCGACCGGATCGCGGTGATCAACGGCGGGCGGATCCTGCTCGTCGAGGACAAGGCCCGGCTGATGCAGCGGATGGGACAGAAACGCATGACGATCGAGCTGCACGAGCCGATCGCGGCCGTGCCCGAGACGCTCGCCCCCTACCGGCTGGAGCTCGGCGACGACGGCGGCAGCCTGACCTATTCCTACGAACGCGGCGCCCGGCGCACCGGGATCATGCGGCTCCTGCGCGACGTCGGCGACGCCGGGCTCGCCTTGCGCGACGTGCAGACCCAGCAGAAGTCGCTCGAGGACATCTTCGTCGACCTGGTGAGGGAGGACGCGTGAACTGGCAGGCCATCCGCGCGATCTACGTCTTCGAGATGTCGCGCACCTTCCGCACCATCCTGCAGAGCCTGGTCTCCCCGGTGATCTCGACCTCGCTCTACTTCGTCGTCTTCGGCACCGCGATCGGCTCGCGGATCGAGGAGGTCGAGGGGATCGAGTACGGCGCCTTCATCGTGCCGGGGCTCATCATGCTGACCGTGCTGATGCAGAGCGTCTCGAACGCCTCGTTCGGCATCTACTTCCCCAAGTTCATCGGCACGATCTACGAGCTCCTGTCGGCGCCGATCTCCTTCCTCGAGATCGTCGCCGGCTATGTCGGGGCGGCGGCGACCAAGTCCTTCATCATCGGCCTGATCATCTACGTGACCGCCAACCTGTTCGTGACCCTGCCGGTCGCGCATCCGCTGGCGATGCTGCTCTTTCTCGCGCTCACCTGCATCAGCTTCAGCCTCTTCGGCTTCATCATCGGCATCTGGGCGAAGAACTTCGAGCAGCTGCAGCTCGTGCCGCTCCTCATCCTCTCGCCGCTCGTCTTCCTCGGCGGGGCGTTCTACTCGATCTCGATGCTGCCGCCGGCCTGGCAGACGATCACCCTCTTCAACCCGGTCGTCTACCTGATCTCCGGGTTCCGCTGGTCGTTCTTCGGCACCGCCGACGTCGGGGTGGGCCTGAGCCTCGCGGCGATCGGCGCCTTCACCCTCGCCTGCCTCGCGATCGTCTGGTGGATCTTCCGCACCGGCTATCGCATCCGGACCTGAGATTGTCGCCGGCCACGCTTCTTGCTACGAAGGAGTGGGCCGGGCGCCGGCACGCGCTATCTTGAGACCGCGCGCCGGCGGCACTGCCGGAACGGAGGTGGGACCATGGGCTGCTGCACCGAGAAGCTCGACGTCGTCTGGGAACGCAAGCCCGCGTTGAGCGTCGACCGGCGGGGCGTGCTCAAGGCCTCGGCCGGCCTCGCGGGCCTCGCGCTCGCCAGCGGAGCGACCGGCGTCCGGGCTCAGGAGACGGTCAAGCTCGCCTTCTGCAGCCAGCTCCTCTGCGTGACGCCCTATGAGTTCACCCGCGCCTCCGGCTTCTTCGAGGAGGAAGGGCTGTCGGTCGAGCTCGTCTATGCCCGCGGCGGCAACGCGGCGATGCAGGCGATGGTCGGCGGCGCCGTCGACTACGCCGCGACCGCCTTCGACGTGGCGGTGCAGGCCTTCGCCAACGGCGCCGATATCCGCCGCTTCGCCACCACCGGGCGGCTGCCGCTCTTCGCGCTGGCGGTCGCGCCGGGCGAGGTCGACGCCATCGCGTCGCTCACCGACCTGCAGGGCAAGACCGTCGGGGTCTCGGCGCTCGGCAACGCCGACCATACGCTGCTCCTCTATCTGCTCACCGAGGCCGGCGCCGACGTGAGCTCGGTCAGCTTCGCCGTGCTCGGGCCGAACCTCTTCGAGGCGCTGCGTCGCGGTCAGGTCGCGGCCGGAATGGTGCAGGAGCCGGCGCTGACGCTCATCGTCGAGAACGGCGGCAAGGTCCTGTTCAACGCGATGGAGACCGCCGATACCGAGCGCCTGCTCGGCGGCCCCTACGAATTCATGGGCATCGCCTACCGCGGCGATGAGCGCGAGGAGCGGCTCGACCAGATGCAGCGGCTGGCCCGCGCGCTCGAGCGCGGCCTCCAGGCGCAGCGCACCGCGCCGATCCCCGAGATCCGCGAGTCGCTGCCGAGCGAGCTGCTGGTCGGCGGCGACGGCGAGCGCTTCGACGAGATCATCGCCCGCTACCGCGACACGCTCTATCCGGAGTCGGTCGTGATCGACGTCGAGGCCTGCCAGCGCGTCGTCGACGCGCTCCGGACCGGCGGCGTGCTCACCGCCGACATCGACCTCGGCGTGCTGCTCGACACCGAGGTCGTGACCGCGTGACGTCGTCGCCGGCGCAGCCGCTCCCGGCGCCCCCGGACGCCGCGGCGCCCGAACGCGCCCCCGGCGCGGCGGTGGTCCGGGTGCGCGACCTGCGCATGCGCTACGGCGACGCCGAGCCGGTGGTCGACGGGGTCGCGCTCGACGTCGGCCGAGGGCCAGGTCGTCAGCCTGATCGGGCCGTCGGGCTCGGGCAAGAGCACGGTGCTCCGCGCGATCGCGGGCCTGCACCGGCCGGACGGCGGCACGGTCGAGCTCATGGTCGACCGGCGCGAGACCGGCTTCCTGTTCCAGGACGACGCGCTCCTGCCCTGGCGCACCGCCCGGCAGAACGTCGCGCTCGGACTGAAGCTGCACGGCGCGGCCCAGGGCGAGGCGCTGAAGGAAGCCGACGACTGGCTGGCGCGGCTCGGGCTCGCGGGGTTCGAGGACCGCTATCCCCGGCAGCTCTCCGGCGGCCAGCGCAAGCGCGTGGCGCTCGCGCAGGTGCTGGCGCTGCGGCCGAAGCTCCTGCTGATGGACGAGCCCTTCGCCGCCCTCGACGCGATCGTGCGCCACCACGTCACCCAGGACCTGCTCGACTGGGTCGAGCGCGAGCGGATCGCCGTCCTCCTCGTCACCCACGACCTCGAGGAGGCGCAGGCGCTTTCCGACGTCGTCAACCTGCTGTCGCGCGGCCCGCGCGCGCGGATCGCGCACCGCTATCCGGTGGACATCGCGCGGCCGCGCAACCTGATCGCCGTCCGCGGCGATCCGAGCTTCGCGCCGCTCCTCAGCGGATCTGGGACGACCTGTCGCTCGAGGTCGACACCCCGGCGGTCCCGCGGTGAGCGGCGTGCTCGAACGTCCCTGGGCGCGGCAGGTGCTGGCGCTGACCGGGCTTCTCGCCGTCTGGGAGGCCTGCAGCCGGGCCGGGCTGATCGACCCGTTCTACGCGCCGGCGCCGAGCACGGTCGCCCTGACGCTCTACCAGCTCTTCGCCGACGGCTCGATCTGGCCGCACATCTACGCCACCTTCACCGCCGCCCTGCTCGGCCTCGCCGGCGGGCTCGTCCTCGGCGCGCTGCTCGGCTTCGCGGCGGCGATGATCCGGCCGCTCGCCGACGTGCTCGAGCCGGTGATGATCCTCCTGAACGCGATCCCCCGGGTGATCCTCGCGCCGCTCTTCATCATCTGGTTCGGCATCGACATCGGCTCGAAGGTGGCGCTGAGCCTCGTCCTCGTCACGGTGCTGATCTTCTTCGCGGTCTTCAGCGGCATCCGCGAGGTCGACACGCGCCTCGTCGAGCGGGTCCAGACGCTGGGCGGTGGGCGGGGCACGGTGCTGCGCGAGGTCTACATCCCCTCGGTCACCGCCTGGATCATGGGAAACCTCAAGGTCTCGGTCGGCTTCGCCTTCACCGGGGCGGTCGTCGGCGAGTTCGTCGCCTCGAGCCGCGGCCTCGGCTACCTGCTCTCCTTCGCGCAGAGCACCTACAACGCCGCGCAGACGCTCGCGCTCATCTTCATCATCATGGGCTTCGTGCTCCTGCTCTTCACGCTGGCCGGTCGCCTCGAGCGCTGGCTGCTGCACTGGCGCTACGCCTGACCAATCGACAACGAGGGGGGACGACATGACCGGGACGGACCATGCGGCGCTCGGCGCCGAGCTGAGCGCGCTCCTGAAGCTTGCGGCGCCGCCGATCGGCATCGCCTTCCGCGACAGCGCCGAGACCCCCGGGGTCGCGCCGATCGGCGGGTCGCGCCCGGCGCCGACCGAGGACGGCCGGACCGGCGCGGCCGCGGCGCCCTGCGTCTTCTGGTTCCTTGCCACCGACCGGGTGTTCTCGACCGTCGCCGCTGACCACGCCAACTGCAGCGTCGGCAGCTACACCCACGGCTTCCGCACGCTGCCTGAGGTCGCCGACAAGGCCGACGTCGCGGCGCTGGTCCAGTCGGGCTGGGTCGGCGAAGCCGACTTCCCGCACGTCCCGGCGGTGAAGGACAAGCCCGCGTCGATCGTCTACGGGCCGCTCGACGCGCTGCCGGTCGCGCCCGACGTCGTCTTCCTGCGGCTGAACCCGAAGCAGGCGATGGTGCTCGACGACGCGCTCGGCGGGGTGCGCTTCGAGGGCAAGCCGCAGTGCCACGTGCTCGCCATCGCCAAGGACGGCGGCGAGACGGCGATCAGCGTCGGCTGCATGCTGAGCCGGGTGCGCACCGGGATGGGCAACGGCGAGATGACCTGCGCGATCCCGGCGCGCAAGCTCGGCGAGACGGTCGCGGCGCTCCGGCGCAACGCCGAGACCGAGCGCATGGTCGCCGCCTACGCCGCTGCCGACGCGGCCCGCTTCGCCGGCTGATGAGGACCGCGCCCCGAACCGGCGAAAGCGAGGCGCTGCCTCGCGCCGGTTCGTCGGCCGGAGCGCGCGAGCGCGGAGGCCGAGGGGGGTCGGGCATCACCGTCGGCTGGTAATCCGCGCGCGCCTGCCTGGCAGGTGCGTTTACGCGCCTGCCAAGGGGCAGGCAGGCGCGCGGATTTGTCACTCGCCAAATCCGCGAAGTGAATGCGGCAGCGTTGCGCGCCGCGCCAGAGCCGAAGGAATCAACCGGATCCAATATGATGCACCGGCATTAACGATCTAATCCCGACTATTTTGGTAGCCATACGCATTCCATACGGGTTCCATATGGGTTCTGGGTGACGCAGATCCTCGTAAACCTTTGACATCCGCGGCCTCCCTGCCCTCGAGCACCCCGACCAGCGCCGCCACCTCCGCCTCGGTCGTCGACCAGCTGCAGACCAGCCGCGCCGACACCGCCTCGTCGCCCGGCCCCTCCAGGCTCTGGTTCCCCGGCCACAGGTAGTACTGCGCGCCCGCTGCCTTCGCCGCACGGTGCCCGGCCCGTGGCCAGGCGGCGAAAACCGCATTCGCTTCAACGGGATGCACGAGCCGCGCCCCCGGCAGCCGGGCAATCCCCGCGGCGAGCTGCGCCGCCCGCGCATTCGCCCGCCGCGCCAGCTCGAGCCAGAGCCCGTCGGCGAGATACGCCTCCACCTGCGCGCTCAGGAACCGGTGCTTCGAGAACAGGTGCCCGCCCCGCTTGCGCCGCAGCTCGAACTCCCAGGCACGCGCCGGCTCGAACAGCACCACCGCCTCGACCCCCAAGCACCCGTTCTTCGTGCCCCCCAGGCCCAGCACATCCACCCCCGCCCGCCACGTCAGCTCCGCCGGCGTACAGCCCAGATGCACGAGCGCATTGGCAAAGCGCGCGCCGTCCATTTGCACGGGCAGACCGTGCTGCCGCGCCATGCCGGCCAGCCGCGCCACCTCCGCCGGGCTGTACGCAGCGCCCGCCTCGGTGGCATTGGTCAGCGACAGCGCGCCGCGCTGAACGTTGTGCACGCCGGCGCCGGCCGTTAAATCCAGCGCTCGGCCAAGGCTTTCCGGCGCGATCTTCGCGTGCTCGCCGTCGAGCAGCGTCAGCTTCGCGCCGCCGGTGTAGAACTCCGGCGCCGCGCATTCGTCCTCCTCGACATGGGCGTTGCGGTGGCAATAGACGGTGGCCCAGGGCGGGCAGAGGCAGGCGAGCGCCAGCGCGTTCGCCGCCGTCCCGGTGGCGACCAGATACACGGCCGCGTCCGGCGCCTCGAAGATCTCGCGGATGCGCGCCGTCACCCGCGCCATCGCCGCGTCGGCGCCGTACGAGGTGGCGTGCCCGGCGCTCGCCCGCGCCACCGCCTCGATCACCTCGGGCGCCGCGCCGCTCGTATTGTCCGACGCGAACCACATCACCGATCCTCCTCGATCACGAAGTCCTGCCAGTCCTCTTCCGGGACCTCGTATTCCGGGACCATCCGCCCGCGCAGCGAAATCCCGGCCCGGTGGACGCTCTCCGGGTCCCCCGAGACCAGCGGGTGCCAGTCCTCGAGCTCGCGCCCCTCGTGCACCAGACGGTACGCGCAGGTGCGCGGCATCCAGGTGAGCACCTCCTCGAGGTTGTCGCGGTCGAGCACGACGCAGCCCCGCACCAGCTGGCGCCGGAGCGGATAGTTGCCGCAGCGGCAGGTCCCGAGGTCGAGCAGCCGGCAGGCGATGCTCGTGTAGGCGACGTCGCCGGTCTCCTCGTCCTCGAGCTTGACGAGACAGCACTTCGCGCAGCCGTCGCAGAGCGCCTCCCATTCGGCACGCGTCAGCTCCTCGAGCGGATAGTGCCGCCAGAACTCGGGGCGCAGGTCATCGGCCGCGGCAGGGTCGCGCTTCATCGCGACACCATCGCCGTTTTGCAGACCGGGTGGAAGATCAATGCGCCGACACGCGCCCCCAAGAGGCTACACCGCGACGCCGACCGCGCCGAGCCCCGCCTCGACCTCGGCGACGGTGATCGCGCCCGGCATCAGCCGCTCGCGCGCCATCCGCGCGCCGAGCCCGACGAAATAGGCGTTGGCCGGCACCGGAACCCCGTGCAGCCGGCCGAGCATCACGATCTCGCCGTTGAGGTAGTCGGTCTCGATCGAACCGGTGCCGCGCGCGAGGCTCTGCGTCGATGACCCGCCCGCTCTCGCAACGCCGGCGATCGCCCGCGCCTGCATCAGCGCGGCCCGGCGCGGATCGGCCGCGCCCACGTCACGCCAGGCTATGCCGGCCGCGGCGAGCACCGGCTCCGCCTCGCGGCGGAGCACTGTGGAAAACCGCTTGTGGCCGGCGTCCCGGCCCAGCGCCGCCTCCACGACGTTGCTGAGATTGAGGAGCAGCTTGCCGTACTTGCTCGCCATCACGTCGGGCGAGACGAAGGCGGCGATGTTCGCGGCCTCGAGCGCCGCCGCCACCGCATCGTCGGTAGCGTCCTTGCCGGCGGGAAATCGGCCGATGTCGAAGATGCCATGGCGCGGCAGCGAAAACACCGCGACCTCGCCCGCCGTCGTGAACGCGGCCGGCAGCATCACGGTGACGCCGTGCACGTTCGGGAACCGGCGCAGCGCGAAGCGCTCGTTGGCGACGCCGTTCTGCACGCAGAAGATCGCCTGTTCCGTGGCGCCGGCGGCGCGCAGCCGCTCGAGCGCCGCCGTCGTGTCCTGCGTCTTCATCGTCAGCAGGATCGCATCGTCCGGTCGCAGTCCGACCTCCGCCGGATCGGCGAAGCAGGGAAACCGCGCCCGCGCGTCGCCGTCGGGCGTCCTGAGCAGCAACCCCTGGTCGCGGATCGCCGCGAGCTGCGCGCCCCGCGCGATCCCGGCCACCTCCTGCCCCGACAGCGCCAGCCCGGCCGCGATGGTCCCGCCGATCGCCCCCACCCCGTAGACGATGATCCGCATTCTGCCTCCGACCTCAGATACCGCAATGTCAACAGGTTAGCTCAGGCCCGCGCGCTCGTGATCCAGTCTCCGCGCGCAATCGCGTAGAGGTAGTGCGGTCTGAGCGGATGTCCCTCCGGCATGGCCGGATGCTCGAAGTCCCGCCCCGGATCGTGCCGCATCCCGAGCCGGCGCATCACCGCGAGCGACTTCGCGTGGCCTGTGTCGGTGAAGGCCACCACTTCGTCGAGGCCAAGCACGCCGAAGCCGTGGTCGAGCCACGCCGCCGCCGCTTCGGTGGCATAGCCCCGCCCCCAATGCTCGCGAGGCAGCCGCCAGCCGATCTCGACGCAGGGGCAGAACGGCGCGTCGAGATCGCACCGCGCGAGGCCGACCATGCCGACGAACGCGCCGTCGCGCTTCCGTTCGACCGCCGCGAAGCAGAACCCCTCGTCCCGCCAGCGATCGACGAAGCTGTCGAGCTCGGCATCGCTCTCGGCGCGGGTCAGCGGCCGCGGAAAGTCCATCACCGCCGGGTCCGCGTTCATCGCGGCGAACGGCGCGCGATCGCGCGCCTCCCAGCCGCGAAGCAGCAGCCGATCGGTCGCGATCATCGCGCCGCCTCCCAATCCCGGCGACCGATCGCATAGACGAGGTGCCGCCGCAGCGGATGGCCCTCCGGCAGCGCCGGATGCTCGAAGTCCCGCGCCCGGATCGTGCCGCATCCCGAGCCGGCGCATCACCGCCTGCGATCGCGCGTTCGCCGGCGCCGTGAAGGCGATGATCTCCGGCACATCCATCGCCTCGAAGCCGTGCGCGAGCCAGGCGCGCGCCGCCTCGGTGGCATAGCCCTGTCCCCAATGCTCGCGCGCCAGCCGCCAGCCGACCTCGACGGCGCCGTCGAGCGGCGACGCCATCGTCGTGAAGCGCACGACCGCGAGCCCCACCATCCCGAGGAGGGCGCCATCGCTCCGCCGCTCGGCCGCCGCGAAGCTGATCCCATCCGCCGCCCAGCGGTCATTGAGGCGCGCCACCAGCGCGTCGCTCTCGATCCGGCTCAGCGTCTTCGGAAAATGCGACATCACCTCGGGGTCGGCGTTCAGCCGCGCGAACGGCGCCCGGTCCTCCCGCTTCCAGCGCCGCAGGATCATCCGGTCGGTCTCGATCACGAGGCGCCGACCTCAGCGGAGGTCGGCGCGCGCCAGCCGGGCGCGGGCCTCCGCCACGTCCGCCTGCATCTGCCTCACCAGCGGCTCCGGGCCGTCGTACTTGAGCTCGGGGCGCTGGAAAGCGACCAGCGCCACCGAAAGCTCGCTGCCGTAGAGGTCGCCGTCGAAGTCGAGGAGGTGCACCTCGAGGTTCGGCCGGCTTTCGCCGAAGGTCGGCCGGACCCCGATCGACGCCGCACCGGCGTAGCGCCCGCGATGCGGTCCGTCGAGCACGTCGACCAGCACCGCATAGACCCCGAAGCGCGGCAGGTGCAGGCCCTCGAGCCAGAGGTTCGCGGTCGGAAACCCGAGATCCCGGCCGCGCTTGTCCCCATGCCGCACCTCGCCCTCGATACGATGCCAGTGGCCGAGGATGCGCGCCGCCTCCTCGGGCCGCCCCTCGCTCAGCGCGGCCCGGATCGCGGTCGACGAGAAGTCGCCCCGCGCGTCGGAGAGGAGCGGCGCCGCCGTGACGCCGAACCCGTGTGCCGGGCCGAGCTCCCTGAGCGCCTCGACGTCACCCGTGCGCCCCTTGCCGAAGCGAAAGTCGGCGCCGACAACCACGTGCCGCACCCCGAGCCCGCCGACCAGCACGTCACGGGCGAAGGCCTCCGGGTCGAGCGCCGCGAGCTTCGCGCCGAACGGCAGCTCGTAGAGCACCTCGACCCCGAGCTTCTCGAGCCGCCGCGCCCGCGCGTCGGCGGTCATCAGCCGAAACGGAGGTGCGCCCGGTGCGAAGAAGGCGCGGGGGTGCGGCTCGAAGGTGACGACGCCGAACGGCGCCGCGAGCTCGGCCGCCGCCGCGTGGGCGAGCGCCAGCACCGACTGGTGGCCGAGATGCACGCCGTCGAAATTGCCCATGGCGACCGCCGCGCCGCGATCTGACGCCGCCAGTCCGCGAGTGTCATGGAAGCGCTTCATTGGCCCCTCGGCGGGCCGGCGTCCCGCGCGTCAGTCGAACTTGCGGCTCGGCGCCAAGACGAGCGCCTCCCCCTCGAGGACGACCCTATCGCCCACCCGGCAGGCGCAATCAAGCGTGACACGGCGGCGCGAATGGTCGATCTCGCGCACCTGGACCGTCGCCTCGACGCTGTCACCCGGCCTGACCGGGGCCCGGAACTTCAGCGTCTGCCCGAGATAGACGGTGCCGTGCCCCGGCAGCTGCTCGCCGATCACCGCCGAGATCAGCGCCGCCGTCAGCATCCCGTGCGCGATCCGTCCCTCGAAGATGGTGTCGCGCGCATAGGCGTCGTCGAGATGCACCGGATTGTGGTCGGTCGACAGCTCGGCGAACAGCTCGATCTCCCGGTCGCCGATCGTCTTCGTCACCGACCGCGCCATCCCGACCTCGATGTCCTCGATGCAGATGGTCCCGACCGGCAGGTTCTGCTCCCGCATGCCGCCCCCTCGCGCGCACCTCGTGGCGGCGACGCAATTCGTCGCCCGCGTCCCTGATACCGAAGACTACCCGGTTGGCCTCGTTTTGTTACAACTTTGCTTTCTAACCACTCGACCGCCCGCGCTCCGAGCTTCTCAGAAGTCGTGGTTTGGGCTATCATGAAAGCCGGATGCATCGTGGCGCGACATCGGACCTATCCGTTGCAAATGCGGAAGCGTTTAGGGGGGGGATCATTCGTCGGGGCGATGATCGTCCTCGCACTGGTCTTTACGCTTTCTGCGAGCGAAGCCGCACAACCTGCAAAGAGAATTTCCCAACCGCCCGCGTCGCTGCGCGACACCGGACTCTACATCGATTTTGAGCGGCTGGAGATCGATCCGGCCCATCTTCCCTTCGCCCCGCAATACGCGCTCTGGACCGACGGGGCGGCGAAGCGCCGCTGGATTTCCCTGCCGCCCGGCACCGCGATCGACGCCTCCGACCCCGATGCCTGGGTGTTTCCGGTCGGCAGCCGGTTCTGGAAGGAGTTCTCCTTCGAGGGCCGGCGCGTGGAGACCCGCTTCATCGAGCGGCTGGCCGACGGAACCTGGCGCTATGCCGCCTACGCGTGGAGCGCCGACGGCCGCGACGCCGTCCTCGCTCCGGCACGCGGGCGCGGCGGCGCCTTCACGTTCGCGGGCGGCCGCTCGCACGCCATCCCCGGTGTGACCGACTGCCAGGTGTGCCACGAATCGGGCCGCACGCCGGTGCTCGGCTTCAGCGCGCTGCAGCTGTCTCCCGATCGCGATTCCGGCGCGCTCCACGCCGAGGGCTCCGACACCGACCTCGCCACGCTGGTGGAAGCCGGTCTGCTGGTCGGAATGCCGGCCGCCCTGCTCGAGGCACCGCCGCGGATCGACGCGCCGACCCCGGCCGCGCGGGCCGCGATCGGCTACCTGCACGGAAACTGCGGTCACTGCCACAACGCCGAGGGCCCGCTCAAGAAGCTCGGGCTCTATCTGCGCCACGTGTCGGGGGCGGCGGACGAGCCGGCGGTGGCGAGCGCGGTCGGGCGGCAGATCGTGGACCCGGCGCCGGGACAGACGCCCGACGCGGTGCTGCGGATCGAGCCCGGACACCCGGAGCGGAGCGGCCTCGTGCAGCGGATGGGCTCGCGCACGGCGGCGCTGCAGATGCCGCCGCTCGGGACCGAGCTCGTCGACACCGACGCGCTCGACCTGGTCCGCCGATGGATCGCCGAGATGGATGAGGTTCACGCTGAGAACCAAGGGGAGGAACGAGGACAATGACTCTGGAAGACATGATGGGACGGACGCTCGGGGCGGCGATGTTGCTGCTTCTGCCCGGCGCTGCGCTGGCGCAGGACGTCGCCGTCGGCAAGTACCTGGTCGACACCTCCGGGTGTCACGACTGCCACACCCCGTGGATCGTCGGTCCCAACGGCCCGGAGCCGGACATGACGCGGGCGCTCTCCGGCCACCCGGCGGACTTCGTGATCGAGGCCCCGGGGGCGCTGCCCGAGCCCTGGATCGGCGGCATGACCGGCACCAACACCGCCTGGACCGGCCCCTGGGGCGTGAGCTTCACCCCGAACCTGACCCCCGACCCGGAGACCGGCATCTGGCGCGAGATGAGCGAGGAGCAGTTCATCCAGGCGCTGCGCACCGGCCGCCACCTCGGCCAGGGGCGGCCGATCCTGCCGCCGATGCCATGGCTGCCCTACGGGCAGAAGACCGACGAGGATCTGAAGGCGATCTACGCCTATCTGCAGACGATCCCGCCGATCAAGAACAAGGTGCCCGACCCGCTTCCCCCCGCGCCGTAGACGCCAGCGGCCACGCGCCCGCCGGGTGACGACGGCCAGCATCAGGATCTTGACGTCTCGCGTGCCGAGCTTCCATTGGGTGCGGTCGAGCGCGAGACGCCACGGGCCGTCGAGCCCCGGGAGCCCGATCACCAGCGGCGCCGACGAGTCGGCGCCACGGGGAACGTGCTGGAGGAACCGCCGCAGCCGACGATACGTCGAAGCCACGAGCGCCGTGGTCGGACGCTCGCAGGCCAGATGGCAGCAATTCACCGCGGAAGCCGTATCGAATGCGCATGGCTCCCAAAACGGTCAGGATTCACTCCGCGGCGACGGCCAGCCCGCGCGGCCCGAGGGCGGCGAGGCCGGTGACGACGCGGGCAATCCGGCCCGACACCTCGGCGAATCCCGGCAGCCGTTCGATCCTGGCCTCGTTCATGTAGAGCGCGCGGTCGATCTCGATCTGCAGCGCATGGATTCCCATGTGGGGCCGGCCGTAGCTCTGGGTGATGTAGCCTCCGGCGAATGGTGCGTTGCGCGCCACCACGAACCCTGCGGCCGTGAACGCCTCGGTCGCCGCCTCGATCACCCAGCGCTCGCAGGAGATACCGAACCGATCGCCGAGGATCACCTCCGGCCGCCGCCCGGCGACACTCGGCGCCCCGTTCAGCGCGTCGTGCGGCATCGAATGGCAGTCGAACAGGATCGCGGCGCCGAAGCGGCCGCGCGCCTCGGAGAGCAGCGCGCGCAGCCGCTCGTGGTAGGGATGCCAGTAGGTCGCGATCCGGCGCTGCGCCTCGGCGAGCGACAGCTTGCCTTCGATGATGGGCCGCCCCTCGCCGACCACCCGCGGAATCACCCCGAGCCCGGCCGCGATACGGGCGTTCAGCGACCGCCGCGAGGCGCCGGCGATCAGCGCCGGGTCGAGGTCGTCAGCCGCGCGGTTGAGATCGATGCAGGCGCGGGGAACCCGGGCGGCGAGGAGCGGCGCGCCGGCCGCCGGCGCGGCTCCGAACAGCTCGTCGACGAACGCATCCTCGGATGAGCGGAGCTGCAGGGGCCCGAGCAGTGAGGCGCCGATGAAGGCCGGCGAATAGTCGGAACCGCTGTGCGGCGAACTGAAGACGGCGCAGGACCTGCGGTCCACCGGCATGCGGAGTGCGTAGACGGCGTCATCCATGCTCGATCCCGACCTGTTTGGGCGCACTATAGCGCGCGCGCCGCGGCCGGCAAAATACCTTGAACCTTGCCCCGCGTCCCTCTATAGCACTGCCGACGGAGCGGGCGCCTCGGCGCGCGGTTCCCGGGCGTATAGCTCAGCGGGAGAGCACTTCGTTGACATCGAAGGGGTCACTGGTTCAATCCCAGTTACGCCCACCATATATCCCGAAAGGGACATCGTAACCCAGGCGCAGGCAGTTCCGCGCGCCGCAGGAGGAGAGAGGCCATGAAGGTCGTGAATTCGCTTCGCTCCCTGAAGCAGCGCCACCGCGATTGCCGCATCGTGCGCCGCAAGGGGCGGGTCTACGTGATCAACAAGACCCAGCGCCGGTTCAAGGCGCGCCAGGGCTGAGCCGCCCGGGCGAGGACTGACGGGAAACCGCGCCGCCGGCGCGGTTTTTTCATGACGGGGGTCCACCACGATGCCGTTCAGCGGACGCAGCGTGATCATCACCGGAGCCGGCAAGGGCATCGGCCGCGACGTGGCGCGCCTGCTGGCGGGGCGTGGCGCCGCCGTCGTCGCGCTGTCGCGCACGCCCGAGGATCTCGCGAGCCTCGAAGCCGAGATCGGCAGCCGCTCGATCGCCGTCGACCTCGCCGACGCCGACGCCGCGCGCGAAGCGACGCGCCGCGCGCTGCCGGCCGACCTCCTCGTCAACTGCGCCGGGATCAACGTGCTCGAGCCGTTCCTCGAGACGACCGTCGCCGCCTTCGACCTCGTCCAGGCCGTCAACGTCCGCGCCGTGATGATCGTCGCGCAGGAATATGCCCGCCACCGCGTCGCCGCCGGCGGCGGCGGCGCGATCGTCAACGTCTCGAGCATCTCCTCCTTCGTCGGCTTCACCGACCACGCGTCCTACTGCGCCTCGAAGGGCGCGCTCGACGCGATGAGCCGCGTGATGGCGAACGAGCTCGGCCCGCACGGCATCCGGGTCAACTGCATCAACCCGATCGTCACCATGACCGAGCTCGCCGCCCGCGCCTGGAGCGACCCGGCGAAATCCGCGCCAGTCCTCAGCCGGATCCCGATCGCGCGCTTCGCCGAGGTGCGCGACGTCGCCGAGGTCGTCGCCTTCCTCCTCGACGACGCCGCGTCGATGCTGAACGGCCTCGCGATCCCCGTCGACGGCGGCTTCCTCGCCCGCTGACCCTGGCTCTCGCCCATCGCGCGGGCGCGGGATAAGGTGCCTCGCGACTCCCTGAAATCACAGGATCGATCCATGCAGCGATTCCCCCTCCTCCCGCTCCTCGCCTTGGCGGCCGCGCTCGCCGCACACCCGCTGCCGGCGCGCGCCAACCTCATGTCGGCCTGCGCGACCGAGATCAGCCGCTTCTGCACCGACGTGAACCAGGGCCGCGGCCGAATCTCCGCTTGCCTCGCCGGCGAGATGGGAAAGCTCGGGGCCAGCTGCCGGTCGGAGGTGCAGGCGGTGGGGCGCGGCGCGTTGACGCCGAAGTCGGTCCGCAAGGTCTTCGACGCGAGCTTCCGCGCGCCGCTGCCGCAGGCCTGCGTCGCGCCCGCCGCCAGCGTCTGCCCGGGGGTGCCGACCGGCGACGGCCGCGTCTTCGCATGCCTCTACGCCCGGTCGGATCGCGTCCCCGCCGCCTGCACGAGCGCGGCGGAGGCCACGCTCAAGTAGCCCCGCCGGTCAGGCCAGCCCTTTCCGTAGTGGCCGAGATGATTTCGGTTGGCCGGTCTGCAGCCAACCTTTCGTTCCGCGACCGGATCTCCGATGGAGATGGTTGCCATAGCTGGTCGGGTGTCGCACGGGACGAGGGGCCATGGTAGCATGCGTCGGCAACGGGATCGCAGGCGAACAATGGAGCAGCCGAGGCGGACCGAGTTCACCGCGGACGAGTTCATCGCCTGGGCGTTGGAGCAGGCGACAGGACGGTTCGAGCTGGACAATGGCGCCGTCGTCGCAATGGCGCCGGAGCGCATCGATCATACACGCGCAAAGCGCAACGCCACGATCGCGCTTCACAACGCGATCGGAGCGCGCGGCTGTCCCTGCGAGGTTCTGCCGGATGGCGCATCGGTAAGAATAAACGAAAGGACCGTCTACGAACCCGATGCGCTGGTCCGATGCGGACCTCTCTCACCGGGTGGTGAGATGGAGGTGAGCGACCCGGTTATCGTGGTCGAGGTCGTCTCGCCGTCGAGCCGAGGGATCGATACCGGCTCGAAACTTGCAGCCTATTTCTCGCTGCCGAGCGTGCTGCATTATTTGATCGTGGATACCGACAAGCGCCTCGTCATCCACCACCACCGTGACGGGAAAGGAGAGATCGGAGTCCGGATCCTCGGGGAGGACCAGCTTTCGCTCGATCCCCCGGGCTTGACCATCGACGTCCGGGACCTGTTCCACGGGATTCTGAAGAACAGGTTCACCCCGCAACGCTGGTGGAGTAGCTTCGCCGCTCAGGGGAGCATCTTTCCGAGCACCGCGTGCCCGCGCAGCGCATCCGAAGCGATGGCACGGTTGCCCTCCAGCGCGTCGCCCCAGTAGTGCAGTGCCCGGACCTCCGGGCCGGCGAAGCCGACCACCCCCGAGCCCGAGTAGCCGCCGATCGTCGAGGCGTCGTGCACCACGTGCACCTGCCCCTGCACGACCGGGTCGAGGAGGTTGCCGAAGCTCACGCGCTTGCGCTCGTCGGGCTCGCCGAAGACCGCGAAGACGTCGTCGGACACGCTCTGCACCCGCCCCGGATGCCCGACGATGTAGAGCCGGTCGATGTCGAAGACATTCTCGCGCGACACCGGCAGCGGCGACGGCTCGGCGCCCTCCACCCGCTCGACCGCGAGGAGCGCCGCGTCGACCGGGTCCGCGTCGTCGGCCACGAAGGGCACCCCGGTGATGCGATAGACGACCGCGCGCGGCGCGCCGCTGTCGAAGGCGAAGTCGAGCAGGACCCGATACTCGCCCTTCAGCCGCGCCGTCGTCGTGCCGGGCACCCGGCGGGCGAGGCGCGTCCCCTGCAGCGCCGGGAACAGCACGTGGCGGTTGGTGACCGCGAGGTTCGGCGCGACCAGGAACGCGGTCCCCTGCACCCAGGTCCGGTCGCCGAGGAGCGTGTCGGTGACCCGCACCGCCGCCGTCGCCGAGGTCACGGCGATGAGGTTCGCCATGTGCGCCGCGGCGAGCTCTGCCCAGATCCCCGACTCCGGGTAGGTGTTGATGTCCTCGAGCGCGGCGCCGAGGACCTTGACCGCCGGCCGCCCGCGGGTCAGCAGCACCGCCTCCATCGCCACGGCTTCGCGCTGGTCGAGCAGGCCGTCGGCCGCCGCCTCGAGCTTCTCTAGGCCCCGGCGCGCGTCCCCGACGATCGTCCGCGCGATGCCCTCGGCCTCGACGCGGCTGACGCGCTCGCCCCCACCCATGCGCGTGGCGACGATCCGGTCGGCGATCGCCCGCACGTCTCCGGCGCCCGGCCCGCCGCGGGCCGGCGCTCCCTCGAGCCCTGCCTCGGCCCCGTATCCGGCGCCGCCTGCGAGGAGCCGTCGCGCCCGCCTTGCCGTGCGCTCGAGCCTCAGCCCATCGACCCCGCTCATTGCACGCCTCCCCGGAAGACCGCTCCGGCCATGGCGGGATCGAGCCGCGCCCTGAGCCCGGCCGAAACCCTGAGCGGCGGCAGCGCCTCGAGCGGCGCCTGCCGGCCGACGCGGGCCATGTCGAGACCGATGCAGGTCATCTCGAGCAGGTTCTGGCGATCGGCGAGAACGGGCGCGGCGGCCACCGCCTCCGTCTGTCCCGCGCCGACGCCGGCCAGGAGCTCGCGAACCTGCTCGGCGATGTCGCGCGGCGCCGCCGCCACCGCCTCGGGACCGGCCACGGGCGCCGGAACCATCCGCATCAGATGCTCGGCGTCGACGATCCCCGCCCCGAACTGGCCGGTGTCGAACCCGGGCGGCACGACCGCGCTCTGCCGCACCGCCGCCCGGAACAGCTGCTGCAGCGTCGTCCCGGGCGCAAGGCCCGCGATCAGGCTGTCCCGGCCCCGGTGGGCGAGCCAGCACGCGGCGACGCCCGCCAGATGGGCGGTGGCGAAGGACGTGCCCTGCCCCGGCCCGACCTTGCCGCGGTCGCTCGGGTCGCGCGCATCGGCGCGCAGCACGAGCTCCGCCGGCCCCGAGATGTCGACGGCCGGCCCGCGGCTCGATCCCCGCCAGGGCCGGAACTGCTCGTTGATCCCGCCGACGGCGACCACCTCGTCGAAGCGGGCCGGCCAGACCACCTGGCCGACGCAGTTGCCCGCGGCGGCGACGACGATGACGTTCGCCGCGACCGCCTTCTTCACCGCCGCGTGCAGGGCGCTGCTCCAGACGCCCCCGAGGCTCATCGTGATGACGTGCGCGCCGTTGCGTCGCGCGTGATCGATCGCCTGCGCCACCGGGCTCTGGTTGAACACCGCGACCGAGGTCAGGCAGCGGATCGGCACCAGCGTCGCCGCCGGGGCCGAGCCCGTCATCCTGCCCGCCTTGGCGCTGGCGACGACGCTGCCCGTGCTGGTGCCGTGGCCGGGGTTTCCCGACGCCGACATCGGGTCGACCGGCGAGGTGCCGCCCTCGACGAAGTTCGCCGAACGCGGGTCCTTCTCCACATCCTTCGGCAGCTCCTTGTGCTCCGGCACCACGCCGGTGTCGGGCTGGTAGATGACGATGCCTTTGCCGGCGCTCGGCTTGCCGGCGGTGGTGGACGCGTTCCACGCCTCCCGCACCTTCGTCTTGTTGATGGCCCAGTCGGGATCGGCCGGCGCGCTCGCCGTCTCGTCGACCCAGCACCAGAACGCCCAGTCGGCGCTCTCCGCGCTTCCCTCCGGCGGGGGTGCGGCGTCGGCATCGTAGTAATGCGTCCCCAGATCCGGCTCCACCGACTCGCTGCCGAGGAGGTCGTTGATCGCGCGGGCCACGTCGAAGAGATCGGCGCGGTCGTCGGAGGTGACCCCGGGCACGTCGATCGCGCGGAAGCGGTCGAGATCGCGGTCCGGCTCGAACAGCGGCCCGACCTCCACCTTCAGCCCCAGCCTCTCCTCGACGAGCGCGGCGATCGTCGCGTCGCTGAGCGCGGCGCCGAGGGTGACGACGAAGCGGACGCGCTCCTTGCGTCGCCGCCTGGCTGCCTGCATCTCGCGCCAGAAGGCGAGGATCTCCTCGATGTCGACGACCGGCGGCACCGGCGGCGGCGCCCCGTCGGCGCCGGGGCGAGGCCCCGACGCCGCCACCCCGCCTCGCGCCCGAACCCGGGCGCCGGCGTCGGTGAGGGACTGGTCGCCGGCGCGGATCGCCTCCGCGACGTCCACGCCGGCCAGATCCTCGATCTCGCCGACGCTCACCATGAACTCGCGCCAGCGGTCCGGAACGACGAACTCGGTATCGACGTTCGAAAGATCCTGCTCGAGCCTGAAGCCGAAGCTCATCAGCCGGCCGTCCTTCTCGGCGACGATCAGTTTCCAGAAGCGGCGCGGGATACGGACCGCGACCGAGCCCTCGGCATCGACACCGGAGAAGATCGGATCGTCGTCGGCCAGCACCGGCCCGGCGAAGACCGCGAGCCGCTCGGCTCCGGCCTCGGCCAGCACGTGGTTCTCGAAATCGCCCCAGTTGTCCTCGCCTTCGGACGAGCGGTTGAAGCCCAGGACCTGCGGCGAGCAGTTGGTCACGTGGAAGGTGTCGCCGTTGGCGTTGCGCATCTCCTCGTAGGTCGCACCCCAGGCGACGTCCTCGCGGCGGACGATGTGGCCCTTGTCGAAGGACTTCCGGTCCTTGTTGTAGAACTTGTCGGGCAGCTGCTCGTCGTCCCCGATCCTCGGGTCGGCGAACCACAGCTCCCGGTCGTTCTCGCCGAGACCGCCGAGGCCCTTGCGGCCGTAGTCCTCGTCCGGCCGGTTGCCCGGCCGCTTGACGCCGGGCCGGGCATCGACGTTCGCGGCGCCGAGGAGCGCGAGCCGTCGTCTCCGATGCATGATGATCGAGAAATGATGGTAGGCAATCGCGTGGCCGCCGTTCTCCAGCCGCACCAGCTCGTCCGGCCGCCGCGGCACCGGCAGCGGCACCGGCACGCCGAGGAACCGCTCGTCGTAGCCCCGGCGGGCGGCGTAGTCGGTGTCGTGGTGGGGCGCGACCGCCCGCTCGATCGTCGACACCTCCGCGGTCGTGGCCGCATCGCCGCCGAGCTGCGCCTGCCCGAGCCGCACCGTGATCTCCAGCGGGATGACGATGCGTGTCTCGCCCGCAGGCGCCGGCGCCGGCGCCGGCGGCACCGGGGCCGGTGGTACGGGCGGCGTCGGCGCGGCCGGTGGGGTGCCAACCTGCGGCGGCGCGGCCTCCACCCCGCGCCAGGCGGAATCCCATTTCGTCGGGCGGCGCTCGACCGGCCCGGCGAAGGCGACGCCGGCATCGATCACGCGCCCGTCGATCGCGAGCTCCGCCGCCGGCACCGCGTAGTTGGCGACGCCGTAGTTCCCGCCGAAGTGCAGCCCGACCACCTCGCCGGTGGCGAGGTCGATGACGCAGGACCCGGAGTTGCCGCCGAGCGTCGAGCTGTCGTGCAGCGCCGCGTCGACGTCGTGGCCGTAGCTCGCGACGGCCGCCCCAGGCCGCAGCTCGCCCGGCTGCAGCCGCTTGATGCCGTAGGCCCCGCCGAAGACCTCGTTCTGGACGTCGGACGGATTGCGCGGGTCGAAGGCCGGGTAGCCCACGACCGCCACCTGCCGGCCGGCGTCGGGGATCGAGGTGGAAAGCATCAGCTTCGGCCGCGCGGCCGCAGTCCCCTCCACCGCCAGCAGCGCCATGTCCCAGTGCGGGTGGATCATCACCACCCGGGCGACGCGCAGGAAGTCCTCCGCGGCGCTGCGCCGCTCGCGAAGGAAGTCGATGCCGGCGCCCAGCCCCGCGATGAAGCGGAGCCCGGTCAGCCCCAGCCCCTCGGCGAAGATCTCCGCGACATGGCGGTTCGTCATCAGCAGGCCGTCGCCGACGACGAAGCCGGTCCCGCCGTAGGGCCGATCCGGGTGACCCGGCAGCTCGATCCGGCCGATCGAGGCGAAGGCCCCCCGCAGCCGCGCGCGGATCGGCTCGTCGTTCAGGTGCAGCCAGTACTGGTGCCGGGTGCTGTAGTCGCCGCTGACGATGTCGATCGCCGGCCGCTTCTCGGGGATGATGATCGCCTCGAGGTGGAAGCGCTCGGCCGGGCTCAGCGGGATCCCCTGGGCGAGCTTCTCGACGGTCCGTTGCCGCATCGGCTCCGCCGCCCCCGCGGCCTCGAGGCCGGACGATTCCTCAACCACTTCCTCGATGTTCCCGGACTTCGTGGTCTGGGTGAGAAATGCACGCAAAGTTGCATCGTCGACGCGTGACGGCATCGGAACCTCGCGATTGGGATGATGTCTTTAAAAGTACTTCTCGCCTATCGCGCCACCTTAAGACAATCGACCCTCCCGATCAAGTTTGCTGGCGGCGGGCAGACGGTCACAAGGTACTCGTAATGCCCCCGTCGACGTAGAGGATGTGCCCGGTGACGAAGCTCGCGGCGTCCGAGGCAAGGAAGACCGCGGCACCGACCAGCTCGTCGACGTCGCCCCAGCGGCCAAGCGGGGTGCGCCCGGCCAGCCAGCGCGAGAAGTCGGCGTCGGCGACGAGGGCGGCGTTGAGCTCGGTGCGGAAATAGCCGGGTGCGAGGCCGTTGACGCGGATGCCGTGCCGCCCCCAGTCGGTGGCCATGCCCTTGGTCAGCATCTTCACCGCCCCCTTCGATGCCGTGTAGGGCGCGATGCCGGGGCGGGCCAGCTCGCTCTGCACCGAGCAGACGTTGATGATCGTGCCCCGGCGGCGCGGGATCATCGCCCGGGCGACCGCCTGGCCGACGTTGAAGACGCTGTCGAGGTTGGTGCGCATCAGCCGCGACCAGTCGGCCTCGGCAAAGTCCTCGAGCGGGCCGCGATGCTGCATCCCGGCATTGTTGACGAGGATCGCGATCGGCCCGACCTCGCGCTCGACCTCGGCGACGGCGGCGGCCGCCGCCGCATGGTCGGTGACGTCGAAGACGGAGATCCGCCGCGTCGGCGCCGTCCTCGCCCAGCTGCGCCGCCGCCTCCGCCAGCCGGCCCGCGTCGCGGCCGTTCAGCACCACCCGGGCGCCGGCTGCGGCGAAGCCGCGGGCGACGGCGAGGCCGATGCCCCGGCCCGAGCCGGTGACGAGGGCGACCCGGCCGCTGAGGTCGAAGAGCTCGGCCGGACGCATCACGGCTCCACCGGCGTCCCGGCAGCCGTGAGCCCGGTGATCAGCGCCTCGACCTCGGAGACGGTGGTCCGGGCCGGGTCGACGTCGTCGGCGACCACCCGGCCGCGGCGCATGATGACGATGCGGTCGACCACCTGAAACACGTGATGGATGTTGTGGGCGATGAAGATGCACGAATGCCCGGAGTCGCGGGCGCTGCGCACGAAGTTGAGTACCCCTTGCGTCTCGGCGACGCCGAGGTTGTTGGTCGGCTCGTCCAAGATGATCAGGTCGCTGTCGAAATGCATCGCGCGCGCGATCGCCACCGCCTGGCGCTCGCCGCCCGACAGCGACGCGATCGGCGTGTCGGGTGGGATCTGCTTCTCGATGCCGACCTTGCGCAGGAGGCCGCTCGCCACCGCGTTCATCGCCTCGAGGTCGAGCCGGCCGAGGGGTCCCTTCACCGGCTCGCGCCCGAGGAAGAGGTTGCGCGCGATCGAGAGCTGCGTCACCAGCGCGCTGTCCTGGTAGATCGTCTCGATGCCGAGGGCGATGGCGTCGGTGGTGTTTCGGATATCCACCTTCCGGCCGCGCAGGTAGATGTCGCCGCTCGTCACCGGCACGGCGCCGGACAGCACCTTGATCAGCGTCGACTTGCCGGCGCCGTTGTCGCCGAGGAGGCCGACGATCTCGCTCTCCCGCACGACGAAGTTCACGTCCTCGAGCGCGCGCACCCGGCCATAGTACTTGGTGATGCCCTCCATGCGAATCAGGTCGGCCATCTCAGGTTCCCGCGTTGTGCCGCCGCTCGAGCCAGGAGTGCAACGCCATCATGCCGAGGATGATCGCGCCGACGAAGATGTTGTAGGCGAGGCCGGGCACGCCGATCAGCACGATGCCGTTGCGCATGGCGCGCAGGATCAGGACGCCGATGACGGTGCCGAGGATCGTGCCCCGGCCGCCGGTCAGCACCGTGCCGCCGATCACCACCATGGCGATGACCTCGAGCTCGTAGCCGGCGCCGCTGTTCGGATTGGCGGCCGAGGTGCGGATCGACGAGATGACCCCGGCGAAGGCGGCCATCGTCGCGGTGAGGACGAAGAGCGCGATCTTGGTGCGCCCGACCTTGACGCCACGGGCCCGCGCCGCCTGGGCGTTGCCGCCCGAGGCCTGGATCCAGTTGCCGGCCTTGGTCCGGGTCAGGACGAACCCGAGCAGGAGCGCAGCGCCCGCGAACCAGAACAGCGAGGCATAGATGCGGAACGGGCCGACGTGGAAGTCCCCGACCAGCAGGTCGGCGAGCCAGAGCCCCTCGGCGTTCCAGGTGCGCTGCGGAAAGCCGTCGGTGACATAGAGCGCCGTGCCGCGGACGACGAGCAGCATGCCGAGCGTGACGAGGAACGACGGGATCTTCAGCCGGGTCACGAACAGCCCGTTGAAGAGCCCGATGCCGACGGCCGCCAGCATCGCGATCAGGAACGACAGCTCGAACGGCGCGGCGCCGCCGTTGAAGAGCGTCCACATCAGCACCGGCGCGAAGCCGAAGACCGAGCCGACCGAAAGGTCGAACTCGCCCGAGGTCATCAAGAGCGTCATCGCGAGCGCGATCAGCCCGAGCTCGACGGTGAAGGTCAGGGTGTTCGAGACGTTGAGCGCCGAGAGAAAGGCCGGGTTGATCGTGGTGAAGAGCGCGATCAGCGCGACGAGCAGGACCAGGGGGCCGAACTCGGGCATGGCGACGAAGCGCTGGAGGAGCGTGCGGTTGTCCAAGGGTCGGCCTTCGTGGCATCCGCGGGGAACCGTCCGGCTCCCCGCGGCCTCGCGGGTCAGTTGCTCGAGAGGATGTCGTCGTAGAGCTGCGCCTGCTCCTTGTCGTAGAGCGCGCCGGTGATGACGTTGAAGCCGGCGGGGATGCCGCCCGACTCCATCGCCGCCATCGAGAGGGCGATGTAGCTCGTCGCCTGCGGATCCTGCCACTGGGCGGCGTTGACGTAGCCGGTCAGCACCTCCTGCGTGGTGTCGAGCGAGTTGCCCCAGCCGACGACCGGAATCTCGCCGGCCGGCACGCCGACCTGGTCGAACACCCGCTTGATCGACCCGGTCACGAGGTCGCCGAGGCCGATGATCGCATCGATCTTGTCGCGGTTGGCGGTCAGATAGTCCGACATCCGGGTGATGATCTCGGCCTGGTCGAGGGTGGCGTCGGTGACCTCCCAGGTGATGCCGAGCGGCTCGAAGACCGACTTGATCCCCTCCTCCTCCTGCACGCCGTAGGTGGCGCCGGGGACCTCGACCGGCATCCAGACGAAGTCGCCCCCTTCGACGAGGCCGTTGTCGACGAGGTACTGCGCCCAGTTCCGCCCGAAGACGACGTTGTCGCCGCCGACATAGGCGTCGAACGGCGCCGTCGGGTCGGGGGTGTTGAAGTTGATGATCGGGATCCCGGCCTCGACGGCCTCCCCCGCGACCTCGACGAGGCTGCCGGGATCGGGCGAGGTCGTGACGATGCCGTCGGCGTTGGCGGCGATGGCGGCGCGCAGCGCCTCCTGGTGGGCGGCGACGTCGCCGTTGTGGAACGAGGTGTTCACCGTGTTGCCGGTGTCCTCGGCCCACTTTTCGGCGCCCTGCAGGAAATAGGTCCAGACCGGGTCCGCCGGCGAGCCGTGCGAGATCCAGTAGTAGGTCTTGGCGTTCGCGCCGGTGGCGATGCCGAACGCCATCGCCCCGGCGAGCAGCGCGCCGGTTATCTTGCTCATTTCGTTGTCCTCCCTGTCGTCGCGCGTCGTTGACGCTGCCCCGACCTTGGCGCGGACGCCGCTGATTTGCAACGGTGACTGCGGCCGACGCCGAAACGGTCCACGCCGCCAGGCTGACACGCGCGCGCCACCATCCTATATGCGTGCCGGGAAGCATCCGGGAGGCACCCCGTGCCAGTCTCGTCCCTTCGCGCCTGGGCGGGCGCGCTCAGGCGCGACGTGGTTGCGCTCTACCTGGCGGCGCGCGATCCCCGCGTCCCCTGGTACGCCAAGGCGGTGGCGCTGGCCGTCGCCGCCTATGCGGCGAGTCCGATCGACCTGATCCCCGACTTCATCCCGATCCTCGGCTTCCTGGACGAGCTCGTCGTGCTTCCGCTCGGGATCATGCTGGCGGTCAGGCTGATCCCTGCGGCGATCATGGACGAGCACCGGGCCGCCGCGGCGGCGGCGGGCAAGCCGACGAGCCGCGTCGCGGCCGGCGTGATCGTCGTCCTCTGGCTGGCGCTGACCGGAGGGCTGGCCTGGGCCTTCTGGCCCGAGAATTCACGCTGAGACGCGACCCCGGACCGTCACGCCGCCTCGATCGCGCCGGTGATGAGCCCGGTCACCTCCTCCGGCGAGGTCGCCGCGATCGGCTTGTCGGCCACCTTGCGGCCGCGGCGGAGCACGGCGACGCGGTCGCTGACCGCGAAGACGTCGGGCATGCGGTGGCTGATCAGGATGACCGCATGGCCCTCGGCCTTGAGGTGGCGGATGAGGTCGAGCACCTCGGCGACCTGGCGGACGCTGATCGCCGCCGTCGGCTCGTCCATCAGCACGAGCTTCGGGTCGGCCAGCCGGGTGCGCGCGATCGCCACCGCCTGCCGCTGCCCGCCCGACATCGCCTTGACGAGGTCGCGCGGGCGGGTCTCCGACTTCAGCTCGGCGAAGAGCTCGCCAGCGCGGGCGTACATCGCCGCGCGGTCGAGGAAACGGAACGGGCCGACGCGGCGGGTGAGCTCGCGGCCGAGGAAGACGTTGAGCGCCGCGGGGAGGTTGTCGCAGAGCGCGAGATCCTGGTGGACGATCTCGACGCCGCGCTCCCGCGCCTCGATCGGCCGCGCGAAGCGCACCGGCGCGCCGTCGAGGAACATCTCGCCCGCCGAGGGGGCGAAGCTGCCGGCGATGATCTTGACCAGCGTCGACTTGCCGGCGCCGTTGTCGCCCATCAGACCGAGCACCTCGCCGCGCGCGAGCTCGAGATCGACGCCCTGCAGCGCCTCGATGGCGCCGAAATGCTTGGCGATGCCGATGAGGCGCAGGACCTCGCTCATCAGGCCCTCCGCCGCGCTGCCGCGTACTGGTCGAAGGCGACCGCGGCGACGAGGACCAGGCCGATGACGATCTGCTGGATGAACGGCGAGACGTTGAGGAGCACGAGCCCGTTCCGCAGCACCCCGATCAGCAGCGCGCCGACGACGGTGCCGAACACGCCCCCGACGCCGCCGAAGAGCGAGGTGCCTCCGATGACGACGGCGGCGATCACGTCGAGCTCGAGCCCGAGCCCGGCCACCGCCTCGGCCGAGTTCAGCCGCGCCGAGAGCAGGAACGACGCGAGGCCGCAGAAGAAGCCGATGATGACATAGACCGAGAACACCACCCGCCGCGTGTTGACGCCGTTGAGGTTGGCCGCCGGCGTGTTGCCGCCGACCGCATAGACGTGGAGCCCGTAGCGGGTGTGCCGCAGCACGACATGCGCGACGACCGCGGCGACGAGGAAGATGATGACGGGAACCGGCACGCCCTCGATCCGCCCCTGCCCCCACCAGGTGTAGCCCGGGCTGAAGCCGCTGATCGGGCCGCCGCCCGACAGCAGCAGCGCCGCACCGCGCCAGGCCGTCAACCCGCCGAGGGTGACGACGAAGGGCGGCACCCTGAGCCGGGTGATCGCCCAGCCCTGCAGCGCGCCGGCCGCCATCCCGACCGCGATCGCGGCAAGGAAGGCGAGGATCACCGGGTTTCCGGTGTCGACGGCCTGGCCGACCGCGAAGCGGCTCTCGAGCCCGCCCTTCGCGACATAGGCGGCGACAAGCCCGGTCAGCGCCACCAGCGAGCCGACCGAGAGGTCGATTCCCGCGGTCAGGATGACGAAGGTCATGCCGATCGCGATCAGCCCCGAGATCGAGACCTGACGCAGCACGTTCATCAGGTTCAGCGGGTGCAGGAAGTTCGGCTGCAGCACCGCGAACGCCACGACCAGCGCGACGAGGAAGATCGGCGCCGAGTAGCGCGCGACGAAATCGATCGGGTCGCGGCGCGCGGGCGCGCGCCCGGCGGGGGGATCGTTGGTGGACATCGACGAGGTCGGCCGGGACGGGCCGGCGGCTTGCGCGCCGGCCCGCGCGGGCTCAGCTCACCTCGCCGAGGCGCTCGGCCTGGTCGAGGTTGTCCTTGGTGATCGCGATCGGCGTCAGCAGCGTCAGCGGCTCGGGCTTGGTGCCGCTCCTCAGGAACTCGACCAGCGCCTTCATCGCGCCGCGGCTCTGGCCGCCCGGCATCTGCTCGATCGTCGCGAGGAGGCCGCCGTCGCGGACGCTCGCCAGCGCCTCGGGCAGCGCGTCGAAGCCGATGACCGCGATGTCGAGCCCCTGCTCCTGCACCACCTGCAGCGCGCCGAGCGCCATGTCGTCGTTGGCGGCGACGATCACGTCCGGCGGCGAGTCGAGCCCGGCGAGGATCGCCTCGGTCACCGAGGCGCCCTCGTCGCGGGCGAAGTTGGCGGTCTGCTCGGCGACAAACTCGTACTTGTCCGCCATCGAATCGAGGATGTTGTGCACGCCCTGGTTGCGGTCGATCG
Source organism: uncultured Alphaproteobacteria bacterium (assembly GCA_963763295.1). Classification (GTDB taxonomy): domain Bacteria; phylum Pseudomonadota; class Alphaproteobacteria; order Rhodobacterales; family Rhodobacteraceae; genus Amaricoccus. The sequence goes on from CAVXOH010000005.1 coordinate 361,889, forward strand.
CCGGGCTGGCACCGGGCTGCCCCTGCAGGTTGACGATCCGCGCGCCGTCGGGGAACTGCTCCACGATCAGCTGCGCCTGCGCCTCGCCGCCCTTGACGTTGTCGGCGCCGACATGGGCGAGGATGCCCTCCACCCCGTCGACCCGGCGGTCGATCGTCACCACCGGGATCCCGGCCTCGACCGCCTGCTGCAGCGCCGGCGCCATCGCGACCGAATCGAGCGGGCTGATCACCAGGCCGTCGACGCCGCTGACCACCGCCGCCTCGACGTCGGCGGTCTGCTTCGGCGTCTGGTTCTGTCCGTCGTAGCCGACGACCTCGATGCCCCCGAGGGTCTCGGCCTCGGCCACCAGCTCGTTCTGCATGTGCACGAAGAACGGAAAGCCGAGGAACGGCAGAGACGTGGCGATCGTCAGATCCTGCGCCTTGCCGGGCCCCGCGGCCAGCACGGCGGCCAGTGCCAACGGGGCAAGCCGCCCCAGCGCCTTGTTCAGCGTCATTTCGCTTCCCTCCCTGGAAGTCGGATCACTTGTCGGCGCCGATTCCGGCTGCCAGCCGCTTGTCTTGCATGCAAACGTTGCCGCGCACTATCCGGGCGCCGTCGATTCCCGTCAAGCTCGGCGCCCGGCAAAACATTGGCGACATCGACCGGAGGCAGGCATGGCCCGCGCAGTGATCTTCGACATCGGCAACGTGCTCCTCCGCTGGGACGCGCGGCTGCTCTACCGCGGCCTGCTCGACGACGAGGCGGCGATCGATGCCTTCTTCGCCGAGGTCGACTTCCTCGCCTGGAACCTCGAGTTCGACCGCGGCGTCGACTGGGAGGAGGGGGTGGCGGCGCTCTCGGCCCGCCACCCCCACCGGGCCGCGCTGATCCGGGCCTTCCACGAGCGCTGGCACGAGACGCTGCCGGGCGTCATCGAGGGCACCGTCGCCGTCGCGCGGGAGCTCGCGGACGCCGGCGTGCCGCTCTACGCGATCACCAACTTCTCGGGCGCGAAGTGGGCCGAGACCGTGCCGCGCTTCCCGTTCCTCGGCACCGTCTTTCGCGACGCCGTCGTCTCCGGACACGAGGGCCTCGTCAAGCCCGACCCCGCGATCTACCGCCGCTGCCTCGAGCGCAACGGCCTGCGGGCGGCGGACTGCATCTTCATCGACGACAGCCCGCCGAACGTCGCCGCCGCGGCGGCGCTCGGCATCGACGCGATCCGCTTCACCACCCCCGCGGCGCTGCGCCACGGCCTCGCACGGCGCGGACTGCTCAGCCGGCCAGAGCGTGACGGCTGACGATCCGGAACCGCCCGTCGGCATCCTCGGCGAAGCGGCAGATCGCGCCGACCCGCACCGGCGCGGCGAGGAGCGGGGCCAGCGCCGGCGCAAGCGCGGCGCGCGTCGGCGCGATCTCGGCCGGATCGAGCGGCCCGGTCAGCGTGAGGTGGAACCGGAACCGCGCGAGGACCCAGGGGTAGCCCCAGCGCAGCAGGTTCTCCTCCTCGACCGCGTCGAGACCCGCCGCGCGCCGGCGGGCGATCTCCTCGGGCGCGGACGGCGCGCGGAACCCGTCGAGCCGGGTCACGCAGGCCGATTCGAGCTCGGCGAGCCGCGGCACCGGCACGCTGGGCACCAGCGCGACGAAGCGGCCGAGCGCCGCCAGCCGCAGGCCGACCTCGAAGCCGGCGAACCCGGCAGCTACCGCCGCCACCGCCGCGTCGAGCGCGGCAACGTCGCGGCCCGGGCCAAGGCGGAACGGCGCCTTCAGCGTGGCGTGGAAGCCGTAGCGTGCCGGCGTCGCGACCAGTTCGGCCCGCCGTAGCGGCAGCCCCGGCAGGTCGAAGCCATCGCGCCCGCGGCCGGTGGCCGGGTCCCAGCCGAGCCAGTCGGCGCCGAATTCCGCCAGCGGGCTTCCCGCCGGCGGTGCGAAATAGATTGCATGGCGGCGCCAGTCGCCCATGGTGGTTCCCGACCCCTCCGAGCAGTCACCGCATGCCACACGACCTTCGCATTCCGCAACAGCGCGAGCTGGCGCTCGCCAACGCCCGCCTCCTCCTCGAGGGCGACAGCCTGATCGGCAGCGTCGTGGTCCGCGACGGCCGTATCGCCGCGATCGACACCGGACCGGGCGTGCCGCGCGGGGCCGAGGATTTGGGCGGCGACTTCCTCTGCCCCGGCCTGATCGAGCTTCACACCGACAACCTCGAGCGCCACCTCGAGCCCCGCCCCGGCGTGCGCTGGCCGCAGGCGGCGGCAATCCTCGCCCACGATGCCGAGCTGGCCGGCACCGGGATCACCACCGTCTTCGACGCGCTCCGGGTCGGCTCGCTGGTCGCCGGCGGCAAGGCCGGCTACGGCAAGTACGCGCGCCCGCTCGCCAGCGCGCTCGGACGGCTCCACCACGCCCATGCGCTGCGCATCCGCCACCGGCTGCACCTGCGCGCCGAGCTCTGCTCCGAGACGCTCGAGGCGGAGCTCGACGAGTTCGACGCCGCCGACCGGGTCGGCATCGTCAGCCTGATGGACCACACCCCCGGGCAACGGCAGTTCACCGACATCTCCAAGCTCCGCGACTACGCCACCGGCCGGCGCGGGATGACCGAGGCCGAGTTCCAGGCCCATGTCGCGCTCCTGACCGACATCGGCGACCGCCACGCGGCGCGGCACCGGACCGCGGCGGTGGCCGCGGCGCGGCGGCTCGGCGCCACCGTCGCGAGCCACGACGACGCGACGGAAGCGCACGTGGCCGAGTCGGCCGCGCACGGCGCCCGGATCGCCGAGTTCCCCACCACGGCGGAGGCCGCCGCCGCCTGCCACGCGCGGGGGATCGCGGTGATGATGGGCGCGCCCAACCTGATCCGCGGCGGGTCGCATTCCGGTAACGTCGCGGCCGGGGCGCTCGCCGAGGGCGGGCTGCTCGACGTTCTCTCCTCCGACTATGCGCCGGCGAGCCTCCTGATCGGCGCCGTCCGGCTCGGGCAGGGGACCGGCGACATGGCGGCCGGGCTCGCCACGGTGACGGCGGCGCCGGCCCGCGCGGCCGGGCTCGACGACCGCGGCCGGATCGCGCCGGGCCTCGCCGCCGACCTGCTGCGCTTCCGCATCGAGGACGGCCTGCCGATGCCGCGCGGCGTCTGGGTCGGCGGCGCCCGGGTGGCCTGACCGCCGGGTGCTCTCCTACCAGCACGCCTATCACGCCGGCGGACCCGCCGACCTGCACAAGCACATCGTGCTCGCCGAGCTCCTCGCGCGGCTGACCGCGAAGCCACGCGGCATCGCCTACGTCGAGACCCATGCCGGGCGCGGCCTCTACGACCTCGCCGCCCCGGAGGCGCTGAAGACTGGCGAGGCGGCGCAGGGGATCGGCCGCGTCGCGCCGGACCCCGCCACCCCTTTCGGCCGCGCCCTCGCCGCCGTCCGGGCCGGGGCCGGCCCCTCCGCCTATCCGGGCTCGCCGCTCGTCGCCCGCAAGCTGCTGCGCCCGCAGGACCGGCTGACACTGATGGAGCTGCATCCGGCCGAGCACGCGGCGCTCGCCGCGGCGCTGGCCGGGCCGGGCGTCGCGATCCACCGCCGCGACGGCTTCGAGGGGGTGCTGGCGCTGGCGCCGTTCAAGCCGCGCCGCGGCCTCGTCCTCGTTGATCCCTCCTATGAGGTGAAGGCCGAGTACGACGCCACCGCCGCCTTCGTCCGGCGCCTGGTTGCGCGCTGGCCCGAGGCCGCGGTGCTCGTCTGGTATCCGATCCTGCCGGCCGCGCGGCACCGCGACCTGCTCGCCGCCCTGGCGCCGCTCCCCGTGGCCGTCGATGAGGTCGCCTTCGACCCGCCGCCGGAACGCGGGATGACCGGCTCCGGCCTCGCGCTGGTCAACACCCCCTACGGCGCCGCCGAGGCCTTCGCGGCCGCGCGCCTGCCGATCTTCACCAGGCCTCGTTAACCTCCCAGCCGCACGCGCGTTGCACGTGCATGCCTTGTGCATATGTCGTGCATGATGCGTGCATATAACGAATCGCCGTTAACCCTTGCGGCGCCAGCGAATCCGGCTTCCTCAGAGACGGCTCTGGAACGCCCAGTGGTCGGCGCACATCGCGTCGAGCCCGAGGCTCGCGCGCCAGCCGAGGAGCTCTGCGGCGCGGCTCGGGTCGGCCACCGTCTCGGCGGCGTCGCCCGGCCGCCGCGCGACGACCTCGTGCGGGATCTCGCGGCCGACGGCGCGGGAAAAGGCGGCGAGCGCCTCGCGCACGCTGTAGCCGCGGCCGCAGCCGAGGTTGATCGGGATGCTGCGGCCGGTGGCGGCGCCGGCGAGGAGGAAGTCGAGCGCGGCCAGATGGCCGCGAGCGAGGTCGACGACGTGGATGTAGTCGCGCACCCCGGTGCCGTCCGGGGTCGGGTAATCGTCGCCGAAGATGCGCACGCGGTCGCGCAGGCCGGCAGCGGTCTGCGCGATGAAGGGAAAGAGATTGTTCGGCGTCCCCTTCGGATCCTCGCCGATCAGCCCCGAGCCGTGAGCGCCGACCGGATTGAAATACCGCAGCGACACCGCCGCGAAGTCCGGCCGCGCGACGACGAGGTCGGCGATGATCTGCTCGACCGCGAGCTTGGTCCGCCCGTAGGGGTTCTGCGGCCCGAGCCGGGCATCCTCGGCGATCGGGTTGCGCTCGGGCTCGCCGTAGACGGTCGCCGACGAGGAAAAGACCAGCCGCCCGGCCCCGTGGCGCAGCATCGCCGCGAGCAGCGCCACCGTCCCGCCGATGTTGACGTTCCAGTAGCGCAGCGGCTCCGCCACCGACTCGCCGACGGCCTTCAGCCCGGCGAGATGGATCACCGCATCGACCGGCCCGCGCGCGAAGGCGGCGTCGAGCGCGGTCGGATCGCGGAGGTCGCCGCGCACCAGCTCCGCCCGCCCGTGGCCGAGCGACGCCACCCGCTCGAGGCTGTCCGGACTCGTGTTCGAGAAGTCGTCGAGCACGACGACCCGGTGGCCGCCCGCAAGGAGCTCGGCCACGACGTGCGAGCCGATGTACCCGGCCCCGCCGGTCGCAAGCACGGTGGTCATCGCGGCGCCTCGCCGATGCTGCTCGATCCCGCACCCTATCCGCCTGCGCCGTCGGGCGGAAGCCGTCCGGCGGCGTCGCCGGGCGGCCCGCGTCCGGGGTGGACTAGCGAATGCCCGCGTCGATCAGCTCGACGAGCGAGTCGATCGTCTCCGGCGTCACGGTGCCGGCGCCGGTGTTGAGCGAGAGGCCCGGCATCTTGTACTTCGCCGTCATCACGCACTGCACCACCGGCATGAAGCCCTGCAGGTAGAGCAGCTGGTCGAGCGTGGCGCGTGACGTAGCCCGACTTCAGGCCGTCGATCGTCGCCGGCGCCAGGTCGATGCCGCCGACGACGATGTCGCCGGGCTGCTTGCCGGCCTTCTGCAGCACCTCGGCGAGCAATGCCGGTGATGCCGCCGTGCTGGGTGCCGATCGCCTTCAGGTTCGGGTGGGCCTGGATGTAGGCGGCCAGCACCGGCACGCCGAGCGAGGCGTCGCTGTTGGCCTCCTGGGTGATCTCCAGCCGGTCGACCGTGAGGCCCGGCCGCCTCGAGCGTGTCGGCGAGGCCCTTCTCGGACTGGCCGCGCTCGGCCTGGCTGAAGACGCCGTAGACCATCGCCTCGTCGCCGGCCTTCAGGCCCTGCGCCAGCATCGCCTCGGCGGTGAGCTTGCCGCCCGGCGTAGAGGTCGACGCCGGCATAGCCGGTGCCCTTCGGGCCGAACTCCGCCTGCAGGTCGGTCATCGGCGAGTTGCCGACGGTGACGACGATGCCCTGGCCGACCGCTCGCTTGACGAGGTCGTGGAAGGCGGCGCTGCCGGGATGGCCCATGATCTCGATGCAGGCGGGCCGGGCGGCCACCGCCTCCTTGAACTGGTTGATCATCGTCTCGGGCGCCCAGGCCGAGAACTGCTCGTTGAGGTCGACGCCGAGGGCCTCCGCGGCCTGCGCCGCGCCGGTCTGGCGGGCGAGCGTGGCGCCGTCGCCGGGGTTGCCGCCCATCTGCATGTACATGACCAGCCCGTCGCCGATCGGCTGGGCCGGCGCCGCGACGGCGCCGCAGCGCGAGCCGCGGCACCTGCCAGCAGTATCGTCTTCGTCTTCATCTTCTCCTCCCCGGGTAGTGCGGCCTCCCGCCGCCTTCAGTCGGCGGCGCGGTGGCCGCCGAAGCCCCTCGAGCGCCGCAGCCGCGCGAAGAAGGCGCTGCGCCGCTGCGGCTCGTCGATGTAGAGATAGAAGATCGATCGCGATCAGGAAGACGAGGCCCTGCACGGTCCGCACCCAGGCGCCGGTCAGCCCGGTCGCGACCAGGCCGGCCTCGATCATGCCGATGATGAAGCAGCCGAAGACGGTGCCGACGATGGTCGCCCGGCCGCCGAAGATCGAGGTGCCGCCGATCAGCACCGAGGCGATCGCGGTCAGGAGGTAGCCCTGGCCCTGGTTGCCGAAGTAGTTCTTGTTCTCGAGCGTGAGCATGATCGCGGCGATCGCGGCGAGGCCGCCCATCAGCGTGAAGATCTTGATCTTCTCGCGCTCGACGTCGATGCCGACCACCCGCGAGACGGCGTTGGAATCGCCGATGAAGAGCACGCTGTCGCCGAACCGGTGGCGGTTGAGGATGAACCAGAGGAACACGACGATCAGCGCCGTCCAGAACGCCTGCATCGGCAGCTGCGCGACCCAGACCGTCTCCGAGCCGGCGAACGGGCGGCCGACGATCCACTGCCAGACCGAGCTCTCCTCGGCGCCGCGCAGCGCGTAGGACTTGCCGCCCGACAGCACCGTCGCCATGCCCGCCCAGAAGAACTGCGTCGCGAGCGTCGCCATGAAGGAGGGGATGCCGATGCGGCGACGAGGAAGCCGTTGACGTAGCCGACGAGGAGGCCGGAGGCAAGCCCGGCCGCGACGGCGAGCCAGCCGAGCTCGTATTCCTTGAACAGCACCGCGAAGACGAAGCCCGAGAAGGCGATGATCGCCGGGAAGCAGAGGTCGATCTCGCCCGCGCCGATCACGAAGGTGAGCCCGACCGCGAGCAGGATCAGCGGCGGCAGGGTCGAGAGGAAGGTCGTGTAGATGAACGGCTGCAGGAAGACCTGCGGCGCCGTGCACATGAAGAGCGCGAGCAGGCAGCACGAAGACCACGATGATCGGCAGCCCCTCGACCTTCCGCCACCACGCCGGCGCCCGGGTCTCCGCCATGCTCACGCCTTGTGCTGCAGGTCGATCAGGTACTCGGTGAGCTCGACCACCGACATCTCGCTGCGGACCGACCTCCGCCACGATCGCGGCCGCGGTCGAGGATGACCAGCCGGTCGGCGACCTCGTGGACATGGGCGAGGTTGTGCTCGATGTAGATGCAGGCGCGGCCCGAGTCCTTGATGCGGCGGACGAAGTCGAGGACCTTGCGCACCTCGGCGACGGCCAGCGCCACGGTCGGCTCGTCGAGCACGATCAGGTCGGCGTTCGTAGTGCATGGCCCGGCCGATGGCGATGCCCTGGCGCTCGCCGCCCGAGAGGTTGGCGACGGTGGAATCGACCGTGATGCCGACGCCGCGGAAGCCGATCGCCTCCTTGCAGGATCTGCTCGGCGATCGCCTTCTGCCGGCGGATGTCGATGAAGCCCCAGCGGTTGGTGATCTGCCGGCCGACGAAGAAGTTGCGCCAGAGCGGCTGCTTCTCGGCGAGCGACTTGTCCTGGTAGACCGTCTCGATCGACAGGTCGTGCGCCATGCGGACCGAGTAGTCGGAAAGGTCGAGCTCAGCGTCGCGCACGAAGATGCGCCCCGAGCTCGGCGCCAGCACCCCGGTCATCACCTTGATCAGCGTCGACTTGCCGGCGCCGTTGTCGCCGATCAGCCCGACGATCTCGTTCCGGCCCACCGCGAGGTCGATGTCGCGCAGGGCCTGGATGGCCCCGAAGTACTTCTGCACCCGCTCGAGCCGGACAATGTGGCGCCAGTCTTCCGCCGCGGCGGCGGCCCGGACCGGAGCCGCCGTCATGGCGCGGCGGCCGCCTGGTCCGCGGTCAGCGCCGCCTCGCGGGTGCCGGAGACGATGATCTCCAAGACCTCGTGCTCGTCGGTGGCGCGGACCCAGCGGTCGCCGACGTTCTCGCCGCGCTTGAGCACCATCACCCGGTCGCCGACGGCGAAGATGTCGACGAGGCGGTGCGAGATGATGATCTGGGCGACGCCCTGCCGCTTCAGCTCGAGCATCGTCTCGAGCAGCCGGTCGGTCGCCATCACCGAGAGGTTGGCGGTCGGCTCGTCGAGGATCACCACCCGCGGCTCGAACGAGATCGCGCGGGCGATCGCCACCGACTGCTGCCGGCCGCCGGACAGGCTCTCGACCTTTTGATAGACCGAGTTCACGTCGACCTTGAGCCGCTTCAGCACGGTGTCGGCCTCGGTGTACATCTTGCGCCGGTCGACGAAGGGCCCGCGCCGTGGCCAGCGGCCGAGGAAGATGTTCTGGCCGACGTCCATGTTCCCGCAGAGCGCGAAGTCCTGGTAGATCATCTCGATGCCGACGTCGCGGCTCTCGTGCGGGCTCTTGAAGTGCACCGGCTCGCCGGCGACGAGGACCTCGCCGGCATCGCGCTGGTAGGCGCCGGTCAGGATCTTCATCAGCGTCGACTTGCCGGCCGAGTTGTCGCCGACGAGCCCGAGGATCTCGCCTGGGTAGAGCACGAGGTCGACGCCGCTCAAGGCGCGCACGGCGCCGAACGCCTTGTCGATGCCGCGCATCTCGACGATCGGGGTCGGGAGGGCCGCGTCACGCATGGGTGGTCTCCGCCGGAGCGGCCCGCCGGGCATATCGCGCCCTGAGCCGGCCGAAGAGGTTCGCCTGGCGCACCCAGATGTCGATCAGGACCGCCACGATCAGGATGACGCCGATGAAGACGCTGATCCAGTGCTGCGGCATGGTGAAGCCCTGGACGTTGAGCTGCAGCAGCGCCCGGACCAGGGTGATCACGGCGGCGCCGGCCAGCGCGCCGATCATGGTGCCGTAGCCGCCGAAGATCGAGCCGCCGCCGATGATCACCGCGGCGATGGCGTCGAGCTCGCGGAACTGGCCGGCGACCGGGTTGAAGCTGCGGAAATAGGCGACGTTGATGATCCCGGCCATGGTGGCGCAGAGCGCCGCCAGCAAGAGCGCGAGGAAACGCACCCGGTTGGTGTTGATGCCGGCGTAGGCGGCCGCGCGGATGTTGCCGCCGGTGGCGTAGACCTTCTGGCCGAAGGGCGTGTTGGCGAGGACCACGCCTGCGACGAGCGCGACGACGAGCATCCAGATCGTCTGCACGCTCACCACCTCGGCGACGGAGCGCAGCAGGCCGGGCGGCAGCGAGATGCGGTAGTGCAGGAGGATGTCGTTCACCTTGCGGCCGAGCAGGTTATAGCCCTCGGGCCAGCCGGTCAGCTGCTGGCCCGCGACGAACCAGGCGGCGAGGCCGCGGGCGATGTAGAACATGCCGAGCGTGGCGATGAAGGCCGGCAGCTTGAAGCCGACGGTGACGATGGCGTTGACCATCCCGGCGGCCATGCCGGCGAGCAGGCCCATCGCCACGGCGGTGACGGGGTCGGCGCCGAGCACCTTCAGAAAATAGGCCGCGGTCGAGCCGGCGAGCGCCAGCACCGCCCCGACCGAGAGGTCGATGTCGCCGGCGGCGATGACGTAGGTGAGGCCGACGGTGATTAGCGCGAGCTCGGTGTAGTTCAAGAGGATCGCGAAGCTGTTCGACAGGTTCCACCAGTAGTCCGGCCGGAGGGCCAGGCCGGTCAACCAGAGCAGCACGGCCAGGATGATGGCGAGCGCGTCGCGGCGGGCGAGGAACTTGCCCATTCCGGTCGCCGACAGCGCCATGTCGGTCGCCATCGCCCCCTTGGTCTGCACGCCCTCGATGGCGATGCCGCCGATCTCGTAGGCCGGCGGCGGCGGCTTGCCGCGGAGCCAGGCCCAGAGGCGCCCGGCCACCTGGCGGCGGATGAGGTAGGGCTCGATCAGCACCGCGAGGATGAGGAGCAGCCCGAGGAAAACCGGCACCGCCCCGACCGGCAGCGAGAACACCGCGTTGACGGTGATCTCCTCGTCGCCGATCTTGATCATCCGGGTGATCGGCCAGCCCTCGCGCAGCACCTTGTCGAGGAGAACGACGAGCATGGCGCCGAGGCAGGACCCGAACACCCGGCCGCGGCCGCCGAGGATTGAGGCGCCGCCGATGATCACCGCGGCAATGACGGTCAGCTCGCCGCTGACGCCGTAGAGCGGCGTCACGCCCTTGTCCTGGGCGGCCGACATCAGGCCCGCCAGGGCGGCGCAGAGCGACGAGATGAGGTAGGCCCGGATGCGCACCCAGTTCGTGGGGATGCCGGCGTAGGTCGCGGCCTGGGCGTTGCCGCCGGTCGCGAAGGTCTCGTAGCCCCAGCGGGTCTTGGCGAGCACGTAGGCGCCGATCACGCCGACGATGGCGAAGATCATGATCTGGTTGTTGAAGCCGAAGGCGTTGGTTTCGCCGAGGTGGAAGAACAGCGGATACTCGACCGCCTTGGCGGGGTAGTAGATCGACTGGCCGTGGGTGAGCGCCAGCACGAAGCCGCGGCCGATGAACAGGATCGTCAGGGTGGCGATGAAGGCGGGGACCTTCAGGACAGTGACCAGCACGCCGTTGATCAGCCCGATCAGGGTGCCGAGCAGCAGGCAGAGCACCACCGACGGGACGATGCCGAGATCGAGGAAGCTCGGCGCGAACAGCCGGGCGAAGACCACGGCGACCAGGCCGTAGGTGGAACCGACCGAAAGGTCGAGATCCTTGTTGACGATGACGAAGGTCATTCCGACGGCGATGATGCCGACCCGCGAGGTGTCGCGCAGCAACGCCTGGAACGCCTCGGTCGAGCCGAAGAAGGCGGGATTGACGAAAACCCCGCCGAGATAGAGCAGCACGAGAAGGGCGAGCAGCCCCGCCTCCCAGCCGCCGAAAAGCTGGGACGGCGCACGGCCGAGCGATTGGGTAGTGGTCAGCGCCATCGGGTTTGCCGGCCGATCCTCTCCGTCGCGAAGCGGGAGGGCTCGCGCCCTCCCGCAGCGGTTTCAGACGTCCCGAGAGCTCAGTTCTCGAAGCGCTTGCCGACGGTCTCGACCGTCTCCCCGGTCACCAGCTGGGCCCGGGTGTCGAGATTCGCGGCGGCGATGCCGCGATCGATCTGCAGCCAGAGCTGCATCACCGGCCAGAAGCCCTGCAGGAACGGCTGCTGCCCGAGCGCGCCGGTCAGGTCGCCCGACTTCAGCGCGTCCTGCTGCGCCGGGCCGAGGTCGAAGCCGTAGGCGCAGATCTGCCCGGTCTTGCCGGTCTGAGCCACCGCCTTGGCGAGGGCGGGGGTGAAGACGTTGTTGCCGGCGAAGGCGCCGACCACGTCGCCGCGCGACTCGAACAGCGTCACGATGCCGTTGACCGGGTCGTTCGGGTTGGTGTCGATGCCGGTGTTCTCCGGCCCGGCGTCGACCTTGAAGTTCGCCAGCGTGCCGGCGTCGTTCAGCCCCTTGACGATGGCGTTGAAGGCCGCGGTCACCCGGTTGTTCACCTCGATGTTGCCCATCGCGGTCGAGGAGGGCAGCACGATCGAGCCTGAATTCGATGCCCTTCTCCGCCAGGCAGGCGACCAGCGCCTCGCCGGCGATCGCCGCGGCCGAGGCATCCTGGCCAGTGTGGCTGATGCCGCTGCGGTTCAGGATGGTGCCGTCGAACGAGTTGGTGGTGGCGACCGGGATGCCGGCTGCCTCGGCCGCCTTGACGATGTCGTTGTAGGCGCCGACCTGCGGCGTCGTCATGATCAGGCCGTCGAGCGTCGGGTCCTGGACGATCTGGTTCAGGATCTCGATCTCGCGGGCCGGGTCGTCGGTCGGCGATTCGGAACCGAGCAGCAGGATGTTGGCGCCGATCAGGTCGCCGGCCACCTTCGCCCCGACATAGACCGGGTCGAAGAAGCCGTTGCCGGCGGTATGCGTGACGATGGCGAAGGTCAGGTGACCGTCGGCCGAGTGGAAGTCCTTGGTGCCGGGGGCCTCGGCGGCGGCTTCCTCGAAGCCATAGCCGCCGACCGCCTTCTCGACGCTGCCGGACTGCGCCTGCGCCTCGATGGCACCAAGCGAAAGCGCTGCGGCACAGGCCGCGAACGGGATAGCCCGTCTCATGGTTGTCCTCCCTTCCAACCGCGGGAAGGACGCCTGTCGTGCCTTGCCGGCGCGCTTTGATGCGTCTCCCCCGGCGTGCAGTATTCTCCGTAACCGCCCCCGTCGTAAAGGGGATCTCGCGCGCAGCCCGAAACCGCATTCTGCGCGACAGCCGGAGAAGCGCGTCGGCCGAGCCGTCGCGCCCCGGCTCCGAGCCCGGCGGCGCTGGCGCACATGTGAGCGCAGGGCGCGTGCATCGGCGCGCACGAGCCCGTATATGCGGACGATGGACCGCCGCACCCTTCTGCTCGTGCTCGCCGCGCTGCCCTTCGCCGCCCGACCCGCCGCCGCGCAGGCGGTGAACGTCAGCGCCATCAACGCCTACCTCGTCGGCATGCGCAGCGCCGAGGGCCGCTTCCGCCAGACCAACCCGAACGGCTCGAGCCAGACCGGCCGCTTCTTCCTGTCGAAGCCCGGCCGCATCCGCTTCGAATACGACAGCCCGAAGGGGGCGATGGTGATCGCCGACGGCGCCTGGGTCGGCGTCTTCGACCCGAAGTCGAACCGCAACCCGACCCGCTATCCGCTCGACCGCACGCCGCTGTCGCTGCTGTTGCGCGACCGGCTGAGCCTTGCGGAACCCGGCCTCGTGCTCGGCGCCACCCGCGACGCCGACGGCACCGACATCACGGTCGTCGACCCGCGCACGCCGCAGGAGGGCCGGATGGTGATGAGCTTCACCGACAACCCGATCCGCCTCCGGCAGTGGGAGATCACCACCAAGGCCGGCCAGCGCACCCGCGTCGCGCTGACCGACTTCACCACCGGCGTCAGCGTCAACCCGAGCCTCTTCAACATCGAGCTCGCCGCCACCAAGTACCGCTGAGGCCGGCCCCGTGATCGTCACCGAGCGCCTGCTGCTGCGCCGCGCCCGGTGCGAAGACCTCGGCGACCTGCACCGCGTCTTCGCCGACCCGCGCGCGATGCGCTACTGGGATCGCCTGCCGCATGCCGATATCGCCGAGACCCGGCGCTGGCTCCAGGGCATGATCGCGTTCGACCCGGCGCAGACTGACGACTTCGTCGTCGAACCCGACGGCCGCGCGATCGGCAAGGCTGGCTGCTGGCGCCTCGGCGAGATCGGCTTCATCCTGCATCCCGACCACTGGGGCCAGGGCCTCGCCCGCGAGGCGCTCGAGGCGGTCATCCCCCACGTCTTCGCCACGCTGCCGGTCGACCGGCTCGAGGCCGACGTCGATCCGCGCAACGCCGCCTCGCTGCGGCTGCTCGGCCGGCTCGGCTTTCGCGAGGTCCGCCGCGCCGAGCGGACGATCAGGGTCGGCGACGAGTGGTGCGACAGCGTCTATCTGGAATTGCCGCGCCCCTGAGGCGCCGCCCCGAAGTCCGCCAGCACCGCGGCCAGCGGCTCGGGTTCGACCCGGACGGTCCCGGCGAACGGATGATCGATCGCAATGACGATCAGCAGCCCGGAAAAGATCAGCACCGACAGCGCGCCGGTCATCAGCGACTGCGCCACCAGGCTCTCGGTCCCGAAGAAGAAGGTGAAGCCGACCGTCACCAGCGCCCCGACGAACAGCACCAGCCAGACGATGTCGGGAACGGTGCCGGAGGCGGCGACGATCCGGGCGAGCCGCGCCTGGGTGAGCTGGTCGAGCTGGTAGAGCGCCTCCGCCAGCACGACCTGGCCGCGCCCATCGGTTGAGTCGTAGCGCAGCAGCGTCGCATAGACGGCGTTCAGGGCCTCGGTCACGGTCGGGCTCGCCTGCCCGCCCGCCATCGCCGGCCAGTCGTCGCCGATGGCGGCCTCGAGATAGGCCGAGGTCGCCGCATGCAACGCCTCACCCTCCGCGCCCCCGAGCCCGTCCGCGAGCCGGTACAGCGTCGCCGCCGCGCCGGCTTCCATCGCGACGCTGCTCTCGGACTCGTTGAAGCGCTCCCAGACGACGAGCACCGCGAAGGCGAGGAGCACCGCATAGAGGACGCCGACGGTCGCGAACTTGAAGCCGGCGATCTCGTTGTTGGCGCGCAGTCGGCGCAGCGGGACCCAGCGGCGGATCAGGAACGGCCCCGCCATCGACAGGAGCGTCATCCCCCCGACGAGGAGGCCGCCAGCAAGCCAGATCGGCGAGGTCGCAAGGTAATCCATCGCAGGCCCGCGGCACGCTTTCCCCGCCACGTACCGACAATGCCGCCATCCTGTCCAGATGGGCGTGCCACGCTAGCGCGCCTTCTCGGCCGCCGCCGCCCGCCAGGCTGCCCAGTCCTCCGGCGTGTCGAGGTCGACGAGCGCCGCCCGGCCCGGCGTCGGCACCTCGGTGACGAACTCCGCCGCCTCGCTCAGCACCTCGCGCGCCCCGCGGTCGCCGCGGAGCCCGGCCAGCGTCTCGAAGAAGCGCCGGCCGAACAGCACCGGGTGGCCGGGCGTGCCGTCGGCGCTCGACCGCGCGGGCGATCTCGCGCCCCTCTTCCGGATCGAAGGCGGCGATCAGCCGGTCGATCTCGCGCGCCCCGGTCTCCGGCATGTCGGCGAGCAGCACGACCACCGCGTCGGCCCGCCCCGCCACCTCGGCCAGCCCCGCCCGGAGCGACGCCGCCATCCCCTCCGCCCAGTCCGGCGCCTCGACGACGCCGACGGCGAGCCCGTCGAGCGCCGCCCGCCGCGCCGTCGGCGCCCGGCGGCAGCACGACGACGACCTCGTCGGCCCGGCTCGCCTTGGCCGCTTCCGCCACCGCCCGCAGCACCGGCCGCCCGCCGACATCCTCGAGGAGCTTGTCGCGCCCGCGCATCCGCCGCGCCGCGCCCGCCGCCAGCACCAGCGCGGCGACCCGCGGCCGGCCCGGCGCTTCAGGCCGCCGTGCCCGCGGCTGCGGCCGGGCCGGGATTTCCTTGAGGAGCCCGCCGACGCCCATCGCCGCGATCTCGGCGTCGCCGACCGGCAGGCCGGCCGCCAGCCGCTCGAGCACCCAGTCGACCCCGTTCAGCGCCGGCGAGCGGGCGCAGCCCGGCAGCCCGACCACCGGCCGCCCGCCGATCTCGCCGACGAAGAGCAGGTTGCCGGGATCGACCGGCATCCCGAAGCGCACGAGCCGCCCGCCGGCCGCCACCAGCCCGGCGGGCGCCACGTCGGCCGCGTCGGAGGTCGCCGAGCCGCCGAGGATCAGCACCATGTCGCCGGCCGCCGCCCCGATCGCCGCGGCCACCGCCGCCGTCTCGTGCGCGACCGTCACCGGCGGCGCCATCGCCCAGCCGAGCGCCTCGAGCCCGAGCCGCGCACCGCCCCGGCGCCCTTGGCGAGCAGGCTCTCCTTGAAGCCCGGCGTCCGGGTCAGGATCAGGCTCGCGCGTGCCGGCGCGGAAGCGGTGCACCCGGAGCGCGCCTGCGCCGGCGGCGGCCGCCGCGGCGACACCTGCTCCGCCTCGATGCCGTAGGGGATGACCTTGACCGTCGCCACCATCTGCCGCGGCGCCACCCGCGCCCAGTCGGGCAGCGTCGCGAGCGTGACGCCCGGGTCGACCGCGTTCAGCGCCGCCACCGCGGCCGCGTCGACCCGGAGCACCCCGGCCGCCTCGGCGAAGAGGTTGACCCGCCCGGTGAAGGGTGCCGACCTCGCCCGAGCCCGAGCGCCGCCGGCTCCGGCGCCAGCGCCTCGGCCACCGCCTCGGCGGCCGCATCCTCGGGCACGTCGCCCGGGCCCGAGCCGCGCGACCGTGACCTCGGCCACCCCGGCGTCGGCAAGCGCCGCCACGTCGGCCGCCGAGAGCACCCGGCCCTTTCGCAGCCGCTGCCCGCCGACGTTCAGCGAATGCGCGAGCACCGCCCCCTCGGCCTCTGCCGGCGCCACCGGTCCGAAGCGCATCGTTAGAGGCGCCGCGTCTCGGGCCGGCGCAGCCGCTCGGTCACCTCGGCGAGGATCGCCACCGCGATCTCCGCCGGCGACTGCGCGCCGATGTCGGCGCCGATCGGCGCGTGGATCCGCGCGATCTCCGCCGCGCCGAAGCCCGCCGCCTTCAGCCGCTCGACCCGCTTCGCGTGGGTCCGCGACGAGCCGAGGCAGCCGAGGTAGAAGACCGGCGCCCGCAGCGCCGCCGCGATCGCCGGGTCGTCGAGCTTCGGGTCATGGGTCAGCGTCACGACCGCCGTCCGGGTGTCGAGCCCGAACTCGGCGAGCGCCGCGTCCGGCCAGTCGTGCGACAGCTCGGTGCCGGGGAACCGCGCCGCGCTGGCGAAGGCCTCGCGCGGATCGACGACCGCGACGTCGTAGCCGGCGAGCCGCGCCATCGGCACCAGCGCCTGCGCGATGTGAACGGCGCCGACCACCGCCATCCGGAGCGGCGGGTTGTGCACGCCGAGGAACCAGTCCCCGGCGAATCCCGAGCGGTCGGCGACCAGCGCCGCCCGCGCCGGCTCGGCCAGCGGATCCGCGGCGCCGGCCACCAGCCGCCGCTCCCAGCTCTCCGGGCGCACCGCATAGACGACCGGCTCGCGCGCCGCCCGCGCCGCCACCAGCCGCGCGAGCAAGTCCGGCGACGGCCCGTCGCCGACGGCCGACCGGCTCGACCATCACCCGGATCCGCCCGCCGCAGGCGAGCCCGACCGCGAAGGCCTCGGCGTCGCTCACCCCGTATTCGAGCACCCGCGGGCGGCCGTCCTCCAGCGCCTCCAGCGCCTCCGCCACCACCGCGCCCTCGACGCAGCCGCCGGAGACCGAGCCCGCGATCTCGGCCTCGCCGCTGATCGCGAGCTGCGAGCCGGTCGGCCGCGGCGCCGAGCCCCAGGTCTCGACCACCGTCGCGAGCGCCGCCCCCTTGGCCCCTCGGCTCCAGTCGAGCGCCGCCTCCGGAATCCGGTCGTGTTCTGCCGTCATGTCGCTCCGCCCCGCTGCGCCGGGAACCCCGGCCGTCAGAGCGAATATAGCTGCAAGCTCCGCCCGGACACCCCCACCTTCGCACCGGGCGCGAGCAACTTGACCTTCGGGTCGATCCGGCCGTCGCCGCTGTCGAGCCGAAGCCGCCAGAGGGCGTCCGAACCGGTCTCCGGCGGCACGAACGACACCTCCTCGACCGCCGCGTTCGACAGGATGAGCGCTGCGTCGCCGTCGGCCCCGGCCAGCGCCACCATCAGCGCCCGGTTCAGGCCGTTCGTCCATTCGGACTCGCTCATCCCGAGGCCGTCCGGCCGCAGCCAGCGCACCCCCGGCAACCCGTCCTCGCCCACCGGCTCGCCGCGCACCCAGTGCTCGGCCGCGAGCAGCGACAGCTCGCGGCGCAGCCTGAGCGCGCCCGCGACGAAGTCGCGCATCGCCGCCTCGCGCGGCTCCGGGCTCCAGTCCATCCAGGCGAGCTGGCGGTCCTGGCAGTAGGCGTTGTTGTTGCCGTCCTGCGTCCGGCCGTTCTCGTCGCCCATCAGGATCATCGGCACGCCCTGGCTCAGGATCAGCACCGACATCGCGTAGCGCCGCATCCGGTCGCGCAGGTCGAGCACCTCGGGATCGTCGGTCGGACCCTCGACGCCGCAGTTCCACGACAGGTTCTCGTTGTGGCCGTCGCGGTTCTCCTCGCCGTTCGCCTCGTTGTGCTTCTCGTTGTAGGCATAGAGGTCGGCGAGCGTGAACCCGTCGTGCGCGGTGATGAAGTTGATGCTGGCCCAGGGCCGCCGGCCGCGCCGGTCGAAGATGTCGCCCGAGCCGAGCAGGTTGCGCGCGAAGTCGTCGACCTTGTTCTCGTCGCCCTTGACGTAGGCGCGGACGTGGTCGCGGAACCGGCCGTTCCACTCCGCCCAGCCCGGCGGGAACGAGCCCACCTGGTAGCCGTAGTCGCCGAGGTCCCAGCTCTCGGAGATCATCTTCACCTTGGCGAGCACCGGGTCCTGGGTCACCGCGTCGAGGAACGGGCTGTTGAAGTCGACCGACCCGCGGTCGCGGGTCAGCGTCACCGCGAGGTCGAAGCGGAAGCCGTCGACGTGGCATTCCTCGACCCAGTAGCGCAGCAAATCCATCACCATCTGCACCACGCGCGGATGCCGGAGGTTGACGTTGTTGCCGCAGCCGGTGGTGTCGAAGTAGTAGCGCGGCTGGTCGGCGAGCACGTAGTAGCTCGCGTTGTCGAGGCCGCGGAAGCTCAGCGTCGGCCCGAGCTGGTTGCCCTCGGCGGTGTGGTTGTAGACGACGTCGAGGATCACCTCGATGTCCGCCTCGTGCAGCCGCTGCACCATGTGCTTGAACTCGGCGATGTCGTGCCCGGCCATCAGGTAGCGCGGCGCCGGCGCGAAGAAGCCGATGGTGTTGTAGCCCCAGTAGTTCGACAGCCCCTTCTCGACCAGGTGGCGGTCATCGAAGAACGCCTGGATCGGCATCAGCTCGACCGCGGTGACCCCGAGCCTCGCCAGGTGCTCGACCATCTGCGGCGAGCCGAGCCCCTCGAAGGTGCCGCTGATCGGCGGATGCAGCTCCGGGTGGCTCCTTGTCATGCCCTTGACGTGCGCCTCGTAGATCACCGTCTCCGCCCAGGGCCGCAGCCGGAGCCGGTCCGGCCCCCAGGTATGCGCGGTGTCGATGATCCGGCACTTCGGCATCGCCCGCGCGCTGTCGCGTCGGTCGAACGACAGGTCGCCGTTGCGGCTGCCGATCCGGTAGCCGTAGAGCGAGTCGTGCCAGCGCAGCTCGCCCGAGAGCGCCCGGGTGTAGGGGTCGAGCAGGAGCTTGTTCGGATTGAACCGGTGCCCCGCCTGCGGCTCGTAGGGGCCGTGCGCCCGGAGCCCGTAGAGCTGCCCGGGCCGCAGATCGGGCAAGTAGCCGTGCCAGACCTCGTGGGTGAACTCCGGCAATGGGATGCGGTCGGTCTCCCTCCGCCCCTCGGCGTCGAAGAGGCAGAGCTCGATCCTGGTGGCGTGGGCCGAGAAGACCGCGACGTTCACGCCGACTCCGTCCCAGGTTGCGCCGAGCGGATACGGCAGGCCGGCCGAGACCCGGGTGCTGGACGTCATGGATTGCCCTCTCGCCTTCGCGGATTCACCCGCGATCATTGCACGGATCTCCCCCGGGGACATGCGTGGCCGCAGCCCCGGGACGCGCATCAACGCGCTCAGGAGGGCAGAAGCTCCATCAGCTCGTCCACCGTCATCACCAGCCCGTAAACGAGGTTCAGGCCCTCGAGCTCGCGGGCGTGCAGCTCGTCGGTTCCCGCGGCGCAGGCGTCGTCGAGCACGATGACCTCGAAGCTCTCGTCGACGAGGCTGCGCACCGTCGAGGACACGCACTGGTCGGTGAGAACCCCGGCGCAGACGACGTGGGTGATCCCGACATTGGCGAGGAGCAGCCGCAGATTGGTGCCCGTCAGCGCGCTGTCGGTCGTCTTCGTCACCACGATCTCGCCCGTGACCGGCGCCAGCGCCTCGACGATCTGCGCGGCCGGGTCGTCGTCCGCGAGCAGGACGTCGTTCCATCCGGGCCGCCGGTGGATCAGCGCGCGGTCGCGCCCGTCGGCCCGCCGGCTGGCGACCCGCGCGTAGAAGACGTCGAGATCGGCCGCCCGGAACCGCGCGAGGAGCCGGCGGACATTCGGCACCACCACGTCACGCACACGCTCGTGGAACGGCGCCCAGGCCCGATACCGCGCCAGCTCCGCGTCGCTCAGCGTCGCCGGGTCCGGCCGGTCGAGGTAGGCGTGCTGCAGGTCGATGACGAGGAACGCCACCTTGCCGCGCTCGAGCACCGGGTCGGGCGGCTCCGGCACGTCCCGGGTATAGAAAGACCGCCGCTCCGTCTTCCAGCCCAAGGCTCAGCCGGTGAGGAGCGGCAGGATGTCGACCGGCCGGCCGGTCTCGGCGCTCGTCGTCGCGGCCACCCCGGTCAGCACCGAGAGCGCCCCCGCCCGCGCGCCGGCCCGCTGGTTCATCGGGTCGTCGGCCTCCGGCACGAAGAGGCTCCGGTGCAACAGCGGGTCGCCGCCGAAATGCCCGCCCGGCCCGTGCTCGACCCAGATCCGCTCGACCGAGCGGTCGGTGCCGAGCACCAGCACCTCGTCGCGGCCGTGCGGCGCCTCGAACGCCTGCTTCTCGTACATGCGGACCTCGATCCGCCCCTCGGTCCCGTTGAACGCCAGGTGATAGCCCTCGATCGGCATATAGGCGTTGAGCGAGTAGGACACCTGCACGCCGTTGGCATAGAGAATCGCAGCGGTCATGGTGTCGTAGATGTCGATGTCCTCGCGATAGACGCAGGCGTCGCGCAGGTAGCCATCCGCCTTCGACGGCGCCTCGTAGAGCGATTCGAGCCAGGCGCTCTTCGCGATGTCGAGGTAGAACTCGCACTCTCCCGCGTGCGGGCAGCCCTTGCAGCGGGTCCAGCGGTACGGCCCGGCGGCGCCATACTTGCGCAGCGCCCCTTGCGCGAAGACCCGCACCGGGTCGGCGTCGATCCACCAGTTCAGGAGGTCGAAGTGATGCGTCGCTTTGTGGACGAAGAGCGAGCCGGAGAAGCGCTTGTACGCGTGCCAGCGACGGAAGTAGTCGGCGCCGTGCACGGTATCGAGGTACCAGTGGAAGTCGGCCGAGGTGACCTCGCCGATCCGCCCCGAGGCCAGCAGCTCGCGGACCTTCCGCGAGGTCGGCGCGAAGCGGTAGTTGAACGCCACGTCGACCCGGCGCCCGGTCCGCGCCTCGGCGTCGAGGATGCGCCGGCAATCCTCGGCCGTCGTCGCCATCGGCTTCTCGGTGACGACGTCGATCCCCGCCTCGAGCGCCTTCACGATGATGTCGGCATGGGTATCGTCGCGGGTGCAGACGACGAGCGTGTGCGGCCGGCTCGCCCCGAGCATCGCGTCGAGGTCGGTCGTCACCCCCGGCCCTGTCGTCCCGAGCGTCGCCGCTACCACCGCCAGCCGGTCCGGATTGCTGTCGCTGAGGCCGACGAGCGCCACGTGCTCGGCGCAGGCTTCCGGCACGTCCCGGCCCCAGGTGCCGGCACCGCGGTGCCCGGTGCCGACGATGGCGATCCGCCTCTTGTTGGTCTGCACGGGAAGTCCCATTGCCAAGGAAGTAACAGCACGGTTACTATGTGCCGGGCCCCGCCGGTGTCAAGGCGACGGCATCGGGCCGGAGGCGGCGGATATGAAGGCAAGCGCAGAAGCGATCACCGAGCTCCCCGCGGCGCGACGTCCGCGCGACCCCGGGCGGACGAAGCGCGACATCCTGATCGCCGCCCGCGAGGAATTCGTCGAGCACGGGCTCGACGGCGCGCGCGTCGACCGCATCGCCGAGCGGGCCGGCATCAACAAGCGGATGCTCTACCACTACGTCGGCAACAAGGAGGCGCTCTACGCCCGCGTCCTGCTCGACGCCTACGCCGACATCCGCGCCGGCGAGGCCGAACTCCACCTCGGCACGCTCGCCCCGGCCGACGCGATGGCCCGCCTCGTCGGCTTCACCTTCGACCACTTCCGGCAGAACCCCTGGTTCATCCGGCTGCTCGCCACCGAGAACATCCAGCGCGGCAGCTTCGTTCGCGCGTTGCCGGACATCGCCCGGATGCACTCGCCGCTCGTCGCCCAGATCAGCGACGTGCTCGCCGCCGGCGAGGCCGGCGGGGTGTTCCGTCCCGGCGTCGATCCGGTCCAGCTTTACATCACCATCGCCGGCATCAGCTATTTCTACATGTCGAACATCCACACCCTGTCGGTCATCTTCAACGCCCCGCTGGCGGCGGAAGCAAACATGGCCGCCCGGCGGCAGCACGCGATCGACGTCGTGCTCGGATACCTGCGGCCGGCGAATCCGCTTGCGATGAAATAACCAAGGAGTTACTTTCAAGCCAGAGCGCCGCAAAGGCGCCCGCGATCCAACACCCTCGGGGCCGGACATCCGCGCCCCGAACTATCGGGAGGACAACGATGACGATGAGACTGACCCGGCGCAGCTTCGGCGGACTGATGGCGGGCGCTGCGGCCGCCTCGACCTTTGCATCGGTCGGCGCCTTCGCCCAGAACGGCGGCTCGGTCCGGCTGATCTGGTGGGGCAACCCCGACCGCGACCGGCGCACCAACGAGGTGATCGACCTCTACAGCACCGAGACCGGGACCGAGGTGGTGCCGGAGACCTACGCCTGGAACGACTACTGGCAGAAGCTCGCGACCCAGGCGGCCGGGCGCAACCTGCCCGACGTCATCCAGATGGACTACCGCTTCATCTTCGAGTACGCGCGCCGCCAGCAGCTCGCCGCCCTCGACAACTTCATCGGCCAGCAGATCGTCCTCGACGACTTCGACCCGAACCAGCTCGCCTCCGGCAAGGTCGACGGCAAGCTCTACGGCATCTCGATGGGCGCCAACTCGATGACGCACGTCTACAACAAGGTGCTGCTCGACAAGCTCGGCATCGAGCTCCCCGACCCGACGACCTGGACCAACGAGGAGTTCGAGGCCATCGGCATGCAGGTCAAGGACCAGCTGCCCGAGGGCATGTACTTCGTGCAGAACATGGGCTCGGTCGAGCCGCGGCTCGAGACCTGGGTGCGCCAGCGCGGCAAGGCGCTCTACACCGAGGACGGCACGCTCGGCTACGAGCTCGCCGACCTGACCGACTTCTTCGCCTACTGGAAGCGACCTGCAGGACGCGGGCCTGACCCCGCCCGCCGACATCCAGAGCCAGGACGCCAGCGGCAAGATGGAAGAGTCGATGTTCGTGACCGGCAAGGCGCTGTTCGGCTTCATCCACTCGAACCAGCTCGTCGCCAACCAGGAGCTGGTGCCCGACGAGATCAACATCACCATGATCCCGAACCAGTCCGGCGGCCAGCCGGGGCAGTACCTGAAGCCCTCGATGCTGATCTCGATGGCCGAGACCGCGCCGGACAAGGAAGCCGCGGCCGAGCTGATCAACTTCCTCATCACCGACCCCGAGGCCAACGCGATCCTGCAGATCGAGCGCGGCGTCTCCGGCGACGCCTCGATCCGCGAGGGCCTGATCGGCGGCCTCAGCGACACCGAGAAGAAGATCATCGACTACCTCGACGTCGTCGCGACCTCTGTCGGGCCGCTGCCGCCGCCGCCGCCGAAGAACGCCGGCGAGCTCGACCGGGCGCTGCGCCCGGCCTGGGACGCGATCGCCTTCGAGCAGGTCACCGTCGAGGAGGGCGCGCAGAAGTACTACGACGACGCCGTCGCGATCCTGGCGCGCGCCTGATCGCCGATGGCGGTCGCCGCTGAAACCGGCAGCGGGCGGCGCGCGTCGCCCGCGCTCGGCGAGCGTCTCCGGCGCGGCCTGCGCCGGAACGCCGCCGGCTACCTGTTCCTGCTGCCCTGGCTGATCGGCTTCCTCGGCCTGACGCTCGGGCCGACGCTCGCCTCGCTCTATCTCTCCTTCACCGACTACGACCTGCTGACCCCGCCGCGCTGGACCGGCCTCGGCAACTACGCCTACGCGTTCTTCAACGACGAGCGGCTGCGCAACGCGCTCGGCGTCACCTTCGCCTACGTGCTCTGGTCGGTGCCGCTGAAGCTCGCGGCCGCGCTCGGCCTCGCCATGCTGCTCGACCGCAGCGTCCGCGGCGTCGGCATCTACCGGGCCACCTTCTACCTGCCGTCGCTGCTCGGCGCCTCGGTCGCGATCGCGGTGCTCTGGCGCCAGATCTTCGGCGGCGAGGGCCTGTTCAACCAGCTGCTCGCGCTCGTCGGCATCCAGGGGCCGGCCTGGGTCTCGCACCCCGACTACGCGCTCTCGACCCTGATCGTGCTCGCGATCTGGCAGTTCGGCTCGCCGATGATCATCTTCCTCGCCGGCCTGCGGCAGATCCCTCAGGACCTCTACGAGGCCGCTTCGATGGACGGCGCCTCCGCTTGGCGGCAGTTCTGGAAGATCACCCTGCCGCTGCTCGCGCCGGTCATCTTCTTCAACCTCGTGTTGCAGACGATCGAGGGCTTCAAGGCGTTCACCCAGGCCTTCATCGTCTCGGGCGGCACCGGCGGCCCGATCGACTCGACGCTGTTCTACTCGCTCTACCTCTACGAGGAGGCGTTCGCCAACTTCCGCATGGGCTACGCCTCGGCGCTCGCCTGGCTCCTCCTCGTCATCATCGCGATCTTCACGGCGATCGCCTTCGGCACGTCGAAATACTGGGTCTACTACGAGGACGAGAGCCGGTGAACCGCAAGCCCACCCTCGGCCAGGAGATCTTCCGCCACGCGCTCCTCATCGCCGCGTCGGTGGTGATGCTCTACCCGCTGCTCTGGATGGTCGCCTCGTCGTTCAAGCCCGACGAGCTGATCTTCTCGAACCCGACCGCGCTGCCCGCCGCACTCGACTTCTCGAACTACGTCGAGGGCTGGACCGCGCTCAGGGTCTCCTTCACCACCTTCTACTGGAACAGCTTCCTGATCTCGGCGCTCGCGGTCGTCGGCAACCTCGCCGCCTGCTCGCTCACCGCCTTCGCCTTCGCCCGCCTCGACTTCCGCTTCAAGCGGTTCTGGTTCGCGATGATGCTCGGCACGCTGATGCTGCCCTACCACGTCACGCTGGTGCCGCAGTACGTGATGTTCCTGCAGTTCGGCTGGGTGAACTCGTTCCTGCCGCTGATCGTGCCGAAGTTCCTCGCGGTCGACGCCTTCTTCATCTTCCTGATGGTGCAGTTCTTCCGCGGCATCCCGCGCGAGATCGACGAGGCGGCGATCATGGACGGCTGCGGCCCGTGGCGGATCTACTGGAAGATCATGCTGCCGCTGTCGACGCCCGTGCTCGCGACCGCCGCGATCTTCTCCTTCATCTGGACCTACGACGACTTCCTCGGCCCCCTCATCTACCTCAACGACATGCGGACCTATACCGTGCCCCTTGCCCTGCGCGCCTTCGTCGACTCCTCCGGCGGCGAGTCCCTCTACGGCGAGCTCTTTGCCATGTCGGCCCTGTCGCTGGTGCCGGTGTTCGTCGTCTTCCTCGCCTTCCAGCGGCTGATTATCCGCGGCGTCGCGCTCGGGGCCTTGAAGCGGTGAGCCGGCTCCGGGTCGGCGTCGTCGGAGCCGGGATCGGCGCCTCGCACATCGAGGCGTACCAGGCGCTCCCCGACATGTACGAGGTCGCGACGCTCTGCGACATCGACGCCGTGCGCTGCGCCGCGGTCGCGCGGCGGTTCGCCATCCCCGCCACATCCGACCGGCTCGAGCGGGTGCTCGAGCTCGACCTCGACATCGTCGACATCTGCACGCCTTCCGGGCTGCACCAGACCCAGGCGATCGCCGCGCTCGAGGCGGGCTTCCACGTCGTCGTCGAGAAGCCGGTCGCCCGCAGCCTCGCCGAGGCCGACGCGATCGCCGCCGCCGAGGCGGCCTCCGGCCGCCGCGTCTGCCCGATCTTCCAGTACCGCTTCGGCCACGGCGTCCAGAAGCTGCATCACCTGATCGCCAAGGGCGTTGCCGGCCGCCCGTCGGTCGCCACCGCCGAGACCCACTGGTTCCGCGGCGCCGTCTACTACGCCGCCGCCAGCTGGCGCGGCACCTTCGACGGCGAGCTGGGCGGCTGCCTGACCACCCACGCCATCCACATCCACGACATTCTCTGCGAGGTCCTCGGCCCGATCGCCTCGGTGCACGCCCGCACCTCGAACCGGCTGAACCGCAACCAGACCGAGGACATGGCGGTCCTCTCGCTCGCCTTCGAGAACGGCGCCTTCGCCACCTCCTCGGTCACCCTCGGCTCGCGCCAGGAAACGTCGCGGCTGCGCTTCTGCTTCGACGAGCTCGTCGCCGAGAGCGGCATCTCCGCCTACAACCCCGGCCACGAGCCCTGGATCTTCCCGAACGACGACCCGGACGCCGTCCGCCGCATCGCCGCGGCGCTCGAGGACTTCGATCCGCTTCCCGAGCGCTTCGTCGGTCAGTTCCACCGCCTCCACACCGCCCTCACCGGCGGCGGCGCGCTGCCCGTTACCCTGACCGATGCCCGCCGCTCGATCGAGCTCCTGACCGCCGCCTACTCCTCCGCCCTGACCGGCGAGGCGGTTCCCCTGCCGATCCCGCCGCACCATCCATTCTACGGCGGCTGGCTTGAAACCATGAAACGGGAGGCGGCCGTTGGCTGAACTCGAACTCCGCCGGGTCGTCAAGCGCTTCGGTGTCGCCGAGGTGATCCACGGCGTCGACCTCGCCATCCGCGACGGCGAGTTCGTCGTCTTCGTCGGTCCCTCGGGCTGCGGCAAGTCGACGCTCCTGCGGATGATCGCCGGCCTCGAGGCGATCTCCGATGGCGAGGTGCTGATCGACGGCGAGACCATGAACGAGGTGCCCGCCGCGAGGCGCGAGCTCGCCATGGTCTTCCAGTCCTACGCGCTCTACCCGCACATGAGCGTGAGGAAGAACCTCTCGTTCGGCCTCGAGACCATGGGCGTCAAGCGCCCCGAGATCGAGCGCAAGATCCGCGACGCCGCCGACATCCTGCAGATCAACGAGCTCCTGGACCGCAAGCCCGGCCAGCTCTCGGGCGGCCAGCGCCAGCGCGTCGCGATCGGCCGTGCCATCGTGCGCGAACCGCGCATCTTCCTCTTCGACGAGCCGCTCTCCAATCTCGACGCCGAGCTGCGCACCCAGATGCGGGTCGAGATCAACAAGCTGCACCGCCGCCTTGGCGCGACGATGATTTTCGTCACCCACGACCAGGTCGAGGCGATGACGCTCGCCGACCGGATCGTCGTGCTGCGCAAGGGGGTGATCGAGCAGGTCGGCACCCCGCTCGAGCTCTACAACAAGCCCGCCAACATCTTCGTCGCCGGCTTCATCGGCAGCCCGCGGATGAACCTGATGCCGGGCCGGATCGGCCCGGTCGACGGCCACCAGGCCACGATCGACCTCGACCACGGCCAGACGCTGGCCACCGACTTCCCGGCCCCGCCCAAGCCCGGCTCGACGATCACCGTCGGCGTCCGCCCCGAGCACCTCGTGCCCGTCGGCCCCGGCGAGGGCGTGCTCAAGGGCGAGGTGCAGATCGCCGAGCAGCTCGGCGGCGAGACCTACGTCTACGTCACGCTCCCCGGCGGCCAGAGCGCCACCGTCGAGATCAAGGGCCAGGCCAGTGTCAAGCCCGGCGAGGCGATGGAGCTCGCCTTCGAGGGCGGCAAGTTCCACGTCTTCGGCCCCGACGAGACGGTGATGCGCCACGCCTGAGCCGCGCCGCGCCCAGGCCGCCGACCCTTGAAACCTGCCTGGCATCGGACTGAAACACCCGCCTCGCATCGATCCGGCTTCCCTTGCCGGAGACCCCGATGAACGCCTTCGCCTCGTTCGAGCCCGAGCCGCGCGACACGCGCGCCGCCGCGACCGCGACGCTCGTCGCCGCCTTCGAGGGCGACGCGGCCGCGCGCACCTTCTACCCGGCCGACGCCGACTACGCCCGGCACTTTCCCGGCTTCGTCGACGCCCTCGGCGGCCGCGCCTTCGACGCCGGCATCGTGGACCGCGACCCGAACGACCGCGGCGCCGCGCTCTGGATCCCGCCCGGCGTCGAGCCCGGCGGCGAGGCGTTCGAGGCCTTCCTCGAGGCGACAATCCCCTCCGAGCGGCTGGCGCCGCTCGCCGCGGGCTTCGAGCTCCAGGCCGGGCTCCACCCGCTTGCGCCGCACTGGTACCTGCCCTGGATCGGCGTCCGCCCCGAGGCCCAGGGCCTGGGCCTCGGGGCGAGGCTGCTGCGCCGCGGCTTCGCCCGCGCGGACGCGGAAGGCATGCCCGCCTATGTCGAGGCAACGAACCGGCGCAACGCGGCGCTCTACGCCCGCCACGGCTTCGAGGTCATCGGCACCGTCGAGGCCGAGGGCTACCCCGAGATCATCGCCATGTGGCGCAGCGGCCGCCACGAGCCCTATTCCGGCTGATATGCCTTCCGGGTAAACGGTGCGGCCCTCCCGCCGACGCGACCTCGCGTTTCATTAACCTTCCGGCCGCGCGCACGCCGCACGTGTATGCGTTGTGCATGAATTGTGCATGATGTGTGCATTTAAGAAATCGTCGTTAACCCTTGCGGCGCAAGCGAACCCCGGCTTCCGCGTCACGCCTGACACGAGGTGGCTCACAAGAGGTGGCCGCTCTTCGCCGCCTTGGTGTCGAGGTAGCCCGCGTTGAACCGGGTACGCCCGACCTTCAGCGGCACCCGCTCGACCACCTCGAGGCCGCAGCCCGCCATCATCGCGACCTTCTTCGGGTTGTTGGTCATCAGCCGCACCCGGCGGAACCCGAGCGCCGTCAGGATCTTCGCGCCGATCCGGAAGTCGCGCTCGTCGTCCTCGAACCCGAGCCGGTGATTGGCCTCGACGGTATCGAAGCCCTGGTCCTGCAACTCGTAGGCGCGCAGCTTGTTGGCGAGCCCGATCCCGCGCCCCTCCTGGTTCAGGTAGAGCAGGACCCCCGCCCCCTCGGCCGCGATCTGCTCGAGCGCCGCGCGCAGCTGCGGGCCGCAGTCGCACTTCAGGCTGCCGAGCAGGTCGCCGGTGAAGCAGGCCGAATGCAGCCGGCAGAGCACCGGCGCTTGCCGGTCCGGCGCGCCGATCTCGACGGCATAGTGCTCCTCCGCCCCGTCGAGCGGGCGGAACACCCGCACCCGCCCCGCCTGCGACGCCTCGAGGGGTACCCGCCCCGCGGCGATCTCGACCAGTTCCGGCGAGACCGCGCCGGCCGGCACGTCGCCGATGTCGACGCGCGTGAGGTCCGAGCCCTCCGTCACCTCGAACGCGGCGGCAAGTGGCAAGGGCAGCACCAGCGCCGCCGGCAGCAGATGCGCCTGCTTGCAGAGCGCGATCGCCGCCCGGTGCAGCGCGGCGGACCCGTCGCGCCGCGTCGCGTAGGGGCCTTTCATCGGGAAGGCGAGGTCGGCCGACGGATCGGCCGTCGCCCGCACCCAGTCGAGGTCGGCATCGAGCGGCAGCACCACCCGCGCCAGGTCCCCGTCGTAGGCGCGCGCCTTCAGCGTCGCGGCCCGCCATCCGGTGATGGCCAGATCCACCGCTCCGCGCGCCCGCAGGTCGCCGAGCCGCTCCGGCGTCGCGGTCTCGGCCGCCAGCACCAGCGCCGCGCCGCCATCGTCGCGGAGCACGACCGGCGCCCCCATGCGCAGGTCGGCGCGGGCCCGGGCCACGAGCTCCAGCGGGGTCAGGCCGAGGGCCATCGCAAATTCCTCCCGATGCACCGGATAGCGCAGCCCGGTCGCATGTGCACCGG
The DNA here is from genome assembly GCA_963763295.1 of uncultured Alphaproteobacteria bacterium. GTDB lineage: Bacteria > Pseudomonadota > Alphaproteobacteria > Rhodobacterales > Rhodobacteraceae > Amaricoccus. The sequence continues at coordinate 391,294 of CAVXOH010000005.1, forward strand.
CGAAGCTGAAACAAAAGCCGCGCAGTGTACACACTGCCGTGATCGGCCAACCGGAAATCTTGCGCCCTTCGTTGGGAACCCGACAGCTCGCAGCAAGAAGGAGCCGTGGAATGAGTGTCGTGAAGAAGATCCTGATGGTCGACGACGACCCCGACCTGCGCGAGGCGCTCGCCGACCAGCTTGTGCTGACCGAGGAGTTCGACGTCTTCGAGGCCGGCGACGGCGCCGAGGGCCTCGCCCGCGCGGGCGAGCAGCTCTACGACCTCGTCATCCTCGACGTCGGCCTGCCCGACATGGACGGCCGCGAGCTCTGCCGGCTGATGCGCAAGCAGGGCGTCAAGTGCCCGATCATCGTCCTGACCGGCCATGTCACCGACAGCGACCAGATCCAGGGCCTCGACGCCGGCGCCAACGACTACATCGCCAAGCCCTTCAAGCTGCCGGTCCTGCTCGCCCGCATCCGCGCCCAGCTCCGCCAGCACGAACAGTCGGAGGACGCGGTTTTCGGCGTCGGCCCCTACAGCTTCCGCCCGGCGGCGAAACTCCTGCTCGACGAGGCCGACAAGAAGATCCGGCTGACCGAGAAGGAGACCAACATCCTCAAGTATCTCTACCGCGCCGGCAGCGCGGTCGTCCCGCGCGACGTCCTGCTGCACGAGGTCTGGGGCTACAACGCCGGCGTCACCACCCACACCCTCGAGACCCACATCTATCGCCTCCGCCAGAAGATCGAGCCCGATCCGGCGAACGCGAAGATCCTCGTGACCGAGCCCGGGGGCTACCGGTTGGTCCCCTGAGGCACGCCGGACAACGCGCGCAGGTCGCGGCGCAGGGCGTCGGGGTCGCCAGCGCCAAGCGCCACGTCGACCTCGGCCTGGGTCCGCCGCCAGAGCGGCAGCGCCCGCGCGAGCAGCGCCCGGCCGTCCGGCGTCAGCGTCAGCCGCCGGTTGCGCCGGTCGCGCGCGTCGGCGGCGATCGCGACGAGGCCGCGCCGCTCGAGCGGCTTCAGCCCCGCGGTCAGGGTCGTGCGGTTCATCGCGAGCAGCGCGGCCACCGCCCCCAGCCCCGCCGGCTCGGCCCGGTTCAGCGACATCAGGAGCGAGAACTGCCCGCTGGTCAGCCCCAGCGGCCGGAACGCCGCGTCGAAGCGGCGCGCCAGCGCCCGCGCCGCGCGCTGCGCATGCAGGCACAGGCAGCGATCCCGCACCTCGCGCGTCGTGTCGTAGGAAGGGCCGGCCGGCTTTGACATGCCGCCATTATGTTGATACCAACGTAACTCGCAAGATCGCAGACATCGCAAGGAGGAACCGGCATGACGACGCAGGAGAGGCTCGTCCCGGCGGCAGCTCTGTCGGCGAAGAACCCCGCCAGCTTCCCCAACGAAAGCGCCGAATACCGCGCGGCGCGCAACGCGCTCCTCGCCGAGGAGATCGAGCTGCGCCGGCATGCGGAGCGCGTAGCCGAGCTGCGCCGCACCCTGCCGCCTGGCGGCGAAGTGACGAAGGAGTACCGGCTCGTTGGCGAGCTTGGCCCGGTCACCCTCGCCGGGATGTTCCGCGACAAGGACACCCTGTGCATCTACAGCTACATGTTCGGCCCGCAGCGCGCGAAGCCCTGCCCGATGTGCACGTCCCTGATGGCCTCCTTCGAGGGCAAGGTCCCCGATATCGAACAGCGCGTCGCGCTCGCCATGGTCGCCCGATCGCCGATCGACCGGCTGGTCGACGCCAAGCGCGAGCGCGGCTGGACGCAGCTCAAGGTCTATTCCGACCTCGACGGCGATTTCACCCGCGATTACGTCAGCGCCGAGGACGCCGACATCCCGGGCTACACCGTGTTCACCCGCCGCGACGGCACCATCCGCCACTTCTGGAGCGGCGAGATCGGCGGTGACATGGCCGACCCCGGCCAGGACCCGCGCGGCTCGCCCGAGATGGATCCGCTCTGGCTCCTGCTCGACACCACGCCCGGCGGCCGCGGCAGCGACTGGTACCCGAAGCTCGCCTACCCCTGAGCCCCGGCCTTGTGATCGCGGCCACCGCCGCCTAAGACTCCGGCCGAACCCGCCGGAGCCTCGCGTGACTGTCAGGATCTGCACCTGGAACATCAACTCTGTCCGCCTGCGCGAGGCGGCGGTGCTGCGGCTCCTCCGCGAGGAGGCGCCCGACGTGGTCTGCCTCCAGGAGACCAAGTCGCCGATCGAGAAGCTGCCGCTCGACGGCTTCCGGGCGCTCGGCTACCAGCACGTCGTGGCGCGCGGCCAGAAGGGCTACAACGGCGTGATGATCCTCTCCCGGATCCCGGTCGAGGAAGTCGGCCACCGCGACTTCTGCACCCGCGGCGACGCCCGCCATGTCGCCGCCCGGCTGCCGTCCGGGGCCGTCGTCCACAACCTCTACATCCCGGCCGGCGGCGACCTGCCCGACCCCGCGCTGAACCCGAAGTTCGCCCACAAGCTCGACTTCCTCGCCGAGCTGCGCGGCTGGTTCGCCGAGGAGACGCCGCAGGGCGCCATCCTCGTCGGCGACCTCAACGTCGCCCCGCGCGAAGACGACGTCTGGAGCCATAGGCAGCTGCTCCGGGTCGTCTCGCACACCCCGATCGAGGTCGAGGCCTTCGCCGCTGCCCAGGGCGCCGGCGGCTGGGTCGACGTCACCCGCGCCCACCACCCGCAGGGCCGGCTCTACTCGTGGTGGTCCTACCGCGCGCCCGACTGGCAGGCCGCCGATAAGGGCCGCCGGCTCGACCACGTCTGGGCGACCCCCGACCTCGCCGAGCGCTCCGGCGGCAGCCGCATCGCCCGCCACGTCCGCGGCTGGGAAAGCCCGAGCGACCATGTCCCGGTCTTCGCCGAGTTCGAGGCATGACCGACCCCCGCGCATTGCTGCGCCGCCTCTTCGACGCCGCGGTCGCCGCGGCGATGCCCGACGCCCGCATCCGCGCCCACCTGCCGGCTAGGCCGAAGGGGCGGACCGTCGTCGTCGGCGCCGGCAAGGGCGCCGCCCAGCTCGCCCGGGCGCTCGAGGCGGCCTGGGATGGCCCGCTGAGCGGCGTCGTCGTGACCCGCTACGGCTATGTTGTGGCCTGCGAGCGGATCGAGGTGCTCGAGGCCGCCGGTTTACGTGAATTCGTTGGATATGGAACGCGTATGGAAGCCGTATGGAATCCATATGGCCGGTAAAACAGTCAGGATTGAACTGTTAACGTGCCGGACGTGTTCGCTCAGTGGCCGAGGATCTGGCTCAGGAACAGCTTGGTGCGCTCCGAGCGCGGGTTGTTGAAGAACTCCTTCGGCTCGTTCTGCTCGACGATCTGGCCCTGGTCCATGAAGATCACCCGGTTCGCCACCGCCTGGGCGAAACCCATCTCGTGGGTGACGCAGATCATCGTCATGCCTTCCTCGGCGAGGGCGATCATGGTGTCGAGCACCTCCTTGATCATCTCCGGGTCGAGCGCGCTCGTCGGCTCGTCGAAGAGCATGATCTTCGGCTTCATGCAGAGCGAGCGGGCGATCGCCACGCGCTGCTGCTGGCCGCCGGAGAGCTGGCCGGGATATTTCGCAGCCTGCTCGGGGATCTTGACCTTCCTGAGGAAGTGCATCGCCACCTCCTCGGCCTCCTTCTTCGAGGTCTTGCGCACCCAGATCGGCGCCAGCGTGCAGTTCTCGAGGATGGTCAGGTGCGGGAAGAGGTTGAAGTGCTGGAACACCATGCCGACCTCGGAGCGCACCCTGTCGATGTTCTTCAGGTCCGAGGTCAGCTCGACGCCGTCGACAACGATCTTGCCCTTCTGGTGTTCCTCGAGCCGGTTGATGCAGCGGATCAGTGTGGACTTGCCCGAGCCCGACGGGCCGCAGACCACGATCCGCTCGCCCTTGTAGACCGTCAGGTTGATGTCGCGCAGAACGTGGAACTGACCGTACCACTTGTCCATGCCGACGATCTCGATCGCGGGCTCGTCGGATACTTTCAGCTTCTCGACGTGGACCGGTGCCAGCTCGGATGCGTCGACGGGATGCGGCTCGGCCATGGATGCCTCCTCAGCGGTTGTCGGTGCGCAGCTTGTGCTCGAGATACTTCGAGTAGGTCCCCATGCCGTAGCAGAGGAGGAAGAAGATCAGCGCCACGAAGCCGTAGAGCTCCCAGACGATGCCGTTCCAGTTCGAGTCGGCGCGGATCGCGGTGACGAGACCGATCGGATCGAGCAGCGCGATGATGGCGACCAGCGTCGTGTCCTTGAACAGCGAGATGAAGTTGTTGACGATGTTCGGGATCGAGATCTTCAGCGCCTGCGGCATGATGATCAGCCGCATCGATTTCCAGTAGTCGAGCCCGAGCGCGTCCGCCGCCTCGTACTGGCCGCGCGGCAACGCCGCGAGGCCGCCGCGGATCGTCTCGGCCATGTAGGCGGCCGAGAACAGCGTCACCATGATGATGACCCGCAGGATGATGTCGAAGTTGGTGCCGGGCGGCAGGAAGATGTTGAGCAGGAACGAGGCGACGAGGAGCAGGGTGATCAGCGGCACGCCGCGGATGAACTCGATGAAGCCGACGCAGATCGTCTTGACGAGGAGCATGTCCGAGCGCCGCCCGAGCGCCAGCAGGATGCCGAGCGGCAGCGAGAAGGCGATTCCGGTCATGCCGATCACGATCGACAGCATGAAGCCGCCGAACTGCTTCGACGCCACCGGCTCGAGCGACAGGAAGGGCAGTGCCGCGCCGAGCGCGCCCGAAACCGGGCCCGCAAGGTAGAACCACCAGATCAGCGTCGCGAGCACGCTGGCGATCAGCGCCAGGAGGCTGCCGAAGCGCGGGGCGACGAGGCGGTGGGCGAGGATGCCGACCGCGAAGCCGGCATAGATCGCGATCGGCAGCAGGATCGAGCCGCCCCAGAGCAGCCAGTAGGCGACGCCGGGGAAGGCGGCCGAGAACCAGAGTAGCTTGCGCGGTACCCCGGGGAACAGCACCGGCGCGAGCGCGACGAGCATCAGCACGAAGGCGAGGGTCGGCCGCCAGTAGAGGTGAACCGGATAGAAGCCGAAGAGGAACTGCTTCCAGCGCTCGCGGATCACCGCGAGGCAGGCGCCGCTGGCGCCCTCGCCCCAGGTCTCGGCGATGATCTGCCGGCACTCGGTCAGCGAGCCCGCGTTCCAGACCGAATGCGCGAACCAGGGCCAGATGCTGGTGACGGCGGAAAAGACCGCATAGAGCGCGATCAGAGTCAGGATGGTGTTGAGCCAGCTCGAGAACAGCTTCTCGCGCGCCCAGCGGACCGGACCGACTTGCGATCCCGGCGGCTCCTGCGCCGGGATGATCTCGTTGCGGACGAAGGCGATGTCGACCATCTCACCGCTCCTTCAGCGCCACGGAGGCGTTGTACCAGTTCATCACCGAAGAGATCAGCAGGCTGAGGACGAGGTAGAAGCCCATCAGCAGCAGCATGCACTCGAGCTCGCGCCCGGTCTGGTTCATCGTGATGCCGCCGAGCGTGGCGCGGACATCGGCGTAGCCGACGGCGATCGCCAGCGAGGAGTTCTTGGTCAGGTTCAGGTACTGCGAGATCAGCGGCGGGATGATCACCCTGAGCGCCTGCGGCAGCACCACGAGGCTCATCACCCGGCGCGGCCGCAGCCCGAGCGCGCCGGCCGCCTCGCTCTGGCCGCGCGACACCGCCTGGATTCCGGCGCGGACACTCTCGGCGATGAAGGCGCCGGTGTAGAGCGCCAGGGCGAGCGTCAGCGCGATGAAGGACTTGTCGAGGAAGCCGCCGCCCTCGAAGTTGAAGCGCTGGAGCTCCGGGTAGTCGAGCGTGATCGGACCGCCCATCACCAGGTTCGCGAGCAGCACCGGCAGGACGAGGATGCCGAGCTTGATCCAGAAGGTCGGCATCGTCTCGCCGGTCGCCTCCTGCCGGCGAGTGGCGTAGCGGCCGAAGGCCACGATGGCCGCGATCGCCGCCAGGAAGGCGCCGACCACCACCTGCCAGCCGGGACCGAACACCGGCCAGGGGATGTAGAGGCCGCGGTTGGTGACCGCGATCGACCCGAAGAGCATCGAGGCGGTGGCGTTCTCGCCGCGGAACGCCGCCGGGGCCGGCGCGAGGTCGGTGATGATCGCCATCGTGGCGAGGATCCACAAGAGCACCGGAATGTTGCGGAAGCCGTCGACGTAGATCGCGGCGAGCTTGGCGACCAGCCAGTTGCCCGATAGCCGCAGCACCCCCATCAGGACGCCGATCACCGTGGCGAGGATGCAGCCGACGAAGGCCACGAGCAGCGTGTTGACGATGCCGACCAGCGCGGCGCGGGCGTGCGTGCTGTCGTTGGTGTAGGGGATCAGCGACTGGCTGATGTCGTAGCCGGCCCGGGCGCCGAGAAAGCCGAAGTCGAAGTCCTTGCCGAGCGTCGCGAGGTTCTGGACGGTGTTGTTGACCAGCCAGGCCGCGGCGGCCATGAAGGCGATCATCGCGATCGCCTGAATCGTCAGCGATCGGTATCGCGTGTCGTAGAGCAGCATGCTGAGGCGGAACTGCCGCTGCTGCATCTCCACTGTGGTCATCGCCTGGCTCCCCACATCCGGGTGCGGCAGCCGCACCCAAGCCACGCAGGGCGCGCCGTCGGGCGCGCCCTGATCCGGCGTCGAGCTCTCAGCGGAACGGAGGCGCGTACTGGAGGCCGCCTTCGGTCCAGAGGGCGTTGAGCCCGCGGGCGATGTTGCTCGGGGTCTCCTCGCCGAGATAGGTCGCGAAGATCTCGCCGTAGTTGCCGCCGGCCATGATCGCCTGCTTCGCCCAGCCGGCCTCGAGGCCGAGCATCGGCCCGAGGTCGCCCTCGCCGCCGACCAGGCGCCGGATCTCGGGGTTCTCCGAGGTGGTCATCTCCTCGGCGTTGGCGGCGGTCACGCCGTACTCCTCGGCCGCGACGAGCGCGAAGAAGGTCCAGCGCACGATGTCCGCCCACTGGTCGTCGCCCTGGCGCACCACCGGGCCGAGCGGCTCCTTGGAGATGATCTCCGGCAGGATGACGTAGTTGTCGGGATCCGGGTAGGCCCCGCGCTGGGTGGCGAGCTGCGAGGCGTCGGTGGTGTAGGCGTCGCAGGCACCGCCGAGGAACTGCTGGTCGGCCTCGGCCGGGGTCTGCACCGGCACCGGCTGGTAGGCGATGCCGTTCACGTTGAAGAAGTCGGCGAGGTTGAGCTCGGTGGTCGTCCCGGTCTGGACGCAGACCGTCGCGCCGTCGAGCTCGGTGGCCGAGGTGACGCCGAGGTCCTTCGACACCATGAAGCCCTGGCCGTCATAGTAGTTGACGCCGACGAAGCTGAAGCCGAGGTCGACGTCGCGGGTGAAGGTCCAGGTGGAGTTGCGCACCAGGAGGTCGATCTCGCCCGAGGTGAGCGCGGTGAAGCGGGTCTCGCCGGTGGTCGGCACGAACTCGACCTTGGTCGGGTCGCCGAGCACCGCCGCGGCGACGGCGCGGCAGCCGGCGACGTCGAAGCCCTGCCACTGGCCCTGCGCGTCGGGGAACGCGAAGCCCGGGAAGCCGGTGTTGACGCCGCACTTGAGCGTGCCGCGCGCCTTCACGTCGTCGAGGGTGGCGGCCGAGGCGGCGCCGGCCGCGAGCGCGAGCGCCACCGCGGTTCCGAGATAGAGCGTCGTTTTCATTGTTCCTCTTCCTGTTGGGCCGCTTCCCTGGTCGAAGCGGAACCGGGGGGCGCGTGGTCGCCACCCCGTGTTGGGTCCGAGGGCGTCCCACGTCCGGCCCTGTACTACTTTTGTAGGGAGCACCGGAAAGGTCAAGCGCGCCCGCAACCGATCCCTAACCTGTTTGATGTCTATGGGCGTTCCTTGATCAGCGTGGCGGCGGCCCGGGGTCGCCGAGCAGCGCGATGAGCGCCCGCGCCTGCAGGAAGTCGGCCCGGCGCGCCGCGGCGGCGGCGGCCGCCTCGGCGTCGACGCCCCAGAGCTCGGCCTGCCAGGCCTCGTCGATCCGGGAGAGATCCCAGGCCTCGGCCGGGTCGAGCGCGCCGTCGGCGACCGCGAGCCCGAGGACGAGCGATCCCGACAGCGCGACCAGCTCGTGCAGGGCGGTCAGCGCGAAGGCGTCGCGCCCGGCGACGGCGGCGCGCAGCGCCGCGAGGCTCGCCGGCGGCTGCGGCTCGTGCATGACCCCGGTGACCGCGACGAGGGGGGCGCCGAGCCGGCGCGCCACCCAGACCAGCCACGGGTCCCAGCCGGCCGCCTGCCGCGCCGCGAGCCCCTCGGGCTCGCGGGCACGGTAGCAGAGCAGGTCGCTGGCGCCGTAGGCGGCGATCGCGTCGATCACCGCCTCGCGCCCGCCGGGCGACTCGGTCGATCGCGGAATTGGCGGCGCGGGTCAGCGGCAGCCGCTCCGGCCGCACCGCGCCGTCGAGGGCGTCCCACTCGGCGGCGATCGCCGTCGCCAGCGCCGCGGTCGGCACGACGAGCGGCGCCCCGGCCGGCGTCGTCAGCGGCCGGGCGTCGAGGGCCACCGCGAAGCCGCCCGGCTCGGGGCCGACGGTCGCCCGGGTCCAGAACCGCCGCCGCGGTCCCCAGGTCACGCGGCGGGCTCCGCGAGGCGCGCCAGCGCGGCGTCGAGTCCGTCGAAGCCGTCGATGATCAGATCGGCGCCGGCGGCGCGCAGTCGTTCGCGCGGGTGATACCCCCAGGTGACCCCGATCGTCGGCATTCCCGCCGCCCGGCCCATCAGGACGTCGAACTCGGTGTCGCCGACCATCACCGCCTGCCCCGCCGCGCAGCCAGTCTCGGCGAGCGCCGCCATCAGCATCGAGGGATGCGGCTTCGACGGGTGGAGGTCCGCGGTCTGCAGGGTGGTGAAGAACCGCGCGAGCCCGTGCATCTCGAAGAAATGGTCGAGCCCGCGCCGCGCCTTGCCGGTCGCCACCCCGAGCAGCGTCGCGGGCTGCGCCGCCAGCCGCTCGAGCGCCGCCAGCGCCCCGGGATAGAGCGGCGCCGCGTCGTCGCCGGCCTGCCGGCCCGCGATCACCCGCGTCGCGATAGTGCTCGGCCAGCCGCAGCGTTTCCGCCTCGGGCAGGTCCGCCGCCAGCGCCGCCATCGCCACCGGCAGCGACAGCCCGACCACGCCGAGCACCGCCTCGCGCGGCGGCAGCGGATGCCCGGCCTCGGCGAAGGCGTAGGCCATCGCCTCGAGGATCAGGTGCTGGCTGTCGATCAGCGTGCCGTCGACGTCGAAGACCACGAGCCGCAGCGCGGTCACGGCGCGGCCTTGGCGTGCACGGCAGCGAGAGCCGATGCGAGGTCGTCGCACAGGAGGAGAAACGGCCGGGCCGCGGTCTCGACCGGCCGGCCGACCAGCACGTAGTCCCAGCCCTCGCGGCCGGCGGCGGGGATCACCGCGCGCGCCGCGGCGCGCAGCCGGCGCTTGGCGCGGTTGCGCGCGACCGCGTTGCCGACCTTCCTCGAGCAGGTGTAGCCGACCCGGATCCCCGCCGCGGCCTCGCCCGGATCGCGGCGGCGGGCCTGCAGCATGAAGCCCGGCCGCGCCTGCCGGCGGGCGCGCGCGGCGGCAAGGAAATCGGCACGGCGGGCGAGCGTGGTCAGCGGCGGCGACCCGGGCGCCGGCGTCGCCTGCGGCCCGCTCGCGGCCATCGCCGGCCTGATCAGGCCGACAGGCGCTTGCGGCCGAGCGCCCGGCGCCGGTTGAGGATCAGCCGGCCGGCCTTCGTCGCCATGCGGGCACGGAAGCCGTGGCGCCGCTTGCGCACGAGGTTGCTGGGCTGGAAGGTCCGTTTCATCTCTCGTCTCCTGGTCGCGACCGGACCGCCGCCCGGCCGAGGCGTGCGTGCGCCCCTGCGCCGCGGATTCGCCCCGAAAATCGAAGCCCTGTCTTTAGGGAGACGCATCGGCAAAGTCAATTCGCCCCGCGACCCATTGCGGCCGGGGGAATGCTTCGGTGGCGAGTCGATCAGGACCCGCCCCTGATCTCGAGTTCCGCGACCAGCTCTCGGATGAGCTGGCGGCCGCGGTCGGCGAGATGTCGCACGGAACGAATGACGGTGGTAGGATGCGCAATCGACAGGACCGTGGGCGAGCGATGGAGCAGCCGAAACTACCTGCGTTCACTGCCGACGAGTTCATCGCCTGGGCCCTGGAGCAACCGACGGGCCGGTTCGAACTCAGCAACGGCACGGTCGTTGCGATGGCCCCCGAGCGCGCGAGCCACAACCAGGCCAAGCTCAACGCGGCGGTCGCCCTTCGCGCTGCCATCGGCGCGCGAGGCCTCCCGTGCAGGGTGATGACCGATGGCATGGCGGTCAGGATCGACGACCGGACCGTCTACGAGCCCGACGCTCTGGTCCGGTGTGGACTGCCCCTGCCGGGCGACGCAATCGAGGTCGTGGACCCGATCATCGTGGTCGAGGTCGTCTCTCCGTCGAGCCGGGGAGTAGACCGGGGGGTCAAGCTCGCGAGCTATTTCTCGCTGCCGAGCGTGCGGCATTACCTGATCATCGACACCGACAAGCGGGTCGTCATCCATCACCGCCGCGAAGATGAGGGCCGGATCGAGGTCGACGTCCTCCACGATGGGACCCTGACGCTCGATCCGCCAGGATTTGCGATCGACAGTCGAGACATCTTCGACGGCCTCTGAAGCCGAGCAAGGCCCGGCAACATTTTGCGGAAAGGGCCCAGCACGACCTCCTCGCGCGGCGCCAACTCGCGCCGCGCTAGGCAGGCGCGTCGACGAGCGCGCCGATGTAGTCCATCTTGCCGAGCGGCACGCCGCGCGACCTGAGCAGGTCGTAGGCGGTGGTGACGTGGAAGAAGAAGTTCGGCAGCGCGAAACTCAGCGCATAGTCCTGCGTCGCGATGGTCACCGGCGTCCGCCCGATGTTGACCGAGATCGTCGCGTCCTCTTTGCCGTCGATCGCTGCGCGCGGCACCGACTCGAGGAAGGCCCGGGTCCGCGCGATCCGCGCCTGCAGGTCGGCGAAGCTCGCCTCGTCGTCGGCGAAGCGCTCGTTCGCCACCCCGCCGATCCGCACCGCCGCGAACTTCGCGGTGTCGCTCGCCCGCTGCACCTGCCCGGCCAGGCTCACCATGTCGGGGGCCAGCCGCGCGTCGAGGAGCTCGGCCTCGGGGATCCCTTCCCCCGTGCCGAACGCCCGGCCCTTCTCCAAGACGGCGGCGAGGTTGGCGAGACCGCGCAGGAAGACCGGAACGGTGGTGTCGTAGAGGGAGATGCTCATGGGGGTGTCCTCGTGTGACGGCCGACGTCAAAGGTTTACGGGGATCTGCACCATCTGGAATCGATATGGAACCCGTATGGAATGCGTATGGGTAGGAAAACGGTCAGGATTGAACCGTTAACGCTGCCCGCCGACCGGCCACTCGTGCACCGGCCGCCGATTTGGCTTAAGGGTTCGCGCAAACCGAAGGAACCCCCGGATGCTCGCGCCGCTGATTCTCGTTCTGGTCCTGATCGTGCTCAACGGCTTCTTCGCGATGTCCGAGCTCGCGATCGTCTCGGCCAAGCGCCCGCGCCTCGCGACGATGGCCAAGGCCGGGAACCGCGGGGCGGAGCGCGCGCTCCGGCTCGCCGAGGACCCGACCGGCTTCCTCTCGACGGTCCAGGTCGGGATCACGCTGATCGGCATCTTCGCCGGCGCCTACAGCGGCGCCACCCTGTCCGAGCCGCTCGCCGCGGCGCTGCGGCGGGTGCCGGCGCTCGCCGATGTCGCGGGCACCCTCGCCTTCGCGCTCGTCGTGATCGCGACCACCTACCTGTCGCTGATCATCGGCGAGCTGGTGCCCAAGCGCCTGGCGCTGCGCAACGCCGAGGGCATCGCCGCCCTGGTCTCCGGCCCGATGCTGGTCCTCTCCGTCGTCGGCAGGCCGGTCGTCTGGTTCCTGCGCATCTCGACCGAGGCCGTGCTCAGGCTCCTCGGGGTCCGCGGCGAGCCGCCGAGCGCGGTCACCGAGGAGGAGGTCAAGGCGATGATCGCCGAGGGCACCGATGCCGGGGTGTTCCACGAGGCCGAGCGCGAGCTGCTCGAGGGGGTGATCCGCTTCGCCGACCGGCCGCTGCGCAACGTGATGGTGCCGCGGCACGCCATCACCTGGCTCGACGTCGACGACCCGCTCGACGCCATCCTCGCCGAGGTGCTCGAGGCCGGGCACTCGCGCTTCCCGCTCAGCGAGGGCGACGTCGACAACGTCATCGGCTTCATCCACGTCAAGGACCTGCTGCAGCTCCAGATAAACGGCGGCCGCGACCTGCGCGCCATCGCGCGCGAGCCGCTCTACGTCGGCGAGACCATCCCGGCGCTCAGGATGATCGACCTCTTCCGCAGCTCGGGCACCCACATCGCGATGGTCGTCGACGAATACGGCAGCCTCGAGGGCCTGGTGACGCCGACCGACATCCTGACCAGCATCGCCGGCGACCTGCCGGACGCCGGCGACGCCGACGCGCCCGGCGCGGTCCAGCGCGAGGACGGCTCCTGGCTCCTCGACGGAACCCTGCCCATCGACGCCGCGGCGCGCGTGCTCGAGATCGAGGGCATGAGCTCGGACGGCTACGTCACCGTCGCCGGCATGATCATCGAGGAGCTCGGCCATATCCCCGAGCCCGGCCAGAACGTCACGCTGCACGGCTGGTGCTTCGAGGTCATCGACCTCGACGGCCGGCGCATCGACAAGATCCTCGCCCGCCGCGTGTGAGCGCTGCTTCAGCGTCAGCGCGAGCGTATCCACTCACCGCTAGATGGACGCGTCCTCCTCCCCACATCGAGGGTCCGACATCGCAGGCGCTCAGGTCGCCGGCCTGGCGCCATTCTTACATCGCGCTTCGCCACCTACGCGTCGCATGCACAGGTCGCCTAGGCGGCCGGCGACCGCCTGACCCTCCGGAACGGAAGCGCGACATTCGCGTTCTGCTCTCGCCTCCTGCTTTGCCCACCAGACGTGTTCCTGACGACCAAGTCGGGCCGCTTCAGGTGGGGTGGGATAGGGAGGGGTGGTCTTGGGGTCGCACGATGCGCCCCACGGAAGGAAGGATTGGAGCACATGGCGACGATAGTAGGAACCGAGGGCCCTAACATCCTCGGCGGTGGAGCGATGGACGACATCATCCGCGGCCTCGGCGGCAACGATGATCTGAGGGGCCGCGGCGGCGTCGACCACATCTTCGGCGGAGCCGACCATGACAGGATCCGGGGCGACAGCGGCTTCGACTCGCTCTTCGGAGAGATCGGAAACGACGACATGTCGGGTGGCGATGGCAACGACCGGGTGGATGGCGGTAGCGGTAGTGACGACCTCGACGGGGACAACGGCAACGATCGCCTGCTCGGCGGGGACGGAAATGACGAACTCGACGGAGGCGCCGGCAACGATCGTCTCGAGGGCGGTGCCGGGCAGGATGACCTTGATGGAGGCTCCGGCGACGACCGTCTTCTGGGCGGCCCGGGGGCAGACACGCTCGATGGCGGCCTGGACGACGACAAGCTCTTCGGTGGGAGCGCTGCCGACATCTTCGAGTTCGACCGCGCGGATGTGGGCCGCGATGAGATTCGGGACTGGACCGATGGACAGGATCGAATTCGACGTGGATGACTTTGACTTCTCGCTCGATCAGGTGCTCGCGACCGGTACCCAGGTGGATACTACCGTGGTTTTCGATTTTGGTGACACGACCATCTTGGTCCGGCAGGCCGCTCTCGCAACCTTCGGCGCCGACGACTTCATACTCTAGGGGCTTTTGGGGCGGCGACCCGTCGCCGCCCGCTCTGGCCACGGGCGGCCGGATCGCCTATCTCGGGCGCACGCCCGCAGCTCCGGAAGCCGAATGGCCCGCATCCTAATCACCTCCGCGCTCCCCTACATCAACGGGGTCAAGCACCTCGGCAACCTCGTGGGCAGCCAGCTCCCGGCGGACGTCTATGCCCGCTACATGCGCGCCCGCGGCCACGAGGTGCTGTTAATCTGCGCCACCGACGAGCACGGCACGCCGGCCGAGCTCGCCGCCGCCAGGGCCGGCGAGCCGGTCGCCGCCTACTGCGCGCGGCTCTGGAAGGTGCAGAAGGATCTCGCCGACGGCTTCCGGCTGTCGTTCGACCACTTCGGCCGCTCGTCGAGCCCGCAGAACCATGCGCTGACCCAGCACTTCGCCGGCCGCCTCGCCGACGCCGGCCTGATCGCCGAAGTGATGGAGAAGCAGGTCTACTCGCCCGTCGACGGCCGCTTCCTGCCCGACCGCTACATCGAGGGCACCTGCCCGAACTGCGGCTATCCGCGCGCCCGCGGCGACCAGTGCGAGAACTGCACCAAGCAGCTCGACCCGACCGACCTGATCGAGCCGCGCTCGGCGATCTCCGGCTCGACCGACCTCGAGGTGCGCGAGACCAAGCACCTCTACCTGCGGCAGAGCCTGATGCGCGACCGGCTGCGGGACTGGCTCGACTCCAAGACCGACTGGCCGGTGCTCTCGACCTCGATCGCGAAGAAGTGGCTCGACGACGGCGAGGGGCTTCAGGACCGCGGCATCACCCGCGACCTCGACTGGGGCATCCCGGTCAGGCGCGGCAGCGAGCCCTGGCCGGGGATGGAGGGCAAGGTCTTCTACGTCTGGTTCGACGCGCCGATCGAGTACATCGGCGCCACCGCCGAATGGGCTGAACTCGACCGGGCTCGGCGCCGCCGGCTGGGAGCGCTGGTGGCGCGAGGACAAGGGCGCTGCCGGCGTCCGCTACGTCCAGTTCATGGGCAAGGACAACGTGCCGTTCCACACGCTCAGCTTCCCGGCGACGATCCTCGGGTCCGGCGAGCCGTGGAAGCTCGTCGACTACATCAAGTCCTTCAACTACCTGAACTACGAGGGCGGCAAGTTCTCGACCTCCGAGGGCCGCGGGGTCTTCATGGACCAGGCGCTCGAGATCCTCCCCGCCGACTACTGGCGCTGGTGGCTGATGGCGAACGTGCCGGAGGGCTCGGATTCCAACTTCACCTGGGAGAGCTTCCAGGCGGGGGTCAACAAGGATCTCGCCGACGTGCTCGGCAACTTCGCGAGCCGCGTGACCAAGTTCGCCGCCGCCCGCTTCGGCACCGCCGTCCCCGCCGGCGGCAGCTACGGCCCCGACGAGGCCGCCGTCACCGCTGACCTCGCCCGCCGCGTCGCCGCCTACGAGACCCACATGGAGGCGATCGAGCTCCGCAAGGCCGCCCAGGAGCTCCGCGCCATCTGGGTCGCCGGCAACGAGTATCTGCAGGCCGCCGCCCCCTGGACCGCGATCAGGTCCGACCCCGACCGCGCCGCCGCCGTCACCCGCTTCGGCCTCAACCTGATCCGCCTCTACGCGGTCCTGTCCCGCCCCTTCCTGCCCGACGCCTCCGCGGCGATGCTGACGGCGCTCGGGCTCGACTCCGCCGACTGGCCGGTCGACGTCGCCGACGCGCTTTCGGCCCTGCCGCCCGGCCACGCGTTCGACGTCCCCGACCTGCTCTTCGCCAAGCTCGACGACGCGCGCACTACGGAGCTCGCCGCCCGCTTCGCCGGCAGCCCCGGTGCGTCGTGAGCCGGGCGGGGTGAGGGCCGCGACCTGAGGGCCACCGATGTTCCCGATCCGTGACCACAACCCGTCGCTGAGCACGCCCTACGTCACCTACGCGCTGATCGCGCTCAACGTGGTCGTCTTCATCGGCTACCTGCCGCTGCTCGGCGACGAGGCGCGGCTCACCGCCTTCTTCGACCGCTGGGCGCTGATCCCGGCCCGCTTCACCGCCGGCGAGGGCACGGCGACCATCGTCACCTCGATGTTCCTGCACGGCGGGCTGCTGCATATCGCCGGCAACATGCTGTTCCTCTGGGTGTTCGGCGACAACCTCGAGGACGCCTTCGGCCACCTCGGCTTCCTCGCCTTCTACCTCGCCTGCGGGATCCTCGCGGCGCTCGCCCAGGTCCTTCCCGCCCCCGGCTCCACCGTCCCGATGGTCGGCGCCTCGGGCGCGATCGCCGGGGTGATGGGCGGCTACCTCCTCCTATTCCCGCGGGCGCGTGTCGACGTCGTCGTCATCCTGGTCATCCTCGTGCGGATGATCGCGCTGCCGGCCTGGGTGATGCTCGGAGTCTGGTTCGCGCTGCAGGCCTTCAACAGCTACGCGAGCTTCGGCATCGCCGGCGGCGGCGTCGCGCACCTCGCCCATGCCGGCGGCTTCGTCGTCGGCGCTCTCCTCGCGCTGCCGCTCTGGCTCCGCCGCGGCGGGCCGCGCTTCTGGCGCCGCACGCACGGCGTCCCGCCGCATGCGCCGACGCCGGTCGCTGCGCGCCTGTCGCCGATCCCGCGCGTGCCGCGCCGCCGGGGCTGATCGAGGCGCAGCCCTTCCTTGCGCGGCCGGCCTGCCGTAGGATTTCAGCAGCTTGGCGGAGGAAGGCATGCTGTTCGGCCGGAGCGCCCCGAAGATCCGCTTCCTCTGCGCGCCGGAGGACGAAGGTGTGATCGCGCCACCGGTGCCGGCGAAGAGCTACCTGCCCGACTGGTTCCGCCGGCTGCCGGCGGTCGACGAGGCCGTGGTGTCGAAGACCGATACCGGGCTCACGATCAAGCGCTGCATGCCGTTCCTCGACGCCATGTCGACGGGCTGGATCCTGCCGCTCGCCGCCACGGTGCGGCTCGACATCCGCGACGGCGGCGGCTGGGTCGAGGCCGGCTGGGACTTCGACAAGACCATGGTCAGCAACCACGGCCTGCACCAGGTGCGCGGCAACCCCTGGGGCAACCGGCCGCCGCGCAAGTTCCACAACTACTGGACCATCGTGACGCCGCCGGGCTGGAGCTGCCTGTTCGTCGACCCGATGAACCGGCCGAACGGCGTGTTCCAGGTGCTTTCGGGGGTGGTGGACACCGACAGCTACCGCTCGCTCATCCACTTCCCGTTCTTCGCCACCGGCCCCGACGGGCTGCACGCGATCGAGAAGGGCTCGCCGCTGGTCCAGGTGATCCCGTTCCGCCGCGACGCCGCCGAGCTGGCGGCGGAGATCGGCCCGGAGACGGCCGAGGACCGCGCGACGCGCGAGCGCATCCTGCGCAGCACCAGGGCCGAGACCGGCTGGTACCGCACGAGGGCGCGCGCGAAGCGCTAGCCGCCCGAAGGGCGACCGTCAGCGGCCAGCACGCGCGACGATCAATCGTCGTCGTCGTCGCTGGAGTTCGAGCTCGAGTTGCTGCTCGAGTTGCTGCTGGAGTTTGAACTCGAGTTCGAGCTCGAGTTGTTGCTCGAATTGGAACTCGAGTTCGAGCTGGAATTGTTGCTGGAGTTCGAGCTCGAATTCGAGCTGGAGTTGTTGCTGGAATTCGAGTTGGAGTTCGAGTTGGAACTGCTGCTCGAGTTCCCACCTTCGCCATCGTCGTTGTTGGTCCGGCTGCTGCGGAACTGGGTTCCGCCGCCGGCGCTCGGCGGGGCGGCACGGTCGACTCCCGGGCCGACGGCGCGCTTGAAGAAACCGAACGGGCCGTCGTCGGCAGCGGCCGGCAATGCGATGGCGGCGGTCGACAGCAGGGCCGCGGCGAATGACTTTCTCAGGCGCATCGGGATTCCTCGCTCCTGGCCAGCCCTCCCGGTCGGGGGCGCTCGGCCTTCGCTCGGGTACCTCGGGTCCCTGCCCGCCGTTTCCAAGCCGGGCGGGCGATCCTTGCCAAATCCTAACCTTGCTCTTGCCGAGCTCTTACCTTCGCGCGCGCTCAGACCCCGAGGCACCAGCGCAGGATCGCCTTCTGCACGTGCAGCCGGTTTTCCGCCTCGTCGAAGACGACCGAGCTCGTGCCGTCCATCACCTCGTTGGTGACTTCCTCGCCGCGGTGCGCGGGCAGGCAGTGCATGAAGAGCGCCGAGGGCTTCGCCGCCGCCATCAGCGCCGCGTTGACCTGGTAGGGCCTGAGCAGCCCGTGCCGCCGCTCGCGCGCGCTCTGCGAGTCGTGCATCGAGATCCAGGTATCGGTGACCACGAGGTCGGCGCCCTCGACCGCCTTCAGCGGGTCGCGCTCGATGCTGACGCCGGCGCCGCGGCCGCGGGCGAAGGCGACGGCCGCCGCCGGCGGGTCGTAGGCCGCCGGCCCGGCGAACACGAGGTCGAAGCCGAACTGCCCGGCCGCGTGCAGGAACGAGGCGCAGACGTTGTTGCCGTCGCCGGACCAGACCACCTTCGCGCCGGCGATCGGCCCGCGATGCTCCTCGTAGGTCATCACGTCGGCCATGATCTGGCACGGGTGGCTCGCATTGGTGAGCCCGTTGATCACCGGCACCGTCGCGTGCTCGGCCAGCTCCTGCAGCGTCGTCTCCTCGAAGGTGCGGATCATGACGGCGTCGACGAAGCGCGACAGCACCCGGGCGGTGTCGGCGATGGTCTCGCCGTGGCCGAGCTGCATCTCGGCACCCGACAGCACCAGCGCCTCGCCGCCCATCTGCCGGACGCCGACGTCGAAGCTCACGCGGGTCCGGGTCGACGGCTTCTCGAAGACGAGCGCCACCATCTGCCCGGTGAGCGGCAGCTCGGCGTCTGGGGCGCCCCGCGGCCGGCCCACCCGCGCCGACTTCATCGCCCCGGCCGCGGTCAGGATCGCCCGGAGCTCGCCCGCCGGAACGGCGTCGAGGTCGAGAAAGTGCCTCACGCCGCCGTCTCGAGCGCGCTCGCCGCGGCGTCGAGCCGCCGCAGCCCCTCGTCGGCCTCGGCTTCGGTCAGGTTCAGGGGAGGCAGGAGCCGCACCACGTTCTCCGCCGCCGGCACCACGATCACCCGGGCGTCGTACCCGGCGCGGACCACGTCGGCGGTCGCCGCCTTGCACTTCAGCCCGAGCATCAGCCCCTCGCCGCGCACGCTCTCGAAGACCTCGGGATGCGCGGCCACCAGGCCCTCGAGGCCCTGGCGCAGCCGCCCGGCGCGCCGGCTGACGTCGTCGAGGAAGCCCGGCGCCGTCACGATGTCCATGACCGCGCAGCCGACCGCGCAAGCGAGCGGGTTGCCGCCGTAGGTCGAGCCATGCGTCCCGGTCGTCATCCCGGCCGCCGCAGCCTCGGTGGCGAGGCAGGCGCCGAGCGGGAAGCCGCCGCCGATGCCCTTCGCTACCGCCATGATGTCGGGGACGATCCCCGCCCATTCGTGGTGGAAGAGCCTGCCGGTCCGCCCCATCCCGCACTGCACCTCGTCGAGGACGAGGAGAAGCCCGTGATCGTCGCAGATCGCCCGGAGCGCCCGCATCTGGTCGCGGGTCAGCGCCCGGATCCCGCCCTCGCCCTGGATTGGCTCGACGAGGATCGCCGCCGTCTCCGGCCCGACCGCGGCGCGGACCGCGTCGATGTCGCCGAAGGGCACGTGGTCGAAGCCGGGGATCATCGGGCCGAAGCCCTTCACCATCTTCTCCGAGCCCGCCGCCGAGATCGCGCCGTAGCTGCGGCCGTGGAACGCGCCCTTGAAGGTGATGATGCGCACCCGCTCGGGCTGGCCGATGTGGTCGAAATGCTTGCGCGCCATCTTGATCGCGCACTCGATCGCCTCGGTGCCCGAGTTGGTCACGAAGACGGTGTCGGCGAAGGTCGCGGCCACCAGCCGCTCGGCCAGCGCCTCCTGGTTCGGGATGCGGTAGAGGTTCGAGGTGTGCCAGAGCTTGCCCGCCTGCGCCTCGAGCGCCGCGACCAGCGCCGGGTTGGCGTGGCCGAGCGAGGTCACCGCGATTCCGGCGCCGAGGTCGAGGTATCGCTCGCCGCTTTCCTCGATCAGCCACGCCCCCTCGCCCGCGACGAAGGACAGCGGCGCCCGCGCATACGTCGGCAGGACAGGCGGTATCACGGCTGAGACTCCCCGGCAGCGGCCGCCGCAAACGAAAACGCCCCACGGGCGGCCGCTGGCGTGGGGCAAGGCCTTGTGCCGCAGGGCCGGCGCCAAGTCAATTCGGCCGACGCGGCCGCGCGCTGCGTCCCTCCGCCCGGAGGTCCCCATACTGCACGGCACCTCGCAAGGAAGCGCGCCGGCTGCACCGTCCCGCCCGGGCCCCGAGCCCCGGCAGCGGCCGACCGCCCCCCGGGCGGCCGCTTCTCGGCCGCCCGCGGTCGTGCCGCTGCCCTCTTCGCGTGCGGGTGCCGGGTTCGAGATGGCGGCACGGGGCCCATCATCTGCACTGTCGTGAACCTTGGGACGGCCCGCCGCGATGCGGGAGTGACTTTGCGAACCAATTGCTTAGCGGGCTTGCGTTCCGCGCGTGGCCAGAATTTGCGCCGCTGCGCTTGTAACCGGCCCGTGCGCGGCTAAGATACTGCCAGCATTGGCGCGGCACCGGTCTGCGCCAGCCTTTCCCGACCGGAGCGGAGCCCGAATGTCCTGGACCGACGAACGTGTGGAGACCCTCAAGGCCATGTGGTCGGAGGGCAAGAGCGCGAGCCAGATCGCCAAGGAGCTCGGCGGCGTCACCCGCAACGCCGTGATCGGCAAGGTGCATCGGCTCGGGCTGTCGAACCGCGTCGGCGGCAACGACCACCCCGAGGACGAGCTCGCGCCGCGCGATGCGCCGGCCGAGGAGCCGGCGGCCGAGCCCGCGCCCGAGGCCGCCGACCCGGCGCGCGCCGCCGCCCAGGCCCGCCCCGCCGGCAAGGAGCCGGTCGTCGCCCGCGCCAAGCCCGGCGGCCAGCCGCTGCCGCCGCAGCCCTCGGCCTCGGAGATCAGCGCCGAGGCGCTCGCGAACCTGGCCGAGATCGCCAAGAAGGCGCGCCGGCTCAGCCTGATGCAGCTGACCGAGCGGACCTGCAAGTGGCCGGTCGGCGACCCGGCCACCGACGACTTCTGGTTCTGCGGGCTGCCGGCGGTGCCCGGCAAGCCGTACTGCGAGACCCACGTCGCGGTCGCCTTCCAGCCGATGTCCGCCCGCCGCGACCGCCGCGCCGGCGGCCGCTGAACCGGGACATCCGAGCCGAGGGGAGACCGCGATGTTGCGAAACGCGATCGAGCTGCCGAGGACCATGGCCGCCGTGGTCTGCCACGCGCCCGAGGACTACCGGCTCGAGGAGCTGCCGGTGCCCGAGGCCGGTCCGGGCGAGGTTTTGGTCAAGGTCGAGTCGGTCGGCATCTGCGCGAGCGACCTCAAGTGCTACCTCGGCGCGCCGCTCTTCTGGGGCGACGCCAGCCGCGAGGGCTACTGCCAGCCGCCGATCACCCCCGGCCACGAGTTCGTCGGCGAGGTCGTCGCCCTCGGCGAGGGGGCGGCCGAGCGTACCGGGCTCGAGATCGGCGACCGCGCGGTCTCCGAGCAGATCGTCCCCTGCTGGAATTGCCGCTTCTGCCTGACCGGCAAGTACTGGATGTGCGCGGTCCACGACATCTACGGCTTCCGCAGGCGCACCCCCGGCGCGATGGCCGACTACGTCCGCTTCCCGGCCGGCGCGCTCAACCACAAGGTCCCGGCCGCGATGCCGGCGCACCATGCCGTCTTCGTCGAGCCGCTCGCCTGCTCGATCCACGCGGTCCAGCGCGGCAACATCGAGTTCCAGGACACCGTGGTGATCGCCGGCGCCGGCCCACTCGGCCTCGGCATGATCGCCGCCGCCCGGATGAAGCAGCCGGCGCAGCTGATCGCCGTCGACCTCAACGACGCCCGGCTCGAGATGGCCAGGCGCTGCGGCGCCGACATCGGCCTCAACCCGACCAGGGTCGACGTGGTCGACGAGGTCAGGAAGCTGACCGGCGGCTACGGCTGCGACGTCTACATCGAGGCGACCGGCCACCCGCAGGCGGTGGTCGACGGGCTGCACATGATCCGCAAGCTCGGCACCTTCGTCGAGTTCTCGGTGATGCGCGAGCCGGTCACCGTCGACTGGACGATCATCGGCGACTCGAAGGAGCTCGACATCCACGGCGCCCACCTCTCGCCGCACACCTACCCGGTGGCGATCCGCATGCTCGAAGAGGGCCTGATCCCGATCGACGACATCGTGACCCAGCGCATGCCGCTCGCCGATTTCCAGAAGGGCATCGACCTCGTCGCCTCCGGCGCCACCTCGATCAAGGTGACGCTCGAGCCCTGATCGAGGGCATGCCGGGCCCGGCACGGGCCCGGCGCCACGGCTTGACCTCGCCCCGCCGCTGGCGTATCTG
Organism: uncultured Alphaproteobacteria bacterium; assembly: GCA_963763295.1. Taxonomy (GTDB): domain Bacteria; phylum Pseudomonadota; class Alphaproteobacteria; order Rhodobacterales; family Rhodobacteraceae; genus Amaricoccus. The sequence goes on from CAVXOH010000005.1 coordinate 413,427, forward strand.
CCCTCCGGAATCCCGGAACGGTCCGCCCTTCCGGTCCTGACCTTTCAGGATCGCCGTCGGTCAGCGCGTCGCGCCCACCGGCGCGATCGTCGTTTCAAGGAGGGCGGCGGCCCGATGTTCGAGACCCTTTCCGACCGGCTCTCCGGCGTCTTCGGCTCGCTCACCCGCCAGGGGGCGCTGACCGACGAGGACATCGCGACGGCGCTGCGCGAGGTCCGCGTCGCGCTGCTCGAGGCCGACGTCTCGCTCCCCGTCGCGCGCGACTTCGTCAGGACGGTCGCCGACAAGGCGCGCGGCCAGGCGGTGACGAAGTCCGTCACCCCCGGCCAGCAGGTGGTCAAGATCGTCCACGACGCGCTCGTCGACATGCTGCGCGGCGAGGGCGAGCCCGGCGCGCTCAAGATCGACTCGCCGCCCGCGCCGATCCTGATGGTCGGCCTGCAGGGCTCGGGCAAGACCACGACCACGGCGAAGCTCGCCCGGCGCCTCAAGGACCGCGACGGCAAGCGCATCCTGATGGCCTCGCTCGACACCCGCCGCCCGGCGGCGATGGAGCAGCTCGCGATCCTCGGGAGCCAGGTCGGCGTCGACACCCTGCCGATCGTGCCCGGCCAGGACGCCGTCGCCATCGCGAAGCGCGCCAAGCAGCAAGGGACGCTCGGCGGCTACGACATCGTCATGCTCGACACCGCCGGCCGCCTCCACGTCGACGACGAGCTGATGGCCGAGGTCGCCGCCGTCCGCGATGCAACCAGTCCGCACGAGACCCTGCTCGTCGTCGACGGGCTGACCGGACAGGACGCGGTCAACGTCGCCGAGCAGTTCGACGGCCGCGTCGGGATCTCGGGCGTCGTCCTCACCCGGATGGACGGCGACGGCCGCGGCGGCGCCGCGCTCTCGATGCGCGCGGTCACCGGCAAGCCGATCCGCTTCGTGGGCTTGGGTGAGCGGATGGACGCGCTCGAGGAGTTCCACCCCGACCGCATCGCCGGCCGCATCCTCGGCATGGGCGACATCGTCGCGCTCGTCGAGAAGGCGCAGGAGACCCTCGAGATCGAGGCGGCCGAGCGCATGATGAAGCGCTTCCAGAAGGGTCAGTTCAACATGAACGACCTCAAGGGCCAGCTCCAGCAGATGCAGAAAATGGGCGGCATGCAGGGGGTGATGGGCCTGCTGCCCGGCATGGCGAAGATGTCGAAGCAGATGGACGAGGCCGGGCTCGACGACCGGATGCTGCGCCGGCAGATCGCGCTTATCAACTCGATGACCAAGCGGGAGCGCCGCAACCCCGAGCTCCTGCAGGCGAGCCGCAAGCGGCGGGTCGCCGCCGGCGCCGGCCTCGAGGTCCAGGAGCTCAACCGGCTGCTGAAGATGCACCGGCAAATGGCCGACATGATGAAGAAAATGGGCGGCATGGGCAAGAAGGGCCTGCTGCGCGGCGGCCTCGGCGCGCTGCTCGGCAAGGGCGGTGCCGGCATGCCGCCGGGGATGCCGGGCGGCCCGGCCGGCCCGGGCGGCCTGCCCGGCGGGGCGGTTCCCCCGGGGCTCGCGCTGCCGCCGGGCCTGAGCGGCCTCGGTCGGAAGAAATGATCCCGACGCTCATGACCGAGCGGCTGACGCTGCGCGCCCCCGAGGCCGCGGACTTCGAGGCCTATGCCGCCTTCTACGCCTCGCAGCGCTCGATCTGGGAGGATGGCCCGCTGAGCCGCGGTGCCGCCTGGGCCGAGTTCGCCGCTTCCGCCGGCGGCTGGGTGCTGCGCGGCTTCGGCGCCTTCTCCCTCGTCGAGCGCACGAGCGGCCGCTACCTCGGCGAGGTCGGCCTCTACCAGCCGGCGCACTACCCCGAGCCCGAGATCGGCTGGATCCTGATGGCCGAGGCCGAGGGCCGCGGCTTCGCCAGCGAGGCCGCCCGCGCGGTCCGGGCCTGGGCCTACGGCTCGCTCGGCCTCGGTCCGCTCGTCAGCTACATCGCCCCGGGCAACCGGCGCTCGATCCGCCTCGCCGAGCGGCTCGGCGCCGTCGTCGACCGCTCGGCGCCGGCCAGCGCTCCCGACGCCGTCGTCTACCGCCATCCGGGCCCGGGGGCGCTCGCATGATCGCGCCGCTCATCGAGACCGCGCGCCTGACGCTGCGGCCGTACCGCCTGAGCGACTGGGAACGGTTCGCCGCCTTCTACGAGAGCGACGCCGCCCGCTACGTCGGCGGGCCGCTGCCAAGGCCGCGCAGCTGGAACGTCTTCGCCGCCGACGTCGCCTCGTGGGAGCTGTTCGGCTTCGGCTATTGGGCGATCGAGGAGACCGCCACCGGCGCCTGTGTCGGCCAGGTCGGCCTGAGCCATCCGCCGCACTTCCCCGAGCGCGAGATCGGCTGGATTGTCTATCCCGAGTTCCAGCGCCGCGGCTTTGCCACCGAGGCCGCGCTCGCTGCCCGTGCCTATGCCTACGGCACCGCGGGCTGGACCACCGCCGTCAGTTACATCGACCGGGACAATGCCCGCTCGATCGCGCTCGCACTCAGGATCGGCTGCGCCGAGGACCCGGTCGCCGTCGCCTCCGACCCGGAGGACTTCGTCTTCCGCCATCCGGCGCCCGGGGCCTGGCCATGATCCCCGTCCTCGCCACCGAGCGGCTGACGCTGCGCGGGCCGCAGGTCCGCGACTTCGAGCCGGTCGCCGCCTTTCTCGGCTCCGACCGCGCCCGCTACGTCGGCGGCAAGCGCTCGCGGCGCGACGCCTGGCGGACCTTCGCGGCGCTGGTCGGGCATTGGGAGCTGCGCGGCACCGGCATGTGGAGCGTCGAGGAGACCGCCACCGGCGCCTATGTCGGGATGGTCGGCCTCTACGATCCCGAGGGCTGGATCGCGCCGGAGGTCGGCTGGTGGATCGTGACCCCGGAGCAGGAGGGCAAGGGCTTCGCCTTCGAGGCCGCCCGCGCCGCCCGCCGCTACGCCTACCAGATCGCCGGCTGGCGCGAGGTTTTCAGCGTCATCGCGCCCGACAACCGCCGGTCGATCCGCCTCGCCGAGCGGCTCGGCGCCACCCTCGACCGCGAGGTCGGCGCCGACGACGCTGCCGGACCCGCGCTCGTCTACCGCCACCCCGCTCCGGAGGTGCTGCCATGACCCGCTCCGATGCCATCCGCCACGCCGCCGATCTGCTGCGCGGCCACCGCGAGTCGATCGACCGTCTCGACGCGATCCTCGTCTTCACGCTGGCCGAGCGGTTCAAGCACACGCAGGCGGTCGGGGTGCTCAAGGCGCATCACGGCCTGCCGCCGTCGGACCCGGCGCGCGAGTCGGTGCAGATCGCCCGGCTCGAGCGGCTGGCCGAGGAGGCCGACCTCGATCCCGAGTTCGCGCGCAAGTTCCTGAACTTCATCATCTCCGAAGTCATCAGGCACCACGAGAGGCATCTCGAAACCGGGCCCACGCCCACCATCCACACCCAAGGAGACTGACCTATGGCCATGAAGATCCGGCTCGCCCGCGGCGGGTCGAAGAAGCGTCCGCACTACTCGATCGTCGCCGCCAACTCGCGCTCGGCCCGCGACGGCCGCTTCATCGAGAAGCTCGGCACCTACGACCCGCTGCTGCCCAAGGACAACGAGGGCCGGGTCAAGATCGACCTCGAGCGGGCGCAGTACTGGCTCGGCCAGGGCGCCCAAGCGACCGACCGGGTGCAGCGCTTCCTCGAGGCGGCCGGCGTGAGCCCGGCGAAGAGCCGCGCCAACCTGAAGGCGGGGCAGCCGGGCAAGGCTGCGCTCGAGCGGGCCAAGGCGCGGGCCGACAAGGCGGCCGCGGCCGCCGAGGCGCCGGCCGAGTAACCGCCGCATGGCGGGGCGCCGGATCGCGGTGATTTCCGCCAAGCACGCCGCCGCGGCGCGGGAGGCGCGGGATGGCTGACGCCGGCCTCACCTGCGTCGGCGCCATCGCCGGCGGCTTTGGGGTTCACGGCGAGGTGCGGCTGAAGTCGTTCTGCGCCGAGCCGGCCAGCATCGCCGCCTATGCGCCGCTCGTCACCGAGGACGGCCGCAGCTTCGAGGTGACGCTGGTGCGCCCGATCCCGGGCGCCTTCGCCGCGCGGCTGACCGGCGTCGCCAGCCGCGAGGCGGCCGAGGCGCTGAAGGGCACCCGCCTCTACGCGCCGCGCGACCGGCTGCCGCCGCTCGGCGACGACGAATTCTACCACGCCGACCTGATCGGCCTCGCCGTCGTCGACACCGGCGGCGCGGCGCTCGGTACTGTCCGGGCCGTCCTCGACCACGGCGCCGGCGACATCCTCGAAATCGTCCGCCCCGGTGCCCCCGACCTGCTGCTCCCCTTCACCCGCGCCGCCGTCCCCACCATCGACCTCGGCCGGCGCCGCATCGTCGCCGACCCGCCCGCCGGCCTTCTCGACGGGTAGGCAACCGGAGGAAAGCCATGGCCACCGTTCGAAAGGAGATCTCCACACGCGCGCGGCCGGACCGGGTCTGGGACGCGATCCGCGACATCGGCGCGCTGCACACGCGCCTCGTGCCGGGCTTCGTCACCGACACCCGTCTCGAACCGGGCGCCCGGATCGTGACCTTCGCGAACGGCGTCACCGTGCGCGAGCCGATCGTCACGCTGGACGAGGCGGCGATGCGGCTCGTCTGGTCGGTGGAAGGCCTGCCGACCACCCACTACAACGCCTCGGTGCAGGTCCTGCCCGGCGACGGCGCGACCCGCGTCGTCTGGGTCGCCGACTTCCTGCCCGACACCATGGCGGCCGAGATCGACGCCGCGATGGAGGCCGGGGCGCAGGCCATGCAGGCGGCGCTCGACGCGGCCGCATGACCGAGCCCAGCATGGATCTCGCCGCCGGCCGGATCGCGGCCGACCCGCCCGGCAGCCTCCACGCGCTATTCGAGCGTGGCCGGCGATGAGAACGGTTTTCCGGGATCGACGATGAACATGATGAGCTCATGCAGGTCGGCAGCGCCGCTGCTTGATGCCTGCATCGGCGTTTCCGGGCCGACCTCGAGGGTCTTGCCCGCATCGACGACCGCCACGCCCGCCGGCGTCGTGAGACTGAGCTGACCATCAAGCACGTAGAACGCCTCGGTGCCCGGATGGGTGTGAACCATGGTCTGGGCCCCCGGCGGCGCGACACCTTCGCGAAGACTCAACAGGTACTGCGGCGCCGCGACGGCCTCGAGGGGTCCCACCTCGGCGACCATGGTCCCGCCCTGCGGCGGTGCGCCCTCGGGACCGAGCGTAAAGAGCCAGGCCTTGCCCCCAGCCTCGGCGACCAGGGACAGCGGGTCAGCCGCCGCGTCGGCCTCCGCGCGTGTCGGGAAGTTCTCGATCTGCCAGTAGAGCGGTCCCGCCGGCAGTTCCGACACCGTCTTCTCCGCCACCGGAGCGACCTTGAACTCCGCTTGCGCCATCGCGACCGTCGCTAGCGCCATGCTCGCTGCACCCAGCGACAGCGCCATGAGGACGCCGCGCTGGCTTTCAAAACCCAGTCCCATCGCTGTTCTCCCATACGAAATGGTTTCGTCTGCGAAAGGGTCCTGTTTGACAGTTGAGGACAGTCTGCACCCATTGGGATTTGTCGCCAGGCGACGCTCCCGTCGGGGGCAACGGAACCTCACAAGTGCTGAAGCGGACGGTGGCCACCGGGACAGCTTCTTGTGAACTTCTCGAATCTTCGCGCGGACTTCGCCGAGCCGTCCGGATTCTACCACGCAACTGCCCGCCGGTCATCGTGCCGCGATGGAAATCATCATGGATTGCACGGCGGCGTGGCTCTATTGGAGGGACCGGAACAAGCATCAGGCCTCGGGGCGCCCGCCGCATGACAGAACCCTGGACCGCCCGCGTCCTCACCCTCTTCCCGGAGATGTTCCCCGGCCCCCTCGGCCACTCGCTGACCGGCCGCGCGCTCGCCGAGGGCCTCTGGCGCCTCGAGGCGCGCAACATCCGCGACGTCGCGACCGACCGGCACCGCAGCGTCGACGACTCCCCGGCCGGCGGCGGCGCCGGCATGGTGCTGCGCGCCGACATCGCCGCCGCCGCCCTCGACGCCGCCGCGACCGGCGACTCGGCCTGGCCGGTCCTCTACCTCTCGCCCCGCGGCGCGCCGTTCTCCCAGGCGCGCGCCCGCGCCCTCGCCGCCGGCCCCGGCGTCACGCTGCTCTGCGGCCGCTTCGAGGGGATCGACGAGCGGGTGCTCGCGGCGCGCGCCGTCGAGGAGGTGAGCCTCGGCGACTTCGTCCTGACCGGGGGCGAGCTCGCCGCTATGGCCTTGATCGACGCGACCGTTCGGCTTATACCCCGCGTCCTCGGGAACGCCGAGTCGACGGAGGAGGAGTCGTTCTCGTCCGGCCTCTTGGAGTTTCCGCACTACACCCGCCCGACCGAATGGGAAGGTCTGCGAATTCCCGAGGTTCTCCTCTCGGGGCATCACGGACGGATCGCCGAGTGGCGACGCGCCCAGGCCGAGCGGCTGACGAAGGAACGTCGTCCCGACCTCTGGCGGGCCTACCTGGCGCAAGCCGGGCGAGCGCACCCGGCAGGAGAGGCAGAGCTCTCGGACGCGCACACCACCGCCGCGACAGGCGGGCAAGAGAAGGACGAAGGCGATGAACCTGATCGCTGAGCTCGAGGCCGAGCAGATCAAGGCGCTGGCCAAGGACATCCCCGACTTCGGCGCCGGCGACACCGTCCGCGTCGGCTACAAGGTCACCGAGGGCACCCGCTCGCGCGTGCAGGCCTACGAGGGCGTCTGCATCGGCAGGAACGGCGGCTCCGGCATCGGCGCCTCGTTCACGGTGCGCAAGATCTCGTTCGGCGAGGGCGTCGAGCGAGTCTTCCCGCTGCACTCCCCGAACATCGAATCGATCACCGTGGTCCGCCGCGGCAAGGTCCGCCGCGCCAAGCTCTACTACCTGCGCGAGCGCCGCGGGAAGTCCGCCCGCATCGCCGAGAAGACCACCCACCGCGACAAGAACGCCGAAGCCTGAGGAGCGCGACCATGAAGCAGGGCATCCACCCCGACTACCACTTCATCGAGGTCAAGCTGACCGACGGCTCGACCTACCGGACCCGCTCGACCTACGGCAAGGACGGCGACACCCTGGCGCTCGAGATCGACCCCTCGGCGCACCCCGCCTGGACCGGCGGGTCGGCGCGGCTGATGGACACCGGCGGCCGCGTCTCGAAGTTCAAGAAGAAGTACGAGGGCCTCGGGTTCTAGAGCGATATCCGATCGGAAGGAATCGTCCGATGGTCAAGATATCGCGGCAATTCTGAACTCCGGGGCGGCGATCCGGCTCTCCCGGATCGCCGCCCCAGGGCCAGCCTCACGATCCGTCGCGCGCCCGCCGCTCGGTCCGGGCGCGCCACCGCTCGAGCGCCGTCGGCCGCGCATGCTGTCGCGGCGCTTCCATCTCCCGGAGCTCCAGCCCTGCACGCTCGTAGTCGGCGAGACGCCCGCGCGCCTCGTCGAGCTCGGCGCCCACCGCCCCGCGCGCCCAGGCGGTCGGGGCACCCGCCATGCCCTGAGCGAAGAGCATCAGCGTCGCGCGCATCACCCGCGCCACATGCTCGACCTCCATCGCCGTCACGCCCTGCGGTACCCGCTTGTCCATGCCTGCCGCTCGCCCGTTTCCCTTGGCCGGGGTTCCGGACGCGTCCTGCGCCCCCTGCCGGCGCCGGCGAATATGTCCGACTCAACCTTAAGTTGCAATACGCCGCCGGACGTCGGATCCGGAAGCCGGCGATGGCCTGCCTGCGGGTGGAATTTCCCTTCCGAGAATCACCGGTTTCCCCTAGATCTGGTGGAGCGCGCCAAATCGGGCGCCTCATTTGGTCTGCAGGAGCGGGATGGACGCATGGCGCGACTGATCGTGATGGGCAACGAGAAGGGCGGCTCGGGCAAGTCCACCACCGCGATGCACCTGATCACGGCGCTCGTGCGCAACGGCCACGCCGTCGGCGCGCTCGACCTCGACCTGCGGCAGATGAGCCTCTTCCGCTACCTCGACAACCGGCAGGACTACATGCGCCGCAAGGGCCTCGCCCTGCCGATGCCGCGCCGCATCACGCTGGCGCCGAGCGCCGCCGACAGCCGCGCCGAGGCCGAGGCCGAGGAGCAGGAGCGCTTCCAGGCGGCGCTGGCCGAGCTCGCCGACTGCGACTACGTCGTCGTCGACTGCCCGGGCTCCTACAGCACCTACTCGCGCCTCGCCCACGCCGCCGCCGACACCCTGATCACGCCGATGAACGACAGCCTCGTCGACTTCGACATGCTGGCCCGCCTCGATCCGGCCAGCGGCAGGATCAAGGGGCCGTCGGTCTACTCCGAGATGGTCTGGAAGGCGCGCCAGGCCCGCGCCGCCACCGGCCGGCGCCCGATGGACTGGGTCGTGCTCAGGAACCGGATGGCCTCGCTCGACGCCCGCAACAAGCGCCGCGTCGCCAGCGCGCTCGACGAGCTGGCCCGGCGGATCGGCTTCCGCCTCGTCCCCGGCTTCTCCGAGCGGGTGGTCTTCCGCGAGCTGTTCCTGTCCGGCCTGACGCTGCTCGACCTGCGCGAGACCGACCCGCAGGCGATGAGCATGTCGAACATCGCCGCGCGCCAGGAGGTCCGCGACCTCGTCCGCGCGCTCGACCTGCCCGCGGCCTCCGTCGCCGCCTGATGCGGCTGCAGGCCTGCCTGAACGGGGCGAAGACGCGGCGCCACCATCCGGCGGTGCCGCTGACCGCGGCCGCGCTCGCCCGCGACGCCGCGGCGGTCCGCCGCGCCGGGGCCGAGTCGCTGCACATCCACCCCCGTGATGCCCAGGGCCGCGAGTCGCTCGCGGCCGCCGACGTCGCCGCTGCGCTCACCGCGGTGCGCGAGGCCGCCCCCGGAATGCCGGTCGGCATCAGCACCGGCGGCTGGATCGCCCCCGGAGGCCCCGCACGGCTCGCGCCGATGCGGACCTGGAAGGTGCTGCCCGACTACGTCTCGGTGAACATCCACGAGCCGGAAGCCGAATCGATCGTCGCGCTGATGCAGGCGCGCGGCATCGGTGTCGAGGCCGGGATCTGGACCCGGGCCGCCGCCGCCCGATTCGTCGCGTCACGGACGCCGCGCCATAGCCTGCGCATCCTGGTGGAGATGACGGCCGAGGATCCGGAGGCCGCCGCCGCCGAGGCCGAGGCGGTGCTGCGCATGCTCGACGACGCCGGGATCGCGGTGCCGATCCTCCTGCACGGCGAGGGAGGCAGCGTCTGGCCGATGGTGCGGATGGCGGCCGAGCGAGGCCTCGCGACCCGGGTCGGGCTCGAGGACGGCCACGCCCTGCCCGGAGGCGCCGTCGCCGCGAACAACGCGGCGCTGGTGGCCGAGGCGGCGCGGATCCTCGCCGGGCATGGCTAGCACGATGTCCAACCGGACGGATGGAAGCATCAGGTGGTTAAGACATCGCAATAAATCAAGACTCTAGAGCGGACGGCCCGGCTCTGCCTAGACGGACTTCGCTCTAGATCCCCGGCGCGAGGGGCAGGCAGTCGGCCTTCAGAGTGGCCAGCGTCTCGCAGGCGCCGAGCGCCTCCGCCTGGCTCAGCCCGACGAACTGTGCGCGGTAGACGGTCACGCCCTGCACCCGCGCGGCCTCGACGCGGCGCAGCCCGCCGGTCAGCTGCGGCACGTCCTTGAGCGCGGTCGTCAGCAGCTGCCGCTCGGCGTCGCCCTTGGCGCGGTAGGCGCCGAGCTGCACGCCCCAGTCGTTGCCGCCGGTGGTGCCGGCGCTCGAGCTCGCCACCGCGATCGGCTCCTCGACCCCGCGCACCGGCGGCGCGACCTCTGCGACCGCGAAGGTCGAGGCGGATCCGACGACGCCGATCGGCTCGCGAGGCCCGGGGGTCGGACGTGGCATCGGACGTCCGTCGCGGGTCCGCGCCGCCACCACCGGGGGGGCGTTGCGCGCCGCCTTCCCCGCGGTCAGCTCGGCGTTCACCTCGGCGATCGCCGCCGCGATGGTCTCGCTGCCGCGCGCGATCGAGCCGTCCTCCATCGCCCGCGGCATCGGCCGAACGCCGGCGACCAGCGCCGGCGCCGCGCTCGCCTGCGCGACGACGGCGGCGGTGGAGCCGCGGGCCCCCGACGCCGGAGCCGAGGCGACGGCGACACCGCGCAGCGGCGCCGGCTGCGCCAGCTTGCGCATGCGCGGGCATGCTGGCGAAGCCGAGGTCCATCAGCCGCGCCACCTCGGCGTTGCGCGACGCGGTCGACTTGCCGCCGAGCAGCGCCACGATCACCCGCCGATCGCCGCGCTGCGCCGAGGAGACGAGGTTGAAGCCCGCCGCACGCGTGTACCCGGTCTTGATGCCGTCGGCGCCCGGATAGGCCTCGAGCAGCCGCCGGTTGGTGTTGCGCACGGTGGCGATGCCGGCCGAGGTCGAGGTCCGCCCGAAGATGTTGTAGTACTGCGGGAAGTCGTAGACGAGCCGCCGCCCGAGCACCGCCATGTCGCGCGCCGTCGACATGTGGCCCTCGCGGGTCAGGCCGTGCGCGTTCTTGAACGTGGTGTTCTTCAATCCCATCGCGCGGGCATAGGCGTTCATCCGCGCCGCGAAGGCCTCCTCGGACCCGGCCACCGCCTCGCCGAGCGCGGTCGCCGCGTCGTTCGCCGACTTGATCGCCGCCGCCCGGATCAGGTAGCGCACCTCGATCTTCTGGCCGGCGCGCAGGCCGAGCCGCGAGGGCGGCTCGGCGGCGGCGTTCTTCGAGACGGTGACCTTCTGGTCGAGCGACAGCCGCCCGCGCCGGATCTCGTCGAAGACGATGTAGAGCGTCATCATCTTGGTCAGCGAGGCCGGGTGCACCCGGGTGTCGGCGTTGACCGCCTTGATCACCTTGCCGGTCCGCGCGTCCATCACCAGCGCCGCATACGGCTGCGCCTGGGCGAAGGCCGCGCACAGCATAAAGCAAACGGCGAGAATCATCCCGCGCGACACGGTCTGGATCATCACTGCCCTCCGGCGCGCGGGGCGCGCCCATGCCTCGAGATTCTCGCAAACGCTAGCGGGCGAATGCTTTATTTTCAGTTAAGCTAGCATGGGAGTTCGGGCTCGAAAACACCTTTGTATCAACGCGTGCCCGGAATCGGCTCAGGTGTGGCAGAGCCGTTTTCGCTGCAGTGCAGCAAAAGCTCTTGACGCAGCGCAGCATCGTTCGTATATGGAGGTCATCGAACACCCAGACCGGAGATACATGATGACCACCCGTACCACCGCCCCCAAGGCCGCCGACAAGACCGCCGCCGACCTGACCAACGTCATGCAGGAAGCCACCGCGAAGGTCGAGACCTTCGTCGCCGACACCCAGAAGACCGTGACCGAGCAGTTCGAGAAGCTCTCGAAGGGCTTCGAGGGCCTGACCACCTTCGGCCAGGAGAACGTCGACGCGATCGTGAAGTCGTCCGAGATCGCCGCCAAGGCCGCCGAGGGCATCGGCACCGAGATCGGCGCCTACTCGAAGAAGGCGTTCGAGGACGGCGTCGCCGCCGCGCAGGACTTCGCTTCGGCCAAGACGCATGACCGAGCTCTTCGAGAAGCAGACCTCCTATGCGCAGAGCGCCTTCGAGGGCTTCGTCAGCCAGGCGACCAAGATGAACGAGATCTACGTCGCCGCCGCCAAGGACATCACCGCGCCGCTCGGCGCCCGCGTGTCCAAGGCCACCGAGGCGCTGAAGTCGTTCAGCGCTTGATCAGTACGTCACCGCGGGCGCTGCTCCTCCCTGGCGGCCCGCAAAGGCGAGCGTACTGAGTTGACCCCGGCGACCTCGTGTCGTCGGGGTTTTTTGCGTTTACCGCGCCGGCGCGCGGCGTGCCCGTGCCCCTCTTTTCTAATCCGGCCGATCGCATATATTGGGCCGATAGGGCGGCCCCCGGTTGTGCTTGGACCTTTCAGGAATGGCAGCGTCGGACCCGAAATCACCTGGCGGCAGCGCCGGCGTCCTGACCAGGACGCGGACCAGGACCCAACGCCCGCCGCTCTACAAGGTGATGCTGCTCAACGACGACTACACCCCGATGGAGTTCGTCGTGCACGTCCTCGAGCGCTTCTTCGGCATCAACCACCAGCAGGCGGTGGAAATCATGCTCACCGTCCACCGCAAGGGCCTCGCCGTGGTCGGCGTCTTCTCCTTCGAGATCGCCGAGACCAAGGTCACCCAGGTGATGGACTACGCCCGCCGCAACCAGCATCCGCTGCAGTGCACCATGGAAAAGGAGTAGGGCGCCGCCGCGGCGCCCGCGCCCCATGCCCCAGGTCGATCGCCTGGCGCTCGCCGTCCAGTCGCGGGCGCTCGCCCTGCCGCAGAGCGGCGCCGTCGTCGTGCTGCGCGCCGTCCCCTCGCCGTTCCTCGAGCTGATTCCCGCGCGCCCGGCTCCGCTGCGAGCAGAGCTTCCGGCCGCTCCACGACGCGCTCGCCGCGGCCGGCCATGCCGTCGCCCCGCGCGCGCAGGGTCCGGCGGCAATGGTGGTCGTGAACCTCACCCGCAGCCGCGCCGAGAACCTCGGCAACATCGCCCGCGGCCTCGACCTGCTCGCCGCCCGGGGCGGCCCTGGTCGTCGCCGGCGCCAAGAGCGAGGGGGTCGACAGCCTCGCCCGGCAGGTGGCGCGGGCGTTTCCGCTCGCGGGCGCCTTCGTCAAGGCGCACGGCCGGGTGTTCTGGCTCGACCCGCCCCGATCCGCTGCCCCGACGTCGTCGCCGCCTGGGCGCGCGACGCGGCGCCCGCGCGCAACGCCGACGGCTTCCTGACCGCGCCGGGCATGTTCTCGCCCGAGCGGATCGATCCCGGCAGCCGCCGGCTCGCCGCCGCGCTCGCCGGCCGGCTCGCCGGCCGGGTCGCCGACCTCGGCGCCGGCTGGGGCTGGCTCGCGCAGGCCGCGCTGGCGAGCGCGCCCGGCGATCACCGAGCTCGACCTCTACGAGGCCGAGGCACCTGGCGCTCGACGCCGCGCGCGCCAACGTCGCCGACCCGCGCGCGCGCTTCCACTGGGCCGACGTCACGACCCTCGGCCGCGCGCGTCGCGCCCTACGACGCGGTCGATCTCGAACCCGCCCTTCCACCAGGGCCGCGCCGCCGAGCCCGACCTCGGCGCCGCCTTCATCGCCGCGGCCGCGCGCATCCTGACGCCCGCCGGCCGCCTCCTGATGGTCGCCAACCGCCAGCTCCCCTACGAGGCCACGCTCGACGCCGCCTTCCGCCACTGGGAGAAGCTGTCCGAGGACGGCGCCTACAAGGTCATGGCCGCCGAGCGCCCCCGCCGCCCCTGACCCCCTTCCCCTTCGCTTCGCGAGTCGGGCCGGAGTCAAGGGCGGCGAAGCCGCGGGCGCAAGCCCGCCTGCCCTTGACGCCGGCCCAACTCGCACCCCCACAATCGGAAAGGCGCCTGATGAAGCAGCCGCTTCATCAGCGCCTCGGCGCAGGTCTTCTCTTCCTTGCCGAAACCCGCGCGACGCCGCCGCGCGGCGCGGGCGCACGGTCGCCACGCGCGCGACGCCGGCGCGCCGCCACCGCCGGCCGGCGGCAGCCGTCCGGCTCCTGCCGCGTTGCCGCCCGGTCCGGCGCCGGATAAGCAGGCGGGAGGAGGCCGCATGACCGATCCCGTCGACCTGACCGCCGCGCTCATCCGTTGCCCCTCGGTGACGCCGGAGGACGGCGGCGCGCTCGCGCTCCTGCAGCCGATGCTGGCCGCGGCCGGCTTCCGCACCGCCCGCGCCGACCGCGGCGGCGTCGCCGAACCTCTTCGCCCGCTGGGGCAGCGCGGGGCCGGTGCTCGGCTTCAACGGCCATACCGACGTGGTGCCGCCCGGCGACCCGGCGGCCTGGCGCCACGCGCCCTTCGCCGCCGTCGTCGAGGACGGCCGGCTCTACGGCCGCGGCGCCGCCGACATGAAGTCCGGGGTCGCCGCCTTCGTCGCCGCCGCGATCGACTTCGTCGCCGCGACGCCGCCCCGCGGCAGCATCGTCGTCACCGTCACCGGCGACGAGGAGGGCGCCGGCACCGACGGCACCGCGGCCATCCTCGACTGGATGGCGGCCGAGGGCGAGCGCATGGACCACTGCCTCGTCGGCGAGCCGACCTGCCCGGCCCGGATGGGCGAGATGGTCAAGATCGGCCGCCGCGGCTCGCTGACCGCGCGCCTGACCGCCTACGGCGCGCAGGGGCACTCCGCCTATCCGGAGCGCGCGAAGAACCCGCTGCCGGCGCTCGTCCGCCTGCTCGACCGCCTCGCCTCGCGCGAGCTCGACGCCGGCACCGGCCATTTCGGCCCCTCGACCCTCGCGATCACCACGATCGACGTCGGCAACCCGGCCTCGAACGTCATCCCGGCCGAGGCCCGCGCCACGGTCAACATCCGCTTCAACGACGCCCATTCCGGCCGCTCGCTCAGCGACTGGATCGAGGAGGAGGCCGACCGCGCCGCCGCCGCCTTCGGCGTCGGCATCGCCGCCCGCTTCGAGATCTCGGGCGAGAGCTTCCTGACCGAGCCCGGCCCGTTCACCGACCTCGTCGTCGCGCGCAGTCGCCGCCGAGACCGGGACCACGCCCGAGCTCTCGACCTCCGGCGGCACTTCGGACGCCCGCTTCATCAAGGAGCATTGCCCGGTGGTCGAGTTCGGCCTCGTCGGCGCCACCATGCACCAGGTCGACGAGCACGTGGAGGTCGCCCACATCCACCAGCTGAAGGCGATCTACAGCCGCATCCTCGCCGACTACTTCGCCTGAAAGGGAGGGAACCGCCGTGCCCGCCCGATCCGATCGACGCCAGCCTCGAGGCCATGACCCTCGAGGAGCAGGTCGCGCTGCTCTCCGGCGAGGACTTCTGGTCGCTGCCGGCGATCCCGCGGCTCGGCCTCGGCAAGCTGCGCGTCACCGACGGCCCGAACGGCGCCCGCGGCGGCGGCTCGCTGATCGGCGGCGTCAGGTCGGCCGCCTTCCCGGTCGGCATCGCGCTCGGCGCCACCTGGGATCCCGATCTCGTACGCGAGATCGGCGCGGCGCTGGCCGAGGAGGCGAAGTCGAAGGGCGCGCACGTCCTCCTCGGCCCGACCATCAACATCCACCGCTCGGTCACCAACGGCCGCAACTTCGAGTGCTATTCCGAGGATCCGGTGCTGACCGCCGAGCTCGCCGTCGCCTATGTCGAGGGTCTGCAGTCGCGGCGGCGTCGCCGCCACCCCCAAGCACTTCGCCGGCAACGAGAGCGAGATCCAGCGCACCACGATGAGCTCGGAGATCGACGAGCGGACGCTGCGCGAGGTCTACCTGCCGCCGTTCGAGGCCGTGGTGAAGCGCGGCGAAGCACCTGGGCGCTGATGACCTCCTACAACCGCCTGAACGGCACCTTCACCTCCGAGCATCCCTGGCTGATCACCGAGGTGCTGCGCGGCGACTGGGGCTTCGACGGGCTGGTGATGTCCGACTGGTTCGGCTCGCACTCGACCGCGCCGACCGTCAACGCCGGGCTCGACCTCGAGATGCCCGGGCCGCCGCGCGACCGCGGCGCGAAGCTCGTCGCCGCCGTCGCGGTCGGGCGAGGTCGACGCCGCGACCGTGCGCGCCCGCGCCCGCGCGGTCCTCCGCCTGATGCAGCGCACCGGCGCCCTCGCCGCCCCGTCCGAGATCACCGAGCGCGCCGACGACCGCCCGGCGCACCGTGCGCTGATCCGCCGCGCCGGCGCCGAGGCCGCGGTGCTGCTCAAGAACGACGGCATCCTGCCGCTCGACCCGCGGCACGGGCCGGATCGCGGTCATCGGCCCGAACGCCAAGGTCGCGCAGATCATGGGCGGCGGCTCGGCCCAGCTCAACCCGCACTACCGCGTCAGCCCGTGGGACGGCCTCGTCGCCGCGCTCGGCGCCGAGCGGCTGACCTAGGCGGCGGGCTGCACCAACCACCGCTTCGAGCCGCTCCTCACCGGCGACTTCAAGGTCGAGTTCTTCGCTTCACCCGACCTCTCCGGCCCGGTCGCCCACACCGAGTCGATGGCCGAGGCGCAGGCGTTCTGGTTCGGCGCGGTCGGCCGACGGCAAGGTCGACCCGGCGCGCTACTCCGCCCGCCTGACCGGCCGCTTCGTCCCCGAGGTCACCGGCACCCACCGCATCGGCGCCTTCGCCGCCGGTCTGGTCCGGGTGTCGGTCGACGGCGCGCCTCGTCGCCGACGCCTGGACCGGCTGGACCCCGGGCTCGACCTTCTTCGAGGAGGGCTGCGACGAGGTGGTGGGCACCGCCGAGCTCACCGCCGGCCGGCCGGTCGAGGTCGTCATCGAGTTCGCCACCAGGCCGGCGCGCACCCTCGGCTTCGCCGCCTTCCGGGTCGGCATCGGCCATCCACTCGGCGACGCCGAGATCGCGGCGGCGGTCGACGCCGCCCGCGCCGCCGACACCGCGCTCGTCTTCGTCGGCCGCAACGGCGAATGGGACACCGAGGGCAGCGACCTGCCCGACATCGCGCTTCCCGGCCGCCAGGACGAGCTCGTCGCCGCCGTCGCCGCCGCCAACCCGCGCACCGTCGTCGTGCTGCAGACCGGCGGCCCGGTCGAGATGCCCTGGATCGACGCCGTCCCCGCCGTGCTCGAGGCCTGGTACCCGGGCCAGGAGGCCGGCAACGCCATCGCCGACGTCCTCCTCGGCGCCGCCGAGCCCGGCGGCCGGCTGCCGCAGACCTTCCCGCGCGCCTGGGCCGACAACCCGACCGCGAGCCGCGACCCGGAGATCTATCCCGGCCGCGACGGCCGGGTCCGCTACGCCGAGGGCGTCTTCATCGGCTACCGCCACTACGACCGCGCCGGCATCGCCCCGCTCTTTCCTTTCGGCCACGGCCTCGGCTACACGACCTTCGAGCTCGCCCACTTCGCCGCCGAAGCCACCGAGGACGGCGTCGCCATCCGCGCGATCCTCACCAACACCGGCGACCGCCCCGGCGCCGCCGTGCTCCAGGTCTACGTCGCCCCGCACCGGCCGCCGGTGCCGCGCCCGGCGAAGGAGCTCAAGGCCTTCGCCAAGGTCCGCTGCGCCCCGGGCGAGTCACGCCCGGTCACCCTGCTCCTGACCCTGCGCGACCTCGCCTGGTGGGACGCCGACGCCCGCGCCTGGCAGGTCACCGCCGGCCGCACCGACATCCTCGCCGGCTTCTCCGCCACCGACATCCGCGGCTCCTCCACCATCAACATCGGCCGCGCCCGCACCCTGCCGCCCTGAGGACCGCTCACCGCCCGCGCGCCGCCTCGTAGCGCGCCCGGGTCTCGTCGTTCATCGGGTAGAGGCCCGGCAGCTTCGCGCCGCCCTCGACCTCGGCCATGATCCAGGCCTCCATCCGCTCCTGCTCGGCCGCCTCGGCGACCACGGCGTCGAGCAGCGCCTGCGGCACCACCACCGCCCCGTCGCGGTCGGCGACGATCACGTCGTCGGGAAAGACCGCGACCCCGCCGCAGCCGACCGGCTGCTCCCAGCCGACGAAGGTCAGCCCCGCCACCGACGGCGGCGCCGCCACGCCGCGGCACCAGACCGGCAGCCCGGTCCCGAGCACCCCCTCGAGGTCGCGCACCGCGCCATCGGTCACCAGCGCCGCCACCCCCCGCCGCGCCATCCGCGCGCAGAGGATGTCGCCGAAGATCCCGGCATCGGCCAGGCCGGCCGCGTCCACCACCGCGACGCAGCCCTCGGGCATCTCCTCGATCGCCGCCCGCGTCGAGATCGGCGACGCCCAGGACGCCGGCGTCGCCAGGTCCTCTCGCGCCGGCACGAAGCGCAGCGTGAACGCCCGCCCGACCACCCGCGCCTGATCTGCGCGGAGCGGCGGCGCGCCCCGCATCCAGACGTTGCGCAGCCCCTTCTTCAACAGCACCGTCGTCAGCGTCGCCGTCGAGACGCCCTCGAGGATCTCGGCCGCCTCGCCGAACGGCATCGCCTTGTCGCTCATCGTCGCCCCCGTCACGAGCTGAACAGGAAGTGCAGCACGTCGCCGTCCTGCACCCGATAGGTCTTGCCCTCGGCCCGAAGCCGCCCGGCCTCGCGCGCGCCCGCCTCGCCGCCGAGCGCGACGTAGTCGTCGTAGGCGACGGTCTCGGCCCGGATGAAACCCTTCTCGAAGTCACCGTGGATCACGCCCGCCGCCTGCGGCGCGCTCGCCCCCTCCGGGATCGTCCAGGCCCGCGCCTCCTTCGGCCCGGCGGTGAAATAGGTCCTGAGGCCCAGCAGCCGATAGCCCTCGCGGATCAGCCGGTCGAGCCCGGCCTCGTGCAGGCCGAGCGCCTCGAGGAACTCGGCCCGCTCGGCGTCCTCGAGCTGCGCGATCGCCTCCTCGATCGCCGCCGAGATCACCACGCAGCCGGCCCCCTCCGCCGCCGCCAGCCCGGCCACCGCCGCCGACTGCGCATTGCCGCTCGCGGCGCTCGCCTCCTCGACGTTGCAGACGTAGAGCACCGGCTTCGCGGTCAGGAGCTGCAGCATCCGCCAGGCCCGCGCGTCCTCCTCCGCCACCGTCACGCTCCGCGCCGGCCTGCCCGCCTCGAGCGCCGCCTGCGCCGCGGCGAGCAGCCGCGCCTGGTCGGCCGCCTCCTTCTCGCCGCCCTTGAGCTTGCGCTGCAGCCCGGCGAGCCGCTTCTCGACGCCCTCGAGATCGGCGAGCATCAGCTCGGTCTCCACCGTCTCGGCGTCGGCCACCGGGTCGACCCGGCCCTCGACATGGGTGACGTCCGGATCCTCGAAGCAGCGCAGCACGTGGGCGATGGCGTCGCATTCGCGGATGTTGGCGAGGAACTGGTTGCCGAGGCCCTCGCCCTTGCTCGCGCCCCGCACCAGCCCGGCGATGTCGACGAAGGTCATCCGCGCCGGCACCACCTTGGCCGACTTCGCAATCGCCGCCAGCCGGTCGAGCCGGGCGTCGGGCACGTTCACCTCGCCGATGTTGGGCTCGATGGTGCAGAACGGGAAGTTCGCCGCCTGCGCCGCGGCGGTGCGGGTCAGCGCGTTGAAGAGCGTCGACTTGCCGACGTTCGGCAGCCCGACGATCCCGATCTTCAGAGCCATGCCCGCCTCCTTCGCCCGGCGCCCCTTATGGCGGCCGGGACGCCGGGGTCAAGCCGCGTGCAGCGCCACCACCGCCCCGCTCCAGGCGAGGAGCGCAACGCCGACCGGCGCGCTCAGCCGCCGCCCCCAGGCGAGGTTCTTCTCCACCGCCATCACCAGGGCGAGCGCCAGCATCCAGCCGACGTTGCCGGTGCCGACGACGAACATGATCAGCATCAGGGCCCAGCAGCAGCCGACGCAGAAGAGCCCGTGCGCGAGCCCGAGCCCCCAGGCCTCGCGCAGCGGCCGCGCGCCGCGCCAGTGCTGCATGACGAGCGCCAGCGGGCTCCGGCAGCGCTCGAGGCAGCGCCGCTTCAGCCCGGAGAACTGGAACGCCCCGGCGAGCCCCAGCACCGCCGCTCCGAGCGCCCAGCCGTTGAAGGTCAGCCACGGCGACTGCCGCACCCCGGCCGCGACTCCGGCGTCGGCCAGGTGCGCGACGAGCCCGAACCCGGCCCAGGCCGCCAGGTATCCGGCCGCCGCCACCGCCACCAGCCGCCCGGCGCCGCCCCGCCGCCCGGCGACCCGCCCGAACAGCCAGAGCACCGGCAGCGCCGTCGGCAGCATCATCGCCGCGAGCATCAGCACCCAGCCCGCCGCGTAGAGCCCGGCCGCCCCCGCCGGCCCGCAGAGCGCGCCGAGCCCGATCTCAGCCAGCGTGCCGTGATCGAGGTAGCGCGCCCAGGGGCTCGCCGCCCAGAGCGCCAGCACCGCCCAGGCCACCGCCGCCAGCGCCAGCCCGACGCCGAGGAACGCCCGGCGCTGGACGGCGGCGCCGGTCACGCCTCGAACCGGAAGCTGCCCTGGATGGCGTTGTGCCGGGCGATGTCGAGGTCGAGCCCGAGCCCCGGGTGCCGGAGCCGGAACCGCTCCGCCCGGGCGACGTAGGCGGGCGTCCCCGGCACCGTCGAGAACGCGCTGTCGTGCAGCGTGGTCACCCGCCCGTCCGGCGCGCGGAACGGCTGCATCTCGGCCTCCGCCACCCCGGCGATGGCGAAGCGCCCGCGCCCCTCGTGCAGGTCGAACGCGACCTCCGCCCGCTGCGGCGGCAGCTCCTCGCCGATCAGCGCGGCGAGATCGGCCATCGGCCCGCCGAGCCGGCCGGACATCACCTCGATGATCGCCGCCGCCTGGCCCTCGCTCGCGCCGAGGTCGACGTAGAGCTGCCGCCGCCAGCCGCCGGCAAAGACGTTGCCGGGGATCCGCGCGACCGTCGCCATCACCACCCCGCCGACGTCGAGCCCGCCGACGTTCGCCTGAGTTGATCCGGTAGGCGAGCGCCGTGTCGCAGGAGCCGTGGTCCGGGTCCTCGCCGATCCAGCAGGGGCAGAGCACCTCGCAGTTGCAGACCTCGAGCATGTCGCCTTCGAGCCGATACCCCATCGCCGTCTCCCCATGCGCCTCGCGGCGGAGAAGCTATCATCGGCGGCGCGCCGTGCCACCCTTGATTCCGGGCCGTGCCTGCCCCAAGAGAGGGCCACCGCGAGACGGACGGGGGACGGATGACGCGCATCGAGAAGAGGTTCGCCGCGCTCGCGGCGGAGAACCGCAAGGCTTTCGTCGCCTTCGTCATGGCCGGCGACCCGGATCCCGAGACCGCGCTCGCGATCCTCAAGGGCCTGCCCGCCGCCGGCGTCGACCTGGTCGAGCTCGGCATGCCCTTCACCGATCCGATGGCCGACGGCCCGGCGATCCAGCGCGCCGGCCAGCGCGCGCTCCGGGCCGGCCAGACCATGGAGCGCACCCTCGCCATGGTCCGCGCCTTCCGCGACGCCGACCCCGACACGCCCCTCGTCCTGATGGGCTACTACAACCCGATCTACTCCCGCGGCGTCGAGCGCTTCCTCGCCGAGGCGACCGCCGCCGGCGTCGACGGCCTCATCGTCGTCGACCTGCCGCCCGAGGAGGACGAGGAGCTCTGCCTGCCCGCCCAGGCCGCGGGGCTGAACTTCATCCGCCTCGCCACGCCGACCACCGACGACCGCCGCCTGCCGCGCGTGCTGCAGAACACCTCCGGCTTCGTCTACTACGTCTCGATCACCGGCATCACCGGCGCCGCGGCCGCGAGCGCCGCCGCCGTCGCCCCCGAGGTCGCCCGCATCAAGGCCGCGACCCCGCTCCCGGTCTGCGTCGGCTTCGGCATTCGCACTCCCGACGTGGCCGCCGGCATCGCCCGCGTCGCCGACGGCGCGGTCGTCGGCTCCGCCATCGTCGACCGCATCGGCGCCGGCGACCCGCCTGCCGCCGTCCTCGGCTTCGTCCGCAGCCTCGCCGAAGCCGCCCACCGCCCCTGATACTGGATCCGGTTGATCGCTTCGCCTCCGAGCGCAGCGCCCGGCCGCCTCATCCCCGGCCGTGCGCAAGCACGACCTGCGCCTGCCTGCCCCCCGGCAGGCGCACCCGGGTCCAAACCGGCTACATGGGTGACAGATTTGACCGACGACATGGGTGACGGGTCATTCTGTCGGCGAGGAGGACCTTGCCGATGCCGTGGAGGGAGACCCGTGTCATGGACGAGCGCGCGCGTTTCGTGCTGGCGGTGGAAGCCGACGAGGAGCCGATCGCAGCGGTGTGTCGGCGGTTCGGGATCAGCCGGGACAAGGGCTACAAGTGGCTGCGGCGGTGGCAGGCGGAGGGCGTCGCCGGGCTCGCCGACCGGTCGCGGGCGCCGCGGCACCACCCGCAGGCCGTGGCGGAGGAGCTGCTCGAGGCTTGCCTTGCGCTCAGGCGCCAGCATCCGACCTGGGGGCCGGCGAAGGTGAAGGCGGCGCTCGAGCGGCGGAGCCCCGGTCGGCCGTGGCCGGCGGCGAGCACGATCGGCGCGCGCTTCGACCGCGAGGGGCTGACGGTCAGGCGCAGGACCCGGCGGCGCACGCCGCCCGGAGGGCCGCTGTGCGCCGCCGACGCGGCCAACGACGTCTGGGCGATCGACTTCAAGGGCTGGTTCCGCACCGGCGACGGCACCCGCATCGACCCCTTGACGCTCAGCGACGCGAGCAGCCGGTATCTGCTGCGCTGCCAGGCGGTGACGCGTCCCGACGGCGCGCATGTCTGGCCGATCCTCGACGCCGCCTTCCGCGAGCATGGCCTGCCGCGGAGGCTGCGCTCCGACAACGGACCGCCCTTCGCGACGACGGGCGCGGGCGGGCTCTCCCGCCTCTCGGTCAACGTGATCAAGGCCGGCGTCACCCCCGAGCGCATCCCCCCGGGCAAGCCGCAGGAGAACGGCCGGCATGAGCGGCTGCACCTGACGCTCCTGCAGGACACCGCCAGCCCGCCGGCGGCGAGCCTGCCCGCGCAGGCGAAGCGGTTCCGCGCCTTCCGGGACAGCTACAATGAGGAGCGCCCGCACGCCGCCCTCGGCAACGCCACGCCGTCCGAGCGCTACGCCGCCTCGCCGCGGCGCTGGGACGGGGTGCTGCGCTCGCCCGAGCCCGCCGCCGACACGGTCCGCCGCGTGAAGAGCAACGGGCTGATCAGGTGGCACGGCGGCCTCGTCTACATCAGTGAGGCGCTCGGCGGCGAGCCCATCGGGCTCGGCGAGGGCGACGACGGCCTCTGGACGGTCCGCTACGGCCCGATCCTGCTCGGGCTGCTCCCCGACCGCGGCGACGCGCTGATCCGGCTGCGCAGAGGGGCTGATGGACTTGTGGACGACGCAAGGCGTCGCCCACAGGGCCCACAGCCGCCACAACCACAGACGACGGGAACGTAACGTGAATTGTGTCACCCATGTCGTCGGTCAGATCTGTCACCCATGTCGCCGGTTGCGCACGGCCGTCGTGCAGGACGCACCGTCAGTCGCTTGCCCGACCGCCCGCGCGGGGCGGCCGTACGGCAAGGTGCGCCAGCCCAGGCAGGCGCAGGCCGTGCCTCGGCAATCGTCGCAGAGGCCAACGCTCGCATCCGGCGAAGCGATCAGCCGGATTTCGTATCATATGACCCGTTAAGCCGTTCTTCACCCGACCCGACAACAAAGTGCGGCATGTGGGTGTGGGTGATCGGCATCGGCCTTGTGCTGTCGGCGTCCGTTGCGACGGTTCTGGCCGCCCGCCTTATCGCCCGCGGCCGAGTGCCGCGCGAGCTCACGCCGGATCGACTGAGACGCACGCTTTCCAGCCCCGCCGTGGTGGCCCCACTGACCAAAGCGTCGCGGGAGGAGTTTGCATCGCCCGAGCATGCGCCGGGTGAACCGGGCGCAGCGGGCGCGCACGCTGCACCGCTCCCAATGCCGGCGCGCACCCTCGCGCGCTCGATCCGCAAGGGTCAGCCGTGCCGCTGGAAGCGGGACCGCCTCCGCCCGGAAACGCGTCTGGTTCGCTGGATCTGCACGGAGTGCGGCGTCGAAGCCTTCGCGATGAAAGGATCGACGCCACGCCAGTGTCGCCGGACGCTCCGAGACCCGGTCCTTTAGCCTCGGACCCAAGCACTCATGCTGAATCCATCTTCCGATAGTCTCCTGTTCGCAGGTTGATTGCGCCCGCCCGGCGCACGTCTGCTATCGTTCTAGCAGAAGGGGCACGCAAATCGTGCGGCCGGAGAGGGGGAACAGATGTCGTCTTCATTTGGTATGACACGCCGGGAGAGCATGTCATTGCTTGGCCTCGCGGCCGGCAGCGTTGCCGCGCCGGCGTTGCTTGCGCCTGCAGCTCAGGCGGAAACGAGCGAGGGCAGTGTCACCACGACAACCTCGGCTCGGGTTCAGCACATCTTCGGATACGGCTCGCTGATCGACCGGGAGTCGCGCATGGGCACCTGGTCCAGCGCCGAGTTTGCCTCGCCGGCCACCGTCAGGGGCATCGCCCGCGGATGGTTCGATCAGACAGCGGTCGCGAGCTGGAGCCCGACCTACCTGGGCGCCGTGCCGGACCCGACCGGCGAATGCAACGGCGTTCTGTTCTCAGTGACACCGACTGAATTCGACAGCTTCGTCAAGCGTGAAACAGGGTATGACCTAACGAAGCTCGACCGATCGCAAGTCACTTTGCTCGACGGCGGTTCAGGGCTGCCGGATGGCGAGATCTGGTACTTCGCAAACAGGGAGAAACGCTTTCCGTCCAGCGAGCATCCTATCGTGCAATCCTACGTGGATGTCTGCCTCGATGGATGCCTTGAGGTCGAGGCGACGTACCCGCTGGCGAAGCAGGCGAACTTCGCCCAGCGGTTCATGGAAACGACGAGCCACTGGGGGACACCTTGGATCAACGATCGCATATATCCTTGGCGGCCGTTCGTTCATGTGCCGCGTGCTTCGGCGATCGACAGCCTGATCCAGAAATCTCTCGGAGCTGAGATGTTCTCCAGGATCAGCCTGAGGTGATGCCGCCAGGCTCGCCTGAGCCTGATGGCACCCCCTTCCAATCCCCGGCCGGATCGTCTATGGGACGCCCCGCGCGGTCTTGCACCCTTGGAGGAAGGCCGCGTCGTGCACTTGTCCAGGAGAAGCCACATGGCAGAGACACCGGTTCTCGAAGCCGTGGCGCGGAGCGGGGTCGGCAAGGGGGCCGCCCGGCAAGCGCGTCGCGAGGGATACGTCCCCGGCGTGATCTATGGCGGCGGCGCCGAGCCGCAGCCGATCAACGTCAGGTTCAACACGCTCTTGAAGCAGCTGAAGGCGGGGCGCTTCCTGTCGACGCTGATCAACGTCAAGGTCGACGGCAGCGACAACAACGTCATCTGCCGCGGCGTCCAGCGCGACGTCGTCAAGGACCTGCCGACGCATGTCGACTTCCTGCGGCTGTCGGAGCGCTCGCGCATCGCCCTCTACATCCCGGTCGAGTACGTCAACCGCGACCACTCGCCCGGCCTGCGCCGCGGCGGGGTGCTGACCGAGGTCCGGCCCGAGATCGAGCTGATGGTGACCGCCGGCGACATCCCGGAAAAGGTCGTCATCGACCTGACCGGCACCGAGATCAACGACACCATCCACATCTCGAACGTGACGCTCCCCGCGGGCACCAGCCCGACGATCACCGACCGCGACTTCGCGATCGCTAACATCCAGGCGCCGTCCGGCCTGCGCTCGGAGGAGTCGGGCACCGAGGAAGGCGAAGCCGAGGGCTGATATCGCCGCGTCTTCGTGCTAGATCCTGAACGCGCCGCGGGCCGCCCGCGGCGCGTTCGACATTCAAGGCGCAACGCCCGATGAAGCTTCTGGTCGGTCTCGGCAATCCCGGCGGCTCCTACGTCCGGCACCGGCACAACGTCGGCTTCATGGCCGTCGACGCCATCGCCGCGGCGCACGGCTTCGCGCCGTGGCGGGCGAAGTTCCAGGGCCAGATCGCCGAAGGCCGGCTCGGCCCCGAGCGCGTGCTCCTGCTCAAGCCCGGCACATACATGAACCTCTCCGGCGGTTCCGTCCGGGCCGCGATGGACTTCTTCAAGCTCGAGCCCGCCGATGTCGTCGCCTTCCACGACGAGCTCGACCTCGCGCCCGGCCGGGTGCGGGTCAAGACCGGCGGCGGCACGGCCGGCCACAACGGCCTGCGCTCGCTCGGCGCGCATATCGGCCCCGACTTCGTCCGCGTCCGCATCGGCATCGGCCATCCGGGCGACAAGCGGCTGGTCTCGAACCACGTCCTCGGCGACTTCGCCAAGGCCGACGCCGACTGGCTCGACGACCTGCTGCACGGCATCGCCGCCGGCGCGCCGGCGCTCGCGGCCGGCGACATGCCCGCCTTCCTGAACGCGGTCGCCGGCAGGCTCCCGCCGCCGAAGCCGGCGCGCGAGCTCCGCGAGCCAACCCCACTGGCACCGCCGCAGCCGGAGCCCGAGGATACCCGCGGCCCACTGCAGAAGCTGGTCGACCGCTTCCGGTGAGCGTTCGCGCCGCCTTCCGCGACCAGGCCGCGCACTGCGCCGGGATGGGCTCGCCCTTCACCGCCCGGCTCTGCACCCTGATCGCCGACCGCCTCGAGCCGGGCACGCCGGTGGCCGACCGGGTCCTCGACTGGCCCGGCGACGCCCGCACCGGCGGCGACTCGCTGCCGCTTCGCCTCGCCGGGGCGCTGCACGGGCTGGTGATCGAGGAGCGCGACACCGGCCTCGCCGCCGTCTACCCGCCGTGCGACGCCGACGACGCGGCGCTCTGGGAGGCCGTCTCCGCCGCGCTGGCCGGGCATGCCGGCTGGATCCTCGCCCGCCTCGACGGCCCGCCGCAGACCAACGAGACCCAGCGCAGCGCCGCGCTCTGCCCCGGGATGCTGACGGTGGCCGCGCTGACCGGCCTGCCGCTCACGACCTCCGAGCTCGGCGCCAGCGCCGGCCTGAACCTCTGCTGGGACCGTTTCGCCTATCGCTTCGGCGCCGCCGCCTGGGGCGACCCCGCCTCGGCGGTGCGCATCGAGCCGGACTGGCAGGGACCGCCGCCGCCGCTGCCCGCGGCCCGCGTGGCCGAGCGCGCCGGCGTCGACCGCGCGCCCCCCGATCTCTCGAGCGCAGCGGACCGCCTGCGCCTGCGGTCCTTCGTCTGGGCCGATCAGACCGCCCGCAAGGCCCGCATGGCGGCGGCGATCGCCATCGCCGAGGCCGGCGGCATCCGGGTCGAGCGCGCCGACGCCGTCGACTGGCTCGCCACCCGGCTCGCCGATCCGCGCCCGGGCCGCACCCACGTCGTCTACCACTCGATCTTCTGGCAGTACCTGTCGCCCGAGGCACAGGCGCGCGGCCAGGCGCTCCTCGACGCTGCGGGTGCGCGGGCGACCAGCGCCGCCCCGCTCGCCTGGCTCCGGATGGAGCGCGACGGGCACGACCCCGGCGCCGCGATCAGCCTCACGCTCTGGCCCGATGGCACGACGCAGGTGCTCGGCCGCGTCGACTATCACGGCGCCTGGGTCCGGTGGCGCGGCTGGGAGGCCGCGCCGACGGCCGCCTGATCATACGAATTCCGGCTGATCGCTTCGCCGGATGCGAGCGTTGGCCTCGGCGACGATTGCCGAGGCACGGCCTGCGCCTGCCTGGGCTGGCGCACCTAGCCGTACGGCCGCCCCGCGCGGGCGTCGGTAAGCGACCGACGGTGCGTCCTGCACGACGGTCGGGTGCGCCTGCCCGGGGGCAGGCAGGCGCAGGCCGTGCTTGCGCACGGCCGGGCATGAGGGCAGCCGGGCGCTACGCTCGGAGGCGAAGTGATCAACCGGATCCCGTATCAGCCGTCCTTGCGGAAGAACTTCTTCTCGCGCGGTTTGCCGTCCCAGCCGGGCTTGCCCCGCGGCCGGTCGTCGCCCGCGGCAGCGCGGTGGTACGGCTTGCCGGTGCCCTCGCGGTCGCCGCGCCACGGCTTGCCGGCGCCCTCGCCGCGCGGCGCCCGGGGCTCCTCCTCGCGGAACTCCCATTTCTTCAGCAGGCGCGTATCGAAGGCGTCGCGCCCGATCTCGCCCTCGTGGCACCAGACGCAGGCCACCCGCCCGTCCTCGACGCCTTCCACCGCCATGCGCATCGACCCCGATGCCAGGACCACCAGGTCCCCGATCTCGAACTTTTCCATAACGTAACGTGCTCTCGCTCGGCGCGCCTCGCGCGCCCCCGGCGGAATCCGCCGCCTCGGCCACGGCGCAATACGCCCTCGCCCCCTGGAGGGCAAGCTTGGCGGCGGTGGCGCTCACGCCGACCTGCGTGCGGCGCCCTCGTCGGGCGGCGGCGCCGGCTCCATGAGGTCCTCGATGAAGAGGCTGAGGAGCTGCGTCCTGCCGCTGACGCCCGCCTTGCGATAGATGGCGTTCGAATGCGCCTTCACCGTCCCTTCGCTGGTCCCGCGCAGCCGGGCGATCTCGGCGATGCTCAGCCCCTTGATGGTGAACCAGGCCACATCGCGCTCCGACCGGGTGAGGCGCCATTCCGCGAACCGCTCCTCGAGCAGCTCCGCGAAGGCCCCCGACACCTGGCGGAGCCGGCTCTCCATCATCCGGTTGCGCAGGAGTGCCCGCGCGAGCAGGACCGCGCCGAGCCCGACGCCCAGCACCAGCCCGATCCCCGCGCCGATCTCCATCAGCTCGCGGGTTTCCCACGCCATCGGCTCGCGCCTGAGCCCGAGGACGCCGGCGATGATGTCCCAGACGAAGAACAGCGAACAGACGAGTTGGACCGCGAAGAGCAGGAACAGCGCAGCCGTCACTGCCAGGCGACTTCGCATCGCTCAGGCGCCGCCCGCCGGACGGCAGCCGGCGGCGCTTGTCTCAGTCGCTCGTGGTGTCCGCGCCAGCCCCGCCTTCGCCGCCGGCGCCGCTACCCTCGGTTCCGCCGCCGCTGGCATCGCCGCCGCCATCCGTGCTGCCGCCGCTGCTCCCGCTGTCGGTGCTGCCGCCGCTGCTGCCGCTGTCGGTGCCGCCGCCGCTGCTCCCGCTGTCGGTGCTGCCGCCGCTGCTCCCGCTGTCGGTGCTGCCGCCGCTGCTGCCGCTGTCGGTGCTGCCGCCGCTGCTCCCGCTGTCGGTGCTGCCGCCGCTGCTGCCGCTGTCGGTGCTGCCGCCGCTGTCGGTGCTGCCGCCGCTGCTCCCGCTGTCGGTGCTGCCGCCGCTGCTGCCGCTGTCGGTGCTTCCGTCGCTGCTGCCGCTGTCGGTGCTGCCGCCGCTGCTGCCGCTGTCGGTGCTGCCGCCGGGGCTCCCGCTGTCGGCGCTGCCGCCGCTGCTCCCGCTGTCGGCGCTGCCGCCGCTGCTCCCGCTGTCGGCGCTGCCGCCGGTGCTCCCGCTGTCGGCGCTGCCGCCGGTGCTCCCGCTGTCGGTGCTGCCGCCGGCGCTCCCGCTGTCGGTGCTGCCGCCGGCGCTCCCGCTGTCGGTGCTGCCGCCGCTGCTGCCGCTGTCGGTGCTGCCGCCGCTGCTGCCGCTGTCGGTGGTTCCGCTGCTGCTCCCGCTATCGGTGCTACCGCCGGTGCTCCCGCTGTCGGTGCTTCCGCTGCTGCTCGACCCGGCCGTGTTATCGCTGCCGGTCGTTTCGCCGCCCTGCGTGCTGCCGGCCGCGGAGGTCGCGCCGCCGGACTGGGTGCCGCCACCGGCGCCCCCGCCGGCGGACGGCGAACTGGCCCGGTTGCCGAAGCCGGCCGCGCGGTTGGACGTGTTGCCCGCCGATCCGCCCCGTCCGGCCCGCCCCGCCGCCGTGTCCCGGGTATTGCTGCGGGTGGTCGCCACACCGGCCGGCGCCGGAGCGCCGCGCCCGACGGCCGGCCTGGCGGGTGCCTGCGGCTTCCCGGGAGCCTGGACTGCCGGCTTCTCGCGCCGGACCACCTGCCCGGCCGCGGCGCGGGACGACGCCCCCGAGCCGGGCTTCGGATCGACGATGTCGCGCCGGACCTCGCCCGTCGTCCGATCGAGGATGATCTCACGCCGGTACTCCGGGCTCTCGGCGTCGATGCGGATCCGGCCGAGCCAGGTCCGCTTCACGTCCAGGATCGTGTATCCCTCGGCCTGCAATTCCTGGGCGACGTCCTGCAGCGGACCCGATGCAGCGGGGATGGCCATGCCGAACAGCAGGCAAAGCAGCAGACCTCCCAAAGCGGTGCAACGTGACATGGCGACTTCCAGACCATAACAGGGATCGGCCCCGCCCGGAATACGCCCGGACGGGGCCGTGTACCCCTCAACACAAAATGCGGCCAGCTGCGCTCAGGCATCAACGCGGCCGGCCGCGTCACCCCTCATACGTTACTCGGTACTCTCGGGGTGTCCAACGTGGCCACCCCGGCGCTCGCGTCCCTCGACACCCGAAGATCTGACCGGCGGCGCGTTTGCCCTGTGATAAAGGGCGCACAACGGCGGTTTGACGATTGGTCTGGCGTTCAATCCGGCCCGATCGCGCCCTTTGCTTAGGCGCCTAAACCAAAGGTATAGACGGCCTCATGCGACCTCGAACGGCTCGGACCACGCTCCTCTGCAATCCTGACTCTTTTCCTTAGCATATGCGTTGTGCATGCGCCGTGCATGCCCTGTGCATGAGGGAATTCCTGCATGCGGCTGCCGACACGGAAAGAATCGGCTCCGTTCAAAGGGCCACCCCGAGCGCGTCGGCGACCGTGAAGATGTCCTTGTCACCGCGTCCGCACATATTCATCACGAGCAGGTGATCGCGCGGCAACTCCGGCGCGATCCGAGCTACATGCGCGAGCGCATGGGCAGGCTCGAGCGCCGGGATGATGCCTTCGGTCTCGCAGGAGAGCCGGAACGCCTGCAGCGCCTCGGCGTCGGTGGCGCTGACATACTCGACCCGCCCGATGTCATGCAGCCAGGCGTGCTCCGGCCCGATGCCCGGATAGTCGAGCCCCGCCGAGATCGAGTGCCCCTCGATAATCTGCCCGTCAGCGTCCTGCAGCAGATAGGTGCGGTTGCCGTGCAGCACCCCCGGCCGCCCGCCGGTCAGGCTCGCCGCATGCTCCATCCGCTCGTCGACCCCGTGCCCGCCGGCCTCGACCCCGATGATCCGCACCTCGGCGTCGTCGAGAAACGGATGGAACAGCCCCATCGCGTTCGACCCGCCGCCGATGCAGGCGACGAGCGTGTCGGGCAGCCGCCCCTCCCGCTCGAGCATCTGCTCGCGCGCCTCCTTGCCGATGATCGACTGGAAGTCCCGCACCATCGCCGGATAGGGGTGCGGCCCGGCCACCGTGCCGATGCAGTAGAACGTGTCGCCGACATTGGTCACCCAGTCGCGCAGCGCCTCGTTCATCGCGTCCTTGAGCGTGCCGCGGCCGCTCGTCACCGGCACCACCTCGGCGCCGAGCAGCTTCATGCGGAACACGTTGGGCTTCTGCCGCTCGACGTCGGTCGCCCCCATGAAGACCACGCATTTCAGCCCGAACCGGGCGCAGACCGTCGCCGTCGCCACCCCGTGCTGCCCGGCGCCAGTCTCGGCGATGATCCGGGTCTTGCCCATGCGCCGCGCCAGCAGGATCTGCCCGAGCACGTTGTTGATCTTGTGCGCCCCGGTGTGGTTCAGCTCGTCGCGCTTGAAGTAGACCTTCGCGCCGCCGAGCCGCTCGGTCAGCCGCTCGGCGAAGTAGAGCGGCGACGGACGGCCGACATAGTGCTTCCACAGGTCGTCCATCTCGGCCCAGAAGCCGTTGTCGGTCTTGGCCCGCTCGTACTGCGCCTCGAGCTCCAGGATCAGCGGCATCAGCGTCTCTGAGACGAACCGCCCGCCGAAATCGCCGAAACGGCCGCGCTCGTCCGGACCGGTGCGGAAGGAGTTCGGCTTCTGCAGGTTCATCGGGTCCTCCTCGGGTTCGCGGCGTTCTACCGCCCGGCCGCCCCCGCGTCGAGGCCGCCGGCCGTCAGCTCAGCACCGCCTCCGGCGTTGCCGTCGCGGCGGTGACGAAGGCGCGGACCCGTTCGGGGTCCTTGAACCCCGGCCGGCTCTCCACGCCCGACGACACGTCGACCTGCTCGGCACCCGACAGCCGAACGGCCTCGGCGACGTTGTCGGGGGTCAGCCCGCCGGCGAGCATCCACGGCCGCTTCCAGCGCTGCCCGGCGATCAGCCGCCATTCGAACGCCTGGCCGTTGCCGCCCGGCCGGTCGGCCCCGCGCGGCGGGCGGGCGTCAACCAGGATCTGGTCGGCGACCCTCGCATAGGCGTCGATCTGCACAAGATCCGCCTCGCCCGCGATTCCGACCGCCTTCATCACCGGTCGCCCGAACCGCGCCCTCACCTCGGCGACCCGCTCGGGCGTCTCCCGCCCGTGCAGCTGGAGCATGTCGATCGGCACCGCCGCGAACAGCGCTTCGAGCGCCTCGTCGCCGGCATCCACCGTGAGCGCCACCCGCAGCACCCCCTCCGGCACGCCGGCCGCGACCCAGCGGGCATCGGACAGCGTCAGATGCCGCGGCGAGGGCGGGAAGAAGACCATCCCGATGTAGGCCGCGCCGGCCCCGGCGGCGAGAGCCGCCTCGGCTCGCGACCGGACCCCGCAGATCTTCACGCGCATCGTCAACGCCCGAGCAGCGCCAGCACTTCGTCGTCGGCCTTGCCGGATTGCTTGCGGAGCCGGTCGACCTCGCGATTGAGCTCGGCCGCCTCGCGCGCCTTCACCGACGCCCGGCGCCGGTGCTTGTGCTCGCGCAGCCACTCCAGCAGGTAGCCGAGCACCATGCCGACCACGACCGACAGCAGGCAGACCGCGAAGAGCGGCAGCTGGATCGAGACCGGCATCATCCGCGCCATGCCGGCGGGCAGCAGGTTGAGCGTGACGATCTCCCGGTTCGCGAGCGCCAGGATCACCAGCGCCACCAGGATCACGCACAGCAGCACGATCTTCAGTGTCCGCATGATCGCCTCCGCATCGGCCGGCGGCGCTCAGCCGCCATTCAGCCGGTCCCTGAGCAGCTTGCCCGTCTTGAAGAAGGGCACGAACTTCTCTTCAACGGTCACCGCGTCGCCGGTGCGAGGATTGCGCCCCTGCCGTGCCTCGCGCTTCTTGACCGAAAACGCCCCGAAGCCGCGCAACTCCACCCGATGGCCGGCCGCCATCGCCTCGATGATCTCGTCGAAGACCGTCCCGACGATACGCTCCACGTCCCGCTGGAACAGGTGGGGGTTCTCCTCGGCAATCTTCTGAATGAGCTCGGACTTGATCATCGGCGACACCCTGATTCCCGTATCACCCCGGCCCCTCGGGGCGACGATCGCTTCGCGACCCTTCCCGCCGCGCCATACTGGCAGGATTCAGGGAGCTATGGAATAGAGCTTGAGGCCGCCCCAGAGCGATATTTCCCCGAGAATCCCGCCGCTTGGCCCGATCTTGCCGAGGATCCGGCCCAGGAGCGGCTCGTCCCTGTCGACCTCCCAGTCGCGAACCGGCAAGTCCGCGAGCCCCGAATCCCGCGATTCGAGCCAGGCGATCGCCTCGGGCTCGCCACCGATCGCATCGATTAGGCCGTTCTCCAGCGCCAGCCTTCCGGTGAAGACGGCGCCGTTCGCCACCGCGTCGAGCCGGGGGCCGGCAAGGTCGCGTCGCTCGCCGACCAGGTCGCGGAACCACTGGTAGCTGTCGGCGATCAGCGCCTCTTCGAGCGCGCGCGCCGCCGGGTTGGTCGGCCGGAACGGCGAGGGCTCGGCCTTGAGCTCGGAGGAGCGCACCGTCTCGAGCTCGATCCCGAGCCGGCTCATCACCTTGGTCAGGTCCGGATATTCCATGATGACGCCGATCGAGCCGGTCAGCGTGTTGCCGCGCGCCACGATGTGGTCGGCGGCCATCGCCGCCACGTAGCCGCCCGAGGCCGCGACCTCGCCGAGCTCGGCGACGACCGGCTTTCTCGCCGCGATCGCCCGCAGCGAAGCGAACAGCGCCTCCGACCCCGCCGTCGTGCCGCCCGGCGAGTTGATCCGCAGGATCACCGCCCGCACGCTGTCGTTGCGGGCCATGTCGCGCAGCAGTTCGTCGCGCTCGGCGTCGTCGGTGATCAGCCCCTTCACCTCGAAGCGCGCGACGTGGCTCGTCCCGATCTCCACCGCGGCCGACCCGAGCCAGATCGCCAGCACCGCGGCCAGCACCGCCGCGACCAGGAAGCCGCGCCAGAAAGCCGAACGGCGCCACTTGCGGCGCCGTTCCTCGTAGAAGTCACGCTCAAGAGCGTCCATCCGCTCAGACGTTGTCCTTGCGCTTCAAGGCCGCGCCGAGGATGTCGCCGAGCGAGGCACCGGAGTCCGAGGACCCGTACTGCTCCACCGCCTCCTTCTCCTCGGCGATCTCGCGCGCCTTGATCGACAGGCCGAGCTTGCGGGTCTTGGAGTCGATGTTGGTTACCCGCGCGTCGACCTTGTCGCCCCGGGTGAAGCGCTCCGGCCGCTGCTCCGAGCGGTCGCGGCTCAGGTCCGACCGGCGGATGAAGGTCTTCATCCCGTCGTACTCGACCTCGACCCCGCCATCCTCGATCGAGGTGACGGTGACCGTGACGATGTCGCCCCGCTTCACGCCCGCGACGGCATCGGCGAAGGGATCGCCGCCGACCGCCTTGATCGACAGCGAGATGCGCTCCTTCTCGGAGTCGACGTCGGTGACCACCGCCTTGACGACGTCGCCCTTGCGGTAGTCCTGGATCGCCTCCTCGCCCGACCGGTTCCAGTCGAGATCGGAGAGGTGCACCATGCCGTCGATGTCGCCTTCGAGGCCGACGAACAGCCCGAACTCGGTGATGTTCTTGATCTCGCCCTCGACCTGGGTGCCGTTCGGATGGGTGGCCGCGAAGGTCTCCCACGGGTTGCCCTGGGTCTGCTTGAGGCCGAGCGACACCCGCCGCTTCTGCCCGTCGATCTCGAGCACGATCACCTCGACCTCCTGGGAGGTGGAGACGATCTTGCCGGGATGCACGTTCTTCTTGGTCCAGGACATCTCCGAGACGTGCACCAGCCCCTCGATCCCCGGCTCGAGTTCCACGAAGGCGCCGTAGTCGGTGATGTTGGTGACGCGGCCGGTGTGCTTCGACCCGATCGGGAACTTCTCCTCGACCGTGTCCCAGGGATCGGCCTGCAGCTGCTTCATGCCGAGGCTGATGCGCTGGGTCTCCTTGTTGATCTTGATCACCTGGACCTTCACGGTCTCGCCGATGCCGAGGATCTCGCTCGGGTGGTTGACCCGCCGCCAGGCCATGTCGGTCACGTGCAGGAGGCCGTCGACGCCGCCGAGGTCGACGAAGGCGCCGTACTCGGTGATGTTCTTGACCACGCCGTCGACCACGTCGCCCTCGCTCAGCCGCGCGACGATCTCCGCCCGCTGCTCGGCCCGGCTCTCCTCGAGGACGGCGCGCCGCGACACGACGATGTTGCCGCGCCGCCGGTCCATCTTCAGGATCTGGAACGGCTGGGGCATGTGCATCAGCGGCCCCGCATCGCGGACCGGCCGGACGTCGACCTGGCTGCCCGGCAGGAACGCCACCGCGCCGCCGAGGTCCACGGTGAACCCGCCCTTGACCCGGCCGAAGATCGCGCCCTCGACCCGCTCTTCCTTCTCGTAGGCTTTTTCGAGGCGATCCCACGCCTCCTCGCGCCGCGCCTTCTCCCGGCTCAGCACCGCTTCCCCGCGCGCGTTCTCGACCCGGTCGAGGTAGACCTCGACGACGTCGCCGATCGCGATCTCGGGCGCCTTGCCCGGGGGGGTGAATTCCTTCAGGTCGACCCGGCCTTCCATCTTGTAGCCGATGTCGATGATGGCCTGTCCGGCCTCGATCGCGAGCACGGTGCCCTTGACGACCGTCCCCTCCTCGGGGGTCTCCAGCTCGAAGCTCTCGTTCAGGAGCGCCTCGAAATCATCCATTGTTGCCGCAGCTGGCATCCAGTTCTCCAGTCTTTCCATGTTTCCGGCCGCGCGGTTGGATCCGCCGGTCTTTCCTCGTCGCCTCACGTGCCTGCGAAATGGCGATGCCGGGCCCGGGGCTCAAGCCCCGCCCGGCAATCGGCTCCTCACGTAGGCGATGGCCTCGGCGACGGCCGCGTCTATAGACAAATCCGTGGTGTCGAGCAAGAGCGCATCGGCCGCGGCCACCATCGGCGCCAGGTCGCGGCCGGCGTCGCGCGCGTCGCGCGCCCGCAGGTCGGCGAGCACCGGCTCGAGGCTCGGGGCGCCGAGCTCGGCGCGTCGGCGCTCCGCCCGCACCTCGTCGGAGGCCGTCACGTAGAGCTTCGCCTCCGCCTCCGGGCAGATCACCGTGCCGATGTCGCGCCCGTCGAGCACCGCTCCACCGTCGCGCCGTGCAAAGCGCCGCTGGAAGTCGAGGAGCGCGGCCCGGACCTCGGGCAGCGCCGCCACCTTCGACGCCGCCTGGCCGGCGCGGCCCGAACGCAGGTCGTCACGCTCGAGATCGGCCGGCTCGAACCGCCGCGCCAGCTCCGCCGCCCAGTGCGGGTCGATGACGCCGCGGCCGTCCTGCAGCGCCTGCACCCCGACCGCGCGGTAGAGGAGCCCGGTGTCGAGATGCGCGAAGCCGAAGGCCTCGGCCACCGCCCGCCCGATCGTGCCCTTCCCGGCCGCCGCCGGCCCGTCGATCGCCACCGTGAAGACCACGCCGCCCCCCGCCCGCTGTGTCCGCCCGCCCTTAGGCCAACCACACCGCCGGCGCAACGCATCGACCGCTTTGTCGCGGACGCCGGATCTGGTAGCGTCCCGCGCATTGAAGCGACGCCTTTCTCCTGCAGCCAATTCGATGGAGGGCCCCATGGGCACGCTCAACGTCACCCAGTATCAGGTCGGCACCAACCGCAGCCGCGCCAACGCCAACGCCCACCGGTACTTCATAGGCCTGCGCGGCACCTCCGACAGCGGGGTGGTCACCAGGGGCATCATCTACTTCTGGCCGACGCCGCCCGCGGACACCGTCGGTTACATCGCCGGCGACCTGCTCGTCGGTATGCTCCCGGACGTCGATTTCCCCGGGTGGTACGACATCCTGCGCCATGAGCGGCCGGTGAAGGTCTACTATGTCGAGAACGCATCCGAGGCGAGGAATCTGGCACATCAGCGTCGGAACCACCGACGAGGGTGTCGGCGAGGGCCCGCGCGACCTCTCCTGATCCGCCTCCGCTCGAACGGCTACTATCCTGACTCTTTTCCTTAGCATATGAGTTGTGCATACTTCGTGCATACGTTGTGCATGAGTGAATTCCGCCATGTGGCTGTCGTAGCGGAGATAATCGTCGATCAGTCCGCGATCGCCGCCCCGAGCCCGCGCATCAGCTCCACGAAGCGCGGAAAGCTCGTCGCGATCGTGGCGCCATCGTCGATGGCGATCGGCCGCTTTGCCGCGAGGCCGAGGCAGAGGAACGCCATCGCGATCCGGTGATCGAGCCGGCTCGCCACCGTCACGCCGCCCTGCACGCCGCCGGGGCCCCGGCCGTGCACGATCAGGTAGTCGTTGCCCTCCTCGACCTTGACGCCGCAGGCCTCAAGCCCGCGCGCCATCGCGTCGATGCGGTCGCTCTCCTTGACGCGCAGCTCCTTGATGCCGCGCATTACCGTCGCGCCGTCGGCGGTCGCCGCCAGCGCAGCGAGGATCGGGTACTCGTCGATCATCGACGCCGCCCGCTCCGGCGGCACCTCGATTCCCTTCAGGGCGGTGAAACGGACCCGCAGGTCGGCAACCGGCTCGCCGCCCTCCTCCCGACGGTGCTCGAAGCCGATGTCCGCCCCCATCTCGACCAGCGTCGCGTAGATGCCCGCCCGCGTCGGGTTGAGCCCGATCCCCGGGAGCAGCACCTCCGACCCTTCAACGAGCAGCGCCGCCGCCACCGGAAACGCCGCCGAGCTCGGGTCGCGCGGCACCGCGATCGTCTGCGGGCTGAGCTCGGGCTGGCCGCGCAGCGTGATGACCCGCCCCTCGGCGGTGTCTTCGCTCCGCACCTCGGCGCCGAAGCCCCGCAGCATCCGCTCGGTATGGTCGCGCGTCGGCTCCTTCTCGATCACCACGGTCTCGCCCGGCGCGTTCAGCCCGGCGAGCAGCACCGCCGACTTCACCTGCGCCGAGGGCATCGGTGTCGTGTACTGCACCGGGATCGGGTCGCGCGCCCCGGTCAGCGTGATCGGCAGCCGGCCGCCCCGCCGCCCGCGCGCCTCGGCGCCGAACAGCGCCAGCGGGTCGGTGATCCGGCCCATCGGGCGCTCGCGCAGGCTGGCATCGCCAGTGAAGGTCGCGGTGATGTCGGTAGTCGCCATCGCGCCCATGACCAGTCGCACCCCGGTCCCGGAATTGCCATGGTCGATGACGCTCCCGGGCTCCTGGAAGCCACCGACCCCGACCCCCGCAACGCGCCAGTCGCCCGGCCCGAGCCGCTCGACGGTCGCGCCGAAGGCCTGCATCGCCCTCCCGGTGTCGAGCACGTCCTGCCCTTCGAGCAACCCGCTGATCCGGGTCTCGCCGACCGCCAGCGCCGCGAGGATCAGCGCCCGGTGCGAGATCGACTTGTCCCCTGGCACGTCGGCGCACCCGCTCAGCGGCCCCCCCGCCTCGGCCCGCATCGGCTGCGCCTCGCCATGCCCCGCCATCACGACTCTCCCTGACGCTAGCTTTGCGGCTCGTCATAGGGGATCGTCGTCAGGCGGTCCATGCGGGTCGACGCGCCCGCGTTCAGCTCAGGTTAATCCTTCCGGCACAGGCTGCTGCCGGACCGCAGGCGCAGGAGGAGACCAGCAGTGAAGCGCGAGATCCTTCTGCTCCTGCTGCGCTGCTTGAGCACGGAACCCGAGCTCTGCCCGGACGCCGTCGCGGCCACGGCGCGCGACCCGGAGGCGCGTCGGTTCGCCGAGGCGCTCATGAGCGGGACCGCATCGCTGGCGTTCCGGGCGCCCGATGCGGCGCCTCCGCCTGCCAGCGCGGCACCGATGCCACGGGCGTCGAGGCGCTGACCCCGGTGGCGCGCCGCCGGAGCGCTCACCCCATCCCGAGCGCCTGCTTGTAAAGCTCGAGGATCGCCTCCTCCTCGCTCACCTCGGAGGAGTCGCGCTTGCGCAGCGCAATCAGCTTGCGCAGCACCTTCACGTCGTAGCCGCGGGCGCGCGCCTCGGCCATGACCTCCTTCATCTGGTCGGCGAGGTCGTGCTTTTCGCCCTCGAGCCGCTCGTAGCGCTCGACGAACTGCCGCAGCTCGCCCGCGGTCACCCGGAGCTGCGTGGCGGCCTCGTCTTCCAGGATATCTTGCATCGCGTCCCGTTCCTGCTGTCGCGGCGGGACCGTAGCGGCGGGGCCGGAGGCGGGCAAGGCCCCTTGCGCGGAGAGGGCGCATCGCGTAACCGTCCGGCCGGGCCAAGCGTCGGACGGTCATGCAGAATCTCGCCTTTCTCGGCCTCGGGCTCACGCTGGCGGGCCTCGCCGGCCTCGCCTGGTGCATCATCCAGGGGCTCCGGATCCGCCGGGCGGCGCTGCCCCCGGGCGAGGTGCATGCCCGGCTGCACCGGATGATCGCCGTCAATCTCGGCTCGGTCGCGCTGGCGGCCCTCGGCCTTGCGGTGATCTGCGCCGGGCTGCTGCTCTAGGCGCCTCAGGCGGCGGCGCGAACCGCCGCGGCGCGGTGGAGGAAGGCGACAATCAGCCCGGCCCAGGCGGCGCTCTCGACCGGGCGGGCGAGCGAGGCACGCGCGGCGCCGGCCGCCTCGGCCGGAAACACCGTGCCGGCCCGCAGCGCGAGGAGCTCGTCGAGGAACTCGGGGCCGAACTCGGGGTGCGGCTGCAGGGTGATCGCGTCGGGCAACTCGGGATCGCCGTACGCAAGCGCCGCGTACGCGCAGTGCGGCGAGCGGGCGAGAACGGTGGCATCGGGGGGGAGCGCAACCACCTGGTCCTGGTGCAGCGCGCCAACGGCGAAGCGCGCGGGAAGCTCCTCCATCCAGCCGGGACGCGCGACGAGCTCGTAGTCCTGCACGCCGAGACCCCAGCCCTTGTCGGACTTCGCCGCCCGCCCACCGAGCGCCTCGGCGAGGATCTGGTGCCCGAAGCAGATGCCGACCACCGGGACGCGAGCGGCGACGCAGTCGCGCAGGAACGCCTTGAGCGGCGCGATCCAGGGCAAGTCGTCGTAGACGCCGTGGCGCGAGCCGGTGACGAGCCAGGCGTCAGCCTGGCCGGGCGCCGCCGGCATCTCGCCGGCGACCACCCGGACCGTCGCGAACTCGAGCCTCGGGTCGACGGCGGCCAGCAGCCGCTCGAACATCGCCGGATAGTCGCCGTGGCGCGCCTTCAGGTCCGGATGGACTTCGCCGGTCTCGAGGATGCCGATCTTCATCGCGGGATCTCCTGCGTTCCGAAACGACACTAGGCGCGCCGGCGGCGACGTTCAATTGGAGGAACCGCCCCGCCGGCGAGGCGTTCCTTCGGTAGGCCGGGCGGCAGCGTCCGGCCATCGCATTCTAAGGAGAAGGACATGCCCAAGATCGCTGCGGCAGGACGGTGACCGCCGCCGCGCGATAGCGGCCGCGCACGCAAAGGGGTAAAGGTGGGCTGGAAGAACCGTCGGAGGAGGCCGCCATGAACATCGCGAACCTGCAGCTCGAAGGCCTCCTCGTCACCCTCGCCCAGCTGCTCAGGGAGCTTCGCGGCGGAAGCGGGCTCGACCGCGCGCAGGTCGAGGCGGCGCTGCTCGCGACCGAGGCGGCGATCCTCGGCGACCGGCAACGCATGGCGCAGCTCTCGGCCAGTGAGCGCGAGGCGGTGCTGTTCCCGTGCAGGTTCCTCGCCGCGGCCCTCGCGCACGAGGACGACGCCTTCTCGGACCTCGCGAAGAAGGTCGGGCAGAGCAAGGACGACGGCCCGACCGCGGGGCTGACGCGGGCGCTGCTCGCGAAGCGCTAGCGGCGCCCGCGGCGGGGTGGCCGGTCAGCTGAAGAACTGGCCCCCGTTGGCCGAGACCGTCGAGCCGGTGATGAAGCCGGCCTCGTCGGCGGCGAGGAAGACGACACAGCGGGCGATCTCGTCGGCCTCGCCGAGCCGGCCGACCGGGATCTGGGCGATGATCGAGTCGCGGACCTTCTCGGGCACCGCCATGACCATCTCGGTGGCGATGTAGCCGGGCGCGACCACGTTGACCGTGATGTTGTTGCGCGCCCCCTCCTGCGCCAGGGCGCGCGAGAAGCCGATGTCGCCGGCCTTGGCGGCGGAATAGTTCGCCTGCGCGAACTGTCCCTTCTGGCCGTTGATCGAGGAGATGGTGATGATCCGCCCGAACTTGCGGTCGCGCATGCCGACCCAGACCGGATGGGTCATGTTGAAGACGCCGTGCAGGTTGGTGTCGATGACCTCGCGCCACTGCTCGGGGGTGATCTTGTGGAACGGCGCATCGCGGGTGATGCCGGCGTTGTTGACCAGCACCTCGACCGGGCCGAGGTCGGCCTCGACCCTTGCGATACCCGCCTTGCAGGCATCGTAGTCGGCGACCGACCACTTGTAGGTCTTGATGCCGGTCTCCTCGGCGAACTTCTTCGCCGCATCGTCATTGCCGGCGTAGTTCGCCGCCACCGTATGGCCGGCGTCCTTCAGCGCCTTCGAGATCGCCGCGCCGATGCCGCGCGAGCCGCCCGTAACCAGAGCCACACGTCCCATGTGCCTTCCTCCTGATTGTCGTCTTTTTGCAGCGCGCCGGTGCGGGGTCCACACCGGCGCGGGTCAGGCCGTCAAGGGCGCTCGACGCACATGGCGACGCCCATGCCGCCGCCGATGCACAGCGTCGCGAGGCCCTTCTTGGCGTCGCGCCGCTTCATCTCGTAGAGCAGCGTGTTGAGGATGCGCGCGCCGGAGGCGCCGATCGGGTGGCCGATGGCGATGGCGCCGCCGTTGACGTTCACGATCGCCGGGTCCCAGCCCATGTCCTTGTTGACCGCGCAGGCCTGGGCGGCGAAGGCCTCGTTCGCCTCGATGAGCTCGAGGTCGCCGACCTTCCAGCCGGCCTTCTCGAGCGCCCGGCGCGAGGACGGGATCGGGCCGGTGCCCATGATCGAGGGATCGACGCCGGCGGTCGCGTAGGAGACGATGCGGGCGAGCGGCTCGAGCCCTCGCTTCTCCGCCTCCTCCGCGGTCATCAGCACCACGGCCGCGGCGCCGTCGTTGAGGCCGCTGGCATTGCCCGCGGTGACGGTGCCGTCCTTGGAGAAGGCGGGCCGCAGCTTCGTCATCGCGTCGATGGTAGCGCCGTGGCGGATGTACTCGTCGCTGTCGACGACGATGTCGCCCTTGCGGGTCTTGACGGTGAAGGCGGCGATCTCGTCCTTGAACTTGCCGGCCTTCTGCGCCGCCTCGGCCTTGTTCTGCGAGGCGAGCGCGAACTCGTCCTGCTGCTCGCGGGTGATCTGGAACGCCTTGGCCACGTTCTCGGCGGTGGTGCCCATGTGGTAGCCGTTGAAGGCGTCCCAGAGCCCGTCCTTGATCATCGTGTCGATGAAGCTCAGGTCGCCCATCTTCTGCCCGGCGCGCAGGTGCGCCGCGTGCATCGACAGCGACATGCTCTCCTGGCCACCGGCGACCACGATGGCGTCGTCGCCGAGCATGATGTGCTGGGCGCCGAGCGCCACGGCCCGCAGGCCCGAGCCGCAGACCTGGTTGATCCCCCAGGCGGCACTCGCCTGCGGCAGGCCGGCGTTGATGTGCGCCTGACGGGCGGGGTTCTGGCCCTGGCCGGCGGTCAGCACCTGGCCGAGGATCGTCTCCGACACCTCCTCCGGCGCGACGCCGGCGCGATCGATCACCGCGCGGATGACCTCGGCGCCGAGCTCGTGCGCCGGTGTGGCGGCGAAGGCGCCGTTGAAGCTTCCGACCGGCGTCCGTGCGGCCGATGCGATCACGATGTTGGTCAAGGTTCACCCCCTCCTTGGCGGTCGATCCGTCTCAAGTTGCGCGCCGGGTCCGCGAATCGGCGCCGGCGCGGCAGGTAGTCCCGTCGTCGCACAAAGACAAGGCGTGCTCAACCGACATGGCCGGCGAGGAACTCCGCCATCGGCCGCCAGACCTGGCTGCGGGCCGCGCTGCCGACGATCATCCCCACATGGCCGGTGGGCGGCTCGACGCTGCGGGCGG
The DNA here is from genome assembly GCA_963763295.1 of uncultured Alphaproteobacteria bacterium. GTDB lineage: Bacteria > Pseudomonadota > Alphaproteobacteria > Rhodobacterales > Rhodobacteraceae > Amaricoccus. Next base: position 455,986 of record CAVXOH010000005.1, read on the forward strand.
CGGGCAGGAGGTGGGCGAGCGGCGCGGCGAGCGCCGGTGGGGCGATGGTGTCGCTTCGGCCGACGAAGACGAGCGACGGCGCCGCCACCCGCCGCGCGTCGACCGGCGCGCCGAGAAAGCGCCAGCGGCCGAGCGCGGTGAGATTGCGGATCTGCCAGCCGACGAGCAGGTCCTTGGCGGCACCGGCCGGCATCGGCACCCCGTCGGCCACCCAGTCCTCGAGCGCGACGAAGAGGCGGGCGGCGGGCCCCTCCGGGTCGAGCCGCGCGAGCTTCTGGAACTTCAGCGCCGCCTGCATCGGGTTGACGAGCGCGAAGAGCGACTGGAACAGCGACACCGGCACGAGGCCGAAGGCGGCGCCGAGGCCGTCGAGCAGCCGCTCGCTCCGCGATGCGCCCTCGGCGCGGAGCATTGCGCGGATGCCGCCGGCGAGGCCGCGGGTCGAGGCGAAGTCCCAGGGCGCGCCGATCGTGACCAGCGCCGCCACGTCCTCGGGCGCCCGGGCGGCGAGGCCGACCGCCAGCGTGCCGCCCATGCAGTAGCCGACGACCGGAACCGGGCCGCCGGCCAGCTCGCACGCCCGGCCGAGCGCCGGGCGCAGCCGCTCGGCGCCGTAGGCGTCGACGTCGAAGCCGGCCTCGGCCGGGCCGGGCGAGCCCCATTCCATCAGCAGCGGCCTGAAGCCCTCCGCCGCCAGCCAGCGCAGCAGCGACCGGCCGGCGGTGAGGTCGAGGATGTAGGCGCGGTTGATCAGGCTCGGCACGACAAGGACCGGCGGCCCCCCCGGGTCGGTGGCCTCGGGCGCCGCGCCGTAGTCGACGAGCCGCGAGCAGCCAGCCTGCCAGACCGAGGGCGGCTCCGCCAGGGTGCGGCGGTACGCGTGCGCCTGCCAGATCTCGAGGCCGGCGGCGGTGGCGGCGAGGCGGGCGGCGATCTCGCGGGCGATCTCGTCCTGGTCGAGCGCGGCGAGATCGGCGCCCTCGGCGAGCCCCGCGACCCAGGGGAAGTCCGGGCTGTCGGCGCGCGGCGCCGCCATCAGCGCCTGGGCGTAGGCGGAGAGCGCGACGCCGAGATGAAAGATCAGCGGACCCGGCTGCCCGACGCGGTGCGGCGCCGCCGTCATCGAACCGGCGGGCGCCGCGCGGCCGCCGCCGGGCCGATCAGCGCCAGCTGCACGACCTGCCGTTCCCAGAGATCGAGATAGGCCCTGGCGCGGGCACGCTCGTCGGGCTCCGGCGCCGCCGCGTCCTCCGCCCTGCCCTCGCCCCGACTTCCGCTCCCTGCCATCGCCGCAGCCACGCGCCCCCGTCATTCGCAGTTGCGAAAAAGCCTTTGCGCCCTGCGCCATGAGCGATAAGCTTACCGCCCGCGGGAGGCATGCACTAGGAGAGAAGCGCGTGGCCGAGAAGACCGACCGATCCGGCGAGCCGATCATCATCAAGAAGTATGCGAACCGGCGGCTCTACAACACGGCCAAGTCGACCTACGTGACGCTCGACCACCTCGCCCAGATGGTGCGCGACGGCCAGGACTTCGTCGTCAACGACGCCAAGACCGGCGAGGACATCACCCGCGGCGTGCTGGCGCAGATCATCTTCGAGGAGGAGGCCAAGGGGCAGACGATGCTGCCGGCGAACTTCCTCAGGCAGCTGATCCGGCTCTACGGCGACACGCTGCAGGGCTTCGTTCCCGGCTACCTCGAGGCGTCGATGGAGACCTTTGCGCGCAACCAGGAGGCGATGCGCGAGCAGGTGCGCCAGGCCTTCGAGGCCAACCCGGCGCTCGCCAACTTCGAGGCGCTCGCGCGCTCGAACATGGAGTGGTTCGAGAACGCGCTGCGGATGTTCGCGCCATTCGCCACCGGGATGGCGCCGAAGGGCGCCGTCCCGCGGCCGCCGCGCCGCGACGTCGAGCTCGAGGAGCTCAAGGAGCAGCTCGCCGCCATGCAGACCCAACTCGCCAAGCTCGCCAAGGAGGGCTGACCGGCCCCCGGGCCACCCTCCCTTCGCTTCGCGAGTTGGGCCGGGGTCAAGGGCGGCGAAGCCGCGGGCGCAAGCCCGCCTGCCCTTGACGCCGGCCCAACTCGCAGCCCCACACTGGACAAGTCGCCTGATGAAGCAGCCGCTTCATCAGCGCCTCGGCGCAGAATCTTCCTTCTCTTCCTTGCGACGCCGACACCCGCGACTCCGCCGCAGCGCGGCGCGGGCGGCCCGCCGCCACGGGCAGGACGCCGACGCGCCGCCTCCGGGCTCAGCAGGCGGCGCGGCGGCTGCCGGGCTGCTCCGTGGGCAGCACCGCTTCTGGCGACGGGCGTCCGTAGAGGTAGCCCTGCAGGCAGTCGATGCCCTGGCCGCGCAGCCAGGCGGCGTCGGCCTCGGATTCGACCTGCTCGGCGACCACGAGCATCTCGAAGTGACGTGCCACCGTGCTCAGGCACTCGACCAGAACCTGGGCGTCACGGATGGCATGCACGCCGCGCACGAAGGCGCCGTCGATCTTGACGATGTCGAAGCGGAAGTCGCGGAAGTACTTGAAGCCGGTGGCGCCGGCGCCGAAGTCGTCGAGCGCGAAGGCGCAGCCGGCGGCGCGGACGTGGTCCATGAAGTCGATGGTCTGGGCCACGTCCCGCATCGCCGCGTCCTCGGTGATCTCGAGGATCAGCCGGCCGCAGGCGTCGCTGCCGGCGGCCGCCTCGAGCGTCGCCAGCCACCGGGCGTCGCCCATCGAGAGCGGCGACATGTTGACCGAGAGCCTGAGCGTCGGGTCGGCCGCGAGCGCCTTCAGCGCGTGACTGAGCGCCAGCCGGTCGATGGCGCGGCCGAGCTCCCCGGCCTCGACCGCGGGCATGAAGGCGCCGGCCGGCAGCACCTGGCCGTCGGGCATCCGCATCCGCGCCAGCATCTCGAAGAACGCCGGGAAGCGCGGGTCGCGCGCCCGGACGACAGGCTGGTAGTAGAAGGTGATCCGCCCCTGGGCCAGCGCCTGGGCGACGCCGAAGCGCAGCCGCGCCTTCGCCTCGACCCGGGTGGCTGCCATCACCAATTCCGTCGCCGCCGGCTGAAGGAACTTGAACGCATCGGTGGGAGGGAACTGTGCCATGGACAAAGGCCTTCGGGGTTGGCTGCGGATGGGCTTTACCTAACGCGGTGTTCTTTAAATGTTCGTAAAAGCGGGGCGGCCAGGGCGCCGGCGGCGCGGCGGCCGGCCGCTCCACTGGTCGGCCCTCCGAGGCGCATCGCCCTTAACCAGTCGAGCGCACGACGGGAACGGGACGGGAGAATAGCTTGACAACCTGAGGCCGATCCGGAACACTTCTACGCGGGGTGGCGGTCAAATCTGTATTCATATTCGGAAGTCGGCAAAGTACCAATCGCGGTGCGATTAAGGGTGTTGCTTGCACCCGGGTGCGGCGCCCGACCGAGTATTACGCCCGAAGATGGTTGTGAGGCCCAATTTGGGAGGTGGCTGGCATGCCTGCGGGACAATTCTTAACAGGTGGTACTAACATTCGGGAGACGCAGCGGTTTCGACCCGACGCCGACATGTATGCCATGCCCGGTCGGCGGCCGGATCCTTGCGCCGCGTCCGCCCGGGATGATCGTGGGGGAACGGTCCCGTCGTTGCGGGAAACCGTGTCCGTCGACGTCACCCGAGTCGTCGCCCTGCGGGACCGCGAGTCGCAGATCCCGGCATGGCCGAGCGCGCTCGCTGCCCGTCCGGATGTGGGACCCGTCCCCGCGCCACTGCTTCCCCTCGAAGGGTCTCGCTCTTCAAGCTTTTGCATCCGGAGTACACGACAGTGAACCGCGTACCTGAGAGTGTTCGGAGCGACAATGCTGGACGGGGCCGGGCCTTGCTCGTCGCCAACTACAATGCCGTCAGGCGACCGTACAACGGCGTCGTCTTCGAGTTCCTGCAGACCATCGCCGCAGTGGAGAACGCCACGATCGTCGCGCCCGAGGCCCGCCGCTATGCCGAGGCGCTGTTCGCGGACGTCGCGAGGGAATACGCCTCGGTCCACAACGAAATGCTCTCGGTGCTGTGCCAGAAGATCGGCCTGCCGTCGGTCGCGCGGACCCGCAGGTCGACGCCCTCGGGCGAGTTCGACATCTGCTTCTACATGTGCCAGTTCCCGCGGGACCTCGCGGAGATCGAGCGCGTGTCCGGCTGGCGTGAGCGCTCGGCCAAGGCCTGCGCCTTCATCCTCGAGACCTGGCCGCACACCATGCCGAAGTTCAAGGCGGACCTGCGGATTCTCGACCGGTTCGACCACGTCTTCGTGCTGAACTCCCGCAGCATCGAGGCCCTGCGCCAGTACACGTCGACGCCGATCTCCTTCCTTCCCACCGGCACCGACTGCCTGGTCTGCGGTCCGGACCTCGGGCAGCCCCCGGAGCGGTGCATCGACTTCCTGAGCCTCGGCCGGCGGGAGAAGAGCACCCACCGGCTGCTCTGCGACTACGCCGACCGGAACGGCAGGTTCTACTACTACGATGCCTGGGCGAGCATGACGGCGCGCGACTGGTCGCAGGCGCGCCGCATGAGCGCCGAGCTGATCCGCCGCGCCAAGTACTACGTGGCCTGGGATCCTGCATCGATCATCGCCCTGAAGGGCAAGGGCCACACCCCGCAGACGGTGCTGTCGACCCGGTTCTTCGAGGGCGCGGCCGGCGGGGCGGTGCTCGTCGGCTCACGGCCGGCAGTGGCCGACTTCGACGCGCTCTTCGACTGGCCCGACGCGGTCATCGATCTGCCGAACGAAGCGGACGCCCTCATCGGCGCGCTGGGCGAGCTCGACGCCGATCCCGCCCGGAGGGCGGCGATCAGCCTCACCAATCGCGTGCAGTCCATGCGGCGTCACGACTGGGTCTACCGGTGGGCGGCGGTCCTGGAAACCATGGGTCTCGCGCGCACCGCGGCGCTCGACGCGCGCATCGCCCTGCTTGAGCGCATGGCCGCCGACGCGGTCTCGAACGCCGCGGGGCCGCCGGCGACGGCGGGCCGGAAGCGGCGGGCGGGCGGCGCGAGGCCGAACGGCATCGCGGTCGTCCCGTCGCCGGCCCCGCTCGCTCTGGTGGCGCGTCCGGGACGTTCCGGCTAGCCGGCCCGCGGCTGGTCGGGGCGACTGGATTCGAACCAGCGACCTGCGGTACCCAAAACCGCCGCGCTACCAGGCTGCGCCACGCCCCGACGGCCCAGCCTCTAGCGCATGGCAGCCCCGGGCGAAAGGGCCGTGCAACTCGGCGAGCGAAGCAGCCGCCGACGCCGGCGTCTGTGCCTAGCCGGTGCAGCTCCAGGCGGCGCCCTCGATCGCCGGGTGGCGGAGCTCGGCGCCGAGGTCGATGCCGAGGGTCTCGGCGAGCCCGCCGTTGATCTCGAGCACGAAGCGGACGTTGTCGCCGCCCGGCCGCGGCGTCTCGTCGTGCGGCTGCGCCTCGCGCTGGATGCGGGTGAGCCGGCCCTCGGGGTCGAAGAAGAGCATGTCGAGCGGGATCAGCGTGTTCTTCATCCAGAAGGCGACCGGCTGCGGCGTCTCGTAGACGAAGAGCATGCCGGAGAACCTCGGCAGGCTCTCGCGGAACATCAGGCCGCGCGCCCGGGTCTCGGCCGTGTCCACCACCTCGACCTGGAAGCGCAGGGTGCTGTCGGCGTCGCGCAGGTCGGCCACGTCCGGGGCGCAATCCTGGGCGGCGGCGGTGGCAGCGACGGCGAAGGCGAAGGCCGCGCCAAGCAGCGCGTCAGGGACCCGCATCGCCGACCATGTTCATGCGCGCCACGTAGTCCCAGCTGCGGACCTCGTAGACCATCGGCCCGCGCGGCCCGGCCGTGACCCGCACCGCGAGGACGTCACCGGCGACGACCTCGCCGTAGCCGTACTGGCGCAGCGTCTCCATGTGCAGGAACACGTCCTCGGGCCGGCCGTAGATGTTGACGAAGCCGAAGCCCTTGACCCGGTCGAACCATTTGACCCGCGCCGGCTCCAGCGGTCCGGCCGCCTCGGTGACCGGGACCGGCACCGGCATGGTCTGCTGCGGCGCCGTCGGGACGATGTCGAGGACCTCGATCGCCTGCCGGCCGCGCTCGGTGACCTGGACCTTGAGGACGATCTCGGCTCCTTCCGCGACCGACGTGAAGCCGAAGACGCGCAGCACATTGCTGTGCAGCAGGATGTCGCCCTCGCCATCCGAGCTGACGACGAAGCCGTAGCCCTTCGTGGTGTCAAACCATTTCACATGACCACGAACAATCATGCCGCGGAACTTCCCCGACCCACCGCGCCACCCGGCGCCACATCACGACCTACAGTTTGCAAGCGCCTTGGGGGCGCCCACGGGGCACCGTGCGGTGCAACGTACCGGTTTCAAGGGTTAACGCAACCGCGAATTTTGGCGCTGTGCTTGCGGCACGCGCACGCCGCACAACCTGGGATTGTCAAGTACTTCCAGAGCGTTCAGCGCCCGCCCCCGCCCGTCGCTCAGGGCGATCAGCGCCGCCGCAGCACGATCACCCGGCTCGGACCGGTGTCCGCCCGCCCCGGCATCGAGCTGTAGGACGGCGTCGCGTCCACCTGCTCGACCACCCCTGCGCCCGCGAGCGCCTCCACCCGCGCCGCGACCCCCGCCGCCCAGGACTTGTCCTTCACGGTCAGCACCAGCACGCCGCCCGGCCGCAGCACGCGCAGGATCTCGTCCAGCCCTTCTGCCCCCACATGCCCGGTGGTGAACACGCCGGCGCAGACCGCGCCGGCGAAACGACCGTCCTCGAACGGCAGCCTCCCGGTCAGGTCGCCCTGCGCCAGCCGGTCGTATACACCCTTGCGCGCGGCGACCTCGAGCATTCCGCGCGACAGGTCCACGCCTTCCACCGGGCCGTGGCCGATGATCTTCAGCCACTCGCCGATGAGCCCGGTGCCCGCCCCCGCATCGAGCACCGGCCCGGCCCCCGCCGGAAGATGGCGCGAGAGGAGCGCGAGACAGATCGTCGGGTGCCGGTAGCCGACCTCGGCCATCTCGGCCTCATAGCCTTCGGCCCACGCGTCGTAGGTGCGCGCGATCTCCTCCGGGCTCTGGGCGGCATAGACCGCGTCGAGCCTGCCCGCCTCCGCCTCGCTCCCCACGGGATGCTCCTTTTCAGGCTCCGGTTGACGACCTCGCCGCCAGCATAGTCATCTCGTCCGGAAAGAAAACGCCGAGCGGGGCATGGTGTGGGCATGATGCACGACGAGGTACTGGCCGCGATGCGGCGGATCCCGGGCTACCGGGACACCACCCGCCTCGACGAGGCCACCCGTCTCGGCGGGCTTACCAATCGCGTCTACCGCGTCCGGGCCGGGGCTGGGCCCGTCGTGCTGCGCATCCCGGGCGAGGGCACCGAGGCCTATATCGACCGCGAGGTCGAGGCGGTGAACGCCCGCGCCGCCGCCGCGGCCGGCGTGTCGCCCGAGGTCCTGTTCGCCGATCCGGCGAGCGGGCTGATGCTGACTGCCCATGTCGAGGGCCGCACCATGACGCCGGCCCTCTTCGGCAGCGTCCCGGGCGCGCCGGGCCGGGCGGCGCGGGCGTTCCGCCAGCTGCACGACAGCGGCGCTCGCTTCGCCTTCCGCTTCGAGCTCTTCGCCATGGTCGACGACTACCTCAAGGTGCTGGCCGAGCTCGACGCCGCGCTCCCCGAGGGCTACTTCGACGCGCTGGAGCGTGCCCGGGAGGTCCGCGCCGCGCTCGACGCCTATCCGGCCGCGCTCGCGCCGTGCCACTGCGACCCGCTCTGCGAGAACTTGCTCGACACCGGCGCGCGCATGTGGGTCGTCGACTGGGAGTACTCGGGCATGAACGACCCGCTCTGGGACCTCGGCGACCTCTCGGTCGAGGCGGAGTTCGGCTCCGACCAGGACGAGGAGCTGCTCGCGGCCTACTTCGGCGGCCCGCCCAGCGCCGCCGCCCGCGGGCGGATGGTGGCCTACAAGGCGATGTGCGACCTGCTCTGGACGCTCTGGGGCCTGATCCAGCATGCCCACGCCAATCCCGCCGACGACTTCTGGGCCTATGCAGCGAACCGCTTCGCGCGGTGCACCCGCCTGATGGACAGCGACGGCTTCACGCGGCACCTCGCCGCCGTGCGGTCCGGCGACCGCACGACCGCCGGTGCGGCCGGAAGGACGGGTTCTTGACCGCAAAGCTCAGCATCGCCGTCGTCGAGCAGGATCGTGAGCGGGCGCTGATGATCGTCGATGGCCTGCGCGACGCCGGCGACTACGAGGTGACCGTGATCGGCGACGTGACGGGCGTGGCGCGCCGGCTCGCGCTGCTCGCGCCCGACGTCGTCCTGATCGATCTCGAGAGCCCGGACCGGGACGTGCTCGACGCGCTCACCATCGCCGCGACGCCGACCGACCGGCCGGTCGCGATGTTCGTCGACCGCTCCGACGACGCGATGATGCGCGCCGCGATCGAGGCCGGGGTCAGCGCCTACGTGGTCGGCGGCCTGAGCCGCGAGCGGATCCGGCCGGTGCTCGCCGCGGCGATCGCCCGCTTCCACGTCGTGGCGCGGCTCCGCTCGGAGCTCGCCGCGACCAAGGCGGCGCTCGAGGAGCGCAAGGTGGTCGACCGCGCCAAGGGCATGCTGATGAAGGCCAAGGGCCTGAGCGAGGAGGAGGCCTATGCGCTCCTGCGCCGCACGGCGATGGACCAGGGCAAGAAGCTCGTCGAGGTCGCCGCCGCGCTGATCACCGCGGCGGAGCTCCTGAAATGAGCGAGGGGCTCGACGTCGGGTTCGTGCCGCTGCTCGACGCCGCGCCGCTCGTCATCGCCCGCGAGCTCGGCTTCGCCGCCGAGGAGGGGCTCGAGCTGCGCCTGCATGCCGAGCCGTCCTGGTCGGCGCTGCGCGACCGGCTGCTCTGGGGCAGCCATCAGGCCGCGCACATGCTGGCGCCGATGCCGATCGCGCTGACCGCGGGCCTCGGCGGGGTCCGGGTCGCCGTCGACGCCCTGAGCGTGCTCTCGGTCAACGGCGACATGATCGGGGTGCGGCCCGAGCTCGCCGAGCGGATGGGCGCCTCGAGCCTCGACTTCCTCGACGCCGCCGCCGTCGGCCGCGCCCTCGCCGCCGCTGCCGGCGGGACGCTCACGGTCGGGGTTCCCTTCCCGGTCTCGATGCACGTCGAGCTCCTCCACTACTGGCTGCAGAGCCTCGGCGAGGGCCTGCGCTTCGAGGTCCGCACCGTACCGCCGCCGCGCATGGCCGAGGCGGCGGCGGACGGCCGGATCGACGTCTTCTGCGTCGGCGAGCCCTGGGGCAGCGTCGCGGCCGAGACCGGCGCCGCCCAGCTCGTGCTGCCGGGCGCGGCGATCTGGCGCTTCGCCCCGGAGAAGGTGCTGGCGGCGCTGCACGAGTGGACCGAGGCCAACCCGGACCTCGCGGCGGCGCTCATGCGCGCGGTCTGGCGCGCCGGCCGCTGGATCGCGGCGCCGGAGAACCTCGGCACGGTGAGCGAGATCATGGGCCGCACGCTCGACGTCGCCCCCGAGATCCTCGAGCGGCCGCTGCGCGGCCGGCTCGTCATCAACGCGCGCGGCGAGGAGCGCCGGGTGCCGGCCGCGATCGAGTATTTCCGCGGCGCCGCAACCTTCCCCTGGCGGAGCCAGGCGCTCTGGATCGCCGAATCGATGGCCCGGCGCACCGGCGCCGACCGCGAGGCCCTGCGCGCCGCGGCACGCGCCTGCTTCCGCCCCGACCTCTACCGCGCCGTCCTCGGCCCGGCCGGGGCCGACCTGCCCGGCGCCTCCGAGAAGCTCGAAGGCGCGCTCTCGCACCGCAGCGAGGCGGCCTCGACCCTCGGCACCCTGCTGCTCGGCCCGGATGCATTCCATGACGGGCGGATTCTTGATCCCGGCTGAGGCAGACGCCGCGCGATCCTGCCTGTTTTTCGGGCAAAGCGGCAGATCCTGCCGCTCCACCGCACTTTCTGGTTGATCTTGCGGCGCAGCAATGAGATGAGGGCACCATGGCCCAGCGGCGGGCCGTGAACAGTTTCCGCCCCGAGGCCGGGGCATCCGGGCAAGGCCGCCCGATCCTGCTGCGAGCGCGCAGCCTGGATCGGGCGGCCTTTTCGTTTTCGCGGCCGCGCCGGGATGACCGGACGCGGCGAGCCGAGAAGGACGCAGATGACCATGTCTGAGCCAGCCACGCCGACCCGCGCCCTCGCGATGTCGACCGTCGCCTTCACGATCTGCTTCGCGGTATGGACGATCTTCTCGATCATCGGCGTGCGCATCAAGGACGACCTCGGCCTCACCGAGACCCAGTTCGGCCTCCTCGTCGGCACCCCGATCCTGACCGGATCGCTGGTCCGGATGCTGCTCGGCATCTGGACCGACCGCCACGGCGGCCGCCTCGTCTATACCGCGACGATGCTCGCGGCAGCCGCGGCGACCTTCCTGCTCTCCTACGCGCAGACCTATGCGCAGATGCTCGTCGCCGCCCTCGGCGTCGGCATCGCGGGCGGCTCGTTCGCCGTCGGCGTCGCCTACGTCTCGCGCTTCTTCCCGCCCGAGCGGCAGGGGACGGCGCTCGGCATCTTCGGCGTCGGCAACGTCGGCGCCGCGGTGACGAAGTTCCTCGCGCCCTTCGTGCTGGTCGCCTGGGGCTGGGAGGCGGTCGCGCAGGTCTGGGCGGCGGTGCTCGCCCTGATGGCGGTCGTCTTCTGGCTCACCACCGGCGACGACCCGGTGATCCGCGCCCGGCGCTCCGGGCAGGTGCAGCGCAGGAGCCTCGCCTCCGAGCTCGAGCCGCTCAGGAACCTGCAGGTCTGGCGCTTCGCCCTCTACTACTTCTTCGTCTTCGGCGCCTTCGTGGCGCTCGCCCTCTGGCTGCCGCGCTACCTGATCGGCGTCTACGGCTTCGACATCAGGACCGCGGGAATGATCGGCGCGATCTACTCCATCCCGGCCTCGGTGTTCCGCGCCTATGGCGGCGTGCTCTCCGACAAGGCCGGCGCCCGCACGGTGATGACTGGACCTTCGCCGCCTCCGCCGCCTGCACGCTGATCCTGTCGATGCCGGCCGTCGGCCCCTGGACCTTCGTCGTCGTGATCTTCGTCCTCGGCTTCTTCATGAGCCTCGGCAAGGCGGCGGTCTACAAGCACATCCCGGTCTACTACCCGGAGAACGTCGGCGCAGTCGGCGGCCTCGTCGGCATGATCGGCGGCCTCGGCGGCTTCGTCCTGCCACTCGTCTTCGGCGTCCTCAACGACCTCACCGGCCTCTGGTCGAGCTGCTTCATGGCGCTCTTCGTCATCGTCGCCGCCGCGCTCGCCTGGATGCACCTCGCCATCCTCCGCATGGAGGCCCGCACGCAGGTGCGGGCGGCGTGAGCGCTCATGCAGGGGTGAAAATCATGACCGAGAAGCTCGTCGTCCGCGCAGGAATAACCTCGGGCCGCCGGGGCTATTCCGCGGCCATCCCCGGCCCCGCGCCGGAGTCCGCCGCCTTCTCCTCGGCGACCTTGAGGATCGCCCGCAAGGACTCGACGACCCGTCGCTCGAAGCCGGGCTTCGAGGGCTCCATCGCTAGGAACGCCTCCTCCGGCACGCCGAACTCTTCCGCCGCGCGCAGGATTGCCCTCCGCCGGTCGAGAAAAGCGTTGGCTTCCAAGAAGCCGCCGAAGTCCTTGGACCGCACCAGCCAAAGGAAATCCTCGTCAGTCAGTTCCCTAGCCTCGCCGTCGTCGTCAACGACTGGGGGACGCGATGAAAGCCGCATACTTTCTTCTCTCACGAAGGTTGGCCTTCCGCAACGAGATGATGCGTGGATTGCCCCCGCGCAAGGTGTAGACGCAAACATGCAGCCGGCCCTCCAGCGGCGCGATGACGTAGCGACGCTCTTCGCCATAGTCACGCCGCTCGTCCTGGCCTGGCATGCCGCGCTCCCAGTCGAGCCGGGCCGCGTCGGCCAGGGACAGCCCGTGCTTGCGCCGGTTCTCCGCGTCCTTCGCCTCGTCCCAATCCAAATCCATGCCGCGGACGCTGCCTCGGGCGGCGTCAAGGTGGCGTAAACCGGAGCATTGCCATGACCGAGAAGCTCGTCGTCGTCGGCGCCGGCATGGCCTCGGGCCGGGTGCTCGAGCACCTGCTCGACGACGCCCCCGGCCGCTACGACATCACCCTCTTCGGCGCCGAGCCGCGCGGCAACTACAACCGCATCATGCTCTCGCCGGTGCTCTCGGGCGAGAAGACCTACGACGAGATCGTCACCCACGACGCCGCCTGGTATGCGCGCCACGGCATCACGACGCGCTTCGGCGAGACGGTGACGAAGATCGACCGGGCGGCGAAGGTCGTGCACGCGAAGGGCGGCAAGACGCCCTACGACCGGCTCTTGATCGCCACCGGCTCGGCGCCCTTCATCATCCCGGTGCCCGGCCGCGAGCTCACAGGCGTCATGGCCTACCGCGACCTCGACGACGTCCACGCAATGATGGCGGCCGCCGAGACGCCCGGCGCCAGGGCCGTGGTCATCGGCGGCGGCCTGCTCGGCCTCGAGGCGGCGGCGGGGCTCAAGGCGCGCGGCATGGAGGTCACCGTCCTGCACCTGATGGGCCACCTGATGGAGCGCCAGCTCGACCCGGCCGCCGGCTACCTCTTGCAGAAGGATCTCGAGCGCCGCGGCATCCGCGTCCACTGCAAGGCCTCGACCAAGGCGATCCTCGGCCACGGGCACGTCGACGCGGTGCTGCTCGAGGACGGCACCGTGTATCCGGCCGACATCGTAGTGATGGCCGTCGGCATCCGCCCCGAGACCCGCATCGCCACAGACGCCCATCTCGAGGTCAACCGCGGCATCGTCGTCGACGACGCCATGCAGACCTCCGACCTCGACATCCTCGCCGTCGGCGAGTGCGTCGAGCACGACTGCACCTGCTACGGCCTGGTCGCGCCGCTCTACGACATGGCGAAGGTCGCGGCGAAGACGCTCCTCGGCGAGCCGGCGGCATTCCGGCCGGTCGAGACGTCGACCAAGCTCAAGGTGACCGGCGTCGACCTCTTCTCCGCCGGCGACTTCGGCGAGGGCGACGGACGCGAGGAGATCGTGTTCCGCGACCCCGGCCGCGGCGTCTACAAGCGCCTGGTGCTGCGCGACGAGAAGATCGTCGGCGCGGTGATGTACGGCGACACCCAGGACGGCAACTGGTTCTTCGGACAGCTCAGGGACGGCACCGACGTGTCGCAGGTGCGCGACACGCTGATCTTCGGGCCCGCCTACGCCGGGGGCGCCCCCCTGGACCCTATGGCGGCCGTTGCAGCCTTGCCGGATGAGGCAGAGATCTGCGGCTGCAACGGCGTCTGCAAGGGCAAGATCACCAAGGCGATCACCGACGCCGGCCTGACCACGCTCGACGAGGTGCGCGCCGTCACCAAGGCCTCGTCGTCCTGCGGCACCTGCACCGGCCTCGTCGAGCAGGTGCTGGCGCTCAGCCTCGGCGACGGCTTCGTCCTGTCGACGGCCAAGCCCGTCTGCAAGTGCACCGACCTCGCCCACGAGGACGTCCGCCGCCTCATCAAGTCGCAAGGCCTGAAGTCGATGCCGGCGGTGATGCAGGAGCTCGGCTGGAAGAGCTCGTGCGGCTGCCACGTCTGCCGGCCGGCGCTGAACTTCTACCTGCTCGCCGACTGGCCCGGCGACTACCGCGACGACGCCCAGTCGCGCTTCATCAACGAGCGCGCCCACGGCAACATCCAGAAGGACGGCACCTTCTCGGTGGTGCCGCGGATGTGGGGCGGCGTGACCACGCCCGCCGAACTCCGCGCCATCGCCGACGCCGCCGAGAAGTTCAACGTGCCGATGGTCAAGGTCACCGGCGGCCAGCGCATCGACCTTCTGGGCGTCAGGAAGGAGGATCTGCCGGCGATCTGGGGCGACCTGAACGACGCCGGCCTCGTCTCCGGCCACGCCTACGCCAAGGGCCTCCGCACGGTGAAGACCTGCGTCGGCTCGGAGTTCTGCCGCTTCGGCACCCAGGACTCGACCGGGCTCGGCATCAAGCTCGAGCAGCGCCTCTGGGGGTCGTGGACGCCGCACAAGGTCAAGCTCGGCGTCTCCGGCTGCCCGCGCAACTGCGCCGAGGCGACCTGCAAGGACGTCGGCATCGTCTGCGTCGAGAGCGGCTACCAGGTCGGCGTCGGCGGCGCCGCCGGCATGGAGGTCAAGGCGACCGAGCTCCTCGCCACGGTCGCGACCGAGGCGGAGGCGATCGAGCTGACCGTCGCTTTCGTCCAGCTCTACCGCGAGCACGCCAAGTATCTCGACCGGCCCTACAAGTGGCTCGCCAAGGTCGGGCTCGACTGGGTGAAGGCGCAGGTCGTCGACGACCCCGAGAACCGCGCCCGGCTCATCGCCCGCTTCGACCATAGCCAGACGATCTACCAGACCGATCCCTGGGCGGAGCGGGTGCAGGGCGCCGAGCGGCACGAGTTCGCGCCGCTCGCCGACCTCCGCATGCCGGAGGCGGCAGAATGAACGCGATGCTGGACGCCTGGTTCGACATCGGCGCCGTGGACGAAATCCCGCTGCGCGGCGCGCGCGTGGTCAAGACCCCGCGCGGCTGCCTTGCGGTCTTCCGCACCGGCGAGGACGAGGTCTTCGCCCTCGACGACCGCTGCCCGCACAAGGGCGGGCCGCTCAGCCAGGGGATCGTGCATGGCCGCGCCGTCACCTGCCCGCTGCACAACTGGGTGATCAGCCTCGAGACCGGCGACGCCGAGGGCCCCGACGAGGGAAGGGTTCGCCGCCACCCGCTCCGGGTCGAGGCCGGGCGTCTCCTGCTCGCCGCGGCCGCCGTCGCGGAGTGACAACCATGCCGGCAATCCGCCCCGTGACACAGCCGCCGGCTGGCCAGTTCGCTCCCTCGTGCCTGCCGGCCGCGGCGTTAACGACTAATCCTGAGTGTTTTACTGGCCATATGGATTCCATGCGCATTCCATACGCGTTCCAGATAGCACGTTTCGCCGTAAACCTTTGGCATCGCCCGGACTCCATCGCCGCGCCGGCGGGTGCGCGTTGACCGCCCCGGTTCGCACCACCTGCCCCTATTGCGGCGTCGGCTGCGGCGTGCTGGCAACCCCCGACGGCCGCGGCGGCGCCGCCATCGCCGGCGACCCCGAGCACCCGTCGAACTTCGGCCGGCTCTGCTCGAAGGGCGCAGCCCTCGGCGAGACCCTCGGCCTCGAGGACCGCCTGCTCGCCCCCCGCATCCACGGCCGCGACGCCGGCTGGGACGAGGCCCTCGACCTGATCGCCGCGACCTTCCGCGCCGCTATCGACGCGCACGGCCCGGACAGCGTCGCGATCTACGCCTCGGGCCAGCTGCTGACCGAGGACTACTACGTCGCCAACAAGCTGATGAAGGGCTTCATCGGCTCGGCCAACATCGACACCAACTCCCGCCTCTGCATGGCCTCCTCGGTCGCCGGCCACCGCCGCGCCTTCGGCGCGGACACCGTGCCCGGCACCTACGAGGACCTCGAAGCGGCCGACCTCGTGATCCTCGTCGGCTCCAACCTCGCCTGGTGCCACCCGGTCCTCTACCAGCGCCTCGCCGCCGCCAAGGAGGCGCGCCCGGAGATGCGCGTCGTCGTCCTCGATCCCCGCCGCACCGCCACCTGCGCGCTCGCCGACCTGCACCTGCCGCTCCGGGGTGACACCGATGTCGCGCTCTTCACCTGGCTCCTCGGCGAGACCGCCGCCCACGGCGCGCTCGACGCCGCCTGGATCGCCGCTCATGTCGACGGCCTGCCCGCCGCAGTCGAGGCGGCGCGCCCCTGGGACCGCGACCGTACCGCCGCCGCCTGCGGTCTCGACCCCGCCGACCTCGACGCCTTCCTCCGCCTTTGGCTCCGCACCGACCGGACGGTGACGGTGTTCAGCCAGGGCGTGAACCAGTCGGCTTCCGGCACCGACAAGGTCAACGCGATCCTCAACTGCCACCTCGCCACCGGCCGCATCGGCCGGCCGGGTGCGGGCCCCTTCTCCGTCACGGGCCAGCCGAACGCCATGGGCGGGCGCGAGGTCGGCGGCCTCGCCAACATGCTCGCCGCGCATCTCGAGCTCGAGGACCCCGCCCACCGTGCGGCCGTCCACGACTTCTGGCGCTCCCCGACCATCGCCGCGCGTCCGGGCCTGAAGGCGGTCGACATGTTTCGCGCCGCCGGCGACGGCAGGATCCGGGCGCTCTGGATCCTTGCGACCAACCCCGCCGCCAGCGTGCCCGAGGCCGACGCCGTCGCCGCCGCGCTCGCCGCCTGTCCGTTCGTCGTCGTCTCCGACGTGACCGAACGCACCGACACCGCCCGGCGCGCCGACGTGCTGCTCCCCGCGGCCGGCTGGGGGGAGAAGTCCGGCACCGTCACGAACTCCGAGCGCCGCATTTCCCGCCAGCGCGCCTTCCTACCCGCGCCGGGCGCGGCGCGGCCGGACTGGTGGGCGCTGGCGCAGGTCGGACAGCGGCTCGGCTGGCCGGAGGCCTTCGCCTGGTCGGGGCCGGCCGCGATCTTCCGCGAGCATGCCGCACTCTCCGCCTGCGCCGCCGCGCTCGGCCGCGACTTCGACATCGGTGTCCTCGCCGGCCTCGACGACGCCGGCTACGAGGCGATGGCCCCGGTGCGCTGGCCGGTGGGCGGACCCGACCGGTTCTTCGCCGAAGGCGGCTTCTTCACGCCCCGGCACCGTGCCCGCATGCTCCCGCTCGTCGCGCCCGAACCCGTCGGCGCCGGCACGCTGCGCCTCAACACCGGCCGCATCCGCGACCAGTGGCACACGATGACCCGCAGCGGCCGGGCGCCGCGCCTCAACCAGCACATCGCCGAGCCGTTCGTCGAGCTCAACCCCGCCGACGCGGTCGACCGCGGCATCGGCCCGGCCGATCTCGTCACCGTCGCCGCCGGCGACCGCCGCGTCGTGCTCCGGGCGCTCGTCACCGACCGCGTCGCGCCGGGCACCGTCTTCGCTCCGATGCACTGGACAGGCGAGACGGCCAGCGCCGGCCGCGTCGGCGCGCTCCTCGCCGCCGCCACCGACCCGCACTCGGGCCAGCCCGCGCTCAAGGCCGGAGCGGTCGAGCTCGCCCGCTATGCGCCCGCCTGGCACGGCTTCGCGGTCAGCCGCGCCCGGCCGGTGCCCGACGCCGCCTACTGGGCGCGCGCACGCATCCCTCGCGGCTGGCGGGTCGAGCTCGCCGGCGAGGTCGAGCCGGCCGACTGGGAAGCCTGGGCCCGTGCCGCCTTCGACGCGTCGCACGCCGAGATCGTCACCTGGGCCGACCCGGGCCGCGGCGGCCGCCGCATGGCGCTGATCGAGGACGGCGCCCCCGTCGCCGCCCTCTATGCCGCCCCAGAGCCGGTGGAGCTCGCCCGCAGCCACGTCGCCGCCGCCTTCGGCGAGGCCGATGCCGCCGCGCTCCTCGCCGGCCGGCCCGGCGCCGCGATGCCCGACCGGGGATCGATCGTCTGCGCCTGCTTCGACGTCGGCGTCACCGCGATCGCCGAGGCGATCGCCTGCGCCCGCGCCACCAGCGTCGCCGAGATCGGCGCGCTGCTGCGCGCCGGCACCAACTGCGGCTCGTGCCGCCCCGAGCTCGCCGCGCTGCTCGCCCGCGACGCAGCGAGGCTGGCCGCCGAGTAGCCCGTTGCACGCCGACTGGGTCCGTCCCGCCGCGGCGCCCGCCGGTATCAGAAGGCGTTTCGCTCGTGGTAGGTGCGCAGAAAGGCCTGGATGCGCGGATCCTCGGGCTGGTGCAGCAGGCGGTCGGGGGCGTCGACGGCCACGAGTTCGCCCTGCTCCATGAAGGCGACGCGGTCGGCGACGTGAGCGGCGAAGCCCATCTCGTGGGTCACCACCGCCATCGTCATGCCCTCCGAGGCGAGCGCCTTCATCACGTTCAGGACCTCGCCGACGAGCTCGGGGTCGAGTGCCGAGGTCGGCTCGTCGAACAGCATCAGCTTCGGCTCCATGGCGATCGCGCGGGCGATCGCGACGCGCTGCTGCTGGCCGCCCGAGAGACGCGAGGGGTGGTTCGCCATCCGGTCGCCGAGGCCGACCTTCCTGAGCGCCTCGGCGGCACGGGCCTCGGCGTCGGCCCGGCCCATGCCGCGCACCCGGCGCAGGCCCTCGGCGACGTTCTGCAGCGCGGTCATGTGCGGCCAGAGGTTGAACTGCTGGAATACCATGCCGATGCTGCGGCGCATCGTGCGCAGGTCGCGCGAGGACATCCGGGCGCCGCCGGCGGTCCTGTAGCCGATCAGCTGGCCGTCGACGCGGATCTCGCCGGAATCGTACGGCTCGAGGAAGTTGATGCAGCGCAGCAGCGTCGACTTGCCCGAGCCCGAGGGGCCGATCAGGCAGGTGACCTTGCCCGGGGCGATCGACAGGTCGACGTTCTTCAGCGCGTGGAAGGTGCCGAAGAACTTGTTGACCCCGGCGATCTCGACGGAGGAGGCTTGCACCATCTCAGGGCCTTTCGATCAGGTGGCGGGTGAGGCCGGCCTCGATCCGGCGGCCGAAGCGGGAGATGACCTCGACCAGCCCCCAGAAGAACAGCGCGAGCACGAGGTTCGCCTCGAGGAAGCGGAAGGTCTCGGTCGACATGCGCTGCACCTGGTACATGAGCTCGGGCACGGTGATGATCGACAGGATCACCGTCTCCTTGGTCAGGATGATCGAGAAGTTGACGAGCGCGGGGAGTGCCGAGACGAGGCCGAGCGGCAGGAGGATGCGGCGGACGATCGCGGGCTCGGCCATGCCGATGGCGCGGGCGGCCTCGATCTGCCCCCCGGGGACCGCGCGGAAGCCGGAGCGGAAGATCTCGGCGAAATAGGGGCTGCCGTAGATCGTCAGGCCGAGGAGGCCGGCGGGGAGCGCATCGAGCCGGAGGCCGATCATCGGGCCGCCGTAGTAGAGGACGAAGAGCTGCACGAGGAAGGGCGTGCCGCGGATCACCTCGATGTAGACCTGGAGGGGCCAGCGCAGCGCCTTCGGGCCGTAGCGCTGGGCCAGCGCGATGACGAGGCCGAGCGCCATCCCGAAGACCGTGCCGAGCAGCCAGCAGAAGACGGTGATCGCGAAGCCTCGCAGCAGCATCGGGCCGTATTGTGCGAAGATGCTCAGGTCCATCAGACGGCCATCCTGTGCTCGAGGTAGCGGCCGATGCCGGCGAGGCAGAGGTTGATCGCGAGGTAGATGCAGGCGGCGGCGATGTAGACCTCGAGCGGCCGGTAGGTCGTGGCGGCCTGCGCCTGGCTGGCGCGGGTGATCTCCATGATGCCGACGACCGAGACCAGCGACGAGGCCTTGACGAGCAGGATGAGCTCGTTGACCAGCGCCGGCAGCGACAGGCTGATCGCCTGCGGCAGGATGACCCGGGTCCAGATGTCGCGCGGACTCATGCCGATCGCGACCGCCGCCTCCGCCTGGCCGGGCGGCAGGGCGGCGATCGCGCCGCGCCAGATCTCCGAGATGTAGGCGCTGGCGCAGATGCCGACTGTGACGACCGCGGCGACCATCGCCGGCACGTCGACGCCGATCACCGGCAGGAGGTAGTAGACGAGCAGGAGCTGCACGAGCAGCGGCACCCCGCGCAGGAAGCTCACCCAGACCGCGGCGAAGCGCCTGAGCGCGGGGACAGGCGAGAGCCGGGCGGCGCAGATCAGGGCGCCGATAACCAGCCCGAGGCCGATGCCGAGGACCGAGATCAGGAGCGTGAAGCGGGCCGCGATGATGAGCGGACCGAAGCTGTCGAGGAAGGTGGCGACGGAAAACATGCGCGCTCCCGAGCGGGAAGGAGAGCAGGCGGAGCAATGCTCCGCCTGCCCTGGATCGTCAGCTGGCGGGCACTTCGCGGGGGAGCTCGGTGTAGGAGCCCAGCCACTTCTCCTGGATCGCCTTGACGCGGCCGTCGTCGGCCATCTTCAGCATGGCGTCGTTGATCGCCTGAGCGAAGCTCGCGCTGTTCTCGTTCTTCTGCAGCACCCAGGCGAAGTACTTCGGCTCGCCGAAGGTCGCGGGCTCGAGCAGCGCGAAGGCGTCGCCGCGCTGCTTCACGAGGTAGGCGAGGTTCGGCGAGGAGCCGGCCACGGCGTCGAGCCGGCCGACGGCGAGGTCCGCATAGGCCTCGTCGGTCGTGCCGTATTCCTTGATGTCGACGCCGCCGAGCTTCTCGCCGAAGGCCTGCAGCTGCGCGAACTGGGCCGTGCCCTGCTGGACGCCGACGGTCTTACCCTTGATGTCCTCGGGCTTCTGGATCTCGTCGTTGGATGCGGCCTTGACCAGCCCGACGGTGGCGTCGGCGATGGGCAGGGTGAAGGTGTAGCGCTCGAGCCGCTCGGGGGTGATCGTCACCGGCGCGATCACGATGTCGAACTTGCCGACCTCGAGGCCGGGCAGCTGCGCGGTCCAGGGCAGGTCCTGGTAGACGGGCTCGACGCCGATCTCCTTGGCGACCTCGTCGAACAGGTCCTTGGTCATGCCCTGGTAGACGCCGTCGATCAGCATGTCGAAGGGCGCATAGTGCATATCGGTGGCGGTGGTGATCTTGCCGGCCGCCTTGATGTCGGCGAGCTGGTCCGCCAATGCGGCGACCCCGGTCAGGCCGAGGGTGGCGAGGCCGAGCAGCGCCGCCTTGAAGCTTGTCTGTAGGCTCATGTTGACTCTCCTTGTTGGAAGCGGTTGTCAGAGGATGCCGGGCAGATTCAGCCCGTACTCCCGCGCACAGTCGAGCGCGATCTCGTAGCCGGCGTCGGCGTGACGCATCACGCCGGTCGCAGGGTCGTTCCAGAGCACGCGGGCGAGCCGGGCATCGGCATCCTCGCTGCCGTCGCAGCAGATGACCATGCCCGAATGCTGCGAGAAGCCCATGCCGACGCCGCCGCCGTGGTGGAGCGATACCCAGGTGGCGCCCGAGGCGGTGTTGAGGAGCGCGTTGAGGAGCGGCCAGTCGGACACCGCGTCCGAGCCGTCCTGCATCGCCTCGGTCTCGCGGTTCGGCGAGGCGACCGAGCCGGAGTCGAGGTGGTCGCGGCCGATGACGATCGGGGCGCTGAGCTCGCCGGTGCGCACCATCTCGTTGAAGGCGAGGCCGAGCTTGTGGCGGAGGCCGAGGCCCACCCAGCAGATGCGGGCGGGCAGGCCCTGGAAGGCGATGCGCTCGCGTGCCATGTCGAGCCAGGTGTGCAGGTGCGGGTCGTTGACGAGCTCTTTCACCTTGGCGTCGGTCTTGTAGATGTCCTCCGGGTCGCCCGAGAGAGCCGCCCAGCGGAAGGGGCCGATGCCGCGGCAGAAGAGCGGGCGGATGTAGGCCGGCACGAAGCCCGGGAAGGCGAAGGCGTTCTCGAGGCCCTCCTCCTTCGCCATCTGGCGGATGTTGTTGCCGTAGTCGACGGTCGGGATGCCCTGCTCGTGGAAGGCGACCATCGCCTCGACCTGGATCCTCATGCTGGCGCGGGCGGCGCGCTCGACGGCCTTCGGGTCGGTCTCCTGTCGGGCGCGCCAGTCGCCGACGCTCCAGCCGAGGGGGAGGTAGCCGTGCACCGGATCGTGGGCCGAGGTCTGGTCGGTGACGATGTCGGGCCGGATCCCGCGCTTCACCAGCTCGGGGAAGACCGCGGCGGCATTGCCGATCAGGGCGACGGACTTGGCCTCGCCGGCCCTGGTCCAGCGGTCGATCATCGTCAGCGCCGCGTCGAGCGAGTGGGTCTTCTCGTCGACGTAGCGGGTGCGCAGGCGGAAGTCGGCGCGGGTCTCGTCGCACTCGACGGCGAGGCAGGAGGCGCCGGCCATCACCGCGGCGAGCGGCTGGGCGCCGCCCATGCCGCCGAGACCGGCGGTGAGGATCCAGCGGCCCTTGAGGTCGCCCCCGTAGTGCTGGCGGCCGGCTTCCACGAAGGTCTCGTAGGTGCCCTGAACGATGCCCTGGGAGCCGATGTAGATCCAGGAACCGGCGGTCATCTGGCCGTACATGGCCAGGCCCTTCTTATCGAGCTCGTTGAAATGGTCCCAGGTCGCCCAGTGCGGTACGAGGTTCGAGTTGGCGATGAGGACGCGGGGCGCGTCCTTGTGGGTGCGGAAGATACCGACCGGCTTGCCGGACTGGACGAGCAGCGTCTCGTCGGCCTCGAGCCGCTTCAGGCTGTCGACGATGAGGTCGAAGTCCTTCCAGGTGCGCGCAGCGCGGCCGATGCCGCCGTAGACGACGAGCTCGTGCGGGTTCTCGGCAACGTCGGGGTGCAGGTTGTTCATCAGCATGCGCATCGGCGCCTCGGTCAGCCAGCTCTTGGCGGTGATCTCGGGGCCGGTGGGGGGGAAGATGTCGCGGGCGTTGTGGCGGGGGTCGGTCATGTCTCTCTCCGTGGCGGGAGCTTCGGCGCGAGGGCGGCAAGGGAGTGCAGGATCTCACCTAGCGGCGCGCGCAAGGCGGCGGCCCTGGTTGCGTCGTAGGCGAAGGGGGGTGCCTCGGCGGCGAGGTGGGTCGACTGCGCGAGCTCCATCTGGATCGCGTGGACGCCGGTTTCGGGCCGGCCGTAGTGGCGCGTGGTCCAGCCGCCCTTGAAGCGGCCGTTCAGCGCCATGGTCCGGCCGGTCGCGGCGCAGACGGCGCGCACGGACTCGGTGACGCGCGGGTCGCAGCTGGCGCCGCTGTTGGTGCCGATGTTGAAATCGGGCAGCGTGCCCTCGAAGAGGAAGGGGATGCGGCTGCGGATCGAGTGGCAGTCGCAGAGGATCGCGATGCCGTGGCGGGAGCGGACGCGCGCGATCTCGGCGGTGAGCGCGGCGTGGTAGGGCGCATGGAACCGGGCGGTGCGGGCGGCGACCTCGGCCGCGCCGGGGGAGTCCTCCCAGATCGGCTCTCCGTCGAAGTCGGTCACCGGCACGAGGCCGGTGGTGTTCTGGCCGGGATAGAGGCTGGCATCGTCGGGGCCGCGGTTGGCGTCGATGACGTAGCGGTGGAAGGTGGCGCGCACGGTGGTGGCGCCGGGCAGCAGGCCGTCGTAGAGCCGCTCGACGTGCCAGTCGGTGTCGGCGAGCCGGCGGCCCCGCTCGTTGAGGCGGGCGCGGATGGCGTCGGGGAGCCAGATGCCGGTGTGCGGCAGCCCGAGAATGACCGGGCCGTCGCCCTGATTGACTTCGACCGGGATCACGGGCGGACCTCGGCGAGAAGGGCGGCCGGGAGGGCCGCGACCAGTGCGTCGCTCGTCACGAGGCGGGCGGAGGCGGCGAGGTCGGGGGCGAGGTAGCGGTCCTGCCCGAGCGGCGCGACGTCGGCGCGCAGCCGCGCGATGGCCGCGGCGAGAGGCGCGGAGGTCCGCAGCGGCGCGCGGAACTCGACGCCGGCCGCCGCGCAGAGCGCCTCGATGCCGACGATCTGGGCGAGGTTCGCGTTCATCCGCTTGAGGCGCCGCGCGCCGTGGGCGGCCATGCTGACGTGGTCCTCCTGGTTGGCGCTGGTCGGCGTCGAGTCGGTCGAGCAGGGAGTCGCGAGGTGCTTGTTCTCGCTCATCAGCGCCGCGGAGGTGACCTCGGCGATCATCAGACCGCTGTTGAGGCCGGGGTCGGGGGTCAGGAACGGCGGCAGATCGTAGGAGAGCGTCGGGTCGACCATCAGCGCGATGCGCCGTTGCGAGATCGAGCCGATCTCGGCGATGGCGAGCGCGATCTGGTCGGCGGCGAAGGCGACGGGCTCGGCGTGAAAGTTGCCGCCCGAGACGATCTCGTCGGCCTGAATCAGGACCAGCGGGTTGTCGGTCGCCGCGTTCGCCTCGATCTCGAGTGTCCGGGCCACCTGCCAGAGCAGGTCGAGGCAGGCACCGGTGACCTGCGGCTGGCAGCGGATGCAGTAGGGGTCCTGTACCCGCGTGTCGCCCTCGCGGTGGCTCTCGCGGATCGCGGAGCCGGCGAGCAGGCCGCGCATCACCCGGGCGGCAAGGATCTGGCCCCTGTGGCCGCGGAGCTGGTGGATCTCGTCGTAGAGGGGCGCGGTCGAGCCCATGATGGCGTCGGTCGAGATCGCCGAGGTGACGAGCGCGGCGCGGGAGGCGCGGAAGGCGTCGAAGAGGCCGGCGAGCGCGAAGGCGGTCGAGACCTGGGTGCCGTTGATGAGCGCGAGGCCCTCCTTCGCCGCGAGGACGACTGGGGCGAGGCCGGCGGCGGCGAGGGCTTCCGCGGCGGGCATCTCGCGCCCGTCGTAGGTGGCGCGCCCCTCGCCGAGCATCGCGGCGGCCATGTGCGCGAGCGGCGCGAGGTCGCCCGAGGCGCCGACCGAGCCCTGCGAGGGGATGATGGGGAGGATGCCACTGGCGAGCATGCCTTCGATGAGCGCGATGACCTCGGGACGGACCCCGGACGCACCGCGGCCGAGCGAGAGGAGCTTGAGCGCGAGGATGAGGCGCACGGTCTCCGGCTCGACCGGATCGCCGACGCCGCAGCAGTGCGACAGGATGAGGTTGCGCTGGAGGGTGGCGGTGTCCCTCGCCTCGATCTTGATCGAGGCGAGCTTGCCGAAGCCGGTATTGACGCCATAGACCGCCTTGTCGCCCCGCGCTGCAGCGTCGATGCGGGCGGCGGAGGCGGCGATGCCGGGGCGGGCGCTCTCTGCCAGGCGGACGGCGCGGCCGTTCCGCCAGACGTCTTCGAGCTCGGCCAGCGTGGTCCGGCCAGGGGTCAGGACGAGCTCAGGCAAAGTCACCTCCAAAGACGCGGGCGTGGAGCGGGTTGAAGCCGATGCGGTAGCTGAGTTCCGCCGGTTCGCGTATATCCCAGATCGCGAGGTCGGCGCGCTGGCCCGCGGCGAGCGTGCCGCGGTCGTCGAGGCCGAGGGCGCGAGCGGCGTTGCGGGTGACACCGGCGAGGCACTCGGCCGGCGTGAGGCGGAACAGCGTCGCGCCCATGTTCATGGCGAGCAGGATCGAGGTCAGCGGCGAGGTGCCGGGGTTGCAGTCGGTCGCGAGCGCGATCGGGACGCCGGCGACGCGCAGGCCCTGGATTGGGGGAACCCTGGTCTCGCGCAGCGCGTAGAAGGCGCCGGGGAGCAGCACCGCGACGGTGCCGGCGGCGGCCATCGCGTCGATCCCATCCTTGCCGAGCCATTCGAGGTGATCGGCCGAGCGCGCGCCGTGGCGGGCCGCGAGCGCGGCGCCGCCGAGGTCGGAGAGCTGCTCGGCGTGGAGCTTGACGGGGAGGCCGAGGGTGGCGGCGTGGTCGAAGACCGCGGCGATCTCGTCGGGGCTGAAGGCGATGCCCTCGCAGAAGCCGTCCACGGCGTCGATCAGCCCTTCGGCGTGGGCGGCGTCCATGCCGGCGATCGCGACGTCGCGCAGATAGCCGGCGCGGTCGTCCCGGTACTCCGGCGGGAGGGCGTGGGCGGCGAGCCAGCTCGTCACCACGTGCACCGGGCGCGCCTCGCCGATCGCCCTTGCGACGCGCAGCATCTTCAGCTCGCTCTCCACGTCGAGGCCGTAGCCCGACTTGATCTCGAGGGTGGTGACGCCCTCGGCGAGGAGCGCGTCGACCCGGGGGAGAGCGGCGGCGAGGAGCGCCGCCTCGTCGGCGGCGCGGGTGGCGCGCACGCTCGAGACGATGCCGCCGCCGGCACGGGCGATCTCCTCGTAGCCGGCGCCTTCGAGGCGCATCTCGAACTCACGGGCGCGGTCGCCGCCGAAGACGATGTGGGTGTGGCAGTCGATCAGCCCGGGGGTCACGATCCGTCCGCCGAGGTCGCGGCGCGGGGCCGACCAGAGCTGCTCCGGAAGATCCCGGGCCGCGCCGACCCAGGCGATTCGATCACCGGAGAACGCCAGCGCGCCGTCCTCGATCAGGTCGTAACCGCCTGTTTCGGCGGCAACCTTCACGAATCCCGCGTTGGCGAGAACCTGCATCCCGTACCCCTCCCAAGCGTCTGTTCGGCGTGAGATATGTATAGACTTAATGACCACTTATGTCTAAACTTATTTTTGGCCCACGCCGGGGCAGGTGCGGCAGGGGAGGTGACGGTGACGGTGATCTGGGCGGAGCGGGCGCTGCTGCCCGAGAGCTGGGCCGAGAAGGTGCGGGTCGAGATCGGGGCCGACGGCCGGATCGCGGCGGTCGCGCATGGCGCGGCCGCGGAGGGCCAGCGGGTCGAGCTCCTGCTGCCGGCGCTGGCGAACGTCCATTCGCACGCCTTCCAGCGCGCCATGGCCGGGCTCTCCGAGGCGCGCGGGCCGCATCCGCGCGACACCTTCTGGACCTGGCGGCAGATCATGTACCGCTTCCTCGACCATCTGACGCCCGAGGACGTCGAGGCGATCGCCAGCCTCGTGCAGGTGGAGATGCTGGAAGCGGGCTACGCCACCAACGTCGAGTTCCACTACCTCCACCACCGGCCCGGCGGCGCGCCTTACGACAATGTCGCCGAGATGGCCGAGCGCATCGCCGCGGCGGCCGGCCGCACCGGCATCGGCCTGACGCTCCTGCCGGTGCACTACCAGTTCGGCGGCCTCGACCACCGCCCGCTCGGGCCCGGTCAGCAGCGCTTCGGCACCGACCCCGACGGCTTCCTCCGCCTGCTCGACGCCGCCGAGGCGGCGCTCCGCCACCTCCCGCCCGACGCCGGCATCGGCGTGGCGCCGCACTCGCTGCGCGCCGTCAGCCCCGAGGCGCTGGCCATGTGCGAAACGCTGCGGCCCGACCGGCCCCTGCACATGCACCTCGCCGAGCAGATCCCCGAGGTCGAGGAGGTGCTCGCCGCCACCGGCCGCCGCCCGGTCGAGTGGCTGCTCGACAACCACGCCCCCGACCGCCGCTGGACGCTGATCCACCTGACCCACATGACCGAGACGGAGACCCGCCGCCTCGCGGCGACCGGCGCGGTCGCCGGCCTCTGCCCGATCACCGAGTCGAGCCTCGGCGACGGCATCTTCAACGGCACGGTCTGGAAGGACGCCGGCGGCCGGCTCGGCTTCGGCTCCGACAGCAACATCCGCATCGCCCTCGCCGAGGAGCTGCGCACCCTCGAATACAGCCAGCGCCTGCGCGACACCGCGCGCGCCATCCTCGCCGAGCCGGGGCGGTCGACCGGGCGGGTGCTGTACGAGGCGGGGCTCGATGGCGGGGCGACGGCGGCGGGGCGCGAGACCGGGGCAATCCGGGCCGGGCTCTGGGCCGACCTCTGCGCGGTCTCGCGCGCCAACCCGGTGCTGGCCGGGCGCGACGGCGATGCGATGCTCGACAGCCTGGTCTTCGCCGGCGGCGACGGGCTGGTGCGCGAGGTCTGGGCGGCCGGGCGGCATGTGGTCCGCGAGGGGCGGCACGTCGAGCGGGATCGCATCGTGGCGGAGTATCTCGCCTGCATCGCCGGGCTGGAGCAGCGGATGTGACCGACCGGCCGGCCGGCCCCACCACGCCGAAGGCGCAGAACATCGCCAGCGAGGTGCGGCGCCGGATCGTCGAGCGCGAGTGGCGCCAGGGCGACCGCATCCCCGACGAAGCCGACCTTGCCACCGAGTTCGGCGCGGCGCGGGCGACGGTCAACAAGGCGCTGCAGCTCCTCGCCGACGAAGGCCTGCTCGACCGTCGGCGCCGGGCCGGCACGCGTGTCGCCTCCGCCCCGGTCCGCAAGGCCACCTTCACGATCCCGATCATCCGCGAGCAGATCGAGCAGGCCGGCATGGCCTACAGCCACCGCGTCGTCGCGCGGCGCCTGACCCGGGCGCCCGCCGCGATCGCCGCCCGGCTCGGCCTGGCGAAGGGCACGCCGCTCCTCCACCTGCGGACCGTGCACTACGGCGACGGCCGGCCCTTCCAGCTCGAGGACCGATGGCTGAACCCGGGCGCGACCCCGGGGCTCGAGAGCGTCGACTTCCGGCAGATGAACGCCAACGAATGGCTGGTGCGCAACGCCCCCTACCTGCGCGCCGACCTGACCTTCTCGGCCGCCAGCGCCGACGCGCACGACGCGCGGCTGCTCGAGACCGAGCCTGGCACGGCGCTGTTGATCCTGCACCGGACGACCTGGAACGACCTCGGCGCGATCACCACGGTCCGGCTGGCCTGCCATCCCGGCTACCGGATGAGCGCCGCCATCTAGAACGGGATGAGGCTCGGCGGAGTCGGTCGGAGTCCGAACGCGTCCCGCGCTGGCGTTAGCCTTGGTTGACGGGGCGGGGCAAGGCGCGGATCTCGCTCGGAAAACCCCCGGGGGCGGTCTCCCAGGTGGTATGCACAACGCATGCACATCGTATGCACAATCCATGCACCAGATCCGTGCGGGAGCCGGCAGCGGCCGCAGGGACGCCTGCGGCGCAGTTCCGGCAGTCGACGGTCGAAACGAGAGGGACGCGCGCCCTCTTCGCAAGTCGATTGGCGGGTTAATCAGTGTTACCCAAAGGTCGTCGCGACGCGGCATCGGTTTCTTGACTGAGCCACAGCATCGACGATGCTTCCAACTTTCGGGCATAACCACCGCAGCCGCTGAGTAATTTCGGTTCCGTGCTGCCCGAATACGATCGGGGAGTTCCTATCGTCCGTCGATCGGAGTTCGTCGGCTATCGAAACCCGGCCGGCTCAGGCCCGTGGACGACGATCCCGACCGGCGACCTCGCCGCCCATGTGCAGGATCCGCCCTTCGGCAACACCTCGGCCGGGCAGCACACCTGCCTGTTGGAGATCCGCGGCACCTGCGTCTGGAGCCCCAATCGTTGCGGACAACGTTGCGGACGGTGTGAGGAAAATCTGCTAAGCTGTGGTGCTGCCGGAGAGATTTGAACTCTCGGCCTCTCCCTTACCAAGGGAGTGCTCTACCCCTGAGCTACGGCAGCGACGTCTGGAGCGCTCCTTACCGAACCCGTGGCCGAGTTTCAACGCTCTATCGCGGCTCCAGGGTGCGCGCCCGGGGATCGCGGGTTTGACCGCTGTCGCGCGCAGGTCGGTCCCGCCGGGATTCTGGACCCGGCGCGCCCCTTGCGCTAGAGAGGGCGCGCCATGAGCGACAAGGCCGCGCCGCCGAAGCCTGCGAAGGCCCCGGGAAAAGGGCGGAAAGCCGATCGGCTGGCCGAGGCGCTCCGCGCGAACCTCGCCCGCCGCAAGGCCCAGAAGCGGGCACGCGGCGACGGCGGGCAGGACAAGAACGAGCAGGGATAACAGGCAGACATGGACAGCATTCTCGTGCACGGCGGCCGACGGCTGAAAGGCGCCATCCCGATCTCCGGCGCCAAGAATGCGTGCCTGACGCTGATGCCGGCGGCGCTCCTGACCGAGGAGCCGATCACGCTAACGAACGCGCCGCGGCTCTCCGACATCCGCACCATGACGGCGCTCCTCGAATCGCTCGGATGCGAGGTGGCGAGCCTGCAGCAGGGCCGCGTCCTCGTCATCGGCACCCAGTCGATCGCCAACCATCGCGCCGACTACGAGATCGTGCGCAAGATGCGCGCCTCGATCCTCGTCCTCGGGCCCATGCTGGCGCGCGACGGCCAGGCGGTGGTCTCGCTGCCCGGCGGCTGCGCGATCGGCGCGCGGCCGGTCGACCTGCACCTGACGGGCCTCGAGGCGCTCGGCGCGGTCCTCGACCTGCGCGACGGCTACGTCCACGCGACGGCGCCGTCCGGGCTGCGCGGCGCCGTCATCGAGTTCCCCTTCGTCTCGGTCGGCGCCAGCGAGAACGTGCTGATGGCGGCGACGCTCGCCCGCGGCACCACGGTGCTGAAGAACGCCGCCCGCGAGCCGGAGATCGTCGACCTCGCGCACTGCCTGCGACGGATGGGCGCCGTCATCTCGGGCGAGGGCACCGCCACGATCGAGGTCCAGGGGGTCGACCGGCTCTACGGCGCCACCCACCCGGTCGTCGCCGACCGGATCGAGCTCGGCACCTACATGCTCGCGCCGGCGATCACCGGCGGCGAGGTCGAGCTGGTCGGCGGCCGCCGCGACCTCGTCGCCGCCTTCGCCGACAAGCTCGAGGAGGCCGGGATCGAGGTCACCGCCACCAACTCCGGGCTCAAGGTCAACCGGCAGAACGGCGAGGTCCGGGCCGTCGACGTGACCACCGCCCCCTTCCCCGGCTTCCCGACCGACCTGCAGGCGCAGATGATGGCGCTGCTCACCCTCGCCGACGGGGTCAGCCACCTCGAGGAGCGCATCTTCGAGAACCGCTTCATGCACGCGCCCGAGCTGATGCGGATGGGCGCGCGGATCGACGTGCACGGCGGCACCGCCACCGTGACCGGCGTCGAGAAGCTCAAGGGCGCGCCGGTGATGGCGACCGACCTGCGCGCCAGCGTGAGCCTGATCCTCGCCGGCCTCGCCGCCGAGGGCGAGACCCGGGTCGCTCGAGTCTATCACCTCGACCGCGGCTACGAGCGGGTCGAGGAGAAGCTCTCGGCCTGTGGCGCCGCGATCGAGCGCATCGAAGAGCGGGCCGCATGACCGAGGACGCGCGCTTCGAGGACGGGGCCGAGCGGCCCCTGCGCCTGCGCGCCGAATCCCCCGAGGATCTTACCGTGATCTCGGCGCTGCTGCAGGACGCGATCGCCCAGACCTCCGAGATCGCCTGGGCCCGCCGGAACCGCCGCTTCTCGCTCCTCGTCAACCGCTTCCGCTGGGAGGACGCCCCGGCCGCCGAGCGCCAGGGCCGGTCGTTCGAGCGCGTCCAGGCGGTGCTGGCGGTCGGCAGCGTGCTCGGCGCCCGGACGAGCGGCGTCGACCCGCAGGACCGCGACCTCGTGCTCGAGCTCCTCGCCCTCGTCTTCGAGCCGGGCGAGGACGGCGCCGGCATCCTTCGGCTGATCCTGGCCGGCGACGGCGAGATCGCGCTCGACGTCGAGTGCGTCGATGTCACCCTGACCGACGTCACCCGCCCCTATCTGGCCCGCGGACTGCCGTCGCACCCGGACGACTGATCCGGTGTTCGCGGGCTTCTCCGACCAGCGGGTCGAGGGCGCCGACGGGACGAGCATCCGCGTCCGCGTCGGCGGCGATGGCCCGGCGGTCCTGCTCCTGCACGGCTATCCGCAGACCCACGCCTGCTGGCACCGCGTCGCGCCGCGGCTGGTCGAGGCCGGGTTCACCGTGGTCGCCGCCGACCTGCGCGGCTACGGCGATTCCTCGAAGCCGGTGTCGTCCGCCGACCATGCGACCTACGCCAAGCGGGCGATGGCGGCCGACCAGGTCGCGGTCATGCGCCGGCTCGGGTTCGGCCGCTTCGGCGTCGCCGGCCACGATCGCGGCGGCCGCGTCGCCCATCGCATGGCGCTCGACCATCCCGACACGGTCGAGCGGCTGGCGGTGCTCGACATCGCGCCGACCGCGACCATGTATGCCCGCACCGACCGCGCCTTCGCCACCGGCTACTACCACTGGTTCTTCCTGATCCAGCCGGCGCCGCTGCCCGAGCGGCTGATCGGCGCCGATCCCGAGTTCTATCTGCGCACGAAGCTCGCGGCGTGGAGCCAGGGCGAGAACCGCTTCTTCGCGCCGGAGGCCGTCGACGCGTACCTGCGCTGCTTCGGCGACCCTGCCGCGATCGCCGCCAGCTGCGAGGACTACCGCGCCGCGGCATCCATCGACCTCGTGCACGACGCCGCCGACGCCGATCGCCGGATCGGGGCGCCGCTCCTCGCACTCTGGGGCGAGCGTGGACTGGTCGGGACGACCTACGACGTCCTCGCGACCTGGCGCGAGAAGGCGCGCGACGTCCGCGGCCATGCGCTGCCGACCGGGCACTACCTGCCGGAGGAGGCGCCGGACGCGACCGCGGCGGCGCTGGCCGGCTTTTTCCGACCGCCGCTTGAGGCCGGCCGGGCGAGCGGCTAAGCCTCGCCGCGGAGGCCGACCCGCGATGCCGCAGTTCCTCGACAGCAGCGACCCCGACTTCGAGCGCCGCTTCACCGCGCTCCTCGGCCAGAAGCGCGAGTCGGATCCGGATGTCGACGCCGACGTCGCGGCCATCCTCGCCGACGTCGCCGCGCGCGGCGACGCGGCGGTGATCGAGCTGACCGAGCGCTGGGACCGCGTCAGCCTCACCCCAGGCACGCTTGCCTTCTCCGAGGCCGAGATCGACGCCGCGGTCGCCCGTGTCGGTCCCGACGACCGCGCCGCGCTCGAACTCGCCGCCGGCCGCATCCGCGCCTATCACGAGCGCCAGCTTCCCGCCGATGCCTCCTGGACCGACCCGGCCGGCGCCGAGCTCGGCTGGCGCTGGACCGCGGTCGCCTCGGCCGGCCTCTATGTCCCCGGCGGACTCGCCTCCTACCCGTCGTCGCTGCTGATGAACGCGATCCCGGCGCGGGTCGCCGGCGTCGAGCGCCTCGTCGTCTGCGCCCCGACTCCGGACGGCGTCGTCAATCCGCTCGTCCTCTTCGCCGCGCGGCTCGCCGGCATCGACACGATCTATCGCATCGGCGGCGCCCAGGCGGTCGCCGCGCTCGCCTTCGGCACCGAGACGATCGCGCGCGTCGACAAGATCACCGGCCCCGGCAACGCCTGGGTCGCCGCCGCCAAGCGCCGGGTCTTCGGGCGGGTCGGCATCGACATGATCGCCGGCCCGTCCGAGGTGCTGATCCTCGCCGATGCCGGAAACGACCCCGACTGGATCGCGCTCGACCTGCTCGCCCAGGCCGAGCACGACGCCGCCGCCCAGGCCATCCTGATCACCGACGATGCCGGGTTCGGCCGGAGCGTCGCCGCGGCGGTCGAGGCGCGGCTCGCCACGCTCGCCCGCAGCGCCATCGCCGGGGCGAGCTGGCGCGAGCACGGCGCGGTCATCACCGTGGCCGGCTGGGACGAGGCGGTGACGCTCGCCGACCGCATCGCCGCCGAGCACCTCGAGATCCTGACCGCCGACGCCGAGCCGCTCAGCCGTCGCGTCCGCCATGCCGGCGCCATCTTCCTCGGCGCGCTGACCCCCGAGGCGATCGGCGACTACGTCGGCGGGCCGAACCACGTGCTGCCGACAGCGCGCTCCGCGCGCTTCTCGTCCGGGCTCTCGGTGCTCGACTTCATGAAGCGCACGACCATCGCCCGGATGACCCCGGCCGCGCTCGCCGCGATCGGCCCCGCGGCCGAGCGGCTGGCCCGCGCCGAGGGCCTCGAGGCGCACGGCCTTTCGGTGCGCGCCCGACTCGACCGCCTGAACGAGGGATGACACCATGCCCGACGCCGCCGACGGTCCCGACCGGCTGATCGAGGTCACGCTCGACGACAGCGGGCTCGCGCCGCCCACGCCCGAAGTCGAGCAGGAGCGGCGGGTGGCGATCTTCGACCTGCTCGAGGAGAACCGCTTCGCGCTGCCGCCGCGCGAGGGCAGGCCGGTGCCGCCCGGCCCGTACCGCCTGCACCTGGCGATCCGCGAGCGCCGCCTCGTCTTCGAGCTGACCGCCGCCGACGGCGAGAGGGCCGGCGAGTTCCACCTTTCGCTGACCCCGTTCAACCAGGTGGTCAAGGACTACTTCCAGATCTGCGAGGCCTATTTCGACGCGGTCAAGCGCCTGCCCCCCGGCCAGATCGAGGCGATCGACATGGGCCGGCGCGGCATCCACAACGAGGGCTCGCGGATCCTGCTCGACCGGCTGGCCGGCAAGGCCGACACCGACATGGCCACCGCGCGCCGTCTCTTCACCCTGATCTGCGTGCTGCACTTCAAGGGGTGACGGCTTGAGCGCCAACCCGCATTCGGTGCTGTTCTGCTGCGATTACAACGCGGTACGCTCGCCGATGGCCGAGGGGATCATGAAGAAGTACTACGGCTCGCGCATCTACGTGCAGTCGGCGGGGGTCAAGAGCGAGCTCGACATCGACGGCTTCTCGGTGGCGGTCTGCGCCGAGATCGGCGTCGAGATCGAGCGGCACCGCACCCGCAGCTTCAAGGACATGGAGGAATGGGGCGACCGCATCGATGCCTACGACCTCGTCGTGGCGCTCTCGCCGGCCGCGATGCTCCTCGCGCAGGAGTACACCCGCTTCCACGCGCTCGACGTCGAGTACTGGCCGGTCTTCGACCCCACCGGCCTCGGCGAGGGACGCGACGCCAAGCTCGCCGTCTACCGCCAGGCGCGGGACCAGATCGAGGCGCGGATCCGCAGGCGCTTCGGTCCCCCCGACGATCTCGAGGCGACCGGCTGACGCCAAAGGTTTACGGCGATTCGCTGTGTATGGAACGCATATGGAAGCCGTATGGAAACCGTATGGCACCTGAAACAGTCAGGATTGATCGGTTAACCGCCGGACAAAGGGTCGGACGCGCCGCTTGGTGAGGTGGAACTCGGCCTGCCGGCCGGCCGCGTCCTCGCCGCGCATGTAGTGGCGCTGCCAGCCGCGCGCGACGGTGTCGGGGTCGCGGTCGGCGAGGCCGGCGTTGAAGTCGGCGCGGCCGCGCGAGCGGGCCTCGAAAGCGGCCTTGAGCTCGGGGTTCGCCTCGAGCGGCCGAACCTCCGGCGCGATGCGGTCGAGCACCGTGTGCGGGACCGGGGTGATGAAGCAGAAGGGCTCGCCCTTCTCGAAGGCGACGGTCCCGGCGCGGGTGAAGCGCCAGTTCATCGTGAACGGGAAATCGAGCCAGTCGGTCTCGACGATGCCGTCGAGCGGCACGAGGTTGCGCTTCGCCTGGTTCGGCGAGCCGCGGACCCAGAGCGCCCAGCCCGGGCTGGTGCGGAACAGGTAGCCGGTGTGGAGCGTCAGGATGCCGTGGCCGAAATGCGAGGTCGCGAGCCGGCCGGCGCGGGCGGCGTCCTCGCGCGAGCGGATGGTGACGCTCGCGCGCCCCTCGTCGCCGCGCCAGGTCGCCTCGAACGCGACCGGCGCCAGGATCTCCCAGCCGCTGGCGTTGGCGATCGAGAGCGGCAGGCAGCGGTAGGCATAGCGCTGGTCGGTCGCGTCCATCCATGCCCGCCCGGCGCGCGCCGGCTCGATCGCCGGCGGGTCGGACTCGAGCGGATAGCAGATCAGCTCCGGCACCGCCTCGGCCGCGCCGCCCCCCGGCCGTGCCGGATCCGTCCCCGATCCGTCGCTCACGCTACCACCGCCACTTGAGCCCCGTCTCGGCGCCGAAGCTGTCGGCATCTCCGTCGAAGGTGACCTGGTAGCTCAGGTTGCCGTAGAACGACCAGGCCTCGGCCCGCGCCTTCATGTCGGCGCCGATCTCGATCTCGCCCCAGCTGTCGTCGAGGCTGCCGGTGAACGGCACCGAGCCGCCGAAGGCCGAGAAGGTCGTGGTCGCGTTCTCCAGGAACTGATGCCAGAGGTTCACCCGCGCCCAGACGGTCGCCGGCTGCGGGTCGCCCGCGGTGCCCGCCTCCCAGCTCCGCGCCAGCCGCGCGCCGACCCGGCCCGCGAGCGAGTCGGTGTCGCTGTAGCTGACCTCGGCCGCCAGGTCGTCGAAGTCGTCGAAGCTGAAGGTCTGGTAGACGAGCTGCGCCTGCGGCTCGACGACCCAGCCGTCGTCGAACGCGAACGGGTAGCCGCCCTCGCCCGAGACCGCGAGGCCCCAGCCCGTGGTGTCGCCGTCGCCGACGCCGCGGTGGCTCGACATATGGACGTCGTACCAGGTCGCCTGGAGCACGCCGTCGAGATACCAGTCGTTTGCGCCGGTCCGGGTCCAGTAGCCGCCGAGGCTGACCGCGTCGAACTTGGTGTCGCCGCCATCGACGCGGTGGCTCCCCTGCTGGTGCTCGACGCTGGCGTCGGCGCGCCCGAAGGCGAAATAGGCGCCGGCGCGGTCGCGCTGGCCGTTGCCGCCTTCGGCCCGGTGCAGGTCGGTACCGACCTGGACGGTGCCGAAGGTCAGGTCGAAGCTCGGCGAGCCGAGGATGTTCTCCGCGTCGCCCTCGGCGTCCTTGTGCCCGTCATAGCCGATCATCCGCGCCCAGATCGCGGCATGCGGCGCTTCGGCGAAGTCCTCGGGCCAGGGCAGCGCGCCCATCCGCTCGTGATAGGTGCCGAGCACCTCTCGCCCGTAGATCGTCGCCATCGCCGGCAGCGCGGCATAGAGCGACACCTCCCGCCGGTAGGCCGGCGGCCCCGGCGGAGCCGGGGGTCCGGGCGGCGGGGGTGGCGGCGGTGGCGGAGCTGGCGGCGGCGGAGGAGGCGCCGGCGGCGGTGGAGGGGGCGGCCCCGGATCCGGCGGAGGCGGCGGCGGAGGAGGAGGTAGAGGCGGCGGCCCCGGGGGCCCCGGCGGAGGTGGCGGCGGCGGCGGAGGCGGAGGTGGTGGCGGTGGAGGAGGTGGCGGCGGAGGTGGCGGAGGAGGAGGTGGCGGAGGAGGTGGCGGAGGAGGAGGAGGTGGAGGCGGCGGTGGCGGCGGTGGCGGAGGAGGTGGCGACGGCAGCTCCGAGCGCAGGTACCAGTTGTTCTCGGCGGTGCCCGTCTTGCTGCCGCGGAAAAGGTAGTACTCGTAGGCACCGGCGACCGCCGGTGCCGGCAGGTGGAAGGCGTCGTCCTGGGTGACGGCGCCGTTCGTCGCCTCGACCACCAGGATCCCGTTGTCGGTCTGCGCCCCGGGCCCTTCTGCGTTGACGATCTCGAGCCCGGTCGCACCGTGGGCGTTTCCCCGGTCGATGATCAGGCGGTCGGAGGGCGAGGCGTCGTTGCCGAGGTAGGTGTCGAGCCGCACCAGGCTCGGGCCGTTCGCGGCGTCGCCGTAGAAGTCGCCGGTGATCGTCAGCCGGTCCTGCGGGTAGCTCGGCGTGCCGGCCGGGTCGACGAGGTCGATCGTGCCCTGGTTCGTGACCGTCACGAGCTGCCCGGCGCCGCCGGGAACAATCGACCGGGTGAAGCCGTAGGCGAACATGGTGCTCGTCGGGTCGATCACCAGCCTGCCGGTGCCGACGCCGGCGTCGCCGAGCGTGAGGGTGCCGTTGTGGATGAGCTCCGACCCGTCGTTGAGCTCGATGAGCTCCCAGTTGGTGATGCGCGAGACGTTGGTGCCGAGCGTGCCCGACCAGACCATGCGATCGATGGCGTCGGTGCCGCCGTCGAGCGGGATGAACTTGAGCTCGTCCTGGCTCAGCCCGGTCAGGGTGGCGAGATCCTCGCCCGGCCCCATGAGGAGCGCGCCGATCGTGCCGCCGGTCCAGTCGACCACGTCCTCGCCCGCTCCGCCCGAGACGGAATTCGCGATGTTGCCGCCGCTGATCAGCGCATAGTCGTCGCCGTCGCCGAGCAGGGCGTTGTTCGTCATGTTGCCTTCGACGATCTGGAACCGGTCGTTGCCGGCGCCGAGGCTGACGTCGGTGCTGATGCTGCCGCGATTGAGGAACAGATCGACCGCCGCGCCGGTGCTCGTGTAGCCGTTCGTCAGCGTTCCCCAGTTGAAGACGACGTTCCTGCCGTCGCCGGTGACGGTGAAGGTCGACCGGATCGTGGCCCCCACGCGGTTGGCGATCGCGTTGCTGCCGCTGCCGGTGATCCTGAGGCCGCCGCTGAAGTCTCCCGAGTTGTCGACGCGGTTCTGGCCGTCGCCGACGAGGTCGACAACGCCGCTGGTGCTCGCGCCGACCCGGTTGACGACGACGTTGGTGCCGTCGCCGTTCAGGGCCATCGCCCCGGAGGTCGACCCGGCGTTGTCGAAGCTGTTGCCCCCGTCGCCGGTGAGGGAGCTCGGCCCGAGCGAGCCTCCCGCCTGGTTGACGACCTGGTTGGTGCCGGTGTCGCCGGCGGCGCCGAGCGCGACGCCGGCGAAGAGGTTCGGGTTCAGGTTCCAGACGCCGATGGTGCCGCTGTTGCTGTCGGAGCGGACCGCGCCGCCGTAGAGCGACGACCCCGACGCGATGGTCAGCTCCTTGTCGGCGGTATTGAGGTTGAAGGTGATCGCCGCGCTGGGGCTCTGCCCGGGGATCGGTCCGATGTTGGCGCCGTTCCCGACCTCGACGAGGAGGTTGTCGGAACCGGGCGCCGCGAACCCGTTCGGAACGTTGCCGTTGCACCTGACCACGGGGTCGACCGGATGCTCGACGCACGCGGCCCGGGCCGCTCCCGCAAACGAGGCGGTGGTGCAGGCAAGCGCCGTCGCCGACAGCAACCTCGACCGGAAACCCGCTCGCGGCATCCTGGAGGTCCTCCCCGGCGGGACGGTGCGACTGCTCGCGGAGCGGGTCCACCCTTTCGCGGTCCGGTCGATCGCGTTTGCGGGAGGAGTGTGTCGTGCCGGCGACAGTTGCTTTTCCGCCCGTTTTTGCCGGCCGCCGCGGGCGTCGGCGGCGATTTCCCTTGAAAGTTCCGGCCCTCGACGCCATTTTCCGCGCGCGGGAGGAACACGCTCCCGCAATCCGCGAAACAGCATCGGACTGCACATGGCCAAGGAAGAGCTTCTCGAATTTCCCGGGGTCGTGACCGAGCTTCTGCCCAACGCGACCTTCCGGGTGGAGCTCGAAAACGGCCACGTCATCATCGCCCACACCGCCGGCAAGATGCGCAAGAACCGCATCCGCGTCCTCGCCGGCGACAAGGTGCAGGTCGAGATGACGCCCTACGACCTCAGCAAGGGGCGGATCAACTATCGCTTCAAGTGAGGCGGGGCGTGACGCGCAACGGCCGCGCCCGCGGCTGATCCTCGCCTCCGCCAGCCCGCGCCGCCGCGACCTGCTCGTCCAGGTCGGCGTCGTTCCCGACGACATCCCCGCCCCGGCGATCGACGAGGCCCCGCTCCGCGGCGAGAGCCCGCGCGCCTGCGCCCTGCGGCTGGCCGAGGCCAAGGTGGCGGCCGTCGCCGCCGGCCCGGACGACGTCGTCCTCGCGGCCGACACCGTCGTCGCCCTCGGCCGCCGGATGCTCGGCAAGCCCGCCGACGCCGCCGAGGCGGCGGCGTTCCTCGCGCTGCTCTCCGGCCGCCGCCACCGCGTCGTCACCGCCGTCGCGGTCCGCCGCGGCGCGCGCCGCTGGAGCCGCGCGGTCGAGACCGCGGTCCGCTTCAAGCGGCTCGACGGCCCGGAGATCGCCGGCTACCTCGCCTCCGGCGAGTGGGACGGCAAGGCCGGCGCCTACGCGATCCAGGGCCGGGCCGGCGGCTTCGTCCCCTGGATCGGCGGCTCCTACTCGAACGTCGTCGGCCTGCCGCTGACCGAGACCCTCGGGCTCCTCGCCGCCGCGGGCGTCGTGCCGGCGCCGTGAAGGGGCGCCAGAATCCTGATCGAGCCGCTGCAAGCGGGCGGCCACGCCGCCGCGCTCCTGGTCGACGGCCGGCTGCAGGACCTGCTCATCGACCCCGATCCCGCCGACGCGACGCCGCGGCCCGAGGCGATCTACCGCGCGGTCCCGGCGCGGCCGATGAAGGGCCTCGGCGGCGTGATCCTCGACCTCGGCGGCGGCCGCACCGGCTTCCTGCGCGGGCCGCGCCTGCCGCCCCCGGGCCAGCCGGTGCTCGCCCAGGTCAGCGGCTGGGCCGAGCCCGGCAAGGCGCCGCCGGCGAGCATGCGCGTGCTCCTCAAGGCGCGCACGGCGATCCTCACCCCGGGCGCGCCGGGGGTGAACGTGGCCCGGAGCCTGCGCGATCCCGAGCGCCGCGCCGCGCTCGCCGGGCTCGCCGCCGCGGCGATGGCCGGCGCCGACGAGGGCCTCGGCCTCATCCTGCGCACCGCCGCCGCCGACGCCGACGATGCGGCGATCGCGGCCGACGTCGCGGCGCTGCGGGCCGGGTGGCAGGCGCTCGCCGACCGGCTCGCCGGCCCGCCCGGCCTCCTCGCCGCCGCGCCGGGCGCCGCCGCCGAGGCGCTGCGCGAGTGGCGGACCGGGAGCGAGGCGCTGCGCGAGGCGCCGACCGCGCTGGCCGACGCCGGGATCTGGGAGGAGGTCGAGGGGCTACGCCGCCCCGACGTGCGGCTCGGGCCGGCCTCGATGGCGATCGAGCCGACCCGCGCCCTCGTCGCCGTCGACGTCAACACCGGCGGCGACCTTTCCCCGGCGGCGGCGCTCAAGGCCAACCTCGCCGCCGCCGCCGAGCTGCCGCGCCAGCTCCGCCTGCGCGGGCTCGGCGGCCAGGTCACCGTCGACTTCGCGCCCATGGCCCGGGCCGAGCGCCCGCGCGTCGAGCAGGCGCTCACCGCGGCGCTGCGCGGCGACGGCATCGACACGACGCTCGTCGGATGGACGCCGCTCGGCCACCTCGAGCTGCAGCGCAAGCGGGCGCGCCGCCCGCTCTGACCGGACCGCCGGGGCGTCCGGCCGGCCCGCTCACTCCTTCCTGTCGCGCGCCTGCGGGAAGAACATCTCGGCCATCTGCTCGAACCCCTTGAGGTTGGCGGGCAGCCACATCCGGAACATCTCCTCCGGGGTCATGCCCCGGACGTTCGCCAGCATGCGCTCCTGCATTTCGCCCATCAGCGTTTCCTGCATGGGCCGCACGTCGGGCAGGCCGAGGAGCGCGCGCGCCTCCTCGGGCGTGCAGTCGATGTTGGTGGTGATCTTCATCGGCCCTCCCTGCCGCCGCGGGCATCCGCGGCCATCTCCTCGAGAATTTCGATCTGCATCCGCTCGATCTCGGCGAACCGCTCCCAGTGATGCGAGAGCTGCTGGTCGATCTTCTCGTGCAGGTGGCGGATCTCGAGCTCGGCCTTGAGATTCACCTTGTAGTCGTTCTCCGCCCGCAGCCGATCCTTCGCCTCGATCCGACGCTGGCTCATCATGATGACCGGCGCCTGCAGCGCGGCGATCGTCGAGAGCACGAGGTTCAACAGGATGAAGGGATAGGGGTCAAACGGACGGGCGAGCACGCCGCCGAGATTCGCCGTCATCCAGAGGACGAGGACGAGAAGGAACGTCAGGATGAAGGTCCAGGATCCGCCGAAGCTGGCGAGCGCGTCGGCGGTACGCTCGCCAAGGGTCCGTCGCCCGGCGTAGGCGGCGGTCACGTCCTCGGCGACGGTCTCGCCGGCCTCGAGACTGTCGATCACCTCGCGGTCGAGCCGGCCGAGTTCGCCCTTCTCGGCCGCCAGCAGTGCCTCGACGTGGCGGCGGCGGTAGCGCGCCAAATCGTCGCGGCAAATGAAACCGTCCGGTGGCAGTTCGCCGAGATCGCCCCGGATCCGCGCCAGGACGCCGGCGCCGACGGTGCCGAGCGGGCGCAGCCACTCCGCCGGCTCGCGCCGGTGACAGACCACGCACGCCGCGCGCTCAGCCGTCGATGCCATCGGTCGGCTCATCTCCTCTTGCTTTGAATCCATGAAGGCTGGAACAATCCGATGCAAGGGTCGCCCGGCACCATTCGGCGGCGGGGCGACGATCGAGCAACCGGGGGCATCATGGCCGACGGCGTGAAGATCGCAGCCTGGGGCCTCCTCGCCCTCGTCTTCGCGATGGCGGCCAACTGGGGAACCGACCAGGCGTACCAGGCCCACGCGCTGATCCTGATGCTGATCGCCGCGGTCCTGTTCGTCCGGTCGATCGGCATGGCCGGCACGCCCGCCCCGGTGCCGGACACCGGCTACCAGGACGGCGTGATCCGCGCGGGCGTCATCGCGACCGCCTTCTGGGCGGTGATCGGCTTCGCCGCCGGCACCTTCATCGCCTTCCAGCTCGCCTTCCCCGAGCTGAACTTCGGCCTGCCCTGGACGTCGTTCGGGCGGCTGCGGCCGCTCCACACCTCGGCCGTGATCTTCGCCTTCGGCGGCAACGCCCTGATCGCCACCTCCTTCTACGTGGTCCAGCGCACCTGCGCGGCGCGGCTCTGGGGCGGCAACGCCGCCTGGTTCGTGTTCTGGGGCTATAACCTCTTCGTCGTCCTCGCCGCCTCCGGCTACGTGCTCGGCGGCACCCAGTCGAAGGAGTACGCCGAGCCCGAGTGGTACGCCGATCTCTGGCTCACCGTCGTCTGGATCGTCTACCTCGCGGTGTTCCTCGGCACGCTCGTCAAGCGCAAGGAACCGCACATCTACGTGGCGAACTGGTTCTACCTCTCCTTCATCGTCACCATCGCGATGCTGCACGTCATCAACAACCTGGCCGTGCCGGTGTCGATCTGGTCGTCGAAGTCGGTGGTGCTCTGGCCGGGCGTCCAGGGCGCGATGATCCAGTGGTGGTACGGCCACAACGCGGTCGCCTTCTTCCTGACCGTGCCGTTCCTCGCCATGATGTACTACTTCATCCCCAAGCAGGCCGACCGCCCGATCTATTCCTACAAGCTCTCGATCATCCATTTCTGGTCGCTGATCTTCCTCTACATCTGGGCCGGCCCGCACCACCTGCACTACACCGCGCTGCCCGACTGGGCGCAGGTGCTCGGCATGGTGTTCTCGGTCGTGCTCTGGATGCCGTCCTGGGGCGGCATGATCAACGGCCTCATGACGCTGCAGGGCGCCTGGGACAAGCTCAGGACCGACCCGATCCTGCGCATGATGGTGGTCTCGCTCGGCTTCTACGCCATGGCGACCTTCGAGGGCCCGATGATGTCGATCCGGGCGGTCAACTCGCTCAGCCACTACACCGAATGGACGATCGGCCACGTGCACTCGGGCGTGCTCGGCTTCAACGGCATGCTCACCTTCGGCGCGCTCTACTACCTGGTGCCGAAACTCTGGAACCGCGAGCGGCTCTATTCTGTCGCCCTCGTCTCCTGGCACTTCTGGCTCGCGACCATCGGCATCGTGCTCTACGCCGCCTCGATGTGGGTGGCGGGGATCATGGAGGGCCTGATGTGGCGCGAGATCGACGACCAGGGCTTCCTCGTCAACGCCTTCGTCGACACCGTCGCGGCCAAGTACCCGATGTTCGTGGTGCGCGCGCTCGGGGGCGTGTTCTACCTCGCCGGCGGCGTGATCATGGCCTGGAACCTCTGGAAGACCGTCACCGACACGCCGCAGCGCGAACGCGCCGACGCCGTGCCGGCCGAGTAGGGAGCGGGCCGATGTCCGAGAACGACCCGAAGGCCGCGGTGCCCGAGGACCTCCCGGAGGAGGAGCGGCCGCGCGGCAACTGGTGGCTGAGGAACCATCGCCTCGTCGAGACGAACTCCTTCCTGCTCCTGGTCCTCTCGTTCATCGTGGTGACGGTGGGCGGCATCGTGCAGATCGTGCCGCTGTTCTACCTCGACAACACCATCGAGAACGTCGAGGGCATGCGCCCCTACAGCCCGCTCGAGCTCGCCGGGCGCGACATCTACGTCCGCGAGGGCTGCTACACCTGCCACAGCCAGATGATCCGGCCGATGCGCGACGAGGTCGACCGCTACGGCCACTACTCGCTCGCCGCCGAGTCGATGTACGACCATCCGTTCCAGTGGGGCTCGAAGCGCACCGGCCCGGACATCGCCCGGGTCGGCGGCCGCTACTCGGACGACTGGCACGTCGCGCACATGCACAACCCACGCGACCTGGTGCCGGAATCGATCATGCCGGCCTATCCCTGGCTCGCCACCACGCCGATCGGCTCGGATCGCATCGCCGCGGTAATGCGGGCGCAGCGCATGAGCGGGGTGCCCTATACCGACGAGATGATCGAGAACGCCCGCGCCGACTTCCGCGCCCAGGCCAACCCCGACATCGGCGACGTCGAGGCGCTCCTCGCCCGCTATCCGAAGGCGCAGGCGCGCAACTTCGACGGCCAGCCCGGCACGAGCGAGCTCGACGCGCTGATCGCCTATCTGCAGATGCTCGGGACGCTGGTCGACTTCTCGACCTTCGAGCCGGATGCGAGCCGATAGCGCGCCATGACCGACTACGCCGCGCTTCGCCACTTCGCCGACACCTGGGGCCTCCTGCTCATGGTGCTGGTCTTCGTGGCGGTGCTCGTCTGGGTCTTCCGTCCCGGCGCGCGCAAGGCCCAGGACGAGGCCGCCCGCCAGATCTTCCGCAACGAGGACACGCCGAAGAAGGACTGAGTCGATGGCAAGCGAACGCGTGCGGCCCGCAGCACGGCTCTCCCGGCCCCGGAGCATCGCCGCTCCCGCGCGGGGACGCTAGGCCATGGGTCTCTGGCTCCTCCTCGGCCTCCTCGTCGCGTCCGTCGCCGTCGTCGTCTGGGTGTTCCGGCCCGGAGCCGGCGAGGCCCAGGACGAGGCCGCCCGCCAGAATCTTCCGCAACGAGGAGGCGCCGAGGAAGCGGGTGCGCCCGGCGCCGAGCAAGCGCGAGATCGACGCGGCGACGCAGACCGAGACCACCGGCCACGAATGGGACGGCATCAAGGAGCTCGACACGCCGATGCCGCGCTGGTGGCTGTGGACGCTCTACGCCACCATCGTCTGGGGGGTGATCTACACGATCCTGTTCCCGGCCTGGCCGCTCGTGAACGGCGCCACCCCGGGGCTCCTCGGCTATTCGAGCCGGGCCGAGGTCTCGGCCGAGATCGCCGCGGCGCGCGCCGCCAATGCCGCGCTCGACGCCCGCCTGCTCGAGGCGGATCTCGCCAGCGTCGCGAACGACCCCGAGCTCCTGCACTTCGCCACCGCCGGCGGCGCCGCGGTCTTCCGCAACTACTGCTCGCAGTGCCACGGCGCCGGCGCCGGCGGGGTGGTCGGGCGCTACCCGAACCTGCTCGACGACGACTGGCTCTGGGGCGGCACCGCCGCCGACATCCAGCAGACCGTCACCCACGGCATCCGCGACGAGGCCAATCCCGACGCCCGTTTCAGCCAGATGCCGGCCTTCCGCGACATCCTGCAGCCGCAGGAGATCGACGGACTCGCGGCGTACGTCCTGTCGTTCTCGGGCCAGGGCGAGGACCCGGCGGCCGCCCAGGCGTCGCGCCAGCTCTTCGCCGACAACTGCGCCTCCTGCCACGGCACGGACGGCGCCGGCGGCCGCGAGTTCGGCGCGCCGGACCTGACCGACGGGATCTGGCTCTACGGCGGCGATCCCGCGGCGATCCGGACCTCGATCGCGAACGCGCGCTTCGGCGTCATGCCCGCCTTCGGCGGCCGCCTCGCGCCCGAGGACATCGCCAAGGTCGCCGTCTACGTCCACAGC
The DNA here is from genome assembly GCA_963763295.1 of uncultured Alphaproteobacteria bacterium. Taxonomy (GTDB): domain Bacteria; phylum Pseudomonadota; class Alphaproteobacteria; order Rhodobacterales; family Rhodobacteraceae; genus Amaricoccus. Next base: position 500,874 of record CAVXOH010000005.1, read on the forward strand.
CTAGGCGGTGGCGAGTGATCGCTTGCGCGGCTGCCTGACGCTCAGCCCTGCCGGCAGACCCGGCCCGCGGCCGCGTCGATGGCGTCGGCACGGGTCAGGCCGATGTCGCGCAGCAGCCGGTCGTCGAGCTTGGCGAAGGTCGCCGCCGCCTGCCGCCGCTCATGCACGCGGCGCGCGAAACGCAGAAGCGACCCCACGCCCCACCCCGACGGTGCCGATAGCGCTACATGCGATGCATGGGTGCTCATGGTCGATCTCCTCGTATGTCAGTCGGCGCGCGCGTGCGCCAGCCAGCGGAGCGCGCGTGCAGTCCACCCCGGACCCTTCCGGCGCCGGGCCTCGGCCACCGGCTCCGGTCCGGCCGGCCGGTCGGTCAAGGTCGCGATCCTGAAAGTCCTTGCATATATGTCCAGCATTGGCCTGACCTCCGTCAGAAGCTTGTTCACTGAGATATATAGCGGTTATCCGGGATCGCCGCGACTCAGGAAACTATCCACACTGTAAGCTGGACTTTCAGAATCGCGGCGTGTTTCGACGGCCGGACCTTGCGGAGCGCGGGGATGCGTGCCATGGAGAACGCTCCCTGACCGAATGGCGGAGGGGAAGATGGACTGGCAGAACCTGCCTTCGCTCGGGGCGCTGCGCGCCTTCCACGCCCTGGCGGAGAACGGCACCTTCACCCGGGCCGGGGCGGCGCTCAACGTCAGCCATGCCGCCGTCAGCCAGCAGGTCCGCGCGCTCGAGGATCGCCTGGGGGTCGAGCTCGTCAGCCGCGCGGGGCGCCGCGGCACGCTGACGCCGGAGGGCGAACGGCTGGCGGCCGCGCTCTCCACCGCCTTCCTCGGCATCCAGCGCGCTGTCGACGAGCTGACTGGCGCCGACGCCCGGCGCCCGCTGCAGGTCACCACGACCGCGGCCTTCGCGATGGGCTGGCTGATGCCGCGCCTGTCGGACTTCCGCCACGAGCATCCCGAGATCGAGCTGATGCTGAACCCGACGGCGCAGTTCGTCGAGCTGGCGCCGGGCGGCATCGACGTGGCGGTGCGCTACGGCGGCGGCGTCTGGCGCGGGCTCGACGCAGAGCTGCTCCTTCCGACCACCATCGTCATCGTCGCCGCGCCGTCGCTGATCGGCGCCCGGCGGATCGCCGAGCCGCGCGACATCCTCGACCTGCCGTGGCTGCAGGAGCTCGGCACCACGGAGATGTCGAACTGGCTGCGCGACCGCGGCGTGATCGCGCCTCGCAAGGAGAACGTGACGCACCTGCCCGGCCACCTGGTGCTCGAAGGCCTGCGCAGCGGCGACGGTGTCTCGCTCACCGCCCGCGTGCTCATCGAGCGCGAGATCGCCGCGGGCCGGTTGATCGTCCTCTTCGAGGACGCCCTGCCCGGTCTCGGCTACTACATCGTCACCCGGCCGGGGGTGCTGCGCCCGCCGCTCAAGGCCTTCGTCGCCTGGCTCCGCCGCCACGCAAGGCGCGACCCGCTGCCGCAGCGCGACACCGCCCAAGGCGTTCGCGATTCCCCGCCCATGGGTGTACCATTCGGCCGCAAGCCCCGGGAAGCCAGCCGTCCGTGACCCAGACCGCCTCCGATCCGCCGCCGCTCTTCGCCGCCCGCGAGCCGATCTTCCCGCGCCGCGTCCATGGCCGCTTCCGCACCCTCAAGTGGTGGATCCTCGCGGTCACCCTGGGCATCTACTACGTCACCCCGTGGATCCGCTGGGACCGTGGCCCGGCGCTGCCCGACCAGGCGGTCCTCGTCGACCTCGCCAACCGGCGATTCTACTTCTTCTTCATCGAGATCTGGCCGCAGGAGTTCTACTTCGTCGCCGGCCTCCTGATCATGGCCGGCCTCGGCCTCTTCCTCTTCACCGCGGCGCTCGGCCGGGTCTGGTGCGGCTACACCTGCCCGCAGACGGTCTGGACCGACCTCTTCATCCTGGTCGAGCGCTGGATCGAGGGCGACCGCAACGCCCGGGTCAGGCTCTGGAACGCACCCTGGACCGCCACCAAGATTCGCCTGCGCGCGGTCAAGTGGACCGTCTGGCTGCTGATCGCCGTCGCCACCGGCGGCGCCTGGGTCTTCTACTTCGCCGACGCGCCGACGCTCTTGCGCGAGGTCCTGACCTTCAGCGCGCCGCCGGCCGCCTATGCGTCGATCGCGCTGCTCACCGGCACGACCTTCGCCTTCGGCGGCTTCCTGCGCGAGCAGGTCTGCATCTACATGTGCCCGTGGCCGCGCATCCAGGCGGCGATGATGGACGAGGAGACCATCACCGTCGCCTACCGCGACTGGCGCGGCGAGCCGCGCGGCAAGCACCGCAAGGCCGCCGGCGCCGCCGACCTCGGCGACTGCATCGACTGCTCCGCCTGCGTCAACGTCTGCCCGATGGGCATCGACATCCGCGACGGCCAGCAGCTCGCCTGCATCACCTGCGCGCTCTGCATCGACGCCTGCGACGACGTGATGGACAAGGTCGGCACGCCGCGGGGCCTGATCGGCTACGTCACCCTCGCCGACGGCGAGCGCGAGCGCGGCGGCGGCGCCCCGGTGCCGGTCTGGCGGCGCATCCTGCGGCCGCGGGTGATCCTCTACACCGTGCTCTGGGCCGGCATCGGCGTCGCGCTGGTCGGCGCGCTCGTGCTGCGCACCGACATGTCGATGTCGGTCGAGCCGGTCAGGAACCCGATCAACGTCGTCCTCTCCGACGGCTCGATCCGCAACGCCTATGAGCTGCGCCTGCGCAACATGACGGGCTACGACCGCGAGTTCCGGCTGTCGGCCGCCGCCGAGGCCCCGCTCGCCCTCGAGCTCCAGGGCCTGCCGGGCCTCACCGTCACCGTGCCCGCCAACGAGACGCTGCGCCAGCGCGTCTACCTGACGAGCACCCCCGACAGCCCGGCCAGCGCCGAGGCGCGGACGCCGGTCGAGCTCGTCGCCGAGGACGCCGGCTCCGGCCGCCAGGCGCGCGAGGCGACGGTCTTCCAGGGCAGGCAGCCGTGACGCTGACCGGCCGCCACGTCGCGCTGATCGCCGGCGGCGCCTTCCTCGCGATGCTCGTCCCGAACATCGTGCTGACGGTCGCGGCCGTGCGCACCTTCTCGGGCCTCGTCGTGCCGAACAGCTACATCGCCAGCCAGGACTTCGACCGCGCCCGCGCCGCGCAGCTCGCCCTCGGCTGGCGGGCCGACCTCGCGCACGAAGGCGGGATCCTCAGCCTCCGCCTCGCCGACGCCGCCGGCCGGGTCGTGCGACCGGCGGCGCTCGCCGTCACCGTCGGCCGCCCAACCACCACCCGCAGCGACCTTGAGCTCGTGCTCGAGGAGACTCCGGCTGGCTACGCCGCCGACGCGGACCTCGCCCCCGGCAACTGGCGCGTCGAGATCGCCGCCACCGCCGCCGACGGCACCGCGTTCCGCCAGAGCCGCGACATCTTCGTCCGCCGATGACCGACGCCGCACTCGCCGCCTGCCCCGCCTGTGCCGCCGCGCCGCTGCCTGCGCCGGCCGCGGTCGCGCGCGGCCCGGCGCCGCTGCGCCGGATCGAGCTCTCGCTGCCGGAGATCCACTGCGCGGCCTGCATCACCGGGGTCGAGCGCACCCTCCTCGCCGAGCCCGGCGTCGCCGCCGCCCGCGTCAACCTCTCGCTCCGCCGCGCCTCGGCGACGGTCGAGGACGCGCCCGGAACCGAGGCGCGGCTGATCGCGGCGCTCGAGGCCCGCGGCTACGCGGCCCGCCCGCTCGACAGCGCCGCGCTCGAGGCGACCCGCACCGACGCCGAGGGCCGCGACCTTCTCGCCCGCATCGGCGTCGCCGGCTTCGCCGCGATGAACGTCATGTTCCTGTCGATCGCGGTCTGGTCCGGCGCCAGCGACACCACCCGCGACCTCTTGCATTGGGTCTCCGCCGCCATCGCGCTGCCCGCCGTCGCCTTCGCGGCGCTGCCGTTCTTCCGGTCCGCCCTCGCCGCGATCGGCGCCGGCCGGCTCGACATGGACGTGCCGATCTCGCTCGCGATCGTGATGGCCGCGGCCGTCTCCCTGCGCGAGACCAGCCTCTCGGGCCCGCGCGCCTATTTCGAGGCGGCGACCATGCTGACTTTCTTCCTCCTGGTCGGCCGCTACCTCGCCCACCGCACCCGCGCCGCCGCCCGCTCCGCCGCCGCCGAGATCGCCGCGCTCGAGGTGCAGATGGCCGACCGGCTGCTCCCGGACGGCGGCCGCGAGACCGTGCCCCTCGACGCGCTGCGCCCCGGCGACCTGATCGCCGTCGCCCCCGGCGCCCGCATCCCCGCCGATGGCACCGTCACCGCCGGCCGCTCCGAGGTCGACCCGTCGCTCCTGACCGGCGAGACCCTGCCGCGGCCGGTCGGCCCCGGCGCGGCGGTCAGCGCCGGCATGCTGAACCTGACCGGCCCGCTGACGCTCAGTGCCCGCGCGCTCGGCGATGACACGCTCATCCGCCAGATCGCCCGCCTCGTCGAGGCCGCCGAGCGCAGCCGCAGCCGCTACGCCACCCTCGCCGAGCGCGCCGCCCGCGCCTACGCGCCCCTCGTCCTCGGGCTCGCCGCCGCCGCCCTCGCCTGGTGGGGCGCGGCCACCGGCGACTGGCGCGTCGCCACCAACATCGCCGCCGCGGTCCTGATCATCACCTGCCCGTGCGGGCTCGGCCTCGCCGTCCCCGCCGTGCTCACCGCCGCGTCCGGCCGGCTGTTCCGCGACGGCGTCCTGCTCAAGGACGGCACCGCGCTCGAGCGCCTCGCCGAGATCGACGCCGTCGTCTTCGACAAGACCGGCACGCTCACCACCGGCCGCCCGGTCCTGACCAACGCCGCCGCGATCCCGGCCGCCGACTTCGCCGCCGCCGCCGCGCTCGCCGCTGCGAGCGCACACCCGCTCGCCCGGGCCATCCGCGTGGCCGCAGCCGAAGCGGGGATCAGCCCCGCCGCCGTCGCTGACATCGCCGAGCACCCGGGCCTCGGCACCGAGGGCCGGCTGGGCGGCCGGACGGTCCGCCTCGGCCGCGCCGAGTGGGTCGGCGCCGCCGGCGACGCCGCCGTCACCACGAGCTGGCTCCGCGTCGGCCGGGAGCCCGCCGTCGCCTTTAGCTTCGCCGACGAGCTCCGGCCCGACGCCCCCGCCACGGTCGCCGCGCTCCGGGCGGCCGGGCTGCCGGTCGCGCTCCTCTCCGGAGACGCCGAGCGCCCGGTGGCGGCACTCGCCGCGCGGCTCGGCATCGCCGACTGGACCGCCGGCGCCACGCCGCAGGAGAAGGTCGCCCGCCTGGACGCGCTCAGCGCCGAGGGCCGCCGCGTGCTGATGGTCGGCGACGGCCTCAACGACGCCGCCGCCCTCGCCGCCGCGCATGTCTCGATCTCGCCCGCCTCCGCCGTCGACGCCAGCCGCTCAGCCGCCGACCTCATCATCCTCGGCGACCGTCTCGACCGCGTCGGCGAGAGCTGGCAGCTCGCCCGCGTCGCCCGCCGCCGCATCCTCGAGAACTTCGCCTTCGCCTTCGGCTACAACGTCATCACCGTGCCGCTGGCCGTCTCCGGCCAGGTCACGCCGCTGATCGCGGCGATCGCCATGTCGGTCAGCTCGCTCTTCGTCTGCCTGAACGCGCTGAGGCTCGGCCGGTGAACATCCTCGCCATCCTGATCCCGGCCTCGCTCTTCCTCGGCCTGCTCGGCCTCGCCGGTTTCCTGTGGGCGCTGCGCACGAACCAGTACGACGACCCGAAGGGCGACGCCGCGCGCATCCTCTCCGACCGCTACGACGACCATCCCGCCGACGACGACGTCAGGTGACGGCGGCTCGCTCGCGGTAGCGCGCCTCGCGCCAGGCCCCGGAGGCGAGCACCTGCTCGAACGTGCGCGCCGCCCGCACCACGTCGGCGTGGCTGAGGTAGAGCGGCGCGAAGCCGAAGCGCATGATGTCGGGCGCCCGGAAGTCGCCGACCACCCCGCGGGCGATCATCGCCTGCACCACCGCATATCCCTCGGGGTGGGTCAGCGCCACCTGGCTGCCCCGCTCGGCCGCCTGCCGCGGGCTGAAGACGCCGACGCCGTGTGCGCCGCCCGCCGCCTCGGCAAGGGCGAGGAAGCGCGCGGTCAGCGCCTCGCTCTTTGCGCGCACCTGCGCGAGATCGGCGGCCGCCGCGAGCTCGAGCCCCGCGACCAGCCCGCGGAACGACAGCACCGGCTGGGTGCCGCAGAGGAAGCGCCGGATGCCCGGATCCGGCTCGAAGCCTCGCTCGAAGTCGAACGGCCGCGCGTGCCCCCACCACCCCGACAGCGGCTGGCGCGCCGCCGCCTGGTGCCGGCGCGCGCAGAAGACGAAGGCCGGCGACCCCGGCCCGCCATTCAGGTACTTGTAGGTGCAGCCGACCGCGAGGTCGGCGCCGGCGGCATTCAGCCCGACCTCCATCACCCCCGCCGAGTGGCAGAGGTCCCAGACCACGACCGCGCCGGCCCGGTGCACGGCCGCGGTCACCGCCGCGACGTGGCGCCGCCGCCCGCTGCGGTAGTCGACCTGGTTCACGAGCACCACCGCCACGTCGTCGCCGATCAGCCCCTCGAGATCGGGGCCGTCGACGCCCTCGAGCCGCAGCACGATGTCGGGCCGGCTCGCCCGCACGCCCTCGGCGACGTAGAGGTCGGTCGGGAAGCTGCCGCCCTCGGCGACGATGACCCGGCGCTCGGGCCGCAGGCTCAAGCCCGCGTGCAGCGCCTTGTAGAGGTTGAGCGAGGTGGTGTCGCAGACGACGACCTCGCCGGCGCCCGCCCCGATCAACGGCGCGATGATATCGCCGCAGCGCACCGGCAGCTCGTACCAGCCCGCCTTGTTCCAGCTGACGATGAGGTCGTCCGCCCATTCCCGCTCGGCCGCGAGCCGGACCGCGGCGAGCGCCGCCTCCGGCGCCGGGCCGAGCGAGTTGCCGTCGAGATAGATCAGCCCCGGCGGCAGCCGGAACCGGTCGCGGAACGCCGCCAGCGGATCGCCGGCGTCCGCCGCCTCGGCCTCGGCCAGCGCTCGGGCCCAGAACGCATCGTCCGGCATGGCGGCTCTCCTCCCCGGGCGACTGAACCACCTTGGGCTTTGCCCGGCAAGGTGCCGCAATCCGCTTGACGCCCCCGGCCCGTCCTCCTACAACGCGCCGGTGATGCGGCTCCGCGCCCGCCCCGGCGGATCGCGGGTCGCATCACAATCGCGCGGTTGTAGCTCAGTCGGTTAGAGTGCCGGCCTGTCACGCCGGAGGTCGCGGGTTCGAGCCCCGTCAACCGCGCCATTACTTTCAATCACTTGGCGCCTCCGTTCGTCTCGGGTTTCAACTCTCCCGGACGGAGCGTTTCAACTTTTGGCCTCGCCTTGTTCTCCAGAATTCGGCGGCGGCCGCGTTTTCGGGCCTCGTCCGCCATCTCGACTGCCATCGAGCTGACCGGTAGATAGGTCTTCTGGAGCGCCTGCGACGACGCGACGGTATTCGCCATCTTTTGCGAGATGATGCTGAGGTCGGCTCCGCCGGACTGCGCCTCCACCGCGCCCGTGCGCCGCATGTCCTGGAGCTGCCGCGTGTCCCCCGGGAGCGCCAGCCGGCGGATGTCGCGGAAGTCCTCGGCGAGGCTGTTCTTCCTATAAGCCGCCCCGCGCCTGGTGAGGAAGATCGGTGCGCTCGGCAGGAAGTCGGCCGGCAACATGGCGACGTAGGCTCTGACGAGGGCCTGTGTCCGGCGTGACAGTGTTCCTAAGGCTCCTCGACCAGTCTTGGCGCGCTCGACGTCGAACCAGAGCTTCTGGCCGTCGCTGCGGCTGTCCTCAAGCCGCAGCGATCGCGCGTCGACCGGGGCGAGCTGCGTATCGTAGGCCACTGCGATGATGCAAGCGAGGCCGCGATAGCCGCACCGCCAGGCCGCCTTGACGAGGCGGATCACCTCGCCCTCGGACCAAGTCTCGGACCGACCCTTGGGGGTCTCGCGCCGAATGCCGAAACTCGGGTCCTCGTCGGCTGTGCAGTAGCGCATGCTGGCGGAGACCTGCCACAGCGCCCGCCAGATCTTCATGGCGCGGTGCGACTCCTGCACCGACTTCGCGGTCTTCAAGGCATGGTACCAGGCATCGACGTGCTCAAAAGTGACGGTCCGCGGTGCTACGTCGCCGAAGATCGGGCTGATATGGCTCCAGCCACGCTCCCAATCCTCGCGTGTGCGCGGCTTCTTCGCCTTCCAGGTCTCGGTCCGCCGGAACCGCTCGAAAGCCTCGCCCAGCGACCCGCGGGGGAAAACGTGCTTCGGCGCCGGTTCCCGACCCGTGCGGGCGGCCTGCCAGCGGCTGTTCCATTCGTTGGCGATCTTCCATGCGTCCGGCCCGTCTACCCCGCAACTGACGCAGGACGGGAAGCCAGCGGCCCGCATCGCCTTGGTGGTAAGCCAGTAGCCCCGACCCTTCCGCACCACGTAGTAGGGATCTTGACTTTACCCATGATCGCGACCGAGTGCCTGGATCCGAGCCATGACGACCGACGAAGCGTCCCTCGCGACCACCTCGGTGATCGCACCGAGGCCGGAGCGCCTGTCCAGCCAGAGCTCAGCGGCCTTGAGGTCGTAGTTGCCGGTCGTCGGGTCCGCAGCTGGGAAACCGCGAGCCAAAAGATCGGGTAGACACTCCCTGAACTGCGCCTCCGTAAGCCCGAGACGCCGGGCGGCAGCAACAGCCGGGACGTCGCGGGGTTCGATCCTGAAGCGGGGCGCTGTCAAAAGTCAGCTCCTCCTTCAGCGCGCTATCAGGCGAGAGGCAAGGAGCACGAGGTTACTTTTCAGGACTGCCACCAAGTGCGACAGGGGTTTCGAACGGAGCGCCAGCCTGCCGGTATCAGCCGCCGAAGGGGCGGTTTCATCGTTCATGTTCTCCTCCTCCTGGTGGTTCGGTGGTGGTGGGCTGCTCGACGGCCCTCACCATGGCCGCGCGGATGGCGCGGATCACCTCGCTGTTCTGCGATGAGACGTTGCGCTCTGCCTCGGCCGTAAGCCACGCCTTGATGTCAGGCGGGAGGCGGAGCTGCATCGGCTTGCGATCGGTCATTTGCAGCACCAACGTGGCTCAGTGCCATCATACTGGCTCACAGCCAGCATTGCGTCAAGTTGTTTTTATGGCTCACTGCCAGCATGACTGAGCGAACCCCGCAAAATCAGGACAAGTTTATCATTCGCCTGCCGAATGGCATGCGAGATCGCATCAAGCGTGCCGCTGATCGGCATAACAGGAGCATGAACGCAGAGATCGTCGCTACCCTCGAGGAGAAGTATCCAGTGCCAACCCGCTCGCTAGCGGAGATGGTGGAGTATATCCGACATCTCCGAGATCAAGCTGGCGAGGATGTCGTCAAACTTGCAGCGGCGGATGCCCTAGAACAGGCGACCATCGACACATTGCTCGATATGCTAGGTATGACGCGCGAAGATTTCGGACTTGACCCCAAGCGGGAGCCGTAGGCCGCCCTGAGACCGTATAGCGGCGATCGAGCAGTACCTCCGCGGGCAGGGGCGAGGGCGGAAGCTCTCGACCTGCCGGTCGGCTGCGCGGCGGGAGGCGCCACTGCGCGGACGACGAGCTCGGACAGCTCGAGATCGAGGCGTTCCCGCGCCGCGGCCGCCGTTTCGGGCATAGGCGGCCGTCTCGGGCTCTGCGAGGAGTTCGGCGCGCATGTGCGCCGCGCGACGCGCCTAGTCGGCCGCGAGCGTTCCGCTGCGCCCCGAGTTGTCGGGCAGGAACAGGCCGACGGCATTGCGGATGCCGTCGCACGCGCAGGCGACCGGCGGCGGCGAGCTCGGCGGGGCGCAGACCGAAGCCGCCGAGGCTGGCCAGCGCGTGCGCGAGGCGCGGCGCGATCTCGCCAAACTCGGCGTCCCGCTCCTCGCCGAGGAAATATTGCATCAGCGCCGCCTGAGAGCACCTCAGCGAGGTCCTGCGCCGCAGATTGATGGCCGAGGGGCCCCGCTCCAACGTGACGAACTGCCTGATTGGTTGGGCATGCGAGCGGACACATGGGCCAGTCCGGGCTATGTCCTACATTTGAAACCTTGCTGGTCGCGCCGGGCCGGCCGCTTCTCCGGATGGGCCATAACTCGTGAATGACAAAGGGCGGCACGACAGATTCGAGCTTCGCCGGCAAAGCGACGATCTCGTCTATTCATTCGACAAAATGCAGAACGAGAACGGCGAAGTGGGCTACAAGCGCTCGGATGGTGACCATTGGATAATGAATCATGCAGACTATGGTTGGATAGCCTGGGACTTCCCGGCTCGCTCGGTCATGGGTCGACCATGGGAGGTTCTGCCGAGTCAGCAAGGGGATTATCCGCCCGAGGGAGTTTGGGTGAGCCGCAAGGCATCAGAATCCTACGTCTACCTTCTCGTGTATGTTTGACTCGCCGAAGCTCGGCAACCCGGATGGCGCGCCGCCCAGCGCTGCCATCGGCCGCGCGCCGAGTACCATGTCCCGAGCCTCGGGCCAGCGGTCGCAGCTATCTCCATCAGTCTGGCGCGGCGGGCGCTAGGCACGTCTCAATCGCTTCGCCCGGCTCAGACTCGGACCAGGTGCATGCGGTAGTCGCGAGCGTTATGTAGCCGGCCGCAATTGTGCCCCGCGTGTTTTGTGGCTGCGCTCCGCGAACCTCAACGGCTCACCGCCCGTTGTTGGCTGCCCGCTTTGGTCGCACGCAACCGGCTCACCGTTGGTAATGCCCCCCGCCCCTGAGCGGCAGCGCATCGAGCGGCACCGCTTCTGCCATGCGGCCGCCGCCGCGTGCGAGCGCTGCCATCGTTGCCGGGGCCGGCGGCGCGGCCGCGTGTGTCCAAACCGCATGTGCCGCCGCATCGCTCAGCACGTCGAGCGCCGTGAGGTCGACATTGTCGAGATCGTCGCAGGCCTGATGGTAGCACGGGTCATATGCCTCGCCGGCCACGCCGCCGAACTCCCCGGCCTCAGCCTCGCTCTTCAATGCCTCGGCACCGGAAAACAACCCGCCGGCCGGGATGCCCTGTGCGATGAATGGGCCGTAGTCCGAGCGTCCGTCAAAAGCTGTCGGGCGCGATGGCTGGCCCGCGGCGGTGAAATAGTCGAGAAACACCCGCTCGATCTCTGCGGAACCGGTCGGGCCGGACGGCTCGCCCGCTGAGCCGTCGCCGTCGTAGACGAAGCTGACCGGGTTCGGCGAGCCGAGCATATCGTAGTTGAGGTTCAGGGCAATGCGGCCGAGCTCTTCGGGGGGCAGCGACTCGACGTAGTGCACCGATCCGAGCAGGCCGAGTTCCTCGGCGCCCCAGAACCCGAAGCGCAGCCGGTTCACCGGCGGGGTGCCGAGCTTCGCGAGTTGGAGCGCGATCTCAAGCACCGCGGCCGTGCCGCTGCCGTTGTCATTGATCCCGGGCCCGTCGGCGACGGAATCGAGATGCGCACCGATGACGACAACGCGGTCGGGATCGCCTTGCGGCCAGTCGGCAATGACGTTGGCGGTCGGCAGCGAGTGAGTGACCGCCTCGACCACCACCTGAGCCCGCACCGGGCCGGCCTGAGCCAAAGCCTGCAGCTCGTCGCCAACCCCGAAGCTCGCCGACAGGGCTGGGATGCTGACCGGCGTTGCGAGCGTCGCGGCAAACGCGTCCTGCCGGTCGGGCTGCCCTTCGTTGAAGACCAGAACCGCCGCGTAGCCGGCGCCGGCGGCGTTGTCGACTTTGACCTGGAACGGACAGGTGCCGCGCTGAACCAGCGCGATCGCCGGCTCATTCGGCACAGCCGGGAAATCCTCCGGTTCGCAGCCGCTCGTCGAGCTCGGCTCCGGCGTCGGCGGGATCACAAGGTCGACGGTCGGCACCACGACGCCCTCGACCGACCCCGCACCGGAATTGCGCATGGTCTGGAAGTCGGTGCCGGGGGAATAGGTCTCCGCGTCCGGCTCAACCCGCGCGAGCTGCGGCGGCGCCGTCTCCTCAAAGGAGAGAACGTGGAACGGCTGCACCGTAACCTCGTAGCCCGCATCGCGCAGCTTCTCCGCAACATAGTCGACCGAGGCATCGTAGCCTTGAGTGCCGGAGGCGCGGTTGCCGCCTTCCCGGGCAGCGATGTCGGCGAGCGCCTCCTGGTGAGTCCGGATCGCCTCGGGGGTCACAGCGTCGCGCAGCGCGGTGCTGTCGGTCTGCGCAAACGCGGGACCGACAATCACGGCCGCGACGATCGGAAAAAGGCTGAGCGCGGTGCGCGAGTTCGACAGAACACATGGATACAATCTCCTGTCGAAAGGGCGATAGCATCCGCAATACGAGCATTACCTGCCCGTCGGGGTCGAATGTCAAGCTCGGGGAGAATGTCCCCAGAAGGCATGAAAGGCGGTCAGCGTCGGTCACGGCGGAAATCGGCCAATGCCGACAGCGTGCGGGGAACTCGCCGGTTGTTGGCACATCTCGACGAGCGCGACGCGCACGGCCGAGTCGGAGCAATGGGTGGTCTGCGTCGTCGTCGCTGAGCACGGACCACAGACCGCGCCGGCACTCCCGGGCCACGCCGGATGACCGGGCTCAGCAGCTCTTAAGCCTTCAAGACTGGCCTCAGCGCCGGGGCACTTATCGGGCTCCTCGGCTCGGACACCTTCAGCTTCAAGGTCAGCCCGGACGGCCTACCTGGACCGGCGGGCGGGTCGAGCTGCCGAAGCCGGCGATCCTGCCGGCTGCCTCTAGCGCCCCGGCCGCGCCCCTCGGGCAAGCTCGCGCTCTACGCCCGAAGTCGCGCGGGCCAGCCCTGGCTTGACGCTATGCGGCCGAACGGTCGCGACTTCTCGCTGCAGCCGCACCTCGGGCTGGCTCGACCGGCAATGTGGCTGCCGTCCGTCGGGAGCGACGATCTCCACCGAGGGCGTGTCGAACTCGACGGTCGGCACCGTCTCGACGCCGGGGCTCGCCACGGGCTCACTCGCAAACAGCGTGCGCCGATGGCGGCTGACCTCGGCGGCGACGGCGGACTCGGCCGTCGGACCGGCGGAGCGGTGTCTTCACCTGTTGGCGCGGCAATGCCGCCGGGCCGGGCGGCTGGAGCTTCAAATGGTCGTAGGCGGCATGCCAGGCCGCTTGGAGCTCGGGCGTGAACTGCTCGCGGAGGCGGAAGAACTTCCAGTTGTTGTCGACGAAGCCGCAGGCGTGGCCCTTCACCAGATAGGCCGCCACGGCGGGCTTCTCCCGCTCCAATAGCGGCTGCCAGACCCGATCCGGCACCAGGCGTAGGGCGAAGCCGATGGCGGCGAGCTCGACCAGCCGCTGACTTTGGTCGAACGGGTCGCCCCAGTACTCCGGGTGCTCCGGATCGCAGCCATTGGCGAGGCTGCGGGCAATGGGCACCCAGTCGATCCAGTTGCCGCCGCCGGCCTCAGCGGGCGCGAGGCCCGACGACATCCGCGGCGCCGGGCACACCAGCCTCCGGGCGATCGCGGAGGAGCTGAACGCTCGCGGCATGCTGACCCGCCGCGGCGGGCGCTGGCACGTTTCGACGGTGACGGACCTGCTCGAGCGCCTGGGGCTCAGGAAGACAAGCGGCGCCGTGCACTCGGCGCTCGGCGCATGACCCTCGTTGTCCGCCTGCTGGAAGTTGGCCGAGCTTCTCGCCGGGTCCACATTGCCGGTCCGCGACCGGCAGCGCCCCCAATGGGCAGGATGGCCAGCCGCAGCCGTCCATACGTGTCCGACAGCTGTTCCTCGAATCGCCGCTACGTGCTATTGTTGCTGCATTGCATCATTCTATTGCGCATCACGGAGTTCACAAGATGGAGCTTTTACATGGCGTGCGGAGCGCCCTTCTTGGCATTGCCGTTACCGTCTCGATCGTGGCGGCTGCGAAAGCCCAGAGCTTGCCCGAGTTGACGCTCGACGCGGGCGCAACAACCGTCTCAGGTCTCTCGAGCGGAGCCTTTATGGCGGTGCAGATCCAAGTCGCATTCTCCAGCGGGATCGCCGGGGCTGGAGTGGTGGCCGGCGGGCCGTATTACTGTTCCGAGGGCGGCGTCATGACTGCGCTCAATCAGTGCATGCAGACGTTTCTCGGCGAGCCGGACGAGCTCGCTTTGCTGACCGAGGCGCAGCAGTTCGCGGCCGGGCAGATGATCGATCCACTCTCCGGCCTCGACGGGGACCGGGTCTATCTCTTCAGCGGCACGCAGGACCGGACAGTGACCCGGCCCGTGATGGATGCGGCGCGCGACTTCTATCTCGCTGCCGGGATCGAGGCCGCCAACCTCCGATACGTGACGAACGTGCCCGCCGGCCACGCCTTCCTGGCTGAGGGCGGTCCGGTGCCTTGTGGGGACACGCGGCCCCACTACATCAGCGACTGTGGCATCGACCAAGCCGGCGATATCCTGAACTGGCTGTACGGTGATCTGTCCGGCCCGGTTTCCTCAGACCCTGCACGACTGATCGAGTTCGACCAAAGTGAATTCCTGCCGTCCCCGGAAGCCCACGGCATGGATGCCCGTGGGTTCGCGTACGTGCCGGCGGCCTGCGCCGAGGGCGAGACCTGCCGCCTGCACATCGCCTTCCACGGCTGCGAGCAGACTCCGGACCAGATCGGCGACATCTATGCACGGACGACCGGGTACAACCGGTGGGCGGAGGCCAACGGCATCGTGGTGCTCTACCCGCAGGCGCAGATCATCCCCTCGCCTCCGCTCGATCCGTTCGGCGGCAATCCCAAGGGTTGCTGGGATTGGTGGGGCTACGACGATCCGGACTTCGCCACGCGGGAGGGGCGCCAGATGGCGGCGATCGCGCGAATGGCGGCCCATCTGGGTGCGCCGCTGACAGCGGGCGTGAGCGACGGAGACGACGATGATGAGGAAGCCCTCGCATGCTTGCGCCATGCCGCCTTCAACTCTGAGCACCTGATGAGTGGGCGCGCCGTCTTCTGCGCGTTCGGTATCCTGTGCGCACGAGGCTCCGGAGAGTTCATCGGACCGCCGTTCCTGGCGACGACGCTTTTCGAGCGCCCGCCGGGCGAGTACTCAACGATGTCGTGCGAGTGACGCCGCCTGCGTGGCAGAACATCGGCGAGGTGTTCGGAAGCCAACGGGGTGTTGGCATGCAGGAACTCAAGATCTCCAGGCGCAGCTACGAGGCGTGGCTTCGGGATCAACTCGACGGACAGCTTGCTGAAGGCGATCTCAGCGAAAAGCACAAGAAGATGCGGGAAGGCGCGTTTGTCTTCTTGCGCGCAACCTATTGGCGATGGTCCGAGACAATCCTCGAGGTCTGTCCCGAGCTCGCCGGGGCGCCCGAGGTGCTCGCCATCGGGGATACGCACCTGGAGAACTTTGGCACCTGGCGGGATACCGAGGGCCGCCTGGTCTGGGGCGCCAACGATTTCGACGATGCGGCGCCAATGCCTTATGTGCTTGACTTGGTCCGCCTTGCAACCAGCGCGGTGCTTGGCAGAACCGAACACTGGCGACAGGCGGATGCGCCCTCCAACACCGAAATCAGCCACGCGATCCTGACGGGATACGAGGAGGGCCTGAAGAAGCCGGCACCGATCGTTCTCGATCGCAACCATCCTGGGCTGCGCAATGACCTCCTGCTCGACAAGGACGCCCGGAGGAAGTTCTGGGATGATGCCGATGCATGGCGAGAGGATGGGCTCGCCGATGCGCCGCCGAACTTCGCCAAGGCGCTGCGCGGAGCCCTTCCGGAAGGCTTCGCCGACGAGGCGATCTCGCCGCGGACCGCGGGCACAGGCAGCCTCGGCCGCCCGCGTTTTGTCGTGCAGGCAGATTGGCGCGGGGGACCAGTGCTCCGTGAAGCCAAAGCGCTCGTGCCCTCGGGCTGGGCTTATGCCCACGGCAATGACGGCCGGCTGTATGTGGAGCCGATCGCCACTGGTCGCGCCCGGGCGCCCGATCCGCATTGCCGGGTCGTGGGGAGCATCCTGGTCCGACGGCTCTCGCCCAACAGCCGCAAGATTGAGGCGAAGACCGATCCGAAGGTCCTATTGAAGCGGCGGATGTTGGAGCTGATGGGACACGAGCTTGCGAACTGCCATGCGGAGAGCGCGCGGGCCGTGGACATCCGGCGCGATCTCTCGGCGCGCGACCCTGACTGGCTCCGCAAGGCGGCAAAGGCGGCCGCAGAGTTCGTGGCCGAGGAACAGCGCGCATACGCTGCCCGCGCGGGCGACGAATGAGCGCCCGGAGGCCGGCTGTGACTTCAAATGGAAGCGCACGGGATTTGCAAAGAGATTATTGGACCGCCGCTTCACTGGGGTGGAGAGCGGGCGCAACCCGGCCGGCTCGCAAGGCGCTGCATCTCGCCAAGGTCACCAGCGCGATGCTAGTCATCGCCAAGCTCGATCGGCTGTCGCGCAATGCCGCGTTCCTGCTGACGCTGCGGGACAGCGGCGTGCGGTTCGCCGCCGTCGACCTGCCGGAGGGGAACGACCTCAGGGTTGGGATCATGGCGCTGGTCGCGCAAGCAGAGCGGGAGGCGATCTCGAGGCGCACCAGGGAGGCGCTGGCGGTGGCCAGGAGCCGCGGAGTGCGGCTCGGAAACCCGACGGTGCCGCGGCCTTGAAGCGGGCCGGCAAGGGCGGTGCGCCGCTCAGAGCGGCCATCGCCCGCAACGCCGACCGGCACGCCCGGGACCTGGCGCTGGTGGCCGCGGACATCCGCTCCAGCGGCGCGACCAGCCTGCGGGCGATAGCCAGGGAGCTGAACGGGCGTGGCATGCTCACCCGCCGCGGCGGGAGCTGGCATGTTTCCACGGTGATGAACTTGCTGGACAGGCTTAAGCTCAGGGAGGCGAGCAGTGCCCTCCACTCGGTGCCTGGCGCATGACCCTCGTTGTCCGCCTGCTGGAAGATGGAGACCAGGGCGTGCTCGAACGCGTAGAGCCTATGGTCTTCGATCACGCCGTCGACCCTGAGTTGGCCGACGCTTTCCCGCGCGATCCGCGCCACCACCGCGTTGGAGCCTTAGCCGATGACCGGCTTGTCGGCTTCGTCTCGGCCGTAGACTACTGGCATCCTGACAAGCCACGCGAACTCTGGATCAACGAGGTCGGCGGGGCTCCCCTCTGGCGGCAGCGGGGCGTCGGAACGAGGCTCCTGCAGAAGACACTCGAACATGCGCAGGCGCTTGTCTGTCGCGAAGCATCGCTTCTGACCGAGCCCGACAACGTCGCGGCGCAGGCCCTCTACAGCAAGCTCGGTGGTGTCCGGTCCCGGACCACATCGTCATGTTCACCTTCCAGGCTGACGCGCGAAACGTGACCGCGGCGCCAGGCGAACGAAGGTTCCGGCCCCGCGTCGCAGGCATCGGACGGCAGGAGGCGCATGCGCCAATCCCGGCTGACTGCGGGCAGCTGGCACTCGCGTCCTATTGTGGCACACTGCCCCCCCGCGCCGTTTGGTGGCGCCGGTCGTCAAGGGACGCCCCATGCAGGTACGGCCTCCCTCACGTGTCTATCGAACCTGGGGCATGGACAGCCGCCGCTGGGAGCGTTTCCGCCCGCGGTGGGACGATATCGTGATCGCCACCTACCCGAAGTGCGGCACCACCTGGATGCAGCGGATCGTCAGCCTTCTGGTATTCCACGACCCAGCGCCGCTCCGGCTGATGGACGTTTCGCCCTGGCTCGACTGCCGCTTCGTCGAGCCGGTCGAGGCCGCGCTTGCTCGGCTGGAGGCGGCTCGACACCGTCGGTTTATCAAGAGCCACCTGCCCGCCGACGGCCTGCCGCTCTTCGATGAGCTGCGCTACATCGTGGTCGCCCGGGACGGCCGCGACGCCTGCCTCTCCTATCACAATCACGTTCTGAGCTACACGCCGTGGATGCTGGCGCGGCTCGACGCGGCGGGAGTTGAGGACGGGACCGGCCCCTACCCGCGAGCGCCGGCTGAGACGGAGGCGTTCTTTCACCGCTGGCTGACGCAAGGGATATCCTCGGAGCCCGACGGCCTGCCACTGCACTCCTACTTCGGGTTCCAGCGCACATGGTGGCAGATACGCGACCGCCCGAACGTGCTGTTGCTGCACTATGCCGATCTGAAGGGAGACCTTGCTGGCATGATGCGTCGGGTGGCAGCCTTCCTCGGGATCGAGGTGCCCACTGCGGTCTGGCCGGAGCTGGTCGAGGCGGCAGGCTTTCTGGCAATGCGCCGCGTCGGCGATACACTCCTCGGCGAGACCGGCGCCGCCTTTCGTGGTGGCGGCGGCACCTTCTTTCACCACGGCGAGAACGGGCGCTGGCACGGCCGGCTCAACGCTGCCGATCTCATTCTATACGAGACCAAGGCCGCGGCGCTGCCCGCCGACTGCTCCCGCTGGCTGGCCGCGGGGACAGCGGCCAGCGCATCGCGATGAGCTTCCGGTCACGGGGACCACGAGTCGCAATCGGCTGATCCTTGGCTTCCTGCGGCCGTCGACCCGGCCGGACGCCGGGGACCTGATCGAAGGACTCGGGCCTTGCCCCGCTACAGAGCTCGAGTCGCAGCAGACCAAGGAGGCGCTGAGGTTGGCCAGGAGCCGCGGTGTGCGCTTGGACAACCCCATGGCGCCGTTGCCGCCAGAGGGCTGGCATTGGCCACGCCGAGGGAGCTGATCCACGCCAGAGGGGCGGCTCGATAGCTCTTAACCCCATACTTCTGCCTCGCTTCCCCCGGCGCCCGTGATCGCAGATAATTTGTCGCAAGGTTGCGAGAGGTCCGCCTGGTGACCACGCTTTTCGTTCCCAACCGCGACTGGACGCCGCGAAGGGCCAGCGCAGTCTGCCGCCGGTATGGCATCAGTTTGACAGATCGGGGCGAGGTTGTATTCAACAGCCAGATCGTCGCCACCTACGAGCTTGCTGCTGGCAAACTTGTTTTGCATGGGCTCCTGCCAAGCTCGCCCCTTATAGCAGCACTGGGATCTGCGGCCTGTGGAATGATGACCCATGTCCATCGCTCTTCGGCCGTGGACTGTGCCGATGCCGAGATCGTCGCCCTTGGCGCTGGACGCGCGATGGGGGCAAGGCGCACCACGCCGGCAGCGCTCAGACACGCCGAGCTCGACATCGGCACATAACGATAGGAGAACGATGCGGGGTCGGCGAGGATGGAACACGTGCTGAACCTGCTCGACCGGCTCGGACTGATGCAGCCGGCATGCGCCCACCAACCCGGTTGACGTCGGACTGATGCCCCGTTTCGGAGAACCTCGGGTCGTGACACCGGCGGTACGCCGAGCGGCCCGGCGCTTACACTGTGGTCCGCAGGGGCGGCGAAGTGCTCGTCGTGCGGTGGTGCTGCCCTCATCCCCCGCTTCGTGCTCCGCTACGGTTTCGCAGTACTCAGTGCAGGCCGAACTCGGCCATCAGCCGGCGGCGCATCGCGACGAACGCTGCCTCGCTACGGTCGCGGGGGCGCGGGATGCTCACGTCGATCAGCCGGGGCCGAGCGCCGCGCTCCCTGGCGAGGACCAGCACGCGGTCGCCGAGATAGATCGCCTCCTCGAGGTCGTGGGTGACGAGGATCATCGTCACCCTCTCCTCGCGCCAGATGCGGACGAGTTCCTCCTGCATGGTGATCTTCGTCATCGCGTCGAGCGCGCCGAAGGGCTCGTCGAGGAGCAGGATCCCGGGCTGCACGGTCAGCGCGCGGGCGATGCCGACGCGCTGGGCCATGCCGCCCGAGAGCTGGCGCGGCCAGGCGTCGGCGAAATCGTCGAGGCCGACGAGCCGGATGTAGTGGCGGGCCCGCGCCTCCGCCTCGGTCCGCGACAGGCCGCGCACCTCAAGGCCGAACGGCGACGTTGCCGAGCACGGTCAGCCAGGGCAGCAGCCGCGGCTCCTGGAAGATCACCGCCCGCTCGTTGCCCACCCCCTTCACCGGCACGCCGTCGATCCGCACCTCGCCGCTGTCGGGCGCCTCGAGCCCGGCGAGCACCCGCAGGAGCGTGGTCTTGCCCGAGCCGCTGGCGCCGACGATGGCGAGCACCTCGCCGGCGCGCACGTCGAGGTCGAGATCGCGCAGGACGGTGAGCGCGTTGCCGTTCAGGGCGAAGGACTTGGTGAGGTCACGGACCGTGACCTCACCGCGCAGGATATCCTCCGTCGCGCTCATCAGTTCGTCGCCCGCGCGTCGTCGCCGCTGACGAGCAGCAGATCCTCGGCGACGAGCTTGCCTTCTGGGATCTGGCCCTCGCGCGCGAAGACGTCGATCCAGAACTGGATGTCGCGCAGCACCGGCAGGCCGCCCTCGCGCACGCCGTAGCCGCGGAAATACTGGGCGACCTCAGGGTTTTCGCCGCGCTCCTCTAGCGCCTTGGCGAAGATCGCCCTGGTCTCCTCGGGGTGCTCGCGGGCATAGTCGAGGGCGCGTGCCGACTGCTCGACGAAGACGCGGGCCTGCTCGGGGTGGGAATCGACCCAGTCGCGGCGCAGCACGACGAAGCCGCCGGCGATCTCGCCAAGCACGTCGGTGTCGTCGAAGATCGGCCGGATGCCGCCCTTCTGTGCGGGCCGCGCCTTCAAAGGTGGTCTGCCAGTAGCCGAAGGCGGCGATGTCCACCTGCCCCGCGCGCAGCACCTGATCGAGCTGCGGGACCGGGGACGACGACGAGGTTGGCAGCGTCCTTCGGCAGCCCCTTCTGGTGCAGCGCCTCGCGCACCGTGTAGTCGAGATGGGCGCCGAGCGTATTGACCGCGATCGTCTTGCCGGCGATGTCCTCGATGCTCTGGATCGGGCTGTCTTCGAGCACGTAGAAGATCGACTGGACCTCTTCGTTGATGCCGTTCGTGGCATAGGCGATGACGAAGTCGTTGCCCGCCGGCGATCGAGTTCAGCACCGCCGAGGTCGCGGCCGAGCCAAGATCGAGGCTGCCGCCAGCGAGCCCCATCAGCGACTCCGGCCCGCCCGAGCCGTAGCCGAGGCTCTTCAGCGTGACGCCGGTGCCGTCGAAGTAGCCGAGCTCCTGGGCGAGCTCGTGGGCGGCGAGGCCGCCCGGGGTCGAGAGGTGGCGGATGGTGACGTCCTCGGCGGAGGCAGCGGCGGCGAGGCCGGAGGCGAGCGCCGTGCCGAGGGCGAGGTTGCGGAAGCGGAAGGTCATTGGAAGATCCTTTCGGAATGGTTCGGGCAAGGCTCAGCGCGGGACATGGGCCCAGCGGCAGAGCCGGTTCTGTAGCGCGACGAGCAGCGCGTTGGCCGCGAGCCCGAGGAAGGCGAGCAGGAAGATCGCCGCGAACATCAGCGGGATCTGGAAGTTGAACTGCGCGTTCATCACCTGGAAGCCGACGCCTTTGTTGGCGCCGATCATCTCGGCGGCGATGAGCAGCAAGAGCGCGGTGGTGGCCGACAGCCGCAGCCCGACGAAGATCGACGGCACCGACGCCGGCAGCACGACACGGCGGAACACGGTCAGGCGCGAGGCGCCGTAGCTTTCGGCCATCTCGATCAGCTTGCGGTCGACCTGCTTCACGCCGCCGATGGTGGCGAGCAGGACCGGGAAGAGCGTTGCCCAGAAAATCACAAAGACCTTAGAGGTTTCGCCGAGGCCCATCAGCAGGATGAAAACCGGATAGAGCGCCAGCGCCGACGTCTGCCGGAACAGCTGGAGGATGGGGTCGAGCGCACGCTCGACCGCCGGGATCTGCCCCATGAAGAGGCCGAGCGGGAATGCCGAGCGTCACCGCCGCCGCGAAGGCGATCCCCGAGCGCTGGAGGCTGATGGCGATGTCGTCGAGCAGCGCGCCGCCGACGATCCCGCTCCAGAGCGCCCGCGCGATCTCGTCGATCGGCGGGAAGACAGCGGCGCTGAGCCAGCCGGTCTTGCTCGCCACGTGCCAGCGCCAGGAAGAAGGCGATCAGCAGCCCGTAGCGCGTCAGGAAGTCGCGCATCGGCGGGCCCGGCCCGGCGCCAGGACCGTGCGAAGCGCGCGGACCCCCGGTGGCGGTTCCCGAGTGGGGCGTCGAGTGTCTGCAGTGTCATCAGCTCACTCCGCGGCGTGCGCCGCCGCGCGGGCGACGGCGTGTCGGTTGACGGGGAAGGGAAGCCCAAGGTTCTCGCGCAGTGTGCGGCCCTCGTAGGCGGTGCGAAACAGGCCGCGGCGCTGCAGCTCGGGGATCACCAGGTCGACGAAGTCGTCGAGCGCGGTCGGCAGCCACGGCGGCAGGATGTTGAAACCGTCGGCGGCCTCGTTCTCGAACC
Source organism: uncultured Alphaproteobacteria bacterium (assembly GCA_963763295.1). Taxonomy (GTDB): domain Bacteria; phylum Pseudomonadota; class Alphaproteobacteria; order Rhodobacterales; family Rhodobacteraceae; genus Amaricoccus. Next base: position 523,086 of record CAVXOH010000005.1, read on the forward strand.
ATTCCTGCAGCATGTCGGCGACCTGGGTCGCGCTGCCGACGATCGTGTAGTGGCCGCGGGCCGTGGCGATCCACTGGTAGAGCTGCCGGATCGAGAAGTCGTTCTCCTCGGCGATCTGCCGGATCAGCGCCTGCCGGCTCTTCATGCCCTCGGTCGGCGGCGGCGGCGGCAGCGGACCGTCGAGGTCGTGGCCCTTCAGGTCGAGCTCGCCCCCGGTCAGGCCGCTGATGAGCGCGAGGCCGTCCTCCTCGACGATCAGGCTGGTCAGCCGGTCGTACTTCTCGCGCGCCTCGGCCTCGGTGCGGCCGACGAAGGGTGCGACGCCCGGCATGATCAGGACGTGCGACGGATCGCGGCCGAGCCCGACGGCGCGCGCCTTGATGTCGCGGTAGAATTCCTGCGCGGTTTCGAGGTGCTGGTGGGCGGTGAAGATCACTTCCGCCGTCGCCGCCGCGAGGCCGCGGCCGTCGTCGGACTGGCCGGCCTGCACGATGACCGGATGGCCCTGGGGCGAGCGCGGGACGTTGAGCGGCCCCTTGACCTTGAAGTGCTCGCCGCGGTGGTCGGTATAGTGGACCTTGGCGGTGTCGAAGAACACGCCGGTCTCCTTGTCGCGGAGGAAGGCGTCGTCCTCGAAACTGTCCCAGAGCTTCTTCACCACGTCGACGTGCTCGCGGGCGCGGGCGTAGCGGAAGGCGTGCGGATGCTGCTTGTCGAGGTTGAAGTTGTGCGCGGCCGGCTCGGTCGCCGTCGTCACCACGTTCCAGCCGGCCCGGCCGCTCGAGATCAGGTCGAGCGAGGCGAACTTGCGGGCGGTGTTGTAGGGCTCCTCGTAGGTGGTCGAGGCGGTGGCGATGAAGCCAAGGTTCCTGGTCAGCGGCGCGAGTGCGGCGAAGAGCGTCACCGGCTCGAACCCCGCGACCTTGGCGTTGCCACCCTCGATGCCGCCGCCGAAGGCGATGGCGAGGCCGTCGGCGAGGAAGTAGGCATCGAAGAGCCCGCGCTCGGCGGTCTCGGCGAGCTGGCGGTGGAACGCGAAGCTGGTGGCGCCGTCGGCGGGCGAGTCCGGGTGGCGCCATGCGGCGATATGCTGGCCACCGCCGGGGAGGAAGGCGCCGAGCTTGATCTGTCTGGTCATGGGTGAGTTCCTTGACATTTGGTGTTTGTGGGCGCGTCGCGGCGGCCGGCGATCAAGTTGTACCCGGCATCAGCAGACATTCGTCTCCAGTAGGGCGCGGGTCTTGGACGGGCGGTCGAGGTTGCCGGAGACCCCGACGATCGGGCGTGTCGCTTGGGGCATGATCCTGTTCTCGGTCATTCGGCCGCGATGGCCGGGGGCGGGCCTGGCGTGCTGACTGACGGTGCCTGCATCGCAAGCGACCGTCTGACGATCGTCTCGGCAACCGCCTGGGCATGTTCGGCCACCTCCGGGACGCCCATGAGTTCACCGACGTGGCCGCGGGCGAGCGGCCCGGCCACGAAGAGCGTCTCCGAGGGCTCGCCTCCGGCGTCGACCGCGCGACACCGGTCGGCAACCCGCAGCCCCAGGCCGAAGGGGTCGGGACAAAGCAAGTTGTCCGATGCCAGAGCGGACAGAACGGGATTGGTGCGCAGCACACCGTCGTGGGCCGGTCCGGTGGTGATGACCACGTGGTCGAAGCGCTCGGCTACGGTACAAGTGTGGCCGCGGCGCCGGTACTCGACTACGATGCCATCGGCAGCTTCGGTCGCCCGCACCACGCGGGCGGCGGCGTAAGTGAGGCGTCCGCGCGCCTCCTGGCGGTCGAGCACCTCCTCCACCTGCGGCGCCACCCGAAAGCGATGCACGTCCCAAAACGGCCGAAGGTGCCGCAGGAGGCGCGCGCGCTCACTGGCGTCGAGGTTCGCCCAGATGGCTTGCCCCTGGTCGCGCACCCGGTCGATCGTCGCCTGCCAGCCATGGCCCTCGAGGCCGTCGGCCGCGATCGCGGCGCGGATGCGGCGCAGCAGGGCGCGCGCCGTCGACGCGGGCGGGCGGACGAAGTCTGCGGCGCTCCGTCGCGCGGGCGCGCCGTGCCCGCGCGACCGCAGCCCGCGCCGGGACAGGGCAACGATCTCGCCGCCGAAGCCCTGACGGTTCAGGCTCGCGACGACGTCGGCGGAAGTGAGGGCGGTGCCGAGGATCAGCACGCGATCCGCCGGGCCGACGCCGGAGATCGCGCCGCTGTCATAGGGATCCGCGATCAGGCGCCTCGACCCGGCGAGGCCGAGGAACGCCTTGGGGAGCGCCGGCCGAGGATGGCTCATGGCGAGCACGACCAGATCGGCAGCCAGCCAGGTTCCGCCGGAGAGGTCGAGGCGGTAGCGCCGCCCGGACCGGGTCGCGGAAACGCCGCTTGCCCGCAGGTGCCGGATCGAACCCACCGACAGGAAGGGATCGAGCTGTGCTGCGACATAGGATCCGAAGATGCGCCGCTCCGGATAGAACTCACCTCGGAGGGTCAGCGTGCCCGGCGACATCGAGGTGCGGGTCGCAGCCAGCCACGCCATGAAGTGCCCCGGCGCCTCGGCGACCAGCGACATCTTCGAAGCCGGGACGTTGATGCGGTGCGCCGGATCGGTGGTCGAATATGCAAGGCCGGGTCCGAGGGCCGCGCGTGGCTCGACGACCACGATGTCGGCGCCGTCGGGCGGGAGCCCGCGCGCCAGGTGATACGCCGTCGCGGCTCCGGCGACACCGCCGCCAAGGATGGCGACAACGGGGCGGTTGCGGAGGTGCTCCATCTTCATAACGAGTGACTCCCTACAGAGGCAATCCTGCCGGCTCGCCGGCAGGCTCAGACTTCGTCGAGGACCCGGGCACGGAGTTCGGCCGTCGTGGCGTCGCCGGCGTCGCGGTGCGAACGCGCGATCCCGACCTTCACGTCCAGCGCCACGCCACCGTCGCGCAGCACGATCACCCGGTCGGCGAGCCTGAGCGCTTCCGAGACGTCATGCGTGATCAGCACGGTGGTGACGCCGTGCTCGTGCCAGATGCGTTCCAGCAGCCGGTGCATGTCGCCGCGGGTGAGCGCGTCGAGGGCGCCGAACGGCTCGTCGAGCAGCAGCACGGCGGGATGGGTCACGAGCGCGCGCGCGAGGGCGACGCGCTGGCGCTGGCCGCCCGAGAGCACGGTCGGCCAGTCGTTCGCGCGGTTGGCGAGCCCGACGTCGTCGAGCGCCGCCGTCGCCGCCTCGCGCCAGCCGTCGCTGCGAGCGATGCCGACGTTGCCGATCACCCGCTGCCAGGGAAGCAGCCGGGCATCCTGAAACAACAGGCGGACGCTTGGCTGCAGCGCCTCGACGGTCCGGTCGCCGACGACGATCCTGCCCTCGGACGCGCGGTCGAGGCCCGCGATCAGCCGCAAGAGCGTCGACTTGCCGCAGCCGGAACGGCCGACGATCGCGACGAACTCCCCCGCCGGGATGGCGAGATCGATGCCCGAGAGAACGCGCCTGTCGCCGAAGTCCTTGGTCATGCGATCGATGACGACCGATTGCGCCTTCGACCGAGCCTCCCGGGCTTGAGGGATTTCAGACCGCTCGCCGCTCAAGCTCTCGAAATCGACGGCCGGAACCCCGCCGAGCGGGATGGCGGCGTTCGCGTTCATTGTGTCGTCCCTTCGGTTGGCTGATAGGCCGGATGCCAGGCCAGCGCCCGCGCCTCGAGCGCGCGCGTGGCCGCGTCGGCCAGCTTGCCGAGGAGGGCGTAGACGATGATCCCGAGCACGACGATGTCGGTCTGCAGGAACTCCCGCGCATTCATCGTCATGTAGCCGATGCCGGAGCTGGCCGAGATCGTCTCGGCGACTATGAGCGTCAGCCACATGACGCCAAGGGCATAGCGCAGGCCGACCAGGATCGAGGGCATCGCCCCGGGTAGGATGACCCGCCAGAACAGCGCGAAGCGGCCGAGCCCGTAGACCCTGGCCATCTCGACCAGTCCGCCGTCGACCGTGCGGATGCCGTGGAAGGTGTTTAGGTATATCGGGAAGGCGCTGCCGATCGCCACGAGGAAGATCTTGGCCCCCTCGCCGATGCCGAACCACATGATGACGAGCGGGATGATCGCCAGGTGCGGCACGTTGCGGAGCATCTGCATCGAGGAGTCGAATAAGGTCTCCGCTGGCCGCGACACACCGCAGAGGACGCCGAGCACGAACCCGATGCCGCCGCCGATGAGGAGGCCCTTGAACGCGCGTTCGGTCGAGATCGCCGCGTGGGTCAACAGCGTGCCGTTCGAGAGGCTCTCCCAGAACGCGGCGAGGACTGCGCTCGGAGCCGGCAGAAGCCGGCTCGCGATCAGCCCGCTCTGCGCCGCGATCTCCCACGCGAGGAGGAGGAGGAGGGGCAGCGCCCAGGACGCGAGCGTCCGGACCGCCGCCGATCCGCCGATGCGGACCCGGGCCGGCACGGTCCTGGTCATGAGGTCGCCGCCGCCGGACGCAGCTCGTTGGCGATCGTCTCGCCGAACGGCCCGGTGTTGACCCCGAGCGCCGGGCGGTCGGGGGCGTGCGCCAGCGGCAGACGCGGGAACACCAGCTCGGCGAAACGGTAGGCTTCCTCAAGGTGCGGGTAGCCCGACAGGATGAAGCTGTCGACGCCGGCGGCGCGATACTCCTCCATCCGCGCGGCGACCTCGTCGGCCGAGCCGACCAGCGCCGTCCCTGCGCCGCCGCGCACCAGGCCGACGCCCGCCCACAGGTTGGGCCCGACGACGAGCTTGTCGCGCCGGCCACCGTGCAGCGCGCTCATCCGGCTCTGGCCGACCGAGTCCATGCGGGCGAAGATCGCCTGCGCCTTGGCGATGGTCGCGTCATCGAGGTTGGCGATCAGCCGGTCCGCCGCCGCCCAAGCCTCCTCCGAGGTCTCGCGCACGATGACGTGCAGGCGGATGCCGAAGCTGATCTTGCGACCGTGCCTGCGGGCCGCCGCCTTCACCTTGGCGATCTTCTCGGCGACCATGGCCGGGGGCTCGCCCCAGGTCAGGTACTTGTCGATCGTCTCGGCGGCGACGTCGATCGCATCCTCCGACGAGCCGCCGAAGTAGAGCGGGGGGGTCGGCGTCTGGAGCGGCGGATAGAGCAGCTGGCCGCCCTCGATGCGAATGTGCTTGCCGCTGGTGGTGACGGTCTCGCCAGCGAGCAGCGCCTTGTAGGCCAGCAGGAACTCCCGCGTCACCTCGTAGCGCTCGGCGTGGCTCATGAAGATGCCGTCGCCCTTGTTCTCGACCGGATCGCCGCCGGTGACGACGTTAATCAGGAGCCGCCCGCCCGACAAGCGGTCGAGAGTAGCTGTCATTCGCGCGGCGAGCGTCGGCGGCTGCAGCCCTGGCCGCACCGCGACCAGGAAGCGCAGCCGTCGGGTCAGCGGCACCAGCGTCGAGGCGACGATCCAGGCGTCCTCGCAGCTCTTTCCGGTCGGCAGCAGCGCGCCGTAGTAGCCAAGTTGGTCGGCGGCCCGCGCGATCTGGCTCAGGTAGTCGAGGTCGGTCGCCCGCGCGCCGGCGGCCGTCCCGAGATAGCGGCCGTCGCCATGCGTCGGGATGAACCAGAAGACGTTGACGCGGGACGTGGTCGGGGTCGCGACGCTCACGAGTTGCCCTCCTTGGTGGCGTCCGCGATCTCGACCGCGGTCGGGATGAGTCCGAGCTCGAAGAAGACGTCGGCGATCCGCTGTTGCGCGGCGACCACGTCCGGGGTGATCGGCTTCACCCCGTAGCTCACGCGGTCGACCGCGACGCTGAGGATGTGCGCCGGCATCCCGAGTTCCGGCGCGAACCTCTCCGCGACCTCGTCCTTGTGCTCGTTGATCCAGGTGTCGACCTCGCCGAGCGAGGCGAGGATGGCATCGACGGCGGCGGGGTCACTGTCGACGAACGCGCGGGAGGCGAGGTAGTATTCGTGGTTGTTGACGAGCCCGGTGCCGTCGGTGAGCTGCCTCGCGCCGGTGGCGGCCTCGGCGGCGGCGAGGAACGGCTCCCAGATCACCCAGGCGTCGAGAGCGCCCTTCTCGAAGGCCGCCCGTCCGTCCGCGGGCGGCAGGAACGCGACCTCGATGTCCGAATAGGAGAGGCCCGCTGACTCAAGCGCCTTCACCAGCAGGTAGTGGACGTTCGAACCCTTGTTCAGGCCGACTGTCTTGCCCTTGAGGTCGGCGACCGACTGAAGCGGGCTGTCCTTCGGCACGAGGATCGCCTCGGCCTTCGGCGCCGCCGGCTCGACGCCGACATAGACCAGCGGCGCCCCCGCGGCCTGAGCGAAGATCGGCGGGGCTTCGCCGGTGGTGCCGAAATCGATGGCCCCGACGTTCAGCGCCTCAAGGAGCTGCGGCCCGGCAGGGAACTGCGTCCACTCGATGGTATAGCCTTCCGGCCCGAGCTTCTCTTCCAGCAGCCCCTGCGCCTTCAGCAGGATCAGGGTTCCGTACTTCTGGTAACCGATATGGATGGTCTTGTCCTCCGCCTGGGCGGCGGACACCAGGCCGGCGGCGATCATGCCGGCGAGCGCGAGCCTCGAAAGGCCGCCTGAGAAGGCGTTCATGGGTTGCATCCTTCCTGAAGTTGCAGATCGACGTGCAGGGAACCCTGCGCTGCGCGCAGCGGTCAGGCTCGTTGGAGTTCGGGTGGGCGCAGCGACTCCGGATGAGGAACCGCCGAACCGGCCGGTCCCGGAGCAAGGAACGGATCGAACTGTGCGATCGCGCGATCGAGCCGCTCGAGCGTCGGGCTCGAGAAAAGCTTCCCGTCCGCGAAGTCGCGGTCTGCGGCGTAGACGCCGGTCGGCAGGGTTGCCGCCTCGAAGAAGCCGAAGAGCGGTCGCAGGTGATGCTCGATCACCAGAGCGTGACGGTCTCCACCGCCGGTCGCGGCGAGCAGCACCGGCTTGCCGGCGAGCGCGGTGGGGTCGAGAAGGTCGAAGAGATGCTTGAAGAGACCGGTATAGCTTCCCTTGTAGACGGGGCTCGCGACGACCAGCGCGTCGGCAGCAAGGATCGCATCCACCATCGCCCGAGCCCCGGGCGCGAGATCGTCCAGCTTCGCCGAGGATCCGAGCGACGGACCGAAGTCGTTCAGGTCGAGGGCCTCTCCCGACCGGTCGAATCGGAACCGGGCGCGCGTCACAGCCAGATCGACCAAAGCCCGCGTACGTGATGGTCGGCTGAGACTGCCGGCTATGCCGATGATCGATCTGTGCATTCGGATCTCCACATTCCAATTCACGACTGATTCGATAGATATTAGAGACAATCTTCCGAGCGCCGTCAATCCCGAGGGCATCCGCCGCAAGCTCGACATCACCCTGGTTCGCTGCGGCCCCGGATCCCCAGGGACTGACCCGTCAGGCGGCCCTCGGCTTGACGTTACGGCCAGGCCGAGAGGGAGAGTGATGTAACGGTTGACATCGCGACCATGGACCTTCCCCTAGATGGCTTGTTGGCTTCGGCGGAACCCAGAGACTGTTCGATCCCAGTTCCATTTCCTCCGCCAGCTCCTCGCCACAACCCGGTGTCCGGCCCGTTCGCCCAGGCTCGGTGGCGACGGCCGATTTCACCGTGCGTTCGACCGGGATAGAGTGCGCCTCGCGGATTAACTCGTCGATGACGGTCAGCTTCCGGACCTTTCAAAGCGCGATCGAGGAAGGCGCGATGGCCGTTGACGACGCCATACCCGCATATCCGACCAAGCGGTCGAGGTGGACGGCGTAGAAACTTCCCAACGCTACGGCCCTGTCGTCGCGGCGGATTCGTTGGGCTGCACCTGAATGAGCGCCGACGGTTGAATGGAATTCTGACCGGTGAACGGTCGATCGTGTGCGACGATCAACAGAATGCAGACGGCGGCGGCCGTCGAGTAGAGACCCATCGCGAGGCGGGCAACCACCCGATTCTCGCTGTGGAGTATCGCGATCGCCGTCAGCGTGCAGACCGACTGGACAATCAGGCCCACCACTTGACCCAGTTGACCGCCGACTGACTGAGGAGGATGCGTTGACGGCGCGCGTCGAGTGCGTTCTCCAGCGCGGCTACGATGTTGCGTTGCGCGATCATCTGTCCCGGACTATCGGCGGTCAGGGCTAATGTCGTCTGTAGCGCCTGGTCGAGTGAGTTCGGGATCATGGTCAGCGTCACGCCTCGCCGGGCCATGGCGGGCCACTCTTGGGTCCGGGCTTCTTGAATGTGCTGTTGAATGCGGTCGCGCAGGAAGCTCCTCGCTTCTCCGGGAAAACTCTCGGAAAGCAGGACAACGGCTCGCAGCGCGCTCGCCTCTTGGTTGACTGCGGCGTTGGCTCGGTCGGCGTCACCCCACGCCTGCGCTACCAGAAAGGCGACGAGGAGTGCGAAGATAATCCCGAGCGGAGGGAGTACACTGGGCGAGACGCCCTTGAAGGCTTGCGCGCGGTCACCGACGGCGAGCGACATCACCAACCCATAGATCGCCGACGCCACGAGAAGCGTGCCGCCAAAGACGACGACCGCCATCCACGCTACCGGCAGGGTGTGTATCCAGTCGCTCATGTTCCTTCTCCTTCTTCGCGCGCCAGTCGCGCGCACAGTGCGGTCTCCAATAGCACCGGCTCTGGGGTTGGGCGGCCCGACCGAGCGGCCAGACTGCCACATCAGCGCCGTTGCGCGATCGCACGCGGAAGTGCCACGCTCCGCGCAGTCCAGGTTTGCGAGTCGGACTGGTACACTGCGAACCTCGAAGTTATCTCGTCGCGCTCCTTGCCGCTCAGCTTTGGCATCGAGAGCCGTGACATAGTCGGGGGGGAGCGCTTGAGGCCGACGGGCTGCTTCACCTACGGCAGAGTTCGGAAGCCCGCTTCCCCCGGCCTCTCCGACGCGCAGCCGCGGCACCGGGCCGAGTGATCGGGGGCGGTCCGCGATCCCGGAGGGAATGGCCTTGCGAAACCGGGCGCTGGCAAGTCTGCCACGGGGAGACGGCGGCTATGCGCCAGAAGCCGTCGTGCCTCTCGGCAGTTAGCAGCAGCCCCGGCCAACCAGCCGAACCCGGTCGGCAGTACGTGACCCGCAACGGACATTCAACTGCATAGTCCTCAACGATAGTTTTGCGAGGCTTTCTCCGAGACTGTGAAGCCTCTGGCGGGACCGGTGTTCAATGCGAGGCGCAGCGGCCTACGTTGACGGAGTTGCGACACAGCCGCCAGTGAGATAAGGTTTTTAGCCATGCCTTCACCAAGCGATGAGCTCGCAGAGTACCTTTCCGGTACCGGTGAGCGGTGCCCGCCCCAAGTTGGTTCTTTCGACCTGCAAGATTGCGAGTGTACCCGCCCTGGCGGCGAACCGCTCAACCTCCGACGTATCGTCTTCACCGGCGACGTGGCATTCCACAACGTGACATTTCGCGTACCCCTTTGCCTAGACCAGGCCGAATTTCAAGGGAAAGTCGCATTCAAGTACTGCAAATTCTCGACTGCAATGTTCACGGCTGCCCGTTTTCGGCAAAAAGTCGATTTCACAATGTCGGCGTTCAACTTGGCATACTTTTGGCGCGCACTGTTCGCCGGCCCAGCGATGATGCAGGAGATGAAAGTCTCCCCTGCCGGGACGCAAGATACTACAGGGTCTATATTCGACGGTGAGACCAATTTCAGCTACGCCTATTTTGCCGATCGGGCGACCTTTACGCGCGCTCAGATGCGCGGTCCCATCATTTCTATGGTACGCGGTTCTTGCACGACGCACACTTCGATGAAGTTATTTTTGGCGGTCCCCTAAGGTTTGAGACGCCGCGTGGAAATCAGATCACAATCGCCGAGCGCGACTTCGCCGATGTTGTCGCCGGCACCTGGCCCGGAATAGACTTGGCCGCACTGTCCCGGTTGTCGCCACCCGATCGCGGGCGAGTTTCGGCGCCCGGGCCGTACGGTCCCTTTCATCGCCTGCTCTTTAGGGGGGTTATTCGGCAGTCGGGCGAGCATGGGAAGGATCCCCTCCACCTAGCGGCGGTTGATTACGCTGATTTCTTGCCTTTCAATGTATCCCCAGAAGCTTTGGAAAAGGAGCTACAGGCCCTCCCGCCCGCCGAAAGGGATGTATTCGCCATAGTGCGCGACACGCTGACTGGGTTGATGTTCCAAGATGACAAAGAGATTACCTTCGAAGGTGCTGAGTTTGCGCCAACTGACGCGGATGCGCCTGCGTCTCGTTTTGCGAACGTAAATCTGAACCGATGCTTGTTCGGAGGCACCAACCTAAACCGGGTGGTTTTTCAGGACGTGACCTGGGACGAGCGGAGCATGATTTTCTGGACGCGTAGCGCGCTTTATGAGGTGGTGAAGGATTTCGCGCAGGCGGATGCGTTCCAGTGCAGCGAGATGGAGATGGAGAGGCGGGCGGGCTCGAGTCTCAGACTGTTCCACAAATTCCTGAATGCTTATAATACAAGCTTGGTTCTACCAATCATATGGCTACTCGCGCTTTCCTTGGTTATCTTCCCAGTGCTGTACTTGGCAATAGGAAGCGTGTCTTCCATTAGAGATGGCGTGGTCTATGCTCTTTCGATTGTATCCCTTACGAAGTTCACTGTCACGGCGGAATTAAAAAGCGCGGCGATTGTGGTGCAGATCGTGCAGCTGACTTTGAGTGCGCTTCTCCTCCTGCCGATTGCTTTTACGGTGAAGCGCCGTCTGCGTTGGTTTTAAGGGCTGGAGGGACCCTTGGTGCGCCGGCTGGATGAAGAGGATAGGCGCGCAAATATGTCCCGCTACAGGCGCAATCGCGGCCGTCGGCTGCGCTGCGCGACTTGAGGCTCTCTTTTAGAGAGCGAAAAGCGGCTGCCGCTGGCGATCGAGAGAAGGGGTGGCCGCTCTCAAGCAGCCCGGCCCTTCCCACTGAGCGCGGCAGCTTTGGGCCGAGGCTGTGTGTGAAAACTTAAACTCTGCCAACAGTCGGAGAATTGCGTTCTCATTTGGCGACTCCATATGGAGTCCTTTAACTGCACAGGCGCAAAATGTGGTGCTCACGTAGGAAAATGTTCTAGGATCAGACCGCGCCAGCACGTTTTCACACGGCCCCGGCCGATTGCGGACGTTATCCTCCGTGGATGGTCCGCTCGTTCCACATGAACATGTGATCCGGAGGCGTCCTTGGCCGTCGGGTCGACAACGGGGTTATTGACCTAGTGGATCGACTTTAACACTTGGTGCCCACGTTTGACGGCGGCGATGATCTTTGTCGGGATCGGCGGTCCAGACGAAGGGCTTCGGGTTCTGTGTTTTGCTCGGCGACGAAGCGGTTGATGGCGGCCTGAAGGTCGACGAGGGAGCGGAAGACGCCGCGCTTGAGCCGCCGCTTCGAGAGCTTGGCGAAGAAGCCCTCGACGGCGTTGAGCCAGGAGCAGGAGGTCGGCGTGAAGTGGAAGGTCCAGCGCGGGTGGCGGTCGAGCCAGGGGCGGACCTTCGGGTGCTTGTGGGCGGCGTAGTTGTCGAGGATCGCGTGGACGTGCTTGCCCGGCCGGCACCTCGGCCTCGATGGCGTTGAGGAAGCGGATGAACTCCTGATGGCGGTGGCGCTGCATGTTGCGGCCGATGACGGTGCCGTCGAGCACGTTGAGCGCGGCGAACAGCGTGGTCGTGCCATGCCGCTTGTAGTCGTGGGTCATGGTGCCGGCGCGGCCCTTCTTCAGCGGCAGGCCGGGCTGGGTGCGGTCGAGCGCCTGGATCTGGCTCTTCTCGTCGACCGAGAGGACGATGGCGTGCGCCGGCGGGTCGACATAGAGCCCGACCACGTCGCGCAGCTTGTCGACGAACTGCGGGTCGGTCGAGAGCTTGAACTGCCGCACGCGGTGCGGCTGGAGGCCGTGGGCGCGCCAGATGCGCTGGACCGAGCTGACGCTGATGCCGGCCGCCTTCGCCATCATCGCCGCGGTCCAGTGGGTCGCCTCGGCCGGCGGCTCGGTCAGCGTCAGCGCGACCACCCGCTCGGCCACCTCGGCCCCGAGCGGCGGGATGCGCGAGGGCCGCGTCTTGTCGCGCAGCAGGCCCTCGAAGCCTTCCTCGGCAAAGCGCTCCTGCCAGCGCCAGACGCAGGTCTTCGACTTGCCGGTCCGGCGCATGATCTCGACCGTGCCGAGGCCGTCGGCGCTGAGCAGCACGATCTCGGCCCGCCAGACGTGCTTCTGGGCCGTGTTGCGGTCGCGGACCAGCGCCTCGAGGCGGCGGCGGTCGGCGGGGGAGACGTCGATGGAGATGCCGGTGCGCATGCACCAGAACTCGCATGCCGCCAGCTAGCGGGAATCCCCGTCCGGACTCGACTGTCAGATTTCATCCACTAGGCGAACGATGGCAGCCCCTACAGGATTCGAACGCCGACTGCAGAGCGCCTCCATGATGGATAAGCGGGTCCAGAGGGTTGGCGCCGGCTTTGCGCTTCCAATTCGGCGGTCAGCGCCGCGAGAGTGCCATCTAGTTGCCAGGTCGGCAGCAGAGCCTCCACGTCCTCCACCGACTGCCCCAAGAGCCGCGCGAGTATCCCGGCGATCTCGCGATGCAGTTCTGTGGACGCTCCGACGAGAGACCCCCTCCAAACGACGGAGCCGGCTATCCAGCCTTCGCATGATTGACCTCGAGAGCCACGATGCGTGCCTCCAGTTCAGTCAACTCGACGTGGGGGCTGCATCACAAGCCGCGGTTGACGGCTCGAGGTTGTTGCCGTCGAGGTCAAGCACGAAGGCGCCGTAGTAGGTGGGGTGGTATTCGACGCGGGGCCCGGGGGCGCCGTTATCGCGGCCGCCGGCGGAAAGGGCGGCGGCGTGGAAGGCGGATCGGGCCGGAGGCGGGGCCGTGGGCGGAGACCCAGAAGAACGGCTTGCGGCCGGCGCCGCAGCCGAGGCCCTGCGGTTCGCCCTCGTCCGGGAAGCTCATGACCCGGCCGATGCCGAGCGGCGCCAGCGCCCGGTCGTAGAAGGCGAGCGCGCGCTTCAAATCCGTAACGGATATGCCGATGTGGTCGAGCATGGCGTAGCATAGCGTAAACCGGCAGGGGCGGGAAGCCGACCCCCTTCCGTTTTCGTCCCGGCATGCACATCTGAGCCCCGTGGTTCTTGGGGGCGTGCGATGAAGCTGACATGCCTGGCGTGCGGGCAGGTGAACCGGGTGCCCAAGGCGCGGCTGGCGGCGGGGCCGAAGTGTGGCACCTGCGGCGAGCAGCTCATCGGCGGGCGCGTGCCCGAGGTCGACGCGGCGACGCTCGACAAGGCGGTTCGCAACGACGAGCTGCCGCTAGTGGTGGACTTTTGGGCGGGCTGGTGCGGCCCCTGCCGGATGATGGCGCCGGAGTTCGCCAAGGCCGCCACGGCGCTGGCGCCGGGAATGCGGCTCGCCAAGTTCGACACCGAGGCGCAGTCGGACGTCTCGGCGCGCTTCGGCATCCGCAGCATCCCGCTGCTGATCACCTTCCAAGGCGGCCGGGAGGTAGCACGGCAAGCCGGGGCGCAGCCGGCGGCCGGGATCGAGCGGTGGGTGCGGAGCGTGGTGGCGGAGCGGGGCTAACCCGATTGCAACAGTTGCCGACGATCTTTGGAAAGGGGGCGACGCGCCGTGAAACAGAGGCGCGCAGGGACTACGATGGGCCGAATCGCGGAGGAGAATGCGAAATCGGCAGGCAGTACGATGGTTCGCCAGAAAGAGAAGGAGCCCCCGGCTCCGAAGCCCGCGCCGGCGCCACCACCGGTCGGGTGGAAGTTCACCGACTGGGCGGCGATCTGAGCGGATTCGATGGTCGGCCGGGGGTGCCGGTACGCTGACCGAGCACGGCGCGGATCGGCGGCATGTGACGGGCCTAGGCGGCGAAATCTTGGCTGACTTTCATCTCTCCGACGAGGCTTCGGCCGCCGCCGCAAAGGCGCTTGGCGGGGGATGGCGCCGTCCTACGTGAGCCGGGTGCTGCGGCTGACGCTGCTTGCGCCGGACATCGTCGAGACGATCCTCGATGGGCGGCAGACCGCGGTGCGGCAGATCAAGGATCTTGCTGGAGGGATTCCCGTTGGAGTGGGAGGGTCAACGTGCTGTGCTGGCCCGATAGCGCGCGCCCTCGAGCATGATCGGAATTCCTCCATAGGTTGTATGTTCCGCTCGCTCCCACCCGCTTGACGCGGGGCGGGCAATCCTATTCCGTCCACAAATGGGACGCTGCGCGGGGGACGACGATGCCGACAACGCTGCCGGGCCGCCTGCGTGTCCGCATTCGCCAGCTCGGGATGACGGCGGCCGACTTCGCTACGCTGGCAGACGTCAATCGGTCATTCATCTACGACATCATCCGGGCCCGCTCGGGAAAACCCAGCCTTGAGCGGCTGGAGCGCGTCGCGAAGGTCCTGAAGGTCGACTGCGACTGGTTGCTGCACGGCGTCGGTCACGTCGAGGGCCGTCTCCCACAGGCCGATGACGAATTCATCGCGATCGCGCACGCGGCCGCCCGTCCGTCGATGGGCGGCGGCGCGGTCGTGGAGGACGAAGAGAGACCCGGGCGCGACTACCATTTCAGCACCCCGATCAGGTACGCCCGCTACTCGGGGGTGCTGAAGAGATTTCCGATCATGCCGTCGGCGCTCACCTCCAGCCCCGGCCGGCGCGGTCGCTTCCATTCCAGATCGCGCGACGGGCCTGCGCCTGAGGTTCAGCGCGCAGCTGTCTTGCCGGCCTGGCGATGCCAGACGGCGCGGCCCCCGGGGGTAGGACTTGCCATGGCCGAACTGGTCGAAGAGGGCGCGCTGGTGCGGTCGGGGCGTCCAGTCATGCGGGATAGTCACTTCGGTCGACGACATTGATCGTCAGGCCTCCCGCATGGTCGAGCCGGTCGGTCTCGCGCCAGCCGGCCTGGGTCTTGAGGAAGAAGATCGAGGAGACGGTGTCGCCGGCACGCGCCTTCTGCAGCAGGCCCCGCGCCACGTGCGCGATCGCCTTGGCCTTGCCTCTCTTATAGCGTGCAGCAATGTCGGGATTCGCGTCGCTGCGATCGCGATCGAGCGAAACGGATCGCGACTGAGAAGTCAGCCGAGGAGCCCGACGCCGCGGATGATCCCCGATACCATGTCGGTGGCCTTAGACCAAGTTCTCCATCCTCCCCCTGTAGAGAGAGGGGAACCGTCCCGCCGACCGATCATTATGACATACCGCGCCGCGTGGTTCCAGGGTTCCGTGCGGTCGACTGGGGTGTAATGCCACAGTGGAGGTGGGCGTTGTCCCTGACGTCCACCTCCGATGGTCAGGTTTTATTTCCACTATTGATTGAAGCAAGTGTAAAGCCAAGCGCCCCACAAAGGGCGGACTTCGGTTCTATCCAAGCATGCCTTATTTCAACTCGACCGGCCGTGCGGAGGTCTCGTCAGTAACGTTATTAGGGCTCTGTGCCAGGCGCCTTTATCGGAGCTGGAATGCAGACCGGGATATGTGTCGCCTCCGCTGCAGTCGGATGAAGCAGACTGCAGTGTCGGATCTTGAGGTACTCTGAACTGCCGAGGATCGGTGGAAACGCCCCGGTCGCGCACTGGAAAGCATCGCTCAGAACATCTTCGACTGGGATGCAGCACAGCCAGACTTCTTGGCCACTCCAGCCAGCACCCCGGTACACGTGAGTGTAGCTGCCTTGCAAGCAGGCATGGCTTGCGACATCGCCACGCGGAACGCGCTTAAGGCGAAACGCCAACGGCCCTCCGATCTGCATCTCGCCGTAGTAGGTGCGGGTGGTAGTTGCTTGTCTGGATTCTTCGTCGCTACCTTGGCCGTATACGGTCGTCGGGAGCCAAGCCAAACCAGCCAATGCCACGGCCCAACAGATTTGCATGCTCATCGGATGCACTCCGGTTATGAACTTGCTTACTTCAGAATAGCACGTTTGGGCCTCATAAGCGACCGAGCGCATCGCCGCCCCTTCCGACGCGTGCTCCCCGGCCTGCTCCCGAACCATCAGCACCACGCGCTCGCGCAGCTCGGCCGGAAAGGGCTTCACTGTTCTCTTCGCTCCATGGCTCCAGTTTCTCAGACGTTGGAGCCTTCGGGAAACCCGGCGCGGTTCACTCCCCTTCGTTGGACCCAGCGTGCCAGGAGCCGTGGCGTGAAGATGTGCGACCCCATGACGCGGCAGCGCTCAGGCGGGCTAGGAAGGGCAATGAGCGGCTGCGCGAGGCATCGCCACGTGCCCTCAAACATTTCGGAAAGGACGAGATCCCCTCGCATCTCCAGGCTTGCTCTCAGGGGGTTTTAGGCCCGGAGCGCACTCTGCTTGAGGTCGGGAACCGCATTGGCCGAGGAAACAAGGAGCATGGCGGCAGACCGGCACGAGACGTTGATTCGCGTCTACATAGACGAGGTCTTTAACCCGGCACCTTGTGGACGCTCTAGAGAAGTATTGGGACGATGATCTGACATCGCACTGGCTGGGCATGGAGACGGTCACCGCCCCGCTCGATCTGCCGAGCCGGGTCGAGATCCTGGCAACCTCGATCGAGCTCCTGCTGCCGGCCCACTCGGCCAAGGCATGTGCAGCCGCCTCAATGTTGGTGAGATGCTCGCATCGGAAGGTCACGATCCGTCCCGGCTTCGCCTGGTCCTGCCGCTGCGGATGCAGTGGCACGGCAGCGAAAACTCCCTGTTCCCGGCGAAACTCAACCTCGCATCACGCTGGCGGAGACTTCGGCACTGGTGTGGTCGGAACGGCCGGCGATCGGCGCCATCAGAGGCTGCCCGAATTTGGAAGCGGCCGAAAAGGTATCGCTCCCGGGCGTTGCTGCCCTCCGGCCGAACAGAGACGAACTGAGGGGGTGGGCGGCGGAGGAATGGGGACTGGGGTCGAACAGTCTCTGAGGCGTAACATATTGATTTTACAACATTCATGCGTCAGGACGCCGTTTTGGGCAACGATCCGGTCGGTGTTCACAAGGCGCGGTGTGGCGTTGGCCGCCACCCGCAATTTCCTCACGCCTCGGGTGGTTTGAACACGCGCG